>CAVULL010000031.1:0-151545 GCA_963742335.1 uncultured Verrucomicrobiae bacterium
CTACCGCCGCAAGAACTAGCAGCTTTTTCATCCGATTCATTGGATTTTCTTTATCGGTGGGACCTTGTAAGTGCCATCAAGCGCCTCTTTCTTGGGCTAGTAGTTGCGAATTGTGATGTTAAAGGGGCCGCTCAGCGGCGTCGGCAGCCAGTTGGCTTCCTTGTCCTTACCCGGCGACTCGGGCTGCAGGTAAGTGTTTTGAGCTTACCTCGAGCGCCGGACCATCCTCCGCGGCGGGCGGATTGTCATTCATCACCCTCGCGAGCCTTCTGAAGAACACGCCAGCGTCCATCGCTCGTCCACCCGGTCGTCTGGAGTCCTCCTGGTGTCGACCTCCGCCACTCCATTCCGTACAGGTAGGCAACTTCTTCCCTTAGGTCCTCTCGTAGGTCCTGCAGCTCGCCCTTTAGGTCGTCCTTTAGCCGCTCTAAAACGCCTTCAGCCCGCTCCAAAACGTTGTCGCTCGTCTCCTGATTCGCTGCGCTAGCTGGCAGTGAACTTAGCTGGAAGGACGCCAAAGCGAGAATTGCAAAGAGGGTGATTCACGACCTGCCCGCTTTGGTCGACGTAATTTCCGTAAAGGCTCGAGACGTGCTCCCGCTCTTTCTCCATGATTCGGAACTCACCGGGAGGCGTATCGTAACCTTCTCGACCGGTCGAGACAGCTGAAACACCGATGATTTGATCGCCTTTGTAAAAATAAGCGCGTTGTTGATCGAGATCTATCACGATCCTGGGCTCGCCTTCGGATCCCGTGCCATCCCAATAGGAAATTTCGTCCCCGTTTTCCGCGCCTTGCTGCGCGAGAGTTCCGCGCGAAATAAACCGATTCATCGCGGCGTCACGGTCAGGAGCACAACCAGCTACCAAAACCGCACAAACAACTAAGACTTTGCTCAAGATACGCATAACAACCTGGCCTTTTGAATCAGGCGACTGACAGCGCAGGCGCCGCATAGATGCATCCTTAGGCGCGCGATCTAGCGCCGGAGAATCTGGGAAGGAGCCGAATCAAACTCTGGGATCTGATCGCAAACAGTGTTCTTTGTCGGATCTTCATCGTAGCCTGATAAAAAGCTAAAAAGATCGCACTTCCACGTCGATTTTCTGGCCAGGAATGCGCCGCACTCCGCGGCCTGGGTTGCAAAATCTACGCTCTGCGAGCTCGTGATGACCACCACTCGAATGGCGCGCCATTCTCTAGAGGCGTGTAGGATGCGGACGAAGTCTATCCCACCAATCCCAGGCAATTCAGAGCCGATGACGACAAGTCTATAGGGTATGTGAGCCAAAATATGGAACGCCTGTTCGACCCGCCGGATCCCGTGTACGAACCAACCTTGCGCCCTAAGAGCTTGTCCTAGGGACATGCGAAGGGAGTCTGTTTGCTCGATAACGAGTGCGCATCGAAAGTTTAGCGGTTTGGTTATTTCTGGTTTCATAACGTTTGGTTTGTTTTGTTTTCCTGAAATACGGTGAGCCAAAATTGAGTTATGGGGTTTCTGCCAAGGAAATGGTTGGCGAGCCGAAGCGGTCTTCTCCGAGGGCTTCGAAGATGGCCGGGACGAGGTCGGAGGACAGGCACGCCTTGCATTGCGGATGATCATCAGCCAGCAGCACGCGCGGGCGCCGCACGACCTCGGGGGTAAAGGAAGCGGTGATCACGCGCCATTTTAATAGGCGTTTTTGGAAATCGCCGATACTGGCAAAACTAACAGGTACTCGCGCGAACACTAGCTGCGCTTTTTCAACATCCCATGCTCGAGCGCATATTGCACCAGCTCGGCACTTGTCTTCAGGCCGAGATTTTCCATAATCGTGTATTTGTGAAAGGCCACAGTCCGCGCGCTCACATGGAGGATGTCCGCGACTTCTTTCATCGCGCGGCCTTCTGCAAGCAGTTGCAGCACTTCGCGCTGACGCCCGGTAAGCTTCTCCACACCAGACTTCACGGCCTGGCGGAGAAAGACTTCGAGGGGCACGCCCTTTGTAACGAGCGGCGTGATGTAGGTCTTGCCAGCGAGCGCCTGTTCGATGGCAGTGAACAGCTCGACTGACGCGGAGCTCTTCAGCAAATAGCCCGATGCGCCCAAGCGGATCGCTTCCGCCGCAATGTCGGCATCTTCATTCACCGTGAGGAAGACGAACTTCATCTCCGACATTATTCGGCGTAGCTGCGCACAAGCGTCCAAGCCGTTGAGCCCCGGCATCGAGATGTCGAGCACGATCACGTCGGGCCGGGTAGTGGCGGCGAGATCGATGAGCCCGCGGCCATCGCAGGCGGTACCGACGATTTCGCACCGAGGCTCCAGCAAACGCTGGAAAGCGTCCAGGAGCATTGTGTGGTCGTCGGCGAGGAGGATCCGGGGGCGTCTGTTCATTGGGGCGGTGATCTTTTCGAGCGGTATCGCTTTTAGCAGAGATTGTCGGCCCCAGCGATAGGCACGCGCACTTCGATCCTCGTGCCTTTGCCCGCATGCGACTCGACCGAAAGCAGCCCTTGCACGTACCGCGCCCGCTCGCTCATACTGACGAGGCCGAGTGACCCATTGGCTCTCATCGTCTTAGGGTCGAAGCCGATGCCGTCATCGGCGATGACGAGTCGAACTTCCCTGGCCTCCATTGTTAGTTCGACTCTTGCCGCCGTCCCACCGCTGTGCTTGACCACGTTGTACAGCGCCTCCTGCGCGATACGATAGAGACAAAGCGCCGCAGCCTCCGGCATCGCCCGCGGCACTGAGCGATCGACAAACTCAATCGCCATCTCGTGGGCCACCGCGAATTCATTACAGAATCCGCGCAACGCCGCCACCAGGCCGAGTTGCTCCAGTTTCGCCGGATGCAACTCGTGCGACAGCCGGTGAACTTCCGACGACAATCTCTTGACCTGCGTTGAGAATTCCTGCATCCGTCCGCTGATCCTTACGGGTTCCGCCGGCGGGCTTTGTCCAAACATCTCTAGTTCTACGGAAAGCAGCGCGAGGCTCTGGCTTAAGTCATCGTGCAGGTCGCGGGCGAGCCGCATTTGTTCCTCTTCCTGCGCCTGGATCAGCCGCCCGCTCAAGTTGTGCGCCACTTCTTCGGCCTGCTTGCGCGTCGTGATGTCGAGTGAAGCGCTGCGCACGATAACCGGTTTGCCAGTGGCGTCAAACTCGACACCACCGCGGGAGGCGATCCAACGCATCCGGCCGTCCGGTAGCACCACGCGATATTCCGTCTCGTAACCACCTTCGCCACCAAGCGCCTTCGCAAGGATCTGATTGACTGCTTCGCGATCTTCGGGATGCAGCCTTTGCAGAAAGCAATTGAGATCAATCCGTTCCGACTTCCCGAAACCCAGCAACTCCCGCCACTTGTCGCACGCCCAGATTTCATTCCGCACGAGATCTCGTACCCAGATGCCCAGGTTGGCGGCTTGAGTCGCAAGGGCCATCCGATGCTGGCCCTCGCGCAGATCGTCCGAAAGGCGCGCCGCGCGCAACACGTCCTGGCTCAGTTCGTAGCCCATCGCCATCACGATACCCATATAGAACAAGCTCACTGTGATTGGCACATGAATGATTCCCCAGAACGTCAGAATCACCTGCCCTGATCCCGCCACGACAAAGAAAATTATGACGCCGCCCACCAAGAGCGCCCGCCGCCGGTCACCCCGCTGCCAGACGCTGATTGCGGCATCTGCGACAAAGATCACAAGCAACAGCAGGCTCAAATGGGCGATCAGCATCCAAGGGTTCGGAACCCCCTTGGCGACAGCGACCGTTTCACCGAGAAAAGAGACGTGGCCCAGGGCGGTGATCTCCCGATAGTTGAGATTCGGGGTGCAAATAAAATTGAGGATCAGCGACAGCGTCCGCACGCCGCAGACCGTCCAGGCCAGCCACAACCGCCCGGCCCGCAGATAGAACCGGATGAATCCGACGAGCGACACGATCAGCACCCAGCCGGGCACATGGGTCCACCGCACCGCCATGCCGAATGCTCCTGGCGTCTCGGCCCGCATCATCCACAACTCACATCCCGCGAAGACCGCTGTCGCCACCGCCGACAGGGCAAAGAACAGATTGGCCCGCGCGTCGCGTCGCCGCCACCAGACTAGCACATGCACCAGCGCCAGCGTGAGGCAGGCGGATGCAATCATCGCCCAAATGATGGTGACCCAGCTCATGGAGTCTCAATGGCTTCAGGCCTTGTCAAACCAATCCAAGGCAAGAAGATGATGTTCGTGGCGATCGATTGCCAGCGACACCCAGACGTTGGTGTCGAGCAGACTAAGACTCATGTCCCATGTCCAGTCGCGCTTCGATTTCCGCAATCGTTTCGTTGCCGAAGCGCAGGGTCCCCGGCTTTTTTGACGTGACGATCGGCAATTGGATCCGCCGAGTGCGAGGACCCGCATGCGGAGAGCGAAGGACGGTACGCAGGCCTTCGGCAACCAAATCCTTTACCTTGAGCCCCCGAATCGCGGCGGCAGCTTTCACTTGCCGGTATAATTCATCATCGATATCGATCGTTGCCTTCATGCAAACAAGCTAACTGGTAAACCAGCTTTCTGTCTACGCAATCGGGTGGCCCGGACGATTCTACGAACCAGGGCCGATGACTAGCCTGGTCACGAGTCTTCTGAGATCGCGTTATCAGGTGATACGGAAGTTTATAGGGGGACGCCGAGTCAACAGTGAAACGATTCTATGTGCAGACTCTTGCTAAATCTTTCAATGGGCTCCGACCAATCTTGGCAACCAAAGGTCAGCATTCAGCAAAGGTTGGCGAGCGGTTCGAAAATTAAGTTTTTAGTTTACCTTCAGATGGATCTAACTGGCGAGTGCCGGTGCGCCTGGAGGGCTAGAATCTGACGAAAGAAAATCCAGGCATCCTTTTCATACCTAGCCCTTCATGCATCAATACCGCATCCACGCCTTTGCCCGTTACGCCATATTTTTCGTTTTGCTCGACATAGTCATGAGCGGTGGACTTGAGCCTTGCGCGGCGCAGAATGACAAACCGGTGAATGGCAAGAAGAATGTGCTCATTCTTTTTCCTGGGCTTCCCATAGTTTATGCGGTTCAGAAGGAGGCGGAAGCGGATGCCGCGCTTTTGCCGCCAGACGTAACAGGCGTGGCGGCAGAGATGGATGTGCATGAGACGGTTGATTTGGCTCTGCGGCTTCAACCAGAGGCCCACGAGATCGGGTGGGTGGCCGGCGCTTCGGGAGCAATCTCCCGGGTACTAGCGGATGCGGTCGAGATGTTTGGCCAGCCAACGCTCTGGGACGAGCATCGAGGACTGATCATCGGCATCGTCACGGTGCTGGCTGTGCAGACTTCGCTAATCGCGGGGCTGCTCGCGCAGCGCGCGTGGCGCCGGCGCTCAGAACGTGAGGCGGTGCAGCTTCGTCAGGAACTCACGCATGCAGGCCGCGTCACAATGCTGGGGCAACTGGCCTCCTCGCTGGCCCATGAATTGAACCAACCGCTTGGAGCCATTTTGCGGAATGCCGAAGCGGCGGAACTTTTTCTCCAATCCGATCAGCCGGACCTCGAAGAGTTACGTGCGATCGTTGCCGATATCCGCAAGGACGACCAACGTGCGGGCGAGGTGATCGATCGGTTGCGCGCGCTGCTCAAGCGGCGACATCTCGATCCGCGCCCCGTGATGCTGAGCGAGTTGGTGGATGAAGTCGTGACGCTCACGCGCACGGACAGTGCAACACGGCACGTTGGCATCGAGATCGACGTGCCCCGGGATCTGCCATTCGCCCGCGGTGACCGAGTTCACCTTCAACAAGTACTGCTCAATCTCCTGCTCAACGGCATGGACGCTCTGGCCGGCGTAACTGACGGCGAGCGCCTGCTGACAGTGCGTGCTCGAGCTGCCGGCAACGGTTTTGTCCAGGTGGCCGTCCGTGACAATGGGCACGGTATACCGGATGACAAGCTAGGACGACTGTTCGAGCCGTTCTTCACCACCAAGCTGCAGGGCATGGGCCTCGGTCTGCCGATCTCGCGGACGATCGTCGAGGCGCACGGAGGAAAGATTTGGGCTGAAAACAACACCGGGCGCGGAGCGACTTTTCGCTTGACCTTGCCGGTCGCTGAAGGGGGCGTCGGGTGAGACCAACGGTGTTCATTGTAGATGACGATGCCTCGTTTCTCTCTGCTGCGGCGCGGCTACTGCGGGCAAGCGGCTTTGCGGTACAGCCGTTCAACTCGGCCAGAGCGTTTCTTGAGCAGTTTGATTCCGAGTCGCCGGGCTGCATGATCATCGATCTGCAGATGCCGCAAATGAACGGGCTGGATTTGCAGGCAGCGCTGGCGCGGACACCCAACGCTATACCGGTCGTTTTTCTCACTGGCCAAGGCGACATTCCCTCGACCGTGCAGGCGATGCGCGCCGGCGCCGAAGACTTCTTGGAGAAGCGAGCGTCGAAGGAAAAGCTGTTCGAAGCTGTGCGGCGCGCTATCGCACGCGACGCCCGGGAGCGTGAGACGCGGGCGAGAACGAGACAGATTCAGGCCAGATTTGATAAACTAAGCGATCGGGAGCGCGAGGTGCTCGAGAAGGTTTTGCGCGGCGCGCTGAACAAGCAGATCGCTAACGATCTCGGGATCTGTGAACGGACGGTGAAGCTGCACCGAACGAGTATTACGACGAAGCTTGGCGTGCCATCAGTCGCGGAACTCGCGCGGCTAGCGCAGGAAGCCGGCACCTTCCCTAAGGGGCAGTAGTCGCTGAGACTAATCGGAGCTACTCTTCGTTTGTACTCCTCGTGAACCAGCTCCTCCATCAATTCTCTGTTGCTATCGTCGATGACGATGAAAGTCTTTGCCGCTCGGTTGGAAGGCTGCTGCGCGTATCGGGAATGAGCACCGTGGCATATCGATCCGCAGAAGCATTTCTGGGTGATTCCCGTCACCTGTTTTTCGACTGCCTGTTGCTCGACGTTCAGCTTGGCGGCATCTCGGGAATCGAACTGCAGCGGCAGCTCGCCGCTTCCGGCAAAAAGACGCCAGTCATTTTCCTGACTGCCTATGATAATCCCGAATGGCGGGCCCAAGCATTCGCGGGAGGGTGCGCTGCCTATTTTCGCAAGACCGACGCGGGAGCCGAGGTGATAGAGGCAATCCGCCAAGCCAGCTGAACAGCCTGATGTTACCATCGAGATCAACCTACAAAATATTGCATTTATAACGGCCAGCTTCCATTCCGCATGGGTCTGAGCAAGGTCGGTCTTCCGCGTGCCGACCTCGGTCTCCGTAAAGAGGATCCGATCTGGTCTTCTTGACCAAGGCCGAGGAGCAGGAGCTGTCTCATCAAGCCGTGCTGCTGATGCTGATGATGATGATGATGAACCTGGTGGGCATGGTAAGCGAAGCGTCTCGCTTTGCTTCCTTGAGGGAAAGCAAACCCAGACGGTTCGCCTACATGAGTTTACGCCTAACTAAGCACATACTCGCCCTTGATATCCCTAAAGCCATTCGTAACGAGAACAGAATTCTCGTTTCAATACGCATAACTGGCTAACTAACTTAGCTAACGTTTCAGCGGATTCACTTTCCGCGAATAAACGGCCATCGCCTCCGTTGTCGCTCCGGCCGTGGCGACCCGTTTCCTCATCACACGGGCTAACCGAAACGCTAGAACTCCAAAGCGAACCGCTAGCCGGCACCTTCCCTAAAGGGCAGTAGTTGCGGAGGCAGTCCGAAGCTAATTTCGGGACCGGTTCCCCTGTGAAGAAGCTTTTCATCATCTCTCTGTTGCCATCATCGATGAGGATCAAAGTCCTCGGCCGCGCGTCCTGCAGGCTCGGGCGCGCGTTGGGATTGTGCCTGGTGGCATATCGATCCGCCTATGCATTTCTTGATAACACATAGCATGCACCACCTCCTATGAAGACTAAACTCGTAGTTCTTTCCGCCATCTGCTATTGCGCAATTGCTGTCGCCGACGCGACGGAACTGATCACCCCCGACATCTTCAATCGTCCAGGCTTTAAGAAGAGCGTCGAAGAGGGTATGTTTGGCAATATCGTGCGCCTTCCGGGACCGGTGGCGATCGAAAATAGGACAGGCCCGGCGGGAGCGAGCTACTGCAGCCGAGGTCGGGTAATCGACCGGGTTCTTGTCCGGGAAGATGTCCAACTCTCATGGGACAAGGAGGGGGTGTACGACATTGGTCGTCAACTTGCCAGAAAGTATGGCTTAACGGGCATTGAATACGGTAAAGATGCCATCAATTTAATGGATGCCAGTCAGAGTTTTGGGATGAAGCCTGAAGATCTCGCCGCCCACTTGCAGGGCGCCCTCAAAGGTCACGAGCAGGCCTATTTCGTTGCCGCCGCAAAATACGGAATTGACCCAACGATATTAGCCGCGATCTCGATTCTCGAAACCGGCCACGGTAGCTCCAACGCAGTGAGGAAATTCAATAATGTAGGCGGCATGATGGACAAGAATAGTCCACGCATGAGGGGTTTTCTCAAGTTCGGCTCAATCGATGAAGGAATCGACGCCATGGCCAAGAATCTGAAGGAGAAATACCTCGATGAAGGCTTAGACACGATCAAGAAAATAGGCAGAAAATACGCGCCCGTTGGACGTAGAGTCACCAATGATCCGAACCATAGCAACGCCAAATGGCCTCGGGATGTGACCAATATTTACAATGAGTTGGGTGGTAAAGGTTTTTTGGAGACGCCCGACCGGTTAGTGAGTAATCAATTCCATTCAGGCGAAATGTAACGCGCAAAAAACACTCTCCAGGAAATTGAAACATAGACTATTTTCCGCGGAGTTTGCGTCGGCATTGCGATCGGTCTATCGTTATCGGCCTTCGCTGGCTGCTGGTTATCAGCATTGCGATCTGGCGGGGTAAGCGAAGCGTCCCGCTTTGCCTCTTCGAGTCGAGCAAACCGAGACGGTTCGCTTACCTTTGCTGACAGCTTTCGGTATAATCGTGCTCGATTTCTTTTAAGAACCGGAAAGAGCGCCTTCGGGCTGATTGCTTGGTTCACGCCGTTTCGATCGCCATGTGCTTCTGACCGGCAACGGTCACGGATCGAGTACGAGCACGACGACGATAAGCACGATAAACGCGAATCGCGATGAAAAGCAAAGGCTTCCCTTTACTCGCGGTGGTTTTAGCCGGTATCATTTCATGGTCGTGATTTCACCTGGCCGATCGCCACGTAAGGAGCACATAATGACCGTGGACGGTTCCACACATCTTCTCGAACTTCTCGATATCCAATGGCCCATCATCCAGGCGCCGATGGCGGGCATTGGAACGCCTGCCCTGGCGGCGGCCGTCTCCAACGCCGGCGGCCTGGGCTCGCTCGGCGTCGGCGCCACCAACGCCGAGGGGGCAAGAAAGATGATCGCCGCGTTCCGGGCTCTCTCCGCGCGGTCTCTAAACGTCAACGTCTTCTGCCATCAACCGGCGAAGCTCGACGCGAGGGTGGAGAGCGCGTGGATCGAGCGACTGCGGCCGGAGTTCGCGCGATTTGGGGCGACCCCGCCGACACACCTGACGGAGATCTATCGCAGCTTCGTTGAGGATGACGACATGCTCGCCGCCCTCCTTCAGGAGAAGCCCAAGGTCGTCAGCTTCCACTTCGGCGTCCCGGCGCCCGAGCGGGTTCGGGCGCTGCGCGATGCAGGGATCATCCTGCTTGCCTCGGCCACGAATCCCAATGAGGCGCGAGCCGTCGCCGATGCTGGCATCCACGCGGTAGTGGCCCAAGGCTATGAAGCTGGCGGCCACAGGGGCGTGTTCAAGACAGATGCGCCCGATAGTAGTCTCGGGACGATCGCCCTCACCCGGCTTCTCGTGCGACAGCTCGACATTCCGGTGATCGCCGCCGGCGGCATCATGGACGGCGCCGGCATCGCCGCCGTCCTGGATCTCGGCGCTGCCGCCGCGCAACTCGGCACGGCCTTCGTCGCGAGCCCGGAATCCGCGGCGGACGAGGGATATCGCGCGGCGCTAGCCAGCGGCGCCGCGCACCACACGGTCATGACTGCAGGCATCTCCGGCCGGCCCGCGCGCTGCCTTGCCAACCGTTTGACCGCCTTGGTCGCAGACGTGTCCGCTCGTGAGATTCCCGCTTATCCGGTGACCTATGACGCGGGCAAGGCCCTCAACGCCGCGGCGAAGGCCAAGGGTGAGCCCGGCTATGGCGCGCAATGGGCGGGCCAGGGTGCGCCGCTCGTGCGAGCGCTCCCTGCGGCGGAGCTGATCGGCACGCTGATCGAGGAGATGCAGGCCGCGTCGTAATCTCGGCGGCTCGCCCACGCAGACGCGTTTCTCTTCGCCTCGAGATTCAAGCTCCGACGGATTTGCTTAACTCACGTAAAGCGGAGGCGACTCAGAGGTGCGGACGATGACTCACCTATCTCTGTAAATAAAGCCAACTCTTGGCGTTTTGTTAGGCGACTTGACTCCTGGCGACGAACATTTGGCCCGTGGCTAGGTTCGACAAGGATGCACCCGATAGTACCGTTGGGCCTTATAGGATGAGCCGTGAGCAGGCGAGTTTGAAATCGGCGATGAGTTCCTGTCTAACCTAAGTTAGATACAAACGAAGTATATCTTCCATTATTCGTCTTTGTGGAAGGTGTAATGAATGTTTACTTTGACGCATCTGATGGAGCTATCGATATGAGTTTATTGGCTATAGCGCGGGCAGCAAATTGCCAAGTAGTCCCCTCAACTTAGTCCCTCTTTAATGCATACGAATCTCTGGTTCTGGATCGCCTTTAGCGTCGGCGTGCTCTGCCTGCTGGCCATTGATCTGTTTGGCTTCCAGCGCAAGGCGCACGCGCCGAGCACGAAGGAAGCGGCATCTGGACTGCCGTTTGGGTGGCGCTTTCGCTCGGGTTCAATGCGCTGATCTGGCTTTGGGAGGGACGCGCGAAAGCGTTGGAGTTTCTGACCGGCTACCTGGTGGAATATTCCCTTTCGATAGACAACATTTTCGTTTTTGTTCTCGTTTTTTCCTATTTCGCCGTGCCGGCGACTTACCAGCATCGTGTGCTGTTTTGGGGTATTTTGAGTGCGCTGATTTTACGCGGTGCGATGATCGGCGTTGGTGTCGCGTTCGTCGAAACGTTCCACTGGGCGCTTTACTCTTCGGCGCCTTTTTGCTCTTCACGGGCATAAAGATGTTCTTTAGCAGGAAGAGAGCGGTCGATATCGGTCGGAACCCCCTGATCCGGCTCGTGCGCAGGCTGCTGCCCGTGAGCGATACCTACCACGGCGCACGCTTCACCGTGCGCCGCGACGGCCGGCGGCTGTTGACGCCGTTGGCTCTTGTGCTGATCATGATCGAGGTCACGGACGTTCTCTTCGCTGTCGACTCGATTCCGGCGATCTTTGGCATTACGCGCGACCCGTTCATCGTCTACACTTCCAACGTTTGCGCTATCCTTGGTTTGCGTTCGTTGTATTTCCTGCTCGCTGGTGTCGTTGACAAGTTTGTCTATCTTAGGCCTGCCCTGGCAATCATCCTCTCCTTTATCGGCGCCAGGATGCTCCTGGCTGACGTTTATCACATCTCAACGGCAGCCTCACTCGGCGTCGTTGGCTTGGTTTTATCGGCCGGGATCGGTCTATCTTTACTCGTAAAACCGTCAACGTCCAGCGACGGCAGAGGGATTTGGCGGGTCTGGAGTGGAAGGACGAGGACGTAGCAACGGTTGGCGGCTACATCGTCCGTCGACTCGGGCATCTTCCGCGCGCTGGCGAGCAGGTGCGCATCGACGGCTACATCGTTACGGTCGACCAAGCTGATGATCGCCGGGTCCGGCAACTGCGCTTCCACGGGAGATGCCATGTACCGTGCGGAACCAATGACTGAAAGCAAGCAAACGAGGGCGAGGAAAAGCGCGAAGGTTTCTCAAGTGAAATGGCTTGCACGCTGCGGCCGGGATGTGCGAATCTGGCCGGAATCTAAGTATTCCAAAACGCAATACCTTACGCGATTAAAGCGTAAAACATCACGATCTTAGTGTTAAACATGAGCCACGAGATCCTGGTTCTCGACGTGGCATACCTTAGTGGAGGGAAGAAGCTTCTATGAGCGAATCTTTGCAAACTCCGGCTACTAGCCCCTCCGCACTCCGAGTCGCAGCAGGCAAAGACCGATTCGGCGAACAGCGTGGGCTCGGTATTGGCCACATTGATTTCAAGGTGTCCACGCAGGAGAGCAGCGGTTCTTTCATTGTCGAGATCACGCTCCAAGCGAAAGGCGGTCCTCCGCGACACCTGCACTACGACCAAGACGAGTGGTTCTACCCTCTTGAAGGTGAGTTCATTTTCGAGGTAGGTCAAGAAAGGATGGAACTTAAGCCGGGCGACTCTCTGCTTGCGCCGCGCAACGTGCCCCATGTCTGGGCGTACGTCGGTAACACACGCGGCAGGATCCTGATTGTTTTTACGCCCTCGGGAAAAATGGAAGCTTTCTTTCGTGAAGTAACCAAGGCCGACGCGATGCCGCCGGAGGATCCGGGGCTATGGTGCGCCCATGGCATGGCGTTGCTTGGGCCACATTGGCCGGTAGCGTAAGAAATCGATCGGGCCTTCAGCTAGCGCGTGGCTGGCCCGAAACTAACCGTCGAAATCTGGCGGTGACATTAACCACGGCTCAGACGGATACGAACGAAGCGGGCAGCGATCAACTTTCTTAACCTGCAAAGGAAAAGGTATATTGATGTGGGCTAATCGTAAGAACGCATCTGACGCCCACCAAGCAGGTGGATGTGTAGATGATAAACCGTCTGCGCACCTTGCGGATTGGTGTTGATCACTAGCCGGAAGCCAGATTGATCAATATGATGTTCTCGCGCGAGCTTGACAGCGAGCCCAACCATTTCTGCCACGAGCTCCGGTGGCGCAACTAGCGCCGTATCGATACGCTTCTTAGTGACGATAAGAATATGCACCGGCGCATTGTGATTTATATCGTTGAAGGCGAACGTGTTTGCCGTTTCGCCGACCCATTTGTTGCGCGGAATGCTTTCGAATGGGGTGGCGTGCGCCAGGCTTTCGGCACGTATCTGCGGCAACCGCCATTCAGCTACCTTCCAATAGACGAACCCGACCGGATCGAGTTGACCGATAACAAATGCCGCCAGCACCGTTGCAACAATTCGCCAATTCTTCAACATTGCGTCCCTGTCTCTTATCGAATTACTGAATTACTGAATTATTGAATTATTGATGTGACAAATGCACAGCCCGACCGGTTTCCAAGCGAACTAATCGCAAGGTCTTTCCCTACATTCAGGCAGTGGCATCATCGTCGTACTCTGGTGCGACCGTAACGACTCAAAAGTCGCGGCGCGGCGAAGTAACCCGGTCTTGATCCCAAACGCTGTAGCTCAAACCACTCTGTCCGCACCCGCCCTCCGCCGGCGGACCCTGGTCGCGTTGAACAAAGAATTCCGTGTTTCACCGACAATAACGGGCAAAAGCATGTTTCGGAACAAAATTCCAGTGGTCTTGGCAAAATGGCCATCCACCGTAGCCCTATCACCTCAATCCGCAGCCGGTAGCTGCAAGGCCGGGTTGAGCAGTTTTCCGCCTCTTATTAAAATGGGCTCAGAACTGGCGGGTCCGATATTTTTCGAGAGCTATATCGGGATTATTGCGCTTCTGATCGTCGAGCATGTGTTCTCGAGTCACCGCTTTGATTTAAGGCCCAGTTTCGGAAATTTTTGGAAAAGTCGAAAAGATCGGCCATACAGGTCACTGAATGTTAAGGGTGGAAAGGTGGAACTAAAACATCCCACCGGACTCACCAGAAAAGAAAAATCCCTGTTGGAAGTTCGGATGAGGCTGCGGGAGTAAGAGTTTAACCGATGTTAATGTTAATTAGAGCGTTAGCGCTGTTGTTTATTTTCGTTCAGGTGGTCCTCGCCCAACAGCCCACACCAATTCTTCCCGATCGGAAGTTGACGCCGGGAGACGTATTCGATGTTTTAGCTCAAGATGTCTGCATCTCAGGTTACACCAAAAAGGTGCGCCACGTTCCGGCGGAGATGAAGCGCGAAGTTTATCAAGAATATGCCATCACATCTCATGGAAGCGGTGATTACGAAGTTGATCATCTGATTCCGCTGGAACTAGGGGGCTCGAATTCGATTAAAAATCTCTGGCCAGAATCGCACCGAACTTCCGCTTGGAATGCCCAAGTCAAAGACAGGCTCGAAGGCAAGCTTCATGAACTGGTTTGTGGTGGGAAACTCGACCTCAAAACTGCCCAACAGGCGATCGCTTCAAACTGGATAGAAGCGTATAAAACGTACGTCAGCCCTAACCCGCCGATCTCACAGGTTGCTTCGCCCGTTACCTCAGAGTCACCGCTGAATCCTGATGATGTCTGGGTGAACACGAAAAGCGGGAAGTATTGGAAATCCGGCTCGCGCCTTTATGGCAAGACAAAGAGGGGCGAATACATGTCCAAGAAAGACGCCGACCAGAAAGGGTACCTGCCAGTAAAGGTACAGGCGAATGATTGATACTTAGTGTCAAACGGAAAGAGTCGCTGAAAAAATCCAAACCGATGCCATACGTAAAGATGACTTTAATCCATCGAATTAGGTATGAGAGAAATTGATTTAATGAGACGAGAATCGTGACGCTCATCAAAATCGCGGTCGTACAGGGCAACAGTCTTCGGCGATTGAATAAAGGAGTTAACCATCATGGAAGGCGATCGAATACAGGCTTACCACCGCCGAATGCAGAGATTCAACTTCGTGGTGATCGTGGCCGCTCTCATATCCTTGGCAATGTTGATCATCCTCTCGTGGTCATTTCTATAATAACGCCAGCGTGATCGCCGCCCCCGTCGCCCCAGTTCGTTCCGGGGATGCCACGACCTAAAGCTGCAGCGCATTTGTCCGCATTATAAGGTATGGAAATGGAGACCTACGAGGAAAAACCTGCCGTCGAGTTTGCCGACAAAGTGGGCAAACTAGAGCGCGACGAAGAACACGACGACGACGAATACAATCAACCTTTCGAACTAGATCAATGATGTCAGACGGATGCGGGCAAGGGGGGCGAGTTCAAGAACCGGGATTGACCAAGTCCTAGTACATCGTCTCATAAGTGGGAGACATACCGCCGTCGGCGATTTGGCCGATTTTCAAGGCGCCGAGCGACGAGCGTACTGAGATCCGTACGTAAGGAGCGAGCAACGCAGAAAATCGGCCAAAGCGCCATCGGCCTCCGGGTTGGCTTGAAAAGGGTCCGTCTGCGTCGTTGCTCGCTCGTCACGGATCGCAGCGGATACGCTCCTCACTCGCGCCTAGCATCCAGACCCTTTTCAAGCCAACGGTATGTCTCCCACTTATGAGACGATGTACTAGTGTACTGAATGATAAGTTCATTTCATAAATATTGCAGTGTCGCCGAAAATTAAATAGAAAGAAGGGATGTCAAAAGGACGTCCGGTAAGCAAAATCCATCTAAGCCAAGAGGAGTTTGAAAAATTGCAGCTCATTGGGCGGCGACCCAAATCCGCGCAGGGCATGGCGCTGCGCGCTAACATCGTCCTGAGCTGTGCGCGAGATAAATCCAACGAAGCCGTGGCGCAAGAGCTTAGGGTTTGTGTGCACACAGTTGGCAAGTGGCGTCGACGTTTTGCCGCTGAAAGGATGGCTGGATTAGTCGACGCACCGCGCAGTGGAGCGCCGCGGGAGATATCAGATCAGAAGGTTGAGGAAGTGGTCACCAAGACCTTGGAAACAACACCTCCGGCTCGGACTCACTGGAGTAGTTGGCTGATGGCCAAAGAAGCCGGAATTTCTCAACATTCGGTACGACGCATCTGGCAGGCTTTTGGTTTAAAGCCGCATTTGGTCAAGAGTTTCAAACTCAGTACCGATCCGATGTTCGTCGAAAAGGTACGTGACATCGTAGGGCTCTATCTTAATCCGCCCGAGAAAGCGATTGTGCTTTGCGTGGATGAAAAGAGTCAAACCCAAGCTCTGGAACGCACTCAACCAATCTTGCCGATGAGGCCGGGACGTCCTGAACGCCAAAGCCACGACTACTACCGCCATGGCATCGTGTCACTCTTCAGCGCCTACGACGTGGCCACCGGACGAGTGATCGGCAAATGCCACAACCGTCATCGCGAAGAGGAGTTCCTCAAATTCATGAATCTGGTTGATAGCCAACTACCGGGTGAAACTCAGATTCATATCGTCTTGGATAATCTTGCCACTCACAAAACTCCTCGGGTGCGCAACTGGTTTGCTCGACGCCCACATTACGTGTTGCATTTTACTCCCACCGGTAGTTCCTGGATCAATCAGGTGGAGCGATGGTTCGCAAAGATCACCACGCAAGCCATCCGCCGAGGTAGCTTCCGGTCGGTCAAGCACCTCATTGAGGCGATCGAAGCCTACATCGCTGAGCACAATAACGAACCTAAACCATTTCGTTGGACCGCCACCGCCGGTAGCATTTTCGAGAAAATCAGCGCTTCACTCGATTAATGAAATGAACTTATCATTCAGTACACTAGGACTTTGCAAGGCAATCCAAGCGCGCAAACCGGCTTTGCGTCGACGCTTCCGGTCTTCGATGGTCGGGGCATAATAGCTTACGCCACGATGCCCTTGCCGATAGCGCTGACAACGCAGTCAAACAGGCACGATTGTCTGACGGGCTTGAGGGCAAAAGAAAAAGAGGTTAAAACAGGGATGCCTGTAGGGCCAAGGTAAGCGAAGCGTCTCGCTTTGCTCCACTCGGAGAGGCAAAGCGAGACGCTTCGCTTACCTTGCCAGATAGCCATACGCCGTCACGAACTATTCAGTATTCAGCGACTTTAGTAATTTGGACAACCTTGTCCCAAGAATAGTTTTACTCCGTTGTTGCCGATTGGCATCGGCTTTATCATCTTTCTGGCCGTCGAGGCAGAGAAAGCGTTGATGCGGAGTCTCAAACCCTTAACCGGCACCAAGACCTAACCTGAAAATCTCATAAACCAATCGCTCGTGAGATTTTCGCGTTGTAAAGGCGCAAGCGCGGCTTTGTAAAGGCAAAGGTCCTGATCAAGGTCCTGATCCTATTCGTGGAGGCGAGGGGAGTCGAAGCGTTGTACCGGCTCTAATAGCTGATTTTCTCCGCGGCCGTTCGAAACCGTACGAGAGGATTTTGAGAAACCAACTAAGTCTGAGAGAATCGTCAAGACCTCCCTTTTCACAGGGGCGCTCTCGCCCAGGTTGTCATCTTCACTTTCTCGCAGAGCAGCGTCGACTGGATTATCGCTCCTCAGAGAGGGGTTGGCCGTCGCGTGAGTTTTCTCTAACAGTGGCAACTCTGGTTTGCTCACGTCAGCCAGACTCAACTCGTAGATCCTGCTCCGATCGGCGCGCTCCGCGTTTCTGCGCTCGGTCTCTTCCATTTCTTTCCGCTTGGCGTCTTTGGCCACCTCAGCACGGCGAACCGACTGATTGAGCGACAGGCGATTGTTCTTGAGCCTTTCATTTAGCCTCTGAACGTCTTTAGCAATATCCTGGAGCTGCGAATCATGGCTGACGCGAGCCGCGGAGCGCTGGCGGAGCTGATCTATACAGAGGGCTTTGCGGTTTCCGGCTAGATCTATAGGCACCGTCTTGATGTCGTCATACCCAAGCGGATAGTTCAAGGCGCTTTCGCCGTACTCTCTGTTGTCCGTGATCGAGGGGAGTTTTATATCGGAGATAACGCCTCTCAGCTGCGTCGATCGCCCTGTCACCCGGTAAAACTTCTGCACAGTCAGCTTTAAGGCTCCGGCAGCCGAAGATCCAAGTAAGGGCATAAATCGTCCCAGTTCGAGTATCGCCTGGACGGTCCCTTTGCCGAAGGTGCTGGAGTCGCCAACAATCAGGGCCCGCCCATAATCCTGCATCGCCGCAGCAAAAATCTCGCTCGCCGAGGCGGTTAGTTTGTCGACAAGGACAATCATAGGTCCGCTATAAAGAGCTTTGCCATCATGGTCACTCAGTACATCGATGCTTCCGTCGAAGTCCTTGACCTGAACAACCGGCCCCCGCTTGATGAAGAGCCCGCTCATTTTGACAGCCTCATCAAGTGAGCCCCCACCGTTTGCACGAAGATCGACAATCAGTCCTTGGATCTGTTCCTTATTCAGGCGATTAAGCAGTGCTGCCACGTCACGAGAAGCGCTCTTGCCCGTTCCGAATTTTACCGGTTCCTGGTAAAATAATGGCAAGCTGATCCATCCGAGACGGCGGACACGTCCCTCCGGGAGGACTCTTTCGATTATTTCAGCTTTTGCCTCTCTATCGGTTAATTTGACGCTATCGCGGACTAGCGCGACAACGCCCCGCTTGGATGGATCGACTGCGCCCGCTGGAACCACCTGAAGGCGGACAACAGTCCCCTTTTTGCCACGTATTAGCTCAACGACTTTGTCCAGGTTCATATCTCTGACGTCTATAAACGGATTCTCTCCCTGAGCTACGGCGACAAGCTTGTCGCCTGCCCTCATTTTCCCACTCCTCTCAGCAGGTCCACCCGGCACCAGTCGCTGAATCTTCGCGTATCCATCTTCGGAGCGCAGCTCGGCGCCTATCCCTGTCAGTGAAAGCCGCATGCTAATCTCAAAACTTTCGAGGTTCGAAGGTCCCATGTATTCGGAATGGGGATCGTAGGATTCGGCGACCGCGTTAAGGAAAATCTCGTCGATATCCTCCTTTCCTCTCTCTTCCACGCCTTTAAGGAACCGCTCGTACCTCCGTGCCAGGACCTTAGTCCCTGAGTCGGCCGCCGCGAATTTGTTGAGCTTTTCCTGCAAAAGCTCGCCCTCGATCCTGTCAGTCCAGAGGGAGTCGGACTCATAGACGTTCGCCGCCCACCGTTTCTTTCGACGGTTCAGATCCACGAAACGGTTGCTTGTGAAATTGTAGTCCTTGCATAGAAACTGGTGGACTTTCGTGATCCGCTCTTCGACTCGCGCCTTGAAAATGTCATAGATTGCTTTGGCCGGGTCAAGATCCCCGAGCAGGACTCTCTCACCGATGTCGGCCCCATAGTGAGCGCTGAGGTGGATGACATCGACTTGGGTTAAAAATACCTTATCGTAATCCAGATCCTCGAGGTAGGTCTCCAGTATTCGCGCTGACATTTCAGGCCCGAGTTTCCACCTGCTGTAGTGGCCGTGCTCCAACAAGCGGCCTACGGTGGCAGCGACTTGCCGGAGGTCAGCGGAGTTCGGCTGGTCTCCCGCGCAGAGCAAAGCGGTGTCCAGGAGTGAAGCAGCCGCGAACAAAAAGATTTTAAGATTCATGAAAACTGGCTTTGGGGGGACACTGTCTTTAGCTCCCATTCGGCCCCGAGCGCTAGCGAATTTATATCCATTCCGGACATGCCAGGTTAACGGTAAATGGAGCGCAGGAACAACAGCGGACGACTATAACCCGTTGGATACAACCCAATTGCCGGGTCTGAACCAATTGATTTGGGCGCAGGAGTAGTCGAAGTTCCTCGGACTGAAATATCCCAGGCAGTGACGCCATGACCGATACCGCTCGCGATACGCCAAACCTCATGATCTTCCCCCCGCTGGTCCCGCTCTCGGTTCTGGTTGTGGGAGTTGTCCTGAATTTCTTTATGCCTCTGGGTCTGCTCGCCCATGTTCTATTCCTGGGACGGATCGTGGTCGGCGCCATAGCCTTCGTTGTGGGCATCGGAATGGTGATCGGCGCCAACCGCATCTTCCAGCGGATCGGCACAAACGCTCGACCGTCGCAGCCAACACTGGCGCTCGCGACCACCGGCATGTTCACCTGGACGCGAAATCCGATGTATGCCGGCGGTAGCCTCGCGCTCCTTGGCGTCGCCCTGGGTTTCGCCCTCGATTGGGTCATCCTGCTCCTGGTAGTGAGCCTGCCTCTCGTCCATTACGGCATCATCCTGCGCGAGGAGCGCTATCTGGAACGCAGGTTCGGCGACGAATACCGACGCTACAAGACGAAGGTCCCACGGTATTGGCGATTCTGAGATCGGGTCAGAGGACACTAGGGCCAGGAGCGGGCCAGTGATCTGCGATAGAGAAAAACTGAAAGACAACGATGAAGAGGACCTTCACCATGCGATATAGCGTGTATAGTGACGAGTGCTAGAGAAGGATGACAGCATGAAAGATCCGCAAGAGATGTGGTTTCCTTTCCAGGATGCCTTTAAATACTACGATACTCTCAAAAACTACAACCCCGTGACGAATTGGCAACGATTCTTCAATCCCCAGTTCTTCATCACGTACAATGCTGAAGATGAGCAGGTCGAAAACCATGTGCTGACAAAAGTCGGCAGCTATGGAAAGCAACTCGGAAAGATTATAAGCGTTCTCGATGTGCTCGTTGCCCATTTCCCACAGGGTGAACTCACGCCCCAGGAGGAGGACGTTTTGAGAGAGTTTCGTCAGCTCTCTGAACAGGTGAAGGTGGCTGTTGCCGCCATCAAGGGGCCTCAGGAGAAAAGTATTACGCAGGCCGACGTTGATCAGTTAATCGAGAACTTGCAGTCGCTGGCAGGTTCCAATCCCAAAGCTCATCGTCGCTTGGTGGATCAGCTCAAGAAGGCCATTGCTGCAGAAGATAAGAGGAAGGTGGGGGACCACAACGTGTCGGAGGTCTGAAGGTTAGGTACGGTCTCGCATGGATTCCGACTCCCCACTACGCAAAAAGCTCCATATCTATTTCATCGGAGCGACCGCGGCGCTCGCCGGTCTTCTTTTCGGATTAGACGTCGGTGTCATTTCCGGGGCGCTGCCTTTTTTGAAGAACGATTTCAAGCTCTCGATTGGAGCAGAAGGAGCTGTTGTAAGCGCCTTGCTGTGGGGAGCAGTGATTGGAACGCTGATCAGCGGGATGCTCTCGAGTCACTTCGGGCGTCGTAAAACAATCCTGATCAGCGCCGTGGTCTTCGCCGTTGGGGCGATCCTCTGTTCAATTTCACCTTCAGAGCTCGTGCTAATCGGCGCGCGGCTGTTTCTTGGTATCGGCGTGGGCGTAGCGTCATTTACGGCGCCGCTCTACATCTCAGAAATTTCCCCGAGAAGGGTGCGCGGCTCACTTATCTCGATGTATCAGCTAATGATCACCGTTGGAATCATGCTTGCCTTTATAAGCAACACTTGGCTCGCAACCTATCTGACCTTTCAAGGGATGACTGGCGGCCATTGGCGCATTATGCTCGGTGTGATTTCTATTCCGGCCGTGATCATGTTCGTGGGCGTGTTTTTCCTGCCCGAAAGCCCGCGATGGCTTTTCTTAAAAGGTTTCAAAGATCGCGCTGTGGCCGTGTTCGAGGGAATGCATCTTGATAAGGCCGAGATCGCTGAGCAGGTCAAAGAAATCGAGGACAACTTGAAAGTTAAACAAAATGGATTTGGAATGCTCAAGACTAGTCCCGATTTCCGCCGCGTCATTGGCCTGGGGATTGGGCTGCAGACTATCCAGCAACTGACCGGCATCAATGTCGTGATGTATTTCGCCCCGACGATTTTTAAGATTGCGGGGTTCGCGACCACGAATGCCGAAATGTGGGGAACGGTAATCGTCGGGATAACTAACGTGCTTGCCACCTTCATCGCGATTGCGTTTGTGGACAAATTGGGGCGCAAGCCAATCATGTATGCAGGTTTCGTCACCATGGGCATCGCCCTGATTGCTGTCGGAACGCTCTTCAACATGGGGATCGAAAGGCATCCCGAGCTTGGTTATTTCGCTATCTTTGCGTTGCTCATCTTCATCATTGGTTTTGCGATGAGCGCCGGACCGATTATTTGGGTGATTTGCTCCGAAATTTATCCCCTTGCGGGGCGGGATCTCGGAGTAACCTTCAGCACAGCGACAAACTGGATCACCAACGCCATTGTGGGTATGACGTTCCTGTTACTCCTCGCCGGACTCGGGAACGGCAATACGTTTCTCCTTTATGGAGCTTTGAACATACTCTTCATCGCTTTTTTCGTGCTCTTCGTTCCGGAGACCAAGGGTGTGTCGCTGGAGAAGATCGAGGCGAATCTTCTTTCGGGTCTGCCTCTGAAAAAATTGGGAGATCATCGCGCGCCGGCCTCGTCACCGGCTTAACTGATGAACCAGCCCATCGCGCGGCGTTGATTTTTGGCGGCACCAGTATCAAAATTGGCGAATTGGGGTGGAATGCATGCCGGTAGACAATCGTGATCGTTCCGGCCATCTCGCCGTCCCCTATCTCTGTTGGTGCCCGACGAGATGGTCGCGAATCATGTCGCTGATGGCCAGCGAGCGATTTCGATACCCCTTTTCCTGAACCATCCGGTCGAGCTGGTTGAGCAGCGCTTTACTTAAAGAAACGCCAAAACGCGCAATCTGGTCCTTGACCACCGGGCCAGAATTATGCGGCGAGTAACGCCTGGCTGATAAGGGTCAAATCTCAATATTCAACTCTTTGGCTGCCTTTCCCGGTCTTCTTTTTGAATCTCCCGAATAATCTTCAAGGCTTCTCAAGTCTCGCGATTGCCACGTTGACGGGCGGCTTCTCCAGGACGCGACCGAAGCTTGGGGAGGTTCAGCGTTGACAAATTGAGAATGAGAGTCATTCTCAATAAGATGAACATGCGAGAGTTTGTCTTGGGCTATTTTTCTCCGGCTGGCACCCGCCTCCTGGTTCGCGATAGACCCCTTCCCGACGGCTATTTGAAGGCCAAAAACGGCGTCGTCAGTCTTCGATTGGTTGAGCAAAGAGGGAATTCGCCGTTAACCAATTGCTGGCAGACTATGGCCACGAAACTGAGGTCCACGGCATTTGACTGCAACTGATCACCAAGATGCAGGACGACTACCGTGTGTATCACAACCACGGCTACGAAACGATCGAAGGTATTACTGCCGGTACGAAGGCCATGGTGGCTTTTGACACTTATCTTGATGGAGGTGTTGCGAAGTCCGAAGCATCGACCGATTCACCCTACTCCCCGATGGTTCTTAGGACGCGCGATGGGAAGATAATCAGCGATCGAAGTGGTAATCTTTTTCACTACGTCATCGAACCGGCGCTCTGGGGGACCAAATCGTATCTGGTCAGAAAGCTAAGTCCAGCTGCGGCAGAAAAATTGAAACCGGTGCAGGTCCTGCCACGCGCAGATGTACTAACCGCTTCCGCGGATGAATGCGCGCGCAAACTCGACGAGCTGCTTACGGTTGCCAGGGCCTGGCAGCCGACCTTGGATGAATGCGTCGGTGCGCTGATCTGGATGACCCCTACTTTGAATGGATACTTCGATGATTGGAAAAACTCACGTTACGACCCAATTGCGTCTGAAGGCCGGTATGTCGCCGAAAGCCGGGTTCTCGATATGCGAGGGATCATGTCCAGTCTGGCTCTGGTCTGCAACGCCATTCTGCCGCGGGCCCAAGCCCAGAACCCTGCCTTGGCCAAGCAGTTGAAGTATGAATATGACGGCATCTTAAGCTTTCTCCTGCGCGTGGATGAACGTGACAGACGCAATGGCGGAAAAATGTCGATTCCTCAGATCGAAGAATTGGCTCTTCAGGCCAAAACACTGACTGATCAGCTCGATCCGCATCTGCGCCAGTTGGCGGCAATTTTAAATCTCAGAATCCCGCCAAAGCCGACTCTGAGCTGATTCTCGCGACTTTTAATCCAGGTGTCTCTTTTCCTTTTTCCGTGAAGCCGATTCGAAATATCCTGCTTCGGGCCGTGGTGGCGATCTTTTCGATTGCTTTGGCAGCATCGCTAACTTGTCGGGTCGATTTAGCGGACGATTTTCACAAGATCGAGGGAGCATTAGACGACGCGTTGCTGGATAGTTATTCCGGGTCAACCGTTTCGACGGTAGACGTTGCCGGGCTATTAGAGGGGCTGAAGCCATACATCCGGGGTGCGGAAGCGCTGCCACTGATCGATAGCGATAGAGGAAGCCTGTCCACCGCTGCGCAAATTGGCCAGGCGCGTGCACAGATCGAGCATCTGGCAGCGTTGGAAATGCTCCGGTGCCAAAAAGCGGGTGATCTTCAAGGAGCCCTAACGTGGCGAACGCTGATTAGCCTTCCTCAATTTGCTAACAGCGCCGCGGGTGAAATGCTTTTGCAAACACCGGACGTCGATCGGGCAAAGAGTCCTGAGGTCAGTCACTCGTTAGCCAGGCATTATCTGCAATGGCAAACGATGCGTGTTCGACAACTGCTCGACTTTTTGCAGGAGCAGGTGACCCAGAACATTGCGACAAAAGAGGTGATTGAAGCTTACAGCGCGGAAATTCGCGCCTTGGCCGATTTTCCCTTGTCTTTGCTTCAAGAGGGCGCGGTGAAGGCCGCTGGTTCTTTGCCGGGACCGATGCAATGGCTCGGCAATGCCGTGTTGAAGCAGAACGCCGACGCGATCGAGGCGTGGCGTGGCGAAATCGAGTCCGTTTTACCGAATCTTCTAACCGAAAAGGATATTGGCCGAATGCAGCGGCTGCTAGTCCGTTTTATAAAGCTTGTTCCACGCGAATACCAAAACGGAGTGCATAACGGAGAGCTGATCATTCCGCTGGAGTATCGCGAAGCGACACAATTTAGCGATCAAGCGCAGACCTTGGTAAATCAATTGGCTCCCGTTTGGAAACAGGAGGAACCAAAAGCTTACCAAGAGTATCGCCATCTTCTGGACCACGAACTGGCCGGCCTACGATCGATGCTGATTCATTTTGCGCCCCAGGAGAAAATCCAGAATCAAGCGGACTGGATAGCGAAGATTCTTGAGAACGAATTTAAGATCAGCGCCCGTCGAACCGGGGATGTCGCAGATGTCATTGATGAGACCGCTTTGGAGGTACGAACGTCTCTTGGCAATTCGTTAGCGGCGGCGAAATCCGACCGTTGGCAGGAAGCGGAATCCCAGCGTCTGAATGCTTACACCGCTTTTGATACCGAAATTGAACCACGGGTTCTGCCGCGTAATCCCGCTCTGGGGTACGGTGCTGAACGGAGTTTCATCGAGGGAGATGGTGCGAATCCTGGAATTAAGGCCTTGTTGGATAGCAGGGCTCCGATGGACCAGGTTGAAGCCGCTTACGCTCGTACTCTCCAAAACCTCGATCAATGTATGGAGTTGCTCAAGGTGGCGGTCTCGCCCACGACCGTCGGATTTACCGCCTTTGGCATTGTTGGTCGAGAGGGCTTGGAAGCGGTCGTAATCCTCGCTGCCTTATTGGCAGGGTTACGTGGTAGAGATCATGCACAAATCCGCAAAGGAATCTGGCTTGGCGCCTGGCTGGCAGTGTTAGTCACGATCATCACATTCTGGTTGTCGCGCACGGCGATCCAGTCGTTGAGCCGGTTCGGAGAGAAACTCGAAGCATTCGTTTCGGTGCTCGCGGTGATTATCCTGCTTATTGTCACCAACTGGGTCTTTCACCGATTTTATTGGACCGGCTGGAATGCCAAGTTACGCGCTCTCTCGAAGGCAGCGCAGAATGTGACATCGTCTCGTTGGGAGAGCCTGGCGTTGCTCGGGGTCGGATTTTTGACTGTTTACCGGGAGGGATTTGAAACAGCTTTGTTCCTCCAATCGCTGCTTCTTGAGGGCAATATTCCGGCGGTGGCGATTGGTGGCGCAGCGGCCCTTGCGGGTATCGCTTTGGTGGGGCTGCTAACTTTCAAATTCGGACTGAAACTTCCTTACCGTAAACTCCTGGTTTTCACTGGGCTCTTGGTCGTCGCCATCATGGTGAGTTTCATCGGTCAAACCGTTCGCCTATTTCAGACTGTGGGTTGGATACCGGTGCACCCGATTCCAAATGTGCATCTACCAGATTGGGCCGGCCTTTGGCTTGGACTCTACCCAAGCTGGGAAGGCTTTTGTATCCCGCCTCTGGCTCTCATTTACGTCGGAGGCGCCTGGCTCATCACTCGGTGGCGTTCAACGGTCGTCAAACGCGAGGCAGTTTCAGCTGTTGCGACTGCTTAGCGCTCTGCTCATTCGAAAGAAATCTACTCTTCAAAAATGAAACGAATATTGCTCGTTCTTAGCGCGGTGCTGTTTGAGGGAATGGAGAAAAACCTGGCTGCAACGAGCCTTTTTCCCGGACCGGATTACGTCATTCCCGGCGGACCGATTCCAGAAGCTGGTCCTCACATTGGACCTGAGGGCCTTAACTATCAGCCAGGATCAGTCTGGGAGCGGCCGCTCTTGTTGGGCGATATGAATGATCTGCGCAACCAGATTATGTATCACGGCTTTTCTATCTCACCCGTTCTGATTGCAGAAGTGATGGGAAACGTTTCAGGGGGCATGCGCCAAGGTGTCATCTTCGATGGCGTCCTGAACGTAGGGCTCGATATCGACCTTGAACGGCTGACCAACTGGTGGACCGGCGGCTCAATCCACGCGAACAGCCTTTGGATCTTTGGGCCCAGTCTGTCCGCTCAATACGTAGGTGATATCAGCAATACGAGCAACATCGCGGGGTTTAATACCATCCGACTTCAGGAACTCTGGTTTGAACAATCCTTCTGGCAGCAACGAGCCTCCTTGCGGGCAGGTCTTTTGGCTGCCGACGCAGAATTCTTTACCTCAAGTTATTCCTCGCTTTTTTTGAGCGGCACATTCGGCGCCTTTACTCTGGTCGGATCAAATCTTCCGAACCCTCCGATCTATCCGGAAGCTGTTCCGGGCGTCCGGCTCTCGATTCAACCGACATCCAAGTTCTATTTTCAAGCCGGTATCTACGGCGGCAATGCGCAGAGCCAGGAAGAAAATAATCATGGCCTCAACTTCAGCCATCGAAGAGTTTTTCGGCCACGATCTTGTCCTGATCAAAGCTCCAGGAGAGCCGTCCATCGATCACGTCCCAGCGGACGAATTTGCCCATCTTGGAACGCTCCAGTACCCGGCCCACGCGTGCTCCGAGCGTCTTGGCACTGGCCCGACGTTTTGAGGCGGCGATCTTGGCAAGTTCTGCGCGGGTGCGCTCCAGAAGCCGCTCACGCGTCTGGCCTTCGCGCCCGGCGGTCAGCGGGTTGCGGCACAGACAATAACGCCGCTTGGGCTCTTCGGGGTCAAAGACCTCAACGATCTTTTCCTCATCAAAAAGCTCCGGGGTGATGACCTTGCGTTCCAGCAGTTCGACAATCTGGCGATCTCGTCAATGCCGAGATGGTGTGCAGACCTTCGGTCCCCTTGATCTTGTCAGCCACCGCTTTGGTAATCATGCCCCGGTCACCGACAAAGATAATTTCTTTTAATCCGTATTGGCGCTGCAATTGGGCGATCTTCTCAGGCACCGTGGAGGCGTCCTGAGTGTTCCCGGCAAAAACTTCGACTCCGACCGGACAACCCTCCGCGCTGCAGAGTAAAGCGATCACGATCTGTTCGTGACCTCGCTTGCCATCGCGATTATAGCCGAAGGTGACGATGTCGCTCTGGGTGTAGGCTCCTTCAAAGTAGCTGCTGGTAATGTCGTAGAGCACCAGGTGACCATCCTGGAGATGACGAGCTGCCAAAGTACGCTGGATCGCGCTCTGGCGCTCCAGGAGCCGATCCATTGGGAGATAACAATGGAGGTCAACATCGACTTTGCCTTCCACGCCCGACAGTTCCCACAGAGCGGTGTTTTTCCACTGGTTGGAGAGCGCCAGTTTGCTGCCGGCATAGACGATGCGTCCGACGATCATCGCCAGGCAATCCTGGACCCAGGCTTCTTTGCGCGAGTAAAGAGCCCGGTCCAGTCCAAGTTCCTTGGCCAGTTCCAGCAGTGCATAGCTGGCCCCATACTCCTTGGAGGCGTTTAAGCACCACAGACGGAGCGCTGATCTTTTCGGAAATTGGTTTTCTCTTAGGCCAATCGCCTGGCGATAGAGGATTGAAAGGCACCTACAAACTTGGCTCTTTCGTGCACACCGGAAACTTCGATACCTGGAATTCCCAAGCTCAAGCGGCTCTGGGGACTGGATCCCTGAAAAGTGGGGGAATTGACTACGGAATTTACGGTGTGGTTGATCAGGAGCTCATTCAATCAGGAGGCCGAAGTGTCGACATGTTTGTCAGAGGCGGCGGGGCTCCGGGCGATATCAATTTCGTAAATTGGTATATTGACGGAGGCTTTAATTTCAGAGGATTCATTCCCGGCCGAATCCGGGACGTCGCTGGAATTGCGGTCGCGCATTCATCCATCAGTCGAGATTTCAGCAATGCTCAAGTTTTGCAGGGTAATCCAGGCTTCAGTAGCGAGACTGTATTAGAGGCGACTTACAACTTCTCTATTGTACCATGGTGGACTTTACAACCGGACTTCCAGTACATCTGGACGCCGAGTGCTCAGAACGGGTCCAACAATGCGGCAGTTCTTGGGATTCGGACGACTATCACTTTTTGATCGATGTGCACGGACGAATTGCGATGAAGTCAGGCACGTACAAAGTGCCATGGTTAGGGAGGACGAGGATTACTGTACCGACTTTTCCTGTCTCTAGCGAGACGCCTTGCATCTATCTAGCGGGCCCGAAGGGCCGGGCCCTTCGGGCGTAGGACTGACGCTAAACACACACCAGGTTGTAGCCTGGTTTTTTCCCACCGACATTCGCCCGAAGCTGAAGAGGCGGCCGATGCCTTTTAGATTTAGAGTGTTCGCGGATTTATTGTCAAAATGCGCTACTTTTGGTCACCGCGTGGCGTGCCTTTCCGAAGCCCCTTCAGGGCTGGACGCGTTTAAATCCCCAAGCCCAGGCTTCAGCCCATGCGCGTCAACATAAGGTATTAGTGCTTGAGTTTGAGAGCTTTGACAGGATTCTTTCGACGAAGGACGAGGGTATTTTTATCTTCGATAAACCATTCAAGGTCCTCGCCCTTTACCAATTGAATGCTGTCGGCTAAAGCGGCGGGCAAATTAATATAGAAGCTGCGGTTGGTGGGGCGCTCAACTTTCTGAAGTTTGACGGGGTAGCCCATGGCGAGGGGATCTTAACCTAGAGAAAGAGGAGAAAAAAGCTCGCTCCTTGTATATAGTATTTATACTATATCATAATGCAATCCTTACTTGCGCTTTTGCCTCTGCCTTCCTTGGCGAAGACCTCCGGTTTTTTCCAACGCCGGCCCAAAAAGCTTTCCCTGGAAGCTTTTGTTCAATCCCTCTTGTTGAGCCTGTCCTCTACCCACTACTCCTTGCATCATTGGGCGGCCCAATTGAGCGCCCTGCAAAATAAGCTTTTTAGCAAACAAGCCCTCCATCGACGCTGTAATCAGCGCTTGCTAGATTTTCTGCATCTCACCCTGGCCGCGGTCTTGGCCAACCTGTGCGGATCGGATTGTTCGACCGAGTTTTTAGGCCGCTTTAAGCGCGTGCTACTCCAAGATAGTACGGTCCTGACGCTGCACCCGGCCCTGGCGGAGCATTTTGCCGGTTGCGGCAACCAACGCCGGGCCTCCACCGCCGGCCTCAAAATCCAAGCGATCTTCGATTTATGCGCTCAGCGCTGGATCCATTTCCAGTTGGGTGCGGCCAAAGATAATGATCAGAAGGCCTCTCCACTTATTCTTGAGCATCTCCAAGCCGGGGATCTAGTCATCCGGGATCTGGGTTATGCGGCCTTGAAGGTTTGGCGTCAGATCATCGCTCAGGGCGCCTACTTTCTGAGCCGTTGGCGCAACGATTTAGGGCTTTTTGATCCTCAAACCAACCAACCCCTGGATCTGTTGGCTTTGTTGCAACAAAATCCCCAACTTTGCTCCCTGGAGGTATTGGCCGGCTCTCAAGAACGCTTAGCCTTGCGCTTGGTCGCATTGCGACTACCAGCGCAATTGGCCGCTCAACGCCGTCGCCGTGCCAAAGCCCGCGCTCAGCGCGACCGTTCCTTGCGCCCTTCCCAACGTTATCTCAAACTCCTGGATTGGACGATCCTTTTAACCAATGTCCCAGCCCACCATGCCACGGCCCAACAACTCTTGGAAGCCTACGGCACACGCTGGCAAATCGAAGTGCTTTTCAAAAGCTGGAAATCTCACTTCCAAGTCGGTCAATTGCCTCACTCTAAACCCCTGTGGGTCCTCATTCAGATTTCCGCCAAATTACTGGCCATCGCTCTTCTCCAGAATCGATTTCGTCCGCTAGGCTATACCCAAACTGCCACCGTCCTGAGCCCGCTCAAGATCTCTGCCTATCTCTGCCGTTTGCTCCCTCTCATCGCCGCCTCTCCTCATCGCAACTGGTTAGATCACTTTCTGTATTTTTGCCGCTACGATTCCAGACGGCGCCCAAACTTCTTCCAGAAGCTCGCTGCCTTATGTTGACGCGCATGGGCTTCAGCCTGGCTGAAGCCGGCTGAAGCCTGGGCTATGTTTCCTCGGCCCTTCGGGCCTCCCGAGATGTCCAAACTGCCGGGCCCTTCGGGCCGTAAGACCGATGCTAAAGCACATACGACGCTTTACTTACTGCATTGATTCGTCGCTGAAGGCCTTATAACCGCCGCTAAACACATCGGGGCGATTTCGTCTTTCTACGGCGCAAGCGCTTCGCGTTGGCCGTCGCGCCACGGTGGAAGGGAGCCAGTATCGACGCCGCGGAGGCGCCTCTCAGGAGCGCGAACCCTGATAAAGAGAGGGCCTGTTGCTTTTCCAGCACCATCCTCGCAAATTCCGCTGGCGAGCACCTGCCTTGCGCCATCATCCAGCTTCTGCGGGCGATCGTTTCCACCGAGGCAAACATCAATTCGGTCATAATCGTGGGCAGCCGAACCGCCTGGAGCACAGGTGACTCTCTACGGGAGCGAGCTCTGCGTGTACTGCGTCTTGTTTTTTTCATATAAAGAGATTGGATCCGGATTCTTTCGCAAGTCGCCGCCGGAGCGGTTGGGAGTAAAGGCGAAGATACTCGGAAACTGGACAGAGGATTGAGTATTTAAGCGGGTTGGCGAGACAAAAGAGGTAAATTGGAAAATAAGCCGGTCGCTCCTATGGCGTTGGAGCCGTCATGCTGTCATGAAGCGCGGACTGGTAAGAAAGCGTCAGTTGGTCCATTCCAAGGGCAAATTTCGGGATGGATAAGATGCGCGAGCAGTTCGACACCGTCGACTACACGCGGGCCAGGACGCGCAAAATAGGCGTTTGCATCCACGGCAAAGACACGTTGGTGACGAACGGCAGGAAGTTCACTCCAACCGGGTTGCCCGAGCAGTGACCTGGTGAGCTCAATAGCTTTCTCGGTCCCAAAGCCGCAAGGCGAAACAATCAATATTTCCGGTGACCATGAGGCAATTTCGGACCAAGGTATTCTGACCGAATCGGCTCCCTTGCAGCCCAATGCATCCTCACCGCCAGCTATTTCGACCATTTCAGGTACCCAATGACCGCAGCAATAATAGGGATCAGGCCACTCCAGACAAAGGACTCGCCGAAGTGGTTCATTTCGGACAAGTTCGGCTGTCTTTTGCAGCCTTTCATGTGCGGAATCGATTAAATCTTGCGCTTTACCAAAACGGCCTGCCAACTGCCCCAGTTCTCGGAGATTGTCAAAAATGTCTTCGAGGTAGTGAGGTGTGAACCAAACGATTTCGGGTTTGAAAGGAAGTCTGTTCAGCGCTTGGTTGATTTCGTTTCCAGAAGGCGCACAGACTTGACAGAGCGCCTGCGTCAGAATATGCGTCGGAGCGAGTTTTTCCAGAAGGCGTTCGTCCACTTCATAAAGGCTGAGTCCGCTGCCGATACATTCGCTCACCGCAACGTCAATTTCTCGCATCGTCATTTTTTCCAATGCCAGCGCATTACGGACGACGATTGGCTTGCTCCGAGCCAGTGATGGAAAATCACACTCGTGGGTGACGCCTACTAACTGTTTCCCCAAACCGAGGGCGCAAGCCATCTCCGTTGCTGCGGGCAAAAAAGAAATGATGCGCAGGTCGTTCATGGGAGGAGTTCCATTTCATTTCATTAATTTCCAGATAAGCCAACGAATCGATTACACGTTTCGAAGCGGATCCGATAGACGATCCGATGCTCGAAGCGCGGTCCGTCAGTAACCAGCGTATGGATTCGCCTTCTTCGCCGCGAAGATCAAGACCGTTTTATTCCCGGATTTTAAGCAGATCAACAATGGCCGAACGTGACGAGGCAGCAAACGTCCTGACCGGCTTCATGCAATCCAACGCAGAATCCTTTCCGCCAATCCGCAGCATTGCCGCTCTTTTCGTCATGCGGGCATAAGGTCGCAAAACCAAAATCCCGTGATGCGTCGCGCACTTGGCGACGGGCACGCGTTCAAATAGGTAACTCCAAATGCGGGGATTGACGATTCCGAATTCACATTTGCTTCCTCAACTTGGAGGAGGATCACTACCTTGATCAAGATGGCAGGACGGCTTTTACCGCGGCGGATCGTTTGAAGCGCGGCACGGTTACAACCTCGCTGTTGCGACGTAGAGTTCATCACGCCATCGTTCTGTGTTGCTTACCCGATTTTTCTGCGGCCCCCTTCAGCACCTACCCGCAGGACCGGGTGTTTCGCAGAGGGAACATCGAAGAAGGGTAAAGCGAGCGAGACGCTTCACTTACTGCATTGATTCGTCGCCTACGTAAAGCGTCCCGCTTTACCTCCTGCCTTGAAACGCCGGTGTGAAGTTCTTATTGGCAACCTTGTTCCTTGTCAGCAACCCACTTGGCTGGCGCCATCTGTTGGATGAAAGGACCTTCTGGTTCCTGAGAAGGGCGCGACGACTGGCGATAACTCTCCCCCGGTAACTGCGGAAAGTTGAGGATTGCCTCTAAATAACGCGTTTTAGTTTTTGGATTTCGTGTTTCGTGACTGAGATTAGCATTAGAGATGAAAGCAGTAACCATCAGTAAATATGGTGATCTAAGTGTTCTGACCTACGCTGATATTGAACGTCCCAAACCGAAATCAGACGAGATTCTCGTGCACAATCGCGCGGCCGCCGTCAATCCGGTCGACTGGAAAATCCGTAACGGACTAGGTGAAATGTTTGGATTGCAGTTGCCGATTGTGCTCGGCTGCGAAATCGCCGGCACGATCGACGAAATCGGTAGTGACGTGCGAGACTTTCATGCAGGCGATCCGGTGTACGGATACGTCAGTTTGCAGCGCAACGGCGGCTATGCGGAATATACTATTGCCAAGCCCGATGAAATTGCGCCGAAACCGGAAGGCCTCGACTTTGACAGTGTAGCAGCGGTCGCAGTAGGCGCCTTGACTTCCTGGCAAGCAATTTTTGACACCGCACATCTCCAAGACGGCCAAAGAATCCTGATCATCGGCGCTTCGGGTGGTGTGGGTTCAATGGCAGTGCAACTCGCCAAAGCGAAGGGGGCATTTGTAATCGCCACGGCTTCGGGCAAGAACGAGGAGTTTGTCCGAAGCTTGGGCGCAGACGAATTTATCGATTACACTCGGCAGAAATTCGAAGAGAGAGTGCGTGAGGTTGATGTCGTTTACGACACGGTAGGCGGCGACACTTTGGAGCGATCGTTTGAAACGCTACGTCGCGGCGGATGTTTAGTAACCACTGTCATGCCACCATCTAACGAAAAAGCGGAGAATTATGGCATCCGCGCCTCGATGATCGGCGTGCAACCAAGCGGGCAGCAATTACGCGAAATAAACCAGTTGATCGCCGCGGGTAAGCTAAAAACGCATCTCGCAGCGGTCCTCCCGCTGAGTGATGTCAGGAAGGCTCATCAACTTTCCGAGGGTGGACGGACCCGCGGCAAAATTATCTTGCACCCGAGCTAGTCTTCCGGAGGATCGATAGGGGGTCAGCCGTGAATGGCGCGAAGATAAGGAAAGTTCAGGGCAAACGGCTCCTCCGAAAGTAGGCGAATCGTCTCGATTTGCTCTGTCCCCGGGAACCTTCGACGCTTATCTTCGTGCCATTCGGGTCAGCCGTGAATGGCTTTAGGTTAGGTTAAGGGCAGTTTGAGATGTTTAACCCGAAGGGGCCTAAGGTTGGGACCCGGCGTTTCAACGCCGCTCTCAATTCCGTAGAGGAAGCATTGAAGGGGCTCAAGCTTGGACCGCAAAAAGATCGTCCATTTTTATGGAAGGAAGTGTCCTCTTCTCAGGAACTAGAAGTTCCTTTCATCCAACAGATGGCGCCAGCCAAGTGGGGTGCTCACAAGGAACAAGGTGGCCAATAGAACGATAGAACGATAGAACAATAGAAATTCACACCGGCGTTTCAAAGCCAGGAGGTAAAGCGGGATTCCTTCGGGTTGGAGGTGCTGAAGGGGAGGGCAACACCAAAACATGGTTGATCTGCTTATGCTATTGGAGCATTGGATTGTTCGAGTAACCGGCAAAACAGACCATCATGAGCGAACGAACTCCTCCAGCAGAGTATTTGGTAATTTCCAGAGGAGAATGGGACAAAGCCTGCTCGCTGGATGAAATAGAGAACGCGATCGACCAATTTTATATCTGGTTGGATCGATTGGTGAGCGAGGGAAAGATGAAGCGCGGGCAACGACTCATGTATGAGGGCAAAACGATTGCGCGGCAAAATGTCATAACAGACGGCCCTTTCGGCGAATCCAAAGAAGTCATCGGCGGCTATTGGTTCATTCTCGCTGACAACCTGGACGAAGCCGCACAGATCGCCACAGGCAATCCCTGTCTAGACTGCGGCCTGTTCCTTGAAATCAGGCCCATCGACCCGCAGCGTGCGACTCCCGACAATACCAGGCCATCGTGACAATCACCAACGCTAGCGCGCGGCGGCTTTTTTTTAGCGTTTCTCCTTAGCCGCTTCGCTCTCCTGCCCTGGTCGAAAGGCGAGCGAGCGGCTTGTTCCGATAGGTGAGAGTAAGGGTGTGTCCCTGTTTCACCGCCTTCAAGACCCGATCGAAATTGAGTCGTCGCTCGTTTGGTGAAGATTTCCGATTCCCTCATCTGAGTGCGTGCTCCTGGGCGATTTACTGATGAGTGGTAGCGAACCTTATGGCTCTGATGGCGTCCGATCAATTTGTTCCCCTTCAAGAGGATACCCGGCGTCCTCCCAGTCCGCTATTCCGCCCGCGTAATGCCTGAGATTCTGAAAACCGTGCTCGAAGAGTTGTTGATACGCGAGCACGCTGGCAGTGCAGCCGGAATTCGAGCAATAGACGATGATCTCCTCCTTGGGATTAAGCGTATCCAGAGCGTATTTGAGGCTCTCAAAATGGAGAGAACCGGGAATATGTTTAGCGCGGAACATCCAGTCTTCCAAACAATTGATCAGCTTAAAGTCCTCGCCGCGATCCAGCTTTTCCTTTAACTCCTGTCGGGTAATTGTGCTCATAGATAAGATTTATTACTCTACGTGTTACCCGTCCGCCGCTCAACGATGACCCTCCATCGCCACCGTCCCGCTGAAGTTTCAGACGCCCGAGGATTCGATGCTGGCTCGTTTCAAGGTGTGCTGCGGGACCTTCGAGGCAGGATGCGCGTAACGTTTCTGGTTCGTTTAGCCTTGCCTTCATGGAACTGCCAGAGAGAATTTATTGAACATCAGTCACGGTCTATAGTGCGTGTTTGAGCTTGATGCGGTACTCTAGCATGGCGTTTCGAATTATTTGAGGATGAGTGGCTAGCGGCTCGGTCTGCCGCTGCCGACCGATTACAACCGACAAACAGTAAAGGAGAATACAGTGAGTAAGAGTGCAAGCACAAGCAGAGTCTACCGCGTCACCGAGATCATCGGCACCAGCGAGAATTCCTGGGAGGATGCCGCGAAACACGCAGTGGAAACCGCATCAAAAACTCTGCGCGACCTGCGCGTCGCGGAAGTGAGCAAACTCGATTTGGTGATCGTAGACGGCAAAGTCACCGCTTTCCGCGCGCGGGTGAATCTGTCGTTCAAGTACGAAGGCAAAGAATAGGGCTTGCGGGCGAGAGGGTGGATATCGGACGAAAGGTTCTCGCTACCGTGAAAAGTATGCACATGATGTGGCCTTCAGTGCAGCCGAGAACGCTTTGCAGGACTTGGATCTGTCGGGTAAAGCTGGCAACTTAGCCGAAGATATTACTTCCCTGAGTGAGCTAGTGAAGAACGCCATCTCCTTAATCAGAGTTGGCGTTCTTCTGTTCCTTCCCGAATCTTCGGCCCAGGGGTTGCGGAGTTTTACGGTTTTTCGGGGTGCAAAGAGCTGCTCGCTCCAATTCTTGGAACATGTAATCGCTCGATTTGAGACAGCAGGTCGGTAAATCGATAGTAGCCAGACTGGCCATCTTCCCAGCCGATTCTGACGCCGGAACCGTCCTCTGCGGTTACTTCACCCTTCATCCCATCCGGGGTCCAGACGACCATCTCATTAAGTTGGAGAGTACGGGCTTCTTGTGGGTTCATAACCAACAGAAGTACGAAAAATTCCTGATCGAGACTCTATTTTTCCTGAGGCAAATCCGGAGTAGCCTTTTTTTGAGGCAAAAAAACGAAGCAGTGCATACCGAAAGCTGTGGTCAGGGTAAGCGAACCGTCCCGGTTTGCCGAGTGAAGAAGAGGCAAAGCGGGACGGTTCGCGTACAGCCGGGCGCCCTTAGGCCCGCCAAGGAGGAAGGATCATTACAATATAGGCAGGAGTGAGCCTCACAGCAGCCACTCCCAGGCAGGTGGCGGTCAGATCAATTCGCCGGAACTTTTGTTCAACCCGTCCTTGGCGGGACCGATGGCTGCATCAGCTGCCTCGATCCCGCCTCGATCGACTAAGTCATTTTTCGATTGTTACCGAGGAAGTTAATGCTCCGAGAGAAAACCGTGCGCATCAGTCCCGGTCGTAATCCTGATCATGGTAGCGCCGATGATGCCAGCGGTGCCATCGATATTCGTCTGCGTGACGATAGTGGCGGTAACGGTCGTCACCATAGTAATATGGCCTGTATTGTTGGTACCCCGGATTTACGTAAATTCGAAATCCATCATCTGCTCGCGATTGGTTGGGCGTTAAGGCAAACAATCCAAGCGTTGCCAATCCCAAGAGGAAACATCTTTTCATATGGTCCTTTTTCCTGATTTAGACGGAAGGAAATTACCTTTCACACTGCCCTTAGGTTGGATTCAGGCTACTCCCCGAGGCGTTCCGATATTGCTGAGATTCTTCTCCGATTTGAACCTTCTCCCTTTTGTTTAGCCAGGGAGGCAAGTTCGGTGAGGTGAGTTACCTAAATCCGGGCGGGCAGCGCTAAAGCGACCATAGAAACCAGGGCATGTGCTCGAAAGGAAGCCATGGCGAAAATACTCCAAGCCATGTCGTTTCGCACTGCCGTGGTACGCACATGCTGCGTTCGGCGCTAAGACATACTGAATGATATTGTAAATATTGTAATGCGAGTTATTATCGTATATATGGGTTATGGAATCTGCAATCGGCTCCGAAGTCTCGCACGAGAGCAACCCGTTGGCCGAAATCGGCCCAAATCTAGCACGGGATCATGCCTTTATTGCCTAGCCATGATGAAAGAAAGAAACAGATGAGAGCGTTAACCGTAAGTGAAACCAGTCGATGGGCGCAAGTGTGCGCTACGGAAGAATTAAACGATGCCCTTGACGAACTGCGTCTGGAACGGGTGGAGTCTAGAGACGGCCGGCTGTACGGAAAAGATAAAATGAGGAGGGCTATGTTTAACACTGGCTCTTTCTCGGTTTCGAGAACGGACCCAACGTCAGGCAGAGGCAATACAACTTAGTAGGGCATGAACGTTTCTGCGAAAGGATCTAGTAGCGCAGGCGTGCAGGAGCTCACCGACGCCCGAGTTTGACTGCCATACAGGCCGCCGACGCCTCGCGGCACGTGCTTTTAGTTGGCCTTTAGTTCTTCGGATATTTCTCGCTCGGCCAGAACCCAATCCGAGGTTTCATCGCCAGGAAGTCCAAGCTTCCTTCGGCGTTCACCAATAAAGTAGGCACGCAACGCGACCTGTTCGTTGCTAGGCTGCGCATTCGTATTTTTTCCCACAGTGTTTTTGGAGACTGCTATCCCTGATAGCACGGTGGAAGCGGCTTTCCGTTTGACGGACTTCTTGGCAGAAATGGAGGTAGAAGCAGCAGGCTCAGAAGGTGTCAGATTCATTTTATTGAGGATGTTTCAAGTTATTGTGGTTTGCTTTTTCGGCGGGTATTTAGTTATTCTCTTCAAAGAGGCTTTATCAGTCTTCTTCCCGGCCTTTGATCGTTTCCAGGACAAAACTTTCCTGTCCTTGCGCGTTCGTCGAAGATTAATTTCGGATCCTGCCATCTCGGTCTGGGCCGGTCAAAATAAATTTCACAATTACACAAAAATACAAGCAATTATCCCGCGATCGTGTGGATGCGCATCTGGAGGTTGGCGGATTTGTTTCCCGCTGATCTGGTCGGCGCAGAACAAAAACCGGCTGCCGTCGAAAGCGTCATTCTACTTCCCCAGCGAAAGTCGTCCTAACGATTTATAAACTTTGCTTGCCTGCTAGGAGGGGCGTCTTGCGCCGTATGGCCTGTCGCGGTGGGTGGTAAATTCCTGGTGCTGAAATACCGGGCTTAGTCGTTGTCGCCCCCCTCTTAGCGCGGTTCCGGCCACCTACCAAACGAGATGGAACGGTTCCGACCGAGGGTTTTATTGGTGTAAGAGGGGAAAGCTTTTCGATTTTCTGAATGGTGACACCGAGCCTTTCATGTGCAGATCAAGGATCCGGAGAATACTGGTCGCACTAGAATGGCTGGGCTGAGGTGCTCTGTTATTCCTGGAGTAATTTTAAACTTTTTTACGTTTGCTGTTTCCGTCAGTTTCGCGCGTGCGTTTTGTCGAGCGATTGCGGGCTGGAGTTGTCCCGTTGGCAAAACCAGACCAAGCGGTGTGAGCCCCCTTAATGTCTGAAGAGAATTCAGCGCGCAGCTTAATCGTATTTTGCCGCAAGGCCTCTACGGCTTCCTTGACCTCAGAGATATATTCCCGCCGTTTCGCGTTCGTTTGTTCTCCCATCTCCTGACGGTCAAGTTGAAACCAGGTCATCACTTCCGAAATCGTGCTCTCGCGATCGGCCCTTGATTGGGCCAGTTCGGTCTTGCATTTTTCTCCCATTTCCTGCCGATCGCGTTGGAAGCCTGCGATCATTCCTGAGACCGTGGTTCCCAGATTGGCTCTCGCGAGCATCAATTCGCTTGTCAGAGCAGCGCGATTACGCCGGAGATCGGAAATCTGTTCCGTTAACCGGATTATACCGTCGGTTATATTGTTTAGCATCGTGGCCTGTCCTTCTAGTTTCGAATTTTAGTCTGAATTCGGTTTGCTAGGGCGGAGAAGCTCTTTCTGTTTCGAGTTCTCCGCCTAGCGGCGAGCGGTATCATCGCCCCAGTCAGACTAAGCTGGTGGTGCGGCCGCGGTGGAGGTGAGACCGATAGCTTCGGCGTACTTCAGATATGTTTCCACGGAAGCGATCACAATACGTGCTTCGATTGAAAGGAGCTCAATTCCGACTAACGAAACTTTCGCCCAGATATCGACTACAATACCTTTATCCAGAATTCGATCTACGACCTCGGCTAGGCTCGATGAATCGGTTGACTTGCTAACTTTTGCCATACTTTATACTTGGTTTTTATGTGATTGCGTTATCACAGCGTACATGCTGTCCTTTGGCCATAAGCAGGAGGCGCGCCAGCCCGGCGGAAAATGCGAATTAGCTTCTACGAGCGGGGATCGGGGCGGAATCGCCCGGGCTTTTTTTGAGGCGGTTGTGCATGTAGGAAATTGTCGCTAGGGAATTTGCTCCCGAATAAGGGGACCGCTCCCTAATCCGGTAGGGGGCCGGGCAAACCGATCATTCTTCACGTACTATGACGCTGAATCACGCGCCCCGAAGCCGAAGCGGCATGAGAGCTCAGCCCAGGGTGAACCTGAGTTCACCCTGGGTACTCCGCTCAGCACTAGTGCACCGTCTCCTAAATCCCTTGGGCTCCGTTGCGTTCAAAATGGGTCGTCTGCAAGGCGGGAGGAAGGAGCATATCTGGATCGATACGTGACTGACGAACAACGAAGCAGCCGACCCATTTTCAACGCAACCCTGCGGGCCGCGGCCGGTTGGCTGTTTTTCCTCCGCCGCGGCGGATCGACCGCTATGATCCAGATAGCGGCGCTTCGCTCGCGCCTTGAAAAACAGCCAACTGACCTGCGGCGGAGCCCAAGGGATTTAGGAGACGGTGCACTAGGTTGCGCCCTGAAGGTGGCGCTAGAATTGGGTGGAGGTTGACGGGTGATTTTCATTGCGTCGTGGCGCCACGCGACTCTGGTGCCCTCACAACGCAGGTCGCAATAAAACAATGAAAAACACTTACCATGGTAAACCCGCTAACCCTGGGCACCGTTCTACAGCGATTCCGAGAATATCGCGTGTGTCAGGAATTGTTGGCTGACCAGAATGGCACGAAGATAAGCGTCGAAGGTTCCCGAGGGGACAGAGCAAATCGAGACGATTCGCCTACTTTCGGAGGAGCCGCTTGCCCTGAACTTCGGACGGACCCTGGGAATCACGCCCTCGGCTTGGAGCAAGCGCCACTATTGTATCCCTAGCCTGCCGGGTTGATATTCTGGTTCAAGCGGAAGAAATTCGTGGGATCGTACTTCTTCTTTACGGCCATGAGCCGGTCGTAATTTGGACCGAACGTCGCTTTGATCGTGTCCTGCGGTTCGTCGCCTAGGAAATTCAATACATACCCACCGCTCGAGAAAGGACGCAGCGAATCCGCCAAAGCTCGAGCCCATTCTACATGGCGCTGGGACTCCCCGGGATCCGTCCATTGCGCGAGAATGGCGACGGAATATTGGGCTTGGCGTTGCGCGAAAGCAGTTTCGGAGGCAGCAATCCGGCTGGCAGCGCCACCATAGTATTCAATAGTTACCCCGCTAAGTGGAGACGTCGCCCGGTTCGCATGCTGTACAAGGACGCCGATCGCATCATCGCTTAATTCGCGCAGGAATGTAGATTTCCAATAGTTATGGTTACCTTCCGGAAAGCCTGCGTCCAATGAGGTTTGCATCTGCGGAAAGGGCATGGGTTGAATCGCATCCACTATTGGCGAGCCGAAAGTCCTGAGGGGTTTTACTACTTTCTCGCCCTGGATCAGATCTCCACAATAGCAAGCGATGAGGGCCACAGCTGGAGTGCCATCAGGCATGTGCATCAAGGCGGCGTATGCGGTTAGCTCCTCCGGTGCCGACTGCGTAAACTCACGATAAAATCGGAGAACCTCTACCGCGCGGTCCCTCGGATAGATGACTAAGCCTCCAAGAACGTTACTCACCGGATGGACACGGAATTCGAATGAAGTGACTACTCCGAAGTTGCCACCTCCACCCCTGAGCGCCCAGAATAAATCTTCGTTCTCCTTGGCGCTTGCTACGCAAGGTCTTCCCTCAGCGAGTACGATATCAAACGACAGAACGTTGTCACAAGTCAGACCGTATTTTCTCACTAGCCAGCCCACGCCGCCTCCCAGCGTTAGCCCGGCGATGCCGGTCTTGGATATTACCCCTGCGGGAACGGCCAAGCCAAACACATGGGTTTCCCGATCTAGATCACCGAGCGTTGCTCCACCTTGCACTCTGGCGATCCGGTTCTTCGCATCGACAAAAATTCCCTTCATGCCAGATAGATCAATCACGATCCCATCATCGCAAAGCGCTCTTCCGGACACGTTGTGGCCACCACCACGTACCGCGACCAGCAGTTCATTTTCGCGGGCAAAGTTCACGGCAGCGATTACATCGGCTGTACCCGAACAATGCGCGATGAGTCCAGGGCGCTTATCAATGCTGGCATTCCAGATCTTCCGGGCTGTTTCATAGTCAGCATCATCCGGTCGGATCAGCTTTCCCCGAAAAGCACTCCGAAACCGTTCGATGAGATCATGACTTACCACTATGCCTTTGGTGTTAGTAAGTTCACGTAGTGTTAGGTTCTGTTCCATACCTGGTCTTTGTTAGGCTCCTTTTGGGCAAAAATTGGCAGGGCAAAGCTGGTGGCCAGCGCCATCAGGATAGCCTCTGGCGGATTTGCATTCTCTCTTGTCCGGTGAACTAGGGTTTTTCGTCTGGGACCTGCTGCGGGATTTCTCTAAGTCAGCGGTTACAGCAGGCACCGGCGGCAAAGAGAACGCCTTGGGTTAAAGGTCTTGAGCAACAGGGCGATTGAATCGCTTCCGCTTTTTCGGAGTCAAGGAGAAAATATTTCTAAGTCCAGCAGATGCGGCAATTTTTTGCCATTTTGCTATGGTAAAAATGTAGCGGCTATCGCTACACCTCTGTAGGAAATATCGCGTCTGGCAAGCGGTTTTCTGCGGACAAATAAATGGCTGGTCCGAGGTTGGCGCGGAGTTAGTTTTTTGGGACTGCAACAAAATCGTTTGGTCCTATCCAGTATTTTCCGCATCGGGATTGATCAGCGAGCGCCCGGCTGGTAGCGAGTTGACCGAGAAGGGCCGATCAAGTGCGGCGCCCCTTGGGCCATTGGAAGCAGACTAGTTTCACCGACGACGCACTCAGTCGTCACCGCAATAATCTTATCCCCGATTGACCATCAGCCAGGTTTTGGCTCGCTCGTTGGGAACGAGCGAGTTTTTTGCCAGACTTTTTCAATGGAAAGACTTCGGGCTCCTCTGAAAAGACCTGAATTGGATTTTCCAAACGCAGCGGTTGCTCGGTGTCGAATGAGTTTCGTACTACGGAAACAGATTTGTGTCTTGACTCTGTAGTAGGGTCCAGGGTTTAGGCTCGTCAACATGAAGCGTGGACGTGTCGAATCTGCATCGCTGTCCATCGGGAAGTTGGCGCGGCGTGCGGGCATCGGTGTCGAAACGATCCGCTTTTACGAGCGCCAAGGGTTGCTGGCGGCCCCCCTTCGCAAAGATTCTGGCTACAGGCTTTATCCCGAACACGTTGTTGGCAGAATCCAGTTTATCAGGCGCGCCAAAGAGCTGGGATTTTCGCTGAGAGAAATCAAGGAGCTCCTGCAACTCAGGACAAACTCTTCGTCACCTTGCGAGGATGTTTGCGAAAGGGCCGAAGCAAAGATCGCTCAGATCGAGGAGAAAATCGCGATGCTCAATAAAATGAAGCAGGCACTGACCGAATTGTTCGCGGCGTGTAAGATGCGCACTTCGCTCGACGAGTGTCCGATTTTAGAGTTCTTGGATCAAGGGGGCGGTCTGGAATGCTGATCGAATTAATCTACGATCCTGATTGTCCCAATGTACCTGAGGCGAGAACTCAGCTCCTGCGCGCGTTTGCCGAGACTGGGATCTCTCCGCGATGGGTAGAGTGGCGCCTTGACTCCGCAGAAACTCCGGCTTATGCCCGCGCCTTTGGTTCACCAACTCTCCTCGTGAACGGACAGGATGTAGTGGAACAGACCTCTACCTTCGGGAATGCCTGTTGTCGCCTGTATGCTGATCCTTCGGGGACCCTGCAAGGTGCGCCGTCTCTCGAACGAATTGTGGCCGCATTGCGAGCGTGCCGATTGTCGGCATTCGAACCGGCGACAGCTTTCACGCGCACCGTCCTATCCAGCGCCGGAAAGCCGCAAGCGTGACCGGCACCTGCGTCGCAACCAGGGGCCAAATCCGTTACTTACAGGAAAAAAATGAGATGATCAAAAGATTCAATAGCGGCGCTGTCTGGTTAGTCACCGGGGTGTCAGGTACCGTTGGTTTCGCGGCCGTCGTGCTTGCCGTCCAAGATCATTACACGAGAAAGGCCGATTGCACAAAAGTAGCGGTGCCAGCCGGCAGCGCGATCGCTAAAACTTCTTCGCAGGAAGTCCCTTCTTCGCTGTTGGAAAGCGCAGCGTCGACTCCGGCTCCGTTTCTGACCTTAACTCCGAAATTAAATGGTTACGCCGTCACGGCGAAGGCGGCCGCCTGGACGCCGGCAAAACGGCAAGCCACTGCACGAGCGACAGGATCACCTAGCCCGCGTTCAAGACCAAGGTCGCCCGGGAGGCCTGGATTCGTTGACGTGAAAGCGCGATTGATCGCATTATGGCACCAAAGTCTGATCCGAGGTGAAAGATCTCACACTTGGACTTCATCTTCGAATTTGAAAGGAGCCAGGAAGAAAATCAGTTACACCGCCGAGATTAAGAATTAAGCGAAACGACCTCGAAATAAACACAATCTGGTCTTACACGATTCTACTAATTACGATTGACCCCCATTTTCCTAACTATAGAAAAAGAGCTATTGACGCCTCTGGCTATGCGAAAGTTTTCTCTCATCGCGTCGCGGTTCAAAATTGAGCCGACCAATCTGCCGACAGAGCGCGACCTCGAACCGTCGGAGTCATGGCCAGGAATCAATGGAAGAAGCTCAGAGCCCTCGCTCTACGCTAGGTATGACAATCCGTCCGTCGGGAAGAACCACGGCGTAGAACAGTTGGGCAGTCTCAGTTTTCTGAAAAGTTACCAGCCAATATCCGATCGGCTTGCTCTTGAACTGACACGACAAGAACCGAAAGAGCGCATCGCCATAGAACTGAGTGGCCCATTCGTCTGCTCTCAACACCGCTTCCTGCTGGTTAATCCTTACGGAAATATCTTTGGCATCGGATTTGAAAATATAGGTTGTATCAGTGTGCTTATCGCGGAGTAGCTCGGCCGCATCGCCGGAGGATATGAGGACAAACAGGAGCGGGAGGGCGCCCAGGATAAGATTCCAGTTTATATTCGCTTTTCTACGGACGACATAAATGCCGCCAGCAAGTCGCCTGATTATGCTAGCAGCGCAGCTCTGCTTTCTTCTATGCCTATTAATAGTCAAAAATACTCTTTCGCCTCCCCGTTCTGACGAGAGGCAGATCGGGAACATTCACAGATTTTTGCAATAGCGCAGGGGGCTTCCAGTGGCGATATAACTCAATCGCCGCCTGCGCTTATAACTGCCAAGCTGGCTCGACAAGGTTGTTGCTCCAGAGGCTTTGCTGGCTGGTGCTCGCTGTAGCGTTCCCTATGCGATCTTGAGGCGATTGAAGACGGGGACTTTGATGAAGTCCCAAGATGAATGCAAAGACAGTTGCTGCGACGAGAATTCCTCCTATAACGAATCCAGGCAGAGGAGCCATGGCGATTCCGGAAGCCGCCAGCGTTGAGGCGATCAGCAGATCAACAAGAGACGACCCGATGAGCCACCAGCTTGGAGAAGTGGACCCAATGCGTTGGCGTTCACGATTTAGGTAGGTTGTTGCTTGATTGCCAAAGACGATGACGACGAAGGCCAGGGTTCTTAGAGTTTCGATTTCAAGACCCAGCCGGAATTTGGCGAGGGCAAAAATGCCGGTGCAAAAAGCCAGCTCGGAAATTCCCATGAAGACACCCGCGATCGTCAATTCGCCGATTCGCCACGCATTGGGAATCGGGGATGGTCGCACGTTGTCCGTCGTCAAGGACATCCCCAGGAGATCGCCAGTGAGCATTATGATAACCATCAGCATTGGAGTCAGGATCGCCTGTCCCGTCATTAGCAGGCCGACCGCCAGGAAGAGCACCTGCACAGTTTTTTTAGTAACTGAGTTCAGGGTGTAAGTCAGGACCCGCTGGAATATCACCCGGCCTTCTTTTACCGAAGCAACAATCCCGACAAGTCCGGGTTTGGTCAGAACGATTCCCGCCGCTGACTTGGCAACATCGGTTGCCGTTGACACCGCGATTCCCATCTGCGCTTGGCGTAGTGCCGGTGAATCGTTGGCGCCGTCGCCGCACATGCCGACGATGTGACCGTCCTTTTGAAACGCTTTGACGAGGTTGTATTTTCCTTCCGGAAGGATGCCGGCGAAGACCGCGAAATCTCGGGGCCGCACACCGTCTGGAATTGGTCCTGGTGGACAGACAGCTCCCTCGAGACCCACCGCACGAGCCACGATCGCTGCCGTCGCCGGGGCGTCGCCCGTCACCATTACGGTCCGGACCCCCAACGTGCTCAACTCCGTGATGAGGTTAGCCGAGTCCGTTCGAGGCGGATCGCTGAGGGCGATGATTCCCGCGAGCTTCACCGTCTCGGGCGAACCGACCGCGACGGCCAGCACCCGGTAACCTTGTGCCTCGAGTTGGTTCGCTATCGTGGACGCATCGGGCGATGGTTGCGTGAGCTCCATGACTGCCGCAAAGGCTCCCTTCACGGCACGCACCGGGGTACCACTTGAATCCATGGCCGTGGCCTCTGCCATCTTCGTACCGGAATCAAAAGGCACAAATTTACTCAGTTTCGGTAGATCGGAGGTGACGTTCTGCGAGGCAGCGGCGCGAATAGCCGCATCCACGGGATCCTGCCCGCCATCCGAGCTGGCGAGGGCGGCCAATCCCAGAATGTGCGCATCGTCGAAACCAGGCATCGGGCGTACGGCGGTGACCTTGAGCTCATTGCGCGTCAGCGTGCCGGTTTTATCCACGCACAGCACCTCGATGCTTGCTGCTTCATCAACGGCGGAGAGGCGTGTTGGAAGGACGCCCAGATGTGCTAGAGCCCGAGCGCCAAGAGCCGCCGCAAGGGTGAAGGTGGCAGGCAAAGCTACTGGAATCGACGCCAGTACCGCCGTGAGCACCAGGGGAATAATTTCATCGATCGGCAGTTTGAGTGCGTAGGAATATCCCACCAGCAACACGATGATGGCGCCATTGAATATAGCGAGATTGCGCACTACGCGCAAAACGGCCTTCTGCTGGGAACTTTCGACGTGTGCTGTGCGAACCAGTTCCGCGGTGCGCCCAAACTTTGTGCGCGCGCCGGTCGCCGTAACTTCTGCAACGGCTTCCCCGCGTCGCACTAGCGCTCCTGCGTAGGTTTGCAGGCCTGGCCCAGCTTCGATAGGTATCGATTCGCCGGTGAGCATGGACTGATCGAGCAGGATCTGGCCTTCGATCAGACACACGTCGGCGGCAACGACAGCGCCAAGCGAAAGCTTTACAATATCGCCAGGCACCAGTTGCGCAGCGGGCAGGGTAGCCCAAACCTTATCGCGACGAACCGACGCGTTCAGCGCGAGCCGCGACTTTAGCGCGGCGAGCGTTGCCTGAGCACGCCCTTCCTGGAAGTACCCGAGAGCAGCGTTGAAGACCAAGAGACCCGCGATGATCGCAGCCTCGAAGTACTTGCCGAGGACTATCTCGAGCACGATCGCAGCCTCGAGCATCCATGGAATCGGCGCCCAGAACTTCGTTAGCGCCCTGCGGACAGGATGCAGCGTCGTGTCGAGCACTGCGTTTGGGCCAAACTTCTCGAGTCGGCGGCGGGCTTCATCGCTCGTAAGGCCGGTCGAGAGCGGAACCTCCTTTACAAAGGAATGAGGAGAGATTTGGTGATCCATACGGTGTATGCGTTTAGAGCTCCGCCTCGGCCGCAATAGACACAAATGTACCTAACCTATATTTCTAAAGTTGCGTCATTTAGAATTATTGCACCGTCCTGACCACACAACGAAATCCGACGTTGTTATTGCCGGTATCGAAGTCCCCTTTGCCGCGAGTGCCCATCATGTACCGAGTGCAGTACTGATCAGTGCAAAGGAATGAACCGCCGCGCTGAACGCGCTGAGGCTGGTCATCACCGGGATCGTAGCTGGAGTCAGGTCCTTGCGGATTACGCGTCACTGCGACGCCTGCGAGTTTGAGCCGCGCATAGTAGTCGGGCCGATACCAGTCGCTGCACCATTGCCAGACGTTGCCCGCCATGTCGTAAAGTCCGTAACCGTTCGGCGGAAATTGGGCGATCGGCGCGAGGCCTGCAAAGCCATCCTCGCCCGTGTCCTTCACGGGAAACTGGCCTTCGTAAATGTTCGCCATCCATTTGCCGCCGGGTTTCAATTCGTCACCCCACGCATATGTTTTGCCGGAGAGGCCGCCTCGCGCGGCAAATTCCCATTCCGCCTCGGTCGGCAATTGCTTGCCAGCCCACTTCGCGTAAGCCGCTGCGTCGGTGTAGGCGACCTGCACCACCGGATATTTCTCCTTACCTTTCAAGTCGCTGTCAGGTCCGGTGGGATGACGCCAGTTCGCGCCGGGCACGTAGCGCCACCACTGAAAATAGTCGTCCAACGGTACGGGCTTCGACGTGGGTGTGAAAACCGGGGAACCCGCCACCAGATTTTCCGGCGGCGCAGTAGGAAACTGTTCCTTTGTCGGCGTGCGACTCCGCGATTGTTACATAACCGGTGGCCTTGACAAATTTGGCAAATTCCTCGTTGGTCACATCCGTTCTGTCCATCCAAAAACCGTCCACATAAACCCGATGGATGGGCTGTGCGTCATGCACGGCGTTCATCGTTGCCATGCTGCAGACACCTTCGGACGGTATTTGACAGCCCATCGAGAATTCACCGCCGGGAATCCACGCCATCCCTTCCGGTGCATTCGCGGGCGGGGGAGCTTTGTTGGGAATCGTCGGGGCGAAAGGCGAGGCATTCGTGACTGTCACAACCTCGTCGGCAGCGATCGCCGGCGAGAGCCAGCTCGCATGCGTGGCGAGCGCACCGAGCAGACAAAGGATGGGTTGGTTAAACTTCATGCAAGGAGAGCGGAACGTTTGCCTCGTCACAATTGCCTCGCGGTTCTCTATCTTTAGACAATCCTATCTCCTTCCCGGTTCGGTTTGGATTCCCTGGTAATCGGGAATCAATGGTTGGACTGTTTGTTTGCGCCACCGCGAAATCTAATTCCTTCCAGGAAGAAAAAAGAGCGAGCGCCAAGCTTATTAACGCTCGCTCGCATTATCAATTACTCACCATTGTGAGCCTTGATCATTTCTTCGATTTGCTTTTTAACAGCTTCCAAATTGAATGAAGCCGGGTCCTGCATCGGCGGGAAGTCAACAGCCGTTTCGGCGAGTTGTGCCACGGTCTTCTGGACAAGAACGAAACGCCAAAACTCCCGGGCATAGAAATCGTTCATATAGCCTCCGCCGAGATCGTTCAGGCTTTGGCCGCCGATTGAGGGGGTCCGCTCGAAAGGATCCTGGCGGATATTAACGATCGTCGGCATGTCGGTCACCACCTTGGGTCCCGGCCAACCCTGCGGCTGCTGATAGAACTGGAACTTGAAGTCATCCAGGCGTAGGGCACCAAGCTTGGGACCGCCGAAGTAAAACAACTCATGCCGCTTGGAGGGGCCCTCCCCGTTTAAAAGCTCCATTTGATTGTAGCCGTCAAGGTGGTTCTTGTATTCGCGGTCTCCGAGCTTCACCCCCTTCAGGAGTTGGTCGGTGATTTCCGGGTTGCCAGCGGCGGCCACCAGCGTCGGGAACCAGTCGAGTCCTGAGAAGATTCCGTTCTCAACGGTGCCGGGTTTGACGTGCCCAGGCCAGCGAACGATGCATGGCACACGGAAGCCACCTTCAAATACGGTGCCTTTGGTGGCCTTGAACGGTGTCATGCCGCCATCCGGCCAAGTAAACACTTCAGCTCCGTTATCGGTCGTGAAGACGACGATGGTATTTTCGGCCTCGCCGATCTCATCCAGATGCTTCAGGATAGCTCCGACACTGTCATCCAATTGAGCCATCCCCGCCTCCTCCAGGCCGTAGTTGCTCTGGAAATTCATGAGCGCCTGATACTTTGGGGAGATGTAGGTGAAGACGTGCATGCGCGTCGTGTTGTGCCAGATAAAAAAGGGTTTGCCCTCTTTCTTGGCATTGTCCATAAAGCTCTTGGTGCTTTCGACCAACACCTCGTCAAAGGTTTGCATGTTGTACTTTGCCTCGCGCCCTTCTTGCCAGTTCTGACGGCCGGCCATGTTCGGGAACGGCGCCAAGGGGCCCTCATCGACGATTTTCTGTTTGCCGACGGTGCCCCAGCGCGCCATTTGGGTGGGGTCATCCACGTCTGTCGCCCAGCAGTGCACCAGATTGCGCGGTCCGTATTTCTCGATCCAGTCTTGCGGGTAGTCGAACCAGTACGGATCCGACATCGCATCCAAGTGGTAGAGGTACCCGAAAAACTCGTCGAAGCCATGCACCGTTGGCAGGAACTTGTTCAAGTCACCCAGGTGGTTCTTGCCGAATTGGCCGGTGGCATAGCCCTGCGATTTGAGGGCCGTCGCCAGCGTGCAGGCCTGAGCTGGCAATCCGACGTCGGCACCCGCCTGGCCGACGGTCGTCAGGCCCGTGCGCAGGGGGATCTCGCCGGTAATGAAGTTGGCCCGACCCGCCGTGCAACTGGCCTCAGCATAGTAATCGGTGAACAGCATGCCTTGCGAGGCGAGCTTGTCGAGGTTTGGCGTCTTGCCGGACATAATGCCGCGGTGGTAGGCGCCGATATTGAACCAGCCGACGTCATCGCCCATGATAACGATGATGTTGGGTTTCTTGTCCTGCGCTTGCAGTGGCCCGCCTGCGCAAACGAGCGCAGCCGTAGCCGTCAGTAAGGAGAGACCGAAACTGACTACTTTTAATTTATATTTCACTAGTTTCTGTTTTCTTTTTGGGGATTTCTGGTGTCAGAAAAGCTATTTGGTCAGCGATGACTCTCTTCCAATCGAGCGCCTAAAATTGCGACCTTGGAATTCGTGCCGGTTGCGATACCGGCCAAGCCGGCTTCTTTCATCAGCGAGTGAGCCATATCAGAAGGTAAAATGGGAGGGACATCACCCCAGCCTTTAGGCGCTCGACTGCCTGGGCAATCTGAGTGGGGTTCAGGCGATATAGATCGCAACTGTTGGCGAATTTATTCCAAGCCGTGGTGAGCTGTATATGGGACCTTGGGACCATGCTTGGCCCGCAGGTCTCCCAGATCGCTCATGCCGCGAGACGAAGTGCTTGACGCACCAGCGAGAGAAATGCCTCGTCGTCGAACGGCTTGGAGAGAAAGGCGAATGCGCCGCCTTCCAGCGCAGCGGCGCGAATCGCGGGTGTTTCCCTGCCGCTCATGACGATCACTTTCGTGTCGGGCGACAGCTCTCGAAGCCGCGCCTGCACTTCCAGGCCGCTGGTATTCGGCATCCATATATCGAGTACGGCCAAACAGACGGTATTGTTGCTGGCGTGGGTGAGAAAGTCGTCTGCATCTTCGAAACTTCGCGCCTGCAGTTCGTCCGAATCGAGCAGTTGTTCAATCGAACGCCGCACTGAGGCATCGTCATCGAGAATGCATATGGAATTAGGCTCCGGGGGCATGAAATCAGCACCTCTTCGAATCTAACCGCTCCTTCAGCTTACGACACTTCGGGTGCTTATGGCTATGGTCCCTTGGAACCATGCGTGGCAGGCCCGACGCCCGCCTTCTCTGCCAATCTCACCAGTTCGGCCACGGAAACTACGCCCATTTTATGCATCACGCGGCCGCGATGAGTCTTAATCGTGCGTACCGTGACTTCGAGTTCCGCTCCGATCTCTTTGTTGAGCAGCCCTGCGATCATCAATCGGAAGACCTCGAACTCTCGCGGGGTGAGCTTTCCAATTCGCTCGCGAATTTCAAGGATGTCGACGCGGTCTTGCCAATTCTGGCCGGAGCGCGCCAGCGCCTGTGCCACGGCTGAGAGCAATTCATCGTCTCGAAACGGCTTTGGCAAAAAATCGACTGCTCCATGTTTCATCGCGCGGATTCCCGTTGGGATATCGCCGTGACCGGTAATAAAGACGATCTGCTCTATTCTGCCTTCCTCGACGAGCTGCCGTTGAAGCGCCAGGCCGTCGAGGCCGGGCAGTTGCAGGTCGAGAATCAGGCACACTGGGCCCTCGTGAGACGCCCGCGCCAGGTAGTCGGTCGCGCTGGCAAAGACCTCGACGGTATAGTCTTCCGCCTCCAATAGATTAGCCAGACTTGTCCTGACCGAATGATCGTCATCCACCACGAAGACGCGTGGCTCCAGGTCTTTCATGCCTTCCGGCCTCCCTCTGACCGCACCGATCCTCTCCAGCTTCGGTGGACTTCCGCGATGACCGGCAGCGAGAAATAGACGCACGCACCACCACCCTTGACATTTGCGGCGGCTACCTCGCCGCCGTGCGAGGTAACGATCGTACGGGCTATGGCGAGGCCCAAACCCAGCCCGTCGCGCTTCGTCGAAAAGAACTGCTCAAAAATTCGCGCCGGATCTTCGGTCGGCATCCCGATTCCAAAATCCCGCACACTCACTCGCACGCGAGTATCGGATTCGCGCTCGCTGCGGATGATCACACGGCGCTCCGAGACTGGTGTTTCGCGCATCGCCTCGAAGGCGTTCACGATGAAGTTGATCAGCACTTGTTGGAGCTGCACTTGGTCAGCCTCGACCAACGGTAAATTCGGATCGGGCTCCGCAACCATCGCGCACTGGCGCCGGAGCGCGTCCGAGCGAACGATTCCCAGGACACTGGCAATGACCTCGTTGAGGTTCGCGGGACCGCGGACTCTTTCTCCTTTACCCACCATTCCACGAATACTCCGGATAATTTCGCCCGCTCGGAGGCCGTCCGCGACGACGGCTCCCAATAAGCCGTCGAGTTTCGGCAGGTCGGCCCGCCCTTTGGCGATGAAACGCCGGCCGGCGCTGGCGTTGTTCACGATTCCGGTAAGGGGCTGGTTGAGCTCGTGAGCCAGTGACCCGGCCATTTCGCCCATCATCGCGACGCGACTCAGATGGGTGAGTTCTTCAAGGTGTTGGCGTGCATCCGCTTCGGCCTGTTTGCGGGGGGAGATATCGACGATCGCGCTCAATACCAGCATGCCTTCTGCGCTTTGAATAGGACTAATCCCAATCTCCACCGGAAACTCGGATCCGTCCTTTCGCCGGGCAAACAACTCCAGACCTGCCCCCATGGCCCGCGCCGCAGGTGCGCCGTGAAAGCGTTCCCGATGGCCCGGGTGTTCCGCGCGGAAACGCTCCGGCACCAGAAGTTCAATGCCTTGCCCGATGAGCTCTTCGCGTTCATAACCAAAAAGTTTCTCGGCGCTGGCATTTACCAGCACGATGTGGCCCTCCGTGTTGGCCAGCACAATGCCGTGGGGCGAAGCTTCCACCACCAGCCGAAACCGTTCTTGTGCCATCCTCCGCACGGTCACATCGATCGAGACGCCATGGAGACGAACACCTTCGGTCTCTTTGTTGTTCATGCAGTGACCGCGCGCGTCGATCCACCGGAGTGTTCCATCCGGCAACAGCAAGCGGTACTCCATTGCGTACTCACCATGGGTCTCGACTGCATGCTTTAGTGCTGCCGCTCGAGCCGCCCGATCCTCGGGATGCACACGAGCGATCAGCTCCGCGTTATCCGGGGTTGTGTCCGTCGCCAAGCCAAATAGAGCGCGTTCCTTATCGCTCATCCAAATCTTATCTCTCACCACATCCCAGACCCACATTCCCAGGTTAGCCGCCTCCGCCGCGAGGTTCATCCGTTCCTCACTGTCGCGCAACGATCGCTCCGCCCGCTTTAGTTTCGATCGCTGAACGATCAACCCCACAATCAGGAATGACTGCAGGCCAACGACAGCCGCCGTGGCAAGGCTCAAGCGCGGATGTTGCTCCCAAATAGCTCGGTCCCGATATCGCACGGTAGCTTCCTTGGGGATTCGACGCTCGGGAAGTTGCCACTTTTCGAACGAACGCCAGTTAATGAACAGTGGATTGATCGCCGGGTCCGGTGGCGCGAGCACCGGCGGCCGCTCCCCGGCAAGTACCCGCAAGGCGAGTGCCGCGGTCTTATTCCCGATCTCGGAGAAATCCAGCAGAGCTCCGCCAATGATTCCTTGTTCAAGTTGGGGTTCGGACAGACCGTAAACTGGGACTTTGGAAGCTTGAGCGACCTGCCGGGCCACCTCGAAAGGGGAGACCGACTTTCCCGCCCCGTCCAGTAACATAGGAATATAAAGCACCACCGAATCGCGCGGCAATTGAGCGACTTCCTTCAACGCGGCTGGCAACGGCAACTTGTCCAGCCAGCGGGTGCGGACCCGAGTGGCGAAGCGCTCAAAGACCTTACGCGCTTCATTGTTCCAGCGTTGTTCCTGGGGCCCGGTGCCGGCGACGCAAACCACTTCGCGAATTTCGGGCTGTAGTTGAAGTGCCAGCTCTACCGTTCGCTGGTAGTCCCAGCCCAGACAGAGACCGGTGACCTCGGGTGGCATTGCTCTGCCCTCCACCTCACGATAATCGACGTTCGCAAAAACGATCGGAACGCCCGGAAAGAGCTCTTCTCGGTGCGCTAGGGCCAGTTCCAGCGCCGAACTGAGAATGGCGATGACTACGTCTGGCTTTCGCGCCGCGTACCTTGCGCGCAGATAGCGCACGAGATCGTCCCCGTACTGGGCTGCCGGGGAACGCGAGAGGTCCAGGCATTCCGTAAAAATTTCCACCTCTTGCGGCTGTGCCCGCGACAGGCCGGCCATCAGACCTTGCTCTGTCGTTTTCATGGCCGGGATGGACAGGCGATCACCATAGAGCACCAGCACTGTTTTTTTGGCGCCGCCGGGAGTTTCGACCGGCTTGCCGGCGGTAACGTTGAACCACGTAACGCAGAGCACAGAGAACAATGTGAGCCGTGGGATTCGGTTCAGCGGCTTGGGCATTAAGCAGGTATATTTTTCTCTTTTATGGGACCAAGGTACCATATCGGCGGCCAATCAGGCTTGATACATTTTGGTTGGCTTCGGATCAGGGATCTGGTGCCTTTTGCCGACCCGTTCGGCGATTGGATTCCAAACACCAAGGATGGATACGAAGCAATGTAAGCTACACATCAACTGATATGAAAAGATCAATTGCCTTAGCCATAGTGGCCCTTGCCTCACAAGCAGCGGTCGCTTTTGCCGGAGAACCGGTCGTATCTTCCAAGCAAGTTATGGCTCCTCCGCCGCCACCCCCACCTGAGTACTTCAGGGCCAATGAATTCGACATAGGGATGTTCGGAACCTATGCGACAGGAGTCGGGTCAGGCGAAAATGCCGGCAAGCTCCACGCTTGGGGAGGGGGCCTGGATTTCACGTATTGGTTCCCCTGGAAATACGCGGGTGTGAGGTTCCAAGGAGCTGGAGCGAGTATCTCGGGAGGTGGTGGTTCACGGACCAAAGAAGTGACCGTTGTTCCCGGGTTCGCCCCCGTGAGTGTGACGGGTGGTGGAGGTGACGAGGCCGCGGGTGTCATGACGGGGGATTTCATGATGCGATTGCCCTTGGATGAATTCTGGCCGGGTGTGCACCTGGCGCCTTATGGATTCGTGGGATTTGGCGGTATTCTGCTGGGCGGCAATTCAAACGATCACTCGTTCAGTGAGACCTTCACGGTGACCAATTCGGCAGGGGTTAGCAGGGAAGTGACTTTCACCGGAAAGCGCGCCAACGCGATCCGCCAAAACTTTGGCACGGATCGGGTGCTTGGCCACTTTGGCGGTGGACTCGAATATCGCTTTACACCGCATATCGGTCTCTTCGGTGAGGCCGGTTACGATATTGTCAATGGGGCTTCGAACAACTTCGTCCAGGTCAATTTCGGTCTCAGATACGCGTTCTAAGCAAAAATCCTAACATTGCGAAGTGACTCGTCCGGTCCTTCATTTGCAGGCCGAATTTCAGCGCCGCGAATTAAGATGTTTCTTTCTGGAAAATATGGTATTGAATAGTTTTTAATGGACTGGGAGGTCGCGGAACGGATTTTGAGAGGTTTTGCGCTCGCTCTTGAATATGAACATTGCGCGCTGAGAACCGTAGTTGTCGCGACCATTCGCGCGGCTGCTCAAGCTGGAGTTCATCAATCAACAGCCCAGCCGGAAAACAAGTGGCCGAATAGGTTGACGAGCCGACTTAATCGATGTTTTTGGTTTGACGACAGCTACTATGGCGCGAAGATCACAGCCGGAATCAGTTTTCAGGAGCTGCGCTGAGGTTTCCGAAGCGCACAGGCTGACCTCAGGGTGGAGGAGTTTGGCTGACGGCCTGAGCCGGCGGCTATGGCCGCTGCAGAGCGAAGCACTCCTCGCCGAGGCCCGGCAGCGGACCGGACTGGAGGATCTTGGCGACCCGCCGATCGAACCGGCACTCTCGATTCTGCTGAACAGCTTGGAACAAGAGGCGGACCTGCACCCGTTCGGGCCGATTTCTGATGCGGACTCACTTGCGGGAGTTGATCGAGACTCGATTGCGGCTGGAGCACGCGTGGAGCGGGCAATCAGAGGTCTTGGATGCCTCGCTCATTCAACGGCCCGTGTTCATCACCGGCATGCCGCGAAGCGGATCCACCTTTCTGCACGAATTGCTAGCGGAAGATCCCGATAACAGGGTTCCTCGAGTCTGGGAGGTCATGTTTCCGATTTCTGGCCAGAATAACCTGGAGAGCGAAGTGAATACGCGGGTGCGGAAAGCCGAAGTCTGTTTGTGGTGGTTCCGCCGTTTCGCGCCGGGAGCCGACACGGTTTACCCTATGCGCGCATGGACTCCGCATGAATGCGTAGCAATCCATAGTTACACCCTGCTGTCCGAAGAGTTTGTCTCGATTTGCCCCATCCCCACTTACGAGGCGTTTCTGCGCGCGGCGGATCTTGGCCCTAGTTATCGCTGGCAAAAACGTTTCTTGCAACATTTGCAGATGGGCCGATCGACGAGGCGTTGGGTTCTGAAGTCTCCAGACCATGTGCACGGTTTAGAAGATCTGCTATCGGTTTTTCCCGATGCAATGATCATTCAGACCCATCGCAATCCCTTCGAGGTGCTGATGTCCGTAAGTCAATTGACCGAGGTGTTGCAGAGAATGTTCGCTCGAATAGGCGATCGCGATCGATTCAGGGCGCGCGAGATGCGAATGCTGGCAGAGCTCGTGGAGTGCATTACCCGGTTTCGAGATGCTCGTCCCGAATTGGTCGGGCGGTTTATCGACGTGCAGTACCGCGAATTAGTGTCCGATCCTTTAGCGGTAGTGCGCCGAATCTACCAACAGCTTGATCTTCGGCTGACGAACGCGACGGCCGAACGGATGCAGCAGTTGGCTTGGAGCCGGTCACGATACAAAAGAAGTCACGTCAGCATGACTCCAGGGGATCCGGGAATCGAGGGGTCTGTGGAGGATCGCCTATTCGAAGCCTATTGCTCTCGGTTTGGGATTCCCTGTCAGCAGAGCGAGTCGCCCTAAGTCACTGGTCAGTGGTCAGTGCTTTCCGCGATAACTGGCAGCGAGAAATGCACTCGGCGCCGCCACCCTGGGCGTTCTCCGCAATCAGTTAGCTCGCCACCGTGCGAAACAATGATCGAACGCGCAATGGGCAGGCCCAAGCCCATTCCTTCCTGCTTTGTCGAAAAGAACTGCTCGAAAATGCGCTCTGGATCTTCCGGAGGAAGTCCCGTGCCAAAATCGCGAACGCTCACCCGCACCCAATTGTCAGATTCGCGTTCGATACAAATGATCACACGGCGTTCTGCCGCCGGCTTGTCGCGCATTGCCTCGAAGGCATTCACGACAAGGTTAAGTAACACCTGTTGGAGTTGTATTTGATCGCCCTCAACGAATGGTAGCTCCGATTCGGTTTGGGTGACCAGCGTGCAGTGGTGTGCGACCGCGTCCGAGCTGACGAACCGGAGAACACTTGCAATAACCTCGTTGAGGTTTACAGGCCTACGGACCTGCTCGCTTTTGCGTACCATGCCGCGGATGCCCCGGATGATCTCACTTGCGCGGCGCCCGTCGGCAACGATCGCTTCAAAGAGCCCATCGAGTTTCAGCAGGTCAGCGCGGCTTTTGGCAATGAAACGCCGTCCGGCGCTCGCATTGTTCACGATGCCGGTAAGCGGTTGGTTGAGCTCGTGCGCCAGCGACCCGGCTATTTCTCCCATTATCGCAACGCGGCCGAGGTGCGCGAGTTCTTCGCGATGCTGCCGTATTTCCGCTTCGGCCTGTTTGCGCGCGGAGATATCCGCGATGACACTCAGGATGAGCATGCCTTCGGGGCTGAGAATGGTGCTGATCCCGATCTCGACCGGGAACTCAGCCCCATTCTTCCGACGGGCGAACAATTCCAGGTCGCTCCCAATGATCCTCGCCTCCGGCGTGGCGTGAAGAGCTGCCCGAAGAGCCGGATGGTCAAGGCGGCCTTTCCGAACTTCGCCGTTGAACGAATAGATTAGGCTTGGCCGGTCCATGGATCAGTGGCGGAATTGAGTTCCGGGCCTTCGTTGGCTGCTGGTTGTCAGCGTTGCGACCTGGCGAGGTAATCGAAGCGTCCCGCTTTGCCTCTCCGAGTAGAGCAAACCGGGATGGTTCGCTTACCTTGGCCGACAGCTTTCGGTATGATCCCTCTATCGTTAGTTTCCGAGAGTTAACGAGGGGCTCCGGATCGATTCCACGGATAGCGCCCGTCCAAACGAATTCCGCGATTGTTTCGCAGAGCTGCAAACTCGTCTCGAGATGCATCTCTGTGATGATGATGTATCAAGCTCCTTTCCCTGGAGAGAATGTCATAAGTAAACGACTGACCCCGAAGGACCCCGAAGCGAGGCTTGGGGGATTTGGCCCGGGGTTTCGGCCGGGTTTCAGCGCAGGGCGATCGCAGCCGTCTCGGCGAGAGAATAGCGTTTGAGTTGTTCTGGGAAGGCAATTTCGGTGAGCAGACGGGTTGCTTCAACGATGCCGATAAGCCCGGCTCGATGTAGGCGTCCGGGGGCCTCAAGTTCTCTCGATAATCGAAGTGGGCCGGCATCGAGGCCGAGAAAGCGGCAATCAAAGATCAGTTGGTGGACCACTTCTTTGGAGGGGAGGTAATCGCCGCAATAGAAGACTACTAAGCGTTGCAGCCGGACTGGTCTGAAAAAGGCGTGAGGAATGAAGGCCGCCGGGACAGTGCTGAAGGCTTTAACGATGTAAGCTTGCGGGAGCTTTTTGGCTAATTCCTCGCCCGCGGTCGTTGATCCAGGCAAAGAACGGACCATCCGGCCGCTGGGATTCCATTCGAGAGGGTTGGTAACATCGATCACCGTTTTGCCTTCGAGCGACCCTGCGACTTCCAACGCATCGTCCACGTTCCAAAAATTCGGCGAGAGCAAGACTACATCGCCAAAGAGCGCAGCATCGGCCACATTTCCGTAGCGGGAGGCGGGTCCTGCTTCCTCAACAAGTGCTTTCAACAAAGTCGGATGGCGCGAACTGAAGAAAACTTGATGGCCGGATCGGGCCCACAATTTACCCAGACCGCCACCAACTTTTCCCGCCCCAATGATTCCGATCTTCATTTTATGCAGATCCCTAAATGTCATTTTGCCGGTGGGATCTCGGGTTTGTGGTCACCAAGGAAACCTTGAGCTTGGTCTAAGACATCTCCGAGAACTCCCTATGACAACTATGGCACGGTGGATTTCGGCCCAATCGGTGCGGGTTCCCAATACTTTTTTCGAACGGTTACCGTTGCTTTTGACTATGGGAGGTTGTCACGAAAGCTAAAATTGAGCTGAGGGTGCTCAGAGAATTCAGCTTTACCCGGAAGAGCCCTCTGCCTGCGCTCCGAGTTGACGCGCCAAGGCGACGAACGCGGCGTAATTTTGCAGGCCGGTTATAAAACGGTCGGGAATACCTGATAGCCCTACCTGTGCGCCAACCAAGGCACCAGTTAGGCAGGCGCGTGACATGTTCTGGCCGCCCCCGTTGAGGGCGTGCAGAACGGCAGATTCGAAATTATCGCTAAACCTGGCGGCCAAATAGTATGCAGCCGGCAATTGATGGTAAATCGCGCAAGGCATTCCATAGACCAGAGAGACCTTCCAGGCCGGCTCGATTCGAATATTAGGGTCTTGAGAGGCTTCAGCCATATACGATGGAGTCAGGAGGGCGTCTGGGGAGGAAAATTTGCCGGTGCGTGGCGGATCGGGATCACCGGATCGTGGCATGGTCAGGTTTTCGCCAGTGACCATATGAAATGGCAATTGCCCTGATTTGACCTGGTCCAGAAGCTTGTCCGAGAGATTCAGATCCAACTTTTCGCCGGCAACCAGGAGTCCAAGCACGCAATTAAACGCCGTCGTCATGGCGACGATGGCCTGGTCGGCCTGAGTCAACCTGCAGTTCGCTGAGACCGTCTTAGCAAGCTGTTGAGGATCGAAAGCATAACGGGCGCCCAAGACGACAGCTCTCTCCGCGGATTCGGTGGTATCGGCGTGTCCTCCGGTCCGGCTCCAATCAAGCTTTTGCTCGATGCGTCGCCGATAGGCTTCCCGGATAGATTGATTGGTGTAACCGCCGGGGCCGTGCATTGGTGTTCCGTCCAAGTAGGGAAGGAGCTCGTGATCCAGGCGATGGGTAAAGTCTTCTTCCTGATAATCCTTTTTCTCCACTATCGAACGTAGCAATAGAACCAGGATGAGGCCGGATTGAGACAATTGGCCGGCTTTCATGCCGGCATGGTAACGCCCTGGCTTTGGATCGGTGTACCCAGTGATCCAGTTGCCATAGTCTTTGCGTAATTCCGCGAGGTCATAGTACCAATGGGGTCCCAGTCCAAGGGCATCTCCAATCAAAGCGCCTATGACGGCGCCGGCCGCCCGATCTGCAACATTCATAGTTTAACTCTTTTCTTTCTCCGCATTTTTTCGAGTCAGTGATACCTTTGAACGACTGGTGAGGAGTACATCGCATGCTTGAAGAGTCTGCAAGATCGCTCGTTTGGTTAATCCCCATTATTCTTCTCGCGGTGATCATCCTGCCGCAGGCGGTCCGAATCCTGCGTGAGTATGAGCGCGGCGTTATTTTCCGATTGGGCAAGCTGCTCGGGATCAAAGGGCCGGGCTTGATTTTCCTCATTCCGGTGGTTGATCGAATGGTTAAGATGGACTTGCGTGTGGTAACGATTGACGTCCCGCGCCAAGAAGTGATGACTCGCGACAACGTGCCGATGACGGTAGATGCTGTCGTCTATTTCCGGGTGGTTGACCCGGCGGCTGCGGTGGTGCGAGTGGAACAATACCTGAAAGCGACCTGGCTCATTTCGCAGACCACTTTGCGCAGCGTGCTTGGGCAAGCCGAACTCGATGAGCTGTTGTCGCAGCGCGACAAGATCAATCTGAGGCTGCAGGAGATCATTGATCGGCAGACTGAACCCTGGGGGATCAAGGTGACGGCGGTCGAGGTAAGAGATGTTGTTTTGCCGGACAGCATGAAGCGCGCGATGGCCGGGCAAGCGGAGTCTGAGCGTGAGCGCCGTTCAAAAATCATTAACGCTGAAGGCGAGTTTCAGGCCGCGGAAAAGCTGGTGCAGGCGGCGGCAATGATTTCCGCGGAGCCGATCGCCCTGCAACTGCGCTTTTTACAGACGATGAAAGAAATCTCCAGTGAGCACAGCACCACGACATTTCTGCCGGTGCCGATCGATCTGTTTGCGCCGTTCATCAAAAGGTCCGAGAGCCGAGCGCCGCAAGAACCGTAGCCGAAATTCGTTGCTAAATTTTCTGTTGAGCAGCGGAGCGTCCTGTTCCCGAAATTACATGTGTTTGCCTGCAACGAAGCCCAAGGGATTCAGAACACTAATTCTTCGTACCGACGACATCAATGACGTGCCGTGCCAGGGCGCTATCCACTGCCTTCGAAAAGGCGACGGTGCCGAATTTTAAGAGTTCTCCTTCTGAAGTGCGAATAAAGTGGAAGAGGTACTCAGCGACCTCGTCAGTGCGGCCGTAGTCGGCGCGCCCACGCAATGTGGACGCGTGTTTTCCCCAGGTCATTAATTCGATTTCGTGGCTGTTTCTGCGGTTCGACTTGAGCTGGTCGCGCCAATAATCAACCTCTTCGGGGGTGGATAAGGATAAGACCCGAACGGCGCCATCCCGGATCAAAGCTGTTCTTTGCTCCCAATATTCAGCATCCATAATTACGACGTGGAATAATTGAAACGTATAGCCGGCCATGCAAATCGGCAGAGCAGACTAAATGACTCATTTGCCCGAACTTTGAACCACCTCAACCGAGTTTGCAATCTGGCGCCCAATCGGGGCGTTATCGAATCACTTTTTCCGTTTCAACATCAAACAAGGAAACCTTTTCCAAATCGAGCTGGACGGTGACTTGTTCCCCTAAATGGAATAAATGTTCGCCGTGGATTCTGGCGATTAAGTTGCCTGTGCCTGCTTTCAGGTAGACCAGCGACTCCGAACCCATCGGTTCAGCGATATCAATGGTCAAGGTGACTGGCACACTGGAGCCTTCTTTCGGCTCGTTGGTGATATGTTCTGGGCGAATGCCGAAAACGACCTCTTTATCGACATATTTCGACGCCAGGGATTCGAGGTTGCCTTTGAGAGGGAATGTCAGAGCATTATTTTCGCCCGATTCCACAAAGTACAAGCCACCATCGCGCCGTTGAACCTTTCCTTTGAGCAAGTTCATTGGCGGACCACCAATGAAGCCGGCGACGAAGAGATTGTCAGGCTGCCGGTATAGGGTCAGCGGGTCCGCGACTTGCATGATAAGACCGTCGCGCAAGACACAAATGCGATCGCCCATGGTCATCGCTTCGACCTGGTCGTGTGTCACGTAGATCATGGTCGAACCCAGTTCAGCGTGCAGCCGGGAGATCTCCGAGCGCATCTGAACGCGCATTTTGGCGTCTAAGTTGGACAGCGGTTCGTCGAAAAGAAATACGATTGGACTGCGGACAATGGCCCGCCCGAGAGCAACTCGTTGGCGTTGTCCTCCGGACAGAGCGTGCGGCTTACGGTCCAGCATGTGGTCAAGGCCAAGGGCCTTCGAAGTCCGGCCAACGATTTCGCTGATGAAATCTTTCTTCTTCTTGGCCAGTTGAAGGCCGAATGCCATGTTGTTGAAGATGGTCATATGCGGGTAGAGCGCGTAGTTCTGGAAGACCATCGCTATTCCGCGGTCCTTCGGTTCAAGTTCATTCACTACGCGACCACCGATAGAAATTGTGCCGCTGGTGATTTTTTCAAGACCGGCGACCATCCGAAGGGTGGTCGACTTTCCGCATCCGGAAGGGCCAACGAGCACCATGAATTCACCGTTCTCAATGTGTAAACTGATGTTCTTGACCGCTGTGAATGTCGGGCGACCCCGATCATCCACGTAGGTTTTTACCAAATCCTTGATATCTACCGAACCTTCACTCATGGCATTTTGTCTTTGGGTTCCAACATTCATGTGCGGCTCGCCAGGAAATCCTCTTTGGAGTCAAAGCCCTTGCCTCGCGAGCGGATAGCTCACTGCGGGAGCGCGGACCGCGCCACCGATGTGAGCGTCCATAAAACCCAATCTACTCTTCGCTTCGGTCTTATCTCATACTCTTTTCGTAGTGTTCTGATTGCTTTTGCCTATGGCCAGAATCCGCGCGATTTGGCCGCATCGGCTAGGTTGTGCCTCGACAAGGTCTCCAATCCGGGATTAGTTCCGGAACGATGGAACCTGCTGCGAATGTGGGTGAATTGCGGAAGGAGTACACCCTGTCCGGGCTATACCGAAAGGATCTTTCTTCTGATCCTTTTCAACAATTCAGACTTTGGTTCGAGGAATCGGTACGCACGGCCGGAGACCGTGAACCAAATGCCATGACTTTGGCAACAGCGTCACGATCGGGAATTCCGTCGGCTCGGGTGGTGCTGCTCAAGGGTTTCGATGCTCGGGGCCCGGTGTTCTTCACGAACTATGAAAGCCGCAAGGCGCAGCAACTGGCAGAAAATCCTCATGCCGCGTTGAGCTTTCATTGGCCCTGGCTGGAACGGCAGATCCAGATGGAGGGCGTCGTTCAGAAAGTCGGCCGAGAGGAGTCTAAAGCCTATTTTGACAAGCGGCCGATCGGTAGCCGATTGGGCGCCATCGTCTCGAAACAAAGCTCCGTGGTGGAGAGTCGGGGAAAATTAGAGGAACGCCTTTTATCTCTGAAGGCGGAGTATCTGGATTCTGATCCCCCGCTCCCGGATTTCTGGGGTGGCTACCTGCTGGTGCCCGAACGTTTTGAGTTCTGGCAAGGGCGAGAAAATCGATTACATGATCGTTTTCTCTACAGACGATTAGAGGACGGAAATTGGCAGATTGAACGACTAGCACCGTAGGTGGCGTGTGGGCGTGTGTGAGGTGTATCGGAGCAATCGGGCGAATGCCGGCGTTAGAGATCGTGCGGCTGGTGAACGGTGAAGGGTACATAAGCGAACCGTCCCGTCGCAAAGAGGCAAAGCGGGACGCTTCGCATACTCAGGGCGAACCGATTCGTTCAAAAGAGGCGAAGCTGGATCTTCGCGTACTACGTTGAACGTCCTCCTCACCGAGTGCACTATGCGGACGTGACGCGTCTTCACTTTGTACCGGCTCCCCATTTTGATCTCGAAAGAACGCTGAACTCTGGACAGGTATTTCACTGGACGCAGCAGGGGAAAGGGTATGTCGGAGCGGTGGCGGAAGATCTGGTTTACGTGGAGCAGGAGGGCGAATCTATCGGAACGTATGCAGACCAAACCAAGCTGGTGGTGCGCTATTTAGCTCTTGACCATTCGCTCCCAGCTATTTTGCGCACTTTTCCTCGCGATCCTGCGATTAAACTGGCGGTGGACTATTGCCCGGGACTGCGAATTATTCGGCAGCCTCATTGGGAGTGTCTGGCCACCTTTTTGACTTCAGCGCTCAAACAAGTTCAGCACATTCGGGCCATCTCGCTGGCGATCCGAAACCGTTTTGGACTCAAATTACATCGGGACGGCATGGAGGTTTTCAGTTATCCGCGCCCTGAGCAAGTGGCAGAAATTCCACTAGAGAAACTACTTGAATGCAAGCTGGGGTTCCGAGCTGCCAATTTAATTGCCACTGCCAAGCTGGTGGCGTCCGGAGCGATGGATCTGGAAGCGCTCCGTGAATTGTCTACTGAAGAGGCGCGAGCGGCCCTTTGCGAGTTGCCTGGGGTGGGCGAAAAAATTGCCAATTGCGTGTTGTTATTTGCCTACGACCGGCTCGATGCTGTGCCAATCGATGTTTGGATCGCCAGGGTCTTGAACGAAGTTTATTTTGCCGGACGCCCCAAAGTCTCCTTGCGAGAGTTAAAATCATTTGCCGCCGAATATTTCGGTTCTTACGCAGGCTATGCACAACAATACTTGTTTCATCACTGGCGGCTGACGTACCGAAGAAGGCCATGATTCAAGTAGCTCTTTGCCCAAGCGAGATTCGGAGAATTTCAGCGACCGACCTAAGCGGAGTGACCGCGGTGGTGTTTGACGTTTTACGAGCGACCTCCTCCATTATCACCGGATTGGCTGCTGGCGTTGAGGCGATCATACCCGTTCGTACGGTCGAAGAAGCACGCGAACGCAAGTTGAAAAATCCTGATTTGATGTTGGCTGGCGAAAGGGGTGGGTTGCCGCCAGAAGGCTTCGATCTGGGGAATTCGCCCGAAGAATTCGAAAAACTCAAAGGTCGGAGTGTCGTGATGACCACCACGAACGGAACCGCGGCCATCGAAAGTATGCAAACGGCGTCCCAGGTTCTGATCGGAGCACTGCTGAATATCGACGCCTTGGCAGATTATCTGTTTACACACCCGCCCAGAAGCCTCTTGCTGGTCTGCGCTGGAACGGGCGAGGAGTTCAGTCTGGAGGATGCGGTGGCTGCCGGTGCACTCGTTGCCCGTCTGTCGGACGACGAGCGACTATCGGATTCGGCGATCATCACACGAAGTCTCTACGAACAGGTCGGTGACGATCTTCACGAATGGCTCAGACAAACCCAAAACGGGAGGGCTCTACGGAAGATTGGCAAAGACGCGGACGTCAGGTGGTGTGCGCGGCTCTCGGTCTTTGATCTGGTCTGTCAACTCAATGGAGGGAAAATTACTTGTTCGAAAGACTGATGGCTGGGGAATCGTAGCGTCGGCGGGGGGAGACGTATCGGCGTATAGGCGTGACTGCGGGGGGAATTGCATCGGCATCACGTCCATACGCCGCTACGTTTCCCCAGCCGTCCGGCATTTATTTCGCTAATGACTTGAGCTGCAAAAGCAGCAGAACTACTCTAGGCGGGTTTGTCGATGTCGGATAGGAAAAAGATCATTTTGGCGATCATTGGGTCGCTCATTTTGCACGTAATTATTATCCTTGGATCAAGCAGGGTGATCTCACTCTGGCCGGAGGTTTCCGTTCCCGAACAAAAAGTGGATGAGACACCGCCGCAGATGACGATGCTGGATACCCCTCCTCCGGAGGAACAACAAAAACAGGAACGGCAGTATCTCCGCACCAACGACGACCAGAAGACCGATCAAAAACCTGCCGATTCGATGTTTGAATCGGATAAGGACACGGCGGCAGCAAGTGAACAACCGGCTAAAGGCGATGCTCCGCTTCCTACGCAGGATGGAAAGGAGACACCGGATATCGGCTTCAAGAACGAGCAGTTTTCCTTAGCCGACCAGGGGCAGGCGTTTGCAACCGACCCGGGCCGCCAAACATTGGCGCAACCCCCGCCGAAGGAAGAAGCCAAACCGATCGAAACGCCGACGCCCACACCTGCCCCGGCGCCGACTCCTGATTTGACGCCGACTCCGACTCCCAAGCCCGCTCCGACGCCTACCCCTACGCCCCCCCCGACGCCTACGCCCGTCCCGACGCCTACGCCCGTCCCTAGTCCTTCTCCCATGTCCACGCCCTCTCCTGTACCGACGCCAAATGTTGTTCCGACGGAGGAAGAGTTGGCGATGCTGCGTCCGGCCCCCACTCCCCCTCCGACTCCTGCTCCTACGGAGACGCCGGATATCATTCCTACCCCGGAAGAGCTGGCGATGCTGCGTTCCACACCAACTCCTCGCCCGACTCCTTCCCGGCGAGCGCAAACGGTTCCTCAGCGACCTAGCGCTCCGGCCACGGCTTATCGACAGGAGCAGCGAATGACGCGCATGCAGGGGAATATTAACAATCGTGGAAGATCTTCGATTGCAGCTCTAGGAACGCCGCAGGGGAGGTTCGAAAAGGCGGTCCAGGATGCGGTCGGTTCAAGGTGGTATTACTATGTTCGTGAGCGAGGTGACCTGATCAATATCGGCACCGTTCAGATTAGATTTTATGTGCGGCAGGACGGAAGAGTGGAAGATGTAAAGGTTCTCCGCAATTCGTCCAATGAAACTCTAGCCTCTACATCGTTACAATCGATCATCGAAGCAAATATACCGCCGATGCCGGAGGATCTCGCTCCAACACTTTCTGGAGACCGGATGGAATTCACGATGAGCTTTAATTTTACCTACTAGCCATGTTCCAATTAGCCCTGTTCGATAACACGTTGGATTTCTTCGTCAAAGGCGGCATTTTCATGGCCGTTTTGCTGATCTGCTCTTTCGTCGCCTTAACCGTTATCCTCTTGCGGATGGTAGCGTTGCGACGCCGGGCCGTCATCCCACCACTGATCGAGAAGGAGATCAACAAGATCAGACCAGGCGAGGAACCGGAGCATTTGCGTCATCTTATCCAGGACGATGATTCGCCTCTCTCGCGAATCGTGGAGGTAGCGGTGCGACCGTTCAATGCGACGAAACAGGAGACGCTGGAAGTGGTGCAATCGCGCGCGCGTCAGGAGATTGTCCGATTGGAAAGCGGGCTGTTTATTCTGGAGATTGTCGTTGGCATCTCGCCACTGCTTGGTCTTCTTGGCGCGGTCACAGGATTGGTGCGCGTCTTTGGCAATATCGGCAACGGAGCGATGTCGACATCGGATCTCAAAGGGATCGCCTCTGGTATCGGGGAAGCGTTGAGCACGACAATCGTCGGATTGGCAATCGCGATCGCCGCTCTGGTTGCCTTTAGTTACTTTTCGAGACGTGTCGAGCGGTTGGCGGTCGAGATGGAATCGCTGCTGATCGATCTGATTGAAAAGATTTTTCATGGCAACCGGGGCACGGAAACGTTCGCGGCGGAAGGCGATTCACTCGAGGGCGCAGCGCGATGAGGTTTTACGTTAAGCGGAAACGAACTCCACAAATCATCATCGTATCGCTGATCGATATATTTGCGATGCTGCTCATCTTTTTCATCGTCACGACGACCTTTAAGACGGCGCAATCGGAACTGTCGATCAAGATTCCCGAATCCAAGACGGCAACCCAGGCGAATAACCCGACTGATCCAATTGTGATGGCGATCACCTCGGACGAAAAGATTGTTTTGGACGATCGCTCGCTGAACAGCGTGGACGACCTTGCTTCTGCTCTGCAGGAAGTGCAAAAGAAGTCGCCGGACCGTCCGCTCGCCATGAAAGCAGACCAAAAGGTTTCATTTGGATTTCTCGTGCAGGTACTCGATTCTTTGAAAAAGGCTGGAGTCAAGAATCTGCCCACCTTTACGAAAGCGCCCGATCAGAAATGATCCGAGACATAGTGATATACGGAGAGCCCGTGCTTCGCACGAAAGGCAAACAGATCGAAAAGATCAACGATACTATTCGCGAGCTGGCGGCGGATATGCTCGAAACGATGTATGACGCCAACGGTGTGGGTCTTGCTGCGCAACAGGTAGGACAAGCCCTGCAATTGACCGTCATTGACGTGAGCGACGCCGAGAATCGTCCAAGCCGAATGTGGCTTTTGGGCGAGGAAGTTGACCCGACGGAACATATGCCGCTGATTTTGATCAATCCGAAGCTGCAGCTTGGTGAAGAATTGGAGTCAGGAACCGAAGGGTGTTTGAGCTTTCCGGAGATCACCGCTGAGATACCGCGTGCGGCGAGGGTCAAAGTTACGGCGCAGGATTTGCAGGGGAATACGGTCGAGTTTGAAGCGGCTGGTTTGCTGGGGCGTGCCGTCCAGCATGAGAACGACCATTTGAACGGGATTTTATTTATCGATCGGATGTCTTCGGCGGCCAAAGTATCCTTGGCCGGCAGGTTGAAGCGATTGGCAGCTGAATCCAAGAAATGATCGCGGGTTTCTGGCGCATCCGGCAAACAATTGGTCCGCGCCGGACAGCTCACCCTTTGGTATTAGGCGAATTTTCAACCGAAAGCTCGTTGGCTGGGACGCTCTCGGCGGCAGACCGTAAGACCTCGACAGATATTGCCCCACTTGATCCGACTGAGCCATCGTCCAGGCAGGCTCGGCTGGAAAAAGTCCCTCGGTCCTGGATCGTTGCCTTGGCGGCGCTCTTACTCGTGTATTTGTTAAGCTGCGCTGTTCCCAGGCTGTTCGATCAGATTGACGGCCAATATGCGGGTGCTGCACGGGAAATGATGGCGCGCGGTGACTGGCTGGTTCCGACCCAGAACGGCGTGCCGAGGCTGCAGAAGCCGCCTTTGGTCTACTGGTGCGAAGCGCTCTCGATGACCACCTTCGGGGTCAACGAATTCGGCGCACGCCTCCCGGTGGCGCTGGCGACCCTCGGGTGGTTCCTGGCAACGGCTCTGCTCACCCGTCGAGTGGTAGGTACGTGGTCGGCCGGAATCGCGAGTGCTCTAACGTTGGCGATGTTTACAGGCACTTTTTTCTTCGCTCACCTGGTGATGCCAGAGCCTTTTTTAGGGTGTTTCCTGGTCTTGACATTCTGGTCGCTGCTGGAGGCAGCCCAGCGGGAGGGAACCTCGGGGCAAAACGAAAATGCTGGCAGGTGGCTAATGGCCGCATGGACATTCATTGCCCTCGGTACGTTCGCCAAAGGCATTCACGCGTTCTTGATCCCGGTGACGGCGGTCACTGGCACCGCATGGATGAGGCCTTCGCTACGTCCCCTATGGCGCAAATTTCTTTTTCGGCCGTGCGGTTGGATTCTGGTCCTGACGGTTCTCTTGCCCTGGTATCTGGCTGTGGAGGCGCGCTATCCGGGTTTCCTGAGGGATCATTTCTTCAACGAGCAGATTGGCTCAGCGTTAAGTCGTCGATGGCCGCCAGACAGTGACCGGGTGCCTCTTTGGATTTTCTGGCCTGAACACCTGGTCCTGTTATTTCCGATCTCGCTCTTATTTCCAGCTGCTTTTCGGGCGGCTCTGCAAAGGTGGAAGGATCGCAGGCCGTGGATAAGTGACAACGGGATTCTTATTTTGGCATGGTTTCTCGTTGGCGGTCTGGGGATCAGTTTTGCCAACGTCCAGGATTACTATCTGATGATCGCGTGGGCGCCTATCGCGGTCTGGATCGCCTGGGCCGTCACCAAGAAGGGAATTTCGTTCAAGTGGCCTGCCGTTACTATCGCTTTGCTGGGAGCATCCGGACTTGTGGCCGCATTATCTCTTGCAGTTTGGCAAGGCTACGCGCGGGGCGATTCTTCGGGCGCCAATTTATTGATCGGAGATACGATCCTGAATGTCTTTCAGGTTCTCCCATCCACGGTATGCAAAGAAATGATTCCGCTTTTCGGCATTAGTTCCACCTTCGTGTTGGCGGCTGGGATTTTGGTCTTGCGATTCGAGCAAAAGGGTCGATCTGAGCTTTGCCTGGCCGGGTTCGGGTTGTTGATGGCGGCAATTTTTTTGATAGGCACTCGGGGCATGCAGCTCGCTGAGGTGGAGTTATCCTCTGCCAAGGTTGCTGAGGTGATCGACTCCAGGAGCCGTTCTCAGAATGTCGTTATTGTGCAGGGCGATCCCAATGAGAAGACCACGTTATTCTTTTATTTGCACCGGCCTATCTTCTGGGTGGATGGACATCCAGATATCGAGTTTGCCACTCGTCTCCTTGGGATAGGACGCGATCACTATCTGACCCGTGAACAGGTCGCAAAGGCATGGAGCGAAACCAGGCAGGTATTTCTGGTGATTGAAGGGAGCGCTCTCGCCGAGTGGAAATCCTTCCTTGGGCTGAATTATGAGAAATCCAAACCGGTCGGTGTCTGTGGTTCTTGCGTCATTTTGGTGAACCGCTAGGCCGAAATATCACGAGCCAAAGCGCTGGGGTGATTTTCGAGCTGACTAAATTACCTCGATCCACTTCGGCTAACCAAATCACATGCCCGCCAAGCGCATCGCGCAACGACTATTCTCACATCTTAGCCGGTGGCTCGTTCGAGGAATCTTCTCTCTGGTGTGCCGGACGAAAATTGTTTATTTCGGGAATCTTCCGACCGGCACCGGATACATTCTAGCCAGCAATCATATCAGTCATTTTGATCCTCCTTTTCTTGGTTCTCGCTTTCGTCGGTACGTCGATTGGATGGCGATGGAGGAATTGTTTCGTAATCAGGCGAGCGCGGTTCTCATGGAATCGCTTTGTGCCTTCAAGGTGCGACGCGACGGCAACGATCGTATTGGAATTCGTACCGCAGTAAAACGCCTTGAACTAGGGCGGGTGGTTGGTGTTTTCCCAGAGGGCGGTATTCGCGCCGGCAAAGGATCTGTGCTTGAAGGGGCGCCCATGTGGCCGGGGGCAAGCGCTTTGGCCGTTCTTTCGGGCAAACCGATCGTTCCAGGCGTGATCCTGGGAACCGATCGACTTTACAATAAGCGAAACTGGTTCCCGTTCCGTCGTGTCGCTGTCTGGATTGGAATTGGCGAAAGAATCTGGCCTCGAACCGATCTCCCAAAGCGAGATGCACGCGACCTCGTCCAAGATTCGCTTTCCCAGGCTTTCGTTTCTCTGAAAAAACGGCTGGTGGTCGAATTTCAGTTGACTCAAGCAGATTTGCCGACGACGCCACAGGCGCGAAAACGCGAGGACTATCTCCCTTGAATCGGAGGATCGCCAGCAGGATTGGAACTTTGTTCCGGACGCAGACGGCGGCAGGCCTCGATGCGGCGATGTGCGCCCTGATCAATGGAATGCAATGGAGCTTGCGAAGTCGCGTGTGCACCCCAGAAGAGCTTGATGTTTATCTTTCAGCTTGCGAGGCGGTGCCGCGCGAGCTCTTCTACCAGGTTCAAAGCAAGCCTGACGTCGTTCGTGTCGGGAATTACGTCCAGTGGCGAAGCCCTGTTCAGAGCCCCTTTCCAGAAAATCAGACGGCGCGCGCGCGGGTTTTTCTGGGTGCTCAGGGTTTCAGTGCTCCGACGGTGATCTTTCTCCACCGTTGATGTCGGCACATGACGTCGGCTACTGCCGAATCGCGGCGGGGCTAAATCGTCGTGGTTGGAATGCGGTGTTGATGCACTTGCCCTATCATTACTCCCGTGTACCGCGGGGCCACTTCAACGGAGCGTTAGCCCTGACGTCGAATCTCCCTCAGAACGGGGAGACGATGCGTCAAGCGGTTTTGGAAGTGCGCCAACTGATGGAGTATTTGCGAGAGAATGGATGTCCTGATTTTGGAATGATCGGGACCCAGCTACGGCGGTTGGGTCGGTGCGCTGGTCAGTTTTTTGGAAAAAGAATTTCGTTTCGTAACCCTTTTACAACCGATTGCGGACATTGAGCACGCGATCTGGGAAAGCCCTGCTTCTTTGATGATTCGTAAAGCTTTGCTGACTGCCGGAATCCGTCCTGGCATATCCAGGCGGCACGCGCATCTTACTTCTCCTTTAGATGGGAAACCGTTCTGCGAGGGAGAACGTGTTCTGGTGATCGGTGGGACATACGATACAATCGCTCCGCCCTCTGTATTGGAAAGCTTGACGCAGGTCTGGCCCGGCTCCCGGCTCGTTCTAGTCGAACAAGGACACTTCGGTTATGCAGCTATGCGGGAAGCGTTGCGCAGAGTTGATGGTTTGCTGTAAGCCAGTGATGACTAAATTAGAAGAAATGAGCCGCAGATTACACAGACGTTTTTGACGTGAATGTTTGATTGGCCACCTTGTTCCTTTTGAGTTGTGCACCGTCTGTCCTTCTTCTTCAAATCCGTGAAATCTGTGCAATCTGCGATTCAATTCTCCGTATCTCCTCTCAGCCTGCCCGGTAATGAAGGCTGACCGATCGGTAGACGTCGTTGTTGCGTTCGGCTGAATAAAAAAAGAGCTGGATGCTCCCGGACGGCGTCTTCCACTCGTATCCGACAATCGTCTGCATGATATCTCCTTCCGGTTTCTTGTCCTTGGCCAGCACGGTTGCGATTCCGTACCTGGCTTCCAATCGTTGACGAGCGCTATCGAGGAATTGCTCATAAGCGACCAGGTCCCAATCGGAATGCTGATACTGGAGTTCGACCTCCACCAGATCCTTGGCGGTCCCAAAATAAACGATTGTTCGCTGCAGAGCAGGTTGGATCAGGCCTTCGATCGTCCAGGCATCGCGGCCTTGAACGGTCGATTTCTCGACGATTTGTGCGCCATCGCGTCCGACGACTTTCTCGATTTTTTTTTGTCCTTCACCCCAATAAAAGCCGAAGGGCGGGACAACTTCCTGAGGATAGGCCGGAGTAGCGATCACCAAGCCAAGCAGGGCGGCCAAAGGCCATAAAACCCATTCGCTCACGAGCCTCATAGGAAGAACTTGTTTTGGCGTGATTCAGGCTAATTTAGTGTCCTGTAATATGAGCGCCCGCGAGCAAATTCTCAACCTCAAGCAACGCATCGTCCTATCGGTGATCGGCCAAGAGGCGGTGGTGGACCTCTTGCTGATCGCTCTCTTAGCGAACGGCCATCTGCTGATGGAGGGGTTGCCGGGCCTGGCCAAGACGCGCACCATCAAAACGCTGGCCAAAAATCTCGAATCGAAGTTCTGCCGCATTCAGTTTACGCCGGACCTGTTACCGAGTGACATCACGGGCACGGAGATCTACACCGGCGAAGGGACGGGCGGGATGTTTCATTTCCAACCAGGCCCGATCTTCGGTAATCTCATCCTGGCCGACGAAATCAATCGAGCTCCGGCTAAGGCCCAAGCGGCACTGCTCGAGGCGATGGAGGAACGTCAAGTGACGGCTGCAGGCAAAACTAATCCGCTGCCTGAACTTTTCCTGGTTCTGGCCACCCAAAATCCTATTGAGCAAGAGGGCACCTATCCGCTTCCGGAGGCGCAGATGGACCGCTTTCTTCTTCATGTTTTTATCGACTATCCGAGCGATGAAAACGAGATAAAGATCCTTCGTCTGATTCGCAGCGAGGAAGTCAATGCTGCGCCTTCGACAGATGGCAAAATACCTGCAGAAGCTGTCTTAGCCGCGCGCTCCGAAGTGAACACCGTCATCGTCAGCGAATCTCTGGAAAGCTACTTTGTGGCCTTGATTGCGGCGACGCGTCGGCCTGGGGACTACCAAAGCGATTTAAAAAGATGGCTTCAGTACGGGGCCAGTCCCCGAGGCACCCTTGCCTTAGACCGTGCGTCGCGGGCACGGGCTTGGATGGTCGGGCGCGACCACGTTCTACCGGAAGACGTGCAAGCCGTTATCCATTCTTGCCTGCGCCATCGGCTCATTCTCAGCTATGAAGCTAACGCCGAAGGCGTCACGCGGGACGCGGTCATCGACGAAATCGTGAAACTAGTGGCATTGCCGTGAAGGCGTTCGAGAAAAAGGTGGTGACAGAAGAATGACATCAGCCGAAGCCATTCCAGGCGTTTATGTCAGCTTGCCCGAACTGATCGCGCTCCAACATAAAGCGCGTGGATTCAGTTTTCTGCCCCGCCAGCCAATCCACAGTCTGTTAGCCGGTCAGCATGCCTCGCGTTTGCGCGGCCGTGGCCTGGATTTTGAGGAACTTCGTCATTACCAATTTGGTGACGATGTCAGGCAGATCGACTGGAAGGCCACTAATCGCACGCGGAGAACCCAGTTGCGTGTCTTCAGCGAAGAACGCGAACGCACCGTCCTCCTGGTTGTCGACCAGCGCCTTTCGATGTTCTTCGGCAGTCAACGCTGTATGAAATCTGTGACCGCCGCCGAAACCGCTGCGCTCGCCGCATGGCGCGTCATTTTCGTGAAAGACCGGATTGGGGCAGTGGTTTTCAACGATTCCACAATCGCCGAGATGCGCCCGCAGCGGAGTCGAGGAAGAGTAATGCAGATTCTGGGAGCTGTGATCGAGCAGAATCATGCGCTTGCCATCGACGTCGGCCTCAACGCCCATGCGTCCATGTTGAACGAGGCCTTGGGACGGGCGGAACGCCTCGCCACGCACGATGCGCTAGTGTGCCTTATCACCGACGGCCAGGGTGCTGACGAGGAGACACAGCGTCTCGCCACGCGGATCGCTCAGCACAACGATGTGCTGGTGGTATTGGTCTTTGACCCGCTGGAGGTCGATTTGCCCAATGCGGGGCTGGTCGTGTTTAGCGAAGGGGCGCGGCAGCTTGAGGTCAATACCGGTTCTGAGCGACTGCGTACTGCTTTCCGGGCCTCTTTTGATGAACGGCTCGAGCGCGCCCGCAAATTCCTTCTCCGCCGTGAAGTTCCCTTAATCCCGATCAGTACTGCTGAAGATGTCGCCGAACAGCTACGCCGATTACTTGGTCGTGTTGCGCGAAAATGAATTCCGATCAGGGCAGCCTGGCACATTTGCACGATGTGATTGTACCGGCGCCGATGCCATGGTGGCCTCCCGCCCTTGGCTGGCTGATCGTTGCTTCCATGCTGGCTCTGGCCTTGGGCTGGTGGCTAGTCCGGCTTATCCGGCTCTGGCAGTCAAATTGTTACCGGAGGGAAGCGCTGGCCTTGCTCGACAGCGGAAGGATCTCTGGAGGGGAACTGGCCATCCTGGTCAAGCGGGTCGCTCTTTCCGTTTATCCCCGCGAAAGCGTGGCCTCGCTATTCGGCGTAAGATGGCTGAGCTTTCTCGATCAAACGGGGCAGACCAACGCTTTTACCAGCGGCGCGGGTCGCTGGATCGTGCGCCTCCCTTATGAACCGGAACTCATGGCCTCTCTGCCGGATAGTGAGCGCCGACTCCTGGTTGTCGCGATCCGGGATTGGATCATTCGGCATCGGGCAGAGGGAACGCCGCAATGATTACCCTGGCCTATTCCTGGCTGCTCCTATTGTTGCCGTTGCCTTGGCTGCTGAGCCGGCTCCTGCCGCCGCATCGAGAATCAAGGAGTGGTTTGCATGTACCTTTCCTTGATCGCCTTGCTCGAGTCACCGGTCGAACACCCACCGAGAGCTCTGTGGTGTTGCGTGGTGCCAGGTCACGGCGTGTGGTTGTCATAGTGTCCTGGGCTTTCACGGTCGCCGCACTTGCGCGGCCTCAATGGATCGAACCGCCTATCACGCGGACCTTGCCGGTCCGGGATCTACTCCTCGCTGTCGATCTCTCCGGCTCGATGGACACGAAGGATTTTACTGACGCGAAAGGCAAGAAAATTCAGCGCCTGGAAGCGGTGAAAGAAGTGCTCGACGGTTTTCTTTCGCGGCAAAAGGACGATCGCGTAGGACTGATTTTTTTTGGCAGCGCACCGTTTGTGCAAGCGCCTTTCACTCAGGACCTGAACGTTTGTCGCGAGCTGCTGGCAGAAGCCCAGGTGAGAATGGCGGGCCCACAAACTGCCTTCGGCGATGCGCTCGGGCTGGCAATCAATGTCTTCGATCGCAGCAACGCGCCGGAGCGCGTCCTGATCGCATTGACCGACGGGAATGACACTTCCAGCAAGGTACCGCCGGTCAAAGCCGCCGAGATCGCCAAAGATAAAGGCGTCGTTATTTATACCGTGGCGGTTGGCGACCCGCGTGCAGCCGGAGAGGATGCACTTGATGAGCAGACGCTCAAAATCGTCGCGGACACGACCGGCGGCCTTTATTCTTTCGCGGCTGATCGGGAGCAACTCGCGGCGGTCTATCAGCGGCTCGATACGATGAAAACACATCAAGCGCAGATCGAGAGCTATCGTCCCAAGATCGATGTGTACTATTGGCCGCTTGGTGGCGGGTTGTTGATCACGCTCTTGTACCACGCCTTCGTACTCGTTCGGGCCGCAATGTCAACGAAGAGCAATCAATCGGAGGAGAGTCGATGATCGGCGATTTTCACTTTTTGCGACCTTGGTGGCTGGCCGCGTTGATACCCGCCGCAATTCTCATTTGGAGGATCGCGTGCACTCAAGGCGTGGATTTGGTCTGGCGCGGGCTGATCGCCAGCCCCTTGCTGACCCATCTGATTTCCAAGCGCCAGCGGCGGCGGCGCGTTGGTCCGCTCGTTTTGCTCGCGTCCGTGTGGGCAGTTGCCATTGCGGCGTTGGCAGGTCCGACCTGGAAACGTGAGCCGACCCCATTTGCCGACGACACCGCTGGACTGGTCGTTGTCGTTAAGGTTACGCCATCCATGAAAACAGAGGATGTACAGCCCGATCGGCTCACACGATCCGTGCAAAAAATTCACGACCTTCTGGCACTTCGCGGCGGCGCCAGATCCGCGCTCGTGGCGTACGCCGGGACGGCCCACGTGGTCATGCCGCTGACCCGTGATGCCGGGGTCATCGATACTTTTGCCGCTGCGCTCGATCCGAAGATTATGCCGAGTGACGGAGACATCGCCGCGGATGCACTAGTCCTGGCAGCCGAAGTGATCGCGACATCCGGACAGTCAGGTTCCATCTTATGGATCACGGACGGCGTAGCTCCCGAGCAGCGAGAGGCGCTGGCAAAATTTCGCAAGAATCATCCGGTGCCGGTGCGCGTTCTCGCCCCGCTATTGCGCGGGCCCGAGCTAGACGCGCTCGACAACATGGCGGGTGTGATCGGTGCCCGAGTGATGCCGATGACTCCAGACGACGCGGATGTCCGCGATCTAGCGCGTTCGGTGAAATTTGCTAAGGCAACCCTTGGCGGCCAGGGAGATCATTGGCAGGACTTCGGATATTGGTTGGTTCCGGTGATTGCTTTGGGGTCCACGCTCTGGTTTCGTCGCGGCTGGATGGTCACGACTTCGGCGCTGTCATGAACGAAAAGCCGCAACGGAGGAACTGGATTGGGTGGAAAGGTACCCTGATGCTTCTCGCGTTTATTTTGGTCTTGGTGATCGGCACGATGCGCGAGGCAAACTTTTGGAGCAGTGCGGATCAACGCGGGGATACGCTCTTTCTGCGAGGTAAGTTTGAGGAAGCAGCGAAAACGTATGCCGATCCGATGCGCCAAGGAATAGCCTTTTATCGAGGAGGAGATTTTGAGCAGGCAGCGAGAGCTTTTATTCGGGTGCCAGGCGCGGCAGGAGCGTTCAATCAGGGGGATGCGCTCCTGATGCATGGTGCCTACGATCAGGCCATCGCGGCTTTTGACCGGGCGCTTAGCTTTCAGCCAGGATGGAAAGAGGCCGAAGAAAACCGTGCCCTCGCCGTCACGCGCCGCAACCTTCTCAAAAAAGAGCATGGCGATGAAGGTGCGGACCAGGAGGCGGACCAAATAGTGGTGGACCTCAACGCGAAGAATGTCGCACGGAAATCCGACAATCCAGAGTTGGGCGACAAACTGACTGATGCGGAGCTACAGGCGACCTGGCTGCGTCGCGTGCAAACCACGCCCGGAGATTTCCTGCGGATAAAATTTTCCTATCAGGCACAGATGAAAGCCGGGATTGAGCAGAACGAAGAGCGCGACGCAGACAAAAACCAATGACCACGCCGACCCGCTGCCCACCCGTTACGCGAACACGCTTCCTCACCACGCCGACTGGCTGGAGAGCCAACTCGTCGTTACGACGCCTCCCACTGCTCCTATGCGGCGTCCTCATGTGGGCGATTGCTCCGTCGGTTTTGTCCCAGGATCTGGCGAAGGTGCGGACGACCCTCCTGTTGAAGGAAAAGGTGTGGGTCGGGCAACGAGTGACGCTGATTGTCGAGTTACTTTCACCGGGATTCTTTGCGGGAAGTCCGACATTCGAGCTTCCACGTGTGAAGGACGTCGTGATACTTCGTCCTGATGAACGCCCGGTGCTTGGTTCGGAGAATGTCGACCATACGAGTTACACAGTCCAGCGCCACGAATTCGCCATTTTCTCCCAACGCGCAGGGCACATAACGATACCGTCTTTTCAGGTACGTTTCAGCACCCGCCAAGGATCCGCCAGACCTGTCGAGCAGCGGTTGCCCACGGAAGCGGTCTCTTTTGACGCCAACCTTCCTCCCGGTGCGCAAGACTTGGCAACTCTCATCAGCGCCCGCGATTTAAAGGCGAGTGAGACCTGGAGACCCAAGCCAGGAACCGCAAAGGCAGGCGATGCCTTCACCCGTACTATCACCTTTTCGGCATCTGAGGTGCCGGCGATGGCGTTCCCGCCGTTTCCGGCGACAGAGATTCCGGGTTTTGGCGTGTATCCGAAAGCTCATGAGCTCCTGGACCAGAACGAACGTGGTCTGAGCCGCGGCGAGCGGCAGGACATTTTGACCTATATCTGCAAGCGTCCGGGACATTTTGTAGTGCCTGCGGCTCGGTTCACCTGGTGGGATCTGGATCATCATCAGCTTCGAACTGTCGATTTCCCGGCGCGCACCTTTGAGGTCGCAGCGAACCCCGCATTGGCGGTCCTACCCGCGGCGGCCGTTCCAAAAAAAGGTCGGGATTTGCATCGGCAGGTTCGCGATTGGGTGGTTGTTGTTGCGTTGATCGTCGCCTTGGTTTGGCTGACATGGTGGACAATGAAGCGGAGGTCCAATTGGTGGCGGGCGTTGATCTTCTGGCGTCCGGTCCGTCTCGCCCCGCTCAATCCGACCGCACCTTTGAAGGAGCATTGACGATGAATTCCATCGATCCGCAATGAGGCTGCCCTACAGCCTGCCGCCTGCCTCGCTCACAAATCCCGAGAGATTTGTGGCCGAGGCAGGCTAAGGCGTTGGTTTCCGATTCAGCAGCGTCTCGCTTTGCATCTTTAAGGCCGGCAAATCGGGACGATTTGCTTACCTTGCGCTAAAGACCTCTCTTTGCGATATTCGAAGCCTGCTCATCCATTCACGATACGTCGTGCGATGAACCTGGGCGTTTGATCAGAGCAATTGATGACGCAGAAAAAGAACCACATTGTGGCAATGGACGCCGCCGGCCCGTGCTGCGCATTCGCGCGATTCAGTCAGGCGGCCTTGTGCTGTTTTGCCGTTTTCTTCTGTTTCGCGTTACCTTCTGCGAGAGGTGATAAGCTTAGCGAGATTTCGGCCATCCAGAGCACCAGAAATGGAACTGGGCCGGCTGGGATGGTTTGGATCCCGGGCTCGGAATTCACCATGGGAACGGATGATGTGCGTAGTTTCCCCAACGAAAGGCCGGCACATAAGGTGCAGCTCGAAGGGTTCTGGATGGATGAACACGATGTCACCAACGCCGAGTTCGCCAAATTCGTGGAAGCGACAGGTTATGTCACCACCGCAGAACGCAAACCTGACTGGGAAGAATTGAAAAAGGAACTCCCGCCGGGAACACCGAAGCCGGATGAGAGCGTGCTGGTGGCCGGCTCCCTGGTATTCACGCCGACCTCACAGCCGGTGCCGCTCAACGATCTTTCGGCCTGGTGGCGCTGGGTGCGCGGGGCGAGTTGGCGTCATCCTGAAGGGCCAGGGAGCGGCATTGAAGGAAGAGAAAACCATCCGGTGGTCCAGGTTTCCTGGGATGACGCAACGGCCTATGCGAAATGGGCAGGAAAACGGCTTCCAACTGAGGCGGAGTGGGAATTTGCGGCCCGTGGAGGACTTGATGGGAAACGATATCCTTGGGGCGACGAGTTCCGACCCGGTGGCAAGTACATGGCCAACACCTGGCAAGGTCTTTTTCCGGTCACTAACAGTGCGGACGATGGGTTTGCCGGGACTTCTCCGGTAAAGTCTTTCCCCCCAATGGCTATGGCCTCTATGACATGGCTGGAAACGTCTGGCAATGGTGCAGCGACTGGTACCGGGTCGATGCTTTTATAGAGCTTTCCAGCAAAAATGTGTGTCGGGATACCGGAGGCCCGAACGAAAGTTGGGATCCCGCTGACCCCAATGCGCCAAAGCGTGTCGTCAAGGGAGGGTCTTTTCTTTGTAACCCGTCCTATTGTGAGAGCTATCGACCTAGTGCCCGGCGTGGAACGCCTCCGGATACGGGCTCATCGCACACCGGTTTTCGCTGCGTGATTTCCGAAAACGCGTGGAATTCTGCTTCTTCGGAGAAAGCCGGACGCTGATTTCAAGAGACCAATCGCTAAACTCAAAATCCCCCCAAGGAGGAAATTAAAGTGTTGTTACGAGCTTTCCCTTTATCCAGGTACACGCGGTGGGCAGCTGCTCTCACGCTTGTGCTATCCGCCTGGTCCCAAATCGGTTGGTCGCAACAACCGCAGACAAAGAAACCGAACATTCTGGTGATTTTCGGAGATGATATCGGGCAGTCAGACCTCAGCGTTTATACGATGGGTTTGATGGGGTTTCGCACCCCGAATATCGATCGAGTCGCCAAGGAAGGGATGATTTTTACCGACTACTATCGCAGCGTTCTTTTGCTGGTTCAACACTACGCGTATGCATTTTCGGACGCACGTTCGTGCCGAACATCGCAGCCCGACCGGCTTAACGTCACTTACGGAGTACGCCGACGGAATGGTCGAACATGACGCTACGATCGGAGAGATACTGAAAAAAGTGGATGAGTTGGGTTTGGCGGATAACACGATCGTGCTCTACACGACCGACAATGGTCCGCATATGAACTCCTGGCCGGACGCCGCGATGACGCCCTTCCGCAATGAGAAGAATTCAAACTGGGAAGGTGCATTCCGTGTGCCGTGTATGATCCGCTGGCCCGGGCACATCAAGCCGGGCTCGGTCTCGAACGAAATTGTCAGCGGATTGGATTGGCTGCCGACGTTTATGGCTGCCGCAGGTGATCCGGATATAACCACCAAGCTGCTGAATGGATATACTGTCGGCGCGAAAACGTTCAAAAATCACCTCGACGGTTACAACATTCTCTCTTACCTCACTGGCGAAGTGAGCAAGAGTCCGCGCCGCGAGTTTTTCTATTTCAATGACGACGGCGATCTGGTCGGCATGCGCTATGAAAATTGGAAAGTTGTCTTCGAAGAGCAACGCGCAGCAGGGACGATGCGGATCTGGTCCGAGCCTTTTACCAAGCTTCGCTTGCCCAAATTGTTCGACTTGCGTGCCGATCCATACGAACGAGCAGATATCACTTCCAACACCTACTACGATTGGTTAATCTCTCAGCCCTATCTGATCTTCGTGGCGCAGACGGAGGTGGCCAAATTCCTGGCCACCTTTAAGGAATATCCGCCTTCACAGCGTGCCGCCACCTTCAGCATCGATCAGCTAATAGAAGGCATGCAGAAGAGCCTGCCCACTTCGGACTGATTCTTAATCACGTGCTTGTTCGGGTGGGACCGGTCTTGGCTTTCGGTTTTCGTCGGTTGCCACAAAGGTGAAAGTTGCTTCCGTGACCTTGTTCATCGTTTCATCTGTTCGGCTGCGTCGCCAAGCCTCAACCCGGATCGTCATCGATGTTCGGCCGACTTTCGCAACGCTGCCATAGAGACTGACTTCATCCCCGATAAAAACGGGTTGGTGAAAAATCATGCCGTCCACCGCGACGGTGGCGCAACGGCCCCGACAGCGCCGACTCGCGGCGTTTGCCGCCGCAAGGTCCATTTGCGACATTAGCCAGCCGCCAAAAATATCTCCCGAAGGATTGGCATCTGCGGGCATGGCAATCGCGCGGATCAGCGGTTCGCCTTCAGGTGGACGATTTGAGTCGGGCATACGGTGTGCAAAAAACCGAAAATCAGATGAACTGCAGATTACACCGATTTCGCAGAGGATTGCAGCAAAGCGATGTTTTGCGGAAGATCAAGGCCGCGGCCAGTCATGGTCAAAAGAAAAAGAGCAAAGCGAGACGCTTCGCTTACCGCCGGCTCAATGTTTATCGTCCAGGTGATCGCTCTCCGGAGAGAAACTCTTCCAGAGTGGTTCTGTCGGGCAATCCGTGATAGTCACCGAACGTTGAAACGCAGAATGCGCCGAGTGCGGCGCCGCGCCTGACAGCTTGCGGTAGAGAACAGCCATCGAGCAGTCCGGAAATCAGACCCGCGCAAAACGCGTCTCCGGCACCCACGGGATCAATTTCCGTAATTGGGAAGCAGGGACAAAAACCGCGGTTGTCACCGTCGGCATACCAAGCCCCTTGGTCACCGGCTTTCAAGACAACCTGCTGGGGTCCCAGACCGCGCAAAGCATCTAACATGGATTCGTAACCTGTGAATCCGGTGAGGATTTCGGCTTCGGTCAAACTGGGAATCAGAATGTCGGACTTTCTTGCGAGGTCCAGAAAAACATCTCGCGCCTGCTCAACGGTCCAGAGTCGGAAGCGCATATTCGGATCGAATACCACCTTGGCGCCGTCTGCTCGGAAGCGGTCGACTAAATCGAACGTGAGCGCCCGATTCGAATTGCTCAGTGCTGGTGTGATGCCGGTGACAAACAAGTACTTTGTCTTCAGCGAATCAAAGGATTCGGCTCGCAACGCCGCAGCGGCAGAATTGCGCCGATAGTAGAAGACGCGTGAAGCATTGCCCGGAGCCGGTTCCTTAAACATGAGGCCGGTAGGCTCATTTGCGGAAAGTTCCACTCGGCTGACGTCGACAGATTCGCCGCGGAGCGTTTTCAGGACCCGTGAACCGAATGGGTCGGAGCCAAGTCGGCTGACCCAGCAGACGGAATGACCGAGTCTCGCGAGGCCGACTGCGCAATTCGATTCGGCTCCTCCGATCGAGGCATGGTAAGCGGCCGCAAAATCCAACTTTTCGCGTTCCCCAGGGGCGAATAGAACCATCGTTTCGCCAAAGGTCACTACGTCAAAGTTGGTTTCTCTCGATGCCAGATTCATCGCGACGCGCGAGCCTCGCGGACGATTTCCAAGAGTCGCCGAGCGATATCTCCGCATCGCTCGAATTCGTCGTTGGACTTGGGGATCAGGGCTCCGCCGACGCCGATAGCGTCGACTCCGAAAGCAATAAAATCCCGCGCATTTTCCAAATTGACACCACCCGTAGCCATTAGCGGGATGTGCGCGAAAGGTCCTCGGATCTCACGGAAAAAACCGGGGCCCAGCGCACTGGCGGGAAACACTTTGACATAATCCGCTCCGGCCGCAGCAGCGTTCCAGATTTCGGTCGGCGTCATGGCGCCGGGCATGATCGGTACTCCATGCGCTCGAGCGGTATGGATAACATCCAGATTCAAGTTTGGCGTAACCAGAAATTCCGCGCCGGCGGCGAGGGCAGCTTCGGCAAGGGTGACATCGGTGACGGTGCCGGCGCCAAGAAGTGCGTTTGCCGGAACGTGCGCGCGGAGCGATTTCAGGAGTTCCGCAGCGCCTGCTGTATCCATGGTGATTTCGACCAGGCGCATCCCAGCTTGGAAAAGATGCTCAACGCAACGAATCGGGTCGACCTTCGGCCGGCGGACAATCGCGACGACCGGTGCCTCCTGGACGATGGATTGGACGGAATTGCTGTTCATTTCTTGTTGTTAACTCACTTGGTGTAAGGCCTTGTCCAGTGGAGAAAGGGAAAAATATTCGCCCCAGATCACGCTCTGACTAACATCGAGCCTTTTTCGCTCGTGGTAAATACCATGTTTCAGGATCCCATCCCACTCTGGTGTTTTGTGGGCAAGGAATTCCGTCTCTCGCAATGTTTGAATTCTTCGGTCTGAATAGCCAGGCAGGAGAAAGCAAGCTTTTCAAATGTCCGGCTATCTGCTCTTGTTCGCTAAGCAATTTCACCGGAGACAGAACGATGGCACCCCCAGCAATCGATAATTCATTTTTACTCACTGATGCGACCCGCAACATTTCCATCAAAGAATGGAAAATGAGTTCGGAGGAGACAGGCGCCGCTCCCGATGAGCCTAGATGGAGCGTCACGAAACGCGTGCTGGCCGGCGGCAGGCAGGAAGGGGTAGAGATCATCGAGGTGGATAACGGACTCATGAGATTCACCGTCGTTCCCACTCGCGGTTTTCAGATCTGGACGGCCAAAGTCGGGGATCTTCGCCTGGGGTGGGACTCGCCGGTGACGGAAATCGTCCATCCACAATTTGTAAACCTGGCGGAGCGCGGCGGACTTGGCTGGCTTAACGGCTTCGGTGAATGGATCTCTCGCTGCGGCTTGGAATCGATGGGGCCGCCTTGCCAGGATGGCAACCAGACCTACACGCTTCATGGCCGGATCAACTACATTCCGGCCAGTTACGTGGAAGTCCGCTTGGAATCCAATCCGGTGCCGCGGATCATCCTGCGAGGAGTCGTGGACGAGTCGCTAATGTTTGGGCCACGACTCCGATTGACAACGGAGATCTCGACCGAAATTGGGAAGCCGGCCTTGAGTTTTGATGACACGGTGACGAATCTTTCCGATGCGCCCCAGGAGATGGAAAGTCTTTATCACGCGAATTTCGGTCCTCCGATCCTCGGCCCTGGAGCACGATTTGTTGCCCCGGTCAAAAACGTGGCGCCGCGGGATTCGCGGGCCGCGGAGGGGCAGATGGCTAACTGGAACACTTACTCTGGACCGCATGCGCCCGGGTACACCGAGCAAGTCTATCTGATGGAACTCTATGCCGACGATGGCGGCATGACACAGGCAATGCTAAAATCCGCCGACGGTACGAAAGGAGCGCTTGTTTCCTTCAACATTCGCCAGTTGCCATTCATGACACTCTGGAAAAATGAGGCGCCGGCGAAGGCCGGATATGTGACTGGGATGGAACCGGGAACAAGTTTCCCTTTTCCAAAACCAGTGGAGCGGGCGGCAGGCCGGGTGCCGAAACTTGACGGGGGAGAGAATTACAAGACAAAGGTCACATTCAGCGCTCTGATTTCGGCCGAGGAAGTGGAAACCGCCGCGGGTTCTATCAAAACGTTGCAGCGAGCAGATCCGGATGTGCAGATTTCACCGCCGGAGATTAAGTGAATGTCTATTTCCGCCGTGCCCTGACTGGGCACCGGAGTCTGGTGGCGCCAGGGCGCAAAGAAATCACCCATCCACGCCTGCTGATTCTGGCGCCACCTTCAGGGCGCACCCTAGGGCAAGGATCACGAAAGCTGCAGGCAAGGTAGGCGAACCGTCTCGGTTTGCTCCACTCGGAGAGGCAAAGCGAGACGCTTCGCTTACTCTGCCAGACAGCCAGATCGCCATGCTGACAACCAGCCTGCAAAGGCGGAGGAAGCCTGTACTACTTTGGAAGCTATAGCTTCCAGGTCACGCTGGTGACTGTTCGTTTGGTCAACTGATTTCCCCGGGTTTTCGGGCCACGGATCGGGAACTCGCTGGTGGAAAACGATTGTTCGTCTGTGCGGGCGCCTTTGGTGTGTCGATATTTCAGCCGGATCTCGGTGACTGGACGATCGGTCAAGAGCCTTAGCTTTGCGCTTTCCACAGCGCAATTGTAGTCGCGGTTCATGATGGCGCCGCCAAAGGCGAAACGCTTAAGGAAAGTTGCTTTGGAGGTGCTGTAGACCAGCGTGAAAATTTTCTCTCGATCGAAAATGCCAAAATAAGCGAGATTTTTGTCAACAAAGAACTTGTCCGGCGGGGCGATCATTTGATAGCGGCCGTTGTCCCAGACCAGGAGCAAACGGTCGAGAGGAGAACAGCGAAACGCGGGCTCACCTTTTAGCTGGTGCCCGAGAAAACCGCGCTCTTGATCGTAGACGATCGCCAACTCATTGGCGGTCAGCTCTCGGACGTCGATCTCTTCAGCCGTGGTGAGGTGAGTTTTTCGCTTGTACTGTTTGCCATATTTGTCGATGAGTCGCTGTAAATAATCGATCGCGTAGTTGATTAACTTTTTAAGATGTTTTTCGACTTCTTTAAGTTCCAGATGGATCTTTAGTTTATCTTGTTCGTTCTTTTTTAAGTCGAATCTGGAAATGCGTTTGATCTGCAGGCTCAAAAGCATTTCGACATCTTCCATCGTGATCTCGCGCGTTAGTTGATTTCGGAAAGGGTGCAGCCCTTTCAAAACAGCCTGCTGAACGGCTTCGTAGGTCTCACACGCTTCTATTCGCTGGTAGAGACGATTTTCGATAAATAGCTGAATCAACGATTTCCAATGCAAATCGTCCTGGAGCTGACTTTGTCTCAGTTCGAGTTCTCGTTTAAGCAGAGAAACTAACTGTTCGGTATTGAAGCGGATGACCTCATCAACGTCCATCTGCACCGGACGCTCACCTTTGATGACCACGATATTGGAGTGAATCGTTACTTCACAGAGGGTGAAATGGTAGAGCGCGGTGATCGCCTTTTGCTGGTCCTCTCCGGGAGAGAGGGTAACCAATATTTCCACTTGTGCAGCGGTGAAATCGCTGATCGAACGAATTTTGATCCTTCGTTTTCGGACGGCCTCTTCGATGGAAGCGATAACGGATTCCGTCGTGGTGCTGAAGGGGATCTCTCGAATAACCAGTTTGTTGCTCTCTTTTTTTTCGATCTTGGCGCGCAGTTTGATCTTGCCGTTCCCGCGGTCGTATTCGGTGGCGTCCATCAGCCCTCCTTGGGGGAAATCGGGCAGCAGCTTGAAACGCTTATCCTGGAGGATGGCGACTTGTGCTTTAAGCAACTCGATAAAATTATGCGGCATTATCCGGGTCGACAACCCAACGGCGATTCCTTCCGAACCAAGCATTAAGAGGAGGGGCAGTTTGCTCGGAAGAAGCAGCGGTTCGCGGTTTCTGCCGTCGTAACTCGGGATGTAAGAGGTCAGTTTGGGATTGAAGATTTCTTCTCGTGCCAGTTCTGTTAAACGACACTCGATATAGCGAGAAGCAGCAGGGGGGTCGCCGGTAAAAATATTCCCGTAATTTCCCTGTCCTTCGATGAGGTAGCTTTTGTTAGCCAGGTTGACCAACGCGTCTTCGATAGAGGCGTCACCATGCGGGTGATACTGCATGGCGTGTCCAACGATATTGGCGACTTTGTTGAAGCGGCCGTCGTCCTTCTCCGACAAGGCATGCAAGATCCTCCGCTGGACAGGCTTCAGTCCATCTTCCAGCTGGGGAATCGCTCGATCCCTGATGACATAGGAGGCGTACTGAAGGAAATTCTCATCGACGAGATCCTTGAGAGGATCTTCTGGGAGGTGCAGTAGAGCAGACTCAGGCGGCATAGGACAATCGGGAGAGCAGAGATGCTGAGGTTAGAGTTTTGCTAGACGTCGGCTTCAACGACAAGGTGGTCCATAATATATTCTCGGCGTTGGGGCGTGTTTTTACCCATGTAGAATTGGAGAAGAGGCTGGATGGTGTGCGCATCATCGACGCTCACCTGCGTAAGTTTCATCTCGGATCCAATAAAAGCTTTGAATTCTGCCGGTGAAATTTCTCCCAGTCCTTTGAACCGGGTTACTTCGGTGTTGCGTAATTTTGCGACCGCCTCGTCGCGCTCTCGCTCCGAGTAGCAATAAACCGTCGATTTTTTGTCCCGCACGCGGAAGAGAGGGGTCTCGAGTATATGGACGAATTTTTGAATGATAATGTCAGGAAAAAATCTCAGGAAACACGTGATCAACAAGTTCCGGATATGCAACCCGTCTACATCGGCGTCTGTCGCAATGATTACCTTTCCGTAGCGAAGACCCCGCACGGTTTCCTCCACGTTCAAGGTGCGCATCAGGTTGAAAATCTCGTCGTTCTTATAAACGATGGTCCGGTTCAGATCCCAAACATTCAAGGGTTTCCCTTTAAGCGTGAATACCGCCTGGAGTTCAGGGTTGCGACAGCTGGTGATTGAACCCGCCGCCGACTGACCTTCGGTGATGAAGATCATCGATTGGTCGCCGGTCTGTTTATCAAGATTCAAGTGAGTCTTACAATCTTTGAGCTGTGGTATCCGGAGCGAGATTGCGGCAGTTCGTTCGCGAGCGAGTTTGCGAACGTCTTGAAGCTCTTTGCGCAGGCGCCTGGTTTCATTGACCTTGAGCAACAAGCGCTCAGAGATCTCAGGGTTCCGATGCAACAAGCTGATAGCTGTTTCGCGCACTTTGTTAACGAGATCGGTGCGAATTTCGGTGTTACCCAGCTTGTTCTTGGTTTGTGATTCGAAGACAGGGTCTGGCAAGCGGATGGCGATTGCACCGACCAAACCCTCGCGGACGTCATCTCCGTCGAATTTCGCTTTCGAAAATTCATTAATGGCCTTGAGGAGTCCCTCCCGGAAGGCACTTAGGTGCGTTCCACCGTCAGAAGTGTGCTGGCCGTTTACGAACGAGTAATGATCCTCCGAAAGCCGGTTCGTGTGGGTAAACGCCAGCTCGAGCATTTTTTCCCGGTGATGTACGACCGGGTAGATGGCCTCCTCACCGACGTCCTCTTCCACCAAGTCTTTTAAACCGTTTTCAGAGGAATAAATGCTGCCGTTCCACACTATCTTCAGGCCGGCGTTGAGAAAGGTATAAAGACGAATTCTCCGGAGAATGTGCTCTTCGCGGAATCGAAAACTTTTGAAAATCTTGAGATCGGGTTCAAAGAGGATCTCTGTGCCATCGGGTTCGGCTTGTTTGCCTTTTTGTTGAGACTTGAGTTTTCCTCTCTCGAAATCTGCCCGGAAAAATTGGCCGTCCCGGTGACTGGAGACCGAAAAGCGAGAAGATAGCGCGTTGACGGCCTTCGTACCGACCCCGTTCAGTCCGACGCTGAATTGAAAGACATCATCATTGTATTTCGCCCCGGTGTTGATCCGGGATACACAGTCGATCACTTTCCCGAGCGGGATCCCGCGACCATAATCTCGAACGCGGACGAGCGGGCCATCCACCCTTACATCGATCTGGCGACCGTACCCCATGATGAACTCGTCAATTGAGTTGTCGATGACCTCCTTTAAGAGGATATAGACGCCGTCGTCGAGGTGCGTACCATCCCCCAAACGGCCGATGTACATTCCGGTCCGTGTTCGAATATGTTCCAGAGAAGAGAGAGTTTTGATCTTGCTTTCATCGTAATCGTGCTTCCTTGGGGACATAGCGGGGTAGAGAGAGACGGTGGGCGTATCGGCGTGTGAGAGCTTAGCTCGGTTACTCAATCAAAAGGCGTTATTTCCAATTTCAACTAAGGAAGAATCATAGCAACCCGCCAATATCACGGATGACGCGCCTGCGTCTAACGCCGATATGCCGATACGCCCACACGTTCCGGTGCGCCGCCCTTGCTACCTGTGCGGGAGATCCTGCATGCGCCGCCAAGCTGATACCACCGCGGGATCGCTGATGTACTTAACCAACAGGTCGCCAAGTTTTTCGGCGAGATCCAGATCCTCTTTGGCAAAAAAATTGAAACGTTCAATCGCTTTCTGACACAAAGGCGGCGCGTTCTCCACGTTTCCTTGATCCATTTCAAACACCGCGCGATCGAGGGGGGCCATCTGTCGGCGCCAACTGATCATTTCATCGACATATTGATTGATAACGTCCACGGCTTGTTTCGAGTCCGTCACTGTATTCGCTCGTTTCTCAACTACGCGGAGCATCGCGACGTGGGAATCGATTACCCTGGCATAGTCTTCGCAGATATCGGCGAAGAGACTGCTCCCGCTTACCAGCAGGAGAGTTAAGGCCAGTAATCGTGTACGCAGTGAAGTCAGTATTATGTGGAGCGTGCTCAGAATGCCTTTGTTCTAATGGTTACACCCTCCATGAATAAATTGTTCTTTCCGCCATATCCCCTCATGATTTAAATGGAAAGTGACGACAACTTCACGCCTTTTCCAGAATTACCTTTCTCGAGATCCGTTGAAAGGGACCTTTCGTCCCAGCCAATTTAGACATCAACGCATCGCAATTATGGCTTTTGCGAGGGATTGTATCTGCTCCAGATCGTGCGCGGAGGACAGCGCTATCCGCAGACGAGCTGCACCCCGCGCTACCGTCGGGAAGCGGATCGCTGGAGTTAGAAAGCCCTTGGTATAAAGAGCTGCTGCCAGACGCAAAGCTTCTTGCTCCTCGCCAATGACCACCGGAAATATTGGACTCACGGGGCTTGGAATTTGCCGCAAGGGAGGAGTCAGGGATTCGATAAGGCGACCAATATTGACTTGAAGCCGGGCTCGCAGAAAGTCCCCCTCTTCGCCTCGCACTATTTCGAGGGCAGCGGAGGCGGCTCCGGCACAAGCCGGAGGCAGGGCCGTCGAATAGATAAAGCTGCGGGCCCGATTGACCAGCAGTTGAATCAGTGTTTCTGAACCGCAGATGAATCCGCCGCTTGCGCCGAGAGCCTTGCTGAGTGTGCCCATCTGAATATCGACCTGCCGAGTTAACCCGAGAGCGGCTACCCAGCCCGCGCCATGCGGACCGATAACTCCAGTGGCGTGCGCTTCGTCGACGAGCAGCAGCGCCTCAAATTCTGTCTTTAGGTCCACGATAGCCGCCAGATCCGCGAAATCGCCGTCCATACTAAAAACGGATTCGGTGACAATGAGCGTCCGGCCGTGAGGAAACGTTCGGCGAGCCCAGCTAAGGTGATGTCTTAACTTCGCCACGTTATTGTGCGGGAACACTCGCAAGGAGGCTCCCGAAAGCTTTGCTCCGTCGATCAAGCAGGCATGCGCAAGCTTATCCAAGATGACCACGTCGCCCGGACCAACCACGCTGGCAATCGTGCCGATGGCCGCGGCATAGCCGGTTCCAAACAGGAGGGCCCTCTCAGTGCCTTTGAAGGCAGCAATTTGCTCTTCAAATAGTGTGTGGAGGTGGTTTGTGCCGCTGATCAGCCGCGAAGCACCTGATCCAGCCCCGAACTGGTCGATCGCCGTTTTTGCGGCACCTGTAACTAAAGGGTGCTGGGAAAGTCCCAGGTAATCGTTAGAGGCGAAGTTGACCAGAAAGCGACCGCCTATTTCGACGAGAGAACCTTGAATTTCTTCGATGGTCCTGAGCTCACGAAAAAGCGATTTTTGCCGCAGTTGGTCCAGGAGCTCGTGGAAAGAAAACATGGGTAGGGAAAGTCGGTGCTCGGAGAGACTGGCAGGTGCAAATTCCGTCGCAAACCGGACTGCAGGACCAGGTGCATATTTGCCTTTTCAGTTGGTCTCTGTTTTTTTCAAAAGGCGATCAAGTTCGTCATCGTGTTCGGCCCCGAGTTTCAAAGCGCGGTAATAGTGACGGCGGGCGAGCTCAATGGCTGGAGGCTGACGCTCCAGGTAAAGAACTGCGAGGTTGAAATGTGCTTCGGCATATTCCTCATCCAGGTCGATTGCTTTGCGCATTTCGTCTTCCGCGCCTTGTAACCAGCCGCGCTTTCGAATCAGGATGCCAAGGTAAAGATGGGCTTTCGGATCCTGCGGATTAAGATAGACGGCCTGGCTGAGAGCTGCGAGACCGGCATAAAGATCATCCTTTTGGTAGTCGATGATACCGAGCGTCAGCCATGACTGCTGAGCGGTCGGGTCAAGGCGAACGGCCTTTTTCAGATGCTCCTCTGCCTGGGGAATCTCTCCAAGGCGAAATTCCGCAGAGCCGAGGTTTGCCCAGGCCATTGGGTGGGTGGGAGCCAATTCCGCCATTTTTTGAAATTCGCTTTTGGCATCTTCGAACTTGTCATTTCGAAAATCGGCCAGACCCTTCGCGGCGGCGTTTCTGGCCTCCTCCGAAAGGCTCGGAAACGCCGTTTCAGGGGGATCTGCTGCTCGCAGCAAAGATTCCAGGGAGAAGCTCATCGCAGCACAGACGACAATTAACAGGATAAAAAGGCACCTGCCTTGGCGCTGGATCGTCGGTGCTCGATGCGGTACGCGACACCAGAGGTGAAACAAATAATCCATACGACAAATTCGATTCGGGAGAGTTCGAAAATCCGAACTTGCACGCAAAAAACGGGGCTGAAAATCATCTGTCTCTACCCAGTTCACGAGCCCGTTCGGAAGCCGCTCGGACCGCTGCCATGATGGTGTACCGGAGGCCGCGGGATTCCAAGGACTCGATTCCCGCCATCGTTGTTCCACCGGGACTGGCCACCATCTCCCTTAACTCCGCGGGATGAAGTTTGGTGTCCCGGATCATCTGGGCGGAACCAAGCACGGTCTGGATTGCCAGTTCAAACGCGATTTCTCTTGGCAACCCCATCATCACGCCGCCGTCGGCGAGAGCTTCAACAAAGATAAAGACGTAAGCAGGGCCACTCCCGCTTAAACCCGTAACTGCATTTAGAGCGGTTTCTCGAACTCGAAAGACCAACCCCACAGCGGAAAACATTTTGTCCGCGACTTCGGCATCGCTGGCTGTTGCGTGGTCGCCCATGGCATAGGCGGTCGCTCCTTTTTTGACCAGAGAAGGAGTGTTAGGCATTGCTCGGATCACTCGGGTGCGGTGCCCAGCAGCATCCTGTAAAGCCTGGAGAGTGATTCCGGCTGCCACGGAGATCAGTAGCTTCCCGTCCAGATCCTGGCGAACATCGCGAAGAAGTTGGACCGAATCGACAGGCTTTGTGCCAAGCACGATGGTGTCAGAGAGCTGAACAAGCCTTTTTGAAGAAGAGGCGAGAGAAAGCCCATACTCGCGGACCTCTTCTTTAATAGTATCCGGATGCCTGTTGATGACTAGAATCTGCTCGGGCCTGCAGGCTCCCGCCTGCAACATCCCTTGCACCAGGGCAGACGCCATTTTGCCAAAGCCTAAGAAGCCGAAAGTCATGTGGAAGGTAAAACCTCCGCTTCACTACGCGTTTCGCGGAAAGTCTGCAAGCCTTGGTTCGTCGGCCGGGAGGCAGGGGTAGGGGCAGGAGTTGTCAGGAGCCAGGAGTCAGGAGTCAGGTCGCGTCAAGCAAACCCAGAATGTGAGGAAGAGCATGTAGTTGGCAAGAGAACAAAACTCGGAAACACAATACAGGGACCCAGTGGGTTGAACAACCCCACCCGGCAAAGGTTGGCCACCAGCCGGAAGCGAACATTGCGTAGTCGTCAGCGATGGCGGCACGAAGCGTATGGAGCGGGTGCTAAAGCCGTGTGATTGAGCCTCGAAAAAATGACCTGATGCTGGAGCCTTCGTCGTCCTGACAGCGGGGGCAGAATCGAAGCGCCGCGAATGGCTTGGCGCGGAGATCCGACCGGGGTCTGAGAGCAGGGCAAAAGCACGAAAGGGTTCCCTGGGAACTTGAGAGATCCGACTGGTTTCCTTCTAAGGAAAGAACCGGAGTGGTGCGGCGAGACCGGTAGACCAACGCCCAGGCGCAGCGGGAGAGAACTCCAGAAGCCCGAGGCGAGCGAAAGGAAATGGAGTCAAGGAGGTAACCGTCGTTCGAAGGAAAACGAAGAGCGACGGGAGGAGCAGTCGGAAGTCTTAGCATCCTCATAGTACCGCGCGAAAAGTGGCGAACCGACCCGAGGGAGCCACCGAGTAGGGAAGGGGGATGTCGGGCTTGGAAACTGTGGATGGGAAACACAACAAGGGAGGACTCTGTGCCAACATGGGACGTGACAACGAAACAGCCACAGATAGCTACGCAGCGAAATCCTAGCCTGAAGAACCGTATGCCTTAATTGGGCTCGTACGGGACTGTGGGGGAGCCAGTCGGTAACGGCTGGCTCTACCCGAAGCCAGGAGCCAGGAGCCAGGAGCCAGGAGCCAGGAGCACCCCACGAGCAAGTGCGCGCGAGGATTTCGGGGGGTTGCGTAGTTCACGCTCCAGTTCGCTTTCCAGCTTCGAAAAGAGCCCGTTGGCTTCTGAACTCCCGACTCCTGACTCCTGCAACTCCTGCCCCCTGCCCCCTGCCCCCTGCCCCGACTCCCGTTCGCGTTTCGGGTGGTTGAACGGTATAATCTCCCGACCGACAGGAAGATTTGTATGCATCAGCGGGTTGCGCTTTCCAGCATTACCAAAAGAAAACGCTCAAAGTGGAGGCTTCCGGTATTGGTGGCTATGCTTTTCGTTCTTGCGGGGATCGTGGTGTATTTTGCGCGGCGGGGGCCCGCTCCAATCTCGGTCACTACGCAAAGGGCGGCCATCTCTGATATCACTCAACTGGTCTCGGCTACCGGAAAGATCAGGCCGGAGGTTGAGGTAAAAATATCCCCCGAAGTGGCAGGCGAGATTATTGAAATGCCGGTGATCGTCGGGCAATCGGTGAAAAAGGGGGACCTCTTGATCAAAATAAAGCCTACCAACTATATCGCGCGGGTGAAACAAGCTGAAGCCTCCTTGAGTGCGGCTCAGGCGGATAGTTTGCAGCGGAAGGTGCAGATGTTGAATGACCAGCTCGACCTGCGGCGCGCCCAGGATTTGTTCACCAAGAAGCTCCTGTCGGAGACCGATTACAAGGCGGCGGAGACGAAGTTTCAGGTCTCTGAGGCGTCGTACGCCTCTTCATTGCACCAGATCGATGTGGCAAAAAGTAACCTCGACCAGAACGCGGATCTATTGAGTAAATGTGTGATCTTCTCCCCCATGGATGGCGTCATCAGCGTATTGAACAGCGAGGTCGGTGAGCGCGTGGTAGCGACCGGTGACTTCGCGGGGACGGAGGTCATGCGAGTGGCCAACTTCAATTCGATGGAGGTCCGTGTTGATGTCAATGAGAACGACGTCGTGAATGTCGATGTCGGGGATGAGGTTCGGATCAAGGTTGACGCGTATCCCGGGAGAGCGCTGAACGGGAGCGTCAAGCGGATCGCCAGCACCGCGACGGTCAAAAATGAAGGGACTCAGCAGGAGGTGACAAACTTCGAGGTGCGAATCCAGGTCGCAAGGCCGGAATTGCAGATCCGTCCGGGAATGAGTGCAAGCGTGGACATCGAGACCCAGACAGCGCGTAACGTTGTTGCGGTGCCGATTCAGTCGGTGACGGTCCGCAGCAAAGAGAGCGGGAAAACAGCCGAACAACTAAAGCAAGAACGCGAGAAACAAACAGGGGTGACGGTAAGCGAACTGGAGAGGTTATCCCGAAGAGAACTTCAGCGTGTGGTCTTTTTGAAGGAGCGAGAAACGGTGAAACTCGTTCCGGTCCAGACGGGAATCGCCGACAACAATTTCATTGAGATTCGGTCGGGCATCAAGAAGGGAGACGAGGTCGTTTCGGGATCTTACACGGCGATCAGCAAAGATCTGAAGGATGGGTCTAAAATCAAAGTCGAGGACCGGTAAGATGCCAAGCGGTTACGGGATTCTGCCTGGCGAGCAGATGAGGCGGCTAAAAGGTGAGCTGGTGATTCGAATCGAGCGAATTACCAAGGAATACGAAATGGGGTACACCACTATCCGGGCCCTGAATGGGATTGATCTTTCAATTCACCGGAACGAGTACCTGGCGATTATGGGGCCCTCCGGAAGCGGGAAATCGACCCTGATGAATATGCTCGGCTGCCTCGACACTCCGACCACCGGTCGATACGAGTTTAACGGAGAAGATGTTGCTGCAATGGGAGACGATGAGCTGGCCGAGATCCGCAATAAAGAGATCGGATTCGTTTTTCAGACCTTCAATCTGTTGCCGCGCTCCACTGGCCTGGAGAACGTCGAACTTCCGTTGATCTATGCCAATGTCAACAAACTCGAGCGACGGTTGCGGGCCGAACAAGCAATGGAGGCGGTGGGTTTGGGCGACCGGATGCACCACAAGCCGAACGAACTTTCCGGCGGCCAGCGTCAACGAGTGGCGATTGCTCGAGCTCTGGTGAACGATCCGTCGATTATTCTAGCGGATGAACCGACCGGGAATCTCGATTCGACGACTGGTGAAGAGATCATGACTCTGATGGAGAATCTATACGCGAGTGGGCACACGATTGTAGTCGTCACCCACGAAGAAACCATCGCACGTCACGCCAGAAGAATCGTGCGACTGCGGGATGGGCTTATCGAAAGCGATGAGGAATCCGGCTGAGTGGGTTGAAGGTTTCCGCATCGCTGCCCAACAGATCGCGGCGAATCGGAGCAGATCGATTCTTACCGCGTTGGGTGTGGCGATCGGGATAGTTGCCGTCACCCTGATGGGCACAGCGATTGGCGGCATCGATACAGGCTTTAACCGCAGCATGTCCGGATTCGGTGACGACGTTTTGTACGTCGAACAGTGGCCTTGGAGTACGCTGGAAGACTATTGGCAATTTCGAAATCGACCTGACATCAAGTTGTCGTTGGCGGATCGTCTGAACCAGATGATTCAGGCCAATCCGAATTCACTATTGGAATTGGCCGTGGCGGCACCGGCTTCCGTCCAGACTGTCGTTTATGAAAAACGCCAGATCTCGAACGTTTACACCATGGGAACGACAAATGAATATGCCTATCTCGCGACGACAGCTTGTCAGAAGGGTCGATTCATCAACGAAGCCGAAAGTCGAGGGGGAAGAAACGTTTGTGTGGTGGGTCAGGATGTGGCGAGCGGGCTTTTTAGCGGTCAGGACCCCATCGACAAATTGATTCGGGTTCGCGATCAGGAGTATCGAGTGATTGGAGTTTTTGCCAGGCAGGGATCGTTCCTGGGCATTTTCAGCTGGGATTCGCAGGTGGTGATTCCTCTTGCGTCCTATGTCAGATATTTCAAGTCGAGCCAGGAAAACGCCTCGATCAGGGTAAAGGTAAGAGACAAAATCCGGATTGCTGAAGCGAAGGAAGAATTGCGCGGAGAATTTCGACGTATTCGGGGGCTTTGGCCTGAGCAGCAGGATAATTTTGCCATTAACGAACAAAGGGCGCTGCGATCGTCGATCGATCCGATAAAAGCCGGTTTAGCGATCGCCGGTTTATTCATCACCGGTTTGGCTCTCTTTGTTGGTGCTATCGGAATTATGAATATCACTTTCGTCAGCGTGAAGGAGCGAACTCGGGAAATTGGAACCCGAAAAGCCCTCGGAGCGCGGCGCCGGAGTATTTTGATCCAATTTCTGATTGAGGCGGTGTTGATCTGTCTCATCGGAGGGACGATCGGTCTAGCCCTGGCCTTTGGTCTATTTCTATTGATTGGGTCCGCTTTCCCGGATTTCCCGATGCAATTTTCACCTCTGTTGGTGGCGGCTGCCTTAGCCATCTGTGTCATCACAGGGGTTATTTCCGGTTTTGCCCCGGCGTGGCATGCCTCTCGCCTCAATCCGGTGGAAGCGTTGCGATACGAATAGCCATGAAGAGCTGGGAACTGGTCAAAATGGCCTGGAAGGCATTGAGCGTGAATAAGCTGCGATCCGCTTTAACCACTTCGGGAATTACCATCGGCATCTTTTCAATCATCAGCGTCATGACGGCGATTTCGGCTCTGGAGACATCGATCGAGTCGGGACTGAGCTTTCTCGGATCGAATACCTTCCAGTTTTCAAAGTATCCTACCGGAATCAATGTTCGAGGAGACGAGAAATATCGCAATCGGAGGAACATAGACTACCAAACCTATTTAAAACTTGCCCGGTTAATGGGAGACCAGGAAGTGGCGATCTGTCCGAAAGTGTGGGATGGCAGCACCCAGGCGGTGTTTGGGAACAAGAAGACGAATCCGAATATCGAATCGTGTGGGACGAACGAAAATTTTCTGGCGGTCAACAACTTCAAAATTGGCGATGGGCGCAACCTTTCGGCGGAAGATGTAGAGTTCTCGCGCAGCGTTTGCGCAATCGGTCAGCAAGTCGTTCAGCGTCTTTTCCCACAGGGTCATGCCGTAGGTGCTCTGATCAAATTGAATGATCAGAACTACGAAGTCATCGGGACTCTCGCGGAGAAAGGAAGCAACTTTGGGGGCAACGAGGACAATCTGGTCCTGATTCCGATCACTAAGTTTTTCGAGAATTACGGGTCGCGTGAGCGGTCGCTGAATATTGCGATCGAGGCTAAAAGCCAGATCATCTACGAGCGAACTATGGGAATATCGATCGGTGCTTTCCGTATCGCGCGTGGTCTGCGTCCGGAGGACGCCAATGATTTTGAGATTTACAGTAACGACTCTCTCGCCGGCGCTTTTCGGAGCATTGCGGCGACGGTTCGGGTCGGCGCGTTCATTATCAGCGCTATCGCTTTGGTGGCAGCCGGTGTTGGCATCATGAACATTATGCTTGTTAGCGTGACAGAGCGAACCAGGGAGATCGGAATACGAAAGTCATTAGGAGCTCGACAGCGGGACATCCGAATTCAGTTTCTTCTGGAGGCGCTCTTTCTGTCTTTGCTCGGTGCGATGGCGGGCATCCTCCTTGGTGTCTTGGCCGGGAATGGGCTGGCTCTTTGGTTACAGGCAGCAGTCGTTTTCCCGTTTGATTGGGCGATCGTCGGCGTGTTGGCTTGTTCAGTGATCGGAGTGGGATTCGGCCTCTATCCGGCCCACAAGGCAGCAGGGCTCGATCCGATCGAGGCATTGCGGTATGAGTGAGAAGTGGCGGGAGGAGGGGGGGCGGGAGTTGCAGGAGTTGCAGGAGTTGCAGGAGACAGAAGTCAGGAGCATCCCACGAGCAAGTGCGCGCCGGTGCCCGCTGAACTCAAAAACATCTACACCGAGACAGCCGAGCTGGCGGCCAAGCGACTGGAGGACTTTGAGCGAGGGCCTTGGGGAAAAAAGATCCCCGCCATCGCTCAATGCTGGCGCAGAGTCTGGGATCAGGTGATTCCCTTTTTCGCTTACCCCAAAAGAAATCCGAAAGATGATTTACGCCACCAATAGGATCGAAAGTTTGGACATGCCACCCACGGCCCCGAAGCTGTGCCATTCTGCAACTCCTGAACTCCTGCAACTCCTGCAACTCCTGACCTGACTCCCAAACTCCGGGCTAGATCTGGAATCGAGCGATCAGCTCCCCTCGTGCCTTCGGCAGTTGACCGTAGGCCTCGACCAGTTTATCGGAAGCAGAATGCATGTCGGGTGTGTATAGTCCGAGGCATTTGCAGAGTTCGGACTCAAAAAATAAGACTCCCCTGGTATCGGGTTTTTGTCTGTCCAGGTAACCTAACGCCCGCAGGAGCAATTGATAAATATCGGGTGCCGGATGATCGAGCTCAGTGACCTTCTCTGCCAGTTCGACGAAATATGAGGCGGCACAGGTTCTTAGATAATCCGTGCGGATTCGTTGGAATGTTGTCTTGATCGAAACTTCGCGCAGCAGATGAAGTTCTGTCTTATGCGAATAGGAGACCAACAGATCGCAGTGAAAGAAAAGATCCAGTTTCCCGGCGAAGACGCCATTCTGCCGGAGGGCGCCTTTCGCCATCGCCTTGATTTTGCCGTGAAGATCTGTGAACCAAGTCAGGATCAGGCTGGTATCAGAATACCTGATGCGCCGGAGCAGAATCCCATTAAGCATTTCGGCCATTTTAGTATGGCAGAATCGCCAAAGACAGGAAGTGCGCAGCAAACTCGAGACAACGAAGGCGCATGACCGCTATGTTGGACCCCACCCCGCACCGCTTTTTGCGCTCATCTCATTTGGGAGGAATGGAGAACGCCTGATTATTTACAGCCAGCGCCGCTTCCTTGACTGCCTCACTCATGGTTGGATGCGCGTGGACCGTTTTCCCAATATCTTCGGAGCTGCCGCCAAATTCGAGGACGCTTACGATTTCCGGAATGAGCTCAGAGGCTCCGAAGCCGATAATTTGCGCGCCCAACAGCTTGTCGGTTTTAGGATCGGCCACTACTTTTACGAATCCCTGGCTTTGGTCGTTGGCCAGTGCCCGGCCGTTAGCCACGAACGGGAATTTTCCAACTTTGACGGCTATTCCTTTTTGTTTGGCGAGATCTTCTGTGAGCCCGACAGCTGCAACTTCAGGATTCGTGTAGACGACATTCGGGACCGCGTCGTAGTTCACGTGGCCTGCCTTTCCGGCGATTCGTTCGACGCATGCTACGCCTTCATCTTCTCCTTTATGCGCCAGCATCGGTCCTTCAATAATGTCTCCGATCGCATAAAGTCCGGGGATATTCGTCCGGTAGTGTTCATCGACCGCAACACGGCCGCGCTCGGTCAGGTTGAGCCCGAGATCCTTGGCAACGGCTCCGTCAAAATATGGTTTGCGCCCGACCGCGACGAGAACTTTGTCCGCGCTGAACTGCAGTTTCTCCTTTGCCTTGTTTATGGCTTCAACCGTGGCTTTGTTATCATTCATTGCGACGGATGTCACAGTCGTCTCGAGATGAAATTTCAAGCCGTCCGCCTCGAGGGCCTTTTGCAGTGTTTGGGTGACGTCGGGATCAAAAAAAGCCGCGATCCTCGGTAAAAACTCAATGATTGTCACCCTCGAGCCAAGCCTTGCCCAGACTGAGCCGAGTTCGAGTCCGATGGCACCCGCGCCGATCACCACCAGTTCATTCGGCACCTGTTCAAACGAGAGAGCCTCGTCGCTGGTGACGATAATCTGCCGATCAATGCCGATACCTGGCAACTCTGCAGGCACGCTGCCGGTGGCGAGCGCAATGTGCTTCCCTTGAATTTCTTCCTGGCTACCATCCTTTTTTGACAGAACCACCTTGCCGGGAGCGACCACCTGTCCAACTCCAAAAAGACGGGTGATCTTGTTTTTCTTCATCAGGAATTCGAGCCCCTGCGTGAGTTGCCGGACCACGCCTAGTTTCCGTTTCATCATTTGCCCCAGATCAAGGCTGACATTGTCGAATTGGAGTCCGTGTCGAGCAGCTTGGTGAAGGGCGAAATGAAAATGATCCGATGATAAAAGAAGCGCTTTGCTTGGAATACAACCGATATTGAGACAGGTGCCCCCTAGAACTTCTCCCTTGTCGATTATCGCCGTATTGAGGCCGAGTTGAGCAGCCCGTATTGCTCCGGTGTATCCGGCAGGGCCTCCGCCCAGAACAATGAGATCGAAAGACGCCATGGCGATATGGTTGACCGAAACGCCTGCGGGATCAAGATGGGAGTAGGGGGCGGAGCGGGGGGAATCCGGGGGGGCGTGTCGGCGTATCGGCGTGAGTCCAATTTTGCTGAAAGCACATAAAATGACTAACCGAAGCATCTGGAGTATGAACCGCAACGCCGACACGCTTCCTGAGATGCCGCTACGCTTCCGCCGGCGCGCTTATCTCACGGTTGCGCTTTGGCTTTGTCTTGTTTCGTGCGCGTCGCGATCGAGAATTGAACGAATAGAAACGGCGACAAGTCCGGACCAAGAACTATGGCAAACGATCGAAAAAGCAGATGTGGTCTATGTCGGCGAAACACATGATGATTCCGCTCATCATCAATACGAATTAGAACTTATTCGCGGCCTGCTGAATCGAAAGATGAAATTCGCAATCGGGTGGGAGATGTTCGATGAGACCCAACAAGAGACGATGGATCTCTGGGCCTCCCACATGATCTCGTTGCCAGTCATGCTGGCAAAGACGGATTTCCAGAGACATTGGGGAGTGTATTCGCCAGTGTATCAGCAAATTTTGCAGGTGGCGGAGAGGGCGAACGTACCATGCCTCCCGTTGAACGCCCCGCCCGAACTTGTGCAAAAAATTGCTCGGGGAGAATCGTTAACGGCGGAGCAGAAGGCGATGATTCCGACCGGATTCATCGTCACTCGGAAAGGCTACCGGAATTTCCTGGCGATGATGGGCGACCATCCAGGGATGAACAAATCAGATGAGCGCCGCTTTTTCGACGCGCAAAACGTCTGGGATGAGACGATGGCGAGCCGGATTTTGGAATTCAAGTCCCGCCATCCAACAACCCGGTTGGTCGTATTTACCGGTCGCGGCCATGTTTCGGACGGTCAGGGAATTCCATTCTACGTCAGCCAGAAAGCGGCTCTAAAGCAGATCATCTTGCTGCCGGAAGCGTAGCGGCGTATTGTCGTATCGGCGTGATGGGGAACCCTAAATTTCCCGACCGCCCATACGCCATCAGGTCCGCACGCCGACAGGTTTCCCCGTCGCCCCCACGCCGATAAGCCGCCACGTTTCCGCTACCCGCCAGGGGGTTTGGCGACTTCCGCCGGAGATGAAAAGCCGTGCAGATCATAGATGCGGCCCCAGGTGCCCTCGGCAACCAGGCGGCAGACTTTTTCCCATTCCTTTTCGGAATCCGGATAATTTGTTTCTTCCAGTGGTCCCCAAAACAAATAATCGGCGCCGAGTTCCTTGGCGAGGTTTTGCCAACCGGCTTCTGAATTCATCATCGCCACTAGTTTCACTTCGACCGGTTGATAATCCAGTCCATGGCTCCAGAGGTGGCCGGGGAATCCCATGACGACACGATGTCCATTCACCAATACCGGATGATTGTAGGTCGGATAGGTCGCGAATACCTTACTGGCAGGGAATGAACGGGTGGCATCTGCTACCTGTTGCCATTCGCTCTCGCGGCCGATTCCATACCCGTCCGGGTTGGCGCAAATTCCGCCTAACAGACTGATGAAACCGGAGAAAAACAGCGCAAAGATGACAGGGGCTCGCAAGAGGGGATGCCACTTGACGAGAAAACCTTCCCAGAGACAAAACATCATGACCAGATAGGCCCAGAAAAAGAGCTTGGTATTGTCCCACTCCCAGGGCGCAAATTTAATCACCGAACAAGCGATAAACACGGCCGTGGCGGGGAAAAAGAGTAGCCGGAGTCTTTGCTTTGCATCGCGCGCCAGCGGCTGGGCAGGAATGAAAAGATAAAGAAGGAGCGCGAGAGACGCCGGCAAAAACAGGCCGAAATTCTGTAACCAGAACCACCAGGAAGGATTCTTTGGATCGGCCATCCAGTTGAGTTTCCACCCGATCGCTCCGGTTTTAGCGAATCCGGTGACAACATAAACGCAAAACGTGGCGGGAACGAGTGAGAGCAGAATCAATCTCAGAAAATGGCCCCGCCAATTCGGATCTCCGAACAGGAACCACCAGAGCAGAAGAAATGAGAGAAAGAGAAATGTGTGCAGATGGAACAGCGGCATCGTGCAGTAGAGTAACCATTCCGCCCAAGGGGGGATTCCCTCTTCTCGGCGCCGGTCAAGCAGCGTGGTTCGCCAGTGGCGCAGCAGGAGCAAGCCGGCCGGAACGGCATAAAGCAAACCTCGCTGGGTCACGAACATGGCGAGAGGGATCGATTTCCAGGCCACATCAGCCTGATAATCTTTCAGAGCAAAAGTCTGAAAAAAAAGAAAACCGGCGAGTCCTCCGTTGAAAAGAAAAGCAGACACTCCGAATGAACCGTTGAAAAGGAAGAGTGCCCGGAGGGTCAATAGAGACCCGGCCAAGCCAATCAGGATGATGCCTAATTTGGGCTCGATCCCGATGAGTTTCAGTTCAGAGTTGAAGAGATTCAACCCAATGGGGTATCGCAGTTTGTCGAAAGCAAAGATAGGATTCTGCGGCCAGAAATGAGGGCTTCTGGCGAGATAGTTGATATGCGCCAGGTGAAGACAGATATCGCCGAGATTGTTCGGGGAGATCACCCGGATCTGGTCATGGACTACGAAAATGACCTGGCTGAATTCTCGGATAGCGAAAACAAGAAAAAAGATCGTTACGGTGATCGCGATAATCTGGCTGCAGCCTGGTGCCTCCAATCGAGGTCTGCCTCGGTGCAGGAAGAGCGTCACCGCAACTGGGATCAACCCGAGTAAAAGTGCGGCGATGGAAGTTGAGGTGGTTAGTCCGAGGGACGAGTAGGAAAAGAAGATCCCGAGAACGGTGGAAATAGCGACCCAGCAGAGAACGCCAAGAGAGAGATTCATTCGTTCGATCGACCCGGCACGAACTCTGGTTGTCGACCTGGAAAAATATCGTGAAAAACGTCGTAACGAAAATAAGCCCGACAGCCGTCCATTCCATCGCGGAGTTGAAAATCCGCTGTGAAATATCGGTCTTTTAAACCTTTTTCCAACTCGTCCACTTTGGCAGCTTCAACCGCGATGAAATCGGCGTCGAGTTTCTCGGGCCAACTGTCGCTTTTGGGGTAATATCCGATGTTGGTAAAATCGCCTAGGACCCAAGGGAGCGGGTAATAGCTGGGCAAAAGGATAAGTCCTGACAGGTCTCCTTTAGACGCTGGATTCCTGCTGCCTTCTTCCAAAATTGGATCGACGAAGGTGTGATATTCACGAACGGTCTGGACATAGACGTATCGTTCCTTCGGATTGTCATATCTGACCAGATTCAAGTCGTACGACTTCCAGGCAGCTTGAGCAAAGAGCGGGAGGCTCACGAGCCCTGCGACAAGTGGAGTGAATCGTTTGGCGACAAATTCGATCAAGGCTGCTCCGAGGAACAAGAATGGCCAGATAATTGAAATGATGCACCAGGGAGTCTTGTAAGGGACGATACTGTAAGCAAAAAGGGCAGCCAGCCCATAGAATGCGAGGTAGCGAAGGGCGGGTTGGCCTCCAAAGAAAAATCGCACCGAAAACAATAAGCCAGCGAGGGCGAACCACTCGTATTCAAGCAGGAGACGAACCCAGTACCAATTCAGTTTAAGGTTCGCAAATCCTCCGAGAATTGGCATTTTGACCAAAAAAGGCGGCAGGAGTGGGAATAGATCGAAGTCCGGCTTGCCATGTCCGGCGGCATCGATCCCTGTCTTCGTCCAGGGAAGAAAAGTCTCGTAGAGCCCTGCCAATCCGCGCCAATTTCGGAAGTTTCCCGAGTAGAAAAAAATGATCAACGAAAACCCGACTAGCATTGCTGCAGCAATATGTCGGCCGGGAAGCTTTCCGATGGATCGATTCTCTTGTGGCTCCCTTCCCAGTCGGCTCCAGATCAAGGCAAATAAACCAGCCACAGCAAACGCGGCGACGTGGATAATGTAGGTTTCCTTAGTCAAAATCATTCCGGTCAATCCCATGAGCAAACCCCAGAAATATTTCGGTTCTCTGGTGGTCCAGATGCCGAGAATTCCCCAGAAAGTGACGATGAGGAACAGAACCATCCATGATTCGTGAATGGAGTAGCGATCGTAAAAGATGAATCCGGGCGAAATGGCCATACCGAACGCCGCAAGGTAGCAAATGGTTCGGCCAAAGAATGGGCGGAAAAGGAAGATCCAGAAAGTGGCCAAAAGACTGGCCAGAACTACCGGAATCCGCAAAGCCCAAAGGTTGCGACCGAGTAACTTCAAAGAGAAAAAGAGGACATAGAAATGAAGTGGTCCATGGTAGTTGGTGGGATCATAGGCATAGTAGCCGTTTCTCGCCATCTGATCGCAAAACCAACCATTGATCCCTTCATCGAAATGGGGTGGCTTTATGTCGAGAAAGGCAACCCGGACGACCGCGGCGACCAGCAGGATCAGCACTGGAAATAGAAGTTGACGTCTGGACATTCTGAGCCTTTAGGGGAGAGGCGCAGATATATATGCAAAGAACGCGATATGTCCAACGAGATTCGACCTCTCCTTTCACTTGTCATTCCCGCATATAATGAGGCGGAGCGGTTGCCCGCCACTCTTCAGCGGATTACAGAGCATCGGCGTTCCTGGAACTTTACCAATGAAATTATCGTTGTCGTCGAGCCTAGCGAAGACGGAACTCTCGGGCTGGCCGAGAGAGCGGCTAAGTCTGCTTCCCACTTCGTGGTTCTGACCCATCATGAACGGCGCGGAAAGGGTTTTGCGGTTCGGAGCGGAGTGTTGCGAGCGAGAGGGAATTTTATCTTTTTCACGGATGCGGACCTAAGCACGCCGCTCGAGGATCTGGACGATAGCCTTCAGCGATTTCGGAAGGACCGGTCAATCGACGTGATCGTCGGGAGCCGCCAGCACCCGGAGACGCGCATCCTGTTGCGCCAAAACCAGAGTAGAGAAAGGATGGGGAAAATCTTTAATCGAATCGCCCAAAAGATGACTGGATTGAATATCCAGGATACTCAGTGTGGATTTAAGGGCTTTCGACAGCGTGCGGCGAGCGAAATTTTCGGTCGCCAACGGATTGACGGATTCTCTTTTGATGTTGAAGTTTTGTTGTTGGCCCAGGCGATGGGTTTTTCAACTGTTGAGGTGCCGGTGCACTGGACCAATTCGCCGACCTCGCATGTGCGCGTGGTGCACGATAGCTTTGGAATGCTCTGCGATCTATTCAGGATCCGGCGCCTGGTAAAAAAAACTCTCCATGAGTTTCCTTATAGCAGGTAGCGAGGACGATAACGAAAAAGAGAACGGGCCTCACATGGAGGGAGTCAGGAGCGCAAAGATCTTTTTGTTTTTGGTGGTGGCGACAAGCTTGTAGCGGCTTTCGATGAATTTCGTCATCTCGGTAGCCCAATGAGAGAAGCGCGACTCTTCGGTGCCATCGATCTTCCAGTCATCGATAATAATCACCGCTGGGCGATGCAGTTGAATTTTGGCGATCTCAATTCGTTGCCAGTCCGGAGATTGGACCATATTGTTGATGGACGAGTTGGTCTGAAAAGTCGGACGAGCGGTGATGAAGTTCACACCTGGCAGGTAAGGATAACAGACCACATAATCTTTTTTTGTGCTGTTTAATACCGTGGCTGAGAAGAGCGTATTCACCTCTTCGGATTCCGTTCGATTGAGGATGACGTCGACGCCGTTGGCGCCTCGGAACTCGGTGTGACGCTTCGTTCGGAGGGCGAGTGTGCCGCCGTACGGATTCGGGAAGCTGAGTAAAAGATAAGCGATACCGACGATTGTGACTGCGACAGCAAAAGGAATAGAGACGGGACCTTTTCCCTGGCTCGACCAGAGCAGCCAGACGGCGCAGGTCAGAGCGATAAGGCCGGCTTTCATAAACTCGATCAGGTGCGGGAGGTCAGGGCGAATCAGGAAGAATTGAGGAAATGATGTGAGGGAGCCAGCCAGCAACGCGGAAAATAACAGCCAGCGATCGAGAGCAATTCGTCCGGTCAGCGCCAGGCAGAGCCCTGTAATCAGCATGGCGCAGATCAGAAGTGCCGGAGCATAGGTGAGAAAGGCCAGAAGCCGCCTTTCGATTGTCGGTGATTTCAAAAATATTTCCCGGAACGACCGTCGCTGAAGGGGAGTTGGGGATTTGGCAATCGGCTGCGCATGACTCGGTTCGCCGACGGCTGGTGAGGCGGAAACACTTCCGGCCCCTGGTTGGCCCTCGTTTTCAGCCGATTTTTGCCCTGGGCGAGGAAATATTGGAGTAAGGATCAGGTTCGCGATGTTGGCGTACTGATTCACGAATTCCGGCAGGAAATGCCGGTGATAAGCATCATAGATAAAGGGCAAATGCATGACGGCGGCACCAAGCAGGAGGCTGCCGACGGCGATCAGATTGAGTCTGAGCCGGCGATTCAGGAGAAAGGCGTGGAGCAAAATGACAAAAAACCAAACGCCGGTAAAAAAAAATCCCAGATCGATTCGAATCAGGTAAGTGGTTCCGAGCAGAATGCCACTGCCGAGGGAAAGAAGAATCTTCCGTTGGCTGGTCAGGAAAAGGGTGACCGCAAAGAGGTTGGAGAGAACCAGGAATGGAATGTAGGCCTTGAAATGTTGCCCGTTGATCGAAACCGCAATTAATCCCTGGATAAAGGCAAGCCAGAGTGGGGCATCCAATCGCCGAAGGAGAAAGAAAGCGATCAGGGCGGAGCCGGTTGAAATGGCATAAAAATAAGCCCGCATCAGGAGCAGATGGGTGCCGAATATCCTGAAGAGGGTGCTGATCGGATAAAACCAGAGTACGTTGTACCCTGGTGCGATGTCCACGAAAGGGCGTTCACCATGCATCAATCGTTGGCTAATGAGCGCCGCGTTGCCTTCGTCGGCGAGATTCAAGCCGTACCGATAGATGAGACCATAATAAAGGATCGCAAACAAAAACAGGGCCGAGGCTGCGATGAGGCTGTTCCTTCCTCGATTCAATGCATCCATCTCAAATTTTGGGATCGTTCTGCTGGGTCAGAAGTCGGGCCTTTTGATTTTCGGGCGAAATGATGTAACGCTGGGAACTGTGAGCATGACGAGAACAATCGACCCCAACACGACGATGGCGGACCTTCTCCAGGAGTACCCAGGTGCTCAGCGAGCTCTTTTCCAAGCCTACCATATTGGTGGCTGCGCGAGCTGCGGATTCAGTCCGAGTGAAACTTTGGCTTCTGTTTGCGAGCGGAACGACAATCTTCCGGTGGAGAATGTCATCGCGACAATCATCGCTGCCCAAGACGCCGATCGGAACATGCAGGTTTCGCCTGGAGAAGTCGCTGAACGACTCCGGGCGGGTGAGCAGCTCCCCTTGATCGATGTTCGCAGTCGCGAAGAATGGGAGACCGTTCACATCGAAGGGGCTAAATTTTTCACTCAAGAGCTGATGCAGGAAATAATTTCCGAATGGCCGAAAAATCGGGAAATCGTTTTTCTCTGTCATCATGGTGTCCGGAGTCTGGACGCAGCTTCTTACTTTGCGGGGCATGGGTTTCAACACGCCAGATCTATGACGGGCGGCATCGATGCCTGGAGCGTAGAGGTTGATCCCGATTTGTCTCGATACCATTTGGAGTAAATGAATGAATCCAGCAGACGACTTTAGCAACAGGATTGAGGAAGCGATCAAGCACCCAAAAAATTTGGGTGAACTTGACGGAGCCGACGCGGTTGGAACCGTCGGGAGTGAAGATTGCGGGGATATGTTGCGGATGTGGGTGAAATTTAAAGAGGTTGATGGCAAGCGAGTTATAGACCGTGCGACATTTCAGACCTTTGGCTGCGGAACCGCGATTGCGGTGGCAAGTGTTGCGACAGAGCTGATTTCGGGCAAAACGGTCGAAGAAGCTCTCACGATGAGTGGCGAAGATTTATCGGCGCCGCTTGGTTCGTTGCCGCCTTTGAAAATTCACTGCGCACAACTCGTGGAGCAAGCTCTCCGGTCGGCTCTGGCTCCTAATGCGCAGGCACCCAAGGAAGTAAATGTCGCTCCGACATTGCTCCAGCGGATGCAATCGCCGGCGCAGGAAAAACGAAAAATTGTCTTAGGACCCTCAGATGAGTAATAATCACGAAATTGAATTAAAGCGGGATTGCGAAGCGATCCAGATACCGGCCGGACTGAAAACGACAATTCCGGCGGGAACAAAGGTTATTATCACCCAGAGTCTCGGTGGGAGCTATACGATTGCGTGTGACTATGGGCTATTCCGAATCAGTGAAGAGAATGCGGCTGCCCTGGGTCTGGAACCCCGCAGCTCGGAGGAAAAGGTTGAAAAGGTAGACGAACATGTCGACGAGGAGGATGTCTGGAAACAGCTTCGCACGGTCTACGATCCGGAAATTCCGGTGAACATCGTCGATCTCGGTCTGGTCTATGACTGCCAGGTGGTTTCTGTTCCTGCCGCAGGCACCAAAGTGGAAGTCAAGATGACACTTACCGCTCCGGGTTGCGGCATGGGGCCGGCGATCGCTCAGGATGCGAGGTCCAAAATTCTAACGATTCCTGGCGTCGATGAAGCGGACGTTGAGCTGGTCTGGGACCCGCCTTGGAATCAGCATATGATCAGCGAAGCAGGCAAAATGAAGCTTGGATTGATCTGACTCGCGGCTGTCCAGCGAGGGGCTCCGGCTGGGGCGTAAGGCTTCCTGTGCCTTTCCAGAACGGTGAGATTCCAAACTCTGGAGTTGATTCTTGGTCGCTCCGGCGTACTGTCCGCCCCTTTACCTAAAGGAGATTTTTTATGTCGCAGCATCGCAGTTTAAAAGGCGCAAGTACCATCGCTACGAAAAGAAATGTGCTTAAACGGTTTGAGCGGGTGGAATTATTGAAAAAGCGAGGAGTGTTCAAGACCGGCGATAAAGTGATCGGTTTGCCGAAGACCAAACCGGACGCTTAACTCGGCCGTTCAGGACCGTGCGGTTAAATCGCTTTTTAGCGCTTGCAGGCCTCTCCTCGCGCCGGGGAGCAGAAGATTACATTCGGCACGGGCGAGTTACGGTGAACGGTCAACTGAGTACCGACCTCGCAACGCAGGTGACCCCCGCAGATCAGGTCAAAGTCGACGGACATGTCGTCCGGGCCAGGGAGTTCATCTATCTCCTGTTGAATAAGCCCGCAGATTTTCTGACCACACGCTCTGATGAACGATCCCGAAAAACCATTTATGATCTTCTTCCCGGTGATCTTCCAACCCTTGCTCACGTCGGACGTTTGGACAAGGAGTCAGAGGGGTTGCTCCTGCTGACCAACGACGGCGATTTCGCCTTTCGAATCACTCACCCGAAATTTAAGTTAGAGAAGGAATACCTCGTCACCCTGGATCGGGAATTTAAGGCAGAAGACGCGCCGAAAGCGAAAAAGGGAGTCTATTTGGCCGAGGGTCGGGCACGTTTCGACGCCATCGCCAAACTGAACCCGCGCCAAGTGAGAGTCGTACTTACGCAAGGGCTCAAGCGAGAGGTTCGCAGGGTATTTGCGGCGCTTGGATACAAGGTCAAACGACTGCAGCGGGTTCGTATAGGACCGCTTACGGATGGCGGACTTCGGTCGGGCGAGGTGCGAGTGTTGAATAAAAAAGAGGTCGAGTTGCTGGGCCAAAAAACTCGCAACCCAAAGCGCTCGTAAGGTTTTCGCGCTCTAGACCGCCGTCTGGGCGGCGACTACTGAAGTTACCGGCAAGCCAGTTCCGAGAATCGTCGGTGGCAAAAGGCGATTAGAACCTCGACCGAGGACTCCGCGGAAATGAACTCACAGGGTTGACGCCGAAACCAAGTCATCTGGCGTTTGGCATAGGCGCGGGTCTGTTGTTTGATAGCTTCCCGGCAGGTTAAAGTGTCCATAGCTCCTGTCAGCAGCGAACGAATCAAGGCAAAGCCGATGGCTTTGGATGCCGTCGGTCCGATCGCCCTGACGGCGGCGACTTCTTCCACAACCCCCTGCTCGAACATTTGATCCACACGCCGGCTGATTCTTTCTCTAAGGACCGCGCGAGGCAGCTCAAGAACGATCTGGGCCATTGCAGGATCAGGAGTCGTTTTCTCTAAAAAACTCGAGAATGGTTTCCCGGATGAGAGACAAACTTCCAAGGCTCTGATGATCCGGCGTCGATTATTTCGATCGATGCGATTTGACGCCACCGCATCGCGGATTTCCAAATCCCGGAGCAATTCGGGCGTCGATAAACGGCTTAAGCTCTGCCTGAGCTCCAGATTCGCGCCAGGCAATTGAGACATTTGGCCTTCGAGCGCCTGCAGATAGAAACCGGAGCCGCCGACGACCAGCGGAATGATTCCGCGTCGATTGGCTGCTTCGATAGTCTGGCGGGCGAGAACGGCATACTTGTGAGCGTCACAGCATTCGGTCAGCGGAAGAACGCCGACCAAATGGTGGGGGACGACCAGTAACTGCGTGGGTGTCGGCTTACCGGTCAAAATGTCGAGCCCTTGGTAAAGCTGGAACGCGTCTCCGCCGATAATATCGGTCTGCAGACTTTGGGCCACGCGGATTGCCAGATCCGTTTTACCCACCGCCGTCGGGCCGGCCAGCACCACATATTTCAGTTTGCGCATAAAATGCAAAGACCCGCGTTCTGCTGTAGAACGCGGGTCAAACCGAGCTGCAAAGACTTTGATCAGATCACGCTGCCCGCTCCATATCCGGAGTTTTGGCACCGCTGACGACCAATTTGCGACCGAGAAACTCTTTGTCGTGAAGTTCCTGAACGGCCCGTCGAGCTTCCTCGATGGTGGTCATCTGAACAAAGGCAAAGCCCTTGGAACGTTGTGTGTACTTGTGGCAGACAACCTCGGCGTTGCGAACCTGACCCACCCCTTTAAACAATTCGAACAGATCACTTTCCGTGGCATCGAAGGACAAGTTGCCCACGTATAATTTCGGCGAGGTTACCTCGACCAGTTCGGGCTTCCGGCTAATCTTCTCCCTCGTGGTCGTTGTCGGCGCGCTTGGAACCGGCTTTTCCCCAGTCTTCGGAGTTGGCTCGGCAGGGGCAGGGCCCTTGAAAAACGCGACCACTCGCTGCCAGAAAGAAGGTTTAGGTTTCGGGGTGACTGGCGTAGCTGCTCGACTTGGTCGTCTGCGACGTCCCCGATTAGATCGTCGTCCTGAGTAATTCGTTGATTGAGATTTCATTGGAACACAATTCTGAAGTTCATCAGGCGAAGGACATGCATTACGCACACTGAGAAAGAACAGTTTGGGTTGAAGTTAAACCCTTTAAACCCAAGACCTTCACCGCAATTCCGGGAGCGCTCGAGCACCTCGGAAGGTGAGCACCAGTTTCGGCTATCCCATGAACAGTCGACCGAAGTGTCCTGGCCATTAAGGAAAGACCTGACGATGCAGTGAATCCCAAATCGATTCGAGGCCCACAACACCCTCAAGCCCGGGATCTCCCGTGTTACATTTGATATATAATCGACGCTTTTGAATCCGGCAACCTTTTAGTGCAGCGGCTGGCGGCGGCGGCGGCGGAAACGGATCGGCGTAGGGCGTAGGCGAAGCGTCCCGCTTTGCCTCTTCGAAGGAGCAAACCGGGGCGGTTCGCTTACTTTGCCTCTCGGCCGGCGGGGGAAACGGATCTGGCGTAAGGGTTCTCGATTTGCGCTCTTCCGGTCTTTCGGCGGAAGTGGATCGCCGGACCGGCGGAAGGTAACGTGGCCGCGCGTTGGGCGGCGTCTCTCTGCTGGGTGACCTGTTTTCTACGCTTGTCTGCCGCAGCAATTTTTGTATTTCTTTCCGCTGCCGCACGGGCAGGGGTCGTTGCGACCCACTTTTGGAGCTTCTCTGCGAGCGGCGGGAATAACCAGCTCGAGTTCATCGCCATTTTTGTCGCCGTGCCCTTCCCGGGCTGCTCCAAGTTGTTCGCGACGGGGCAACGGACCGGTCGGAGTTCGTGTCAAGGGCCCAGACTCAGGCCGCTGGGGAATATTGAACGGGAGGGAAGACAAAAATTGTTCAAAGGCCATCAAATTTGTGGTGCTGCGGAACAAATTAGACAAAACCTCATTTTTGATGCTCGCCATTAACTGGCTGAACATGTCGTAAGCCTCTGCTTTATATTCGACCAGCGGATCCTTTTGGCCGTAACTGCGAAGATAAATTCCCTCTCGGAGACCATCCATGGCATAGAGATGCTCCTGCCAAAGCCGATCAATCGCGTTGAGCATGATGTAGCGCTCCAGACCGGCAACGGCTTCGGATTCTTCGTGGCTGACTTTCCGCTGGTAGGATTGCTTGATACGATCAACGAGAAACTGTGAATTTTCTTCGGCCGTGCGGGTGTCGAGCTGGGCCGAAGCGTGGCTCAGGCCTAAAGGAAACGTCGTATTGACCCATTGCAGAAAGCCGTCGTAGTCTGGTTCGCTCCCATCGGCTGGCTGTAAATATTCCTGAACCCGGAGCGGAACGACTTCGTCGACGATCTCAAAGATCAATTTCCGCGGCTCCGCGGTTTCAAGAGTCTCGTTTCGCAATGCGTAAACCACCTCGCGCTGCTTGTTCATGACATCGTCAAAATCCAATGTCCGTTTGCGAATCAGATAATTTCGTTGCTCGACCCGTTTTTGGGCCGTCTCGACGCTTTTGTTCAGCCAGGGATGTTCCAGTTCTTCGCCGTCTTTGAGGCCGAAGCGTTCCATCATCGAGGTCATTTTTTCGGAGGCACCGAAATTGCGCATCAAATCGTCTTCGAAACTGACGTAAAACCGAGAAGAGCCCGGATCGCCTTGGCGGGCGCAACGACCTCGAAGCTGTCGATCGACGCGGCGCGACTCGTGACGTTCGGTCCCCAGAACGTGAAGTCCGCCCACCTCGGGGACACCCTCTCCGAGTTTGATATCAGTTCCGCGGCCGGCCATATTGGTGGAAATCGTGACCGTACCGCGCTGCCCTGCTCGGGCTACAATCTCGGCTTCCTGTCGGTGATATTTCGCGTTGAGTACATTGTGCGGGATCTTTTCCCGTTTTAGCATCCGGCTCAAAAGCTCCGAAGCCTCGACGCTGGCGGTACCGACAAGGACAGGTTGGCCCTTGCTGTAAGATCCCTTGATTTCATCGACGGCCGCACTGTATTTCTCGCGGCGCGTTTTATAAATGCGGTCGTTGTTGTCATTGCGAATCACCGGACGATTCGTCGGGATGACGACGACGTCGAGTTTGTAGATGTCGTGAAACTCGTTCGCTTCGGTTTCCGCGGTGCCAGTCATCCCGGCTAACTTGTGATAGAGCCGGAAATAGTTTTGGATCGTGATTGTGGCGAGCGTCTGGGTCTCCCGGTCAATCTGTACCCCTTCTTTCGCTTCCACGGCTTGATGCAATCCATCGCTCCAGCGCCTGCCGGGCATCTTGCGCCCGGTGTGTTCGTCCACGATGATCACCTTGTTTTCTTCGACGACGTAATCGACATCTTTCTCGAACAGGCAGTAAGCACGGAGGAGTTGAGCGATATTGTGAATGCGTTCTGCCTGGGTATCACAAAATTGTTGGCGCTGCTTTTTGCCTTCGTCCTTTTGAGCCGGATTCAAATTTGGATCCAGATCTATTTCTGTGAACTCAGTGATAAGATCGGGTAAAACGAAGGCGTTCGGATCGTCCGGATTCAGAAAGGAGCGGCCCATCTCGGAGAGATCTGAATCCTGGTGACGTTCATCGATGGTGAAATAGAGCTCCTCTTTCAAGGCGACCAGCTCTTCTTTTCGGGAATCTTGATAAAACGAAAGCTCAGATTTATCGATCGCCTTGCGGTTGTCCGGATCTTCCATTAAGCGGAGCAGACCTTTGTTTCGTGGCTGGCCCAGTTTCACTTTGAAGAGAAGTCTTCCTGCTTCCTCGCCTTGACCCTGCTCCAGCAACTCTTTGGCCTCAGAAACCAGTCGATTACACATCATCGTTTGCTTTCTGACCAACTGTTCGACCAGCGGCTTAAACTTGTCGTACTGGTGAGAAGAGACAGTGGCGGGTCCGCTGATAATGAGCGGCGTCCGCGCTTCATCGATCAGGATGGAATCGACTTCATCGACGATCGCATAGTAATAACCGCGCTGGACCTGCTGTTCCTTTGTCGTCGCCATTCCGTTATCACGGAGATAATCGAACCCGAATTCGCTATTGGTCCCGTACGTGACGTCGCAATCGTATTGTTCCTTGCGGAGAGAGGGCGATTGGTCGTGTTGAATGCAACCGACCGTTAGCCCGAGCATTTTGTAGATTTCTCCCATCCACTCCGCATCGCGACGCGCCAGGTAGTCGTTCACGGTCACCAAATGCACGCCGCGCCCGGTTAGAGCATTCAGGTAAATGGGACAGGTGGCGACTAGCGTTTTGCCTTCGCCGGTCGCCATTTCAGCAATCTTCCCTTCGTGCAGGACGATTCCGCCGATCAGCTGAACATCGAAATGAATCATGTTCCAAACGATCTGTTGGTCGCAGACCAGAATGGTCTTGTCAAAAAGTCGCCGCGCCGCATTTTTTACGAGGGCAAAAGCCTCGGGCAGAATCGCGTGCAGACGTCGGGCCAGTTCGTCGGGATCTTCGATGTTCGCAAGATCCTTCTTCCATTGAGCCGTTTTCTCGCGGAGTTCATCCTCGGTCAGCGCCTGGAATCCCAGTTCCAATTGATTGATCTTTTCGACGAGCGGCCGAATTCGTTTGACCTCCCGCTGGTTCTTCGAACCCAGAATCTTCCGTAAAATCCAACTAACCATATGAAAATCCTTCTACTTACTACCGGGTCGGTCTACGGGGATAGCGGCGAGTTCTGGAGGAAGCTTGTCAGGCTCGAATGTCTCCACGTTTAGCTTAACCAGGCTCACGAATTTACATCCAAAATCCGGCGTTCGATCCCCACTCCGGTCGACCAGACAACCGACGGCGACAACGCTGCCGCCAAAACTTTTCACAATCTCAATGGTCTCCTGAACTTTGGTGCCTCGGGTCACGACATCTTCAGCCACGACAAACCGTTCGCCGGGCATCACTTTGAACCCGCGCCTCAGCAATAGTTTACCTTCTTGTTTCTCAGCAAATATGTGGCGCTTACCGAGGTTTCGGCCTACTTCCTGTCCTACAATGATGCCTCCCATGGCCGGCGAAATAACCGCATTACAGGCGACATCGGCAAGTTTTGCGGCGAGGTCGGCGCAAATTTGGGCAGCGAGCTCGGTGTGCTGCAAGACTAGAGCGCATTGAAAATATTGTCGGCTGTGCAGGCCCGAACTAAGAATGAAATGGCCATGCAGCAACGCGCCAGTTTTCTCGAAAGCTTCTAAAATCGATTGAGCCACGTCTGTCTAAAAGGGTTTGAAGGCTATTGCCTCGATTTCTACGTTAGCACCCTTCGGCAGAGCTGCGACTTGGATTGTTGAGCGGGCTGGGGGATCGTTCGGGAAGTGCTTTGCATACTCGATGTTCATTTCGCCGAAATTGGACAGATCAGTCAGAAATACCGTTGTTTTCACCACTTGTTCCATTCCCAACCCGTGAGCGCGAAGCACCGCAGCGATATTTTGCAGTACGCGTTCCGTTTGCCTGGATATGTCGCCTTCAATCAAAACGCCCGTTGCGGGTTCAAGCGGAATCTGTCCAGAACAAAACACCAATCCGCCGGCAGCAATCGCCTGTGAGTAGGGGCCGACGGCGGTGGGAGCTTCGGTTGTCGAGATCACCGTCTTCATGGGAAGCGATGAAGGGTATCCAAGGACGACGGTGTGTCAACCCGGTCTTAATCGAAAGGAGCATCGCGAAAGTTGCCAGTGTCAACTGGCAGTTGGCAAGGTAGGCGAACCGTCCCGGTTTGCTTCCTCGAAGAGTCAGAACGGCGCGCTTCGCTTATCTGCTCCGTCTTCGCTTTCTTCTTTGCCCCGAGAAATACCGTACGATATCTGGCGCTTTGGTTTGCTTTTTCCTACTCCGAAGGCGGCCATGACGTTAGCCTTTCAGTCAGGTCCGCGACTTGCTGTCTCAGCTCTTTCAGCTCCTTGGCGATCCTTGGCAGACGTCTGATTTGTACTTGCTGCTCGAGGAACCGCCTTTTCGGCTCTGCGGGAGAACCGATTACAATGCTTCTGGCAGGAACATGATTGGAGATTCCGGCCTGGGGATGGACCAAAGCATCGTCCCCAATGGTCAAGTGATCCGGAAGCCCAGCCTGACCGCCAATAACGGCGCGGTGACCGACTTTTGAACTGCCTCCCAAGCCGGCCTGCGCGACAATCAAGCAATTCGTTCCGATCGTCACGTTGTGACCGACCTGGACCAGGTTGTCCAATTTGGCTCCTCGACTTATCCGGGTTTCCCCCAGGGTCCCCCGATCGATGCAGGTACCAGCGCCGACTTCGACATCATCCTCGATCACTACGTTGCCTATGGAATTGATTCGAATCAGCTCATTGTTGAATTTCTGGACTTCACCCGTTGCGCGGGCTGATTCGATGCTTCCCGGTTCCGGTGTCACATAAGCAAAGCCATCCCCGCCAATTGCAGCATTGGCTTGAACAATCACCCGGTTGCCGATCTGGCATCGGTCGCCAATGCTCACGCCCGAGTGCAGAAGAGTATGTTCACCGACAGCGACGTCGGCGCCGATACTGATGTGTGCGACGAGCCTGCAACAATCACCGATTTTACTGCGGGGACCCACCCAGCAAAACGGCCCGATGGATACATGCTGGCCAATTGTTGCGGTTGAATCAATTACGGCACTCGGGTGTATGCCGGGAGCAACGTGGACTGGACGCTCGAAAAGTTGCAAAAGTTTCGCCAGGACCAGCCTTGGGCGACTAACGACGATTTGGTTCGGCGCTAAAGAATGCGCCACCGCCTCCGGGAGGACAGCATTCGAAATCTTGCCTGAAGCGAGGGTTGAGGCGGCGGCAGAGGAAAAGACCAGAGCGAGGTCGGTCTCGTCCTCAACCAGTGCCGGGTGGACGATGCGTTTGATTGGCAAGGACGCGTCGCCGAACAATTGGCCGCCGACATAGGTAGCAATCTCACCCAGCGTTTTCATAGGGTGCTGACTAATTCGAATTCGATTGCCGAATCGTCAAGTGCCGGGATCAGGAGGCAGGAGTTGCAGGAGTTTAGGAGTTGCAGGAGGTAGCAGGAAGGGCATTCCGAAGATGGGGTCGAGAGGCCCGCTTTTTTATCCAGCTTGGTGGATGCTTCATCGGTCGGAAAATGGCCCCTGGCTTTGAGCACTTTGCGCAATTACGTGTGCAAGCTTTCGTTGCGATAGTTTTCCCGCCGCTGACCACATACAAATTTCCGAGAACCTCTCCCCATCAGTGTATTCCTCCGAACTCCCAGACTCCAGACTCCTGGACTCCTGAACTCCTGCAACTCCTGACTTTCATTTCACCACCAGCTGCCAAGTGTCAGAGCTACCCGGTCGCAAATGTCGGGTTTCGGCTTCGCTGGTTGCTGTTTCGGCTCGGAAAACAGCGCCTCTATTTGCGGCCGACGCCGCAGTGATCACTAATCGGAGCGATTGCCCCGTTCTTTGAACGACCGCAATCGAGTAACGACCCTCTTCGATCGAGAATCTGCCAAGGGGAACACCATCAAGTTGCAAATCAAGAGTGTTACCCCGTTGCGATTCATCCTCGGCCACCCAGATCGTAAAGGCTGCGGCTTTGCCAGTGCTGAAGTCGGCAGCCAACTGCTTGAGAAGGGGTTCTACGATGGGGTTGATCTGCATCTCGCTGAGCGCTCGTTGAGCTTCTTTGAGGGAAGTGCCGCTCAATTGTCGCCGAGCATCACTCCAGAGGATAGCGGCCAGTCGAGCATCGATCTTATTCTCTTTAAGCAGGTTTCTTTCAGCGGCGGTTGTCTCGGGATCGACGTCCTGCGCGGTGAGTTCCAATATCTTGTGAGCGGGACTAACATCATCGTTGCCGTTTCCAGTTACAAAAACGATAACGGCAAAGACGAGCGCGGTGGAGGCGATGATCGCGAGGGCGTAAACCAGCAGACGAAAGCGAGATCCGGCAATTCTTTGGCGATCTGGTCGCCTTCTGATTCTGCTTCTCGGTTTGCGGAAATTTCCCTGCTGCGATGTCGCCGGAGCGCGCGAAAAGAAATCTGGCGGGCGCCGGCCGGAGGAGGATGGACGTGCCATACCCTTGCGGGTTCCGGTCGTTAGCTCGGTCGAGCGGCTTTGGCGAGCTCGAGGATCGTGTCAAATTGCTCTTTCGTGAGCTTCATGACGGACAGCCTGGAATTCTTCAGCAAAGGAATGTCGCTGAGTCGTGGCTCTTGCTTGATCTGCTCGACTTTCACCGGAGGTTCAATCGCTTTCACCGCCGTGAGTTCGACAGCGGACCAATCTCCTTCGGCTGCGGTGGGATCGCGGAACGCCTCTTTAGTCACCTTTGCGATACCGACGACAGCCTTGCCGTTTACGCTATGATAGTAAAAAACAGGGTCATCAATCTTCATGGAGCGCAGATTGTTTCTTGCCTGGAAATTGCGAACACCGGTCCAATCTGTTTTCCCGTCTGCGGCGAATTGGTCCCAGGAATAAGCAGTTGGTTCCTGTTTAACCAGCCAGTATTGCGACATGAGGCAGCGATAACACGTAGAATGGGAATTGAACAGCAGGAAGCGGGGATGGGTTTAAGCGGTTCAGGCGATTCAATTCTCATTCTTCGATGTTGTGTTTGCTGGTCCGCAGGTTTATCGGCGAAGGAATGCCCGGCCTATTTGTCACTTTCGAAGGGGGGGAAGCGTGCGGAAAATCGACACAGGTCAGGCGTCTCGCCCGGCGACTCGAAAAGCTTGGTCGCACGGTTTTGGCTGTGCACGAACCAGGTTTCACGGAGATTGGATCTGCGATCCGGGCGCTTCTCCTGCATGCCAAGACAGGAGACTCGATGCACAGCGAAACGGAGTTGCTGCTTTTCGCGGCCAGTCGCGCTCAACTGGTCCGTGAAACGGTCCAGCCTGCGATCGAGAAGGGAATGGTCGTCGTGTCGGACAGGTTTTACGATTCAACTACGGTTTACCAGGGAATCGGCCGCGGATTGGATTTAAGATTTATCAGTGCCCTGAATGAATTTGTCGTTGAAGGATGCAAGCCTGATCGGACATTTCTGCTGGATCTCGAAGTCCCGGTGTCGCGTGCGCGGCAGTTGCGTCGGGTTCGACCAGTTGGACAGCGAGACCGCATGGAACGGCTCTCCGACGAATTTTTCGAAGAAGTGCGACGCGGTTATCTGGCAATTGCCCGCGCAGAGCCGGACCGAGTAAAAATTGTCGATGCTTCTGGGACGGAGGATCAGGTGGAAAGCGCGGTTTGGAGCGAAATTAATGGCCTTCTCACTTGAGCAAGCTTTGGGTTACCTCAGGGAGGCGAGCGACCAACGTCGGCTCGCACACTCTTTTCTCTTCAGCGGACCTGAAGGAAGCGGAAAACGGTGGCTGGTAACGGAATTCTTTCGAACTGTCAACGGGAACACAGGCGATTTAGTCGATTTTCACGCCATTGAGCCGGAATCCAAGTCCAGAAAGATTCTGGTTGAACAGATTCGAGAACTGGAGGCTTCGCTTCGAATGCATGCAGCTGCGGCCAAGGTTAAATTCGGAGTCGTGTACGAGGCGGACCGGCTGATGCCACAGGCCGCCAACGCCTTCCTGAAAACATTGGAAGAACCCCCTGATCATTCGGTCCTGGTGCTCGTGACTGCTCTTCCCGAGGCGTTACTGGATACCATTCGGTCTCGCTGCATCCAGGTTTCATTGCGTGCTCCGGATGCCAAATCACTGAGCGCCGAGGAATCGGAATTGCTGGGGGAGCTCTTCCAGATTGTTGCCGTTGACGGCTTTAGTGTCGGAACGGCCTTGAAGTTCTCCCGTATTTTTCTCGGGATTTTGGGAAAGGTGCGGGAAAGGATCGAAACGGAGCACCACGAAGTCTTACTTAAGGATCAAACCGCTTACAAGCAGACCACCGACGGCCGTTGGCTTGGGGAGCGTGAGGAACACCTGACAGCGCTCACTGAAAGCAGGTACGTGAAAGCGAGGGCCAACTTGCTCCTGAAAATAATCGAGGCGTTCGGCGATGCCCTCCGTACTAAGCATCGAAGTCCGTTTTTGGACTTGCCAGACTTCCATGAATCCGCGATCAAACTGGCTGGACTGCTCTCGAGTGTCGAACTGCTAAAGAGGCTTGATGCCCTCCAGTCCCTCGTGGAGTCTTTCTCGAGGAATGTCCAGGAAGCGCTTGCTGTGGAGGTTGCTTTTCTGAAGGCGTTTGGCCCGGTGCCGCCGAAGCCGCACGGACTTGTTGCCACAGAGCATTCCGTTCGATAAGAAGGATCTGCACTATGCAACTCTTCTTGTTACGTCACGCTGAGGCTGAGTCCGAAGCAGCCAGTGATGAAATGCGAACTCTGACCGCCAAGGGTTCAGGCCAAGCTGAAAGCATCGGCAAATTTTGTCTGCGGCACGATGTCATCCCGGATCTGATTTTATCAAGTCCTTTAATCCGAGCAAAAGAAACGGCCCGGGTCGTTGCGCGCGAACTTGACTTGGCGCAACAGGTCCAGACCGCGGAGTTTTTGCGGGCTGGCATGACGGCGGAGCAAGCCTTTGCTGGTCTTCGCGAGGTTTTAGGCGGCTTAATGAAACGAGAGAAACTCCCGGAAAAGATGAAGATTATGCTGGTGGGGCACGAGCCAGATTTCAGCGACCTCGCTGGCGTAATCATTGGAGGACGCGCCACGAGTGTTCATTTTCGTAAGGCAACGCTGATGGGCATGACGCTTCAAGAATTGAAGCCGGGCGAGGGTACGATCGAGTTTCTTATCCCAGTAAAGTGTCTGTGACATTGCTCCGCCCGAAATATGCAGAAGCCGAAGCGCTCGTAAGATTTCTACGCTCACACTGCCACTGCGACTGCCAGTGCCGGTGACCACTGCCCTCCGCCCTTCGCCACTGACAACTGACAGGCTGGTCAACTCGTGATACGCTCCGCGGATGGGAATGTCACCCGCAGGTTTTGCGATGAGCGAACTCAGTAAGATTATCCAGCGATGCAATCCGGAGTTCGATTGCTCGCGGGCGATCTCATGGCAGGTCGAAGTCCCGGTTGAGGATAGCTGGCAGCAATGGATGAAAGATCTATTTGAGCCGTACCTCCTTCCGCATCTTTTAAGGGTTTTGGATTTTTCGGCACGGCAATCTGCGAGGGAAATCGTCCTGCTGGATGCAGAGTTAAATCGGTCCTTGCCGCCATGGCCGCGGGAGCGCAGCGTCGATGCCGGGCGATTATTGCTTCAGCAGCGCACGCCACGCGGCGAGCGACTCACGACCAGGCTGCAAGAGGCCATTCAAACCGGCGCGGCGTTTGGGCATTTTGCCACTCTGTACGGTGTCCGCTGCGGGGCATTCTCCATTCCTGTCCGGACGGCAGTTCTTGGTTACCTGGTGCAGGAGTTGTCGGTCGGGGTGAGCGACGAATTCGGGCGCGTAAAATTACTTGAAGCGTCTGTCGGATCGGTAAACGAGTTCTTGCGTATCGCCTCAAACGGCTCGACTGAGGGTTTGCGTTTCCATGGCTGAGACAGTTGTTGAAACGAAGGTTGAAACGTCACTCGAAACTCCGTGGAACGTTGTCGTGCACGACGATCCGGTGAATCTGATGAGCTACGTTACGATGGTTTTTCAGAGAGTTTTTGGATTCTCTAAACAGAAAGCGCAACACCACATGTTGGAGGTCCACTACAAGGGGCGCTCGATTGTTTGGACAGGCGCACGCGAACGGGCGGAGTTTTACGTCCAGCAATTGCACGGATATCTGTTGCTGGCGACGGTGGAGAGAGCTGGATAAGATGCTGATTCGCAGACTGAAAGAGAATTCGATTGAGCTCGTCGACATTGAGCCGATCGAAGCGGAATTGCTTCGTCAGGTTCCTGGCATTTGTGAGAGCGGAGGGGATAGCCGATCCGAAGCGCGCCTGTTCAGCAACCCCGCCGATTCCGGTGAAGATCAATTTCTGAATGATTGGGCTGAATATGTGCGGCCGGAACTTAAACACTTGTTTCTCAAGGCATGGAATACCGTCAAGGAGGACCTGGAGAAACTGTCGAATAAACCCGGCCGGCTTGGCCGGTTGATTGTTCCCCGCGCTCACAGCGACGCCTGGCTGAATGCCTTGAATCAAGCCCGGCTGATCCTGGCGACAAAGTACAATTTCAGCGACCGGGAACTTTCGATGCATGAAGCGCCAAAATGGTTTTCTCGGCGCGACGTCGTCCTGCAACAAATTCACTTTTATGCAGAGATCCAGGAGCGGATTATCGACGCGATCGAGGAGAAGTGATCGTCGAAGATAGTTTTTTGGTGTTCGCGGTTGTAGAACTGTGGAATCGATGATGGCCTACGCATCCAGCCGATCTATTTCCCCTTTGCGCTGGGTCAATTCCGATCTTGAAGCCGTTAAACGACTCGCTAGGCTTGCGATATGAGCAAATCCGTTGTCGAAGTGCAAGTTCGCGCTGTGATTCCCACGAGCGGTGGCTGCGCGGTTTTCATTGGCAACGAGCAAAAGGTTTTCGTGATCTACGTTGATCAGAGCGTTGGGGCGGCAATCACCATGTTCATGCGAGGTACTCAGAAAGAACGGCCGCTTACACACGACCTCTTGGGCCACATTTTGCGGGCGGTCGGAGCCAAGGTCGAACGCGTGATTGTCAACGACCTCAAGCGAGGCACCTATTTTGCGAGGTTGATCCTCAGCGCGGAGAATGAATTGCAACAAAAAAAGATCATCGAGATCGACGCGCGACCCAGTGACTGTATCGCGATGGCAACACAGCAAACGGCTCCCATCTATGTCAGTCGTGAAGTCTGGGAGGAGGTAGAGGACATGAGTGAAGTCCTTCGGAAAATGGAAGAGGAGAGTTCTCAATCGGAAGAAACGGACGACGAAGAGTGAGGTCTCAGGACGAGTGCCGTCCAGTTTTTTGCAGCTCCTGATTGAATTTAGGACCTTGGCACATAGTGTGGCGTCGAAATGACTGAAACGTGGGACATTCCTTCCGCCATTGCCCTCTACAATATTGATCGGTGGGGTAGCGGGTACTTCAATATCAACGCGGCCGGAAATGTCCAAGTGATGCCGACGCAGGCGTACGGTCAGGCGATCGACCTGATGGATGTTGTCAGCGAGGCGCGGGACCGTGGGATGGCGTTCCCGCTGGTGGTCCGATTTCAAGATCTGCTCAGACACAGAGTGGAAACAATTAACCGGGCCTTTCAGTCAGCGATCTCCGAAGCAAACTATCAAAACGTTTACAAAGGGGTCTTCCCGATCAAAGTCAACCAGCTTCGGGAAGTCGTCGAAGAGATCATGGATGCGGGCCGGCCGTTTAATTTTGGTCTCGAGGCCGGCAGCAAACCGGAGTTGATCGCTGCTTTAGCCGTTCACCGTGACCCCGAGGGGCTGATCATTTGCAACGGTTATAAAGATCCGACCTTCATCAAGAACGCTTTGCTTGGTCGCAAGCTGGGCAAACAAGTGATCATGGTCGTCGAAAAACTCGAAGAGGTGCGCCAGATCCTGCAGATTTCCAAAGAGATGAGTGTGATGCCCTTGATCGGGTTGCGAGTTCGTCTTCAGTCGAAGGGCTCTGGAAAATGGGCCACCAGTGGCGGCGAAAATGCGAAATTCGGTTTGTCGACGGCTGACCTCATCGCGGCCAGTAATCATCTAAAAAGCCAGGGAATGGCCGAGTCCCTGGTACTCGTTCATTTCCATGTTGGCTCGCAAGTGCCCGACATTGGCGTGATCAAGCGAGCCGTGCGAGAAGCGGCTCGTTTTTACGCGAAACTGTCAAAAATGGGTCATCCGATGCAATTCATCGATGTAGGCGGTGGATTGGGTGTCGACTACGATGGTTCGAGGACGGCCTCCGACAGTTCGATGAACTACACGTTGCAAGAGTACGCCCGGGACGTGGTTTATAACATTATCGACGTCTGCGATTCGGAAAAAGTCCCGCATCCGACCATTGTCAGTGAAGGTGGTCGAGCCATCGTGGCTCATCATTCTGTGCTGGTGGTGGAGGCTTTCGGTTCAATCGAGAAGGTTGGGGCTGATCTATCTCTTGAGAGAAGGGAGACAGACCCGAAGCTTTTTGATGAGATGGTGGAGACCCAGAAGGCTCTCACAAAACAGAATCGCATGGAGGTGCTGCACGATGCGCTGCAGATCAAAGAACAATGCCAATCGATGTTTGAACTTGGGTTGCTTGACCTCGAAAGCAAAGCGAAAATCGAGACCATTTATTGGCAAATTGCCCATTCGGTAGTCGAACTTTGTCGAGGGATGCGGTATGTCCCGGAAGAAGTCAAAGAACTGGAGACCGCGCTGGGGGATCAGTACCTCTGCAACTTCTCGGTATTCCAGTCGTTGCTGGATCACTGGGCATTAGGGCAACTCTTTCCGATCATGCCGATTCACCATTTGGATCAGCCGCCTGACCGCAACGGGACGCTGGCCGACATCACCTGCGATTCGGACGGTAAGGTAAATCGATTTATCGATTTGCAGGATGTCAAAGAGACGCTGCCGCTCCATCGGATCCAGTCGGGAGAGCCTTACTACTTGGGTTTTTTTCTAATGGGTGCGTATCAGGATATCATGGGCGATCTCCATAACCTTTTTGGCCGGGTCAATGAAGTGCACGTTTTCCTGGATGAAGACGAAGATTCGGGTTGGTATATCGAGGAAGTTATCGAGGGCAGCACTGTCGGAAGCGTTCTCTCGATGACGCAATGGGATCAGCCTGAATTGATTCGCCTGGTTAAAGCGCAGGTCGATGCGGCGATTAAGTCAGACCGCCTGAAGCCGAATGAAGCGATGCGTCTTCTGAGCGAGTACGAACGAGGGCTGAAAGGGTATACCTATCTGAATTTTCAAAACGGCTCGCGCACAGGCTAGGCCTAGGCGCCTTTTCCCTTGTTCTCGTGGCGTTGCGTGGTGCCCTGATAAGATAAGGGCAATCAGAATCTGAGGACGCCACGACCGCGAGGCGGCGTAAGCGAAGCGTCCCGCTTTGCCTCTTTGAACGGAGCAAACCGGGACGGTTCGCCTAGTGCGCCTGAAAGTGCGCACCAACAGTGGGGTGGAAGTCCCCATCGGACAGAACACTGGCTGTCCGTAGCTGAAGGAAACTGCGTCGCCGAGAGGCGGGGTGGGGAGCAACCGGAAGCGAACGACCAGTCCATAATTAAGAAAATGATGAACTCGATACGGCCTGATGCATTGGCGAGCCTGCTAAGTGAAGGCGAAGCCCAGAACGGAAGCCGATCCGGAAAGGGAGAACGGCAACTTCGCGACCTGACCTGCGGCGAGACAGTGAGCGTAGGGCCAGGAGTGCATGGGGTGGGTGGAGACAGAATGGTCGGAAGTTGGAGCGACATGAATCAGGGATCACGATTCGGGAAAGGAACGGCGTTCATGGTCTGCAGAAGGTCCGAAGAACCGTACCCGAAAGGTGACAGAGCCTCCATAGTAGCGCAGAAGCGGGGTAATGCCCGTGGAGCCAAGGGAGGCAGGAAGGTGGAAGCGTGAAAGACAGACCACAGGAACAAACACCGTCGGCAGTGCCCCAGAGGGCTCCACAAGACGGAGAGATCCGTGCCCGGTGGGCATGGGTGGAAGCTGAGGTCTGGACGGAGCGCATGTTGGCAACCCTGGAAACGGGGATCGAAGGAGGAAAATGGTTCAGACTGATAGACAAAGTCTGGAGTCCAAGGAATCTTGGACGCTCGCTCGAGAAGGTAGTCGCCAAAGGCGGAAGCGCCGGAATCGACCATCAAAACGCGCGACAAATTGAAGAACGTAAAGACCAAACGATAGCGAAACTGGAGCAGGAACTAAGAGTCAACCAGTACGAACCGCAGGCGGTCAAGCGGGTATGGATACCCAAGCCGGGGAGCAACGAAAAGCGACCCTTAGGAGTGCCGACTCTGAGAGATCGAATTGTGCAAGGAGCCCTGCTTCATGTCATGGAACCGATCTTCGAGCGCGACTTTGCACCCCAAAGCTATGGATTCCGACCTGGGAAAGGATGTAAGGACGCTCTGCGCCGAGTGGACGAACTGCTCAAGGGTGGCAGCCACTGGGTGGTAGATGCGGACCTGAAATCCTACTTTGACACCATTCCGCAAGAAAGACTGATGGATCGCATCAGGGAGAAAATCGCGGACGGAAGAGTATTAAAGCTCCTAGAACAGATGCTTCAGGCAGGAGTAATGGATAGCGCTAAAGGATGGCAACCGACTGAGCAAGGGACCCCACAAGGGGCGGTGATAAGCCCAATGTTATCAAATATCTACTTAGATGGGTTGGACTGGCAGATGGCCAAAGGGGGCTTCGAAATGGTGCGCTACGCCGATGATTTCATCGTGCTGTGCAGCAGCCAGGAACAAGCCCAAGAGGCCTTAGAGCGAGTCCGGCACTGGGTAGAAGAGAACGGTCTGACCTTACATCCGAGCAAAACGCGACTGGTAGATGCCAGTCAAGCCGGAGGCTTCGACTTCCTAGGCTATCATTTTGAACGGAGTATGAAATGGCCACGCAAGAAAAGCATGGGTAAACTTAAAGACACGATCCGAGATAAGACCCGACGCACTGATGGACGCAGCCTCAAAACCATCTGCGAGGACTTGAACCGGACCCTGCGAGGATGGTTTGGATACTTCAAACACAGCAAAGGCAACGTATTCGAGTCCGTCGACGGCTACACGCGAGGTAGACTGCGAAGCATTCTACGAAAGCGAGTAGGCAAGCACGGGCGCGGATGCGGTAGAGACAATCAGCGCTGGCCAAACGCCTACTTCTCCGCAGTAGGCTTGTACTCCTTAAGACAAGCCTACCTTGCGGCACGCCGATGCTTCATGACAAGTAACCACCAACTGGAGAGCTGGGTGCGGGAAATCCGCCTGCCCAGTTCGGAGGGAGGGGCGACCTAATCCGTCGTCCCTACCCCTATCCTGAGCTCCCATGCCCCGGCGGGGGGCGTAGATTCTCAAACTTTGGCATTCTTCTGTAGCGGATCAGCCGCCAAAAAAGTGGCGCAAGGACTGGAGCAAATGGCTGGGGAAATCTCCACCTTCGCTGCGTTTCTCACGCGAACCCCCGGAATCGCCGAGTTGCCGACCATCGTGGATCGGACAGGAGCGAGGAGGAACGATTGATTGAGGTAACATGATCTCATAAGAGTCCCCCGCCGCGGCGCAAGCGTCCGTGGCGAGCTGATTTGAGACTGAGCAAAGTCGCACGCGCACCAGCGGTTCAGGTGCGGGAAACGGTCCATCTGGATATTTCTGGCGGGAGGCTTTCTCCATCACTTTGACCCAAATCGGAAGGGCCAGCGTTGCACCGTAACCATGTTCCTGGATTGGTTCCGGTTGATCAAATCCGACCCAGACGCCGCAGGTTAACGAATTTGTAAAGCCCACGAACCAGGCGTCCTTGTATTCATCTGTTGTGCCAGTCTTACCTGCGGCATACCGAGTGAGACCGAACGATTTTGCAGATGCGGCGGTGCCACGTTCGATCACTCCACGCGCGGTCTCTGCGATCATCCATGCTACGGGCGGGGAAATCGCCTGCTTAGAGCCGGGGTGAGCCTGATAGATAATGTTCCCGTCTGAGTCGTCGATCCGTTCTATCAGATAGGGCTCCTTTCGTTGGCCTTGTGCGGCCAGGGTCGCGTAGGCGGCTGTAACATCTTTTAAATCCGACTCGAATGCGCCAAGATAGGCTGAGGGCAGCCGTGGAATCGTTCGTGCGAATCCGGCGGATTGACCGATTGAAATCACGCGGTCAAGGGTTGCCAGTTCTCCAATCCTGATTGTCATCGTGTTCCTGGAGAAGATCAGTCCGTTCCGAGCTGGTAAAATTCCGTGGTTCTCGCGATCTGAATTTTCCGGATGCCAATTGGGAGCGGTTGCTATTTCTCCGCGCCTCAATGGAGAGTCGTCGATCCCGGTGCCGGGCATCATTCCTCGACCGTATGCTGCTGCATAAACAAACGGTTTGAAGAGAGACCCCACCTGACGATTTGCCTGGAGAGCCCGATTGTACTTGCTGTCTCGATAATCGCGTCCTCCGACCAGAGCCCGGATTGATCCCGTGCGATTATCCAGCACGAGGACGGCTCCTTGGAGGTAAGCCGTTTGTTCCTCTGCGGTTCGCGATTGTTCGGTAAAATCCATTTTCTTGGGATGCTTATAATTTGGTTTGCTCTCGACTTGGGCGAGAAAAACGTCGGTCGCCTGTTCCGCAGTGCGTTGTAGTTCCGGATCGAGCGAAGTGTAAATCCGCAATCCGCCGCCGTCGATCGCGTCCTGGCTGACCAGACCCTGAAGGTCCCGGTAAATGGCGTCCATCGCGTAGTTCTCCTGAGTTGCAGCGGGATGTCCGTTTGCTAAACGGATCGACGCATTTTTCGCGCCGCTGGCCTGGGTCGGAGAAAGCAGTTTCAAGTCGGCCATCCGATCGAGCACTTCATTTCGCTGATTGATCGCGCCCTCCATGTTGGTCCGAGGCGAATACCGATTGGGGCTTCGAATTAATCCAGCAAGTAATGCCGCCTCCGAGAGGGTCAAATTGGCAGAAGACTTTCCGAAATAGGCTTGGCTGGCGGTTTCCAGGCCGTAGACACCGGAACCGAAGTAGATTCTATTCGCATAGAAATCCAGGATTTGCTCCTTGGAATAAGAGCACTCGATTCGGAGGGCGACAAAGGCTTCCAGAATTTTCCGGCTCAAATTGCGTCCCCCGAGAGCGAAACTGTTCCGGGCTAATTGTTGAGTGATCGTGCTGCCACCTTCCCGAACTTTCAGGTGGACAACGTCGCGGATCAGCGCTCGAACGATTCCTACTGGATCTATTCCGTGATGATCGTAAAAGCGCGAGTCTTCCCGTGCCAGGAGCGCCAACTTAAACGAGGGTGAAATCTTGCTTGAGTTGATCAGCACTCGGTTTTCACCTCTTAGTCTGCTGTACGCTTTTCCGTCCATGTCGTAGACCGATGATCGCTCCGGGATCTTGCCTACATCCTTAAGATCGAAAGTCAGCGACCATGCGAAGTAAAAAGCTCCTAAGACCAGCAGAGAGATAACCCCAGAGGCCGCAAACCCGATGAGAAGCCCGCCCGATCGAATCTTCTTTTTCATCACGAACCCTCCAGAAGATCCGGGCGCCGTTCCTCGGTCTTTTGGCGGGCTTCCTTTTCTCGCCACTCGCGAATTGCACGGTGGTTCCCTGAGAGCAGGATTTCAGGAACTCTCCAGCCCCTGAAGTCATGCGGCCGCGTGTATTGTGGATATTCCAGCGTCCCGGACGAAAATGATTCATCGCGAATGGAATCGCCATCCCCGAGTACGCCTGGAATTAGTCGAGCGACCGCGTCAACAATGGTCGCGGCGGCCAGGGCGCCATTCGAAAGGACATAGTCGCCGATCGACAGTTCGTCATTTACGAGATGTTCAGCGACCCGATGATCGATTCCTTCGTAATGGCCGCACACGAATATCAGATGCTCTTTTCGGCTTAGTTCCGAGGCGACTACTTGAGTAAACCGCCGTCCGCACGGTGTCATCAGGATGACGTGCGATCGCTCCGTTCTGATTGCTTCGACCGCGGCAAAGATCGGTTCCGGTTTCAATACCATCCCAGGTCCTCCCCCGTAGGGCGGTTCATCTGTCACATGATGTTTGTCGGTCGCCCAGTCTCGTATATTCAGGCAGCGGACCTCAATCAGGCGGTTTTCCTGTGCTTTCTTTAGAATGCTTTCTGTGAAAAATCCGGCGCAGAGCTTCGGAAAGAGCGTCAAGATATCAAAGCAGATCATACTCGCTGCGAACTATATCATCTATCGTTTCTCCGACCGTTTGCGAACGGTCGAAACTCGCAACAGAAAGTTCTTATAGCAGGAAGCAGAAAGGATCGAAACCCGGAAATGCCGCATATCCCGGTCGATCAGCGGTCAAGGGAAGGAAGTCCTCCAGCCTGAATGCTACGATAGATGCGTTTTTCTATTGTCTCGGCGCCTGAAGTCGCAACGCGTTGATCAACCCATTGTCAATCTGGCCGGTTGGCTGGAGACCTTGATGCGTCTGGAAAGATCGGATCGCATCGCGGGTCTCGGGCCCCATCACGCCGTCGATTCGGCCGCTATAGTAGCCGCGCCATGCGAGTGCTGCTTGCACCGCTCTCGGGGTATCAAACTGAGGGCCTTGGTTACCGTTGTATGCCCCGCTGTAATAGGCATCGTCTGCATAATACGGGTAGGGATAATAGCCGTAATCCCACCCCCACCACGGGTATCCGTAGCCATAAAAGCCAACACCTGGACCAAAAAAGCGACCACGAAAAAAGAAAGGGCGACCCCGACCGTGAAAACCGCCATGCCAGCCTCCGTGAAAATTTCCATTGCCTCTGCCACCATGACCGCCGCCTCCGCTCCAACCGCCGCCCCCGCCCGAACCGCCACCACCGTGAGCCACCAAATCAGGTGCAGAAATGATTAAGGTGACGGCGACGAAACCGGCAAGCGCAAAAGGGAACCTCATAACATCTCTTTCTCTGTTTGAACAATATCGTCCGGTTAACGAGCGCCGCTACTGAAAAAAGGCCCCGAATCGGCGAGCAAGCGCGTTGAGGACGGGGGCGGGGCGTGTCGGCGTATTTTAGATGCTTGACCCGAACGCCGAACGTTAAACGCCGGACTTCTAACCGGGCCCAGAATTCCCGGACTTTGGGGCATCTCCAGATACCCCGTTGATACCCGGCCACCAAGCTGTCGTTACCGTTGTCGCCTGCCTGTGATCGGCGAAAGGAAAGTTCAGCTCTCGGGCATAGATCCGGCTGGCCAGCGTTGAGCGAATTGGAGTGGCATGGTGTGAATGCGCCGGCGCGTCACAGTTTGGGGGCTTGGCACGCCGGCTTTTTCTTGTCGGGGACTAAACCCAGCGAAGAGGGCGCAGATTTTTTTCGAATGTTGGCTGAGTACAGCGAAATTCGCACGAGACTATGGTTGGACACCTCTAGCGAGACAAGCATAGTAAGATTTCTCACTTGGCAGGTTAAGCGTCGCCGCATCCATTGGGTGCTCAATCTAGGACTAAGGTACTGCGACCACGCTTCTTCCGCCGAATTGTTGGTCATTTGACGAATAGAATGTGAAATTCTTCGGTTGCCGGGAACAGCTCGTAGACTTGGCAAAGCGATAGATGGTGAGCTACGCACTCGCTATCTACATACACTGCCCAAGTTCCGTCCGGTTGTTGGGTTGCGTTACACATATTCTAATAGATATATTAGATATGGCCTTAAGGAAGCTGTTGTCCAAAAAAATAGGGGGTGCAAACCTCCGTCTGTCTGAATAACGATTATTTATTGGATCCAAACTTAGGCCCGGGAAGAATTCAAATTTACGGCCCGGGGGCTTGTCCAGGGGCCGCAGGGCGGGGTTTGTTCCCAAGGGGTCATCGGGCCTGGGTGAGATTATCTGCGGCAGGGGCGACATTCCCGGGCCCCCAGGGCTGGACTATTAAAGGGGTGAGGGCAGTTGCCCGTTGCGAATCCGCCAACTCCCCACGATCCCCAGGTTTTTGGCAACGTTGAATCCCCCAGGGATCGCAGACCGATTCCCCCTATGATGGAAGATCCTGACGTTAAAACGGCGAGGGGGAATTTGCTCGCGCGCAGAAGGTTGAGGAAGAATTCCATCGAGAATTCGACGGGCTGGACTTCACCTAGTCAGGTTCCAGTTCAGGATCAGGAACCGCATATTTCGCGAGGGCTGCCGCGTTCTCGGGGGTGAGCTCGATTTTCATCGTTCGCGGGGGTCGAGCGATTCTGAACACCGGGGCTCGGGGATGTCGAGACGGAACTGGAACGAATCCAACGCCGAGTGCCCTTTAGTGCCGGAATGTTTCACCCAGGCCGGAGACTCTGGGTTGCGATTGTAGATATTTGTCGGGGTAATCCCAGCTTTTAGGGGCACTATTCGGGCACTGAACCATTTTCTAGCCCGCTCGCTTGTGTCTGAGCTCGCTCTCGCTCCAGGCTGGTGAACAACGGGCATTGAAGCGCTGCATAAAGGGGAGCGCGTCGGCCACTCAACGTTTTTGCTCGGCGTTTACCAAACAAGGGGAACGAAGACCCCTCTACGCCCTTTGATCACGGCTTCAAAACCGGCGAGTATCTGGCCGCCTACCGCTTTCGCTCAAGACAGGCCCCTTCTTAGCCAACCCTCGGTGAGCAACAACTGGAACCCAAGGTGGATACTGATCTATTGAAATAATTTGTAGATTTATGAGAACTCCCGTTAAACTCTGGTCGTTGGTGGCTGTCGGTTTGGCCATTCTCGCGGCGTCGTTGCAAGCCGAGTTCCTCTACATGGTAAACGGCAACAGTATCGCAGCCTATCGTGTCGCTGAAAACGGCGGTCTGACAGCCGTAACCCAGTTGAACGTTACGCCAGGAAAAGTGCCACGATCACTAGCGGTTGACCTCTTACATCGCAACCTCTACGTTTCCAATAGCGGCGATATCCCCGTCGTCTCGTCCTACCACATGGCTGGAAACGGCATACTCACGCTCGTGGACGAAGTGCCCACGGGGATCCTGCCTGGTTCTGTGGCGGTGGACCCCTGGGGTAGGTTCGTTTACGTGGCACACGGCGGCGCCCCGTTTCTGAAAAACGGCAACGTCTCGGCTTACCGTATCGGTAATAACGGCGGCCTCACGCCGGTGCTCGGGTCGCCCTTCCCGGCCGGGGTTGGTCCTATTGCGGTGGTAGTGGACCCGTGGGGGCGATTCGTCTACGTGGCTAACCTTGGGACGGAAGACATTAAAACCGAAAATATCTCGGGCTACCGCGTCGAGGCAAACGGTGTCCTCAAACCCTTGCTCGGATCCCCTTTCCCTGACGGGCAGGAACCTCAAGGCGCAGCCGTAGACCCTTTCGGCCGGGTCCTCTATGTGCCTAACTTTTTCGGAAAATTGTCTGGCTACAGCATCGGCTCGGACGGTGCCCTCACTCAGGTACCCGGTTCGCCCTTCGCTGCACCGCCATCTCTCTCCGTGGTGGTAGACCCCTGGGGCCGGTTCGTCTACCTTGGGAGAGTTAATGTGTCCCCGACGAAGCTTTGGGCCTACCGCATCGGTGCAAACGGCGCCCTGACGCCGCTGCAAAATTCGCCCTTCGAGATGGGATTCAGCCCCGGTAGCATGGTGGTAGACATTTTTGGACGATTTCTTTACCTAGCGAACGGGACGGGCGTCTCAGCCTACCTCATTACTGGAAATGGTACGCTAACTTTGATCTCCGGTTCACCGTTCGCTACCGGATTCTCACCCACTGCTATGGCCGTTAGCTTCTAGACTAGCCAAAAGGACTTCGTTTTGGGATGGCGTTAATCCAAACGCCATCCCCGGAAATTGTTAAAGCTTTAGCCTCGAATCTGGTTATCAACGAGTTCCTTTCTACATGGCAGCTTGCTGATCGACGTGGGCCGAAGATTGGATGCCTCGACCTGGACAAAAATCGGTATCTCCAAAAAGCTCTCTTGGTGTGCAGGGAGCCCCGGCCGAAAACAGCTCGCCTGGCGCGGGCGGCATCATGTTTTCGAACGAGGCAACGGTTTATCACTAAATGACAACGTAGCACGGCCTACTCTCGCATTGGATTGCTTCCGGATAGAAAACCCAGACCTGAACTCGGGAAAGATGCGCCAAATCAAGCGTGTGAGCGCGCGGGCGACCACTCCGGAGGCGCCCCACCCGGTAAGGCATCTCTTTGGCAGGGATTGCAACAGGGTTGTGTACGGCATCGGCGTGGAAAGGGCGCTTGTACACGCCAGGCGCCTCGTTGCGGCGCGGTTGATGTAAAAGATGATGATTCGCACACACTCCACCTGCCCGGCCAGTGCGAGGCCCCTGGTACTACCGGCCATAGAAAAGGGACGTGATATTTGAGGCGAAAGGGACGGCATTGGGGATAACCCTGACGCTCGCCCTCTTATGTCCACCCCAAGTCTCCCTGGCAGTTATGCAGCGAAGAGTAAAACAAAGCTCTAAATCGCTTATCATCAACACCTTAAGAGAGTATATTCCAATGGATATGGTTGGAACTAAGGAATCTATTGATTATGGAACAAGCTCGCGGTTCCACGGGACCGCGTAATCTTTCTGTATATGGTCTCTCCAAAATATTTCATGCGAAGTCCGCATATTGACCGGGGTACTATTTTACTGACGGGCGACTGCGGTTGCCGTGTACGGACAAAGTCCGATGGGCGTGTGCGGCCGGAGCCCAGAGCAAAAACACCCGGCCGTGTTTAATCAAATGCCGAGAGGACAAAACCGGAGGGGATCATACCCGAACACTCAAAGAGGATACGCTCAACGGTACGGGACACTCGCGACGTCATATACCGATACATCCGGGGCGGGGGCGATCCGGAGGATGAGGCGGCAGTCCTGGATTTTATCCGCCGGCACACAAGGTCCGCTAGCCATTCAGCAGCACCACCCTCACAACCACGATCAGCCCCACCACGGCCGCGACACTGCCCTGGGGATCTTTTACGATTCGCGCTGGTTGACCGTCGAAGAATGGCATGCGTTAAAGGAAGCTGAGTTCCGCCGATTCACGGCTATGTTGGAACGGATTGTTCCACCAGGGGCAAACCTCTCGGAGCAGATACTTCTTCACCGTTTGGCCCGACCGATCTTCCGCCGAGCATTCGGCTAGGCGAAGTAAGGAACCGGAGGCGCGAGGCTCAGCGCCCGTTTTTTAAAGAATTTGCGGAAAAAGTAACTTCCTAGTGAACCGGGCCCCGGCCGCCGCTTTCAATCCTCTACACAATCTGTAGTAAACCGCGCGAGTGGGCGGCTGTGCCAGCTTTGCCACCGGCGCATGAATTGCCGTTGCTTACGTGCACGAATTTTCTCAGCGGCCTCAGCGCTGCGGTGCGTACTCACAACCTGATCTTCCCGACCCGCCGATTGCCAAATGACATGAAACAGTTTCATTTTTCGCCTCCGGGGGGCAATCTCGGCCCGTTTTCAACCTATTGCTCACCATTTGTTGCCTGAGAGTCGACGTGAGTTGACCTTCGGTTCGAACCTTTAAATGAACCCACCGAAATACGGCGGCAGCAGGTTCCCTCGTGATTTTCAGACTCTCTCGAGGGGGCGGCAAATAGCGATCCCCCGACGGTGCTGCCTATCGCACTGGTAAAAACCGTCACGCCGTTGATTGGTTCACTTTTGACATGCGGCATAGTTCGAACCGTATGCGCAGGAAACATGGCGATCTCTCTCTCGAAGCATGGTCCGCAATTTATCGATGTTCGACGTCGCTTCTAAAGCGGATGTCGGCGTCGGGCACGGACGTTTCGGACAAGGCCGCGGTGATGAAATACGTCCGAGCTCACGCCAGAGAGAGGCACGCAATTTTCGTTCCCGGAAAAGTTGGGTATGCAAAAGGACGTCGGCGCTTTGTCGGGGGCGTCGGCGTCCCAACCCAAGGTAACCCCAAAGGGTAACACCAGTCCCAAGGGTAATTCGACCCCACGATACACCCGCGAAGAGATCAAGCGCGCCAGGATGGAGTGGTTCGATAAGTTGCCGGCAAGTGAACAGGCGCGTTGGACCGAGGAACAAAAACACGAATTCCTAACCAATCAGCACAACCCTGCATGAGACCATGACCATAGACATAACAGACACCCAAGAAATTCAGAGGGAAGCGGCCTTAGCACGGCCGAGCCTTGGGGCGGCCGAATTCGAACTAAGCCTTGAACGGGCCATGGCCGCGGATGCGGATGCCGCTACTGCTGGACAACTGCTCGTCCGTGTACTGGACGAATTTGACGCTCAACGCGCCGTTTTCAGTCACGGTTCAACGTTATTAACTGAGGCGGCCTGGAAAAAAGTTTTCTCGGATTCAGAGGCGGCCGCGCGGCGACTGTTACTAGAGGGCAGCGCAGAAATGAAAGAGAGCGAGCGGCTTAATCGCCAGGCTGAGCAAAGCCGAAAAGCTGCAGAGAACGCCGAAGCGAGTTTACGGGAATCATGGGACCGGTTTCTGGATCTACCGGTCACTTACAACGACCTCCAAGACGTTTTCGCTAGGCTCGAGCATGAGAAGAGTCAGCTCGATCTTTGGATCAAATCCTTGCGGCCGTGCGCGATTTGGAGATTCGAATCGCGATTTTGGAATCGAAATGAAACGGCGAATCAAACCTACGCAAAAAGCCAGGGCTCCCTATCTCTGTCACTTTTGCCGGAGGCCCGAGTTTGGTTTGCGTTATTGGGAGGCGCTCGCTTTTTGGTCGTGTCACCCGCTGTGCCCGAGGGCCGCAAGTACCGCATACTCTAAAGCCCAGTGACCCGCACCGAGGCACAAGCACTATCGCATGGTGACCTCGGGACGATGAGGAACGCCGTCGCGCAGCTCTCCGGCCGGCTACAATCCTCGGAAACAGATTTGCGCTGGGTAGGGCAGCAATCGCGGAAGACCCTCCTGGGTGAACTGATCTATCTGTACTCCAGTAACCATTTCGGTGACGACACTGTTCCTGACACTGACGACGACGCGCACAAAGAGCGTTTCGCATTAAAAGCGCGAGCGCCCGGGCACAACGGCGCCGACAACAAGCCGTTTTGAAAGTTTTAGAGTGACTATTCGGTGACTCTAATCACTGACAAGGCTTGTTGCTTTGAATCTGCTTTACCTGTAAGTGCCCCTCTCTCAAGGACTTTACCCGAATCGGGGCGACACGATTTGAACGTGCGACCTCCTGCTCCCAAAGCAGGCGCTCTACCAAGCTAAGCTACGCCCCGTTTTTCGGAAAGAGGCCAATATGAGCGAGTAACCAGTAATTGCCTAATGGTTTTTTCTGTATGGAATTTAAGAGGGGAGGGATTCGTATCGATAGAACTGGTCTTCGGTCGGTCGCCAAAATCTCGCTGGCGGAGTTCAGGCCTCTGCGCTTGAATCTTCCTACGATGGAGTTGCCTGTCGAATATTTGATCGTTTCCGGATCCCTTCGTGCGAATAGCCGGAGTCGGTCGATGGCACATTTTCTGGCGGAATGCTACCTGTCGGAAGGCGTTGCCGCACAATTAATCGATCTTCGCGACTTACCTTTGCCATTCTGTGATGGCGAAGCCGCATACGATGATCAATCGGTACTTACTCTTTCCAAGACGATTTCTGAGGCTCGCGTCGTGATTATCGCCACGCCGATCTACAATTTCGATGCCAGCGCTGCCTTGAAAAATCTGATTGAGTTGACTGGCGAATCCTGGGAGGACAAAATTGTTGGGTTTCTCTGCGCAGCAGGCGGATCAATGAGCTACATGTCGATCATGAGTTTTGCCAATAGCCTGATGCTCGATTTTCGCTGTTTGATCATTCCGCGGATTGTTTACGCTACCAGCGAGCATTTCACCGACGGGCATCTGAGTTCCTCAGAATTGCGAGAACGGATCCGGGAATTGGCAGTAGCGTCTACCAGAATCCACAGCAGGTAGCGGCGCGTACTTTACATCACAAATAGCTTGGCCGGATGGACGGTTGACCGACGATGGCTTGACATTTTGTTTCTTGCCGAAACAAATACTCGAATCTGGCGTATCTTCTAACTCGGGCTTGAGCATGGCCTCAAGTCCATACGTCGAAAATTAAAGACCCCCCATATGATCAAAAGATTTGTCTTCCCCTTACTTGCTTTCATGCTGACCGGCGCTGTCGTCCAGGCGCAGCAGAAGTCGGTTACGATCGCTGTCGTCAATAATCCGGACATGATCCGGCTTAAAAAACTGTCGAGTAAATTCGAAGAGAAAAATCCGGATATAAAGCTCAACTGGGTCGTCGTCGAAGAGAATATCCTCCGGCAACGCGTCACGACCGATGTTTCGCAGGCGAGCGGACAGTTTGACCTTGTCTACCTCGGCCTGTACGAAGCACCGATCTTCGCCAAGCGAGGCTGGCTGCGGCCGATGGAGAATATTCCGGCCGACTACGACTTGGATGACGTGTTTAAATCGATTCGCGACGGCCTTTCCTATAACGGAAAGCTCTACGCCATCCCGTTCAACGCGGAGAGTTCGATGTTGATGTATCGCAAAGACCTTTTCGACGAGAAGGGTCTGACCATGCCGGAGCAACCGACCTACGATGACATTGTCAAATTTGCGGATGCTCTCTCAGACAAGTCAAAAGGAATCTATGGTATTACGTTGCGCGGGAAGCCGGGTTGGGGTGAAAACATGGCCTTCGTCGATACCTTGCTTAACACCTTCGGTGCCACTTGGTTCGACATGAGCTGGAAACCGACGATCGAAACGCCTGAGTGGAAGAAGGCGATCACATTTTACGTTGACCTGATGAGAAAAGATGGGCCGCCCGGGGCCAGTGCCAACGGTTTCAATGAAAATCTGACCCTTTTTGCCGGAGGAAGAGCGGCGATGTGGATTGATGCCACTTCCGGAGCGGGGCCACTCTATGATAAAGCCCAATCCCAGGTGTCGGATAAGGTTGCCTATGCCTCGGCGCCTGTCGCGGTGACTCCGAACGGCTCCCATTGGCTCTGGTCCTGGGCCTTGGCGATTCCGAAAGCGGCCAAGCAACCGGATGCGGCCCTGAAATTTGCACTCTGGGCGACCTCTAAGGAATATATCCTGTTGGCAGCCGAAGATGGTGGATGGCCCACCGTGCCGCCGGGAACCAGGAAGTCGACCTATGACAATCCAGAGTACCAGAAAGCAGCGCCATTCGCTGCGGTGACGTTGAAGGCGATGCAGACGGCCGACCCGACCAATCCCTGCATCAAGAAGGTCCCGTACATCGGTGTGCAATTTGTGGGGATTCCCGAGTTCCAATCGATCGGGACCCAGGTCGGCCAGAATATTTCAGCTGCCTTGGCCGGCAAGACGACGGTGGCCGAGGCTCTTAAAGCTAGCCAGGCGGAGGCGGAACGCGCGGTGAAACAGGGCGGCTATTTGAAATAAAAGATCGAGAACTGCGGGCGAGGCCTTCCCTGGGAGTCTCGCTCTTTGCAGGTGCGGTACGATTGAATGGTTTTTCCAGCTTGAAAATGCCACTTTGGCACCGCATCTTGCGCTTCTCCTGCGTCGGGCCGTAGCACAGCTTGGTAGTGCGCTTGAATGGGGTTCAAGAGGTCGTGGGTTCGAATCCCGCCGGCCCGACCATGCTTCGGTAGTTTCCTCAATTTGAGTCACTTATGTAGAGGAGAGATACCCGCCTTGCGATAGTGCTGGTGACAATTCTCCTCCGATGCTGGTAACACGTCCATAAATTACCACGCAGGTTTGTCGACTTTTACGCTCTAGCGGGCAATCATGACTTATGGCCTCGAGCCTGGTGCATCCAATTCATTCGAGTCCAACTCATTCAGATGCAGGGTTAACCGGTGGCTTCCGAGTGAATATTTCTGAAGCACCTGCATTCGCCGGATTGCGTTCCTTTCTTGGCTCAACTGGTTGTTGAGAAACTTTAACGGGAAAGGGGAAAGGACTCTGGGTTGACCAGCGGAATAACTCCCTGGTCGCTGCGGTAAAGAAACGACCCGGAAGGTGTAAATACCAGCCACATCAAAATGTTGGGGTCTGCGTGTACATAGCCAATCGCCATCGCGGCGAATTCCTCGTTATATACCGCCGGAGTCATTCGGTAACACTTCGCGGCTGAATCGAAGTCGGTCACCTGAATCCAGCTCCCGCGATGCTGCCTCTCCCAGTCGGCGAAGTCCTGCAAAACCAGCGGACTAACACCGGCGCGGCACTCCAGGGGCGAAAGAAATGCGCAGAGCATGGTTGCGGCGGCCAGAATCCAGGTCAGCTCGATACCAAGGATCATGAAGTCAAGAGCTCCACTGATCAGGCTATTTCGGGCCACCATCCTCGGCAAGCGTTGCGATCGGTCCGGCTCGTCAACTTTCAACTTTGATGCCTGACCGAACGAGATACTGAAATTGGCAGTGGTATTCATAGTGTTTTGAGTTTTTTACTAGCGATTGTTGGTATGTGTGCCTTGCAATGCTTTACAAAACCGTTTGGGGTCCCCGAGTGTCAGAGTTGGCGAAAATAGTGAAATTTTTTTAGCGATCGGTTACCATGTGCTTCAGAAACGGCGGATTCCGATGAAATCGGGCGAGAGCTCAGTGGCAGGTGGCGCGGGCCTATTCCACACCACGCGCTGGACGCTGGTAATGGCTTCCGCGCACGACCAGAGTCAGACCGGGCGAGCGGCTTTGGCCGCCCTGTGTCAGATTTATTGGTACCCGCTATATGCTTTTGCGCGCGGGCGCGGTCATTCACCGCATGATGCACAGGATCTAACGCAAGGGTTTTTCCTGCAGATTCTTGAACATCGGGCGCTGAGCCAAGTGGACCGGCTAAAAGGCAAGTTCCGGTCGTTCCTGCTAACCTGCTTTCAGAACTTCCTTTTGGTGGAGGCGCGGCGGGCCCAGCGACTCAAGCGCGGTGGCCAGTATCGGTTTGTTTCCCTTGACTTGGCGAGTGCCGAGGAGCGCTATCGACTCGAGCCAGCAGACTATTTGACAGCAGAGAAGATCTTCGAGGCCCGCTGGGCGATGACATTGCTGGAGCAAGCGATGACGGTTCTGCGCCAGAAATGTCTTGCCCAAGGGAAGCAATCAGTCTTTGACACGTTAAAGGTGTTTGTCGGGATTGGAGAAAGCAGACCTGAAGCCTCCTACGAAAATGCGGCAAAATCGCTGGGTGTCGGCGTCGGCACAGTAAAGACACTCATCCACCGGCTGCGCAAGCAATACTTTGCCATTGTGCGCGAGGAGGTTGCCCGCACCGTCTCAGATCCTGCCGAGATTGACGAAGAGATCCGCGCGCTCTGTGCCGCGCTAGTCGCTGCCGAAGGATGGCTGCAGCCGTGAATAGCGAACGTCGACGCATTTGTTCGAGCTGTGGCCGGGAGTTTTCCGCCGGGCTGGAATACTGCCCGCTTTGCATGCTTAGCGGAGCGCTCGCTGCGGGGGCGGCATCTGACGCGCCTTCTTGCGAGGCGGCGCTCGCGCCTCCTGGAGAATCGAAGACGCTGCGCTTTGAGCATTACGAACTCCTCCAGGCCGAAGACGGTAGACCGGTCGAGTTGGGTCGCGGTGCGATGGGGATCACTTACAAGGCGTTCGACGTCGATCTGCACTGCCCCGTCACACTGAAAGTCATCAGTGAAAAGTATCTCGGTGAAGAATCGGCGCGCCTTCGCTTTTTGCGCGAAGCCCGCGCGGCAGCGAGCGTCCGTCACCCAAATGTTGCGTCGGTCTTCCACCTGGGCAGAACCGGTCAGAGCTACTTTTACGCGATGGAGTTTGTGGAAGGGCAGACACTGGAGAGCCTCATAAGACGCTCGGGCCCCCTTGAGGTTAAGCTAGCCCTGGAAGTTACGACGCAGGTCGCCACCGGTTTGACTGCGGTGCACAAACAGAATCTGGTTCACCGGGACATAAAACCCTCCAATATAATGGTCAGTCTTGCGGAGGGAGGCGCTCTGACGGCAAAAATCATCGACTTGGGCCTCGCCAAGGCGGTGGACGAATCAGCTTCGGAAGCCGGGATTTCATCGCCGGGGGCATTTGCCGGGACACCCGAGTTTGCAAGTCCCGAGCAATTCGCAGGAGTCCCGGTCGACATCCGCTCGGATTTGTATTCGCTGGGTGTTACGCTCTGGGAGATGGTGACGGGCAAGGCGCCATTCCAAGGCACTCCCGCTGACATAATGTATCAGCATCAGCACGCGTCCTTACCGCTTGAGCAACTCAAAGGTGTTCCACAGCCGGTGGTATTTCTCCTTGAGAAACTCCTTGAGAAAGATCCGGCACAGCGTTTCCAGACTCCAAACGAGGTGCTGAAGGTGATGCCCACGATATCAGGCGCTATCGACGCAGGTCGTAAAATCACTCGTCAGAGCCTGCACAAGACGACCTCTGCCGCTTCGCGTGTCGGAACTCGCAAGCCGCCGACAAGATTCGGACCAAAGAAGATTTCAGTAGCCAGATTGCCCGTTACTGGAAGTGACGTCTTTGGCCGAGAGGAGGATGTCGCTTTTCTTGATGACGCATGGGCGAACCAGCATTCAAATGTCCTGACAATCGTTGCCTGGGCTGGCGTCGGCAAGTCCACGCTGGTCAACCATTGGCTCCGAGGGATGGCTGCTGAAAATTATCGTTCTGGGGAGCTTGTTTTTGGCTGGTCTTTTTACAGACAGGGCACCAGTGGCGGCACTTCGTCTGCAGATGAATTTGTTGATGCGACTCTCGGCTGGTTTGGCGACCCAGATCCGCGGCTCGGAACGGCGTGGGAAAAGGGAGAAAGATTGGCGAAGCTTGTAGCCCATCGTCGAACATTGTTGGTTCTGGACGGTCTGGAGCCGCTCCAAAATCCGCCTGGTCCACAAGAAGGACGGTTACGAGAGCCTTCCCTCCAAGCGCTTCTGCGCGAACTCGCCGCGTTTAACAAGGGGCTTTGCGTGATTACCACGCGTACGCCGGTCGCTGACATTGCTGATCACGAGGGTAGCTCCGCCCTGCGTCGTGACCTGGAACAACTATCCAGCGATGCAGGCGCGAAACTGCTCCGAGCTTTGGGAGTCAAAGGTGATGAGGCAGAATTGCGGAGTGTCAGCGACGAGTTCAGCGGGCACTGTCTGGCGCTAACGCTTCTGGGCAGCTATCTGACCGATGCGTACAGTGGAGACATTCGTTGCCGTGGCGATGTGTCAGGACATCTCGGTCACGATGTACGACAGGGAGCCCATGCCCGAAGAGTAATGGAATCTTACCAGACCTGGTTTGGTGAGGGTCCTGAGCTATCGGTTCTGCGTATGTTAGGTCTATTTGATCGACCTGCTGAGGAAAAGGCGTTCGAAGCCCTGCTAAAGTCACCTGCGATTCCTGGCCTTACAGAGTCATTAACTGATTTGAGGCCCGCAGCCTGGCAAACGATCCTTGCCAAGTTGAGAAGGGCCAGGCTCCTCGCCCGAGAAGATCCGAATAATCCTGGGCAATTGGACATGCATCCTCTGGTTCGTGAATACTTTGGCGAACAGCTTCGGAGTCAACAAACGGATGCGTGGAAGGAATGTAATAGGCGACTCTATCATTACTATCAAACGCTTGCGCCACAACTGCCGAATAGTTTCAGGGAGATGGAGCCACTTTTCTCAGCGGTGATCTGCGGCTGCAATGCCGGTCTGTTTCGAGAGGCGCTCCATGAAGTTTACATTCCGCGGATTCAGCGGGGTGATGCCCACTTTGCGGTAAAGGTTCTTGGAGCAACAGGGCCGTTGCTTTCCGCTTTAGTTCATTTTTTCGCAGACGGGCGCTGGGGGTCGCTGGTGGAAACGGCCGCCGAGGGACAGAGTCTCACCGCAGAAGATAAGCTCTTCACCCTCATGCAGGCGGCGAAATATCTAACGGCCACGCGAGGACTGGGAGCACCAGAGGCCCGAATTTGTTATGAGCGCGCCGAGCCTTTGTGCCACTCTCTTAATCAATCCCGGCTCCAGTGTTTGGCACTGAGGGGTCAGTGGCGCAATTCCCTAATGACGGAGAAACTGACGGCAACGATGCAGGTTGCGGAACGAGGTTACTCACTGGCGCAGGAACAGAACGACGCGGCGCTAAAAATTGGAGCCTGCGCCGCTTTGGCAGCGAATCTCTTTTTCTTGGGTGATTTCGAGTCCGCGCGACAATACGCGAGGCATGGTGTTCAGATCTGGCGCTCGGGAGGCGTAAAATTTCCTCCGGAAGACCTCGATACGCCGGTCGTCGGCTGTCTGTGCCATGGGGCGCTATCCGGGTGGCATCTCGGAGAGAACGCCTCCTGCAAAGCGAAACGTGGAGGAAGCGATCTCACTAGCAAAGGAGCTGAATGATATGAACGCGTTAGCCCTGGCGCTAGACTGGGCAGCGATGCTCGGAAACTGTGAGCGTAATCCTGCTGAAGTGGACCGCCTGGCATCGGAATTGATTGAACTCTCTACGCGCCACAATTTTGTGTATTGGCTAGTGATAGGAACCATTTATCGCGGCTGGGCGCGCAGCGCTTCCGGTGACACAGTGGAAGGTATTCCCTGGATCGAACAGGGAATAAGAGACTTTCGGACAATGGGTTTGGTACTACGCCTCCCAGGTCATCTCGCACGAAAGGCTGAAGCATTACATCTAGCTGATCGTACCTCTGAAGCTCTTGAGGCAATAAATGAGGCGGTAGCAATTGCTGAAAGATTTGAGCACCGTTATTGGAGCGCCGAACTGTATCGGCTGCGCGGAGTCCTTCTCGCCACTTTGGGTGCTGAGGCGAGCCAAATTGAGGCTTCCTTTTGTGAAGCCATCAGAATCGCAAAGGAGCAGAAGTCGGTTTCGCTAGAGAAACGCGCCGAAGCTACCTACGCAGAATATCGTCGCCAAAAAGCGAACGGGTCAGGAGGACGTGCAATTCGACTACCACTTTGATAGCCGCTGACAGCGCCTTGCCTTCCGCTGAACCGTTTCTGGCTCCGCGGTGTTTTCGGTTCGCAATCCGATGACGATTCGGGACAAAACTCCAAAAACAGCGGCTGCGGGGGTGTCGCTTGCACCCTTACGCTTCCCTTAACGCCGAGCAGCTCCCACCCGCCGCTTCGCGTCGACCTCCCTTCAGGGGCCGCCGCAGCGGCGCCCGGATCATCAACGCAATGGGGCACCCGTGTATCCGGAGAGGAAGCTTTCGATTCGCTGGGATCCTTCCTCGGCGGCCTGCATAGGATCAGCTCCGCCCAGTTGGCAAGCCTGGATAGTATCCGAGACCGCCTTATAGACCTCCGGTGGAACTCGAGGCTCACTTCTACCGGTCAGGAGTGTCAAGTCCTTAAATAACTTCATCGGGGCGCTGCTGTACCCGCCTTCGGCGGTCGCTTTTTCCAAAGCCGATTTTCGCGGCGAAACGCCACCGTTCGCCTTGGTACACCAGTCAACGACTCTTTGAATGGAATCATCCTGCATGGAACCCACGGCCCAAACACAGAACTTCGCCGCTTCCTCGGGATTTTTGCCCTTGGCATTGGCGACGAAGGCCCATCCACCCAAAACCGTTCTTTGCTGGCCGTTGGGAGGTAAGGGAAGGGGGAAGACGCCATATTGGAAATCCTTAGCGTTGTCCCGCAAGGCGCTGACTCCCCAGATACCCAGATTTTGCATGGCACAGAAGCCTGAAGCCAAATTCGCTACGACGTCCCCGCCACCGTCGCCCAGGATGTTGCGTGGTGCGACATTCTGCTGAATGGTGTCTTGCCAGAACTTCAGAGCCTGAACGGTGGCCGGCGATGCAAAGGCGCTGTGTTTTCCGTCTGGCGTAGCGATATCACCACCTCCTTGCCACATAAATGGGTACCAGGTGAACGTCTGGTAATAACCCGATGCAGTTTGGAACAGACAGCCAAATCGCTTCCCTTTGGTTAGCTTGTGCGCGATTTCGAGGAACTGATCCCAGGTTTTCGGGATATCGCTCTCCGAAAGTCCAGCCTCCTCGAATGCCTTGACGCTGTAAAACATCGCCAAGGGTACGACGTCGAACGGGATTCCATAGATCTTTTCATCAACGATCCGGGTTTCCAGCACGTTTGGAAAAAAGTCCTTTTTCGCGGCGCCCTCCATGTAAGGTGTGAGGTCGACCAGAACGCCACCATTGTAGTAACGAAGAAAGTCCCCGGGGCTGATTATGAAAATATCAGGACCCTGACCCGAGGCGAAAGCGGTCTGTAGCTTCGATCCACCTATATAGTCCTGAACTGGGACGTACTGCAGCTCGACCTTGACATCGTGGGTCGCATTCCAACCCTTGACACAGTCTTCAAACCATTTGCTTTGAATATCAAGCTGCCTGGCGGGAGCATAGAACTGCCAGAATGAGAGTGTTTTTGTCGCGGCTGCTCTTCCAGTAAAGACAAAGGGTGAGAACACTGATGCTACCGCTGCAGCCGCGGCAACCTTTCCTCCCCTTTTCAGAAGTCCTCTTCGGCTAATGCCGGCAACGGGCTGAGAGTCATCAGATCTCATATTCTCGAATCTATTTTCTACCATAGTGGTTTTGATGTGCGATGTCATACTTTTCACAGGATTGCCTTTACACATGGGTGGAGCAGAGCTTGGAAGGTGACGAGGCTCGAATCATTGGTTCGATCGACTACCAAATCGAGAATTACGAGGCGATCGTAGTCTGATTCAAAGCTGCCCGGAAGTGGTCTTTCAGATTTTCAAGCCGCTCGAGCCTTTGCGACCATCGCATACCCGCGGTGAAACCGCCATCTACCACAAGAGCATGTCCGGTCACAAAGCTTGACTCACCACTAGCCAGCCAAAGTGCGGCGTTTGCGATGTCGGCCGGAAGCCCAGCTCTGCCAATCGGTGCTCCTGCCGCAAGCCATGGTTCCACGATCTCCGGCGTGCGATCGACCAGTTCTGCTGGCATTTCCGGAAATACTGGGGCCCAGATCCCCGTGGCAGTTCCGCCCGGACAAATCGCGTTGACTCTTATACCGCGCTCAGCGAGCTCCAAAGCCACGGATTTCGTCAACCCGACAACACCGAACTTCGCTGCAGTATAAGCGTGCGGGGCAAAGCCAGCTACCATGCCAGACACGCTAGCAATGTTTGTAATCGTTCCACCGCTTTGCATGTGCGGGACCGCGTACTTGATTCCCAAGAAAGGGCCGCGAAGCAGTAAAGCGATTGATCGATCAAAACCTTCTACCGACGTTTGGGCAATAGGTTCGCCTTCGCCGCCTGCTCCTGCGTTGTTCACCACGCAATCGACGCTGCCGAAGCGTTCCACCGCGAAATTCATCAACGCTTCGGTGTCGGACGCGCTCCCAGCGTCTGCCCTGTAAAAGGCTATGTTTTTGCCGAGTTCTTCTTCGAGGCCTTTCCCTTCTTGGTTCAAGAGATCGCTAAAAACGACCCGGGCACCCTCTTGGACGAAACGTCTGACGATGCCTGCTCCTATCCCTCTGGCGCCGCCTGTAACGACTGCCACTTGATTTTCGAGTCTGAGGCTGGCTGAAGGGGCTAATTGATCCATAGCAATGCTTATGGGAGGAAGGAGTGGTTTTGGGAAGTTAGGTTGTAGGTTCAGGTCAGCAACGCGGGGGCGTTGGTTGCGTCCTGCGCTGGGCTTATTTGACTCGTTTCCATACCGTATGACCCGTAAAACCTGGTCCGCCGGTTGACCCAGTAGGGTTGACCCATTTCATTTCGTCCTCTGTAAGGGTCAGAAATCGCTTTTGATCAGCCCCTTTCCAATTCGGGAACGAACTGCTCTCAATGTGAATGTTGAGCGAATGATCCGCATCACTGACCGAGTACGTACCAAAGTAGCAGAGGATTCCCTGCTGAACGGCTTTGTTCTCCTCCGCGGTGCCTTCCAGACGGTCGTTGGACGCGAATCTCGGAAGATCAGAGCCTATGAACTGCACCGAAATGCGGCCGTTTCCATCCATGATAAGGACGCCTGTCGGATTGGCACCAAACGGATCGAATCTGCTGCCATCCGGGCCTTCGATGTAGATTGAGGCTAGCATCCAAGTTCCTACCAGTTGGTCTCGGGCGCTCTGGGCGAGCGTCTGCAGGGCAACGCCCAGAAACATCAGCGCCACCATAGCGGCAAACGGAAGCACCCTACGTCGATTTATTGTGTTCATTTTTTATGGTCCTTGTTTTTGCGTCGAAACCCTGAGCAGTGGTCTCTATTAAGTACAAACGGATTGGGAGGCCCGAGTTGCAGGAGTTGGAGAGAGTGTCGACGAATCGTACAAAAATGCGTAAAGCCACCGAAGGGACGTCAAACCGTCTAATGAGCCTCAAAGGATCCGCCGGAGGACTGACGAGAGCGTGAACACATAACAGAGAGGAAAATTCGCGGGAACACCAGAGTGCCAACGAGGCGAAAAATCAGGCTGCCGCACCACTTTCCGACCATTGTAGAAAAACCGCTACCTCTGAAATCGGCCCCCGCATACTCGAGTTTCAGAGTTTCCCCGAAACTTTCGGCCCTTTGACCATTGTCTGCGCTTACCGCGTACGGGTCGATTATGGCTGCTTTGAATGTCTTGTTCACTTTAATCACATTTGATACGATAAACTGACCATAGGGACCACGATTGAATCTGGACCATAATTCGCCTACGCAAGAGGCTGGACGGTTTCGTACCACGCGATGGAGCGTGGTCTTACTCTCGGCTCAGAGTCAGGCGCCTGGCTCAAAGGCTGCGCTTGCCGAGTTGTGCAGGCTCTATTGGTTTCCGCTTTATGCATTTGTCCGGCGGCGCGGATACAGTCCCGCTGATACGCAAGACTTGGTCCAGGGCTTTTTTTTGCATCTGCTTGACCACAAGGCGTTGGCGGAGGTCGATCCGCGCAAGGGAAAATTCCGATCCTTTTTGCTCGCATCAATCAAGAACTACCTTTCAAAGGAGGCCGCCCGCGCCCGCTGCTCGAAGAGAGGCGGTAACGTAGAGTTTGTTCCTTTGGATACAGAGAATGCCGAGGAGGTTTGTCAGTTCGAGCCGGCTGATTTCTTAACGGCAGAAACAATCTTCGATGCGCGATGGGCTACGGCTTTGCTGCACGAAACCATGGCCCGCCTTGGCAATCAATACGCCGCTCAAGGAAAATCGGCCACCCTCCAGGCGTTGGAGCCTTTTTTGGCTCCCGGCGGAGTCCAAGTAGTACCGTCGTACGAACAGGCAGCCGATCAACTTCAGGTCAGCATCGTCGCGGTCAAGACACTTATCCACCGGATGCGAAAGCAGTTTACTACCCTTTTACGTGAGGAGGTCGCTCGCACGGTGTCAGATCCAGCGGAAATCGACGCGGAAATCCATTCGCTTTGCGAAGCACTGGTTGCATCCGAAGGACGGTTGGGTCCATGAAAGTGGCGAACAGACGCATCTGCTCGGTTTGTGGCAATGGGTTTTCTGGAGGACTGCAATTCTGTCCGGTGTGTATGCTTAGTATGGGCGTTAAGGGAGAGATCGAGTTAGAGGAAGCCAGTCGGGAAGTCGTTCGAAGCGCATCGGCCTCCGAGGCGGCCTCTCAGCGCTTCGAACATTATGAAGTCTTAGTGAGTGAAGATGGCAAACCCATTGAGCTGGGCCGCGGCGCGATGGGGGTCACTTACAAGGCGTTCGACATCAATTTGCACTGCCCAGTGACTCTGAAAGTCATCAGTGAAGGATATCTCGGTGATGAATCGGCACGGCTTCGTTTTCTCCGCGAAGCCCGGGCGTCGGCGAGCGTCCGTCACCCAAATGTTGCCTCCGTGTTCCATCTGGGTAGAACCGGCGACAGTTATTTCTACGCAATGGAGTTTGTAGAAGGTGAAACGCTCGGGAGCCTAATCAAACGGTCAGGCCGACTCGAGGTAAAGCTGGCGCTGGAAATTGCAACGCAGGTGGCTGCCGGATTAGCCGCAATTCACGAACAACACCTTGTCCACCGAGATATCAAGCCAACAAACATCATGGTCAGGTTGAAGGAGGAACGGGGTGTAACCGCTAAAATTATCGACCTTGGCCTGGCAAAGACAGTAGACGAATCGGCTTCTGAAGCGGACATTTCATCGCCCGGAGCATTTGTCGGAACGCCCGAGTTTGCTAGTCCGGAACAGTTCGCAGGGGTACAGGTCGACATCCGCTCGGACCTGTACTCGGTTGGCGTGACGCTCTGGGTAATGATGACTGGGCAAACACCGTTTCGAGGTACTTCCGCTGAGGTGATGTACCAGCATCAGCACGCGCCCTTACCGCTTGAGCGACTCAAAGATGTTGCAAAGCCGGTCGTCGTTCTCCTTGAGAAACTCCTTGAGAAAGATCCGGCACAGCGATTCCAGACTCCGGACGAGCTGCTCAAGGCGATGCCGACAATAACAGGCGCTATCGAGGCACGACGTGGGACCACACGTCGGAAGTTGCAGCAGATCCCCCCTCCCGCTTCACGCGTCGGAACTCGGAAAGCGCAAGCAAGATTAGGCCCAAAGAAGATTTCCGTAGCCAGATTGCCCATCACAGGAAGCG
>CAVULL010000032.1:0-89258 GCA_963742335.1 uncultured Verrucomicrobiae bacterium
GTATCATAAATAGATAGCATACTTTTTTTGTTTATGTATAATTAGTGGGTGCCAGCAGCGAACCGAATGTTAGCAATGGAAGAAGGTGATCGCGGCGAATGCGAGCGGATTGCCCGGAGCCGAAAGACGGCGCTGAATGTCGCCAAGCGGGCGCAAATGCTCGTTTTAGCGGCACGTGGTCTTTCTAATCGGCAAATTGCTTTGGAGTTAGGCGCGAACGAGCATGTGGTCGGTCGGGTGCGTAAAGAATACGACCAGAGAGGATTAGCTGTCTTAGAGGATCGAGCTCGCCCTGGACGACCGCGCAGCAGTCGGGATGAGCAAAGCGTTCAAAAGGTGGTTGAAACGGTCTGCCAGGCGCCGGCGAAGGGGCTTTCACGCTGGAGCGCGCGGACGCTGGCTGGGCATCTGGACATTCCTTCGGCCACCGTCAACCGCATTCTGCGGGAGAACAAATTACAGCCTCATCGGTTGCGGACCTTTACCTTTAGCCCGGATCCCCAATTTGGAGAGAAGTTGCTCGAGGTCGTGGCGCTTTACATGAATCCTCCAGACAATGTCGTGGTGCTCTGCATGGACGAGAAGACCGGTATCCAGGCTCTTGATCGAACTCAGCCGATGCTACCGCTCCGGGCCACTAAACCGCGTAGTTGGACCAACGAATATGTGCGACATGGGACACGTACGCTATTAGCCAGCTTGGATATTGGCACCGGGAAGAGTACTATCGCTCACGCGCGAGAGAAAAGACGCACCAGCAAGGCTATTCCCGTCCTTTCTGGACTCGGTGGTCAAAGAGTATCCGAACCAACGGCTCGCGATCGTACTCGACAACCTCAACACCCACACTAATGAAGCAGCCAGAAAATGGTTAAAGAGCCATCCGCTGGTGAGCTTTCACTACACCCCGACCCACGCTTCATGGGTAAACCTCATTGAATGCTTCTTCAGCATATTGACCCGTCAAGGTCTTCAGCAAGCCGTTCATCAGTCAGGACAAGAGCTAGAAAATTTTCTAAAAAACTTCATCCAAGAGTACAACAAACGATGCGGTCCATTCGAGTGGACTAAGGGTCCGGATAAACTTCGCCGGATCATTGAATTAACTGACCAATGGCAGGCTGAATAGTATGTCATGTACTTATGATACGATGTACACATAACGTTGTGCTTTATTGCGAGCGCAGAATCCTCGGTTTCAGAACGGATCACAACGCGTTTTGCGCTTGAATGAGATCTTTTATGTGGAGTACCCATAAACGATGGGAAGACCACTGAAGTATGCGGATCACCCGGTCGCCAGATTGCGGAAAGCCCTTTCAACGGATAATCACGCCTGCACGCGAGCTGAGTTGTCACGAAGGACCGGGGTGCCGGCGAACACGCTGACAGATATCGAACTCAAGCGGATTAAATTGTCCCTACGGGTCGCGTGCAAGATCTCGATCGGCACGGAAGTGGACCTCAATAGCCTGATGGCCGGGGACGATCCGTTGATGAATATCTATGGCCAACCAATGGTTAAGGGCAGTCTTGCTATTCCTTCGAGGACACAACTGCTCGCAAAGATTGAGTCCTTTCAGGAGGCGCAAAAGCAAATCTGTTTAGCGACATGGGAAGCGGCGCAGGATCGTGATGTGGGCATGATGCTGTCGTACCTGTTTAACACTTGGTTGAGCAGTACTTTGGACGATATGGGTCTGAAATCTCTAATGGTCGGGAAACTTACCCAGAGACTTGGTTTGTTCGATCCGGAAAAGATCCCGCGTATGTTTTGGCCGAAGGGTAAACGGGTGCAGCTTTGGAAAGATTCTCAAAAGCAGATCGACCAGGTGCAACTCGGTCTGATGAACGATGTGCAACTTTGGCTTAAGGAACATGATGCTCCCGGCAAGCTTGCCGAACAGGGGCCCTCATCAGAAATAACCCAGGTCGCGTACCGCCTAATTGCCCTGGAACGGATTGCTGCGCAACGACGGGAAGAGGCGAAGAAGCCTAAGGCGCCCGAAAAGGGATCAAACGTTCCCCGGCGCGGAAGAAGGCTTTGAAAAATAAGCCGACTTTAAGACGACCGGAATATCGCATACAACTTTTGCGCGTGTGTGATAGCTCCTGTAAGTGGCTCTCTAGGAGCGACATGGGCAGGAGTGGATTCGAACCACTGAAGGCGTAAGCCAGCAGATTTACAGTCTGCCCCGTTTGGCCACTTCGGTACCTACCCGGATTTCCGTTCCAGTTCGCCCTTTGAGCTTGGGGTTCGGAGTCCTCGAACTTCTGACCTTCCCACTCAGTTCTGCTGCTGGAGGCAGCTATATAGATCGCCGGAATCCGGTGTGCAAGTGTATTTTGCTTGAGTAAAAGTTCGCTTTCACGGCGCAGTGGCCACCCGCCTTGCCGTTCGGGGTCAGTCGTTGACTTATGACACACTTTCGATGAGGCGAAGCTCTGTTTGTAAAGCTTTTAGCTTGGGTCAGTGCGCTCAAACGGGCACGCTTGATCCCCTGCAAACCGCCGAGAGTTAATCAGTAAGTGGTTCCAGAACCAATTGCTCTAACTGCCGGAACACAGGTTGGTGTACCACGTTACTCTTGGCGCCCTGCCGCAGCCCGATCGGCGAGCACCTGGGCCCTTTCCTGGTTTACCCGACCGGCTGGAATCGATTGATCTCCTTTCAGCAAACGACCAAGCATCCCGGCTTTGTCACTCCCGGTGATCAGCCAAAGAACGCTACGGGCACGGTTGAGGACCGGGTAGGTCAGCGTGAGTCGGCGTCTTCCCTGATAAACCCCGGTCACCGCAACGTCCGCGTCGGTCACTTGGAGCACCGGATCGCCGGGCACCAGCGAAGCAGTGTGCCCATCCGGCCCCATTCCCAAATGAACAAGATCGAGCACCGGTGGCGAACCGGCGATCTTCGCCAACACCAAGGCGTACTCCTTGGCGCCCGCTTCAAGATCGGTGGCTTCCACCGGCATGGCATAAATCTGCTCTTGGGGAAACGGGGCATGCTCCAGCAGACTTTCGCGTAAATGGGCCAGATTTCGGTCCGGATCCCCGGCCGGGGCAACCCGTTCGTCGACCTGTACCAGGTGTACGTTCTTCCAAGGAACATCTTCTCGGGCGAGAGCACTCAGCATGATCCAAGGAGTATGGCCGCCACTCACGGCCACGATAAACCGCCCGCGCTCAGCAACTGCCGCTCGAGCCTCTGCGGCAATGATGGCGGCGGCTTCCTGAGCCACCGAATTGGGATCTGCAGATATTTCAATCTTCATGAAAACGTCTCCACTTAGGGCGAACCCTCGACGATTGGATTGCTCCAACCTCCAACCGGTGCGACCTTTTGGTCAACTTCAGCCGGTCCCCAGGTATTCGAATCATATTCAGTGACGGGAGTGCCGGCCTTCAGCACTGGATCAACGATCCGCCAAGCCTCTTCGACATAGTCCTCCCGGGCAAACAGGGTCGGATCTCCAGCCATAGCATCTCCCAGGACCCGTTCATAGGCGTCCATCTCGTCTGCACGCGGGTTCCGGCTTACTATCATCTCGTCCATCTCGCTGACTGTATCCGCGCTCGGAGCGATGGTATTCATTCCAAAACCCATTGTGATGTCCGGGCTGATCCGAAACCGGAAATAATTCGCTTTCAAATTGAACCCCGAAAACATGGTGGGGGGTTCTCGGAACCGGACTAGGATCTGCGTGCACGTCACAGGAAGACATTTTCCCGCCCTGATATAGAAGGGCACACCTGCCCAGCGCCACGAATCGATTTCCAGTCGCAAGGCCGCAAAAGTCTCCACCCGCGAGTCGGGGGCGACCCCTTTCTCATTCCGGTAACCTCGGAACTGACCGCGCAACAAATCTTTACTTTTCAACGGAGCAATCGCTTTGAGAACTTTGACCTTTTCATCCCGGACCGATTCGCTGTCGGTTCTGGAAGGGGGTTCCATAGCGAGATTAGCGAGAACCTGAAACAGATGATTCTGCACCACGTCCCGAATTGTCCCTGTTTCTTCATAGAAAGCGCCCCGGCCCTGCACTCCGAAGTCTTCCGCCATGGTGATTTGAATGCTTTCGATGTGATTACGATTCCAAAGCGGTTCCAGAAGCTCATTGGAAAAACGGAAGAAAAGCATGTTGTGCACCGGTCGCTTTCCAAGATAATGATCAATCCGGAAGATTCTATTTTCGTCAAACGTACCGAGCAGAATGCGGTTCAATTCCCGAGCCGATGTGAGGTCCCGGCCGAAGGGCTTTTCTACTATCACCCGAGCGCCGTCGGTGCAGCCCGATTTCCCTAACTGTTCGACGACTAGTCCAAATAAGATGGGCGGGATCGCCAGATAATGAGCTGGATGCTGGGCCGATCCCAACTCTTTGCGAATGGCTCGAAATGTATCTAAATCGTTGTAATCGCCGTCCACGTAGTGCAGCAAGGTAGACAATTTTTCAAAAGCCGCGCCATCCAGTCCTCCATGTTTTTCGACGCTGTCGCGGGCCCTGGCCTTCAATTGATCGAGATTCCAGCCAGCCTTCGCCACACCGATGATCGGCGCGTTCAAGTGCCCCCGTTTAATCATCGCCTGCAAGGCAGGGAAGATCTTTTTGTAAGCCAAATCGCCGGTGGCGCCGAGAAAGACAAGCGCATCCGAATGAGGGAGAGCCATCGTAGTTCTTATTTTTTTGGGGATTTTTCCACGTGCCCGCCGAACTGGAACCGCATAGCGGAGAGAAGTTTATCCTGGAAATCCGCATCGCCGCGCGAGCTGAATCGTTCATACAAAGCAGTGGTGAGTACCGGCACTGGAACACCTTCGTCAATGGCTGCCTTGATGGTCCAACGTCCTTCGCCCGAGTCTGAGACTTTTCCCGCGAAGCCCGACAGTCCCGCATCCTGAGCGAGAGCAATCGCCGAGAGATCGAGCAACCAGGAAGCGATCACACTGCCTCGCCGCCATACCTCCGCGATATTCGCGAGATCAAGGTCGTACTGGTAGTTTCCGGGATCACGCAACGGAGTCGTCTCGGCGTCAATCGCATTCTCCTGTTTGCCAATGTTGGCATCGCGCAAGACCCCAAGGCCTTCGGCATAAGCGGCCATAATCCCGTACTCAATGCCATTGTGGACCATCTTTACAAAATGACCCGCGCCGTTGGGACCGCAGTGCAAGTAGCCCATTTCGGATGTGGTGCCGAGTTTCTCGCGTCCCGGGGTTCGAGGAATGTCACCGATGCCCGGCGCCAAGGTGGCAAAAATCGGATCAAGATGTTTCACTATCCCAGATTCGCCGCCAATCATCATACAATATCCACGTTCTAATCCCCAAACACCGCCACTTGTTCCGACGTCGACGTAGTGGATGTTCTTTTGCGCGAGTTCCTTGGCTCGCCGGATGTCGTCCACATAATAAGAATTGCCTCCATCAATCAGGATGTCCCCTGACTCCAGTGACGGCACGAGTTCGGCGATGGTTTTATCGACAATTGCCGCCGGCACCATTAACCAGAGCGCCCTCGGCTTTGCGAGCTTTTTCACCAGATCGGCCAGCGAGGAGGCGCCAGCCGCTTTCTCGTGAACCAGCTCTTCCACCGCTTTTGGCGAGACATCGAAGACGACGCCCTCATGGCCTGCTTTTAAAATGCGGCGCACCATATTGGCGCCCATTCTTCCCAATCCGATCATTCCCAGCTGCATTATAGCTTCCCTTTCGCCTTCTCGAAATCATCGACGAAGGTCCTGTAACGTTTGGCTATCTCTGCAACAGCTTCCTCGCGCGTGGTTTTCTTATCCCTCAATGCGACCAGCGGTTCCCAGAAGACAGTGCGACCCACTGCGAAGCCGATAAAACCCGGGACTGAAGCCGCCGTGGTCAGCCATTCATGCACTTTTTTATCGTCTTCTCCTCGGCCAAGAATAATACAACCGACTTTATCCCGCTTATTCCGGTGCGCCGCCACCACGATCTTTTCACAATCCTCGCGGCGATCGAGCCCTTCAATCTTCCAGACGTCGGCTTCAACTCCAGCATCTTGGAGCTCCTCAATGGCCCCGACCATTAACCCAGGACGAAGTTCCACGTCATAGGCCTTCTTGTCTCCTTTGACCCGATCGAGCTGCTCTTTTTCCGCAGGCACCAATAACTCGAACATGAAATGGCTGCGCCCCTTGGCGTGCAGGTAGTCAGATAACTGTCTCAGGCGCGCCGACTGCCGCTCGTTCAATGACTTCTCACCCTCTGGGTTATATCGAACCAATACTTTGCAAAAGGTGGGATTGAAGGTTTCAATGTGCTTGGCGAAGTCCTTGCCATACTCGAAGTCAAACTCGTCCTGCCCGCTCTTTTCGGCCGGACACGCCGTCGTGAAGCCCCTTGCCGCCGCATCGCGAAGAATCGCTTGACCAAACTGCTCGTCGACCAGAATGCCGGACTTTTCCTTAGGCACGCCGGCAGCAATGGCAGCCTCGAATCCATCGTAGATTACCCGTTTAGAAGCTGCGATCTCCGCTGTCTGCTCGTCCGACAGCTTCCCTTTCCAGCCAAATAACTTTGTTTGGAACGAGCCACGATGATCGAATGGCTGAATATAGAGTGGTTTATCATAACCGACATTCATAATGCTTTCTCCTTCATTTGGCGGTAGCGGCGGATCAGATAGTTAGTGGAACTATCATGTGCAAGTTTAGGGTCCGATTCGGATTCGAGTTCCGGTACAATGCGTTGAGCTAATACCTTGCCTAATTCGACACCCCATTGGTCGAAGGAATCGATGTTCCAAATCGTGCCCTGGGTAAAGACACTGTGTTCGTAAAGGGCAATGAGCTTACCCAAAATTTGGGGAGTGAGCCGATCGGCAAGGATGGTGTTCGACGGTCGATTACCTTCGAAAACCCGGTGGGGCACCAGCCAATCAGGCGTTCCTTCGGCCTTGACCTGGTCGGGTGTTTTGCCGAAGGCAAGCGCTTCGGCCTGGGCGAAAACGTTGGCCAGGAGAAGATCGTGGTGCCGCCCCAGAGGATTGAGGGTCGCGTTAAAGGCGATGAAATCACACGGGATAAGCCGGGTCCCTTGATGGATAAGCTGATAAAACGAGTGCTGCCCGTTCGTTCCAGGTTCACCCCAATAGATTGGTCCGGTCGAATAGTCGACCTTTAATCCTTCGAGTGTGACGTGCTTGCCGTTGCTCTCCATGGTCAACTGCTGCAGATACGCCGGGAATCGCTTCAGGTATTGTTCGTACGGGAGGACAGCGACCGTCTCTGCGCCAAAGAAATCGGTGTACCAAACCGCCAGAAGTCCCAGGAGTACAGGCAGGTTCCGCTCAAACGGCGCGGTGCGAAAGTGCTCGTCCATTTCGTGGAAACCGTCGAGTAGCGCGCGAAAGTTTTCCGGGCCGATGGCGAGCATCGTTGATAACCCGATCGCCGAGTCCATGGAATAGCGTCCGCCGACCCAATCCCAAAACCCGAACATATTGGCCGTATCGATACCGAATTCCGAGACCTTCGCGCCATTGGTCGAGACGGCGACAAAATGCTTGGCCACCGCCTTGGAATCGCCGCCGAGGCCCTTCAGCGACCAATCGCGCGCGGTGTGCGCGTTCGTCATTGTTTCCAGAGTCGTGAAGGTCTTTGAGGAGATGATAAAAAGAGTTTCTGCCGGGTCGATATCATGGACGGCTTCGGCGAAATCGGTGCCATCGATGTTAGAAACGAAGCGGAAGCTGATTGCGCGTTCGCTGTAATGCTTGAGAGCCTCATATGCCATCACCGGGCCGAGGTCAGAGCCGCCAATGCCGATGTTGATGACGTTTCGAATGCTCTTGCCGGTGTGGCCCTTCCATGTGCCACTTCGCACGCGATTGGCGAAGTCAGTCATCTTATCGAGTACCGCATGGACCTGCGGCACAACGTTTTCCCCGTCGACGACAATGGATGTCCCTTTTGGTGCACGCAACGCCACATGTAAGACAGCCCGGTTCTCCGTGATGTTGATCTTATCGCCTCGAAACATCGCATCGATCCGCTCCCGCAGCTCGCATTCTCGCGCCAGCTGTAAGAGTAATTTGAGCGTTTCATCCGTGACGCGATTCTTCGAGTAATCGAGATAGAGACCAACTGCCTCCGTAGCTAATCGCTCCCCGCGTTTAGGATCATCCGCAAAGAGCTGCCGCAGATGGAGATCTCGGACCTTAGTGTGGTGAGACTCCAGGGCCTTCCAACCGGGGCGCCCGGTAAGTGAATGGATTGCTGCCGTCATATTCGTATTCTTTCCTTTGGATTGTGCTTTTGGATGCTAGCACTCCCTCGCATTCCTTCCAGATTTTGCTGAACCAATTCGCTCTTTTGGCACTCGACGCAGTCATTTTAATTTAAGCGAAGCGGCTTCGTAGGGAAATGGAGTATCGACAAACGTGATCGTCCGAACACTACCCGCTACATTCTACCGTAAATTGGCGACTGCTCTCTCTCAGGTCGCGCCTGTCCTCATGGGTGGTTCCCAAAGCCGAAATCCACCAAGAAAGGCGCTGGCGTTGCTTCCGGCTCGACAACCAGGAGGTAGCTCTTTCAATTTTTTTACATTGCCTCCTCCAAGAACCACATCATCCGGCTCGAGAGCGGCAATCAGGCGGGCGACAATGTCCTCGACGTAGCTACGCCATTTGGTTTTGCCTTGTCGCTCCAATCCACGAAGCCCAACATAATCTTCAAATGTAGCCTTTTTGTAAGGGAGGTGAGCGAGTTCCAAAGGCTGGAGAATGCCTTCGACGACTAAAGCTGAGCCAAGACCTGTCCCCAGGCCCAGAAAAAGCATTCTTCCCCCCTCATAGCTCCCCAAAGCTTGCATCGCTGCATCATTGATGACCTTTACTGGGCATTTAAATGCAGCCTCGAAATCGAATCCGAGCCATCCAATCCCGAGGTTATGCGGCTCGGCTGTTAGACGACCTTTGAGAACGGGACCGGGGTAGCCGATGGATACGGCCTCATACTTCCATTCAGCAGCCAGATGTTGGACGCCGAGAACCATACGTTCCGGAGTAAGTGTCAAACCGGACGGAAATTTGCGGGGCAACTCTTGCCCGGTGGCAAGAATCTTCACGTTCGTCCCGCCTACATCGACAACCAGCACCTTCATATTGGGAGCTTTTGACGGTTCGACGTTGGATGTCAAGCCAGCAGACCGGCGGATACGGGCGTGGGGGCGTATTGGCGTATCGGCGTATGGGCGTACCGGTGCAGCGGTAAAAAAGTATCGGCCCGGCGGGTATAAGCGGCTAACGCGTCGGCGGCGTAGGCAGGAAATTTGAATGATCCGACGGGAATCGTTGGTTTATCATAGCCATTGAGATCTGCGTCTCCTGATTCCTGAACTCCTGAACTCCTAACGCTTCTTGCGGCGGAGTCCGTCGAAATAGACAATTACGATTATCAGTCCGCCGGTGATGATGCGTTGCCAGAATGAATTCACATTTAAGAGGTTGGCCCCGTTATTGATCGTCGTCAGGATGAAGGAACCGAGCAGTGGGCCGTGCACAGAACCGATCGCCCCAAAGAGGCTGGTGCCACCGATGACAGAGGAGGCGATCGCCTGCAATTCCCATCCTTCCGCCTGCGTCGCGTTTCCGATTCCAATCCGCGCGGCCAGTAAAATGCCGACGAACGCAGCGCAAAATGCCGAGAGAATGTATGCAATGTAGAGGACCCGCGTGGTGTTGACACCCGAAAGCCGGGCCGCTTCCATGTTGGAGCCGATCGCGAAGAGATACCGGCCGAACCGGCTATGATGCAAAAAAACATAGGCGGGAACCGCCACCACCAAGACCATCCAGAACAAATTCGGTACTCCGAGAAAGTCGCCGCGCGAGAACCCGGTGAAAGAATCGTTGGTGATGGAGATGGTGGCGCCATTTGTAATCAGCAAACCAACACCGCGCAACGCCGTCAAGGTGGCCAACGTCATGATAAAAGGAGGCAAGCCAAGGCGGCTGACTCCAAAGGCATGGAACATGCCAATGAGGATGCCAAATGCTAATGTGATGAGGATTGCGGCCCAGATCGGAAAATCGTGCGTCAACAACCAGGCAATGATGACACTGGCGAACCCGACGACCGCGCCCACCGATAAATCGATACCTGCGGTGATAATGACGAAAGTCTCGCCTATGGCAAGGATTGCTGTCATCGCACCTTGCCGGAGCAGGTTGGCGATATTGTTGGGCGTCGCGAAGCTGGTGGTGCTGAATGACAAGGCCACCCACATCAGTGCGAGGAGGCCAAGTAAGGTCAGGCTAAGCAGCGTTCCGATACGCGCTCTTTTTCTCGTCGCGGCGGCTAACGCCGCTGCATCTGATGTTTCAATGCTGCTCTTGCTTTCAACACTCATCTTCCTGATTCCGCGACGCTGATTCTGGTTTGTTGTTTTGCGGCGTCAAACGCCAAGCGCTTCCGTCAAAATGGTCTGATGCAATGTCTTCTCGCTAATGTTGGCGCTGTCATGGCTGGCGACCAGCCGCCCACGACGAAAGACATGCAGCGTGTCGGAGAGATCAAAAACCTCCGGCAGATAAGAAGAGATCAAGATAATACCCGCTCCGTCCTTCAACAGTTTGGCGAAAAGCTTATAGATTTCGGCTTTGGTGCCGACGTCGACCCCAACGGTCGGTTCATCGAAAATGAAAAGCTGTGCTCCATGGTTGAGCCATTTCCCGACGACGATCTTCTGCTGGTTGCCGCCGGAGAGGCTGGATGCGGGAGCATCGCGTGAAGCTGTCTTGATCTGGACATCCCTGATCTGGCGATCGGCGGCGGCGGCTTCAGCAAACGGGTCAATAACAACGCCTTTCGACAAGCGCTTATAGATTGGCAGGTTGATGTTAACTCCTACCCCGAGATTCAAACAGAGACCTTGATCACGCCGGCTTTCCGGCACCAGGGCGATACCTCGTGAGATGGCATCCTTTTCCTTGCGAACGTCAACCGGCTGCCCTTTCCAGAAAATTTGCCCATCAGTCTTTGGGAATCGGCCAAACAGACTCATCACGAACTCGCTGCGCCCGGCGCCAATCAATCCATAAAGCCCAACCACCTCCCCCGTCCGGACTTTCAAAGAAACGTCCTCGAATCCTTTCCCGGAGAGATGCTCGGTGCGAAGAATCTCGTCGCCGAAAGGAACCTTCTCCTTATAATGCATCTGCTCAAGTGTCCGGTTAATCATACCGGTGATCAGAGCCTGCTCGTTGGTTTCCGCGACGCGCTGCGTCGATACTAATTGGCCGTCCCGCAAGATCGAAACGCGATCCGCAAGCTGAAACACCTCTTCCAATCGATGGGAAATATAGACAATGGTGACGCCATTGGCCTTCAGGCGACGAATCAGCGCGAAGAGTTGCGCAGCCTCCTGTCGGGTGAGATACGCCGTCGGCTCGTCGAAGATCAGGAAGCGGGTACCGCGAGTTGAGGCGCGTGCGGTCGCCACCAATTGCTGTTGTCCAATGGTCAGCGCCGAGAGCAACGCACCAGCCGGCAGTTTAAAGCCGATCTCGTCGAGAATCTTCTGAGCCTCGCGCACCATCGCCCCATGTTGGAGCAGTCCAAAGCGCACTTTCTCGTCGCCGAGAAACAGGTTGGCAGCGACCGAAATATGCGGACAAAGCACAACTTCCTGGTGCACCGCGTTGATGCCATAGTCGATCGCCTCATGCGGTGTGGCGAGCGCAACTGGCCGGCCCTCCCAATATACCTCGCCCCCGGAGCGCAAATAGACGCCGGTGAGCAGTTTGATAAGGGTAGATTTGCCAGCGCCGTTTTCGCCCACGATGGCATGGATTTCACCAGCTTCGAAAGTTAGATCGACAGCCTTCAGGGCATGAGTAGCGCCGAAGCGCTTGTCCAGCCCCTTTAAGACGAGCAGAGGCGCGGCAGAACTCGCCGCGCCTTTCTTGTTATCGCTTCCACTCGGAACCGCACCCTGCTGGGTCTCGTTCATCGACGGTCTGTTCGTGATGAGGCCGTGAGGCGGATGGAATGCAGCCTTACTTTACTTTCGGGTTCAGGAGCTCCTGCGATCGGGGACTGTTCATGTTTTCTTTGGTGATGAGATTCGCCCCGGTATCTACATTCATCTCGACCTTCTCGCCCTTGGACGCGGCTAACGCAGTCTTGACTCCGTCATATCCCATGCGGAAAGGGTCCTGAACGACGAGCGCTACGATCGTCCCATCGGTCAGCAACTTGATGAGCTTGTCGTCCGAGTCGAAGCCGACGACTTTGATTTTGTCAGCGACCTTGTTTTCCGCGATCGCCTGGCCGGCGCCCTGCGCCATAATCAAGTTGGAGGCGAATACGCCACGCAAGTTAGGATTGGCGGTGATCAGGTCCGTCATAATGTTCAAGCCGGTCGTTGCCTGGCCGTCGGCCACCTTGTCAGCAACGAGTTTCAGACCCGGATATTTAGCTGCGATCTCTTCCTTAAAGCCTTTGGCGCGCTGGTCCAGAGAGCCGACGCCAGGAATTGAGGTGATGAGGGCTACATCGCCTTCGGCTTTGCCGTATTTGGCTTTAATTGCCTCGGCGAGACCGTCAGCAGCGATGCGGCCGCCCTGCACGTTATCGGTAGTCAGAAAGGAGGAAAAAGCCTTCGAGTCGGCGGCGGAATCAATACCGATGATCTTAACTTTCTTGGCGGCTTCGTCGATCGGCTTGCCCAGTGCCGCAAATTGGGTCGGCGAGATGACAATGGCCGCCGGCTTTCCGGAGACAGCGTTTTCGAGGATCGAGATCTGGCCATTGATATCGGATTCAGACTGTGCACCGAGCTCCGGTACGTTGACGTTGAGGTCCTTGCCGGCTTTTCGGGCGCCAGCTAGTACGATCTGCCAATAATTTGAAGTGGTGTCCTTGACGATAATTGGAATGGTCGGCTTATCCGCTGCTAAACCAGTCTGAGCTAGACCAGCAGCAGAGATGGCGGCCAACAAACCAATGAAAAGGTGTCGATTTGGAAAGGAACTGAAGAGTTTCATGAGGGTTATCTTGCTATCAAAAAGCCGCAAATGAGGGAAGTCAACCAGGTAAAGGGGGCGGCATGTCCCGTTCCAGGGGGTTTTGTCTCTCTAGAAGACAGTCAGTCCGTAATGAATTCCGCCTCATGTTGCAAGGTCTTTTTTGAAGAAGTGGTCAGCGGAAGGCCGTAGGCAGTGTCAGTTTCCAGCAGTCAGCGGGAAAATCCCGGTTGATTGCTCACTTCCATATTGTCCGCATACCGCTCAAGCTGATTTGCCAGCTGCTCACGATGGACAAAACTGCCAATCTGGGTTCCCAGGGCAGAGAGCATCGAGAGAAGATCGTCATCCGGTGGATGGATACCACGGCTGAAGAATTCCATGACCCCGATGACGTCTCCCGCCAACATGATCGGAAAGGCGAACGCACCGTGAAGTCCCCCTCGGGCGGCAAGCGCGCCGCGGGAGAATTTGTCGTCAAGGCCGACATCTGGAATCCAGAACGCCTTGCGGCTCGACCAGACGCGTCCGGGCAGTCCGAAGCCGGCTTCGAAAGTGGTCTTTTGCGTTGAATCGATAAACTCATGGGCATGAAACTCCGGGACATGCCAGATGTCGACGCAGCGAAGTATATTGGCCTTCGGGTCCACTCGCCACATATCCCCAAAGTCCCAGCCGACACTCTCGCAAATGGATTGGACGATCTTTTTCGAGGCCTCGCCCAGGTGCCGCACTTCAGCCAACGTCCGGGCGACCGCGTATTGCACCGACAAACGAGCGTTGGCTTGATCGCGCTCTTCTTCCGCAGCTTTTCGCCTGGTGATATCCTGGACCATCCCTTCATAATAGAGAACCTCTTGACTCAACTCGTCGCGCACCACCCGCGCGCTTTCCGAGATCCAGATCACGCTCCGTTCGCGGCGATAGATTTGCGACTCAAAATCGATCACCTTTCCATTCTCCCGAACGAGCTGGATAAATTCAGCGCGGCGACCCGGCCGAACATAAAGCTGGCGGGTGATATCTGTTAAATCGGCGATCAACTTCTCTGGGGAATCATATCCATAGATCCGGGCCAGGGCAGGATTAGCACTGATATATTTTCCCTCCGGAGTGGTTTGGAAAATTCCTTCCAGACAATGCTCAAAGATACTCCGGTATTTTTGTTCGGCTCGACGGAGAGCCTCAAGGGTTTCCTCGGTTTTTTTGACTTGATCATTCATAACGTTCCGCCTCCACGGCTTCAGCGCTCTCCTTTGCAGCAGGTCCCAGGCCAAGTTTTAACTTATGTTGCGCTATCAAGAACAACCGTTTGCGATTCCCTGAGAGTTTCTTAGCTTGTCATCGAAAGGCTCTCTTATGACGAAAACCAAGAACGATCTTCCCACTAAAACTCAAAGCGAAATGATCCAGTTGCTGAATGCCAGGTTGTCCGATGCAATCGACTTGGAACTTCAGACAAAACAGGCGCATTGGAATGTAAAAGGCCCCTCCTTTATCGGGTTGCACGAGCTATTCGATAAGTTGGCGGAAGAAGTGGAAGACCACATCGACACGATCGCCGAGCGCGTAGTGCAACTCGGCGGGGTCGCTCACGGCACGATTCAGGAGACGGTCCGCCAGACTACGCTTCCGGTCTATCCCACAGACATCTTCGAAGGAACCGCCCACGTGGCTGCCCTTTCGGACTCTTACGCGGCTTTCGGAAAGGTGGTTCGGGAAGCAATCGATACCGCGGACAAGGCCGGGGACAAAGATACCTCCGATCTGTTTACCGGTGTCTCGAGAGCGGCGGATAAAGCGCTTTGGTTCATCGAGGCTCACAACCAGGCGAGCAAATAGGCGCTCGGGGCGCCGCAAGCAGGCCGTTTCCGCGACCCGGCGCCAGGCGCACCGACAGAACGCGCCGGCGTGGTATGCGAAGCGTCCCGCTTTGCCTCGTAGACCTGGGACGGCACTGGCAATTGCCTCCGACAACTGATTGCCTCAAAGCGCCTTAATCTCGTTCCAATACGTCTCGCTCTGGGCGTACACCCTGTTGAAGAAAATCGCCATTCGTTCGTATCGATCCGACCAAACGGGATCTGGCCGGATTTCTGCGTCGTACCGGACCAATCGCCGGACAGCGTCGTCGACGCTGTCAAAAATTCCGGCACCCACGCCAGCAAGCATCGCACAGCCGAGGACGCCACATTCGGGATCTGCCGTCGTCAAGATGGGACAGTTGTAAATACTAGCCTTGATCTCGAGCCAAAGCCTGGTCTTCGCGCCGCCGCCGGCGGCCACTAGCTGTTCAAGCTTGTTGCCACGTGATTTCATTATTTCGATGTTCCGCCGGGAAGCGAAGGCCACGCCCTCCATGACAGCCCGATGCAAGTGGCCGGCAAGATGCGCGCTCGTGAGACCAACGAACTGGGCCCTGGAATTGCTTTGTTTCGCGAGTCGTTCACCATTGAGATAAGGAAGAAAAACCAAGCGATCCGCCCCGGCCGGCGCTTCGCCAGCCAACTCTACGATACGCTCATAGGAGTATTGATTATCGTGGAAGGCACGGCGAGCCCAACGCATAGCATCACCGCCGGCATCCAGGATGGTAAAAGCTCCCCAGCCGCCGGCGATGCCTTGGACGTTGGTAATGACCGGATCAAGAACGGGCTCCTCCGTCATCAAGGTAATAAGCGTCGAGGTGCCGGTTACATCCGATCCCATCCCGGGCCGAGTCACCCCCGATCCCAGCAAGGTCACAGGATAATCGCCGGCTCCGACGATAACCGGCGTTCCCTCGAGCAACCCAGTCTCTCGCGCAGCCTCCTTGGTGACCGTGGCAAGCACCTCCGATGCATTTTTGAGAGGAGGCAACATGTGAAAGTCAAGCCCCGCCAGGTCGACTATCTCCCGGCTCCAGGTGCAATTCCTTATATCCAAAAGATAGTTGCAGGAAGCCTCCGAGAAATCGATCGCTCGCGCCCCGGTTAACCGAAAATTAATATAGTCCTTCGGCATCAGAAGCGTTCGCGCAGCCGCATAGGCTTTCGGCTCATGACGCTTGATCCACATTAACTTGAATGCCGCGAATGCTACTGTTGGAGGGTTACCAACGATCGGCAGAATACTTGTGACATCATGAATCCGCTGGAACTCATCAACGATTTCCCGGGTTCGCTTGTCGTTCCAAAGCGGGACCCGATCCAGCACCAGTCCCCCGTCGTCGTCGATCAGCACGGTGCCGTGCATCTGGCCGCAAGCTGCTATACCGGCGACACGGTGCGGACTTTGATCCACTTTGGCGAGCACGGTTCGGACGCTCGTGGCCGCACCTTCCCACCAGGATTCGGGACGCTGTTCCGACCATCCAAATTCAGGAACAATCTGATCGTGCTCTTGAGCCGAGAAGGCCACCGTTTCCCCGGTCACGCTAATCAGTGCGGCCCGTACGCTTCCGGTGCCGACATCAATTGCCAGCAAGAGATCTTTCTTCATCGCGTTGGGGTGTTCTATCCGTCCGCGAATCGAATCCCTAAGGGACGCTCAATGTCGCCGCTCCCAATCCTCGGACTGCCACAATCTTAGCGACTCACGAGGCACTCACAAGCCGATGTGGGGTATTTTTTCGGAGGCCTGATAATTATTTACTTCAAGGGAGCAAACGTTAGACTCCCTTTCAGACTGCGCAAAAAAGAATGAGCTCGCTTAACCCTGTTCGGTACTCGGCCAACTTCGAAAACGCGTTGATCTGCGATCGCCTTTACCGCCTCTATCAGCAACAGTATGATGCGTTTGGAGGTGTGGACAAGAGTGCCGATCTCTCCGAGCTGATGAAAGAACTCCTCTGCATCAGGGAGGAGCAGACTCGCTCATCGTTTCACCTCAACTTACCTCGACCGAATTATGTACCTCCCACTTGGAACTTACTCACCTGAAATCAAGCTCGGCCTTGTTTCAGCCTCCAGAAACTGTTTTCCGCGGGCGCTATCGGAGGAGCGCACGATCCGACTGCTTGAGCGTTGCCAGGCTGCCGGGATCAATCCAATCCTGCCGGAAGGCGATTGCCGCATTATAGAAACTAAAGATCACGCCGCAGAGGCGGCGCAACAACTCAGGTCGGCCGGATGCGACGCTGTGGTTTATTATCTCGGGAACTTTTCCCCGGAAATCGAAGATGCCTTTTTTGTCAAATTATTCGATGGCCCGGTCATGTTACTCGCGGCAGCCGAAGAATCGGGCGCAACTCTGCTCCAGAAACGTGGCGACGCTCTGTGCGGCTTGCTTTCTGCTGCTTTAGCGGTGAGCAAGCGAGGCCTCGCTCATCGAGTCCATATTCCGGAACTTCCGGTGGTCAGCGCGGAAGAAGGCGTTCAGGAAATTACGCACTTTATAAAGGTGATAAAGGTCTTCAAGGGCGCCCGCAACGCGACCGTCGGCCTTTTCGGTCCGCGCCCGCGCGATTTTGAGACCTGCAATTATAACCTGGCATCGGTGAATTCGATTGGCGTTGAAGTGGAAGAGTTGGGGTTATTTGATCTCCAGAACGAAGTCAAACGGATTAAGGATGGAGGGGAAGATACCCTGGCAATCAAGACGGATATGAAACGGGAAGTTCCTAGTATCCCGGACGACGAATTCGCCTCTCGGCTTTCGGTTTATGAAAAAGCGATCAAAAATTTTCGCGATCGCCTGAAGCTTTCCGGAGCGGCGACTCAATGCTGGTCCGAACAAGAAATGAGCTTAAGACACGTGCCTTGTTTCATCAACGGCCGGATGGCTCAAAACGGGTTCCCGATTGCTTGCGAGAATGACTGCTATTCGCTCATCGCCGAGCTATTGGGCCAATATGCGTCGGATGCCACGGTGGGCATTCTCGACATTAACCACAGTATACCAAAAGACCTCCATGAAAGCCTGGCGGCCTACCCGATCAGGGACATGGTCGGCATGTTCCATTGCGGGAACGCTTCAACCAAACTGTTGAAGAATCCGGAAATGAAATATCAGGTGATCATGAAACGAATGATGGAGCCGGACACACCGGCGGATATCACTCGGGGGACTATTGAAGGTCAATACGCCGCTTCACCTATCACCGTGATTCAGGTCCATGGCGTTGGAGATGCCCTGCAAGCATATATCGCGGAAGGACATTTTCTTGATCTCGATCCGAAGACCTTCGGATGTACAGGTACCGCGTATCTTCCGGGGTTCAGTCGATTTTATCGTCACACCCTTCTCGGCCGCTTCCACCACCACGCGGCGGTGGCCTTTAGCCACTGTGGCTCGGTTCTCTTCGACGCTTTCAAGCTTCTCGGCCTGGCTCAGGTTTACACGCCCCTTCCATCCTCTATTCCCTACCCTGGCGAAAACATTTTCAGGAACGGATTTCTTGCCGGCCAGCACTGAGGGTAGTGGGCAGTTTTCAGTGGGCGGTAGCCAGTTGGCGGTCAATCTTGAGACGTTGCTCGAGCATTGCGCAGACCAGCTCGTACCAGGTTTAGATCGATGTATGTGGCCACCGCCGCCACCGCCCCCCTCCGATAGCACACTCTTAAACCGCTCAGCCCATAGCACTCGGTAACGGTGGTGACGCTGGCTGTACCCTTGGGTAAAGCGATCTTAGCTCTTTGAAGAACGGACGAAGCCGCGGGGACAGGTCGTCATGATTCGTGCCGGTGAGATCGAACCGGGGCCTAACCCGCACCGGGGCCTAAGGGACAGGTCACACTACGAACCAGGGAACGAAGCCACCGGGGGACAGGTCATTGTGAATGCGCGACCCCGACCCACCAGTCGAGCTTTTTCGCGGTCGCGGCCCAGGGGACAGGTCACGCCACGATTTTAAGTGACTGTCGCCGGAAGCGATCGTAGGTGCAATCGGTGATCAACGCGGAGATGCCTTCAAACCTACCTGAGAGTGCCGCATCGGTGCATTAAATTTGAACGCTGCCAAGTTCAGGCTCGCGAAAAGAGTGACAGGGGCAAAGCAGGGATACCGCTCTGCCGCTCTTGATATAGACTCTGCAATACCTGAAGTACGGCCTTGCTCGAAATTCTCGGTTGCTAACCGGTGGGAAAGCCCAGCACACCGGAGAATACTCAGCCGAATTTCCGGACTCGCAGCTTACGAAATACCCAGAGTGTGTTTGCACCGAAAATGTTTACGGCTGTCGGGCCACTTTTGCGCTTATAGCCAATCTTTTGCTTGAGTCGTTCGTAATGAGCTTCCACAAAGGAGCGACTTCCCAGAATGACCCCGTCGCTAAAATAGCGAACTCGGCAGCGCAACTCTTCCTGGAATGAGAGTTCGCCCTTCTCCTGCTCAACGACCGCTTGAGCCCTGGCCAAGTCGAAGGCCGCCGGGTGACTCTTGGTGGCCACAGCTCCCCTCAAAAACAGTTGCTGGCGATATTCTGCACAAAGATCCTGCAAACTCATGGTCTGTGGCAAATCCAAAATAATCCTGAGGCCCTCCAGGGCAGCAGCAGTCCCCTTGGCGAGCGCCTCGGCATAACCGCAATATCGATAATCCTTGGGATCTTCGCACAGACCAGCTCGTACCGGGTTTAGATCGATATATGTGGCCACCGCCGCCACCGCCCGGCCTCCCTCCAATAGTACACTCTTAAACCGCTCAGCCCATAGCACTCCGTAACGGTGATGACGCTGGTTGTACCCTTGGGCAAAGCGGCCTTTGAGCTCTTTGAAGAAGGTCGAAAGGTCATTCATGCGCTTGCGATAAGGCTCCAAGAGCCCGTTACTCTGCTCGACTGCATCGGACTGCTGAGCGCAGTCGGCCAATTTCTTCTCGAGTGCTCCAACTCGCTGCGGACCGTAAAGGACCTTGATGCGCTCAAGGACCTCGCTGTTTGGCAAAGCCCTGGGTTCAGGAACCTCGCACAGCAGATGGAAGTGATTCGCCATGATAACGTACTCCAGAACTCGCACCCCGGTGAAATCCTGCAGGCGACGCATCAGAGAGAGAAATTCCTCAGTTTCACGACAACCGCCCCCAGAAGTCCCAAAGATAAAAAGCCCATCAACGAGTCTCGAAATGCAGTGGTAAAAACCCTGCCCCTCAGCTTTAACACGCCGTAAACGCATAAATAGGCGACACACTACATAACTTTACATAAAAATGTAATTATCAAATGTTCTATACGTCAAGTTTGATTTTGATCTGTTCTTTCTTTTGCGCCTGAAGACAGCAGCGATCAGCACAACGATTACCGAACCCGCGAGCGAATACGAATTGCCGCCGCGATCAGCAAAATGGCGGTGCGGAGTGGCAACCGAGGTTCAGCGGCAGTGAGTGTGGGCGGTCGACCTTGGATGTGCCTTGAGCTTTCCATCGGTCTGGGACTCATCTTGGCCTCCCGAAGCCTGCGGCGCATTTTCTTCAATCGTCCTCCTGCTCGTTATCGTGGTCGATCTCGATCGTTGCGCGGCGCTGACTAGAAGCGCCCGCACTGAGAAGGGACGCTTATTCTAGGTGCGGGCATAGCTCGAGGGAAACGAGCTCCGGAAAAATCACTTGAGCAGAGCAGAGGGGCTAGCGGACGCCGCACAAGCCCCCCTTATTCTTCTTTAATCTGCGAAATCTGCAGTTTTAAATTTCTAATCTGGGTTAATATGACGTGTCTCGGCTGAGACGGGCCAGATTTGGGATCCGTCCGACCATTTGTCCTCATGCGAAATCTCATCAAATGTTAATCAGGATCGGTTACGATATCGCGCTGCGTTTGCCTGCTCCGACCACGGTGGTCTATGTCTTGCATGTCCATCCCTCTCGAAAAGGGGATCTCGTCAAAGCGGAGAATTTCCGGGTTGAACCAGAACTTCCGCTGGAGGATTACGTGGACGCTTTCGGAAATCATTGCGGCCGCGTCAATTGTCCTGCTGGGGTCGTTCGCTTCCTCAATGACGCGGTCATCCGTGACCCGGGGCAATTGGATGCGTATATGCCGGACGCGATTCAACACGATGTTCGGGAATTGCCGGTCGATACGCTCTCGTTTGTCTTACCCAGCCGTTACTGCGAAGTCGATAGCGAGTTGTTGGATTTCGCTTGGCAAACCTTTGGGGGAACGCCCTTGGGATGGCCGCGTGTTCAAGCTATTTGCGACTTCGTTCACAATCATATCCGCTTCGATTATCTGCAGGCTCGCGCCAATCGCACCGCTTTGGAAACTTTCCGCGAAAAAGTCGGGGTCTGCCGCGATTTTACACATCTAGCAGTGACATTGTGCCGGTGTATGAATATTCCTGCGCGTTACGCGACCGGGTATCTTGGTGACATCGGCGTGCCTCCTGACCCCGAACCAATGGATTTCAGCGCTTGGATCGAGGTCTATCTTGGCACGCACTGGTACACCTTCGATGCTCGCCACAACCGGCGCCGCATCGGCCGAGTTGTGATCGGTCGGGGCCGAGACGCGGGCGATGTACCAATCACCATGGCATTCGGACGGAATCTACTCGAGCATTTCAACGTCATTACCGAAGAAGTTTAGCCGGACGTGTCGCCTGCTGGGGTGTAGGCGTGTGAGCGATCTCAGGCCAAATTAGCCCGGCTTTTGGGGCGTTGGTCTTTGGAGCAAACCGGGGTTGGTTCGGCTGCGGAAAAATGTCTCGACAAGGTAAAACCTGTCTGACAAGTTCGGCTTCATGCATCCCCCCGTGAAACGTACGTTTAGCGGTCTTTTTTGTGCCGCAATCGCCTTAGTCCTCTGTTCGCAGCTGGCTGCCTTGGCAAAGGACGTTGTTTATTTAACTCCAGGCTTGGATTTGCCCTTCTGGAGGTACCTTTCAAAAGGTGTTGAGAGTTTCGCTCAAAAAGAGGGTTATGGATACCAGGCGTTCGACAGTCACAACGACGCGCAGACTCAGCTGAAAAATGCGCAAGACGCGATTGCCCGCGGTGTGGCGGGAATAGTCATCTCGCCGACCGATAGCTCCACTTGCCCTAGCGTCCTGGCTCTCGCCCAGAAAGCCAATATACCTGTCGTGATCGCCGATATCGGGACCAACGAAGGCGAGTACGTCTCTTTCATCATCTCCGATAATCGAGAAGGCGCCTATGGAACAGGCAAAGCATTGGTGGCGGCGATGAAAGAAAAAGGAATGAGTGACGGTACCGTCGGACTGGTCACCATTTCACTCACCAGGAACAACGGTAAGCTGCGGACCGCAGGATTCCGCGCAGCGCTGCAAGAAGGCGGGATCAAAGAATGCGCACTTGAGCAGATGCAGAATTATACAGCGAGCGAAACGTTCAAGTACACGCAGGACATGCTGACCGCTAACCCGAACATGAAGGGAATGTTCATCGAAACCGATCAGCCGACGATGGGTGCGCTGCGCGCGATAAAGGCGGCTCGGAGAGAGGGTTCCGTATTGGTCGCCGGGTTCGATGGGATTCCCGAGTTTGTCGACCTTCTAAAGAAGGGCGAAATTGTCGTCTCTGGAATGCAACAGCCCTTTTTAATGGGAGTTCGCTCAGGGGAAGCTCTCTTTAAACATCTGAAGGGAGAACAGGTTGAAAAACAGATCCTTGTCCCGATCGTGATTGTCACCAGCAAAAACATCGATGAGATGCTTCCGACCATTAAAGAAACGGTGTTTGCGAATGAAATGAAGTAAGCATCGAGATCGATGAAAGTTGCAGGCTCCGAAGCGGCGGTTCAGTCTCGGGCTGATTCCGCACCCATGCTCGTTGCTCTCGGGATAGAAAAGGCTTTTGATCGGACGCGCGCTTTGGCCGGAGCGGAGCTGGATATTTACGCGGGTGAAGTAATGGGCTTACTCGGCGCGAACGGAGCCGGCAAATCGACGCTCTCCAAAGTCATCTCTGGCCATGTCATAAGAGACGCGGGCTCAATAACCTTGCAAGGTCGTCCATTGAGCCTGCGAACGGCACGAGAGGCCATCCAGCATGGAATCACCATGGTCATGCAAGAGACCTCCCTCGCCCCGGATCTCTCGGTCCTGGAAAATATTTTTCTGGCAGAACTCGGCCGCCCGGGAATGCTCTCGTATCGCCGACTGCAACGGCAAGCGGAAGATATCCTCGAGCGGCTTGGGCAAAAGGAAACGTTGCCGTTGGACAGAGAGGTTCGCCTTCTCTCAGCAGCGCAACGCCAACTGGTTGAGATAGCGAAAGCGCTGGCATTGAATTCTACTCTGATCATTTTTGACGAACCAACGGCCTCTTTGAGCCCGCCCGAAGTGGAACGCCTATTTCAAACAATGACCACACTCAAGGGGGCCGGTCATACGCTGGTTTTTGTCTCTCACCGACTCGAAGAAGTGTTTGCCATTACGGACCGCGTCACCGTAATGCGGGAAGGCCGCACGGTGGCCAAGTCCCTCGAGACCGGTTCTTTGAGCCAGGCAGAGTTAATCCGCATGATGGTCGGCCAAGAGATGAAACCGACATCGCCTGAAAAGAGAAAGGGATCGGGTCCCCTCTCCTCTTTCCCAGTGGTTCTGGAAGTCAAGAACCTCAGTTCGACACCCCATGTTCGCGACGTCTCTTTCGAAGTACATAAGGGAGAAATTCTCGGATTGGGAGGACTCGTGGGAGCTGGTCGTTCTGAAACAGTTGAGTCGATCTTTGGCCTGCGCCCTCGACAACGCGGGGAACTCTTCCTCAATGGTAAATGGTATGCCCCAAGGCGGGCGGCGGACGCGATCAGGGCGGGCATTGGGTTTGTAGCCGAGGATCGACGCGTTCAAGGAATTGTCCCGGATTTTTCCGTTCGAGAGAATCTGTTGTTGGGGCATTTGGCAGCGTCTCGTAAATTTGGGCTCGGCTATTCTCACCGAAAAAAGAAAGTGGACGAACTAATCCAAAAACTGGGACTCCCAACCCAACGTCTGGATACCAACTTGCTTAACTTCTCGGGGGGGATGCAGCAGAAAATCATCATCGCCCGCTGGCTCCTGCTTGAACCCTCTCTTCTTCTTCTGGATGAGCCGACCAAAGGAGTAGACATCGGAACCCGCACATCGATTTATGCGATGCTGCGTCAAGTTGCTGAGACTGGGGTGGGAATAGTGGTCATTTCATCCGATTTCGAGGAGCTTTTGGGTCTCTGTGAACGGATCGTTGTGATGAGCGATGGCTCATCCATTGCCAATGTGCCGAGCGGGATGCTCAATGAAGAAAAACTCACTCTTTTTGCCGCGCCGCGGACGTCGATGGAAAAAAACAGCGTGTTCCTGCGAGACATCGCGCACGACCTGAACGGCGCGGCATTCTGGACCTTAGTTGATCAAGATCGGGTTTTTTGCTTGTACTCGGCGATAGCCAACGAGGAGGCTGATCCTGGCTTTCGCACCGCGGATACTCCAATGATTGACGAAACGAGAATTGCGGCAGCCCTTCACGCCAAATCCGAAAATTTCGTTACGGAACCAGGCAATAAACTAGCCACGCTGATGCTTTCGGTCCGGAGCAGGCGTGGACATGATATGGGCTGGATCGGAGTCACGATCGACAGCCGTTCTTCTTTTCCGGCAGCGAGGCAACTCCGAGATCGGATCGAAACTTTCCTGGACCGAATCATCAAATCCCAGTGAAGGGTGCCGGATGAATTCGACCACCGCGCAGCATTCTTTGGTGAGAAACCTGGTCGCCCGGCTCGAAATCCGAATGCTGGCGCTTGCTCTCGTCCTTGGTGCCGCCCTTTCAATTCTCTCGCCGCACTTTCTCACGTCCAACAATCTTTGGAACGTCCTTGATCAATCGGTGGTCGTTGGCATTGTCGCGATCGGAATGACCTTTGTTATTTTGATCGGTGGTATCGACCTTTCCGTCGGTTCGGTGGCCGGCCTGACTGGCGTGATACTAGGACGCGGTCTCGAACATTTCCCCATACCGGTGGCGATTACTCTGGCTGTACTCGCGGGGATGGCGATCGGTCTTTTTTCAGGCACCCTTGTCGCTCGGTTCGGCCTTCCGGCATTCGTCGTCACCCTCGGCATGATGGCTATTGGACGCAGCCTTGCTTACATTTTTTCCGGAGCGACGGCCATTGCTGATCTGCCCGAAAAATTCGGGGATATCGTTTATACAAGTGTGTTAGGTGTCCCGGCCAATGTCCTGACATTGCTGGTCCTTTATGGGCTAGCCTGGGCTTATCTCAACCTGACTAAGGGAGGTCGCACGATCTACGCGATTGGCTCAAATCGAGAGGCTGCGCGGACCGCTGGACTCAACGTTTTGGGCTTTAGCATTCTTCCCTACGTCATTTCCGGCGGACTATCGACCGTCGCAATCACCTTTTCTTCGGCCCAGGTGATGTCTATCGATCCCATCGCGGGTACCGGACTTGAACTCGATGCGATTGCGGCGGTTGTCATTGGCGGTTCCAGCTTGTATGGCGGCCGCGGGTCAATCCTTGGGACCTTGATCGGCGTCTTGATTATGGTCATGATTCGAAACGGTCTTAATCTCCTGAACGTTTCGCCATTCTGGCAGGGGTCAGCGATTGGCGCCGTAATCATCGCAGCCGTTCTGGTGGAGAGACTCTTGTCCTCACGCGCTTTCTCTCGTTAGATTTCAACTATACCTGCTTATGCCACATGCGATCTCGGATTCGATTCGGTTGTACGGGACGGATGAACCGGTCGAGCCACCACGGGTTCTCCAGGCTGGTGCGCTCACCGCGGAATTTGAAGCCGGCAATCTTCGCCATATACGGTACCACGACTGGGAAATGATTCGCGCGATTTCCTTCGTCGTACGCGACAAAAACTGGGGCACTTACTCGCCGCAAATTACCCATCTCAAATTTCATGAAGAGCCTGAAGCGTTTCACGTTTCTTACGAGGGAAGCGTTAACGAGAAGGATCAGCAATTTATCTACTCGGCAACAATCGCAGGCAAGTCCGACGGTTCACTTAGCTTTTCCGGAAAAGGGACTGCGATATCGGATTTTCTGACGAATCGGACCGGCTTTGTCGTCCTCCATCCGATTGAGGGAGTGGCCGGCGCCGGATGCACGATCGAGCACGTGAATGGAACAATCGAAGAAACTCGGTTTCCCTACTTGATCGATCCCGTCCAACCGATGACCGCCTTGCGAGCAATCACTCATGAATTTTTGCCGGGACTAAAAGTTACCTGCCGCATGGAGGGCGACACTTTCGAAATGGAGGATCAGCGCAACTGGACTGACGCCTCTTACAAGACATATGTCCGTCCGCTGGCCTTACCTTGGCCATACGTGATCGCCAAAGGCGAAACGATTGAACAGACCATCACATTAACAGTCTTCGGTGCGACCAGGGAGATCGACGCGGTTGTCGACCGTCAACTTTCAATAACAATCGGCGAGCGAATTGCGGGGAGCGCAATGCCTCCGCTTGGGCTTGGATTCGATCCGAGAGATTTGGAGGCAACTGAGCGATCCTTGGGCGCATTGGAACATGCCGCACCATCTCATCTGGTTTGTCATTTCGACCCTCGCCTGGGACATAGTCAGGACGATCTGAAACGAATGGCTGCAGTTGGTAAGGCGCTCAAAGCCGAATTGTGGCTGGAATTCGTCGTTCCCAGCGTTGAAAATTTTGGAACAGACATTCAGAATCTGGCCCGCATCGTGGCTGAGTTGGGCAATCCTTTTGCCGCCATTATGGTTTCGCCGGCTCCGGATCTAAAATGTACTCTGCCAGGCAGCCCGTGGCCCGCTTGCCCACCGTTAGAAGCTTTATACCGGACGACTCGGGCGGCTTTTGCCGGCGCGCACCTTGGGGGCGGTATGTTTAGCTTCTTCACCGAATTGAACCGGAAACGACCGCCCGTTGCCCTGCTCGATTTCGTAACCTTTACCACCGTAGCGATTTTTCACGCAGGTGACGATCGTTCAGCAACGGAGGGCCTCGAATCGCTCCCCTACCTGGCAAAGAGCGTGGAAGCTTTTATCGACGGCAAACCGTATCACGTAGGCCCAAGTGCTATCGGGCTACGAATGAATCCTTACGGAGAAGCTCCGATGGCCAACCCGCGGAATATCCGTCAGGCGATGAACGGAATGGATCCTCGGCAACGCGGGTTGTTCGCTGCGGCTTGGTCAGTGGGATTTGTCGCCCGTTTAGCAAAAGGAGGCGCATCCGCACTGACACTAGGCGGGACGGTCGGAGAATTCGGCATTGCCTATGCACCTGCATCCTATCCGCAACCGTGGTTCGATGAGAAGGGCGGGGTTTACCCCGTTTATCATGTGGTCAAAGGGTTGGCTGCGTTGCGTGGACGACCGCTCATTGATCTGGTTGTCTCAAAACCTCGCGACCTACAGGCGATTGCGGTTGAACTTGGTGCTGACATCGAAATTTGGCTCGCGAACCTCACGGACCAAACTCAAACCGTTGAGTTGATGCCGAAATTGGTAGGAAACCTATCCGTCCTAACGGCGTCCGAGTTCGAGCAAACGACTCAGGATTTTTCGATCATGGATTCCATAGAGCGTGAATTCTCCGGGGGAACCGTCGCGCTGCCCTTGTATGCAATCGCGCGCCTACGGCTATCGGGGAAACGTAGCGGCGTAACGGTGTAGCGGTTTGTCGGCGTTTCAACGCGTTTTCCCTATCCCCCTTTTACAGGGCAAAGGCGCTTTTCATGCGGCGGCGGGCATTTAAGACGTGTTGTTCGGCCAAATGTGAAGCCCGATCTGCGCTTTGCGATTCGATAGCTTGAAAAATGCCACTGTGTTCACGCTGGACCTCCTCCATCATCTCCTCGGAATAGGATTCAAGTGTTCGGGTGAAGAGAATTCCCGCCCGCAGATGTTCCACGAGGAAGGTCTGGATGGAAACGAAGTATTCATTCCGGGTGGCGCGGACGATTGCTAAATGAAAGGCCAAGTCCGCTTCCACCGTTTCCGCGATGGTAAGGTCCGTTCGTGAAGCGGCCACATTCATCTCACAAAGGAATCTGACCTCCTCGGTCGTCCTGCGAACCGCCGCGACGCGAGCAGCAGCGGCGTCCAGCCCAGTGCGGATTTCCAACAGTTTTGCAACGCTGGCGAGGTTGCTGGAATCGAGCCTGCGGAACTCGAGGTTTCCGACGACCGGCGCCCGAACGAACATCCCCGCACCTTTCCGGGTCTGTAGAAGGCCAAGCGACTCCACGCCAGAAACAGCCTCGCGGACCGCCGATCGACTTACTCCAAATTGCTTTGCCAGCTGATTTTCGGACGGAAGTTTTGTCCCGGGCGCCAAATCTCGAGCCGTTGCCATCAGATATTCAGCAATCGTATCAGGCAATCGGCGTGGCCGTTTAGGGGAAGAGATCTTGTCGGACATCGTTGGAACAATAACCGAAAGAGAATAAACGGGAAGGTGATTCAGTGGGCCCACCCTTATTACGAGGGTCGAACCACGTACCGTGTTGGGGAAAGGTCCGGGGACAGGTTCGAATGGGTGCCCCTTATTACGGGGTCGATCCGCGCGCCGTGTTGGGGACAGGTCCGAATGGGTGCCGGCCTTTGCGAGGTCGAACCACGTACTGGTTGGGGACAGGTCAGCATGACGGTTCGCCACAGCTTTCGGTACGCTGGCTCTTTCCGCACTTCAATGCCCCCGCAACTTCTCTGGAAACGCCGAGGTCCGCCGAGCGCGACTTTCTTCTCAAATCTTCACGCGCGCTTGCCCGGGGGGGTGCTCCTGACTTCCCGAGTCACGCCCCCCTTGCGCTTCTCACCAACTCTTTCGATGAGGTAAAAGCTCACCGGAATCAGAAAGACTGCGATCAGGCTGGCGCCCAGCATCCCTCCGATTACAGTTGTCCCCATGACTTGCCGCGCAACGGCACCTGATCCCGATGCAGCCCAGAGCGGCACGCAACCGAGAATAAAGGCGAAAGAGGTCATGAGGATCGGCCGAAGACGAAGTCGCGCCCCGGCCAGAGCGGCATCTGCCAACGGCGTTCCGCGTTCGTGTTCGGCCTTGGCAAACTCGACAATCAAAATCGCGTTCTTTGCCACCAACCCGATGATCATGACCAACCCGATCTGAGCAAATACATTATTTTCAATCTGGACCAAGAACGGAGAAACAAGCGCGCTGGTCGTCACGCGCCGCAGATAAAGAAGCCCGAAAGCGCCGAAAATGGCAATGGGTGTGCTCAGCAGGACGCTGAAGGGAAGCGACCAGCTTTCGTACAGGGCCGCCAGGATCAAAAAGACAAACAACAGGGAAAAGCCAAATATCGCGGCAGGCGGAATACCCGCTTTAGCCTGCTTTTCCTGAAACGACATTCCCAAATAATCATAGCCCATTCCGGCGGGCATCGTTTCAGCAAAGACTTCCTCGAGCGCTTTCATCGCCTGGTCGGAAGTGTAGCCAACGGCCGGTGTGGCGTTTAACTGCGCACAGCTATACAGGTTGTAGCGCATGGTGAATTCCGGCCCGGTTTTTTGCTCGATTCGGGTGAGCGCACTGAGCGGCACCATTTGGTTGTTAATATTGCGGACAAAGAACTTCCCGAGGTTGTCGAAATTTGTCCTGTAAATACCTTCAGCTTGAACGTAGACCTGCCAATCACGTCCGAATCGATTGAAGTAATTAACAAAAGCGCCTCCCATGAAAGTCTGAATGGTTTCGTAAACGTCGCTTACCGCAACACCTTGTTTAAGTGTTCTTTCAAGGTCAACGTCGACATAGACCTGCGGAACATGTGGCAGAAAGGTCGTATTGATCTGGGCAATCTCCAGTCGTTTACGGGCGCTGCCAAGGAACGTGTCAAGGTTATTGGCCAGGACCTCTGTCTCGCCGCCTGAACGGTCCTCCAGAACGAAACTGATGTCTCCGGAGGCACCGGCTCCCGGAATCGCCGGCGGCGAAAAAGCGAAAGCGACCGCCTCTGGTATCCGGATCAATTCACGATTCACCCGCGCTTTGATTTCCTGATAAAGTTCTCCTTTCCTGTCCCGTTCTTCCCAGGGAGCAAGGGAAACAAACAAGAATCCGCTGTAGGTAGTTTGTACGCCGCTTAGCAGGCTTGAACCGATCGTCGTTGTGATATATCGCACTCCAGGTGTCCGGCTAAGAATCGATTCGATTTTTTGGCAGACAGCATCCGTCCGCTGCAACGAAGCTGCATTGGGTAACTGGACATTGATATAAAAATAGCCCTGGTCCTCGTCCGGCAGGAAACTGGTCGGGATCCTTTTTGCGAGAAAGTATGCGCCTCCAGTAAAAGCCGCCAGCAGGATGAATGCGATGCCACTACGACGGATGAACAGGGCTGCGAGGCGAACATATCCATCGGTGGCCTGGCCAAAAAGATGATTGAACCAGGCGAAGAATTTTCCTGACAGTCCCTTATTTTCGGTGCGCCGCCGCAAAAGCAACGCGCAAAGCGCGGGACTCAAGGTCAGCGCGTTAAAAGCCGAAAACATAACAGATACAGCGATTGTTACGGCAAACTGCTGATAAAGCCGGCCGGTGATTCCGGGAATGAAAGCCGTCGGCACAAACACCGAGGCCAGAACAAGCGCGACCCCGATCACCGGGCCGGTAATCTCTTTCATCGCCCTGAGTGTTGCCTCTTTCGGCTCGATGCCCTCCTGGATGTACCGTTCCACCGCTTCAACGACCACGATCGCATCGTCCACCACCAACCCGATTGCCAGCACCAACCCGAACAGAGAAAGGGTGTTGATCGAGAAACCCAGAAGCGGAAACAGCGTAAAGGTCCCGACTAATGAGACAGGGACGGCCAAAAGCGGGATCAACGTCGCGCGCCAGCTTTGCAGAAACAGGTAAACGACCAGAATCACCAGGAATAGCGCTTCAACCAGCGTCTTGACCATTTCACGTATCCCTGCGATCACAGGCTTGGTCGTATCCAGCGAGACGACATAGTCCAATCCCGGTGGGAAACGCTTTTTTAGCGTTTCCGTCAGCTTCCTGACTCCATTCGCAGCCGTCAACGCGTTGGTCCCTGGCAGCTGATAGACCGAGACGACTGCGGCAGGTTTGCCATTCAAACGTCCTCTGGTGTTATACGACTGCGCACCCAGCTCGGCTCGCGCAACATCCTTCAGCCTGACAGTTCCGCCATCCGATTGCTGTTTGATGACGATTTCGCCGAACTCCTCCGGAGTCGTCAGGCGACCTTGCGCCCGTGCGGTGTAGGTGTATTCCTGGCCGCCTGGAACTGGTTCACTCCCAATTTGACCCGCTGAATTGACGGTATTCTGAGCCTGAACCGCATTGACGATATCTGGCACCGAAAGGTTCAGATTAGCGAGCTGATCGGGTTTCAGCCACAATCGCATGGCGTATTGTCCTGCGCCGGAGATCTGGACGTTTGCAATTCCCCGGACGCGAGTCAGTGCATCGTTGAGATTGATGTAGGCATAATTCGAAAGAAAAAGCGCGTCCCGGCTCCCATCGGGAGAGTACAGGGAAATCACCATTAAAGGAGCAGAGAGCGATTTTTGAACCGTGACACCTAGATTGTTGACCGAGGTTGGTAACTGAGACGACGCTTGCGTCTGCCGCATCTGGACAAGGATCTGATCGGTGTTCGGATCCGTGTTCAGGTCAAAATCGATTGTCAGGACCATCTGCCCGCTGTTGGCACTGACCGAGTACATATAGTTCATGTTGTCCACCCCGGTCATCTGCTGCTCAATCGGAGTGGCCACGGACTGCTCGACAGTACGAGCATCAGCTCCCGGATAGTTTGCCGTGACGACAGTCTGCGGCGTGACAATTTCAGGAAACAACGAGACTGGCAGGAAGGTCACAGAAATCGCCCCGGCGAGAATGGCGATCAGAGAGATCACGATCGCGACGATCGGGCGATTGACGAAGAACCTAGACATGCTTTTTCAAATTCGGCATTTAGTTTAAAATGTTAGGTTTTCCCTTTTTCGCCTTCCAGACTTGAACGTTGGGTCGGCCTCCTAAAAAAAGTGCGGAGCGACGCCGTGGTGCGTTCAACAATGCAGAAACCGGCCGGTATCAGAAAGATAGCAATGCCACTGGCGGCCAGCATTCCCCCGATGACCCCGGTACCAAGCACTTGCCGAGCCACCGCTCCGGACCCGGAAGCCAATGCCAGCGGTACACAACCAGCGATGAAAGCGAGTGAAGTCATTAAGATCGGACGGAAGCGCAGCTTGGCTCCAGCGAGAGCCGCATCGGTAATGGTCGCCCCATTCTGGTATTCCACCTTGGCGAATTCGACGATCAGGATGGCGTTTTTAGCGACGAGACCGATGATCATCACTAACCCTATTTGCGCAAAGACATTGTTTTCCACTTGTACCAGGATCGGAGGAAAAATTGCGGCGGCAACGGTTCTGCGCAAATAGAGGGCACCTAACGTTCCGAAGACCGCGACGGGCGTGCTCAGAAGGACACTGAACGGAAGAGACCAACTCTCGTAGAGCGCGGCCAGAATCAGAAAGACGAACAAGAGCGAGAACCCAAAAATGGCCACTGGCGAAATACCTTCCTGCGCCTTCTTCTCCTGGAAAGACATGCCGAGATAATCGTATCCCATTTCACGAGGCATAGTCCGTAGGAAGACCTCCTCGAGCACGTGCATGGCCTGGGCCGAGCTATATCCCGGCGCAGGCAAGACTTGGATTTGCGCGGACCGGTAGAGGTTATAGCGCATGGTAAACTCCGGTCCGAATTGTCTCTTAATTCGCGTGACCGAAGAAAGCGGCACGGGATTATTATTAGCATTGCGAACGTAGAATTGACCGGTTTGTTCGGCGTTGGCACGAAAGGTGTCAGCCGCCTGAACGTAGACCTGCCATTGACGCCCGAATCGATTGAAATAATTGATGAATGATCCGCCCAGGTAGGCTTGCAAAGTATTGTAAATATCCTTGAGCGCGACGCCCTGTTTGAGCGCTTTGTCCCGGTCTACTTCGATGTACACTTGAGGAATATTGGGAAGTAATGTGGTTGTCACTCGCGCCAGTTCGCGCCGTTGGCGAGCGGCGGCCAGAAAAGTGTCGACGTTCTTCGCGAGATATTGCGGACCACGATCGCCGCGATCCTCAAGAACAAAGGAGACTCCTCCAGAGACGCCGAGCCCGGGGATGGCCGGAGGTGAAAAGGCAAACGCCGCGGCTTCAGGAAGCTGGACTAACTTCAGGTTTAATTTGCCCTTGATCACTTGATAGTTTTCCGCCAGTTTTTTGCGATCCTCCCAAGGATTCAAGGTGACGAAAATGAATCCCCCATAAGTGCTTTGCACACCACTCAACAGGCTGAACCCGGCGACAGTTGTGCTGTACTGCACTCCAGCTGTTTGGGAAAGAATCGATTCGATCTCCCGGCAAACGGCATCGGTTCGCTGTAATGAAGCAGCATCCGGGAGTTGCAAATTGACGTAGAAGAACCCCTGGTCTTCGTCCGGCAGAAAGCTAGTTGGGATCTTCCTCCCGAAGGCAAACGCGAGCAGACCAAAGAGGAGCAGGAGAATGAGAGTCATTCCACTTCGATGAACAAATTTCTTGGAGATGCGAACGTAAGTTTCGGTGGCTCGCCCAAAGAAGTGGTTAAACGAGGAAAAAAGCTTTCCCGACAGCCCCCTCTTTTCCGTGCGGCGCCGCAGCAGCAACGCGCAAAGCGCGGGACTCAAGGTCAGCGCGTTAAAAGCTGAAATCAAAACAGATACAGCGATTGTTACGGCAAATTGCTGATAAAGCCGGCCGGTGATCCCAGGGATGAAAGCCGTCGGCACAAACACCGCGGCCAGGACAAGCGCAACCCCGATCACCGGGCCGGTAATCTCTTTCATCGCCCTGAATGTTGCCTCTTTCGGCTCGATGCCTTCCTGGAGGTACCGTTCCACTGCTTCAACGACCACGATCGCATCGTCTACCACCAACCCGATTGCCAGCACCAACCCGAACAGAGAAAGGGTGTTGATCGAGAAACCCAGAAGCGGAAACAGAATAAAGGTCCCAATCAACGAGACGGGGACGGCCAAAAGCGGGATCAACGTCGCGCGCCAGCTTTGCAAAAACAGGTAAACGACCAGGATCACCAGGAACAGCGCTTCAGCCAGCGTCTTGACCATTTCACGTATTCCTGCGGTCACAGGCTGTGTGGTATCCAGTGAGATAACATACTCCAGTCCCTGCGGGAAACGCCGGGCAAGATTTGTCATTAACTTTTTCACCCCATTCGCCGCGGCGAGGGCATTCGTTCCTGGCAACTGGTACAAAGCGATGATCGCGCTCGGCTGACCGTTCAACCGGGCCTTGGTCGTGTAAACCTGGGAACCTAGCTCAACCCTCGCCACATCACGGACCCGGATAGTCCCGCCATCCTGCTGTTCCCGAAGAACGATCTCCCCAAATTGCTCAGGCGTAATCAACTGCCCTTTTGCGACCGCCATGAAGCTAAGCTCCTGGCCAGAAGGCACAGGCTCGCCGCCCGCTTGCCCCACAGGATTGACGGCGTTCTGTTGCTGAACCGCGCTTACGACGTCTGATACGGTAATGTTTAATCTCGCTAGCTCATCGGGTTTGACCCAGATTCGAATCGCGTATTGGCCGGACCCGAACACTTGGACATTGGAGATGCCAGGAACCCGAGTGAGTTGATCATTCAGATTGATGATGGCGTAATTCGTCAGGAACGGAGAATCGTAGCGGCTGTCCTTCGACCGGAGGGCAATCAGGATCAACGGAGCGGCAAAAGATTTCTGGACGCTGACCCCTTGTGCCACAACTTCAGGTGGCAGTTGAGCAGATGCTTGTGCTTGGCGCATCTGGGTGAGGACCTGGTCCGTTTGAGGGTTTGTCGACTCGTCAAAGTTCACCCTCAGCTTCATTTGACCGCTGTTCGCGTTGAGGGAGTACATGTAATTCATGTTGTCGACACCGCTGATCTGCTGTTCGATTGGGGTCGCCACAGACTGTTCGACCGTCACAGCATCGGCCCCGGGATCGGTGGCAGAGACAACAATTTCCGGAGGCGTTATATTCGGAAAGAGAGAAACTGGCAGGAATGCCAGAGAGACGATTCCGATGATCAGGGTGAGGAGCGAAACGACGATGGCAAGGATCGGGCGGCAAATGAAAAATCCGGACATCCTTATTGCGCTTTGTTGACCGTGGAGGGTGTCCAGGGCATCGGCTTAACGAGTTGACCATCACGCACTTTTTGTAACCCTTCTACAATGACCCGATCACCCGGTTTGATTCCCTCCTCAATCGCCCAGAGCGTACCTACCCGGTCGCCGACTTTCACCGAGCGGATTTGAACCTTGTTATCCGCTCCCACGATCGCTACCTCATAGCTTGTTTGCAACTCGTTCACGGCACGTTGTGGCACCAGCAGCGCCCCTGGAATATTGCGAACTGTGACACGAACTCGAACAAATCCGCCCGGACGTAAGATATTGTTGGGATTCGGAAATAATGCGGCGAGCCGAATCGTGCCGGTCTGCTGGTCCACCTCCCGATCGACCGCTGAGAACTTCCCCTGATGATTGTACAAAGTCCCGTCCGCGAGAATGATTTCTGCCGGAGGCGCCTCTTCTCCGGCCTGGTGCGCTTGCTCGGCTCTTCTCGCGAATTTGAGATAATCCTGTTCACTGATTTTTATATACGCCTTGATCGGATCGACCGTCGAAATGGTCATCAGCGGCTGGGCATCGCTGGGTCCGACGAGATCGCCGATTCCCGGATTCGCGATTCCCGCGATACCGGTGACCGGAGCAGTTATTCTGGTGAACTGTAAATTGAGTTGCGCCTGGCGTAGCGCCGCCTGTTGAGCTTTGACCTCGGCCTTCGCCGCGACATTGGACTGAACGGCGTTATCGCGGTTTTGCTGGCTTTCCACTTTCTGTTCGAAAAGCTGCGTTTCGCGTTTCTCGGTTTGTTCTGCCTGAAGCTGGTTAGCCTCCGATTGGGAGACCGCCGATTTAGCCTGTTCTACGGCGGCTTCATAAGTGCTTGGGTCGATCTGAAACAACAAATCACCCTGATGGACGAGCGCTCCCTCTTTGTAATTTTGGGAAACAAGATAACCGGAGACCCGCGCCCTGATGTCGGCGTTCACCGAGCCATCCAGCGATCCGATCCATTCTCGGACAACCGGCACATCTTTCTGTAGCACCTCCGTGACGAGAACCTCCTGAGGGCCTAAACGAGACTCCTCGGAACCGGATTTCGAACACCCGGAGTTTAACATCGCAAGGACACCGCAAAACAGCATGCTTCGCAGCAGGAGCACGCGGACAAAGCGAGCGGAACGTTCCGCTTTGTTTCTGAGCGAAACAGGGCAAACCGGGACGGTCTGCCTACCTGGTTCGCATGCTTTCATAATCCCGGCGACGGGATCCTCCTCTGGAGTCTCTTGACTGGCATTCACCGGACGAGGTGGATTCTAGCGTACGCGCCCGCAGCCGCAATCGCAATCGTCCCGGGAGAAGGTTGGGACCAACTCGAAAAAAAAAGACAGACTTCGGGCTTCTTCCGAGCATTTGTGAGCGATGCAGCTTAGTCAGTCAGGCGGTGATTTTGGACGAATCGAGTTGCGCAAATTGTGTCGCCTAGTTTCACCATGACCGGTGTCATTGCCATCGAAATAGAAATTGTCAGGGCCGCCAAATTGAATCCTTCTGCGCTCATAATACCGGCCGCTCTCGCAGCACCGAACAATACGAAACCGAATTCACCGGCATTGGAGAGAAGCGCTCCGGTCCGAATTGCGCTGCCGCGAGCGAACCCGAACCACCGCGCCAGGTAATAAAGAAGAATGGTCTTGACCATGATAATAACGACAACCCTGACGATCATGATCCATCCGGCTTGCGCGAGAATTCCCAGGTCCATGGACATACCGACGGCAATAAAAAAGAGATCAAGTAGCGCAAGCTTCAAGGGACTGACAATTTCCTCTAAGCGGTGCTTAAACTCAGCACCGGAAAGCAACATCCCAAGCAGGAACGCTCCCAACGCCATCGAGAGACCCGCCCATTCCATAACAAGCGCCGCACTAAAGATGGTAAAGAATACCGCCGCTATGAATCCGTGAAAATTCTTCAGATTACTCAATAAACGCAAAACAAATGGCAGCAGGTAACGCCCGATTATTATGACGATCAGCAGAGCGAGCACCACCTGGAACAGTCGTATCGGCCACGGCTGACCTGGGGCGCTAGCCGTGCTCCGGGAGAGCAAAGGGATCAAGGCAAGCAACGGTACGATCGCCAGGTCCTGGGCTAACAGGATTGCGAAAGAGGCTTCTCCGTACGGAGTCGCCGATTCGTTACGCCCCTGAAGTATCTGGAGGCCAAAAGCGGTGGAGGAGAGTGCCAGACCTAGTCCGCCAAGCATGCTGCCGCGCCACGGATATTCTTTCGTCAACAAAAGAAGTGTCAGGAAAGCGCCGGTGCCAACTACTTGCAGACTCCCTAAACCAAAAACGAGTCTGCGAATTGTCCAGAGCTTTTGTGGAGCCATCTCAAGCCCAATAGTGAACATTAACAATACCACCCCGAGCTCGGTGAAGTTAAACAAACGGTCGACATGCGGCACGATGTGAAGACCCCATGGGCCAAGCCCAATCCCGGCCACAATCAATCCAATCACCGACCCAAGGCGAAGCTTCTCAAAAACAGTCGTGGCGACGATAAGCACCGCCAGCAAAATGACGAGTGCGACTAGGAAGGAGTGCAGATTCACGGACGGAGTGTAAGCAGTTGTCTTTGGAGTTGCCAGTTGGCTTTGGCTCCGGGGGTTGGCAGTTGCCAGTGTCGACTGTCAGTAATAAATGAAGGTTTTTCGGCTCGGCTGGGGAGAGGAGGATTCAGGCTGGCGTTTCAAGCCGGGAGACATTTCGCCCGGCAGCCGCAGGGGCCGGAGCGTTCAAGCCGGCGTTTCAAGCGGGGAACTTATAGCTTTCGTGCCGCGATTGATCCTTCGACCCAATGTCGGATTAACCGGCGGGCGATCGTGTCCAGGTGCGGAAATCTGCCTTCGAGCACCCCGAGCAAAGCTCTCGCCTCAGAGAGATCGAACCAGCGAACGTCTTCGAGCTCAACGCCGCGCGTAATCTCTTTCGTCTCCGCCTCGGCGAAAAATCCGAGCATCAGCGACTGCGGAAAGGGCCAGGGCTGCGATCCAAAATATCGAATATTCTTCACTTCGATGCCGCTTTCCTCTTTGACTTCGCGAAACACCGCCGCTTCAAGTTTCTCCCCAGGTTCCACAAAGCCGGCCAATGTCGAATACATTCCTTCCGGCCAGGAAGCTTGCCGTCCGAGAAGACAGCGGTCATCGGAATGAACCAACATGATCGTCGCGGGGTCAGTCCGCGGAAAATGCTTGGTTGCGCATTCTGGATTGGTGCAGGCCATGACATGCCCCGCCTCTTCAGGCAGAGTGGGGAAACCGCACCGATGACAAAATTTTTGCTCTTCATGCCAGTGCGTGATCGAGCGGCAGTAAAAAAGCAGCGAACGCTCTTCCGATGAAAGTGATCCGTCAAACTGTCGCAAGGGGATAAACCGAGCCAGATCGGCGTTAAGCCCGAGATAAGCAAGTACCTCCTCTTCCGAACCTCGGGTGCTCAGATCCGCAGCGAACAATGCTCCGCCCCGCTGACGAATGCCGAGAAAAATCGGATTTAGAACTTTCTCCGGTTCAGGCACTTGTAGCAAAAGGGGCCGCTTATTCTGGCCGAGGCCAAAAAGGTTGCATCCGCGGAACACGAAAATGAATTGAGAGGAGTTCGATATCTGCTGGCGGAGCCACTCAGCATCTCCACGGCGATGCGCCTCCCGTTCCAGTTCCGCCGGAAAAAATTGAAATGCTGGCAGGTTTGACATCGATGAACGCGCTCAATCGCCTCACCTGTCAGATAGCCGGAAACTCCCTGCTGTAAATGAAAATAAGAGTTCGAGCAGCTATCAGAGACGCAAGATCCGCTTTGCCTCACCGCGCTTTGAGCGTCTCCACCAGACCCCCAGCCTCCAGCCAGCTGGAGAGCCCCCCTTTGAGTGAGAAAACGTTCAAATACCCCTTCTTTTGAAGGAGGTCAGCTGCCAAAGCCCCCCGGTTTCCGGCTGCACAATAAACAAGAATTGCTCTGGAGCGATCCGGCGCTATTTCAAAAGCCACCTCCTCGATCAAATGCCGACTGACATGCATCGCTCCTTTAATGTGCCCGCTGAGGAATTCTTCTTCCTCGCGAACGTCAACGATTAACGGCAGTTCCTTGAATTTTGCCAGCTCAGCAGGCGAAATCTCGCGGATCCGGCTCCGCAGAGCATCTGCCGGCTTGCTAGCCCCATCGCTTGGAGGCCTAGGGATCTCGCCGACTCCATGGCGTCCAGCCAGGAAAGGAACAAGCTCGCGAAAAAGGTTTTGGAACGGGATCACGATAATGGCTATCATCCTAGTATTGTTTCATTCGATGTCAAGGACCAGGTGGCCGAAGAACGCTCCCTTCCGGCCCAGCGGGGGGCTCCGATCGCCCGCCGGAGAGAAATCAGGACTGTGTCTAGCACCGAGCGGTCTGGTGACGGGAGTTCAAAAAATTTATAAATGTCGGACAGCTTGATTGACTTAGTAGAATTATTCGTTCACAGAAGGCGAACCCTTGGGAGCGCCGACGTTTCCTGGCGCCCTCCCTGTTTATTTGACTATTTGATATTAGTACTCAACACCCCCAACCTTCCTCTATGTCGCAATCCCCATCTGCTCAATCCTCCACTTTCCGGCAATCGCGTTTCCGGTGGACGACGGACCCGACATTCTATCCGACGGCCCGGCTCGCCATGGAGGCGCCCCGGGAGCGCTTGGCGTACGTCGCCGCACTGGCACCAAACTCCAAATCGCGCAGCGACGCGATGCTGGTCGTCGATGTCGATCCGTCATCCCCGTCGTATGGCAGCGTGATCAGCCAATTGGACCTGCCCGATGTTGGCGACGAACTGCATCACTTCGGCTGGAACGCCTGCAGCGCCGCCTTGTGCCCTTATGCTCCTCACCCCCATCTTGAAAGACGCTATCTGGTCGTCCCGGGATTGCGTTCTTCACGAATCCACATCATCGATACCAAAGCAGAGTCACAAAAACTCGAGATCGTAAAGACCATTGAGCCGAAAGAAATTTTCGCCCGCACCGGCTATTCGCGTCCCCATACGGTTCATTGCGGTCCGGAAGGCATTTACGTCAGCGCCCTGGGAGCTCCGGACGGCGGCGGTCCAGGCGGCATATTTATACTCGATCACTTGGATTTTAATGTGATGGGGCGCTGGGAAGTCGATCGCGGGCCCCAGGAACTGGCCTACGACTTCTGGTGGCACCTTGGGCATGACACGCTGATCTCCAGTGAATGGGGCGCTCCAAACAAGATTGAAAACGGAATCGATCCTGAAACCCTCCTCTCAAGCGGCTACGGTCACCAGGTGCACATTTGGGATCTGCGCCGGCGAAGGCATCGCCAAACGATTGACCTGGGCAAGGAACAGCAAATGGTCTTGGAATTGCGTCCCTCCCATGATCCGACGCGAACGTTTGGATTTGTCGGGGTCGTTGTTTCGCTCAAAGATCTTTCGGCATCGATCTGGCTGTGGAAACGCGACAACGGCAGTTGGAGCGCGACGAAAGTCATTGAGATTCCCGCGGAGCCGGCCGACCCGGGTCTCCTGCCGCCACTTTTGAAGGGGTTCAAGGCCGTTCCACCTCTGGTGACAGATATCAATCTTTCTCTGGATGATAAGTGGCTATATGTTTCCTGCTGGGGCACGGGAGAACTCCGCCGTTACGATGTCTCGGTACCGGATCGTCCGAAACTGGCATCGGTCATTCAAATTGGGGGGATCGTCCGCAAGGCGCCCCATCCGAAGCAGGGGAATGTCGCCCTCAGCGGTGGACCGCAGATGGTAGAAGTCAGCCGAGATGGAAAGCGCGTTTATTTTACCAATTCCCTCTATGCATCCTGGGACGAGCAATTCTATCCCGAAGGGGTTGGGACCTGGTTCGTTCAAGCGGCAGCAGGGACGGACGGCTCACTAACCCTCGACCCGAAATTCCTTGTCAGCTCGACGGAACATCGAATGCACCAGGTACGACTGGACGGAGGGGACTCATCATCGGACTCATTTTGCTATCCTTCCTGATGACGCCTCGAGCGTTATGATTGTCGCAGCCTGGCCATGGTTCGCTTTGATCTTGCTAGGCGCCTGGCACGGTTTAAACCCGGGGATGGGTTGGCTGTTTGCGGTCGCTCTCGGGTTGCAGCAACGCTCGAGAACGGCTGTCTTCGCGGCGCTGGCACCGATCGCTCTGGGCCATGCCCTGGCGATCGGCATGGTTGTTTTCATGGTCTATGTCATCGGTGTAGTCGTCCCTTTCCGATGGCTGCAAATCGGTTGCGCCACGGCGCTCTTTGGAATCGCCCTCTGGAAGCTTTACCGTCTGCGACACCCGACATGGGTAGGAATGTGTGTAAACTTCTGGGACCTAACGCTCTGGTCATGGCTCATGGCGAGCGCTCACGGTGCCGGACTGATGGTTATCCCCGTGCTCCTGGGAGCGAAATCGCTTTTCTGCGGAACGGCGTTACCCGGTGCCAACGCCATTCTTTCGATTCAACCTCTGGCTGCCACGAGTGCGGTCACCATTCATACTATCTCCCATTTGATCGTTTCCGGATTGATTGCCTGGATCGTCTACGACTTCATTGGACTAACAATCCTGCGACGCTCCTGGATCAATCTTGATTTAATCTGGTGTTTCACTCTTCTCGGCGCCGCCCTCATCCTCTTCTTTGCACCTCTTGCCTGAGAGGTGGAATAGTAGAATAAAAAAGAGCCGCAGGTTTTACAGGTTTCCCGATGCGTTAGGCCGACTGGGACTGGAAACGGTTGTCGCATAGCATAAGTGCCCAGCTAATTGGCGCTATCCAAGCGCTAGTGTCCTGGGGACAGGACACTAGAGACCAAGGTTTGAATGTCGCTCAGTGGAGAAACTCAGCTAGCGAGACTATGCTAGACGGCCCTTCGACACACTCTCATCGGCACTGCCAATTGCCGCAAAAAAATTCGCTTGCCTTTCTCTACTGACTTAGTAGTGTCGATGCTATCCTTATGCAGGTTCGAACTTCAGACAGGCCCACATCATTCGAGGTTCAGACGACCGGTTATCCAATGATGCTATGCCCATTTGACCCGTTGTTTTGTGCGGAATGTTGTCGTCACGACAACTGAGCATTCTCCTCCGCCAATTGTCAAAACGCCGCCCTCCGGCGGTCGAATAATTCTCGCGGGAACGCGAGAGAATTCCACTTCACAACCACGCAAAACATTTGAACTAATTATGTCTTATTTTCTCGCAATTTCTGGAAGCACCACTAAATACTCGAAATCCGGCTTTCTGCTTCGAAGCATCGCATCAATTCTTGAACCACGTACCATTGAATTTCGCGCCATCCACGCTTCGGATTTGCCTCCCAACGAACCCGCCACCCTTCGCATCGCCAACCAGTTCGTCGCGGACACGATTGAGCAGATAGAAAACGCGACTGCTATTGTGATCGTGACACCCGCGACGAAGGAGAGTTCACCGAGGCTGCTTACTTCATTGCTTGACCTTCTTCCCGACAAGGCCTTTGTCAGGAAACCGCTCCTGCTTTTTGCCACTGGGGGCTTACCAGGGCATGTTGCGCTTTTGGAACGTGCTTTACGAGAGACATTCTTTCGACTGGGCATCAATATAGTCGCCGCTCGCGTTCATATCGGAACGGGAGGCTGGGTGATCGTCGGTGACGATCGCCCTCGGCTATCTCGTGGAGCCGAGCGGGAAATTAGTCGGGCAATCGATCTGGTTCTCGGCGTCGTCAAACCGAAAGAGTCCAAAGAACGCTCGCTGCAACTCAGTCGCTGATCCGGACGCACCCGCAGAACGCGTCGGCGCACCGACTTGGTATGCGAAGCATCCCGCTTTGCCGGGCGGCGCGAAGGGGAAGAGCGGGCGCCGTTCGCCGTTCGCCGTTCGCCGTTCGCCGTTCGGCGGGCGTACCGTTTCGGTCGCCGTTCGACGGGCGGCGGCGGCGTTGGGTGGGCGCCGTTCGGTGGGCGTTCCGGGGCGGCATTAGCTTAAGCCAGGAAGGTCTCAAGTACGCTGAAACGCCAGATCGCCGGTACGTTGCCTTCCCTGCTTCCTGATTTACGAACTCGCATGTAGCACGGTTTTGATCTAGTCTAGAAATCGTTTACCATGCAGGACAACGTTACACCGCTCATTTCGAAGATTCTTCTCTCTTACCAGGAAATCGGGGGAATTAACCATATCGACGGCACGAATCTGCCGTCCAAAAGGGCGATCACCCACATTTGCGAAGATCTTCTTCAGATTTTGTTCCCCGGCTTTCATGACGAAAAACCTATCGCAACCGAAAAACTCCCACAGATCACCTCTGGCAGGATATTAAGCGTCGTCGACAGGCTTCGGGTTGAAGCATTCAAAAGTTTACGCTTAAACGAACCGAAGTGCCCCAGCCTGCGGGCTGATCAAATTGTTTTTCACCTGATCGGAGAGCTCAAGCCGGTCCGCGAACTTTTGCAGACTGACGTTGAAGCGGCTTACGAGGGAGATCCAGCGAGCACCAGTTACAACGAGATCATTGTCAGTTATCCTTGTATCGAGGCGATCGCCATCCAGCGTTTGGCGCATATCCTCTACAAAGACCGGCTGCCGCTCATTCCGCGAATTATGACCGAGTGGGCCCATAGCCGGACGGGAATCGACATTCATCCCGGAGCAGAAATCGGCAGCCATTTTTTTATTGATCACGGAACTGGAGTAGTGATTGGCGAGAGCTGCCGCATTGGTTCTCACGTAAAGCTTTACCATGGGGTGACCCTTGGTGCGCGCAGTTTTCAGAAGAACGACGAGGGAAAAATCAAGAAAGGCGGGAAACGCCACCCAAATGTGGAAGACGGGGTAACGATTTATCCCAATGCGACGATCCTCGGGGGAGAGACTACCATCGGAGCTGGATCGACTATCGGTGCCAATGTTTTCCTGATGGAGAGCGTGCCTCCCGACACACTGGTCAGAAACGAACGATCGTTCACGAATATCGTGTCGAAGAAGGATCATAAGAGGAATGGGTCGCATGCTCAAAGCGACATCGAACCCCTTCTAAATTACGAAATTTAAGGGATTCAGACTTCGTCCATGACACTGGCATCCCGTCAATTGCCTGTTCTGCGAGACCCTGCGATCCTCGGTCTGATTGGTAACACGCCCTTGCTGGAGATTACTCGGTTCGATACCGGTTGTTGCCGATTGTTTGTAAAACTCGAAAACCAGAATCCGACCGGCTCGATCAAGGACCGGATGGCTCTCGCGATGGTAGAAGCGGCTGAACGGGACGGGCATCTGGAAGCGGGCGGAACGATCGTGGAAGCCACCGCGGGAAACACTGGATTGGGATTAGCGCTTGTTGCAGCCGCTAAAGGTTATCAATTGGTTTTGGTGATCCCGGACAAGATGTCTCAGGAGAAAATTTTGCATCTCCGAGCGCTGGGTGCGAAGACTGTCATTACGCGTTCGGACGTGACGAAAGGACATCCAGAATATTACCAGGACCTGGCCGAAAAAATCGCTGCCGAAACTCCCAAGGCATTTTTTGTAAATCAGTTCAGGAACCCGGCAAACCCGCTGGCTCACGAAACATCGACAGGACCTGAGATCTGGGATCAAATGGAACACGACGTCGACGCAATCGTGGTCGGAGTCGGGTCCAGTGGCACCCTGACCGGCCTGAGTCGTTTTTTTGCCAGAGTACAGCCCGACTGTGAAATCGTTCTTGCGGACCCGGAAGGTTCGGTTTTGACGGGTTACATCAGGGAAAAACATATCGGCACTGCAGGATCCTGGTTAGTCGAAGGGATAGGAGAAGATTTTGTTCCTGAAATTGCTGACCTTTCCCGGGTGAAAAAGGCGTATTCGATTCCTGATAACGAAAGCTTCGCGGCCGCTCGGGAATTTCTACGCAAAGAAGGGATCTTCGGAGGATCCTCTTCAGGCACTCTATTCGCTGCGGCCCTCCATTACTGTCGAGAGCAAAGCGACTCTAAACGCGTCGTGACCTTCGCATGTGACAGTGGCAACAAATACCTCTCAAAGATGTACAACGACATCTGGATGGCTGAGCAAGGATTTACAGCTCGCGCAGAGTATGGTGACTTGCGCGACCTTGTTTCCCGCCGCTACCAGGATGGCAGCGTAGTCACCGTCGGTCCGTCGGATACCTTGCTGACAGCGTACAATCGAATGCGGATCGCCGATGTCTCGCAGGTACCGGTTCTCGACCATGGCGGGCTGGTCGGGTTGCTCGACGAATCGGATGTGCTCGTCCGGGTTCAGGACGGAGTCGGTTCGTTTAGGGAACCTGTCTCCACCGCGATGACGAATCGCCTTGAAACTTTGCAACCGTCCGCGTCTCTTGACGCCGTCCGCAAAATTCTTGATAGCGGCAAAGTGACGATCGTAATGGATGGAACGGAATTGGTCGGCCTTATTACCCGGGTTGATCTATTGAACTACCTAAGACGAAGGGTCTAATCGGGATGTCGACCAAGAAACCACACGGGTTCGCGACCAGAGCAATCCACGCCGGCCAACCTCCGGACCCGACGACTGGGGCGATCATGACGCCGATCTATCAAACCTCGACCTACGTTCAGCAGAGCCCCGGGGTGCACAAGGGATTTGATTACGCGCGGAGCATCAATCCTACGCGCCTCGCCTATGAACGGTGCATCGCGGACCTTGAACAAGGCGCGCGCGGGTTCGCCTTCGCTTCAGGACTTGCGGCAATGGCAACCGTTTTGGAGTTGCTCGACTCAGGCGGGCACGTGATCGCGAGCGATGACTTATATGGCGGGACATTCCGGCTTTTCGAGCGAGTCCGAAGGAGATCCGCTAACCTGGATTTCACCTTTGTTGATCTGACCGACGTCTCCCGCCTTAAGCAGGCGATCAAAGAGAAGACCAAAATGATCTGGGTCGAAACCCCGTCTAATCCATTGCTGAAACTGATCGACCTGGAAAGCGTGTGCCCGCTTCGCCGCTGAAAATCAACTTCTCTCGATTTGTGACAATACATTCGCCAGTCCCTGGATCCAGCGACCTTTGGACCTCGGATTCGACATCGTGGTGCATTCGGCAACGAAGTATTTGAATGGACACTCTGATATCGTGGGCGGTGTCGCCGTGGTTAGCGAGCGGCCCGAATTGGCGCCAGTCATCGACAGGCTGGCTTTTCTCCAGAACGCGGTCGGCGCGGTCGCCGGACCATTCGACAGTTTTCTGGCCATGCGCGGCCTAAAGACGCTGGCGCTGCGCATGGAACGCCATTGTGCGAATGCACTCTCCTTGGCTATGTGGCTTGAGCAACATCCCAAGATTAGGTTGGTTCGCTACCCGGGGCTTCCTTCTCATCCTCAATACAGACTTGCCAAGCAGCAAATGCATGGCTTCGGCGGCATGATCACGCTGCATCTTGATTCTGATCTGGCAGGCACCCGAAAATTCCTGGAACGGACCAAGCTTTTCTCACTGGCCGAGAGTCTCGGCGGCGTGGAAAGCCTTATCGAACATCCCGCGCTGATGACCCACGGCTCGATTCCAGCCGAGCAACGCGCCGCTCTCGGAATCGACGATACGCTGGTAAGGCTTTCGGTCGGGGTAGAGGATCTGGAGGATCTGCGCGAAGACCTCGCTTGGGCCCTCGAGCAAGTCTGAGGCGCCCATTTACGATGCGAGTTTTTGGATTACTTCTCCTGGTTTTCGTCCACATTGTCTAATTTTGGGAGCGGCCGGCATCTCGTACGACATTCTGTTTCTCGCATCAGAACTCTCATAACGAAGCGATTTCGAGGCCTTGGAAGGACAGGAAAAGCACCAGCCTACCCCGGTGATCGATCGACGGCGCGATGCGCATTCAATTCCGTCTGCGACAATTCTTTCACTTCATGCGCGCAGGTCCTGAAGTTCTCGTTTTCCTGGCTTTCGGTCGAGGCAACAGACCGTCTTCAAGGGGTGATGCGATTCGCGGACCAATGCTGGTCGGTTTCTTCCTCGCCTCGCTGGTTATCCACGGCGGCTGCCAGAAATGGTGGATCGCTCCAGTGCTGACCGGTCTCACCGAATGGCCAATGATGATTGGCGCGGAATTTATCCTAACGGCATTTAATGATAATGCGGCGATCACTTATCTGGCGTTAGGGCTGACGGAAACAGCGCAGCCTTCCAGTCGGGTCGGCGTGAGCGGAGGTCGAATGCCACGGAAATCTCACGACGATTTGGCTTGTGAGATTTTCTCGGCTACGGGATGGCGCGGGCGATTTGGCGGCTCATCTCTGATACTTCTTCGCTGAGCAAACGGACAAGCCCGGGGTAATCACCGGGCGTCCAACCGGTTCGGCGAATATCGACTGCTTTGGCGGTGATGGGCACCGAACTGCCGGCGCTCGAAATCGACCAGCGCGCCCGCAGAACTACCTCACCACTATCATTGCCCTCGAAGCGCTCGATCCTGATCAAGACCTCATAACTGTGCGCGACCGGAGGTGCGCCAGGTGAGAATCCGTACGCTCTGATTCGAGAGTTTCGACTAAGATCGTCCGCCACGGCTCTCGACAAACCTTGGTCCAGCGGTTCAGCCCATCGTTCCGTCGCCGCGTATTGGACTTCGATGCCACCCTTCATCGTCACTAAATTACCCCTAACCAGGTACGCGGGGACTTCGACCCGGCGCACAAAAACGGCAATACCGTCAGACGACTGCTTCCGCAACGGTCGCGTACCAGATCCGGATAGTACAAAAAAGTTAGTTAACGGTTCTCTGGTCGCGCAACTGATTAAGAACAACAATCCGATTAAGACGCAACTCGATGTTCTGAGGTGACAATAACGTTTCAAGGCTGATTGGCGTTAGAAGGTTTTCGACCGAAGAGAATAGAATTCGGGTGGCGTTGGAGAAAATCGGATAGCTGCTGGATAGAGGCTGCAGCGGCACTGATTTCAGAGAGAGAGCTATCAAGCTGATATCGGAAATTAGATTCAGGTTTCAGGAGTTGATCAAGTTCTGCGGTGCTCTTTTGCAGGTTGGTCAGCGCAGCCTTTGCCTGATCAAGAGTTGGTTTCAGATCTCCGACCGCCGGATTAAGGCTCTTTAACGTCACAGTCAGTTGATCAAACGATTGGCGAACACTCGCCAGAGCGTTTTTTACCTGCTCTCCGTTGGCCAGGTTGGAAATCGAGCTGGCTGCCTTGTCCAGCGAATTACCCAACTGATCGAGATGCAAAGAGTCGATAGCTTCATGAGCACTTCTCAAGACAGTCTGAAGCTCTTTCGCCAGACTCGCAAAATCGACGCTCCCAATATTTCCAATCGCTTTGGTCAGGTCAGCTAAAATGGCATCAATGTCGGACGGTTGAGGCGGAATTTCGAAAATTTCTGCATTTCCTTCCGGTTGCAGGACCGGCGGGCTCGCGTCCTTATAAAAATCCAAGGCAATAAATAGCTGTCCGCTGATGATACTTTCAAAGTCCAATTTAGCCCGAAACCCATTGTCGACGGCTTTCTCGTGAAGCTTGCGATCGGAAAAGTTGACTGACAGGCCGTATTTGTTCAATAGATTGTCCGTATTAATTTCGTACAGGACTCTGACAATCGGGGCTTCGCCCGTACCCTGAAATTTTAACTGAACCTTTATCACTTTGCCTACGGTAACACCCTTATATTTGACATTGGAGCCAATCCCGAGCCCATTGACTGATTGATTAAAATACGTTTCGAATAATTGTTTTTTAGCAAACAGATTGGCCGAGCCGAAAAACACGATGGCCCCGATTGCTATAACAATAGCGCCGAAGACAAACGCTCCAATTAAGGTCGGATTCGCTTTTTGACTCATTGAATAAATTCTTAAATTGGTCGAACCATGAGGCGCGAAATGGCGGCTTTCAGGCGGCTGTTTTTTCTCTGGGCAGGCCGATCGGTGTTTTCTCCGGGTCGCCTCGCAATAAAAATTCCCGAACCTTAGGATCGCTTTTGCCCTCTTTGACTAGCTCTTTGGGATCGCCGTGAGCAATCATCCTCTTCGTTTCCGCGTCGAGAAAAATACAGGTGTCTGCGATAGTATAGATCGAAGGGAGTTCATGAGTTACGACGACAATTGTCGTTCCGAAAGCGTCTCGTAGCCGCAGAATCAGCTCATCCAACCGGACAGAAGTGATCGGATCCAGACCGGCGGAAGGTTCGTCAAAGAAAAGAAGTGCCGGGTCAAGTGCCATAGCTCTGGCAAGTCCTGCCCTTTTGCGCATGCCGCCGCTGATCTCCGAAGGATAAAATTCTTCGAACCCTTTCAAGCTGACCAGGGCCAGTTTCATGGAAACGATCTCCAAGATCTCTTTGGGAGGCAGACTGGTATACTGTTCCAGAGGGAGAGCAACGTTTTCGGCCAGGGTAAGCGAACTCCACAGGGCTCCTCCCTGGTAGAGGACACCGAAGGTTCTTTGCATCTCTTCCTGTTCCTTTTGAGAAGCCTTGGAAAAGCTTTTTCCATGGTAAATGATCTCCCCTTTTTCTACCTCCTTGAGTCCGATCAGATATTTGAGCAGCGTGCTCTTTCCGCAGCCGCTTCCCCCATGATGACCATGATCTCTGAAGTGGCGACCGAAAAGTTGATGTCCCGCATGAGAACGTAGGACCCGTAGCCCATTTCGAGGTTTTTCACCTCGATGGCTGCCAGGGGAACTCTGTTTCTCGGGAGCATTTTCGATTCCAGGCCCCTGGGAGTCAGGTAATGATTTCTCGACGGCACTCACGAAATAGGGTCTACAAAATATCAGGTTACTACAAATTCAATACCTCCTGGATCACATCAATGATGGCATCTGAAGCCACAATCCAAGTGATTCCGAGAACGACGGCTGAGGTTGCCGCGTTGCCTACCGAGGCGGCATTATTTCCGCATTTCATTCCTCTTTCGCAGCCGGCCATGGCAACGATAACGCCGAAGATGGCGCTTTTCACAAGGCCGGTCGCAATGTCGTCGAGACCCATGGAGCCGGTGGTCTGATTCCAATATTGAACCCATGAAATTCCTAAAAAAGTTAAACCAACAAAAGCTCCCCCCAAGATCCCGACGATATCAGAGTAGAGCACGAGCAGAGGCATCATGAAAAAAAGGGCCAATAAACGCGGGCTCACCAGGAAATCCATTGGCGAGATAGCCAGCGTTCGGAGCGCATCAATCTCTTCGGAACCCTTCATGCTTCCGATCTGAGCGGCAAACGCCGCGCCGGTTCGGCCGGCCATGATGATTCCGGTCATGATTGCGCCCATTTCGCGCGCCATAGCGACTGCGACCAGGTTCGCGACATGAATCCCTGCTCCAAATTGTCGGAGCTGGATCGCACCGACGAAGGCAAAGATGAGCCCGGTGAGGAAACTGATCATCCCAACGATAGGTAAGGCTTGAGCACTGCACTCCTGCATGGTGAGCCAGAACAGTCTCCAATCGAAGGCAGCCTGCCCTCGCAGGATTCGCCCAAAACTTAAAACGGCATCGCCAGTGAATTCGAAGGCGGCCCCAACCCCCTGAAAAGCGCTGATGGTCGCATTTCCAAGAAAGGTAAAAACGGATGATGATTTTTTGGTTTCTCGTCCGGTCTTTCGTTCCGGTACGTCCTCAGAGATGGCAAGCAGGCTGGCGATACTTGCCGGTAACGATTCGTGCAGGAAATTTATCTTATGCTGCCGACACCAATCTTGAGCGCGAGCGACAACAATCAAGAGGCTGGTGTCCCACGAACCCACTTTGGATATGTCCACCTGGAGCGCCTCGGCCGGTCCTTCCCGGTCAAGATCCGCGAACAACGCGTCGATTTCGTTGTGGCGGGTATCGCGGATATTCCAGTCGCCTTCGAATCTCAAAACCAGATTCTGGCCGCTTCGGCCGAGGCTGATTTTGCCGGGCGCCGTGGAGGTTGCTGAATTCGTTATGGCCATCCTGGATCGAGGCTCACAAACCCGTTAATTAACCCAGATCCTCGCGTTTCCCGCCGCAACATCAACCTTTAATCCGAGACCGTGTACCAGCATGATCGCAAGAATTGAGACGACTGCCGCCACGCATGCAACCTTTAAAGTGAGTAAGCGTCCCGCTTTGCTTGCGCAAAACTTTTTCCTTGCGCATTGACCAAGTTGTCGGCGAGGGAACTGACCTGAATCTCAGATTTCAATGAATGTCAACACTGCAAGCGGGACCGCACCGGAAGAAAGCCTCCGCTATTCGATTGTTATCCCGGTCTACAATGAGGAAGACGTGGTGGGGAATCTCTTGGATGAGCTTCGTCGTTTTGCAGGCAGCTGGAGCAGTGATTATGAGCTTCTGTTGGTAGACGACGGAAGCTCGGATCGCACTCCCGAAATCATCGGCGGCCGCTTTGCCGACTGGCATCAGGGCAGGTTAATTCAGCTCAGTCAAAATTGCGGTCAAGCCGCCGCGCTTCTCTACGGGATGAAGCGCGCTCGAGGTCGGATCCTGATTCTGTTGGATGGCGACGGGCAAAACGATCCGCAAGATATTCCCAAGATCCTCGCCCCTCTTAACGAGGTAGACATGGCCGTCGGCATTCGTGTGGAACGCCGGGACTCGCTTGCCCGACGGCTGATGTCTCGCCTTGCCAATGCGGCGAGAAGCCGATTCCTGGGGGACGGCGTCGTTGATAGCGGATGCGGGATCAAGGCATTCCACCGAAGAGTAGTTGACGCATTTATCCCGATGCGAACGCTTTATTCGTTTATCCCGGCGTTGGCGATCAGCGCAGGATTTACCATTCGCCAGGTACCAGTGCGTCATCGATCCAGGAGCGGTGGAAAATCAAAATATGGCGTGCGGCAATTTTTATGGAAGCCGTTGCTCGACATGGCCGGCGTCTGGTGGTTTGCACGGCGTCGATGTCCGTTGGCCACAGAAAAATCAGGCTAATGCGTCGTCTCATAAGTGGCAGGCATACCCCCGTCGGCGATTTGGCCTCCCACTTATGAGACGATGCACTAGCTGACAACTTCTCCTTTTTCCTCTTCCTCTTTCTCGATCTCTTTCTCCGGTCTGGTCACCATCCGGGTATTCGCGTCGTAGTCCATTAGACCAGCGTATCTTCCCCAGGCGATCATGGTCTGGAGAACATTCTCAGCATTCTCATAAGGCAAGGCCGTTGAAATATCTTTCATGACCGTCTCACTGTCGATTTCCTCCTGCACCTCCAGATAGCCAAGGATGATGTGGAACAACCGAAGCTTTTGAACTTGTTCAGCAAAAATCTGTTTCCGTGTATCGCTGTCGGCGGCGATGAATCTCTTGCCAAGTTCGGTGAAACGAACTTCGTCCTTTGGCGTGTCGACTAACTCGAGAATCTCGGCTGCTTTGACCAGTGAAATTGTCTCTCCGTAATCTTTGCCGATCTCATTGGCGATATCGTAAACGTTGTCCAGTTCCGGATGGTCCTGGAGAATGCTCAGCAATCCAAGGATTCGCCCTACCGGAACGGTGGGTATCGATTCCATCCGCGTCCGCGCCCTGGATATGGGTCTACCGGAAACCGGGGGCGGCTCTGGGGGATGATCAGGCAAAGCCTGCATCGTAATCGTCTCGTGAATAACATGGACCAGGCGCTGAAATTCCGGATCATTCGGATTTCGCGGATAGGCGAGGTTATTTTCCATGACCAGACCGAGACGCCCGGGATGGGGAAACAGAATGCAGATGCGGGTGGCCATTTCAACAGCCTCCTCGATGTTATGCGTCACCATGAAGATGCTTTTCAAAGTGGTGGCCTGTTCCTTCCAAAGGGTCACAACTTCGTTTCGGAGGTTCTCAGCGGTGAGAACATCCAGAGCGCTGAAAGCCTCATCCAGGCAAAGGATTTTGGGCTCGGCTACGAGAGCCCGGGCAATGCCCACGCGCTGGCGCATCCCTCCCGATATTTCACGCGGATAGGCGTCATGGTAGTTATTCAATCCAATCAGGTCGATCGCCTTCTCAACAGCGGCCTCTTTTTCGACGCGGGTGACCAGCCTGGACATCAGGCCAACGGCAACGTTCTGCTCAACGGTCAGCCATGGGTAAAGAGCAAAGGTCTGGAAAACGATCGAAGCATGCGGATTTATGCCTTGCAGAGGCTTATCATAAGCTAGCACCCGGCCGGTCGTCGGCGTTGTCAACCCTGTCAGACATCTGAGCAAAGTCGATTTTCCCGACCCAGATTGACCTAAGAGCGCTAACAATTCTCCTTCATGAATAGCCAGGTCGATCTGATCGAGCACCTTGAGTTCACGGCCCCCCGCAACAGCAAACGTTTTTGTGACATTGCAGAGTTCGGCGATAGCGGATTTCTGGATAGCCGGCCCCGTCAGACTTGGTTTGAGCGCAGTGGTCATTTCCTTCAATCCAGATGGAAACGCTTTTCAGCGTACCCGTAAAGCCTTCGCCAAATCAGTTTATTGGTAATTACGACAAAAATGCACATCACCGCAATGCTGCAGATGATCATCGGCGTATCGCCCTTTTGCGTCACCTCGGCGATATAGGCGCCCAAACCGTCCGCCCGCAGAGTTGTATTTCCCCAGGTGGCGAGTTCCGCGACAATACTGGCGTTCCACGCTCCGCCGGCCGCAGTGCAAGCGCCGGTTACCCAGAACGGGAAAATCGCGGGCAAGATCAGGGTGCGCCAGAGGGGCCACCCACGCAATCCGTAGGTCCTGGCCGCTTCTTTCAGATCATTTGGGATGGCCATGGCACCAGCTATCACATTGAACAAGATATACCACTGAGTGCCCATCGCGATGAGAAGGATGCTGCCCCAATTAATACTGATGTGTGTTGCGACGAAAAAGCCGATAACGAAAGGGAACGTCATATTGACCGGGAAGGAAGCCGCTATTTGGGCGAACGGCTGAGCAATTCGGGCGATGTTAGGCTTGGAGGCAATCCAGACGCCAATCGGTGTCCAAACCAGAGTTGCTATCACGGTCATGGTGGCGACCCGTCCCATCGTTAACGATCCCAGGAAGCAGAGATGAAGAAACTGCTGCCAGCTGACGTGATTGTAGACGGCTTCGGCAGCCGCGATGACTCCGAGAATGGTCTGATATGCTAGCCAGAGCGCAAAAATTGTCACCGCTAGCCTGAAGATCCATCGGCTGGCCAGCTGCCTCGGATAGGCAGGGCCAACGTCCAGCGTGCTTAGTCCCTTCTTGAAACGGACGAACGCATCGAGGACAGGTTGCGAGATCTTCTCTTCAACCCACTCAAAGATGTAGGCACGCAGAAGGAAGGTGTAAAGCCAGGACTGAGGCGCCTGCCCGGACTCCACTAACTCCATCTTGAACTTGTCAGCCCAAGCCAAGAGCGGTCTCCAGATAAGCTGATCTGAAGCGAGAATAACCGTTAGCATCGCGACAATCGCCCAAATGGCAGCAGTGTTATCGCCTTTCTCAACTGCGGTTGCCATGTAGGAGCCCAAGCCGGGCAATTTAATATTCTTGTTAAGAACTGTGATAGCTTCGCTTTGGGCCACAAAGAACCAACCTCCGCCAAAAGACATCATAGAATTCCAGATCAGACTATGCATCGATGCGGGCACTTCGAGGGTACCGAACCGCTGCCAGCGGGATAAACGGAAGTTGGTCGCAGCCTCCTGAAGGTCGTTCGGAATGGTGACCAGCGAATGATAAAAGCCAAAGGTCATGTTCCAAACCTGACCGGTAAAAATCGCAAAAATGCTGGCACATTCGACGCCAAGCAGGCTCCCGGGAAAGAGAGCCATAAAGCCAGTTACGGTAATCGACAAAAACCCAAGCACCGGGACGGATTGCAAAATGTCGAGAGCCGGTAAAATCACCGCCCTCGCCATCCGACTCTTCGCAGCGGCATATCCCACAGAAAATGTGAACAACAGGGAGAACCCGAAGGCCAGCCACATTCTCAAAACTGTCCGACCGGCATAGTACGGAATGTTGCGCACATCGGTTGAGATGTCGAACGACTGACTCTCGTCGAAGTGTATGACCATACCCCGGCCAAAGTGAAGCGTCGTCCAGAGCAACCCGAAGACTCCAAGCAGCACGACAATGTCCACCCAGCTAAAGGTGCGCTTGATCTCCACGGCGCCGAGTTGTGTTGCGGTTGATTTCATCTCGATCGCGCCCGGCAATATTTCAGAGCGGGCGACTAGGAACAATCTGTTTCATGTGACAGTTTCATGTCGAATCCGGAGTTCAGAAATTCAGGGTCGGAAGTTGCAGAACGGGAGCGGATCCGGCCGGCGAGCAAAGGGGTCAGTCAACAATTCTTGACTAAAGTATCGCCTTTTTGAAGATGGGAGGCGCCGGTTTCAAGCACTTCGTCTTAATGCCTTCGCACCCGGCCAGCCAGCATTGGTCTACCGTCAAGAATCGTTGACTGGCCCGACATGGCCCCTTTGCAGGCAGCTCAGCCCCTTCGATGGCTTGAGCGATTTCCCCTATCGTTATCGACCTTGGCTGGCTGCTGGTTGTCCAGCATCTGGCGGGTAAGCGGAGCGTCCCGCTTTGCCTCTTTGAGTAGGGCAAACCGGAAACCGGCAAAGGGGTCAGTCATCAATTCTTGACAGTAGAGGCATACCAGCGACCCAGCGACTGCCGGGTTTAGATCCTTGCATGGCGGGACGTGGATTTATTTTCCGACGAGGATAATTTGGCCTTCCGGCTTGAGGGAGCCACCGGCTTTTTCGAGGCTAATGGCGAATGCACCAGCAGATTCGACCGGAGTCACCGGGTGGAAGCTGGCGCGAATCAGTCCCTCGTTAGGCACTGCCAAAACGCCTGCGCTGACAGGTTGCGGGATTTTTGGATCGATCACCCACAATTGATAGTCCTTTCCCGCTGCGGGTGGAGGCAATTTGTCCAGTTGAAGAACCCCATTCTTTCGGTTTTTGTCCCAGACAACTACCGCAGATGCTGTCTCGTAGGCCGAGACTTGCGCTTTCAGCGTTGCAATGCTCATTTCTGCCAGCACATTTTTGCTCTGCAGCGTCGCCAGTTCTTGTTCGATCTGCGCACTCTTCTGCTGAACTGCCAAAAGTTCCTGGCTGGCTTCCTCGGTCCTTTTCTGCAGTCGAGTTCGCTCAAGACCGAGAACAGCGCAGGCAATAGCAAGGCAAGCGGCCAATGCCCAGGGCACAATCAACCAAATGATGTTGGGCCGGGAAGCAGGCGAGGGCTTTCCGGAGACATTCCGTTCCAACTGAAGAATCCGTTGAGGAAGCCCTGCCGGCGGCTCCATCGGCGGCACGGCATAAGCCATTGAAGTAAAGGCATCCTCGGTTTCCCGGACAAACTCGCGGAGCTCGGCATCAGTCTCGAGTTCGGCTCGTATTTTCTCGGCCGTCGACGGATCCACTTCGTCGAGGAAATACTGAACAAGCAATTCCTGTTTGGGTTCGTCGATCATAACCCCTCCTTCAAACAGTCGCGCAATTTAAGCAGACCGCGTCGAATTCGCGCTTTGATCGTACCAAGCGGCGTATCGAGCCGCTCGGCGATTTGCTCGTGAGTCAAGCCGCCGAAAAAGGCGAGTTCCAGCGCTTGTCGCTGCTCCTGAGGGATCTGCTGGAGAGCCGAACGGACCAGCACACCTCTTTCCCGAAGAGTCGGTTCGTTCGCTGAAGTCTCATCTTTGTCTTGATAGAAGGACTCTTCAGAGGTGACTCTTTCGCGTAATTTATCAAGCCGCTGGCGAACCCGCAGTCTGTCGATCGCCTTATTTCGAGTGATCATAACAGCCCAGGCGAACGGGCTGCTGCGGCCTGGGTCGTAAGTCGCCGCCTTTCGCCAGATGTAGGTAAATCCCTCCTGCAGAACGTCCTCTGCCTCCTTGGCATCATTCATCATTCGGTATGCCATGCCGTAAAGAGACCCGGAGAATCGCTTGTAGAGCGCATCAAAGGCGGAACCCTCCCCTGCAGCAATTCGGCTTATCAACCGTGCTTCAAAGTCGTTATCGGATTCCTGCCCCGGAGTGGTCATACCGCGTGAGCGGCCTCGTTTTCGGTCTCCTTGGTTTGTCTGAATCGATTGGACGGAACCATTCCAGTCAACCAGGGAGGGAAACGTTTGAGCCGCGCACATAGATCAAGGCCCGGGAATAGACGAACAATCAAGCGAATTCTGAGATTCGATGACAGCGCGTAACTGGCAGATCGCTTTTGGTCTTTGTTGCATGACGAATTTGGGTACGATCGTCAGGAGGAGAGTGCCCATTCCATCGGGTAGTACGCCGGTTCGGGAACCTTAGATGCCCTGGCCTATCTCCAAGCGAGCACGATCGCGCCCAGAACGATCAGTCCAGCACCGATCCCCTCGCGCGGGCTAAGCCGTTCGCCAAGAAAAGCGACGGCCAGAGCCATGGCAATGACCACACTCAGCTTATCGATTGGAGCGACTTTGGAAACCTCACCCAACTGCAGGGCCCGAAAATAACAGAGCCAGGAAAGACCAGTCGCGATGCCCGAAAGAATTAGGAAAACCCACGTTTTCTTCCCGATGGACCCAAACTCACTGTCGCGGGTGGTCGCGAGGGCGATACTCCAGGTAAACAGGAGAATCACCGTGGTGCGAATAGCTGTGGCTAGATTTGAATTGATTTCCGACACCCCGATTTTTGCGAGAATCGCGGTTGCTCCAGCAAACAACGCCGAAAGGACTGCCCATAGTAGCCATTGCATGGCGACTAAGTAATTCAGCCGCGGATAGAGGGCGAGGAACGTTTTTGGGCGTGTGCGTGTTTCGATCTGCTTCTGACTTTCCGCAAACCGGGAGGGGTTCTTCTGTCAAGCGGGTTGAGTCGCGCGCCGGGAGATTAGCTTTTGCAAGACAATGAAAATCAAGAGGAGGGCTCCGATGACGATTTTAGTCCACCAGCTGTTCAGCGTGCCGTTGAAAGTGATCATTGTCTGGATCAAGCCGAGAATAAGGATACCCATGAGAGTTCCCGGGACGAAGCCGACTCCGCCGGTGAGCAAGGTTCCTCCGATGACCACCGCAGCAATGGCGTCCAACTCCAGACCGACAAAGGAGGCCGGATTGCCGGATTGCATGTAAAACGTCGAAACAATCCCTCCGCAGGCGGAAAAAAAACCGGCCAGCGCATAGGTCATGATCTTGGTCTGCCCGATGGGTACGCCCATCAATCGAGCAGAGCTTTCGCTCGAGCCGATAGCGTAAACGCTCCGTCCGAATCGTGTGAAACCGGCAATGAAAGTTCCGACTACGACCGATCCCAGAAAGCAGATGGCGGTGAACGGCAGCACAGCCTTTGGGGCGACCAGGATCGAAAGCTGCGGCAGGACCTGGGCGTAGAACGGATGGTCGATTCCGATCGATTCAGGGTGAATCACAAAACCAAGACCACGCAGACAAAAGAGGCCGGCCAGGGTGACCAGGAAGGGAGGCATTTCGAAATAGTGGATCAGAAAGCCCATGACAGCTCCGGCGACGAGTCCAAAAGAAAGGGCGATTCCCATGGCCAAGAACGGGTCACATCCATTCTGCAAAAGCTGGGCAATGAGGATGCCGACAAAAGCCACCATCGACCCTACCGAAAGATCGATACCGCCCCCCAAAATCACGAACGATTCCCCCACGGCAGCAACCCCGACGAATGCGTTATCGCCTAAGAGGTTCACGATCACGCGGGGCGTGCCAAAATTTGGATAGAGCAAAGAGCCGGTGCCGAACACCAAAATCAGTACGGCGGCGGTTGCGAGGAGAGGTATGTATTTAGGGTTCAGGCGAGTCATGCCTCGGCGCGGTAAACAGTTTGAAGGAACTGAGAGGTTTCAAAATCCTGGTCAATGGCCGAAAGAGTCGGCTCATTCGCGCGCGGAACACATCGCTTTGGAAAAGACAGACGGCGATGATTACCAGCGCCTTTGGGACGGGAGAGACATCAGAACTCACGTTTCGAGCGTATAAGGTTGTCGTGAGAGTCTGGATAAACAACGCTCCAACGACGGCACCGACCAGATAAAAGCGTCCTCCCTGCAGCGAAGTGCCGCCGACCACTACAGCCAGGATCGCATCCAGCTCGAGGTACAAGCCGATATTATTTGCATCCGCGCTCTTAATATTTGAGCACGCCACCAGCCCGGCAAGTCCGGCACAGAACCCGGAAAAAGTATAGATTAAAAACTTAACCTGTCTGGCGTTGATCCCAGAATAACGACTCGCTTCGTAATTGTCGCCGACAGACTCAATAAAGAGTCCGAGTGCGGTGCGCCGCACCAGGAAAACGGCCAGCACCAGCATGACAATCACCAGCGTCAGAGTAAACGGTAAAGCGAAGAGGTGACCATTCCCCAGATAAACCATCGTCGGATCGAGGAAATTGATGATCTGTCCTTCCGTGATTAGCTGGGCGATGCCGCGTCCGGCAACCATCAAGACTAAAGTCGCGATGATCGGTTGGATTCCGAATCCCGCGACCAGGAGACCATTCCAGGCGCCAGCCAAGACGCAGATGGCCAAAGCTACGGTGATAGCAACACCCGCCGGCTGATGCTCGGTGACCAGCAATCGGGAAGAGACCGCCGCGGAGATCGCCATCACTGCGCCGACTGAAAGATCGACTCCGCCGGTAGCGATGACTAATACCATGCCCAGGGACAACAGCATGACTTTCGCTCCCTGGTTGAGCACATCGATTCGTGAACCGTAAAAGTGCCCGTTCAACATTTGAATATGGAAGAAGCCGGGAGTGAAAAACTGATTAAAAAGCAGGAGCAAGGCCAGCGCACCGACTGTCCAGAAAATCCGCTGCCGGCGCAACGAGAACAAAATTGCACCAATGAATACCCAGAATAGCAGGTCAGAAAGCCAATCGATCATGCTGCCGGCCGCTCCATATTCGCAGTGGCGATGGACTGCATGATCGCCTGTTCCGAGATCTCTGCCTCTGTCAGTTCACCAACTTTACGGCGATCGCGCAAGATCACCACGCGCTGACTTTGCCGAACAATTTCTTCCAATTCCGAGCTGATAAAGAGCACTGCCAGGCCCTCTTGCCGAAGCGATTGGATCAGTTTTTCGATTTCGGCTTTGGCACCCACGTCGATGCCGCGGGTAGGCTCGTCGAGTATAAACAGCCTCGGCTCAGTGGCAAGCCATCGGGCGAGCAAGACTTTTTGCTGATTTCCACCACTGAGATTTCGTAGTAACTGCTCCCGCGTGGGAGTCTTGATATCAAGCGATTGAATGAATCGGTCGGCGAGTTTCTCTTGCTCGGGAATCGGTAAACGCCGCCAGGTTCCTCGACTGGCCTGCAAAGCTAAGACGATATTCTCGCGGACAGTAAGGTTTGGAATAATTCCAGCCACTTTCCGATCTTCCGGGGTCAAGGCAATACGATAACGGATCGCGGCACGCGGCGAGTTGAATTTCACCGATCGACCATTCATCAAGACGGCGCCCTGGTCCGGCCGGTCGACTCCGAAAAGGAGTCGCGCTGTTTCCGTCCTTCCAGAACCGAGAAGACCCGCGAGCCCTAAAACCTCGCCGGGCCTGATTTCGAGATCAAGCGGGTGAATGAATCCTTTCCGACCCAGACCTTTCGCCTCGAGGATCGGTCGATCGGAACGAATCGTCGCGGTACTTGCCCGCTTCCTTTCCAGCGCCTCTACTTCGTGGACCTCCTTTCCGATCATATGGGAAACGAGTTTGATCCGAGGAAGTTCCCTGGTGGTGAAACAACCGACTCGCCGACCATTTCGCAAGACGGTGATCAAGTCGGAGATTTCGTACACCTGCTCGAGAAAGTGGGTAATAAAAATAATTCCGAGACCGCCTTCCCGGAGTTTCCGAAGCTTCTTGAACAGCTCTTCTACTTCCGTCTTGTCTAAGCTTGACGTCGGCTCATCCAGGATCAGCAGTTTGGCCGAAATATCGAGCGCTCGAGCAATGGCCACCATCTGTTGAATGGCGATCGAATAAGACGAGAGCTGCCGCTTCAGGTCCAAAGAGAGGTCGAGCCGAGCTAAAGCCTCTCGTGCCCGCTTGGCAATTGCGCCCCATCGAATAGCCCCGAGCCAGGTCGGCTGCCGGCCGAGACAGATATTCTCGGCCACCGATAAGTGGGGGATGAGGTTCACCTCCTGGTACACTGTACTGATCCCAAGTGCCTCTGCCTCGCGCGGCGACTTTGGCGCGATAATTTTTCCTTCCAACCGCGTTTCTCCGGCATCCCGGGGATAAACACCTGTTAAAACCTTGATTAAGGTGCTTTTACCAGCGCCATTCTCTCCCATCAACGCATGGATTTCGCCGGCCTGAACCATCAGATCGACTGCATCCAAGGCTTTGACGCCAGGGAAGCCTTTACTGAGAGCAGTTACTTCTAAAAGCGGAGTAGCCACTTTCGGGATATCACTACAAAAGTCGGGCGCTCTTCCATTCGGTTCGAGCGCCCGACTTAAATAAACCACGTGTTAGATTCTAGTACTGTCTTTTTGGCAGCTCTGCGGCGGCCTGAGATTGCTCGTAAACGCCCTCTTGGGTGACCACGCGTTTTGGCACTTCTTTTTTGGCTGCGGCCGCCTCAACCAAGTCAAAAAGTTGCGGTCCGAGAAGAGGATTGCATTCGACCGTGACGTTCAGTTTGCCATCCTTCATCGCCTCGAAGGCACCTTTGACACCGTCGATGGAAACGATTTTGATGTCCACACCTGGCTTGATACCGGCCTCTTCCATTGCCTGGATCGCTCCTAAGGCCATGTCATCATTGTGGGCGAAGAGAAGGTTGATATCTTTGGCATTGGGAGACTTCAAGAATGCTTCCATGACCTCTTTGCCTTTGGCTCGGGTGAAGTCGCCACTTTGAGACATGATGATTTTCATTCCTGGATTCTTAGCCAGGACCTCCTCAAAGCCTTTTTTGCGATCAATCGCCGGCGCAGATCCGACAGTGCCGACTAACTCGGCTATGTTCGCCTTACCGTCGGTCAGCTTCACCGCCGCATTCCCTGCGCGCCGGCCTTCCTCGATGAAATCAGAACCGAGGAAAGAGACATAGAGGGTAGGGTCCGAGACCTTTACGGCTCGATCAGAAAGCACGACGGGGATTCCTGCCTTCTTAGCTTCCTGGAGGACCGGTTCAAACCCGGTCTCGACCACCGGGGAAAAGGCGATCACATCTACCCCTTCGGCGATGAATGATCGGATCGCTTTGATCTGGTTCTCTTCCTTCTGCTGGGCGTCTGAGAAGCGCAGATCAATGCCTCTCTTGGCTGCTTCGGCTTTAATCGAGTCCGTGTTGGCCGTGCGCCAGCCACTCTCGGCGCCTACTTGAGAAAACCCGACGACGAGCTTTTTGTCTGCGGCAATAGTTGCGGTCACGGAGCCGGCGATCATCGCCGACAGACCGATCATGCTAATAGAACGACTTAAAACTTTGGTATTTTTCATTTTTGCTGGGGGACTGTTTTCGCTCAACACCGCTAAGAGAGCGGCGAAAAACGACAGTTCCACATACGTTCTTTCCCCAAAAAATCAATATCTTCTTTTGCAACAGGCACGGTGACATGAACTTATTCGATTTAGCAAATGAACGGACAGACAGTAAAATAGAGACAGCTATCCGGCGAGGCTGAAGACGGAATAGCGGAATAAAAGAGACGCAACAAGTAAGATGGCTAAACGAATTCTCATCCAATTTGCCCACCCGGCTCTCCAGAAATCCAGGGTTAATCGAAAGCTTATCGCTGCCCTGCAGAGTCTGGAGGACGTGACAATCAACGATCTCTATGAGGAATACCCTGATTTTTCCGTCAATGTGAAGCGCGAACAAGAATTGCTGCTAAGCCACGATATCATCGTCTTTCAGCATCCGTTTTATTGGTACAGCTGCCCGGCGCTTCTGAAGGAATGGGAAGATCTTGTTCTGCAATACGGTTTTGCCTACGGCGCTCAAGGAACGCAACTCAACGGGAAATGGGTTCTAACCGCGATTACGACCGGCGGCCCAAAATCGGCTTACCAGCGAGATGGCAACAACTATTTTACGATTAGAGAACTTTTAAGGCCCTTCGAACAGACTGTCCGACTGTGCGGGATGGTTTATCTGCCTCCCTTCGTGGTGAGCGGGACATTGGCCATGAAAAGCGCGGAGGAGGTGGCGGTGCCTGCTGCCCTTTATCGACGCGCGGTGGAAAACTTACGAGACGGTCGGTTCGACCTCGCGGAGTTCGAAGAGTTGAGTTACCTGAATGAGATTCTCGAGCCCTCCGCTTCGATCGCATAGCGAGTGGTTTCGGTTTAACGATCACCGAGAAACATCCTTAGCTTAGCACGTTCAATCCAGACGCTTCATGGAAACCGAAGGACTACTTTTTCAGACATTTATCTATTTGTTGGCAGCGGTAGCGACCGTGCCGATCGCAAAGCAACTTGGCCTGGGGTCGGTGCTTGGATATCTCCTGGCCGGAGTGATCATCGGCCCACATCTGCTGGGTCTGGTGGGGCATGGCGGAGGAGGCGTGATGCACGTAGCCGAATTCGGCGTGGTGATGATGCTATTTCTGGTAGGTCTCGAGCTTCGTCCAAGCCTGCTCTGGCGACTTCGGGGGCCGATCGTCGGGACTGGTGGCGTCCAGGTTGTTCTCACTACCTTGGTTATTGCGGGCCTTGCATCGGCTGCCGGCCTCCGAATTCAATCTGCTTTGGCGATTGGGATGATCTTTTCGGCCTCTTCCACCGCAATTGCCATCCAAACATTAAGCGAGAAAGGTTTACTAAGCAGCAAAGGAGGTCAGACCTCATTCTCGGTTCTGTTATTTCAGGATCTTGCGGTGATTCCGATGCTGGCGATTTTGCCTCTCCTCGCGGTTGCCGGCGCTGTTTCAACGTCATCCACGCACGGAGCGGAAAGTGCGCCATGGCAGCGCGCTCTGCTGGTGGTCGGAGTGGTCACTGCGATCGTTGCCGGAGGGCGGTTTCTAGTCCGGCCGGTGTTTCGATATCTGGCGAGCATCCGGCTGCAGGAGATATTCACTGCCGCAGCCCTGCTGTTGGTGGTGGGAATTGCGCTGGCGATGCTGAAAGTTGGCTTATCGCCGGCGCTCGGGACGTTTTTGGCCGGGGTGGTTCTCGCCGAAAGCGAGTACAGACATGAGCTCGAATCGGATATCGAGCCTTTCAAAGGCCTTTTGCTCGGGCTCTTTTTCATTTCTGTCGGTGCCAGTATCGATCTGCCGCTCATAAGATCTCAACCACTCATGATCGTCGGATTGGTCTCGAGCTTGCTGGTCGCCAAATTCCTCCTCCTTCTCTGCATTGGCAAAATCAGTGGTCTGGAAAAGAGTCAGAATTTCACGTTTGCATTCGCTTTGGCCCAGGGTGGCGAGTTTGCGTTCGTGTTGGTCTCGTTTGCTGCACAGAACCAGGTTCTCGACCAGCGGATCGGGAATCTCCTGGTCGCGACGGTGGCTCTGTCAATGGTGGCGTCCCCTTTCCTCTTCATGATCAACGAACGCCTGGTCCAACCGTTGTTTTCGAGCCAGCTCCCCGACCGGGAAGCGGATGATATCGATGAAAAGGATAACCCGGTGATTCTGGCTGGGTTTGGCCGTTTCGGGCATATCGTTGGTCGCATTTTGAATTTGCAAGGAATCAGAACGACCGTGCTGGACCTCGATGCCGACCAAGTGGAGCTCGTCCGTAAATTGGGAGCCAAGGTATTCTATGGGGACGCGTCGCGATTAGAGATGCTGCAAGCCGCAGGCGCGGGCACGGCAAAACTCATCATCATAGCCATCGATGACGAAGAGAAATCTCTGGTCATTGTTGATACGGTGCAAAAGCATTTCCCAAATTTGCAGATCCTGGCGAGAGCTGCGGGACGCGATCATGCTTATCGCCTGTTGAGGCATGGTGTCGACCGCATCTTTCGGGAGACTCTGGATAGTTCGTTGGATCTTAGCGTGGCTGCGCTTCGGATGCTCGGTTTCCGGGCTTACGAAGCTCGACGAGTTGCCAAAGCATTCCGGGATTACGATGAACAAACGGTCAAGGAGCTTGCCCAATACTCCGAAGATGAGTCGAAATACATCGCAAAAGCCAGAGAGCGGATCCTCAGCTTGGAAGAGATATTCGAGATGGAACGGCACCGCACTCATCAGCCCGACGTTGGCTGGGACCCGCCCAGTGCGACGTGAGGAGAAGTTGCTCCAGAATACGCCGGGCTTTTCCCCTAAAGACTGGCCGCATGGCTTACCAACACTCGATAATAGTGCAGGATCTGCTTCACGCTGAAGATGATGGCCGAGACCTGGTTCTCAAGGGGCATACACTTCGGGGTCCGGATCAGCAGGCTGAAAGGTCCCGGGCGGACGTTGCCAAGGCTGAAAACCGAATGATGATTACTGTCCAGCCGTGGGAATATCTGGATCGGCTCATTCGCCAGCGGGACAAACCGCTCGACCAACTCCAAACCAGGCCAGAGAACCTCGGAAGCAATCACCCGGCTGGATACCCGCATCTGGAAACCATCTGTTGATTCATCCGCCGCGATAACGATTATCCCGTCCAATTGGTTTTCCGTTAGTTCATGTTCAAAGTACTTGATGACCGGGTCGGTCCCATCGGTCCAAAAATTGGTAGTAAAATCCGGATAGTGCTGGGAAGCGCGATGAGGGCTAGCGACTGGATAACCAAAAAGCGCGAAATCCTGCGCTAAAAGCGGAGCAAGATCCAATTCCACCAACAACTTCACAATCGCGCTCGTGCTGAGGTCGTCTTCGGGTCTCATCCCGCCCAGCAGCGCGAGACGGATCGGAACGTGGCCGCCTCGAGGACCAATGAAAACGTAGCTTGGTACCACGGATTCTTCGACGGCGAGATTGCGCCATTTGGCGAGACCGGCCGATTGCTCAACGAGGAGGTCGAGCGGGCTCCAGATCTTCTCCTGGGGATCATCAGCAGGTAATCGGGCTGGTCTTTCCCGGTCAGTTGCGACGGACAACGATGGGTTCATGGGCAATCTCCTTTTGGGCAATGATGCGGGTTAATCAGGAACGAAATTTATCCGAAAAAAATCGAATGTCTACTGATATAATATAGATTAAAGAAGCGATTTTATTTCATCCGGTTCTCCTGCGGGGGAACGAAAAAGTGCGTTTCGATCCTTGCGAAAATGGTAAAGACGGATTAACCGAGAGGATCGTTACGAGACTTGCAACAATCCCGTAGTCTGATGAAATTTAGCCTTAACCAGGTTGCTGCCATCCCACGGTAACCGCTTTAACCACATTTGAATATGTCCAGGGAGATCATAAACGTCCAAGGTGTGCCCGCATGCCGTCGACGCAGAACGGCGTTACCGAATATTTCGTCTCAGAAGGACGTCTGTCTAACGCCGTTAACCTTTAACGTTGTTCTTGAATCATATCGCAGTGCGGATAGCTTGCGTCCGTTACTCGGATTTTAAATATGCGTTTTCCTTTGGCGCTGACATTGAAAATAGCTGGTCATCTTTTGCGGCATAAGCTGCGAGGGACGAAGCGATTTGCCACGGTCCTCCAACTCGAGCCGTTGCACACCTGCAATTTGACCTGCACCGGCTGCGGTAGAATTCGAGAATATTCGACCGCGATGAAAGATGTGATGCCTCTGGAAGAATGCCTTCAGGCAGCCATCGAGTGCAACGCTCCGATGGTTTCTATCTGCGGGGGTGAGCCACTCATCTACCCTGAGATCGAGGCCTTGGTGAACGGTCTGCTGGCCCAACGTCGAATTGTTTATGTCTGCACCAACGGGATGTGGATGCGGAAAAAGATGCGAGACTATCTAGCGGCATCGTTTGCCCGCCAGCCAGAATTGGTTTCCCCGCAACTGGACCGGCTGGGGGCTGAAAAGCTGCTTACACCGAGCGAAATAGAGCAGATAAAGAAAGGCCCGAAGGATCCGAACAAACCGGTGATCTCGCCTAATGGCTGGATGTATTGGAACGTGCATTTGGACGGGCTGGAAAAGACCCACGATATCATCGTGGAACGGGAAGGTGTCTTCCGGGAATGTGTTCTTGCAATGCGCATGGCGAAGATTCTCGGTTTTCAGGTGGCCACGAACACGACGGTTTATCGGGAGACGGATGTGGCCGAGATCGAGCATCTGTTCGGTTTTCTCGCGACGTTAGGGGTCGATGGCCATACGATTTCGCCCGGCTACGACTACGATGCGGCTAAGAAGGACATGGCAAAACGCCTGGGACTGGACCCGGCGAAATTCTTTCTGACGCGACGAGCCACGATCGAAAAGTTTTCTCGAGCGACAATCTGGGGTAAGAACTACCCGCTTTTTGGAACGCCGGTTTATTTGGAATTCGTGGCAGGACTGCGCGATCTCACCTGTTCGGCGTGGGCAATTCCGACCCGGAACATCAAGGGCTGGAAAGCTCCATGTTACTTCATGACCGACGGTCATTACGGCACCTTCAAAGAGCTGCAGGAGAAAGTCGATTGGAGTAAATACGGGGTTGTCGATGGCGTAGCCAGAGACCCTCGATGCGAAAACTGCATGGTCCAGTGTGGATATGAACCCTCTGCGACAATTGGTTTGCAAGGCAAACCTGGTGACACCTGGAAGAACATTTGGTTTAACTTTGGCCCGCGCCCTAAGCCAAAAAATCATCCGGATCTCAAGATCGTCTTTAATGGGATCTCGGCGGCCGCAGCCAAGCCGAAGCAGGAGGCGGTTGTTGCGCGCGGCTAAAATGAATTGTTGAACGGGAGAGCATGGTGAATGACGATGCAGGAGCGCACTCGCTCCTAAAACAGGCCATTTCCAGGGCGCAGCAGCATTTAATCAGTCTTCAACATCCCGAGGGGTATTGGATAGGTGAGTTGATCGTCGACTCAACGCTTTGTTCTGACTACGTGACTTTTATGCATTGGTCGGGAGACATCGATTTCGATCTCCAGCAAAAGTGCATTGACCACATTTTATCCAGGCAATTGCCTGACGGCGGCTGGAACATCTATCCTGACGGTCCCTCTGAAGTCAATGCGTCAGTCAAAGCATACCTGGCGCTGACGCTTGCTGGATTCTCCAAGGACGATCCGATTTTAGCGATCGCGCGAAGAAAGATCCACGACCTTGGCGGCATCGAAAAGACCAATACCTACGCCAGACTGTACCTGGCGCTGCTCGGTCAAATCCCATGGGATGCCGTACCGACGATACCGGTCGAATTTCTTCTGCTCCCGAGATGGCTGCCGGTAAACCTCTATGCGGTGTCCTCGTGGACAAGAGCCATGGTTGTGCCCCTGGCCATCATCAACCATTACAAGCCGACGAAAGTGCTGTCCGCCGAGCGTGGAATTTCTGAGCTTTATCTTGATCCGACCGAGGTGCCTCACACCAAAGCGGCAGGATTAAAGCAGTTCTTTATTCTGATCGATCGGTGTCTGAAAATTATCGAGCGGAATGGGTTCCTTCCGTTGCGCAAAACGGCCTTGAATGTCGCCGAGAGATGGATGCTGGAACGAATCGGAGACGGTTGCAGCGGGTTAGCAGCGATTTTTCCGGCAATGTTGAACTCGATGATCGCGTTGCGATGCATTGGGTATCTGCCAAGCCATCCGACTTATCAGAAGGCTGAAGCTGACTTCCGAGAGCTTTTCGTTAATGACGAGCAGGGATTCAGAATTCAGCCCTGTTTCTCTCCGGTGTGGGACACCGCTATCACTTTGGTATCTCTGGCCCGTTCCGGGATCCGCGAGGATCATCTTTCTTCTCGGAAGGCTGTGGCCTGGCTGCTGTCGCAAGAAGTACGAATTGCGGGTGATTGGGCGGTGAACAACCCGACTCCAGAACCGACAGGCTGGTGTTTCGAATTTAACAATCCTTTTTGTCCTGATGTAGACGACACCGCGATGGTCTTACTGGCCCTCTATACCGCGAACTACCAGGATGACCCTTTATACGACCGCGTAGTTCAATGGTTGCTTAGTTTCCAAAACAGAGACGGGGGATGGGCTGCGTTTGACAAAGATGTGCAGAACCCTCTGCTGGAAAATGTCCCATTTGCGGATCACAATGCGATTCTGGATCCGAGTTGCTGCGACGTAACTGCCCGGGTGCTCGAGATCCTGGGCGATATCGGATTTCGTCCTGGCCATCCGGCAATCGACCGGGCAAAGGCGTTTTTGCACGAGAAGCAGGAAGCCGACGGTGCATGGTACGGCCGGTGGGGCGTAAACTATATTTACGGGACCTCTCAGGTCTTACGGGGACTTCGAGCGGTGGGTCTGGATATGAATGAACCCTGGATTCAGCGCGGTCGAGATTGGTTAGAAGCCTGTCAAAATGAAGATGGTGGTTGGGGCGAAACCGTGGCGTCGTATGAAGACCCGGCTTTGCGAGGCAAGGGGGTGAGCACCCCATCACAAAGTGCGTGGGCGTTGCTTGGGTTGTGTGCATTCCATCAGGTAAATCGTCCGAGCGCCGAACGTGGCGTGGAATACCTTATTGGGTCGCAGAATCCGGATGGCTCCTGGAGCGAAACTTTGATAACCGGCACCGGTTTTCCGCGGGTCTTTTATCTCAAATACGATATGTACCGGAATAATTGGCCGCTGATGGCGCTTGCTCGATATGCAGCGGAGACTTCGGACGATCGCCAGGAATCGGAGATATCTGCGGGCATGATAAGTGAAGGGCAGCGGGATTCAGCTTTGCAACCGACGCAGGAAGCGGCATTTTCGACTTTAATCTCAAGCTTTGCTTCTTTGCCGGTGTTCGCGTTGGTTAAAGACTTACTGACAAAGCTGAATCATGGATAAGCCCAAAGTTCTGGTGGCAGATTCGATCTCGCCAAAGGGGGTCGAATTGCTGGAAACTGGAGGGCAGCTTCTCGTGGATGTTAAGACTGGGCTGAAAGAGCCCGAGTTGGTTGCTATCGTAGCTGATTATTCCGCTATCGTGGTGCGTTCCCAGACAAAAATCACGGCGAACGTCCTGGAAGCAGCAAAAAAGTTGAAGGTCGTTGGACGGGCCGGCGTCGGAGTCGACAATGTGGACGTGGACGCGGCGACCCGTCGCGGAGTCATTGTCATGAATACCCCTGGGGGTAACACGATTTCCACCGCCGAGCACGCTTTTTCGCTGCTGGTTTCGATTGCCAGAAATATCCCGCAGGCGCACGACAGTATGAAGGCCGGCCAATGGGATCGGAAAAGTTTCGAAGGTGTTGAACTCCATGGCAAAACGATCGGCATCTTCGGGATGGGCCGGATCGGAACGGAGATCGCCCGCCGAGTAATCGCCTTCGGAATGCGCGCGATAGCCTACGATCCCTATTTATCTCCAAGTCGGGCAAGATCGCTGCAAGTCGAGCTTTTCGAGGATCTCGATCAAGTGCTTGCTCAATCCGATTTCGTGACCATGCACATGCCATTAACGGCGGAAACCAAACACTTGATCAACGCGGAGCGCATGGCCAAAATGAAACGAGGCGCGAGGATCGTGAATTGTGCTCGTGGCGGCCTGATCGATGAGCGGGCTTTATTTGAAGCTTTGAAGTCAGGACAGATCGCGGCAGCCGCCCTGGATGTTTACGAGACCGAGCCGCCGCCGGCGGAATTTCCTTTGCGGAGTCTCTCGAACATTGTTTTCACGCCGCACTTGGGGGCTTCGACCGCAGAGGCGCAAGAGAGCGTGGGGATCGAGATTGCCGAGGCGATTCGCTCTGTGCTCCTCGAAGGAGTCATCAGAAATGCGGTGAACGTTCCGAACATTGATGCGAAAACGCTTGTGGTGATCGCTCCATATCTTGTCTTCGGTGAAAAGCTGGGGCGATTCTTACGTCAGGTCGCGCCAAAACGCTGCGAAATGCTTTCAATCAATTACAGCGGAAAGGTCAATGACTTCGAAACGAGCCCGATCTCTCGATATATCCTGAAAGGTTTTCTGGAGGAAGCCGGTGGTGAAGACGTCAATCCGGTGAATGCCACCTCGCTCGCTAAGACCCTTGGACTGAAGACGGTCGAGACCAAAGATAGCGCGGCCGGTGAATTTACTGATCTGGTTGATCTTCAGGCTGTCGGTCACGGGGAGACTGTCTCGGTGGCCGGAACGTTTATCGGATCGTCGCCAAGAATTGTCCGGATCAATGGTCGCCATGTGGAAGCGCGATCGATCGGCGTCTTGCTATTATTAGAAAATCACGATGTCCCTGGCATTGTTGGTCAAATCGGTACCATCCTAGGGGCACACGCGGTCAACATTGCGAACATGTCCTTAAGCAGGGACCATCGTGGCGGCGAAGTTTTGACCGTCTTGAACCTCGACTCGGTGCCGGATGAAACAATTATTGAATCAATCCTGGCGAATCCAAATATCAGAAGCGCGAAGGTGGTTAGGTTGTAAAAAGGCAGGAAGGGAATTCGGGAGACAGGAGTTGGAGAATCCAGGATGCGTGAAGATTTGAGAAAGAAAGTCGCGTCCGGCAGGGCCTGACAGGCCTGAGGATAGACAACAGGCCGAAATCTTGATGCGGCAGTTCGCAGGCTTTGATCAAGCGCGTGCCTATCACGCAAGTGCACCGTCTCCTAAATCCCTTGGGCTCCGCCGCAGGTCAGTTGGCTGTTTTTCAAGGCGCGAGCAAACCGCCGCTATCTGGGTCATAGCGGTCGATCCACCGCGGCGGAGGAAAAACAGCCAACCGGCCGCGGCCCACAGGTTGCCTTGAAAATGGGTCGGCTGCTTCGTTGTTCGTCAGTCACGTATCGATCCAGATATGCCTTACTCCCGCCTTGCAGACGACCCTTGGACGTCGCTCTTACGTCCAGGCACATGCTTGGCTTGGTGCGCATCGACCAACAGAACTTCAAAACCAGCTTCTTCGAGCTTCTGGTATAACGAGACGCAGTAAACTCCGGTCGATTCCATCGCCACGGTGGTGATTCCGCAGTCTTTGAACCACTGCACTAGCGCATCAAGCTGGGCAGTGTAAGCGCCAAAGCTGCGAACCGACACCTCAGCCCGACCTTCGGGCACTGCGGCATAATGAATTCGAGCTCCAACGTCGATCCCGGCGGCATCCGGATTGGTAATCGTGAGCTTGGACTTAGCGAGTTTGGACCTTTTGGACCTTCGCCGGTGGCCTTTGCCTTGCGGGCTTTTGCTACCTCTGGCCTTACGCTTAGAAGCTCGCGCGTGGAGCGTCGGATCCTTTTTTTTCTTGCTCTTGTTGGGATGCCGTTGACATGGTAGTTCTCCTTTGCGACGGCTGGGCATCGGCTTCCCGCATACGGTTCTTCAGGCTAGGATTTCGCTGCGTAGCTATCTGTGGCTGTTTCGTTGTCACGTCCCATGTTGGCACAGAGTCCTCCCTTGTTGTGTTTCCCATCCACAGTTTCCAAGCCCGACATCCCCCTTCCCTACTCGGTGGCTCCCTCGGTTCGGTTCGCCACTTTTCGCGCGGTACTATGAGGATGCTAAGACTTCCGACTGCTCCTCCCGTCGCTCTTCGTTTTCCTTCGAACGACGGTTACCTCCTTGACTCCATTTCCTTTCGCTCGCCTCGGGCTTCTGGAGTTCTCTCCCGCTGCGCCTGGGCGTTGGTCTACCGGTCTCGCCGCACCACTCCGGTTCTTTCCTTAGAAGGAAGCCAGTCGGATCTCTCAAGTTCCCAGGGAACCCTTTCGTGCTTTTGCCCTGCTCTCAGACCCCGGTCGGATCTCCGCGCCAAGCCATTCGCGGCGCTTCGATTCTGCCCCCGCTGTCAGGACGACGAAGGCTCCAGCATCAGGTCATTTTTTCGAGGCTCAATCACACGGCTTTAGCACCCGCTCCATACGCTTCGTGCCGCCATCGCTGACGACTACGCAATGTTCGCTTCCGGCTGGTGGCCAACCTTTGCCGGGTGGGGTTGTTCAACCCACTGGGTCCCTGTATTGTGTTTCCGAGTTTTGTTCTCTTGCCAACTACATGCTCTTCCTCACATTCTGGGTTTGCTTGACGCGACCTGACTCCTGAACTCCTGAACTCCTGAACTCCTGAACTCCTGAACTCCCGAACTCCTTCAACTCCTGCCTCCTTCCCCAAAAACGGGAGACTTTCGTCTCGAAACTGAAATACCCGGCAATGCTTGCCTACCGGGTTCTTGGGGTCGCATACGTAAATCCCTCGATTCTTCATGGTTATACGATCTCCAGAAAGTGGCACTTAAAATGCTGTGCGATACTTGTTCACAATATGAATAATTCAATCAGCAAAGCAGCTTACGCCGGACTCGGTCACTGCTCGGTCTGTGGACTATGGACAAAGCTGGAGATGTGGGACGAGGGACTGAATGGTCGTTTCTGTTCCGAATGCTTTGATCACGTAGTGGACGCAGAAGGGTTGTTGGCGAGCCAGGGACTGGTTGTCCCGGGACCAGAACTAAAACAAGAAACGAAAAACTCCTAATGATCATCCACACATCAGCTAAGACCGTTTACTTTCCGGCTGCCCCGCGCCGCGAAACAGATTTGATTCGCAAGAGCTGCAGGGTTCAGTCCGTACATGGCTGCATCCTGGTTAACAGGAAAAAATTGACCTGACCGAGCGGCCGCAAATTGCGTGCATCGCGCTCACGCGATCACGAGACAGAACCAGGTGGCTTCGCCCGCGTATGCCAGGAGCGTCGGCTCATCGCAAGAGCCGAAAGCGGTCTTGACCTCCGGAGCGTTCGACAAGAGGATACGGCGCGAAAGCCATTTCAGGCCGGCGATTGCGTACGCTGTAAATGCCACACGACGTATTTATCAACCATGCTACGGCCGGGAAGTTAACTGCATACGCCATCTGCAGCGAGTTGGAATCCATCGGAATACGATGTTGGATTCTGCCCAGAGACATAAATATTGGCACCGCGTGGGATCAATCGATCTCAAATGCTGTCGCGGGTTGCCAAATCATGATCGTTGTTCTCTCCGATTACGCCGGCCGCTCTGATCGGGTTGAACGGCAGCTCGAACTTGCTTTCAATCACGGACTGATCATCATCCCGTTTCAAGCTGAGTCGCAGCCAGTAGTCTATCAGTCTGAACTTCCCCCGGATTCGACGCATTGGCTTGACGCGGTAACCCCCGAGACGGCGCTGCGACTCAAGTCGCTCTGCGATCTGGTAGGCGGATTTCTTCGCCGCCGCAAAGGCGATCCATTACCCGCAGAGCATCAAAACGGGGACAAAATCGCGGCGGCGTCAAAGAACCCGGCGACGCAGGATCAGGTGCGAACTCCCGCCCAGGATGCAACCGAGGAGCCCGGTGACGCGGATTCAGATAAGCGTGCGCGACCCGTTTACCAAGAAGCTGACCAGAGCAATTCGGTGGACCAGGCGCAAGCCATGCCACCGATTGAGAGCTCAAAAAGTTTGCCGATTCGAGCCTTGCTGCTCATGCTGCTGCCATTTGCGGTGATTTGCGGCATTGGTTTCTGGCGTGCGAAAGAGAGAAATAGATCCGAGCCGGCGCGACCGGTTGGAGGGGCGACCACTTCAATCACTCCGCTTGTTGCAGTGAAAATTCGACATCAAGACCAATTTGCGTCGTCGAATCCTGGTTGGGGTCCACTCGATGCAAACTGGACGGTTGCAGCGGACAAGCTTCAGGTGACGCCCCTATTAAATAGCAGCGCGGTTCTGATCAATCACCATCGAGGATTCACGAACGCTGAGATTTCGGCAGAAGTGGCCATGTCTAAGGGGGACCATCTCGACCAACTTGGCGGACTTATTTTCTGGGCAAAAGATTATAATGATTGTTATGCGCTGGTTTTCTCGGCGGATGGCAAATTCGCAGTTGGCCGAAAGCTCATTGGTCGCTGGATAAACCCAATCGCAAAAACGGGGAATCCGGCTATCAAGACCGGGGTTGGAAAGACAAATATGTTGCGGGTGAAGACGGAAGGGAATCTGATTACGGCGTTTATCAACGATATTCAGGTCGCCACTTTATCGGGAAACCCGCCGCAAGGTTTCTCTTTTATCGGGCTTTACGGTGAATCGGCTGAGACAACTCAGAACGTTTGGGAGTTTACAAACGTCAAGGTCGATAGTTTGCGCTGAACCGGAGCGGGAAGATTTAAGTTGAGTGACGCGCATAAAGGTCGAAGACCTTATTTTCATTGTCGACAGCCTGGAGAATGAAAGTTGGAGGAGCGTTCTGCCAGATCGGGTTTTGCAAGAGGACCTTCACCTGTGTTGCGGGCAGGAGGATATAGTGAGCCTGCGCCGGTAAATCGGCCAAACTACGAAAATACCGCACCTTGGGCTCCAAATAATACCAGAACGGCCGAAAGTTATCTTCCAGCACCCAAAGCTCTGCGCCGGCCGGTAGCGCTGCGCGGATCATGCCGGCTACTTCGCGCGAGCGATGCCTATTTGCCGAGTCGATGCGTGGCATGACCAGGATTGCGAAAGTCATCATGGCTAGCGCTGTGACAGCACCGGTTATGACGGGCTGCTTGAGCAGTAAACGACCGCCGTCGGAAGACGGAACGGACGGGGACCGAGCTCTGCGCTGGACAGCTGAGAACCAAATGCCGGCAACGAGAACCGCCATCATGCAGGTCCAAAGTAAAATCCAATGTTCTTCGCGCGCGAATAGGGGCATAGCCATTACGCCGAGTGAGACAATTGCCAGAAACAGTAAATTGAGCCAACGCCAGATCGGCTCGATCCACGTCGGGTTTCCTGAGCCCTCATCCACGGTCAAAGCGCGCCCGAGCAGAAGGCAAGGAACGACAATTAGAGGATAGATATACCGTGGAGAACCATTGGGCAGAAGGATCATCAGAATGGCAGTGACGGCCACGCCAAACCTTGCTCCCCGAAACAATGCCAGGTCCCTGGGAACCGAATTGGCGGTGCCCGCAACAACCGTCATCGTTTCTTTCCGCCACAAAAGAGGCAGCATCAACGTCCACGGCAAGAAGTTCTTCAGTGTTTGCGGGCCGTTGAGCAGCCAGACAGAGAGTCGAAAATGCGGATCAGACTCTGCAGAAGCACGGGAAGCGAGCTGACGCCACCAAAAACCCCAAACACCCAACGGGTTGTGATTGCTCACCGCCAGGGAACAGGGAACGGCCCAGCAGAGCAACGCTCCGAAAATCAGGATCAGCGAAAGAATATGGGCCGGGTGAAGCAGCGACCGGGTATTTCTATCAAAGAAAAGAACCGGTAATACGACCCCGTAATAAAAGATCAGATGAGTTGGACCTTTTGTCAGCATACCGAGCGCCAGAAAAGGGGCTGGCAAAAGCCAGAGCTGCCAGGAGCCGGCTTCTTTTCGCCAGGAGGTCATCCATAAAACGAGCGCGATTCCGGTCATCGCCACGTAGAGGGCTTCGAGCTCCGCGAGTCTGCCGCTTTCGATCATCGTAAAGTTCACCAGGAAAAAGATCCCGGCGATCAATCCGCCTTCTTTGCCGAGCCATCGACGGCCGGCAACTCCGACTATCGTGGCAGCGAGTGCCAAGGTGGCGAGCACTGAGGGCAGCCGGACGGCCCATTCGCTCACGCTACCCATCCATTTGCAACTTAATGCGATCGCCCAGTTGAGCAGGGGCGGTTTACGCAAATAAGGTTCTGAACCGACGCGCGGGACTAACCAGTCGCCCGAAGCGAGCATGTGCAGCGCTGGCAAGGCCCGTCTCGGTTCTTCGTGCTGGAGTTGGAGAGTGCCGAGACCTGGAAGGTAAATGCCGGCCCAGAGGAGTACAATGAAGAGGAGTGCGCTGGCATGCGTCAATCGGAGGGCAGGAGTAATCGATTTCACCGAAAATTTCACTTTGACACGGGCGCCTGGACAATGGGCTGGGATCGGCGGCAGACGAATAGGTAGAAGCGATTCACTTGGCGTCCGTCTTGAACGGCGTGAATTTCGCCTGCCAGGCGGATATCCGGAAAGTCCGCTTGGAGCGACGGGAGTACCCGGTTCGCGTCCGACACGTAAACCGCATCGGCCGAAGGAAGCTTTTCGCGATAAGTTGGCCAGAGCACAAGCTGATTGAACGGAGGGCTGGAAACCGGCATAAAGGTGTCGGGTTGTCCGGGAAGGTAAAAGGACAACAATGCGGCCGTCATATATTTATTAGCAATGACAACCGGCGCGCCAAATTTCGTTTGCACTTCACTGACCTGAGCGGCCAGATCGCGAGATCCTCGGGCGCGATCGAGTGGGTCTAGGCGCCCTGGCAGATGGAGCCAGGACGTCTCATGCAGGAGCGCCGTTTCCAAAAAAGCGAGAGTCAGCCCAGTCCAGACCACCCCCTTCGCCCAGGGGTAAATCCGGACCGCCGCGCACCACTTGGCGGCAACGAGGATCAACCCGCTGACATAGGCGGCAGCTGCCCAGTTTGCCTGGCTCGCTTTCTGGAAACTGAGGAGGAAGTAGACGAGAAAAAGCGGCAGGAAAAGAGCCAGAAGATACCCGGTTTGAACTCGCGGGGTTGAGGCAAACCCCGGCCAGCAGACGGCTATGAGAAGTCCAAGAAACAGAATTGGAGAAATGACCCCCGCCTGCTGTCCGAGGAAGGAAAGCACCTCAAGCGGGCGAAGCCGCATCCCCTCATCCAAGGCACCACGATGGACCAGAAAATGGCTGGTCGGAAATCCATGTTGCCAGTTCCAGATCAGTACCGGGATCAACAAAAGAGCCACGACTAGAAGCATCGCAGGGAGAGTCATTCTTCGAAAATGTTGACGACTCGGCGGGTGCCACGCGCAAAAACCGAGAAAAGAGAGCAGCTCAATTGCGCCAGTATATTTCGAGAGCATACCCAACCCGACGAGTAGACCGGTCAGGAGCCACCATCCGGGTCGGGTCTGGTCTTTGGCCTGCCAGAAAGTCAATGCGGCCAGAGTCCAGAAAAAATGTAAACGGTATCGATGGTCATCAGTGTGGCGCCGGCGGCAAAAAGTGGCGTCAGGGCGAACAGGAGAACCGACCAGAAAGCGACCTCATCGGAAAACAACCGGCGCGCCAGAAAGAAGATCCCAATTCCGGTGCCAAGCCCCAAAAAAGTGGCAAAAAAGCGGATTCCGAACACCGTCTGGCCGAAGAGGGCAGTTCCAGCCGAAATAACCCAGGCGATAACAGGCCCTTTGTCTAGGTAGCAAAAATCAGGGTGCCGAGACCATAGCCAGTAGTAGGCCTCGTCTCCGACGAGTTCAAGGTGAGTGCTGTACCAGAGGCGGAAGATGGTTCCCAAGACCAGAATTGCGGCAGCCCAGCGCGCGTATCGCGAGGAAGTCAGGGCCGTCATGACCTCTCGTTTGCGATAGCAACCGATCCCTTTCTTTCTGCCGGTCCAGGTATGCTTGACAAGCGATCGCGAAAACGTGATCGACGGTTATCGACTTCATGCAAATGTTGTCGCGGCAGGGACTCTGCCGGTTGTTGTAAGCGTTGACGCAAGGACTACAGGGTAACTGCATCCAGATCGGGATGGCGCGCGGAGTCAAGGCACGAAACAAAAGAGGCGTTTCCGGCCCAAAGAGGGTAATGACGGTGATCGGCGTCATAGAGGCAAAATGGGCGGGACCGCTGTCATTGGTGATCAGTAACTCAGATAACGCGTAGAGCACCAGAAGTTGAGGCAACGTCGTCTTGCCGGCCAAGGAAAAACAGCGCGGAGAACCGACCTGAGCAGCTACCCGCCCGATCGCTTCCGCTTCGTCCGGAGCGCCGGTCATGGCCAGGCAAACGTCGGTGAACCGCTCCAAAAGCCGACGGGCGAGGTCTACATATCGGTCGGTGGGCCATTTTCGCAGCGGTAGCAAGTCACTCGCGTTCGGATTCAAAAGAATCAAGGCAAACTCCCCTTGTCTGCCACTCTCCCGTTGGATAATTGCTTTTACTTCCTCCAGGGCCGTGTGCGGAGGGACGAACTGAGGCGAAACCGCATCTGAAGCCGGTATTGTCCCTGCAAAGGTCGGGAGTCGGTCAAGGTTGTTCCAGGGCCTCGACCATCAGCTGAAAATTTTGACTGGTATGAATGTAGGGGTTATAAAGCAACCGATGCGTCATGAGATCGCCACGATAAGGGCCCTCGCCGAAAAAAGTGTGAAACCCGACCCGTGATTTTGCACCAGATAGAAAAGTCAATGCTGCCGAAGAGCGCGAAAAAAACTCCAGATCGATTGCGGCATCGATACCCAAGGCGCGAATTCGCTTGAGGGCGTGGAGTGCCTGGAACCCGGCATCCAGAATATTCTTATGGCCGACCGTTACGACATTCCGTTCTGGAATGAGATGCATTACGTCGAGAATAAAACGGTTCTCTTCGAACACGAGGAAGTAAACGTTTTCCCGGCCAACCATCTGGAGGGCCCGACTAATGGCATGGTAGGCCAGCACGGTCGAACCTTGCTCTGCGAATTTTACAAACAGGATTTTTGCCGGTTTGCGGACCGACTTTCCCTCTGTGGCAATGCCAGCAGTAAGCTGCCGGACAAAGCTGAGAACACCGCACACGAGCATGCCGATCCAGCGATCGATGAATTGCAGCTTGCGCGTGTCGAGTGGAGGTCCCATAAAGTAACGGTTGCCGTCAACAGGTCCGTGACCGGGATGAACAGCTGGCAGAAAAGATCTTTAATTTCAATTTTCGGCTTGAGCAACCCCCATTCGTGAAGTTTCTCTGAACTCACATTTCCGCTCGCCTCCCTTGAAAAAGCGGGGTAAGCCGGACTCGGTGAGCTGGAACCCAAAATATTGCATGAGTCGATTCTGAGCTTATGGAAGCGACGATTCGACCTTCGACATGGGAGATTTTCGAGAGGCATCGCATTTGGAATAAGTGCGCCTGGGTGCTCTGGACGGCGGTCTTGGTGGTGCTAATTCTCCGTCCGCTAATGCTTTCTCATCGGGGTACCTCTTTTGATACTTACCATCTGGCAGGGTCCCGTTGGCTACAGGGCGAAAACATCTATAGCCAATGGATGGGCTTCGTTTACAGCCCTGTGGTGGCGGCCTTTTTCGCGCCGTTCGCGTGAATGCCCATCTCGCTGGCCAATATTCTTTGGCGAATCCTGAACACCGTTTTGTTACTCGCTGGTTTGGCAGCTGTTTTAAAGACCAGACTTTCTCCAGTGTGAAAGAGGGAAACTTTGGCCTTGTTTATTTGCTCCTGGTCCCGCTGGCGGTGGGAAACATCGATATCAGCCAAGCCAACCCGCTGGTGGAGGGATTGCTATTGCTGGCAATCGCCGCCGTCTACCTTGAGCGTTGGAATACCGCAGCCATGTGCGTGGCAATCGCTACTTGTTTCAAGGTCTATCCAATCGCTGTCGGGCTGCTTATCTGCCTGATCGCGCCCAGGCGTTTCAGCTGGCGGATGCTGATTGCTCTTTTTCTCCTCCTCATCGTTCCTTTCCTTTGCCAGCACTGGCCTTATGTTTCGAACCAATATCATGCCTGGATTGCGACTCGGACGTCGGACGATCGACGTCAATGGCCCATCGAAAAGCTTCCGTTGGATCTTTGGTTTTTGCTGCACTGGGCCGGACATCTACCGATCCCAGTCAAGGTCTATACGCTAATTCAGTTAGGTACCGCAGGCGCGCTAGCTTTATTCTGCGCTGTTCAGACCTGGAGGGGACGGGCGAAGGATCGCGTTTTAGTCGGTCTGTTCTGTCTGGTCTCGATCTGGATGACTCTTTGCGGGCCGGCCACGGAATCGTACACCTATCTGATCCTGGCGCCGGCCGTCATCCTGGCGCTCGTTCAAGCGTTTGACGCGCCTCAGCCTGCTCACCTCCGCGCTCTTGTTACCGCCGCGTTTGTTTTTCAGCTGCTTGCGGCGACGAGAGCAAGTTTTCTCCCACATTTCAAACCGTTCTGGGCCTTATCCACCCAACCATTCTCAGGGCTGGTGTTCTTGATTTATACTCTTTTGTGGTTGTTTAACAATTCACTCTGGCCAGAGGACCAAAAAATCGGACCAATGCCCGGGGGGCAGCAGATCGAAAGAACCTGAAATCGTTTGTCGAACCAACGTTCGCCCGCCGACGCAATGTCGTTGTGCTCGCGCTTTGGGCTGCAGTCCTGGTGATCATCTGGGTTCGTATTGTCGATTCTTTTCTCACAGCCACGACGTTTTTGGAACCTATGCGGACGCAGGCCGGAAGTGGACGGCGGCTGAACCGCTTTACTCCTACACACGAGGATTCGTCTATAGTCCTTTGGTGGCCGCGTTTTTTGCTCCGTTTTCATGGTTGCCAATTGCGCTGGGGTCGGTTCTTTGGCGCCTCGTGAATGCCACCCTATTTGTCGGGGCGATTTTCTGGTGGCTGAAGGCGGAGATGAACGATCATCTCCCACGGTCATCTTTTTGGCTGGTTTATCTCCTGATTCTTCCGCTCTCCCTCGGAAATTTTAACAATGGTCAAGTCAATCCGATGATCATTGGATTGTTGATGGTCGCGATCATTGCCGCGCACGAAAAACGCTGGACACTTTCGGCGGTGGCACTGGGATTTTCGGTCTACCTCAAAATCTATCCCCTTTCCGTTGGTTTGTTGCTGGTAGTGCTTTATCCACGTCAGCTCGGCTGGCGCCTGGCCCTAACATTAATTCTGATGGGGGCGGCCTCGTTCTTGCTTCAGCGGCCTGCCTATGTCCTGGAACAATATCAGACGCTGGTTTAGCACGCGAGCCGCCGATGACCGACGGATGAACATGGATATCGCACCGCGGGATTTCGCCATGATCTTGAGACTGCTACATATTGATTTAAGCTCGCGGCTGGTGCTTCTTGCAAATGCTCGCCGGTGCCGGAGCCGCTGCTCTCTGCGTGATCGGGCGAATTCAGCGATGGTCGGAGCGGCGGCTGCTGACTTGCGTCTTTACTACCGGGACAAGCTGGATGCTTCGATCGGGCCGGCAACGGAAGATGCGACCTATGCCGTGATCGCTCCGCCGCTGGCGTTTTCGCTGGTGCAGGCCTTTCAGCAGAAGATCGATACCTGGATGCGGGTCTTACTCTCCGCCTCTTATGCGATATTGCTGCTTGGCCTGATCCTGAATGCTTTCTTCGGTTTGAAGAAGCCCCGGCCTTAATGTCAGTGCAACCATTTGGAGCCCTCCTCTTTGCCGTCTATTCGGTTCTATCGGTGTTACATTCTTCGCCACGCAAAGAGGCCGTAGGAGCGAACGGAACTTCGGTATCCAGCCATTTGAGGAAGTCTTCGATTGACAGATTCCGGCGCAATCTCCCCAACAAAATTTGTGTACGATATATGCCGGCGGATGACTTCCTCCACTGCGCCGCGATAGCCGGCCTGAGTTTTAACAAGGAGAACTGTTTCAGCCTCTTCGACAATCCGCTCTTCCCAGCGATAGGCGCAAGTGATCGGAAACCAATTTGTGCAAACCGCCAATTGTTGTTCAAGGAGTGCGCGACTGATCTGGCGCGCCTCATCAGCGGTGTTAAACGTGACGTAGTCAATCCGCATGACTGGTCGCAGCGGGCACAGCCAATTTCATACGATCGAACGTCTTTTGGAGCACTTCCAGATCAGTCGGAGCGCCAAGTTTGGCGCGCGTGGTCTCTATCGACTTGCGCTCGAAAGCGTTTTTAGTGGGCCGATCATTTTCGAAAGAAAACACCGAAAAGTCCCGGGAAAGGCAAATTCGCCATCGGTAAGCCGCGATCTCGTCAGTGACATCATGACGCCCTCGTCCTCCGGAGTTCCATCCCACTTCTTTGTGTGAATCAGCTTGAACTCACCTCCCTTGCGAGGATTCGCCGGATCGAAAGCTCCTGGATAGAATTCGACGCATTCGGAAGGCATCGACCACCGAAAAGCCATCATGATCCATCGCGCGCTCGATCATCTGGATCATATGATTGACCTGCGTGGCGTGCGTACGCGCGATAAAGGTGGCTCCGGCGGCCAGCAATTTCTTGATTGGATTAACCGGTTGATCTACCGCCCCGGTTGGATCCGTCTTCGATTTATATCCGATCGGAGAGGTTGGCGAAGTCTCTTTTTGGTTAGCATCTTGCGGAATTGTCCAGGATGACGTGGGTCATCCGAATGTTCTTGCGGGCGCCGTGCTCAAGATGATTGCCACCAATTGAAAATCCGTCGCCGTCACCGCCGAACAGAAAACATGCACATCCGGGCGAGCCAGGAGGACGCCGAGGCAGCGCTACGGCAACGTCCATGGATAAGATGCTACCGCGTGGGAGTTGACGAGATAGGGAAAACGAGAAGGACAACCTATGCCGGGCCAGCGTCACGATGTTTTCATGCGGGAGTTGGCGTCTCTCAAGAAACTTTGATCGAAAGCCGCCAGGACAGCGAAATCACCGCAGCCAGGGCACCAGGTTGGATGGTCTGCGGTGAGGGCCTTTTTTGTCAAATTCTCCGGAACAGAAGCAATGGTGGCGGCGGTACTGTCGTTGGTGCTCATGGCAATATTCCTTGGAGGATCTCTTTGACTCGGAAGGTCAGACCGTCGGTCTTGGTCAGACTTTTAATTTTCGGATCGCAAAACCGGGCGCGCAACAAGGTTGCCAGCTGTCCGAATCCATGAAGGCCCTCATCATTCATTTCGGCAACGATGATTCGATTGAATCGGGCGAAGACGGCTTCGAGCCACTGGGAAGCGGATGGAGATGCCGCAGGTGTAACGAGGCAATCTGATGGCCCCGTTCTCGGGCACGGTCGACAGCTTCGCGGATCGGTCCAAAAGTCGACCCCCAGCCGACGATCAGAGTCTCACCCTCTGAGCTTCCGTAAAGTTCAGGGAGAGGGAATTTCTTCCGCCAGGAGTTTGAGTTTCCGCCGGCGCTTCGCGGTCATCGCCATATGCAGGGCCGGACGGCCGGTGGGATGTCCCCATTCATCATGCTCCAGACCCGTCACCACCGGGTGTTTTCCCCTATCATCCGAGTTCCTGGAGGCGCGTGCTTCGTGATACCGTCGACGGAGTACGGCTTATATTCTTCGGATCGGGGCGTAGGTCCAGCTTCGGGTCCTGCACGACCGACTTGAGATCAGGCTCGGTCGAAGGCCTCGATGCGACGTGGCCAGGGGGACCGTCACTGGAGGATGAAACCGGCGTGTTGTATTTGCGAGCAAGTCGCGCCGCTTCGAGGGCGACATAGAAGCAGTCCTCGACGTTGGCAGCGGCGAGTACCACGCGGGGACTATCCCCGTGGCTGCCAAAAACCGCCGATAAAGATCGCTCTGCTCTACATTTGTCGGCAAACCTGTACTAGGGCCGCCCCGCTGAACGTTCACAACAAGCAGCGGTATTTCGGCCATCGACGCCCAGCCGATCGCCTCCGTTTGAGAGATCGCGGCCCGGCACCTCCATCACCGAGAGGTAACCGGAATAGGAAAAACCGAGGGCCAGAGACAGCGGCCAGTTCGTCCTCTCGTGGACGAAGAGCTCTCATATTGGGCAGTTCGGAACGCGGTATCTCTCCATGACAGTTGACCAGGGAGTAATCGGGTAACCAGCACCAGTACCGCACCCCAGCTGCGATCAGGCCGTAAGCGAGCGCCTGGTTGCCATCCATAGTCCACCTGACCTCGTCCGCCGTTTTTGGCCGGACTTCGAACTGATAGCGGTTTGACAGCAGGCCCCCGACTCGGATAGCTGTACGCAGCCTGAAAGGAGATCACCGCCGTGTTTACGATGCTCTCGTTTTTGCCTCCGAACGTTCCCGATGAGACCCAGGAGCTTCTCGGGATCGAGATGGAATATCGCCGCGATCAGCCCGAGGACGAAAAGTGTTGTTGCCCTTATCCTTTGCTGTCCCACCGAGCGCCTCAACGGTCAGGCCGGTGATGGCTACCCCGACGTAAACGAACCGTTTGTCAGCCAGGTCGGGTTCGACCTGGTCCGAATCGTCAAGCAGGATTCCCCCTTCTCTCAAAAACGCGATGTGGTCTTCGTAGCTATGCTGGTAAAAGCGACCGAGGAAATCGGCCTCGTCGCCGGCCGAAGTACCTCCCCAGTCCTATGCGGACCTGGAAAATTGAAGGGCCGCCAAGATGGTGGACGGGGACCGTCATGTAAGTCATCACTTCCTGGTCGCTTCGGCCGGCCAGCCGGGCAAGCATTGCCCCGGCGGTCTGGATGCCATCTTGCGATTTTACAGCCAAGCGGATGAAGTCGTCATTGATATTTTGCGGCGAAGATCGGCCTTTCCAGCAGTAGGGGTAGATGCGGAAGCCAATTCAGGGAGAGCAGAGGGGGTACTCACAACAAAGCTATTACTGCAAGTATCGGGATGAGAGGGCATTTGTGAATCGATCGTAACCGCGTTCGTAACGAAATGCAGCTTTGTCCGCGATGAAGCCTAGAATCGGCTGTTGTAGATTGTCGCTGATTTTGGTTAAGCTCCGCCTCAGCCCAATATCATGCGAATTTTTGTCCCCAAAGAACTTCATCCGACCGAAGAGCGTGTTCCATTGGTACCTGGTGGAGTGGCAAAATTGGCCAAACTCGGGGCCGAAATCGAGATTGAACAGGGACTCGGGGCGACGCTTCATTGCCAGGATTCCGAGTATGAAAACGCAGGGGCGAAAATCAGTGCCGATCGAGCTCGATCGTTGGCCGACGCAGATCTGCTGATCCGGCTTCGAAAACCAGCTTCTAGCGAAGTCGATCAACTCAAGAAGGGATGCATCCACCTCAGTTTTCTGGATCCCTTCAACGAACGGGAATTGATCCTGCGGCTGGCGGCTGCCGAAGTAACCGCCATCAGTATGGAAATGATCCCTCGGACCGCGGTAGCGCAGAAGATGGACGTACTCAGTTCACAAGCCAACCTGAGCGGCTATGTCGCGGTGATTGTTGCTGCGGCCCGTGCCAGCCGAATTTTTCCCATGCTGATCACACCCGCAGGAGCGATGAAATCGCTTCGGGTATTCGTCATTGGGGTGGGAGTCGCGGGTTTGCAGGCCATTGCGACAGCGCGCCGACTGGGGCGGCGGTGGAAGCGTTTGACACCAGGCCGATTGTTCAAGAGCAGGTCGAATCGCTGGGCGCAAATTTCGTCAAGGCGGATCTTGGGGAAACCGGTGAAACAACCGGCGGATATGCAAAGGCGCTTACCCCGGAACAGCTGCAAAAACAACGAGAGGTCATGACGCAGCATGTTGCCGAAGCAGATGTGGTAATTACCGCGGCTCAGGTTTTTGCGGGAAAAAAGCGCCCGTGATTGTGACGACTGAAATGGTTAAGCAGATGCGGCCGAGAAGCATGATTATCGATACCGCGATAGTAGTCGGAGGCAACGTGGAATGCTCAAAATATGACGAGGAAGGTGGTGGTCGACGGCGTCCGGATTATCGGGTTCGCCGATCTGCCGGGACGAGTCGCTGAAAGCGCCAGCGTGATGTACTGAAACAATATGTCGGCATTCGTCGATCACTTCTGGGATAAGGGTGCCAAGGCCTTCCGACTCGACCTGACAAACGACATATAAAAGGGTGCGTGATTACCGACGGGGGTAAGATCTGCAACGCAATCATTGAATCCGCCTATGCAGCCGGGCTTCAATAGCCTGGTCAACTTCGCGATGCCCACAACTCCTATGACATCTGAAACAGCGATCGCGACATTTTACATTTTCATTCTGGCAGCTTTTCTGGGCTACCAGGTGATTTCCAGGGTGCCCCACTCCTGCATACACCCCTGATGTCCGCGACAAACGCGATCTCCGGCATCTCGCTGGTTGGCTCTCTGGTGACGGCGGGCGCACATCAATCAACAGTGAGCACGATTCTTGGTTTTATCGCGGTTGTCTGTTCCACGACGAACGTGGTCGGCGGTTTTGTTATTACCGATCGAATGCTGAAAATGTTCAAGCGCAAGACAACGCCAGCTACGAAAAAAAAGGAAAGTTAGCACCCGGCGAAAACCTATTGATCGAGTTCAGCTACCTGCTGGCTTCGATTCTGTTTATTCTTGGCCTGCGCGGGATGACGCATTCCGAGACGGCTCGGCGCGGTATGCAACTGGCGGAATTCGGGATGGTGACGGCGGTCATCGGAAAGCTGTTGCAAAGGGAGATCATCAGCTACGAATGGATCATTGCCGGATTACTATTGGGCTACCGATTGGCCTGGCGATGGCTTTTGGGTGCCGATGACCGCGATGCCCCAGCGGACCGCACTCTCACACGCATTCGGCGCTTTGGCCTCATTGCTGGTGGGCCGTCCGAGTACTGTCTTCACGGAGCAAAGCTCGGTGAATTGCGAATGGGGGCGATTGGATTTGAAGTCCTGCTCGGGTCATTGACTACAATTGGAAACCTGGTCGCCTTCGAAAATTGCAGGGCCTTGTTCCAGGCACCCCTTTAGTTTACAAAGGGCAAAATATTTTTGAGATCTCTCACTGCTCGCGGTAACGATCGGTTGCTTCATTGTGTTGTTTTTTAATCCGGGGACGGCGCACTGTTTTACGTACTGCCCCGGGTTCGCGTTCATCTTCGGGATCCTGCTGGTTTTGCCGATCGGCGCCCGGATATGCCAGTTGTCATTTCGCTTCTCAATTCATACGCCGGGCTTGCCTCGGCGGCCACCGGCTTTGCCATTCGAACAACGTGCTCGTCATCGCAGGAACGCTCGATGGCGGTTCGGGATTTATTCTGTCGATCGTCATGTGTAAGGCCATGAACCGTTCCATGAACAACGTTTTGTTCGGAGCCTTCGGTAGCGTCTCGGAAACCGTGAAATCCGAGAGCGGAGGGGAAATGCGGGAAGCGAACATCGAAGATGTCGCCGTCCAACTCGCTTACGCGCGACAGGCGGTCTTCGTTCCGGGCTACGGCATGGCCACCGCTCAGGCGCAACATGCGTTAAGGGAGTTAGGCCAGGCACTTGAAGAGCGCGGGGTGACGGTTAAATATGCCATCCACCCAGTCGCGGGACGAATGCCGGGCCATATGAATGTACTGCTAGCAGAAGCTAACGTACCGTATTCCCAGCTGTACGAACTCGACTATATTAATCCCGAATTCCCGTACGACGTAGCAGTGGTGGTAGGAGCAAATGACGTCGTCAACCCGGATGCTCGCGACAATGCACAAAGTCCGATCGCCGGGATGCCAATTCTGGAGGTGGACAAAGCGAAGTCGGTCGTGGTCCTGAAGCGTGGTCGGGGGAAGGCTTTTCCGGTCTTGAGAACCCTCTTTTTTACAAGGAAAACTGCGAGATGCTCTACGGTGACGCGAAGGATTCGATTGTCAATCTGGTCCAGGCGGTAGAAAAGCATAAAGCAGAGGATGTGTCGGCGACAATCGGGGGTCTCCACGCCGCGGCGCTCAGGGAAGGAAGACTGCTTTTCGACCGGCTTATGTCCTGCCCCGAAATAGCATGTGTTTTGTTATTTCGGGGACAGGACGCTAGAATCATAACCAGAAGGTCCGCACCGAAGTTGAAGAAGCCTAGCAAGACGCCGCCACCCCGGCCCGCGAAGACGCCGCCACTCCCATCCGCCGAACGCGTCACCCCCCTCGGGATCCAAATGGCAAGGCACTTGGCGCGGGTTCCTGGCCTTACATTCAGAGAACGCAGCAAAAGAGATTGAATGGGCGGAGGGCCTGCGGGCGGCGTTTGGGATAGCCCTTCCAGCGGCCATCGGCCTGTTAGCGAGCCACCTGGTCTGGGGAGTGCTCTGCTCTTTCGCCACCTTATGGGTTCTGATGTGCGACGTCGGCGGGGCTTATCGCCAAAAGGCCATTAACCTGGTGGCCTCCGGTATGGTTATCCTGGTCGCCTACGTCTTCGGCGGATGGATGATCCTCTCGGTACCTAACTACATTATCGGAATGTTCCTCTGGGTCTCTGCGGCAGCTCTGGTCGGAGTGGCTGGAAACGCCGCCGCTCAGGCCGGAATGGTCAGTTCTACGATCGTCGTCACTTCAGTCGTGCTTTTTGTTCCGAGTGAGTTCTGGATTCGCCTGCTCCTTTGCGCGACCGGCTTCGGGTGGGCGCTTTTGCTTTCCCTGGCCCTCTGGCCGTTGACGCCATATACGCCCATTTTCCAGGCTCTTTCGGCAAGCTTCGGGCGACTGGCAAATCTGGGTGCCGTTTTCTGGTCGGGAGCTGCGGCACCAGCGCGTTCCCCTAATAGCCTCGATTTCGCTCTGGCCTACGACGGAGTGATGACGAGTTTGGAACGTTCTCGCAGCATT
>CAVULL010000033.1:0-80642 GCA_963742335.1 uncultured Verrucomicrobiae bacterium
GTAGGCGAACCGTCCCGGTTTGCTCGCTCGAAGAGGCAAAGCGGGACGCTTCGCTTAGTGCGCCTGAAAGTGCGCACCAACAGTGGGGTGGAAGTCCCCATCGGACAGAACACTGGCTGTCCGTAGCTGAAGGAAACTGCGTCGCCGAGAGGCGGGGTGGGGAGCAACCGGAAGCGAACGACCAGTCCATAATTAAGAAAATGATGAACTCGATACGGCCTGATGCATTGGCGAGCCTGCTAAGTGAAGGCGAAGCCCAGAACGGAAGCCGATCCGGAAAGGGAGAACGGCAACTTCGCGACCTGACCTGCGGCGAGACAGTGAGCGTAGGGCCAGGAGTGCATGGGGTGGGTGGAGACAGAATGGTCGGAAGTTGGAGCGACATGAATCAGGGATCACGATTCGGGAAAGGAACGGCGTTCATGGTCTGCAGAAGGTCCGAAGAACCGTACCCGAAAGGTGACAGAGCCTCCATAGTAGCGCAGAAGCGGGGTAATGCCCGTGGAGCCAAGGGAGGCAGGAAGGTGGAAGCGTGAAAGACAGACCACAGGAACAAACACCGTCGGCAGTGCCCCAGAGGGCTCCACAAGACGGAGAGATCCGTGCCCGGTGGGCATGGGTGGAAGCTGAGGTCTGGACGGAGCGCATGTTGGCAACCCTGGAAACGGGGATCGAAGGAGGAAAATGGTTCAGACTGATAGACAAAGTCTGGAGTCCAAGGAATCTTGGACGCTCGCTCGAGAAGGTAGTCGCCAAAGGCGGAAGCGCCGGAATCGACCATCAAAACGCGCGACAAATTGAAGAACGTAAAGACCAAACGATAGCGAAACTGGAGCAGGAACTAAGAGTCAACCAGTACGAACCGCAGGCGGTCAAGCGGGTATGGATACCCAAGCCGGGGAGCAACGAAAAGCGACCCTTAGGAGTGCCGACTCTGAGAGATCGAATTGTGCAAGGAGCCCTGCTTCATGTCATGGAACCGATCTTCGAGCGCGACTTTGCACCCCAAAGCTATGGATTCCGACCTGGGAAAGGATGTAAGGACGCTCTGCGCCGAGTGGACGAACTGCTCAAGGGTGGCAGCCACTGGGTGGTAGATGCGGACCTGAAATCCTACTTTGACACCATTCCGCAAGAAAGACTGATGGATCGCATCAGGGAGAAAATCGCGGACGGAAGAGTATTAAAGCTCCTAGAACAGATGCTTCAGGCAGGAGTAATGGATAGCGCTAAAGGATGGCAACCGACTGAGCAAGGGACCCCACAAGGGGCGGTGATAAGCCCAATGTTATCAAATATCTACTTAGATGGGTTGGACTGGCAGATGGCCAAAGGGGGCTTCGAAATGGTGCGCTACGCCGATGATTTCATCGTGCTGTGCAGCAGCCAGGAACAAGCCCAAGAGGCCTTAGAGCGAGTCCGGCACTGGGTAGAAGAGAACGGTCTGACCTTACATCCGAGCAAAACGCGACTGGTAGATGCCAGTCAAGCCGGAGGCTTCGACTTCCTAGGCTATCATTTTGAACGGAGTATGAAATGGCCACGCAAGAAAAGCATGGGTAAACTTAAAGACACGATCCGAGATAAGACCCGACGCACTGATGGACGCAGCCTCAAAACCATCTGCGAGGACTTGAACCGGACCCTGCGAGGATGGTTTGGATACTTCAAACACAGCAAAGGCAACGTATTCGAGTCCGTCGACGGCTACACGCGAGGTAGACTGCGAAGCATTCTACGAAAGCGAGTAGGCAAGCACGGGCGCGGATGCGGTAGAGACAATCAGCGCTGGCCAAACGCCTACTTCTCCGCAGTAGGCTTGTACTCCTTAAGACAAGCCTACCTTGCGGCACGCCGATCTTCATGACAAGTAACCACCAACTGGAGAGCTGGGTGCGGGAAATCCGCCTGCCCAGTTCGGAGGGAGGGGCGACCTAATCCGTCGTCCCTACCCCTATCTCCTGATCGATAATCGTCGCTCCTTCTCGCTCCGAGGTCCGTTCTTGATCTTGGTCAGCCATACTAAACGCGGTTAGGCGGCACTGTAAGTGCTGGAAAAGCTGCAGCCTCTTTCACTCATCCAGCGGGACTGGCGAGGATGCGCCCGGGACGCCCTGGGCCGTCCGGCCGAGCTTGGCGCCCCGCTTCGCCGCTGTGACAGCCAGTCCGACTGCCAGAATCAGCATGGCACCGTTGAAAATTGGTTCGACGAAGAAAGGGGCTCCCATCTGATTGAGGCCGGCAACGGTCACCGCAAGGACGCCGACAGCCAGGATGGTTCCCCAGACATTGACGCGACCGGGGCGGACCGACGTTGCGCCGAGCAGAGCCGCGGTGAATGCCGGAAGCAGATATTCCTGCCCCACCGAACTCTGGCCGACCTGTAGTTGTGACTGAAGGACAATTCCGGCGAAAGCGGAGATAATCCCTGCCGCCAGAAAAGCCCCGGTCGTATACCGCCTGGCTGAGATGCCGTTCAATTCGGCGGCTCGGGGACTTGCGCCGAGGACGTATAAGTATCGGCCGACGGGCAGGTACTCGAAGGCTATCCAAAGCAAGATACTTAATACCAGGACGTAAATCGCCGGCAACGGGATCCCAAGCGCTGCGCCGGAAATGTTGAGGAAGGTTTCCGGGAGTTGTGCGACTACCTGTTGCCCACCGGTGTACCACTCGTTGAAGCCATAGAGAAGCGTCCCGGTCCCGAGAGTGGCTATAAAGCTGTCGATACCGACAATGGTAACGAGGACACCGTTAATCAGGCCAACGGCGGCTCCCAGCAGCAGAACCGCACCTGAGGCCTCGGGCCAAGTCAAGCCCTGTCCCTGCAAACCGATCACCAAGACCTGAGAGATGCCCAGAAGAAAGCCCACCGAGAGATCGAAGTGATTGGCAGTCATTGGCAAGAAAACGGCAAGCGCTAGAAGTGCTTGGACCGACTTGTTGTTCACGATCGAGCGGAAGTTGAAATAGGTCGGAAACGTATCTGGTTTCAGAATGGAAAACGCAAGGATAAGAGCCACCAAGAGGATCAACAAGCTCCACACTGAAATCAGATGGGCGAGCGCGGACCCGAAATGGGCCCGATTGGCCTCAGGTCGGCTCACTGTGCTGCCTTTGGTTCGTGACTTGCTCCTGCCGCAAACGCGGTCAGGTTAGCGACGGTGATGCTCTTGCGGTCGATCTCGGCCACCAACCTGCCACGGCTGAACACCAGAGCGCGATGGCAGATTTTCTCCACCTCGTCAAAGTCGGAGGAGACCAGAAGCACAGCACGGCCGCGTTCGTTGGCGATCTGCAAGTCGCGGTAAATTTCCGCTTTGGATCCGATATCCACGCCGATTGTCGGCTCCTCGAGAATCAATAGGCGAGCATCGGCTTCCATCCACCGCGCGACGACCACCTTTTGCTGGTTGCCGCCGCTCAGGGCTGCAATCGGGCGTCTGGGGTCCGGCGGCCTGACGGAAAATCTCGCGAGCGCCTTTCTGCACGCGCTGCGTTCCGTGTCATGCCCGACTGGACGAAACGGAGGGATCCCTCTGGCTTGCGAGTTCAGATAAAGGTTCTCAAGGACTGTCAGGTTGGGAGCGAGGCTTTCTTCCCTTCTGTGGCTGGACACGAAACCGATTCCTTTTTTTATGGCATCGGCGGGATCGTTGATCTGGAGTTCACGACCCTCGAAGATGATCCTCCCGGAGTACACCGGCAATGCCCCGTAAATCGCCCGACCGATCGCGTGATGCCCAGCGCCGCGGAGGCCCACCAGGGCCAGGGTCTCGCGAGGATGGATCTCAAACGATACGGGTCCGACCGCTCCCAAGCCGCTCTCCTGTGGGACCACCAAATCGTCCGCGGAGAGCAACGACCCTGCCGACGTCGCCTGTTTGGCGATGGTCGTCTCAGCGAGAGCGCCGCCGACAATCCACGACACCAGATCGCTCAGTGAGGTCTCGTTGACGGCTTTGGTCGCCATCCGCCGTCCATCCCGGAGAACCGTCACGCGATCCGCGATGCGGAAGACTTCATCCAGCCTGTGCGTAACGTAGAGAAGCCCGATACCGCTGGACCTGAGACGCTTCAATTTATCGAGCAACAGGTCGACGTCGCCGGCTGGTAGCGCCGCAGTCGGTTCGTCGAGAACGAGGAGTTCACTTCGAAAAGCAAGTGCTCGGGCGATCGCTACGATCGATTTCTCTGCGGCAGAAATGGCGCCGACCCGCGCTTCCGGGTCAATCGAGCTTTCCAGCGTTTTCAGGGCCGCAACTGCAGCTACCGTCGCGCCCCGCCAGTCAATCATGCCTCTCTTGCGGGGATAGCCGGTTAGAAGAGCAATGTTCTCTGCCACGGTCATGCTTTCGACCAGTCCGAGTTCTTGATGGATGAAAGTGATGGGAAGGTGCGTCGCAGTCGGGTCGATGACCTCTCCCCGCCAGCGGACAACGCCCTCCGTCGGCGGATAGATGCCCGCCATGACTTTGATAAGGGTGGATTTGCCGGCTCCATTCTGGCCTAGAAGCGCGTGGATCTCGCCACCCTTGACGTCGAGATCCACTCGATCAAGTGCCAGGGTACCAACAAACTGCTTTACGATACCGCTCAGCTCAAGGAGGGGGCTCATCGCGCCCCGCTCCGTGCCGATATTCAAGGCGCGACTCCCCAGATTTGGAGGTAATGCTTCTTATAATCGTTGTCCGGGACGAAGATGTTTTTGGTGCCGCCCGCCTGGTTAACGTTTTCAAGAGTGACGAGGTAGGGCGGTTGAACGAAGCCGCTTGGAGGGGCCTTGTTGAAGGCACGATTGAATTCGTCGATTGCTTGATACGCTTGCAACTCGATCGGTTCGGAAACTGTGACCGTCTGATATTGGTTCCCCTTGCGGATCCGTTCGTAGGCAGAGCGATTTCCATCTGCACCTATGAGTTTGGCTTGATCTGGATTAACGCCTGCGGCTCGCAATGCCGGAACCGCGAAATCGAGGTCATTGTCCCCGACGGAGGTGACATAAAGTGGTAAGCCAAAGCGCTGCACCCAACTGGTGGTCAGCTGTGGCATTCTTTGCGCGGCTTCCGAGGCCGGAAAATTAACATAGTCGAGAACCTTGCAGCCCTGGCAGGCTTGGATTTCGTCCCGGGTCGCCCCCGATTTCGTTGCCGCGATCTGGTACTCGTTGTGGGTCACGACCACGACATGTGCTTTGCCGTTGCTGTCGGCTATCGCCCAATCGGCTTCTGCCTTGCCAATCTCTCGCGGATCCTCTTGGATGTTGACGAACAGATGGAGATCCGGGACCGGTCCTGGCAGGGACGCGGCGTGAAGGCCAATGACAGTGATGCCTTGACTGGTTGCGGTGCGAATCGGATCCTGAAGGCTCTTTGCATCCGCAAAAATCGCTATTCCGTCGGGCTTGAGGGCGATCGCCTGATTGAAGCCGGCCACCCAGCTGGTCGGGCTACCCTTGCCGTCGATGACCGTGAGCTTCCAGCCTAGTTTCGCAGCCGCCTCCTTCATGTAGAGCCCGTACTCGCGCGAAATGTCATTTTGCTCGTCGCCGGAAAGGTAGACGATAAACTTATCTTTGGCGGGCGTGGGTGCGGAGGTCGGTCCTTGCCAATCCGTTTGCGGTCCGGCATAGCGCCCAACCGCCGCCTTTGCATTCGATACCGCATCATCAGCTGCGCGAGCTGATCCGTCGGAAAACATCAAGGCCGCAAAGCCAAGTGCGGAACAAGTGATAACGTTCAGCGCCGGGGGTCGCAGAAACTCCATGGGTCGTCTCCTGGTTGTGGCGCTCTAGCGTAAGCGCCCAAATTGCTTTGGCCCCGCGAGTTTGGCTAAACTGGCGAGGAGGGTCAACCAAAATTCCGGGAGCTTAAAATCGCATCTGTTCCTCCTTCTCGCTCCTCAATCGTCCTCGTTTCTATGGATCGTGCCCGCCACGGGAAGATCCCTATCGAAAGCTACGAGCAAAGGTAGGCGAACCGTCCCGGTTTGCTCGCTCGAAGAGGCAGAGCGGGACGATTCGATTACCCTGCCAAAGGCCGGGAACCTGTGGCTGTAATTTCCAAATTGCAATGACTGGCCGTCGGACAGAGACTCTTTTGATATGGTTGCCAATCAGAAGATTGTTGCTGCGATTAACGAACAGTTGGGTAATGAGTTTGGTGCGATGCTCCAGTATTACGCCATCGCTGCTCATTTTGCTGCGGAAGGACTACCTGAGCTATCCGGGCATTTCTATAAGCAGGCCGAGGAGGAAAAGGAGCACGCGCTGCGTTTTATTCAATTCGTCATCGATACGGGTGCCCGGGCAAATATTCCTTCTGTGGCCGCACCACAGGCGCATTTCGCGGCTGCCGAAGACGCGATAAAACTTTCGCTCGAACAGGAAGAACAGGTCACGACCCAGATCAATGCGCTGGTGTCCATGGCAAAGGCTGAGTCCGATTATACGACTGACAATTTCCTTCAGTGGTTCGTTAAGGAACAATTGGAGGAAGTCGCCTCGATGGGGCAGTTGCTGCGGGTTGTTCAGCGTGCTGGCGAGGGTAATCTGCTGCGGGTGGAGGAGTATCTGGCGCGAGAAAAGGGCAGCGGGGCTGCCCTCAGCGAGGAGCAATGATCAGCCGAGCTGGCCTGGCGAATCATCATCCGGCTTCAATTGCAACCCAGCAACCCGTAGATCGCGCCCGGAAAAAGAGATCTCAATGGGTGCTCATCGAAGCCCGCGCTTCGTCATCGAGCAGTTGCTTTCGCTCTTCCTCCGAGAGTTTTGAGGGCTCCAGGACCACCACGAGTTTGCGGAGCGTCCCGCTGAACGCAAAGGGCATCTTATCGGCATAGTCTTCGACGACCGGAGTTCCGGTATCTTCACCGACGTCGAACGTTTCATCGAGCGAGAACCGAACCTGCACCGTCTGCGGAATTTGCCCCTGCGCTACTTGCTTGCCATCTACGCGCAGCGTGGCAGTTCCACCTTTGCCGATGCCACCCCCATCATAGTGAAAGTCCACGCGCACGACATGATTGCCCGGTGGAATTGGCTGGTCCGACACCACTCGGAACTTGTGTTGCGGTTGATTGGAAAGCGCATAGCTAAACTCTGGCTTGCTGTCGAACATCAACAAACCCAATCCGCCAAAACGCCCTCCGACCGTGGCCAGCACGCCACTTGCACCGTCGGGTGGTACCTCAATCTCGGCGGCTACGCTGAACGACTTGTTTGTAAAATTCGGCGCCGAGCCTTCCGGGATGCGAATCATGCCCGGGTAATAGGTGAATTCCTGTCGTCCTCGGGTCAGACTAGGGCGAATTGATGGGTCAAATCTCGCAGCAAAACTGGAGTCGAGCGGATAGACATTATACTTCTTCGCTTCCACTTCGAAGGCGGCTTGCAACTCCTTTAGCTTGTCCGGAAACTTGTCGACGAGATTGTTCGCCTGACTGTTATCCTCGTTGGTGTTGTACAGCTCCCATTTGAAGTCATCCGGATTCGGTTCGTTACCCACCTGCGTGATCCATGGTAACCGTAGCGGCGTCGTACTTGCCATCCAACCGTCTTTGTAGATCGCACGATTGCCGACTAATTCGAAATACTGGGTGGTATGCCGTGGCGGCGCTTTCGCGTCATCGAACGTGTAAACCAAACTAGTCCCTTCTATCGGTTTCTGTTCGACGCCGTCTAACATCGTGGGAGGGGTGATTCCGATGGCTTCGTAGATCGTCGGGACAATGTCGATGACGTGACAGAACTGTGACCGGATACCGTCGGGGTTCTTTATTTTCGCCGGCCATGAGATCACCATCCCATTTCGAGTGCCACCGAAGTGCGACGCGACTTGCTTAGTCCATTGCAACGGGGAATCCATCGCGTGCGCCCAACCGACCGGATAATGATTGTAGGTAAGTGGCCCGCCCAGATCGTCAATTATCGACAGGAGAAACGAGAGATCCTCTTTTACCCCGTTTCCCGCCGTCGCCACTTCGTTGCTGGTACCTTGAAGTGACCCCTCCGCGCTCGCGCCGTTGTCGCCCATGATGTAGATGATCATCGTGTTATCCAGCTGTCCGGACTCCCTGACCGCGTCGATCACGCGCCCGATCTGAAAGTCCGCGTGCGAGAGAGCACCGGCATAAACCTCCATCATGTGGGCATACAGACGCTTTTGATCGGGCGAGAGCGAGTCCCACGCCGGAATCTGACTCGGACGTTCGGTCAACAGGGTGTTAGCTGGAACGATCCCTAGGTCCTTCTGGCGAGCGAGAGTTTCTTCACGGACTTTGTCCCAACCTTGATCGAACTGACCTTTGTATTTTTCGATCCACTCTTTCGGCGCGTGATGCGGAGCGTGGGCAGTCCCCGTCGCATAATATAAGAGCCAGGGTTTGTTCGGTGCCAGCGCGTGTTGCATCCGCATCCAGGTAATGGCTTTATCCGCCAGGTCACGATCGAGGATGTAGTTCGGATTGCCCAAATATGGTTCGATCGGCGTTGTGTTCTGGTAGAGAGCCGGGTGCCACTGGTCGCTGTCGCCGCCGATAAATCCATAGAAGTATTCGAATCCAAGCCCTGCGGGCCACAAATCGAACGGACCTGCCTGGCTGGTCATCCAATCGGGGATGTTGTGCATCTTACCGAACCACGACGTGTTGTAGCCGTTCTCTTTCAAAACTTCTCCGACCGAACCGCAGCTTTTCGGCACCAGAGAGTTGTAACCAGGATATCCGGTTGCCATCTCGGTGATGACGCCGCTCGCATTGCTGTGATGATTGCGGCCCGTGATTAACGCGGCGCGCGTCGGCGAACAAAGCGCGGTCGTGTGGAACATCGGGTATCGCAGCCCATTTTTGGCAACCCGATCGAACGTCGGCGTCGCGATCGGACCGCCGAAGGTGCTCGAGGCGCCAAAGCCCACATCATCCGTTAAGATTAAGAGGATGTTCGGTGCACCTTTTGGCGCTTCGATTCCCTTTGGGAAATCCGGCGTCGAGTCCTTGGCCAGGCGCTCGATCTTGCCTCCAAACGGCTGTTCTGGACGAGGCAGCGTTGTCTCTTGGTCGTCCGCCGCCAACGCGACGGCAGGGGAAACAGCGATGCCCAGCACCGTGGTGATGATCGTAAAGAGTATCTTCATTTGATTCCAAAGGGGATTAGGAGACCAAACGGTCGGACGGCCCGAATGCGATATCAACAAGAATCGGAAATGTTATTGACAACGTATTGGGATGTTATTCTTCGTGGCGGGAGCAGGCTCGTCACCTGGCTTCACCGTCATTGCGACTCATGGCCGTTTGAGCCAGGCGAGCACGCCATCCCGTGTACGGAAATCCTCCACGCTGCGGACCTTTGCATCCGACAAGACCTCGCGCGCCATGTCCGCCAGGGCGTGCCCTGGGCCGAGCTCCAGGACCGTCTTGGCACCTGCGGCGCGACAAGCATCCAGGCAGGCAGCCCAATTGACCGTATGGCTGATCTGCTCCGCCAGCTTCCCGGCGGCCTCCCGCACATCGAACACCACCTCAGCATCGATCCCGATCAGCAGCCGCACGCCAGGCGCCGTCTGATGGCCCAAATTCGCGCGCGCGAGTGCCGAGCCGAATTGCCGGCTGGCCTCCGCCAGCAGGGGGGTGTGGGCAGCGACAGCGACACGGAGTATCTTCGCCCGCACGGCCCCTGCTTTGATCGCCTCGTTGCAAACACTCTTCAATGCGTCCCGTGCGCCGCCGACGATAAAAAGGTCCCCACCGTTGACGATGGCGACGTACACATCGCGTGGGCCGCAGATCGATTCGAGCCGCGCGCGCGCCAATCCTCGCACGGCGGCAAGGCCGGTACGATCACTGCCTGCCGCATCCATTGCCTCTGCGCGCACGACAGCGAGCCGCAGCATTTCCTTTTGCCCCAGCAACCCGGCGCAGCCCCAGGCGGCGAGTTCACCAACGCTGTAGCCAGCGATGATCACTGGCTCGGCAAGGTGCGGGTTGATCGTCGCCCAGGCCGCAAGTGCTTGCGTGCAGCAGAGAATCTGGCCAACGCGGTTGGAGTAGAGCGTCGTCGGGTCTGCCTCACGGACGAATTGCCGAGGATCTTTCCCTTCCAAGACAGGGCGTGCGGATTCCAAAACCCCTTGCCCCTCCGGCGCTTGCGCTACGAGGTCGAACATGCCCGGATGCTGCGTACCTTGGCCGGAGCAAAGAATGGCTATTGGTCCGGACATGGCATCTGGTCTGGCCTTTCCAGCGCATCGACCAGCAAGCTCATGGCCAGGAGATCAGCGCAGCCACCCGGGCTTAGCCGACGGGCAATAAACTCGTAGTGGATCTCTGCCGCCTGGGACTGCCAATGCACCTGGCCGACACCGCCGCGCCCCAGAAAATCCTGCGCGGCGCAGCGCGCAAAACGCAGCCCCGCTTCTCCGCTGCGATAAAGCAGGTTCGTATCTTCCAAAGTGGCAAGGAGCGCGAAGCAGGCGTGTACCCGCGCGGCATTTTCGTCTCCGGAAGCCAGGGAACGCCCAGAGCGCAACGCCGGCAACCCAACTTCATAGAGGCGGGGAAAACCCGCGGCGGCTTCAGCGCGCGCGCCGCCGGCCCCGTAGCGGCGCAGAACTTCCGAGCCATGGCTTTGCAACGTGATCGACCCGGAGAGGATCGCGCTACCCCAACGGAGACGGACGAAAGTGCCCAAGCTCCCCGGACGGCAAGCCTGCCCGGCCTCCTGCAGGGCGCCGGCCGCCGCGCAAAGGAGGCCCAGGCCAAAGATGGCGCCCCGGTGTGTGTTGACCCCGCCTGTGGCCGCCATCATGGCTTGTTCGGCCGAGAGCCCAATGGCGCGCAACTCGCCTATCCCGGTGCCTCCCGCACTCGCCAGTGCGACAAAAAAAGGATGCAAAACCTCGACGCTGGCCCGGAATGTTCCCGCATGCATGTCGTCGTGGCTGCCGCAGTCAACATGACTGACCAAACCCGGCTTCGGCCAGGTCTCCACTTCCAAGAGCAGGGACGCTGTAGCCAAATCCCCTATCCATGCCAACTGATCCGTCCGCGGAAACCGAAAGACCGACCCTCTATCTAAGTGGACCTGCAGCAAATCATCCTCCTCGGCAGGGCTCATGCCTGAGCGATGGCTTCTTGCGCGACGCGCCTGGCAATGACAGCGGCTTTAAGACGGCCCTTGCGCTCGGCGCCAATCTCGTCGCGCCGATCAGGGGCCCCCGGCTGTCCGTCCAGACCCATAGCTAGCTTTGCCGCTAGATCGCCGCCGCTCCAAATCTCGGCGACCGCGCCGATGGGCGTCGCATGGTCCAGGCCGGGCGCGAAAACGGAGGTACTTTTGGACAATTCTTCCAGCCTCTCCAGGGGCAGCTTAGTCACGCGGGCGATGGAGGGCAGGTCCATCACCACCGGATCCCCACCCGGCACCGCTGCTAGCATATCTTGCACCAGCCCGGTCGCGATGAAAGCGCCCGCCGCCGCGCGCCCGAAGAGAACGCCAACCGTGCGGTGCCCCCGCTGTCCGGCCAGCACGAAGCATTTGGTCAGATGTGCAAGGTATTCGTTAAGGCCCAGCATCTCATCACGCCGGCGCATGCGCTGACTTTGCGCGTCGATTAGCACCGCGATGGGACGGCCGGGCGAGTGACGGATCACCTCGAGTACGTGGCTGGCAAGCGACAGCGCGCCGTCGGTCCCGAGTGGTGTGCGGTTGACCAGGCCAACGATTGCCGCCGTCTTGTCCTGGCCATATTGGGCTGTGCCGCAGAGAATGCCTTCCGCCTCCACCTTCGTCTCATGGCCGGCTGGGAACAAGGCATTCAATAAATCATCGAGCATCATGGTTCGCCTCGTTTTGCGCTTGCGCGATCCGCTCGAAATCCTCGTCCGACAAATCGGCGATCCGGTCGGGCTGGGCAATGCCCATCGCCTTCCATATTTCGGGCGTGTCACGGCATTGCCCGAATTTTCCCAGCCGCTGGGTCAGGCGTGCATGCTCCTTTTCCATCGTATCCAAGTCGAAAACTGGGATTCGGTCAAACAGGCTAATGGCCGCGTCGCGAAAGCTCTCGATGTTATCCTCGGCGTAGGCGTCGGCCCCACCGAGCAGCCGACGGGACTTCCCGCCGGTCGTGCGCCAGACCAGCGGCCGGTCGCGCGAGTCGAACTCCTCCACGCCCATGTTCGTCTCGATCACTTCCGGCCCGGAAACACTGGTGCGCCCCTGCTCAGAGATGATTATCCGGCTGCAACAGCCGGCGACGATGCCCCCACCGCCAAAACAACCTGCCCGGCCGCCAACCATTGCGATCACAGCGAGGCCCGCCATGCGTGCTTCCAAAACCGCCCGGATAATTTCGGAAACCGCCAGTTCGCCGACGTTCGCTTCCTGCAAACGGACGCCGCCGGTGTCCAGCATCAGCAGCACCACACGCGGCGCGTCCTGATGATCGCGCGCATAGCGCAGCAGACCGACCAGCTTTGCTCCATGGACCTCGCCGAAGGTGCCGCCCATGAACCGGCCTTCCTGGGCGGCGATCAGTATATCTCGACCTTGCACCGTTCCTCGCCCCACGGTGACGCCGTCGTCAAAAGCTTCCGGTAGATCGAAGAGCGCCAGGTGCGGACTGATCTCCGCTTCTCAGGTCCAACGAATTCCGTAAAGCTGCCAGTATCCACCAGAGCCGCGACCCGCTCTCGCGCCGTGGCTTCGTACCAACTCCGGCTGCGGTATTTGGCGAGCATGTTCTTCGTCAAGCGGCCTCCATCAGGCGTACGCCTTGCGCCAGCCGCAGAGAAACCGTGTCTGGCCGGGCGCCGCCGTCATTGATCGAGATCCTCAGTCCACCTGGCGAGTGACGTTCGATAAAATCGTTAACGACAGCACGCCAGACCTCGCCGAATCCTTCGACGGGAGTTTTGATGTTCACCTTACACTCGGTGCCGACCAGCACACGCTCCAACAACACTTCCAAATCACCTGAAGCTACCACGCCGATAATGGCATGACTTTTATCACCTTGCGCGCGGCGCGTAGCCGTTCGATGAATTTGCAATATTTCCATAAACGAACCGATTCCTCGCTTGATCACCAATTGCGAAATTTACCCGGAGGCTGATACAGGTCCCCAGACCAGGTCACCAGGTCTTTGATCGAACGCGCCGCCAGCAGCTGGCGGTTCGCATTGAGCGGGTCGATCTGCAAATCCTCCGGCCGACGGATGACTCCACGGTCACGCAAGTTTTCCACCATTTTGCAGTCGCGGGCCCTGCCCGCCTCAGTGAATCCGGCAACACCGCGGATCGCCTGCTCGCGCTCCTCGGCAGTACGGCAGAGCAGCAGGTTGGCGATACCCTCCTCGGTGACAAGATGCGATACGTCATCACCGTAGATCATCACCGGGACTAGTTCGAGCTGCATGCGCTGGGCGAATTCCACGCTGCTGAGCTGCTCGACGAAGGTTGGCACCATCTTGTCGCCGAAGGTTTCGAGCAGTTGCACCACCAGCTTGCGCCCGCGCACCATTTTCGGATCTGCGTCGCTTGCTTGACGACCGGCCTTGAGCCAGGCGTCTGAGGCATGGCGACGGCCATGGGCGTCAGAACCCATGTTCGGCGCGCCGCCGAACCCGGGGATGCGCTCGGGTGTAACGGTCGAACTGTTGCCGGCTAGATCGATTTCGAGCGTGGAACCGATGAACAGGTCGCAGGCATAAAGCCCCGCAGCCTGGCAAAACGCTCGGTTGGACCGCAGCGAGCCGTCCGACCCGGTAAAATACACGTCTGGCCGGGCGCGGATGTAGTCGTCCATGCCCACTTCCGAACCGAAGCAATGAATCTGCTTCACCCAGCCCGATTCAATGGCGGGAATGAGCGTCGGATGGGGATTAAGTGCCCAGTGCGTCGCCACCTTCCCTTTAATCCCCAACGATTCTCCGAATGTCGGCAGCAGCAACTCGATAGCTGCCGTGCCGAAACCGATGCCGTGGTTGAGGCGCTGGATGCCGTATTCGGCGTAGATCCCCTTGATGGCGAGCATGGCAATGAGGATCTGGGTGTCCGTAATTTCCGCCGGATCGCGCGTAAACAGCGGCTCTACGTAAAAGGGGTGGGGGGACTCCACGACAAAATCCACGCGGTCGCCAGGGATATCGACGCGTGGTACGCGCTCAACCACTTTGTTGACCTGCGCGACAACGATGCCGCTTTTAAAATGGGTTGCCTCGACGATGGTTGGCGTGTCCTCGGTGTTCGGACCGGTGTAAAGGTTTCCTTTCGTATCGGCGCTCACGGCAGCGATGAGCGCGACGTGCGGGGTGAGATCGACAAAGTAGCGGGCAAAAAGCTCGATGTAAGTGTGGATAGCGCCGAGCTCGATCTTACCTGCGTAGAGCGCCCGGGCTATCGCGCCGCCCTGCGGGCCGGAGTAAGAGAAATCGAGTTTAGAGGCGATTCCTTTCGTAAACAGATCAAGATGTGCGGGCAAAACTACGCCTGATTGCACGATGTGCAGATTATGTATTTTGGAATTATCCACACCGGCCAGCGCGCTCGCCAAGTGATCGGCCTGCTTTTGGTTATCGCCTTCCAAACAGACGCGGTCTCCAGGACGGATCACCGCTTCGAGCAGCGCGGTCGTATCATGCGATGCGAATAGCTTCCCATTGCAGAACTTGCGGCCAGCATTAAGCCGGGACTCTCTTTCAAGTTGTTGTGATCGCCACTCAGCCATGATCAGGGTAACCTATCATGCCTGGTACGTTAGGTATTCGGGGACCCATTGGCTTTCGATAACCTCCTGGCGGAGGGCTGCAGGTTCGCACGCGGGAGCTAATCCCTCTTCTTGTGCCTTGAGTGCAACCGCGTAAGCGATCTCGAGCGCGATCTCTCGGATCGTTTTAATGTTTGGTAACAGGGAAGCGGCAGGATCTCGGATCGCTGGAGAATGATCACCAAGAGCTTTTGCCCCGGCGAGCATCATTTTATCGGTGACCCTCCGGGCCTGCGAGGCAAGCAACCCAAGACCGACTGCGGGAAAGATGAAGACATTATTGCACTGAGCAATCTCAATGCTTTTCCCGCCGTATTTCACCGCCGGGAAAGGTGAACCCGTGGCAACGAGGGCTCGCCCTTCAGTCCATGCGAGAAGATCCGCCGGTTCCGCTTCTGAACGGCTGGTTGGGTTCGACAAAGGAAAGATGATTGGTCGCTCGGTTTTTCTAGCCATGTCCCGAACAATCGGCTCGGTGAAAATACCTTTAACCGTCGATAAGCCAATCAAAACAGTAGCATCGATTTTGCTGATCACCTCTGCCAAGCCGACCTGACCATGTTGATTGCGGGGCCAAGCCCCTATTTCGTTGCTGGCTCTGGCGTAAGGCTTTTGTTCGTCCGAGAGGTCCCGGCGATTGCTGTCCAACAACCCATCTTTATCGACGATCCAAAAGCGAGCACGGGCTTCATTCTCGGAGAGACCCTCGTCAACCACGGCCACGCGAAGGTAGTCGGCAACGCCGATGGCGGCCGAACCGGCACCCACAAAAACGATCTGATGTTCTTTGAAGCTCTTTCGCGCAACTTTGGACGCGCCGGCGACTGCTCCCAGGACCACGGCTGCGGTGCCCTGGACATCATCATTGAAGGTTAGAAGCTCGTTCTGATAACGCATCAACAAAGGACGGGCATTTGGTGTCGCAAAATCTTCCCACTGCAGACAGGTATGGGGTAGCTCCTGTTTTACTGCCTGCACGAAGCGATCCACAAAATCGAGATACTCCTGCCCTCTCACCCTCTCGTGACGCCAACCGAGGTATTCCGGATCGTTCAACCGTTCCTGATTATTCGTACCAACATCCAGAACAATCGGGAGCGTTCGCGAGGGATGAATTCCCCCAATCAAAGAGTAAAGCGATAGCTTGCCGATCGGAATGCCTAAGCCACCCACTCCTTGATCGCCAAGCCCCAGGATGCGTTCACCGTCGGTGACAACAATGACGTCGACCTCGGCGTTAGGACGATTGCGCAAGATTTCTGCGATCGAGTCGCGCAAAGGATAGGAAACAACCAGCCCACGGGGCCGGCGATAGATATGGCTGAACTGCTGACACGCCAGACCGACCGTCGGTGTGTAAACGATCGGCATCATTTCCTCGATATGATCAAACATCAGCCGGTAAAAAAGAGTTTCGTTTGAATCCTGTAGTTGGCGCAAATAGACGTGGCGTTCAAGGTCCGTCTTTTTTGTATTAAAGGCTTCATAAACACGTCCTGACTGTTCCTGAAGCGACTCGATTTGCGGTGGCAGGAGCCCACGCAGACCCAGAGCGACGCGCTCATGGTCGTTAAACGCGGTGCCTTTATTCCAGACCGGCGTATCGAGCAGATCCATCCCGCGGAGTCCGGCCGGAAGGTCTAGTTTCCTTGAATATTTCATAGTTAACTTTCTGTTAGCGAAACAAATTCGTCTTGGCCAAGTCGATAACCTCATTGCCACGGCCGCTCAAGACAGCTTTAGCCATGTAGAGGCTAAAGCCGACCGCTTGCTCCAATTTGATCGTCGGCGGCATCGAAAGCTCCTGCCGGCTGGTTACCACGTCGATCAGGGCCGGTCCGTCGTACTCGAATGCCTTCTTCACGGCTCCTTCGAGCTCTTCCGGGTACTCAACTCGCACACCGAAGAGTCCCGCCGCCTGAGCGATGTCAGCGAAGCTCGGGTTATGGAGTTCCGTTCCGAATTCGAGAACACCGGCAGCCTTCATTTCCAGTTCAACGAAGGCCAGCGAGCTATTGTTGAAAACGACAATTTTAACCGGCAGATTGAGCTGCTTCAGCGTCAGCAATTCTCCCATCAGCATCGCCAGCCCGCCGTCACCGGAAAAGGTGATGACCTGGCGATCTGGAAACGTCGCTTGCGCACCGATGGCTTGAGGCAGCGCATTGGCCATTGAGCCATGGCTGAATGACCCCAAAAGACGCCGCTGGCCATTCATCGTCAAATAACGCGCTGCCCAAATCGTTGGCGTGCCTACGTCGCAGGAAAAAACAGCGTCCTCAGAGGCAAGCTGGTCGACGACCTTCGCAACGTATTGCGGGTGAATCGGTTTTTTGCCCGGGATACCAACGGCGAGATCATCCAACCCTTTGCGTGCTTTTTGATAGGTTCCAGACATTGGTCGAGATGGATTCGATCTTGGTTGGTCTCCAGTTGGGGCGCCAGGGCCTGCAGCGTGGCTTTCACATCGCCTACCAAACCGATGTCGACCTTGGTACGCCGGCCAATTTGTTCCGGCCGATTATCAATTTGAATGATCGTCGCGCGCTCGGGAAAAAATTGTTGATAGGGAAAATCCGTTCCGAGCATCAAGAGGGCATCGCAGTTTTCCATGGCGAAATAGCCGGACGAAAAGCCGAGAAGACCGGTCATGCCAACATCGAACGGATTTTCGTATTCGATATATTCCTTTCCTCGCATGGCATGAACGATCGGCGCCTTGAGCCTGGAGGCGACCTCGATTAGCTCACCGTGCGCGCCGGCACATCCCGCTCCGGCCAGGATAGTGACTTTTTTGGCGCCGGCGAGAGTTGCCGCGAGCCCAGACAGATCACTGTCCAAGGGGCGAATCAGAGGCCGCGTGGGTTTGAACTTCAATCGGGGTCTCTGCGTCGTGGCTTCCTTGAGCAGGATATCGCCCGGCAGGACGACAACGGCCACTCCCTGAAGCGAGATAGCTGTCTGGATGGCGATCTCGAGCGTACGCGGCATCTGTTCTGGCTGGGAGACCAGCTGACAGTAATGACTGCACTCCAGAAAAATCCGCTCCGGATGCGTTTCCTGAAAATAATTGCTGCCAATCTCATGGCTCGGGATATGCGCTGCGATAGCCAGGACCGGAACGCGACTACGGTGACAATCATAGAGGCCGTTGATCAGGTGCAAATTGCCTGGACCACAACTCCCGGCACAGACCGCTAAAGATCCGGTGAGATGGGCTTCCGCACCGGCGGCGAAGGCACCGACTTCTTCGTGTCGCATCTGAACCCAAGTCATCTCCTTACTGGTGCGGATAGTGTCGATGACGCCATTCAAGGAATCTCCAACGACCCCGAAGATCCGCTTTACGCCCGCGCCGACCAGCGTCTCGAGCAATAATTGAGCAACCGTTTTTTTGGCCATTTTGATTTGCTTTCTATTTCGTTTTAAGACCCATCACAATTCTGGCTAAATTCCGGCCGAAAAGGCCACGGGAGTATGGCCTGGAGCCTAGCCCGGGCGTCAGCCCTTATCATTATACACAAAATGAATGCTGATCTTGCGACCTTTCAGTGCTCGCGGCGAGTGGTAAATTTTCCGGTGTGCGTTGCTGGCTTTCTGGCAACCACGACTTCGTGCCGTAAGCAAAGCGTCCCGCTTTGCCTCCTTAGGGGGAGCAAATCGGGACGGTTCGCCCATCCTTTGTGGCCCCCCTTTCGATTATTCACGGAGCTGCTTTCAGATAGGCGATCCGAAGAGATGAAATCGAACATCACGCCGAGCGCGGCCGACTGCTGTAGCGAATAAAACAGAGCCCACCGCCCTGGATCTTTCGTTCCATTTACCCACCTGAGCGGATGTTGTACGAATGTGTCCCTGATGAAATTGGGATTAGCCGCAGTCCAGAACAAGATTTCAAACTGTAAGGTCCATCAGAAAGGACGACCAGGTTTAGGAGATCCGAAGGGCGAGCGTGCCAGAGTAAATCTATGGACATCGATCACAAATCGGCCAAATTGAAAGTCGATATCGCCGGCTCGGAGCCCGACACCGACATATCCGCAGACGGACGGTGGGCATTTCTGCACCTGAAGAGAAACGCCGAATTAATCGTCGGAGGAAACCGACGGGCGAGCGACGCTGACAAGAGCGCAATTGGTATCACCGGCGAAGTCGAAGTGAAACATAGTGCGAGTGAAGACCTTTCGAAGTGCGATTTTCGCTTTATTCAGCTGGCCTGTCCGTCGATCAATTATGCGCTTTACGCGGGTCCCACGTCGAGAGATGGATTTCTTTCTATTAACTACGCGGCTCCGCCGGCGTATCCACAAAAATTCGCCTATGAGTTCGTTCTCGATGCCGGTCCAGAGTTTTATGGAGAGGAAGTCATGCCGTTTGTCAACCCACGGATGCCGGTGATATTTCCAAAGCGAACCAACAAAGGAACTCTGGTGCCCGGCTTCTCGATCGTCGTCGCAGATATGGATGATCATCCAAGTACGAGAATGAGCGTGGTCTTTGATAATAAAGAGACAGGGAAGTTAAATTATCTGGCCCAAGCGATACGCGAAGTCTATTTCCTGACTGCTTTCGTCTACCGAGATGAGAAATCGAAAATTGAGATTTTGGCACACGTATCTTGGAGGACACTCTGGAAAGCCCGATATCATTGGGTCGGCGGCAATTGCATTCCTTACCCCGTGACTGGAACCTTTGACGCCGACAAGCCGGTCAAGGGTCCTCCAACGGGGCCAATATGGGGTAGAACGGGCAGCAGCCTGGCTGAAAAGATCACCAAGCCGGGGAAAAAGCCAAAGCCCGACGAGACGGCAAATGGGCTTCTGCGTACTGCTCTAAAAAATCTCGATGCCCATCCGTTGTTCTGGAATCGATCTTTTGGCAAGCAATGGCCCGCCGACCTACCCTCCGACTTTTGGACAACTTGAGTTGCGGTGAGAGACGTCGATGCGGGCCGGTAGTTAACCCGACAGCTTTGCCCTGAATCGTCAGAAGCTGCGCATCGCCCGCCGCAGGGAAGGCCGCTACCTGCTTCGCACCAACCTCCGAGGGTGTGACCCAGCTCAGTGGTGGGAGTTTGACATCCAGTTGGTCGAAATCGAAGCGGCCTTTAGGAACCTGAAGGACGACTTGGCACTGCGTCCTATTTTCACCAACTCGAGCACCGGATCGAGGCGCATATCTTTGTGGCCTTCATCGCCTACTGCCTGCACGTGACCCTGCGGGCCCGGTTGCGTCCACTGGCACCCGGACTGAGCCGCGTGCAGTTTTGGACAAATTTTGCCGCCATCCAAATGTTCGATGTGCATTTTCCAACGACCGACGGACGCGCCTTGATTTTAAGCCGCTACACCCATTCAGAATCCGATCACAAGATGCCCTCGGCCTGAGCTAGGGTCTGACTAGTCTAGCTAGCCAAAACTCACTACGCAAATCTGTTAGCAGGTGATCAAGCTCGCGGTCAGGCGTAGACATCCTCATGCCCTTGTCCCAAGTCGTTAGGCAAAGCGAGAGGCTTTTGCCTCCGCCGCTACGCCCCATGGCGGTACGCTTCTGCTGAAGAGGCAAAGCGAGACGCTTCGCTTACGCCGCTACGCCTCACGTCCCCACGGCGCAGTCCGCAGTCTGCGGCCATCTGCTATAACGTTTCGTGACCGACAAACTCCGCGCTGACCGACTCGAATTGGGCTACTTGTCCGGTTAAGGGTTCACTGCTGACAACGTAGCAGCTGGACCCGACGAATTCTCTGGTCTGAGTATCAAACACCATCAAACAGCGTAAATGTGCTGGCTCGACCCGGCGTTCTGGCGGCTGTTTCCTGGTAAAGTCTTCGAGTTGCTTTCTTGTCGGCCTGAGAGTTTCTACTGAAATATAACGATGGGTAGCCGGATGTTTCCGGTGCGTTTTTACTGCGATCAGGTAGGCCTCAACTTGTTGCTTCGCCTTTGCCTGCTGTTCCAGAGTCGGTGTGTACGAATAATCCGAGTTATAGCTGCCGCCGTAATAAGAGAACGGCGGCCCCCAAAAGGGGTCAAAGTGATGACCATGTTCGTTGCACTGTTCATTCCCTTGTCGGCCGGCCCCGGACATATGGCCGCCCGAATTACCCTTGGCTAGAGTCAACGGAGCAAATGTGAAATATCCCGTCGCCGATAGACCGACGAAGAGCCATCGAAGCGTTATGATATCAGGGCTCCTTCTGCGGGGGGCCGGTAGGTAAACGAGCGCGATGCGTCCGAGGCTTGCCCCGTTTGGCATCGACGTAGTGCTAACAAGCTCGCTATGCGCGAGGTTCATTTCTTCAGTTTTCATTTTTTTATAGAAATCATTCCTTTGCCGTTGATGGCGCCTATCTGCGCAGGAGTTCGTCACGAGCATTGGGCCAGCCGCTACTTAAAAGCTTGGTGGTTAGTGTGGAGTCCCTGGCAGACTTATCTTCCGGGGACTTAAAGGGTTTCTTTGATCAAATTGTACCAACGGGAATCAACACCCACAATAGAACTAAAGTACAAGGTGTGAGTTCTTACTCCTCGGGGTTAGGAGCTAAGTCCTACCCGAGCGGAGTAGGCGAAGCGTCTAGTGCACCGTCTCCTAAATCCCTTGGGCTCCGCCGCAGGTCAGTTGGCTGTTTTTCAAGGCGCGAGCGAAGCGCCGCTATCTGGATCATAGCGGTCGATCCGCCGCGGCGGAGGAAAAACAGCCAACCGGCCGCGGCCCACTGGGTTGCGTTGAAAATGGGTCGCCTGCTTCGTTGTTCGTCAGTCACGTATCGATCCAGATATGCTCCTTCCTCCCGCCTCGCAGGCGACCCATTTTGAACGCAAAGGAGCCCAAGGGATTTAGGAGACGGTGCACTAGCTTTGCCCCTTCGGCAGAGACGAATCGGATTGTTCTTGCTGGCAATCGTACAGGCGGCCATCGAAAGCTGATGGATCTTTCGGTCTATTTACCGGGGTAAACAGATGGGGTACGAGAGAGTACAAACCTGAACGGAAAGCTCTGAGCCCCGGTACCGCCGGCGCCGCGAAGCTCTCGGCAAACTTCAATCGTGACTGCCCAAGAACAGCTAATACACCTGACGGACGACTCACGAGCAATTTTAGAGGCGGCAGCTCTTCTGGATCAGCCGTTCTCTGTCCCGCTGCTGATCGACCTCGGGTTTTCGGCCGACTTGCTGGATCCTTTATTTGATCATGGTATTCTCCGCGAACCGTTCCCTGATCGGGCAGAATTTACAAATGCCGAACTTCAGAACGAACTTCTCGGCAAAATAACCTGGTCAAAGAGACGGCGTTTCTGTGAGCAAGTTGGAGTATTGCTTGGTCAACGACGTGATTGTCTTGAAGAAGCCGCTGGTTTTTTCTGCCGCGCTCACCGTTATGAGGATGCTCGCCTCTGTCGCGTGCAGGCGGCCGAACTAGCCTGCCAGTGCGGCCATTACCCGAAGGCTTTTCGTCTTTTGCAGCAGGCTCTGGAAAACTGGCCCGCTGGCGAAGAGGCCGATAAGCGAAGTCACACCCTTAAAGAGATGGCACGCTGTGCTCGCCATGCCCGTGACTTTAGCGCCGCACGACTCGTCTGGGAAGAAATACTGGTGACTTGTCGGGCGACCGGCTCGGGAGAAGGCGAGATTGAAGCGTACAATCAAATCGCGGAATTTTGTCAACTGAGCGGGGATCACAGGGCCGCCGCCACTTTTCTCCGGAAGGCGGCCGAACTCAGGCAGCGGATAGGCACAGCTCCCCAAGCTGCACGACAGTGGCTGGCGCTGGCCAGCTATTTGACTTATCGGATTCGAGTTCGGGAGGCGTTTGCCGCAGTGGCGCTGGCACGCGAGGCGGCAGAAAAGGCCGAACATGTCGGCCTGCTTTCTGAAATATTCGCTTTCGAAGGATTGATCCTCGCCATGATGGCCAGGCACGATCAAGCAAGGGCGCGGGTCGATTCTTCTTTGCAACTTGCCTTGAATAACAATCTTCCGATGCAAGCCGCCCTGGCCTATCGTGTATTGGCGGATCTGCGGGATTTCAAAGCGGACTATGTGGGAGCCCGCGACGCGCAATTGCATGCGATCTCTTTCTGTAGACGACAAGGCAGCGTAAGCGGAGAACACCTGTGTCTGGGCTGTCTGGGCTATGTGTTGTTTCGCACCGGTCAATGGAGGAGCGCCATTGAAAATGCCCGTAAGGTACTGATCAACAAGGACGCTCATCCGGTTGCTCGTGCCACTGTGGCCGCGATTCCCGCGATGATCGGCGTGCTCCGCGGCGAGCGCCGGCATGGGAACGCTCGACTCGCCGAGGCACTCCTTGAGCTGCGGGCCAATAATGTCGTGACACTCGAGTTTTTTGCGCTTTGGGTACGCGGCGTCATGGCCGATCTTGAAGGCAACCAACCTCTTGCCGCCGCGCAGTACCGAGACCTTTTGAGCCTCTGGCATGAAACTGAGGATCGAATCTTTGCCGTTCCTGGTATTGTCTCAGCTGCCGGATTTTATGCCGACCAGCGAGACGGCCAGAGTCTGGCGGCTTGCTGCGAGATCGTCAGCGTTATAGCGCAGGAAAACAGAAACGAGGAAACCCGCGCCGCGAGCCGAGGAGTGCTGGCGGAGACCGCGTGGTACCACGGAGACCTGACGAGCGCAGTCACCCTCATGAGCGAAGCCGTTGAAGGCTATGACGGGGTTGGAACGAGGTTGGAGATGGCCTTTTTACGTCGCCGCTTAGCGCTCATACTAGAGGCGTGCGGTCAATCGCGGGAGGCCGAAGAGAAACGTCGTGAGGCGTCCGAGCTGGCGCGCCGGCTCGGGCTTCGATTCTGGATTCCTTACAACGCGATACCGTCACAGTGGCTTCTGTCGTCTCTGAAGATGCGTCCCGAGCGACACCCGGCGCCGGTCTTACGCCCCGCCAGCATTCTATTCTCAGTCTGATCGCCAGGGGTCTGACCAACAAGGAGATCGCTTCTCACCTGAACCTCAGTGCTCGTACCATCGAGATGCATGTGGCGTTGGCTCTCGAAAGACTAAATTGCCGAACCCGAAGCGAAGCGGTTAGCCGCGCGATGTCACAGGGATTGCTGGCACGGAAACGCTAGTACATCGTCTCATAAGTGGGAGACATACCGTTGGCTTCAAAAAGGGTCTGGATGCTAGGCGCGAGTGAGGAGCGTATCCGCTGCGATCCGTGACGAGCGAGCAACGACGCAGACGGACCCTTTTCAAGCCAACCCGGAGGGCCGATGGCGCTTTGGCCGATTTTCTGCGTTGCTCGCTCCTTACGTACGGATCTCAGTATGCTCGTCGCCCGGTGCCTTGAAAATCGGCCAAATCGCCGACGACGGTATGTCTCCCACTTTTGAGACGATGTACTAGTCTTGCCTTGCAAACCAATTCGGAAGAGGCCCTCCGTCTGCTTCTTTCCAACTTTTTGAGCTGCTTCCTGAGCGGCCTCTGCAGCGCGAAAATTTGGCAGGCGCTTTGGCTTGTAAATTTTCGGGGACGAGACACCAGAGGCGACCTCATGCCGGAGCCGGGCAGGCAGCTGGACAATCCATTCCGGGGAGAGGTCAGCGTCGGCCCCGAAGCGTTAAGGATTTTCGCGCGCCGCTTTTTGCCGCATTCACAGGCGACAGCGAAGTAGACGTCGTGCGGCTTCGTACCTACCGTAGCGGTGTGCCCATTGACGTTGCCATTTCGGAGCGCAAAGTCCGGGAACAGGCTGGGACTTTGGATCAAAACAGCCAATTGGTGGCCCAGGATTCTTCGCCGGAGGTTAAGATCGAGCTGTTCCGGTCTCTATTTCGCGGGAGAACGGACGTTTTCCCCATCCGGTTCGAGAGCCAAAGAACCGGAAAGGGCGGTTACTCGCCAGCTTGCGCAAACGAATGGGTTCGGGGCGTCTGTGAGAAGCCTAGAATCAGGTGTGCCGATTGTCCAAACCGGCGTTTTATTCCAGTCACCGATGAGGTCATTCGATGGCATCTTTCAGGACGAGATAGTGGAGGCCGGGATTTCGTCATGGGGGTTTACCCCATGCTTCTCGACGAGACGTGTCATTTCCTGGCGGCCGATTTCGACAATGAGCACTGGCAGGAAGACGCGGGCGCTTTCCTCGACACATGCCGCGGGCTCTCCTTGCCGGCTGCCCTGGAGCGCTCGCGTTCCGGGAACGGCGGCCACGTCTGGCTCTTCTTTGAAGATGCCGTCTCTGCGTGCCTTGCCCGCAAACTGGGTTCACATCTTCTCACCGAGACGATGGAGCGCCGGCCGGAGGTTGGTTTCGGCTCCTATGATCGACTTTTTCCGAATCAGGATACTTTGCCCAAAGGAGGGTTTGGAAATCTGATCGCATTGCCTTTGCAAAAGAAGGCGAGGCAAATGGGAAATACCGTTTTTATTGACGAACAATTCAAGCCATATGCGGATCAGTGGTCGCTTCTGGCGGCGCAGCGAAGAATCAGCCGGGCACAAGTCGAAGCTTTAGTCCGCGATGCTGAAGCCAAGGGACGAGTCATTGGAGTGCGGATGGCTGTGACCGACGAGGATGATGATAAGCCGTGGACTGCGCCGCCCTCGCACCGTTATGAGCCACCTATTCTTGAGCCGCTGCCGCAGAGCCTGGAACTGATTCTCTCGGATCAAATCTATATTGCTCGGGAGAATTCGCCACCCTCGCTTCGAAATCGATTGCTTCGCCTGGCTGCGTTTCAAAACCCTGAGTTCTACCGGGCTCAGTCCATGCGCCTTCCGACTTACGGAAAACCGAGAATCATTCAGTGCGGGGAGGAGCACCCATTGCATTTCGCCCTGCCGCGTGGCTGTTTTGATGAGGTACGACGCGCTCTTCAGAAACTGAAGATCAAGACGCCTGTCCGCGATGAACGCTTCGGCGGCATCCCTCTGACTGTGTCATTTTGCGGCGCGTTGCGGCCGGAACAACAAGCGGCGGCGGAGACAATGCTCAGCCACGACACAGGCGTTCTGGCCGCCACGACGGCTTTCGGCAAAACCGTGTTGGCCGCCTGGCTCATCGCACAACGCCGTGTGAACACCCTGGTCCTTGTGCACCGCCGCCAGCTCATGGAACAATGGATCGAGCGTTTGTCCGAATTTCTCGGCGTGCCGGCCAAGACCATCGGACGCCTTGGCGGCGGGCGAAAAAAGCTCACCGGCATGCTGGATGTGGCTCTCGTACAAAGCCTGGTCCACAAAGGCACGGTCGATGATCGGATCGGAGATTACGGTCATCTGGTAGTCGATGAATGTCATCACCTGGCGGCGCGGAGCTTTGAACTGGTCGCGCGCCGGGCCAAGGCGCGATTCGTGACTGGCTTGTCCGCCACTCTTACGCGCAAAGACGGCCATCACCCGATCATCTTCATGCAATGCGGCCCGGTGCGGTATCGCGTTGACGCGAAAAAGCAAGCTGCGGCCAGACCCTTCACTCACCGGGTATTTGTCCGCCCGACCGGCTTTCGCGCCACGGCGGAGCCCGAGGATGATCCTCGCATGGAATTTCACAGGCTCTGTGAGGCGCTGCGAAATGAAGATGCCCGGAACGAAATGATTTGCGCCGATGTATTGAGCGCGGTGCGCGAGGGTCGCTCGCCTTTGCTGCTCACCGAACGGATTGAGCACGTGTTGTGCCTCGCTCAACGATTGTCCGACGAGATTCCACACGTAATCACCTTGCAGGGCGGCATCGGGCGGAAAGAATTGCAAGGCGCTCTGGATAGCCTTGCTCACATCCCAGACACCGTCGGCCGCGTGATTCTGGCCACGGGTCGCTACATCGGCGAAGGATTCGACGACCCTCGCTTGGACACATTGTTCCTAACTTTGCCTGTTTCGTGGCGAGGAACGATCTCGCAATACGTGGGGCGCCTGCATCGTCTCCATGGAGGCAAGCGGGAAGTCCGTGTTTACGACTATGCGGACCTGAACGTTCCAATGCTCGCCAGGATGTTCGATAAGAGATGCCGTGGCTACGAATCGCTCGGCTATACCATTCTTCTGCCGGCAAGCGCCGTCCCTGGATGGCCGGTCGAAGTGCCTCTGCCGATTGATCCGGAGTGGAAGCGAGATTACGCCGCGAGCGTTCGCCGGCTCATTCGGGATGGGGTGGAGACGCCCTTGGCGAACCTTTTTGTCCATGCCACGCGTTCGCCATCCCCGGAGGCCGAGGGAGCCGATCGTTCCCGCAGCGCCAGCGAGGCTTTCCTCTATCGCCGATTGGAAACATTGCCGGAAACGGCCGGCCGCTTTCGATTAAACGTTGAGCTGCCAATTCCCTTTGATGCCTTGGGACGGATGGAGGTGGACTTTTTTTGCGGAGATTCCCGCGTGGTAGTCGAACTGGACGGAGCGCAACATTTGGCTGACGCCGAAGCTTACCGGCGCGACCGGAAGAGGGATGCAATGCTACAGAAGAACGGATACTTCGTCCTGCGATTTCTGACCGAAGATGCGGGCAAACGACTCGATTATATTCTCGACACCATCCTGGCGACATTAGCGCATCGACGGGAGCACCTCGGGTGATCTATTTGCAATGTGGGAGCGATCCTGCTGCTGGTAATGACCTTGAACCATTTTCTACGACGGCGCGCTTAGATCCTTAGTCTCGGGAGAGACACTTCCTATGAATTTTCAGATGAAATCGAAAACAGGCGATGCGATCCGCGGCGGAACAGTGGCGATCGCCGCAGTGCTGGCGCTGGCCTCAGCCAGCCCTGCTACGGCCGAACCGCTGCGGACGTTGACGCCAGGGATACTTCGGGTGGGTACTTACTTTGTCAACCCACCGTTCGAGTATGTCGCTAAAGATGCGGACATGGGCTTCGAAGTCGATCTCATGGAGGAGATCGCGCGGCGGCTCGGGCTCAAGCCGATCTTCGTCAACACGCACTGGGAGACCATCCTCAAGGAGATGCAGGATGGTCGCTATGACTGCATCGTGGGAGGGATCACCATCACGCCAGAGCGCGAGCGACTACTCGCTTGGTCGGTCCCCTACGAGACGACGACGCTGAGCCTGGTGGTCAACGCTGCGAGGACGCCCGAGATTCACGGCTTGGCGGACCTGAAAGATGCCCTGGTCGGTGTGCAGGCGGCCACTACGGATTACGACGCAGCGCTGGCAATGCAGAAGCGGGCCGAAATCCGCAGTATAAAGGTCTACCCATTTGACCGAATCGAGAAAGCGATGGCAGATCTTGTTGCCGGGCGCATCACAGCCGTGATGAAGGTCGCTCCGGTGGCAGCGTGGCTGGCGGCGAGAAGCCCTGATCTGCGCATCGTGGCGCAAGTGCCGAACGACTCACAGCCGCTCGGAATCGGATTCGGGAAAAATCAGCCGGCGCTGTTATCTGCTGTGAACGGCGCGCTCGCGGCGATGCAGAGGGACGGCAGCTTAAATCGACTCAAGAAAAATTGGGGCATGTGAATCACGTCTGAACGATAAAACGGCGCAGACCATTGAGCCTGGAGGCTAACGTAGCACAGCTTGTTATCAGCCTATGCACGTTAGGCCGTTATGCCTTGTTGTTGGCGGGTATAGGCCGTCGACTGAGTGTCCCGAACTACTTTGTTCGACTAAACGTCAGTTTAGGTTTTGCAACCGGAATTTTCCGTGGTGGAAGTGGCTGCACTTTCGGAGTTCAATCGATGCGCCAATCTGCAGCGGATCGTTGAAGACAATTTTGTTGATCTAACTTTTTGTACGTTTCGCGTTAGGAAGACCTCGGTTTGGCCTTTACATCATCTAACCTTTCCGGACATGGCTGCCGCTTAGGGCGAAACCAAACCTCGGGTACCCGGGCGAATTGTTAGAGCATCTAGCGCGCTTGTAAATGGAACAAAAGTCCCAGCGTGATGCAATATGAAGATAAACACCGGGAAAGGGTGAGCACTCGTTGTGATCCTCCAGTCCGATACCTTAATACAACAGAGAAAGATCGAGGACGATTGGAAGAGCGAGGCAGGGTAAGCGAACCGTCCCGGTTTTCTCCCTGGGGAAGAAGCAAAGCGGGACGCTTCGCCTGTGCTGGGGATTTTTGACTCCGCCAAACGATTGAGTGGTTGAAACCGCAACTGTGGAGTAACTTGAGGCTCTCAAGGAAGGGCAACTGGGAAGATCGCCGTTCGCCGAGATGAGTAATCATTACCAATTGGCTGTCATTGGAGCCGGCTCCGGCGGAAGAGAAGCTGCTTTGGCGGCTGCGCAGAGTGGGCTCAGAGTTGTCTTGATTGAAAAGGAGACTCTGGGCGGTACCTGCCTGCATCGTGGCTTCTATTGCCTCAAAGCCCTCCGCGCGTGTACCGACGCCGTCAAGGATAGATCAAAGAGCTCGGGCCGAGGTGCCGAAGCTCCTGAAGCCGAGACCAGACTTCCGGACTGGATGGATACCCAACGAGAAGTGATCGCCCGACTAACTCAGGCGTTAGACAAGCAACTAGCGCGAGCTGGAGCCGAGATACGATTCGGACGAGCTTCCCTCATCGAACCTGGCAGGATTAAACTGGCGACCAGCCGTGGCGAACCGGAATTCATGGAGGCCGATTATATCATCCTGGCCACCGGTTCGCGCCCAGATTTTGATCCTCACGGAGCGAGCTCGCGACTCCTGAACAGCGACGAACTGCTCACGCGAAGGGATATACCGAGGCACTTGCTGGTAGTTGGTGGTGGTTACATTGGCTGTGAATTCGCGTCGATCTTTCGGTCGCTCGGATCAAGGGTGACGGTCGTTGAGAAGCGCGGGCGCCTGCTGTCGGACTGGGACGAAGCGATCGGCGATTTTATTGCGGGATCTCTGCAAAGCTCCGGCATTGAGCTGCATTTGGGATTCGATCTCGACGTCATCCATCAACAGAATTTGGAAAAGCCGGCGTTTATTCTTGACGATGGAGCGCCGATCAGGCCGGACCTGGTTCTGGTTGCCACTGGAAGGAGACCGAATGTGGAGGATGTCGGGCTGGAAATCGTGCATATAGAGGCCAATCCGTTCATTGCTGTTGACGAGCAAATGCGTACCTCGTGCGATCGCGTTTTTGCAGTCGGAGATGTCAATGGGCTTACTTTACTGGATAGCGCCGCAGTTGCTCAGGCTCGAGTTGCGGTTGATATCATCCTGGGTAGGAATACCCGGTATTCCGCTCGGTTGATCCCGCGGTATATCCATACGGAGCCCCCGGCAGCTTCCATCGGATGGAACGAAGATGAAGCAGGCAGAGCCGGGCTTGATGTGATCGCTCATAGTCAGAGGTTCCGACTCGCGACAGACGATGAAGGGAACCTCGTGGTTCCGCCCGAGACCATGCTTAAGATCTTGCTCGAAGCCAGGTCACGGCAGATCCTAGGAGTTCACGCCATCGGCCATCAAGCTGCTGAAATTGTCAACTTTGTCTCGGTAGCAATCCAATCTGCCCTGACTCTGGAAGAACTAGTGCAAATTCCCTTAGTCTATCCCAGTACCGCAGAAGCGATTCTGGAATGCGCAAAAGGTTTCGGCAAAGTGGTGATCGGCTGATTTTTTCGCTGAAGCGTCCCGCTTTGCCTCTTTGCAGGAGGCTGATCGGCGGGCCCTGCACAACGACACAACAGATAAAGATTGAGTACTCGGTTTGCCAGTCTGTTGGTAATCAGCGGTCTAACCTAAAACTGAACCGATCACTGCGCAGTCCACCCCCCATCGACGCGCAGACTGGTACCGGTAATGGAGTTGGCCGCGTCTGAGGCAAGAAAAGAGACAGCGTCGGCCACATCCTCAGGGGTGGCGCAGCGACCGAGTGGGATATGCGAATGGACGAATTCAGTAAAACCGGCGTCTGCAAAATAGCCTTCAGTCATTGGCGTTCGCACGAATGTCGGTGCCACTGCGTTGACGCGGATACCAAAGGGCGCAGCTTCCAGCGCGAGCGCTTTGGTCAGGCCCTCTACGGCGTGTTTGGTCAGGCAATAAACGGTCCGCCTCGGCAAGCCCACATGTCCCATCTGCGAAGACATGTTGATGATGGAACCTTTGGCACCAAGTTGAACCATTTTTCGTAGCGCCGCCTGGCTGGCAAAAAAAACGGAACGTACGTTCAAATCAATGAGGTGATCAAAATCGTCGCGGGTCACGTCCAAAAAAGACGCCGGAAGGTTGCCACCTGCATTGTTAACAAGAATATCTAACTTGTCTAAAGCATCGATTAGCGAAGCGAAAGCATCGAGATCACGAACATCACAAACCGCAGTCTTCGTCTCAAAGCCCTCAGAGTACAAAAGGTGTTCGGCATCCGCAAGAGGGCGTGCTGTTCGCCCAACCAGAGTGACTTGACATCCGCTGGCTGCGAGGCGCCGGGCGCAGGCAAGACCGATTCCAGCGCTGGCGCCGGTAACCACCGCCATTCGTCCGTCCATTCGGAAACGATCGTGGCGGGCGGGTCCGAGAGGCTGTTTATCCATACTGTTCTCTAGCAAAGCCCAGGAATGTCATCGAGACAAGAGGCCCCACGATAAGACAACTTGATTGGTGGATTGTCACGTGGATGCGAGAGTCAATGCAGAACAAAACTCACTGGAAGAGTATACGTTCCGTTTGCGGAGGGATTGAATTTCCAATTCGCCTTCACCCAGCGCGAAGCAGCGCTTGCGAGTATGGGCGGACCTGATGCCTCAACATTGACAATATTGCCGTTTTCGACCGTGATCCGGACTTTGACGTCTCCGGCAATATGCATCTGCAGTGCTGTCTGGGGATACGGAGGACTTGGACTGCGCAACAAGACATTGCCACGCGGGCCACCGTTTCCTGTCCCATTCGCTGCGCCGGTCGGGCTCCCTTTGACCGAGCCAGGAGTACCGTTGGGGTTAAAGCGAGCCGTACCGTTCGATTTGATGTTTGACCTCGGGCGCTCTTCAGGCTTCGGCGAGGTTGTTGGATTGCTTTCCGGTTTGGGACTCGGCGTAAATTTCGGAGTCGGCTTCGGTGTAGAAGTTGGAGTCGGAGCCGGGGTTGGAGTCGGGGTCGGGATTGGGCTTGGTGTCGGGGTCGGGATTGGAGTTGGGGTCGGAGTTGGGGTTGGAGTCGGGGTTGGGGTCGGGGTCGGGGTCGGGGTTGGGGTTGGAGTCGGGGTTGGGGCTGGAGTCGGGGTTGGGGTTGGGGTTGGGGTTGGGGTTGGAGTCGGGGTTGGAGTCGGGGTTGGGGCTGGAGTCGGAGTCGGGGTTGGAGTCGGAGTTGGAGTCGGGGTTGGAGTCGGGGTTGGGGTTGGAGTTGGGGTTGGGGTTGGAGTCGGGGTTGGGGCTGGAGTCGGAGTTGGGGTTGGGGTTGGGGTTGGAGTCGGAGTTGGGGTTGGGGTTGGAGTCGGAGTTGGGGTTGGAGTCGGAGTTGGGGTTGGAGTCGGGGTTGGGGTTGGAGTCGGGGTTGGGGTTGGCTCCGGTACTTCGAACTCTGGCAGTTTGTCAGCGGGTGGCGGAGTCGGCTCAGGAATTGGGGGCGGCGTAGGGGGAGGAGGTGGAATCGGTTCAGCTGGGGGCGGCTGCTGCTGCTCGCCGGCATCGGGGCCTCCAAGAGGTACGTCGGTTGTGTCGATGGCGGTCAGTTCGATATCCGGTTCGACCTTTGGCTCTGGAAATCTGAAATAGTAGCCAGACCAAGCCGCTCCGATGTTCAGGGCTAATGACAACAAAAGAAACCAAAGAAAGGGTGTCTCTTTTTGATATGGGATTTTCTCAGCCAAAGTACCGGGTCCACTAACTCGATGGGGTGGTAAAAGAACAGCTCTTTTGAGTCATAGAAAGCGTTTTCGCTCGCAGCTAACGGATCCAGGTCGTTGAGGATGTGTCCTGAATCGAGGCTATTTTGAGTTTCAGGAAAACGATTTTCCACGAGCCGGATCGACTTAACCTGATCAAAATAGAAAAGCGAAAATCTCAAAAGCCAAAGCGTTTTTTGAGATTTTCGCGCTATTCACTGCGGCTTCCAGTTCCGGGTGAAACGCAGTGCCTGACGCCGTTTTCTTCGTTTTGCGGGTTCGCAACTTCGAAAAGAACACTTTGGCGCTTAGACCTCGTCTTTCAGAGCGGCGGGTGATACAGCCGCGGAAGTGAAGTGTCCGAAAGCTTTGCAATGGAATCCATCGGAAGTTCGCCTGCGTGCGGGTGAGTGAGGAGCGGCGATTGCCGTTCGCGTCCCCATAAAAATTTGATGAAGCGAAGAGACTTTCCCGTCAAAAAAAATGCGCGTGATCTCAAGAAGGAGCCAAAGAAGCTATCGTTATCATTAGTCGTGGTACTCTTCAACGCTTCAACGCGTGCGTTTCAATTTCGTAGCTGCTGCTTAGGTTTTCGGAAAAGGCCTTTGCCTGCGGCGCCAAAAGATTAGTAATAATTCCCTTAGTCATCTCAGGCGATTGGCCAAGGCTGCAGGGCTACTGCCCGATCCAATATTCGAAAGGCGTTAAAGTTTTCGAGTTCCGGTGACGCGTGGCACCCGATCTGCCGATCTCTTCCCCAAGTCGGACTTTTATCTCAAGAACCTCAGAATCGAGTGCGCATTATGCGAGCGAAGAGAAACTCGAGGACATTATTGCAGGCTCCTGGTTGGCAGCATCGCGATCTGGCTATCTGGCAAGGTAAGCGAAGCGTCTCGCTTTGCCTCTCCGAGTGGAGCAAACCGAGACGGCTCGCCTACCTTTGCCGGTATGATTGATACGTTAGTCGCCGCCCATCCCGGTCTTTCTCGTTTCCGAAATCGTAATCCTTCGATGGAAGCTGCGGCCACAAAGGTGACTTTGCACTTCTCCGTCGTTCTCCGAGTTCTCCGGGAGTGGATAAGATACCGAGGAGCACAGGCTCGACGCCTCATCCGAATCACCGGCTTACTGATTCCATCGGTCCAAAAGTTGTTTTATTCGATTCCGGATTAAACGTGTAGGTCCCGAGCATTAAGATTGCCCCAATTTGTCGGCCCTCACCTTCTCTTGGGAATCGCACATTTGTTTCGCATCATCGAGTGAGATTGAGAGATGAACCCAACCATCTGGGCCGTAACTAATCCAGTTGCGTTCAGATGCATAGTAGATCTCGTAGCCTTCATCCGTGTACCAAATCGCTTTGCTGGACCAATTCATCGTTTGTGCGCTTCCTCCAAAGAAGAGCTATAAGAATGCCAGTGCCCTTATGACACCCATTTCCTAAGCGCCAAAATTTAAATTGGCAATTGGATCACTAGGCCCAACCGCTCTGGTCCTTATCAGTAATTTTTCCTGGGGGGAGCGACTGAGATCACGTTACCCGGCGGTGGCTCAGTCGGTATGTCTTGCTTTTACGAGCAAGAAGACTTGCGCCTCTGCGAGGTAGACACGCCGAATCGAGCCCTCCATCCGCGTTCACCAGAGCGAGTTGATGATCGGAGCCGCCGGTAGTCCCGTGACCTTGCATTTCTCGATCCACTTGAGGAGAGCTGGGAAGTCCTGCCAACTCGATTGGGCCATCTGAAAGTGGTCAGTTACACCAGCGCCCGTCTCGTAGATCTCGTTCAGGATGAAGCAAGTGTTGCCGGTTGGGGCGGAGTTGAGATCTGCGGGGTTGGAAAGCTCCGGCGCTTTGGACACGTTGTAACTCAGAAGAGCCTTGTCCCCCGTGCGGTGATGCGTTGCCTCCATCCAAGGACCGTGGCTACGAAAGATGCGATCGCCCTCCGCTACCTGATCCGGCGGAGCGACGAAGATGAAGATAAGCTGAATCTTACCCTTGTGTGACATGATTTGTTTCTCCTTGTCTTGTTTTGGCGCACGGGGCGACGGGACCGAGGTGAAGTTATGGGGAAGGTTGCTCGGTCTTGCCCTTGCGGGAGGTTATACCGACGGCTCTTCTCCGTCAAGAGGGCCAAATACGGTGCGCCAGTTCAACTTGAGTATAACTCGGATTATAGGTCGTCAGACCTAATGTATAGTTTTCTATTACATCGGCGCGATGGAAAACGTTACTAGCGTTGCAATAGCACGGTGCGCCTCGGAAGCCCCTAAAGAAACGAAACGAAGGCCACCACTAATGCAACAATCAAAACGGCGCGATCAGGTTGCGAACCCGCGGGGGGTTAACGCTGCGAATATTTCGCGTTGACATTAAATAAGGTGGGACGTCTAATGAATCGTCGTTCAGCGACCTTTCCCCCAAAAACGTTGATCCTTCCGCCCTCCCGGCTGTTTACGGTGACGCTAGAATTTTCGCCTGAGGGTTTTTAGATCGTTTAGGCGACAAATTAGCTCTCAATGCCAAAAATCTGGTCTCAACTTCCATCATGGAACATAACTGCAGCACCGGCGAAGCAGGCTGGCGTCCGTTATTAACAATAAAATTTACACAGACATGAAAATCGTTTCAGTATTGACCCTAGTCGGGCTGGCAATCAGCTTTGCTTGGCCGACCTTTGCCCAACAGACAAAGACACCAGATCCACAACTACGGCAGCAGCTTTTAACGCTCGCTAAAAAATTTGACGATGCGATCAACAACAACGATGCCGCCGCACTGGCCGCGCTTTACACGGAAGACGCGGTCGAGGTGACAGACCACGGTCCACTCTATGGTCGGGAGGCCATCGAGAAACATTATGCAGACCTGTTTCAGAAAGTGCATTTCAGCAACTGGCTCACCACGTATGATCAGTATTCACCTCACGCTATAGGTACGGGGCTGGCAATGAGTTGTGGGAAAACGGAGCATGTAGTGGGACGATCACTATTCAAGGCCAGACCGGCGGTCCTATACAACTGAAGGGCTACCATTCATCGATTTCTGTTGGTCAGGGCGGTGTTTTGAAGAAGCGTCTGCTGACCTCTATCGTAACCGCAGAACCGGCTGCGACACCGTCCCCAACGACTACCCCGAGCAACGAATAGTCTCCTGATTTGGGCGACAAACCACGTTACCCCCGGAGGAGAGAGAATGAAAATACGCTTATTACTCGCTCTAGTAGGATTGGCAATCAGGTTTACCGTGCCAGCCTTTGCCCAAGAGAAGGCAGCTTCCCCTGCCGTGCCCAACCCCTTTCAACCCATTCCTGCGGGTCCCGCACTAGTGCAGAAGCTCGAAGCCATAAATGAAGAATTTGATGAGGCATTCAACAGGCACGATGCATCCGCGGTGGCAGCGTTCTACACTGCAAATGCGATTCTTAGCTCACCGTTGGGGGTCGCCTCGGGGCTACCCGAGATCGAGAAATATTTCACAAATCTGTTTGAACGTTTCAGCCCGAGCGACCGATCTACGAAAATGAATTATGTGTATGCCTTTGGCGGCGATTTAGTCGCGATGGGCGGGTGGACCGTCACTATCACCGGCCACCAGCAAGCCGGGGGCTATCTGGTAAATGTGTATACCCCTGTGCAAACCCCTGTGCACGGTACTTGGAAGATTCGTGCGGTAGTGTTTAAGTATGCGACAGGTGCGTAGTTTAGTGAAGCGATGAGTGGAAGATCCGAATCCACTATGCCAATTGATCGATAGAAAGGATGGCGGGACATGGAAAAGACCCTCAATCTCCATTCCGCAACCCGAGGTTGCCGTCGCAAAAATTCAATCAGGGTTGCATCGAGGCTGGCGGATCAAGGCTCCGTCGCTTGATGACCCCTCTGTTCCATTCGTCCAATCGGGACGGATGGGGAAGAGATTTTTGCGGCGGAAACTTGGATACCGGGGAGGAAGCTCTTCCGCCCGCGTTGTTTCGTCCGTACTCCGCGCGTGAGCAATCATTATAACAAAGCTTTTGCCGAAAATATCGCCCTGTTCAACTCCTGCGCCGCATGGGACGTCCGATTGTCTTTTGAAAGGCCGCTGATCTCTTCTTCACAATTGATGTTGTTTTTGCCATGCTGGTAATACAATGAAAAATATGGCATTGCATTCTTTGTGCGTCGCACTCTTCTTGCTGCGCACATCTTGCGCGGATGGAAAGCTGGTTGTTTTTGGAGATAGTCTCTCCGACAACGGGAACCTTTTCGCTCTTACCGAAAGGTATCCCACCGGAGGGTATCCTCCGGAGCCTTATGGAGATACATACGGCAAATCAGGAAAGGCAGGATACGACTTTCCAGGTCGCTTTACTGACGGGCAGAACTGGGTGGATTATTTTTCCACGATCGGCAATTATTCTCCAGCAATCTCCGCATACTGGAAAGACGGAGGAACAGACTTTGCCGTTCGGGCCGGTTTGACTCCGGCATCCGGGAGAGTCCGTTGAGCCGCTGAACCTGCTCTTGCACAGAAACCGATACGCCGACACCGCTCCTTTAACGAAACTCTCTAGGAATCAAGAGCTTACGAGAGAGGAAAATGGAGCGGGTGACGAGACGCGAACTCGCGACATTTTCCTTGGCAAGGAGAGATGGATTTAAAAATATCCTCTATTTAATCGTCGAGGCCGGAACCACGCACCAGTTTACCGCGACGACCAGTGAAAACTGCTATCGGGCCATCACGCCTCTAGCGGACCGATTGCGGAGAATTCATACATTGGTCATCCCCAAGATAGTAATTCGGGCCCCCCACCTATTTCCCTAATTGACGACAACAAACACGTGCTGGCCGCTGACCACATGCCAATAGCCTCTCTGCCCATTCCAGTAGCCGTATTTGTTCGAGTGCCAGTAAGCATCATTCCAGTTGGCATTGGTATGAACTGCCGTGCCATTGTTGGTATGAACAGCGGTACCATTGTTGGTGTGAACAGCAGCCCCGTTGGTCCCGGTGGCATGGTAAGCGCCATTGGTGGTACGTACAGTTGAGCTACCTCTGGCGTGGACTGCCGTGCCGTTACTAGTCTGGACCGCCGTTCCGTTGCGGGTATGGGCGGCTTTACCGTTTTTCCCTTGATAAGTATCCGCGTAAAGAGGGGTGACCGAAAACGCGAGGAAGACTAAGAGGTATTTCATAAACAACGCAAAGTCGTTCGACTCCTGCTCTTTGCACCTATACTTTTTCGATGGGTTACGGTTGCTCTTGGTAAGGCAAAGTCTGGGACTCAAGGTCAATAGTCTGTTACCCTTTCGACGGTCCATCGAATACCAGAGTAACCGCTCTTTCCACATCACAGGATGCAAAAAGTGGCAACCGGCCATCGGATGAAACTGCCAAGCAACGCCCAGATGACCCCGCCATCGGCGGCTCGTCGTGAACCGATGGCGAAAGTTCACTGGCGGTTCCGGATGACGGATGCAGAACAAAACCGGCCATCGAGCGAAACCTGCGGGAGAACACCCCGATGGGCCGGTTCTTCCGTTCAGAGCCTAAAAAACGCACCTGCGCCGTGTGCTTGTCCCAACGGCCGGAAACCGCAAATTTCTCAGATAACGAGCCGGTTAACCTTCTCGCTTAACCTGCACCTCTTGACGCAACCGACATTGGAGAGACAGAGGTATTTCGGGCTCGTTGCTGATCCAAACGTTATGTGCGCCCCTAGAAACCGTTGGCTTCTTGTGCAGATCGCGCGGGTCCAGGCGATCCAAGACTCTTCCCGAATGCTGCCACACGTCGTCGAGACCGGCGGGTAAAAGATCCAAAATTCCAGCCCGCCTCTCGATTGCTTGAGTGATCAACTCTCTGCTTTTGCCGACGCTTAACAACTTCTTGTCTTCATCGTTCAGCTCTACGCAGACCCTAACGTTTCTAGTGACGCCCCAGTGGCTTCCAGAAAATATCACCTCCAAGAATTGCGTCTGCATTGCAGACAGTAAGGCCCAATCCCGAATGAGTCGCGAAAAAGAGAAGAAATCTGTAACGGGGAGATTTTCTACAAGACAGCAGAAGCGGCAATCGAGACTCCGCTTGAATCACTAGAGGCCGCTTACGAGAAAATCCGTGATCCCAGTAAGGCGTCCAAGCTATCCGCATTTGCCTGGATTTATATAATCGAACGCACCAGAGTGGCCGCGACACCTTTTGGTTTTTAGTCTACTTCGCCGGAGCCGGCGTTACGTTCGTCATGACCATCCGCTTCTTCCAAACACCGTCCTCGCGAACAGCGATCGACGCATGATAGCCCTTGCCTTGAACGGGACTGCCGCCCTTAACCTGCCAAGTCATGCTCCATTCTCCATTTTCCCACATTTCATTGCCATCTGTACCTATGGCGTGAGGGGAATTCGACTTCGGATCGTTGTACATCGTGCTGTTGTTGCTGAAATGCACATTCTGGAACATATCTTTATAATGTTTCTCGATGGCCTCCCGACCGTACACTGGTCCTGATTCCTCAATTAGAACCGCGTCAACCGTGAAGAGCGCGGCTAAGGCGACTGCGTCGTTGTTGTTCCATGCATCCTCAAATTTCTTAGCGAGCGCTAGAAGCTCCTCGCGTTGTTGAGGATCGGGCGTGTTTGTCTCGGCTAGGGCCGGTAAAGCGATGCTAATTACCAGCCCTACAAGGGCGACTACTGAGCGGATCTTCATTGTTTCCTCCGTGTGTTAGTATCGTTTGTCGCCTATACGATCAAAAACCCTCCGGCGAAAATTCTAGCGTCACCGTAAACAGCCGCGGGGCGGAAGGATCAACGTTTTTGGGGAAAGGTCGCTGAACGACGATTTATTAGACGCCTCACCCTATTCAATGTCAACGCGAAATATTCGCAGCGTTAATCCCCGCGCGGGATCGCAACCTGATTGCTCCGGCGTTTTGATTGTCGCATTAGTGATAGTCTTCGTTTCTTTGAGAGTTTCCGGGCGCACCGTGATGCTATTACAACGCTAGCAACGTTTTCCACCGCGCCGATGTAATAGAAAACTATACATTAGGTTTGACGGCCTATAATCCGAGCTATACTCAAGTTGAACTGGCGCACCGTACTCGGCCCTTTTGACGGAGAAGAGCCGTCGGCATAACCTTCCGCAAGGGCAAGACCGAGCAACCTTCCCCCAAAAACTGCACCTCGGTCCAGTCGCCCTGTGCGCCAAAACAAGACAAGGAGAATAAATCATGTCACACAAGATTCAGGTTGTATTAGTCTTCGTCGCCCCGCCGGATCAGGTAGAGGAGGGCGATCGCATCTTTCGGAGCCACGGTCCTTGGATACAGGCGACGCATCACGGCACTGGGGACAAGACTCTTCTGAGTTACAACTTGTCTAAAGGGCCGGAGCTTTCAAGCCCCTTAGATCTCAACTCTGCCCCGACTGGCAACACCTGCTTTATTCAGAACGAGATCTACGAGACGCGAGCTGGTGTGGTCGACCACTGTGAGCTCTCCCAATCGAGTTGGCAGGACTTCCCAGCCGCCCTCAAGTGGATCGAGAAATGCAAGGTCACGGGAGTGGCGGGGGCTCCGATCATTAATTCGCTCTGGTAAAGGTAGCTTATTTTCAGCCCGTGGGCGGTTGCACCGGGACGGAATGGCGGACACACCCGCTCCGTATACGGAAATAGAGCTGTAGGGTTCCCTTTGGCTCAGATGCAGCGGCGAGCGGTGGCAAGATCTCCGCTGGTTGAAATTGCTGGATAGTCTGAAAACGCTCTACGATCCTGTTAGATACCTTATATGAGCAAGTCCGGTCCCAATATAACTGGTCCCTCGCTGTTTGGTGTGGGTAATTGCTAAGTTAACTCATGTTTGGAACATCTAGATTGAGCTGACCGGCTCGATGATAGGCTGCGGTTCTGAAGTAGACGAAGTTTCTAAATCCCCGAGCCATTCGTTTTGCGAGCTGGATGATACCGTTGACGGCCTCGATGGCTCCGGAGGTCAGCTTGGTATCGAAGTAGGCGAGGATTCCATCCGATACTGACGAACGGTCTTGGCCAAATGGCGGAAGGGCCAGAGGCGGCTGCGCGCTGCCCAACCACACCACCACCGGAGTTCAGCTTCGGCAAGCTGACGGTCGGAGTTGGCGTAAATGGCTTGGAGAGTCTCACGCAGACTCATCGCACGGCCAAGTTGAGTGTACTGGCGACAGAGGTCTTTACGTTGCGCTTGACGCTCTGGACTGAGATTCCAGGTGTTGCCGCGTAAGCTCCACATCGCCCCTTTGAGCTGGGCTCCCTCGCGCTGCAATTGGAGGCGCACCTCCTCGAGGGCTTTGCCGGCCAGCACCATGACGTGGAACTTGTCGAAGACGATGCTGGCCTGAGGAAAGTATTGGGTCGCCCCTTTGATATAGGAGGTGCTCATATCCATCGCGATGGCCTCGATCTGGGAGGGATCGCCGCCGTGCAGGCGCAGCGCCTCGGCAAAGGCTCCCAGCGCCTGGACACCACGTCCCTCGACCATCAGGAGCAGACGTGAGTTCTCATCGTCGAGCACATTGGTCACGTAGCGGCGTCCGCGCTGGGCACTGGTCTCATCGACCGCAATCCGCCGGACGGCACTCCAGTCGCTCTTAGCGTGTGCTTGCTCCACATAATGCATCAAGACTCGCCACAGACGAGTATCGTGCTCATCGAGTAAATCAGCCATGGCATCGACGGGCATCTCGGCGCTGAGCAGCATCATGAGGGCTTCCATCATCAGGGTGAAACCACTGCCTTCCCGAGCCCAGGGCACTGGCACCTGATGGACTCCGTCGGTGCGACACCAGGTGCGCGGCACCCTGGCCACCAGTTCGCAGCGGTACTGGAAAAAGTTCATATGCCGCCAGCGTCTTTCGATGGTGTCGTGGACTCCACACGAAGCTTTGCAGACCGGGCACTCGAAATGTTCCCCGGGCACGTGCTCGAGTCGTAATTCCAAGCGTTTCGGTTCACCCTCAAAGCGGCATTCGGCCACTCGCCATTGCTGACCCAATCCCAATGCTGCGGTAAAAAGTTCCTCCGGTGTCATCCTTCTTATTGAGTCCACGCTCACCCAAAATGCAAATCCACCCCGGGTTGGCTTCCCGAAACAAAGTACCAATAGCTTTTGCGGTTGAGAGGACCGTAGCGAGGAACGAGCGAAGGGCTATCGAACGCAAAAGCCAGTAACCTTCCCAGCGCGGAGCGAAGCCTGCTCAAGCGAGAAACGGAATAAATGGAGGGGACCCACGAGCAGTCGAGGGGAGGAGGCCGTTTATGCCGGATTCGACCTTGAACAGGCGTAGCGTAGCGCTACTACGTGGCTAAACCTAACGGATTGAGTTACCCACAGAAAACAGCGGAGAGCCATATAACTTCGACCACCCCAAAGCCGTTTAGAACGGCTTACGTTGCCGTAAACACTCGATCTAAGCTCCTGTAAACAGCAGGATCGGGCTTACGATCCAAAGATAAAAGCCAATAAGGAAGGTATCTTGTGACACGCCCGCGAGCCTGACCTAGGCATAATAAAAGCACGAAAGGCGATTCCCATCCGTCTAAGCAAGAAAACATCAATATGAAAAGATATTTCCTCTTGGGCTTGGCAACGCTCGGTTTGTTTGCTTTCACGCCCGTCGAATCCAAAGCAGATGAGGGATTTCGAGTTTACGTAAATCCGGGCTACCAAGATTACAGGCCCTATTTTTACGGCGATGACCGCTACCGCTACTACCATCACGCGGACGAATATCGTTGGCACCAATGGCATCGGCACCATCATTGGCACCACTACGATCGGGACGGCGACCGGGATTGATCCGTTGCGGTTTTGATCACAAACTGACTCAGTGTGGCGCGTAGGGAAAATGACTCAAATAGAAAAGAGTCGGTTGAGCGGGATCACGGGCATACAACGCAACCGTGGGTCCCGCCACTTGTGCGAGGGCAATGCAAACCACTATTTAGACAAACGCCCCGTTGAATTAATGAATCAAACACGCCCAACCGCCTCGGACTAAACGTACCAACATGCAAATATGGAAGACGTTGCTCGGAAATCCAGTTGGTTTGTATTACGCAAAGCTTCACACTAGAGACAATCAGGCTATTCAGACGGGAAAAACTTTGGACCGGTTGGTCGGTTGTTGGAGATCCGCTACTGCAGAATGCAGCAATGTTCTGCTTAGACCATCCTTCTTTCATACATAAAGGCAACGCCAATCCGTCGAGATAAGTATAGGAGAAGTTGCTTAAATAGGGCGATACTCAATTATGAGCACTTGAGACAACATCCTCATTCCTCTCGGAACGCGTCAGGGAGGAGCCTGATCCACACATCGGAGGAGCAATGATGAGTGATGTCATTGCGTCTAAACCTAAAGACAAAAATATGCGAAACTATTTCCTTTTCGGCTTGGCGGCGCTCGGGCTGACCGCCTTGGTACCCACGGAATCCAAAGCAGACGATGGGTTCCGCGTTTACGTTAACCCCGGATACCAGCAAGACAGACCTTACTATTACGACGGTGACGGCCATCGCCACTATCGCCACGTGGACGAATATCGTTGGCACCGGTACCATCATCGTCACCATTACGATCGAGATTATGATCGGGACCAGGACCGGGATTGATGCGTCGCGGGTTTTTCTGCCCGATCATGGACTTGCTAGAAGACATATTATGAAATCACTACTTTCTGTCCTTGCGCTGAGCATCTGCGCATTGGCTTTTCAATCTTGTGAAGTTTATCCGAATGCAACTTCCCGTGGCTATTACGGGGGCGGCTACTACGGAGGGGCCGGCTATTACGATGGAGGCTACTACGGAGGCGGTGGCTACTACGATGGCGGATATTACGGCAGCGGCGGTTACGGCCCCACTGTAGTTGTATCTTCAGGATACCGCGACTACCATCAGGGATACGGTTACAGCAACGGGTATTACGACCGTGAAAACGTCCACGTCAATCGGAACGTTAACGTCAATCGAAACGTTCACGTTAACCGAACCGGTCGCGTCAATCGGAACGTTCACGTTAATCGAAACATTCAGGTCAATCGAAACGCTCACGTTAATCGGAACGTAAACGTCAATCGGAACGTAAACGTTCGTCATCAGTAAAGTAGCTTCTCTTCGAACGCACCCAAAATGTACGCAAGTTAAGAAATATGAAAAACGCTGCCTGGAGATCCAGTTTGTTTGTTTTCATGCAAAGCTTTGCACTAGAAATAATCAGGCGGTTCAGACCGAGAGGCGCAACGTTACGCGCTAGGTCACGAACTTTTCGCCGATGACGAAAGTGATTCTAACTTTCCCGGCCAGCGAGATAAGTTCTAAGAAATTCCGCGAACCGCTTGGTGATGGGAATGGTCCGGTTGGACCGGTCCTTGGGCACGAAAATTTTCATGCTTGGTCACGTGGAGAAGACTCTGTTCCGGAACGGGTCTCAGAGCAAACCACCAGACCTTAGTTTCTGAGATTGCGTTGCGCCGAAGACCGGCATCAAACCCGCAGGAAAGAGCGAACTTGGGTTCAAGGTTGTCTCCAGCCGCCTCAATGATCTTGGTGACCTCGTCTTTGTGAAGCCGGTTTTCCCGGTTGATCGAGCAGTTGGTGATGAATCAAGAATATTTGTGGCTGGCCAAACCCGCGATTGTGGCGGAGCAGATTCAGGCAACAGCCATTAGAACCGGGAGCGCACATCTTGCCGCAGAGGTACGGGTTGGCACCCCAAGTTTGGCAAAAAGATTCGCCGCGTGCTTCTTCACGGTGTCTGGAGAAGCGCTCAGAATGATGGCGATTTCCGGGTTTGTCTTGCCTTCAGTTATCCAATAAAGCACTTCCGCCTGACGTGCCGTTAGTCCGAGGGCCAATAGTGCTTTTGGGCCCTGGTCGACAAGTCGACTGTCGATACGCATCAGGGAAAGTTTTCCAGAGGGCGAGAAAGGGATATAGTGAATTTCGATTTCGCCTCTTTCGGGATGACGAATGACCAGAGGTTTGCTGGTGTCTTCTTTGGCTAACCAGGCGCGAATCTCGCTGGGGACAATTTTGTCCGGCTTCTTCTCGGCAAATAAGGATCGCAGAATGACTCGGGTCTTCCGCGTGGCAAAAAGAACTTCTCCGCGGGCATTGGCAATCAGCAGTGCCTGATCGAGCGCATTCTCGAGGAGTTCACGCACTCCTGGATGAAGTGGAAAAGCAGTGGCGCTTACTGGAAAAGCAATGGATGGCATGAGTCTGGTTTCCTAAGTTTTGGGTCGCATCCGGTTCGGCGAACCGAAACGAGCGACTTCAATTCATTACAAATGGATGCGGGCCTCGGAGTTTCAGTATTTCATCAATATTTTGCAGGCGTCTTTTCGATCTGCTGCCTCTGTCGTGATGGAGGCGAAGAGAAAATGCTTTCCATTGCCCGGCAGCCTGAAAACGTTTCAGGAAATTGTAATTAATCCGACAAAGGCTTTTGCTCGCGAGAAGCCGGGTTATTCTCACCACAAACACCATGGACGCTCGACAGGCGCTTGAAAAATACTTCGGATTCCACGAGTTCAGGGAGCCGCAGGGTGAGGTCATTTCCGAGATTTTAAATGTCGATTGGCCATGGGGCTTGAGGACCTCGCTCAGACTTGCGGGATAGGCATCGGGCCGAAGAATATCCGCATCACCTTCTCCCTCCCAATCACGCGCACGAGTTCGTGCATCGTGCAGTACATCGCGATCAACACGAAGAGAAAGACCTGGATAGCCCAGAAATGCGGCCACACGATTTCTGCCATCAGCTTTTTGTTGCCGGCCAAAAAGCCGCCGGCTTGTCGGCAAAATTCGACAAGACGCTCCAGATAGTGAAGGAGCGAGGCCATCAGCAGGTAGATCAAGGTTTTCCAGGCGACATTGTAGATCAGCGGTTTATCGGGAAAGCGATTGATTATCGGCAGCATGTCCGCGATTAACACTGCCTTGCCGAGAATAAGCGCGGCGACCGCGACTGAGATCGAAGAGAGTGGCGAAATCCCGGTTCCCTTTAGCATCAACACGCGAACAAACGCGACGATATGCAGAGCCACGAAAAAAAAGATCGTTGGTGGCAGCAACGCAAAGAACTCCTCCTTGAGCTTGGCGGATAGTTTGGACATGAATCAGACGATTGGAAAAAAAGGGCGGGCGGCTTCGCGAGCCGCTCGCCGTGAAGATCACTTCTTTTACTGGCCGGTGCCTTTGCTTGCCGCCTCTGCCTGTTGCATCTTTTTCGTCATCTCCGCTTTCACTGCATCGAGGTTGAAACTCGCGCCCCTTTGCATCGGCGGGAAATCCAGGAAGGTCTGGAGTTCCTTGGCCATCAGCTGCTGGACGAACACAAAGCGCCAGAATTGATACTTGAACCAATCGAAATATTGCTGCGCCCCTTCTTTCGTCCCATCGTTTGGCCAGCCCGTGCGCTCGAACGGATCGAGGCGAAGGTTGGTAATGTAGGGCACGTCAGGTCTGGTCTTGTCACCGAGCCAGCCTTGGGGTTGGTCGATGAAGCGATACTTGTAATCGTCAATGCGCACTGCGCCGACGGTACTTTCGCCGAGGTAGAAGATTTCGTGACGCGTGGAGCGACCTTTGCCGGTGATGGCGGCCATCTGGTCGTAGCCGTCGAGGTGGTTCTTGTAAGTCCGGTCGCCGAGTTTCACACCCTCAAGCAACTGGTTGGTGATATTCGGATTGCCAGCGGCATCGAGGAAGGTGGGGAACCAGTCCATGCCGGAGAAGATGCCGTTCTGAATGGAGTCCGCCGGCACATGGCCGGGCCAGCGCAGGATGCACGGCACGCGAAAGCCGCCCTCCATGACCGTTCCTTTGGACTGCGCGAACGGTGTCTGTCCGCCATCGGGCCAGGTGAAGACCTCGGTGCCGTTGTCGGTGGTGAAAACGACGATCGTGTTGTCATCCAAGCCCATGTCCTTGAGCTTCTGCATCACCAAACCGACGTCGTCATCGAGTTGGGCCATGCCGGCTTCTTCTTCCGACCAGCCGTTCTCCGAGTTGCGCATCTTCTCATATTTGTCCGAGAGGTGTGTGACGATGTGCATGCGCGTCGGGTTGAGCCAGCAGAAGAACGGCTTGCCGTCCTTTTGGGCCTTCTCCATGAAATTCAAGGCGAGATCGCGGATCTCATTATCGACTGTTTTCATCCGTTCGGGGTAAAGCGTGCCGGCGTCCTCGATCTTCTGTTTGCCGATCTTGCCCCAGCGCGGCATTTCGGTGGCGTCATCCTCATCGGTGGCCCAGCTATGGACCATGTTGCGCGGGCCGACGACGTTCAACAGGTCTTGCGGGTAGTTGGGATGCGCCGGGTCTTCCATCGCGTCCAAGTGATAGAGGTAGCCGAAGAATTCATCGAACCCGTGGACGGTAGGCAGGAATTCATTCTTGTCGCCAAGGTGATTCTTGCCGAACTGGCCGGTGGCGTAGCCCTGCGCTTTGAGCGCGGTGGCAATTGTGCAAGCCTCGGCGGGCAATCCAATCGACGCTCCGGCCTGGCCGACCGTGGTCATGCCGGTGCGGATCGGCAGTTCGCCGGTGATGAAGTTCGCGCGACCCGCCGTGCAGCTTGCCTCGGCGTAGTAGTCGGTGAACAACATGCCTTCTTTAGCGATCTTGTCGAGGTTGGGCGTCGTCCCGGCCATCAAGCCCCGGTGATACGCGCCGATGTTCCACATGCCAATATCGTCGCCCATAATGACTACGATGTTGGGTTTCTTGTCCTGCGCTTGCAGTGGTCCGACTGCACAGATAAGCGCCGCCGTGACTGTCAGCAAGGAGAGACTGTAAGTAACTGCTTTTGGTTTATAATTCATTAACTTTCTGGGTGTTTGTGTCAGAAGACGTCTATTTTGTTAGTGGAGGCTCGTTTCCGACCGAGCCGCCAGACTCGCATCGTCGTCGACGATAGCAACAGAGAAAGGATTGAACAGCTTCTTCCTACGGAACAGCTGAGCCCGTTGGGCTGCCTCGCTTTTGCGATGATATCTTGGGCGGCGCTGGTGACCCAGGATGGTTTTGATCATTTCGAGATCCAGCGCGGCCTACCAGGATCAGAAACAATCCTTACTTGGAAGCATCAGGGGGTTGCGATCCTGGTTAAACTAACTATCTTTTGGCGTTTTAGGGTGTCCTTTTTCGGAAACCGGGTGTAGACTACGCCGGAGGTGTTCTATGGACACCGAAAGACTTGTTGATGCACCAGCGCTTTTGATCGCCTTGGTTTTTCTTGGTTTATCTCATTGCCCGGCACTCGAGGTGGAAGGGCGCACAGAGCGGCATTCGAGAAGAGCAATCATAGTCACCGAAACTCAAAAAATCAAAGACGGTCCGGTGATGGCCGAGTACCAAATTGCCGTTGGGACAGGCGAAATGGCGCTTACCACCGTGATTGTCAGCGCGGCAGCTTGCGTCCAATGGCAGAGCAGGGACGATGATTATCTCAATATCTATTGGAGAGATGGCCGAGGCTTTGAATGGAAGCCGGGTGCCACTGAGGGTATCTCTTACCCGTGCGACGAATCTCAAATGAACACTTACTTGGTCTATTGGTGTAATCGCGGCGGGCTTTTCAACTATCCGTTAAAATATTTTCCCCCAAATGAACCCGACGGCGCCTACAATCTCGATCTGCCAGATGCTGATCCTCTTAAGGAGGATTATCCAAACGTCAAGGTCATAGTAGTGGGAGGAAAGGTCTGGGTAAGCGAAGCCACACTGATAAGTAGAAAAATGCCAAATCAACTGGTTGTCACCTCAAGAGCCCTGCCCAAAGTGATTGACGATTTTCAATTTCCGCTCCTACCTGCTTTCATCCAGTTCAAGACCGCGAAGAACCCTCTGGCTGACAGGATGCGGTATCACGACTGAGCATAGTCATCCCTCCAGAAAGCGCGCGTCGGCCTGAACCGTGGCGCTCGCCGGTTTAGCTCGGCTCCGGTTCGCGTGCGGGGCAATTTCGATTGCCGCGTCTGGCAAGAGATCTTTATCAATCCTCGAAGCTTCCATTTTCATGCACTACTAGAATTGGACAAGAAGTGCGCCGCATGATCTGTTCTTCTCCGGCCCCCAAAACCAGGCGCTCCAACCAATTATAGTTATGTCTCGCAATAACCATCAAATCTGCACGCAATTCCACGGCGAGCGCGGGAATTTGCAAGTTGGGAGCTCCGACATCACAAGTAAATTCGATATTTGCGTACTCGTTTCGCAATTCGGAGCAGAACAATTCGAGTTTTCGTATCACCTCTTCAGCTTCAGCATAAACATAGGCGGGATCATAAACATACACCAAGCTGAGTTTCGCATTAAAGCACTTTGCCATCAGCAATCCATAGTTTACCGCTGTCCGTCCATGTGGTGTTAGATCGGTAGGGACCACGATTTGCTGAATCGAAACCTTGCCCATTAGATCAAGTTCGCCTGGTGGAGTTTCGGAAGCCATGTCTGCTGATTCTCTTTTCAACGTTTTCTCATTTGCCATATAGAAAACTTCCTATTTAAACACTGCATACTAAATCGGCGCCGAGTCAATCACTCCACACCAATTGGTCAATCTGACTCCCTGATTGATCACTCCGACTTCTCATCGCGTGGTTTAGGCTGCCCATGACGACAATCGGGGATCATCGCTCTGATGCCCCCCAGATAGTCCTTCCGGTGCCGGATACCGAGATGCATGAAAATTCAGGCAAACTCTTACCAGACTAAACAAATGATGAACCTTTTACGACAATCGACGGCGAGCAAAAGCTTTTCGGATGGCAGACGGTTGGGGGGAGAACAGAAGGAGATCCAATGAAAGTAACGGCCAACCCCTCAGATATCAAAATAGAGACTGCGGCGCGGGCAAGCGCTCATGCACCGGCTGTTTTTACCCGCGTTCTCGTTCCAACCGATTTTTCCCACAGATCGGAAGCCGCTGTGCAGTACGCAATTGAAATCGCCCGACGGATGCATGCTCAACTTACACTGCTGCATATTGTTCAGGAACCGTCGGCTTTTGATTACACTCTTGGCGGAATTCCTCCAGGACAATGGGAACAGGGCAAACTAATGGCGGAGCAAAAGTTAGCGGAGGAAACGACACGCTGCAAACTTTCGTATCGAGAAGTCGACTCATTGTTACGAACCGGGCTTGATCTGCCCGATGAAATTATAAAAACGTCTAAAGAGACTTCTGCCGATCTTGTGGTGTTGTCGACGCATGGATACACCGGCTGGAAACACTTTTTGCTCGGCAGTGATGCTGAAAAGATTCTCAAGCACGCTCGCTGCCCGATCCTGGTCGTACGCTAGTGCACCGTCCCCTAAATCCCTTGGGCTCCGCCGCAGGTCAGTTGGCTGTTTTCCAAGGCGCGAGCGGAGCGCCGCTATCTGGATCATAGCGGTCGATCCGCCGCGGCGGAGGAAAAACAGCCAACCGGCCGCGGCCCAGTGGGTTGCGTTGAAAATGGGTCGGCGGCTTCGTTGTTCGTCAGTCACGTATCGATCCAGATATGCTCCTTCCTCCCGCCTCGCAGGCGACCCATTTTGAACGCAACGGAGCCCAAGGGATTTAGGAGAGAGGTATTCTTAGAAACGGCTGGATCCTGCGTAACCCACGCGAATCCGAAGTCACGGGAAGGGCGGCTGTGGCGCAATGGAGTCGTCGTTATTGTCGGTGACGCCGTTACCGCCGATCACGACCGTATTAAATCCTCCTGCGGTGTTGCTATTGCCGGCGCTGACGCTGGACGACTCGCCACTGGCGGTGTTGGATTCGCCGCTGCTGACGCTGAGATGGCTCTCTTCCTCGCTGGCACCTCTGGCTAATTGAGCGCTGATCTCTACCAGTTCTTTGACTAATACCGAGCAGCAGAATTCAGCTTGGGCAGCGTTTAATCGATATTCGTTGTCCACGCATGCAACCTTTAACCTTGGTCTTCAATGAATCCAGCGGTAAGGTTAGGGGCCTTTCTCCAAGGACCCGGGCCATGCGTATCATCGAAAACTGCGTGCACCCTGCCCACCGGGATGCGCTCCATCGCTATCTCCAGGCGGCGCCGATGGGGCATATCCGCCCCGACCTGCGGCACTGTTTCGACATGGATCTTAATTACCTTCGAACGCGGTGCCATGCTGCCGGACCTGAACGCGGCGCAGTTTGGACCGCACCACCTGACGGCGGCGGATAAGACTAAACCGCAAGCCAGGAACCAACAACTTGAGAGAGAAAGAGACGATATGATCGAAAAGGAATTGACTATAGCCTCGGACTTCCCGCCGGTCAGTTACGATAAATGGCGAGCCAACGTCGTGACCGACCTTAAGGGCGTACCGTTCGAGAATAAACTTGTCCATCGCAGCCTTGAGGGGTTCGATATTCAGCCGCTGTACACGGCCAATGATTGGCCCTCGGATCGCGACTCTTCCGGCTTCCCGGGATTCCTGCCTCTAACGCGGGGCAGCCAGGCCTTGGGACACACGACCGCCGGCTGGGACATCCGCCAAGAGCATCTGCACCCGAATCCGGCCGACGCGAATAAGGCCATCCTCGAGGATCTCGAACATGGCGTCACCTCGATCCGACTCCGGCTCGATGCCGCCGGCTGCAGCGGTTTGGATGCCGATGCACGCGAGGCAGTTGAATTGTGCGGCCGGGACGGTGTGATGGCTTATAGTCTGGGCGACTTCGAGTCAGTACTCAATGGGCAGCAACTCGATATCGCGCCGGCCTCGATCGACGGAGGGGCAGCCTTCCTACCGGCTGCAGCGCTCCTGGCGGCGTTGCTTCGGCAGCGTAAGCTTGATCCGACCAGTGTGCGATGCACGTTCAATGCCGACCCGCTGGGTGCTCTGATGTCCGGCGGCCAGCTAAATGTACCACTCGATGTCGCGCTCGACCAGATGGCTGACCTGGCCGCCTGGACTGCTACTTTTTATCCACAAGCCGCAGCCGTCAGGGTCAGCACGGCGGCCTATCACCATGCGGGGGCCACCACCACCCAAGATCTGGCGTTCGCCATGGCGACGGCCGTGGAATACCTCCGCGCAATGAGCCGTGCCGGCCTGGACGTCAACACTGCGGCTCGCCAGATCGTCTTTGGCGTGAGCGTTGGTTGCCAGTTTTTCCAAGCGATTGCCAAGCTCCGAGCTTTACGAAAGATGTGGGCCAAGATCGTCACCGCCAGCGGTGGCAACGAGGTTGCAGCGCGATCGACCCGGGTCCACGTGCGGACCAGTCGACGGGTCCTGACGCGCCGCGATCCATGGGTCAACCTGCTACGGAACACGGTCTGCTGCTTCGCTGGCGCTATCGGCGGCGCCGATTCGATTACCACTGCGCCACTCGACGCCGCAATTGGCCTCAGCGATGAATTTAGTCGGCACCTGGCTCGCAACACACAGATCATTCTCCTGGAGGAATCCTACCTGAATCGCGTGATCGACCCGGCAGGCGGATCTTGGTTTCTGGAGAGCTTCACCGATCGGCTCGCCGCGGAAGCCTGGACATTGCTCCAGACCATTGAGGAGCGGGGCGGCATGATCCGGGCTGCGCTCGATGGCTGGGTTGCTGAGCGGATCCGCACAGTGGAAGCCGCGCGCGAGAGAAACCTTGCCACCCGAAAGCAGATCGTCACCGGTGTCAGCGAGCACCCCGACGCCCGTGAAGAACCGTTGAGCCGACCAAAACCGGACTTCATCCGGCTGCGCGTGGAGGCCTCGACCCGGTTGGTCGCCTGGCGTCGCGACCATCCCTGCTCCGAAGCCCTTGCAGCGCTCGCGACCGTAGCCGCTGACGCGTCACGGGCGCCAGGCGCCTTGACTGAGGCTGCGGTCAAAGCTGCCGAGGCCGGTGCGACCCTTGGTCAGCTGAGCGCCGCGCTCACATCGGCTCGAGACCGGGCTGACGCCGCTCGAGTCGAACCGCTGGCAATCCATCCTTACGCCGCCGCTTATGAGGAATTGCGGGACGCCAGCGACCAGTTTGCGGCCCGAACCAAAAAACGGCCTCTGATTTTCCTGGCTAACATGGGCGCGCCGGTTGACTTCATCGCTCGCTCCACTTACGCGTTGAACATCTTTCAGGCGGGCGGGTTCCAAATAATCAACAACGATGGGTTCACCGACCCGTCGGCTGCCGCCGCGGCCTTTGTCCAGAGCCACTCCGGGATCGCGGTGATCTGCTCAAGCGACAAAAAGTACGGGCAGGTTGCTGAGGAAACGGCGCGGCGGCTGAAAGCCTCCGGTGCTCGAACGGTGATCCTCGCTGGAAATCCAGGCGCGAACGAGGCAACGTACCGGGCGGCTGGTATCGACCGATTCATTTTTATTCGATGTGATGTCCTAAATACGCTCCAAGAACTGCTGCACGAGGAAGGGGTCCTGTCATGAATACTATCCCGAATTTCAAAGAGGTCGCGTGGGAAGGAGGCCCTGGAGCCACCGCCCATCTGGCTGACTGGGTGAATGCCGCCGGCCGGCCTCCAGAGGAGCTGGAGCGACTAACCCCGGAATTGATCGCAATCAAGCCGCTCTATTCGTCAACCGATCTGAATGGGTTGGAACATCTGCACGGCATGCCGGGCTTAGCCCCGTTCGTACGCGGACCGTATCTCACGATGTACGCACAACGACCATGGACAGTCCGTCAATACGCCGGGTTCTCTACTGCCGAGGAATCCAATGCATTTTACCGCCGTAATCTGGCCGCAGGCCAGAAAGGCCTGTCGGTCGCTTTTGATCTGCCCACGCATCGGGGTTACGACTCTGACAATCCCCGCGTGGCTGCAGACGTCGGGATGGCTGGAGTCGCCATCGACAGCATCCTGGACATGCAAATTCTCTTTGGCGAGATTCCGCTAGGCAACATTAGCGTCTCGATGACCATGAACGGTGCCGTGCTCCCGGTCATGGCCTTGTACATCGTCGCGGCTGAGGAACAGGGCGTGAAGCAGGCCCAACTCGCTGGAACCATCCAGAACGACATTCTTAAGGAGTTCATGGTCCGCAATACCTACATCTATCCGCCCGCTGCGAGCATGCGGATTATTGCGGATATATTCCGTTATACCAGCCAGCACATGCCGAAGTTCAACAGCATCAGCATCTCCGGTTACCATATGCAGGAAGCCGGGGCTACCGCCGATCTCGAGCTGGGCTATACGATGGCCGACGGCCTGGAATACCTCCGTGCCGGCATTGCCGCCGGGTTGAACATCGACGACTTCGCACCGCGGATATCTTTCTTCTGGGCAGTCGGCAAGGACGTTTTCATGGAGATCGCGAAACTCCGCGCCGCCCGGTTGTTGTGGGCCAAGATCGTTAAACAGTTTGATCCCAAAAACCCTAAGAGTCTCTCCCTTCGAACCCACAGCCAGACCAGCGGCTGGAGCCTCACAGCGCAGGATGTGTACAACAATGTGATCCGCACGTGCATCGAGGCGATGGGAGCGACCCAAGGGCACACCCAGAGTCTGCACACCAACTCGCTCGATGAGGCTCTGGCCCTGCCAACTGACTTCTCGGCCCGGATCGCTCGCAACACGCAGTTGTTCCTGCAGGAGGAGACTGACACCGACACGGTGATCGACCCTTGGGGCGGTAGCTACTTTGTCGAACGGCTGACCCACGAGCTTGCACACCGGGCTTGGTCCCACATCTACGAGTGCGAGCAGCTCGGAGGAATGGCGAAGGCGCTTGAGGCCGGAATCACCAAGATGCGCATTGCGGAGGCTGCGGCCCGGACCCAGGCTGATATCGACTCAGGAGTCCAGACGATCGTGGGAATCAACAAATACGTCTTGGAGCGCGAAGACCCGATGAAGGTCCTTAAGATCGACAACCGAGCCGTCCACGAAGCGCAGGTCCGTCGGCTCGCCGAACTCCGGGCGCACCGCGATCCGGTTCCTCTGAATGCCGCGCTAGGTGCGCTTACCGAGTGCGCCCGATCAGGCCAGGGAAACCTGCTGGAGCTGGCCATCGTGGCGGCGCGAGCACGGGCGACTGTGGGTGAAATCAGTGATGCCTTGGAAAAGGTCTTCGGCCGACACAAAGCCGACATACACTCGGTGAGCGGGGTATACGCACGCAGGTTTGGCAATCTCACCGGAACAATCGCGGAAGTCCGGCAAAGGGCCGAGGAGTTCTTGGCGCGCGAGGGGCGTCGGCCCCGTATCCTGATCGCCAAGCTCGGTCAGGACGGCCACGACCGCGGCCAGCAGGTCGTCGCCACGGCCTTCGCGGATTTGGGTTTCGATGTTGATGTCGGCCCGTTGTTCCAGACCCCCGAAGAGGCCGCCCGCCAGGCCATTGATAATGATGACCACATTCTCGGGGTCAGCACGCTTGCGGCCGGCCACCTTACCCTGGTCCCGGCGTTGCGCAAAGCGCTAAAGGAACTCGGCCGGGAGGATATCCTGATCGTGGCCGGCGGGGTCATCCCGCCCCAGGACTATGACGAGCTATACAAGGATGGGGCTGCTGCCATCTTTGGTCCCGGCACGGTTATAACTCAGGCGGCGCTTAGCGTACTCGACCTCCTGGCTAAGAAGCTGGCGGGCGCCGATGTGGTCGCGTCATGACGATTCAATCAGCCGCATTTCAGTCTGGCCCGAGACGGCTTGCGCCGGACCAATTTGTGGAGGGAATCCTAAGCGGCAACCGGCCTGTGCTGAGCCGGTTCATCACGCTCCTGGAGTCCCGTCTCGTGGAGGATCGCCGACTCGCGCAGCATGTCTTGACGGCGCTCCTGCCCCACACCGGCCGTTCTATCAGCGTCGGTATTACTGGCGTACCCGGAGCGGGCAAGAGCACGCTGATCGAGTCTCTTGGCCTGATGCTGACCGGCCAGGGACATCACGTTGCCGTACTGGCGATCGACCCCACTAGCCAGGTTTCCGGCGGCAGCATCCTCGGTGACAAGACCCGGATGGTCGACCTTTGCCGAAATCCGAACGCCTTTATTCGCCCATCGCCCAGCAGCGAAACATTGGGCGGTGTGGCCCGCAACACTCGTGAGGTGATGCTGACCTGTGAAGCCGCTGGGTTTGATGTCGTCCTCATCGAGACGGTAGGGGTAGGCCAGTCAGAGACCGTAGTCGCCGACATGGTCGACTTCTTCCTCGTCATGCTAATTGCCGGCGCCGGCGACGAGCTCCAGGGTATCAAGCGTGGACTGACGGAGATGGCCGACCTGGTAGTCATCAACAAAGCCGACGGCGATAACAAGTTACGCGCCGAGCGCGCCTGCGCCCTCTACCAGAACGCCATGCGGCTGATCCACCCTGCCGGCAGCCCCTGGAATCCCCCGGTCGTAACCTGTAGCGCAGCTAACAATACTGGTATCGATGCTATCTGGTCTCAGGTTCTGAAGCATCGTGCGTGCTTCGAGCCGACGGGTCGGTTCGAGCAACGTCGACGCGACCAGATGGTGCGTTGGATGTGGGATCTAGTGAGCGAGTACATAGATCAGCTGCTGCATGGGAAAGCCGAGGTCCGCGCGGTGTCGACACGAGTCGAGGCGGCGGTACGCTCTGGGTCAATGACCGCTGCCGACGGAGCCGAGACCGTTCTTCGCGCGATTGGGTTCGCTGTGCCGACTCCGAGCTAAGTGAAGACGAGGGAGAGCGTACGAGGTAGATTCTTGCGCTTGAGCCGGCCTGCCAGGGTGCTGAATCTTTACGGTTGGCGCACCCGTCCCATTATCATTAGCGGCGTCTTCACTGGGGCCGCGACTCCATAGATGACGTTGAATCCCGACCCGCCGCACCCAGGTCGAGGTGCTCCGAATCGGATCCGGGGAGGCCAGATCTGATTTCGCGTGAGTGCGCAATAATCAAGCGGGGCAGAAGGTCGTCGAGCATCCCCTCCGGCCTTTGGCGAGACCGTTCTATCTGCGCCCTCGAAGCGAACTGGTTTCGGTTCATAACTATGTTTCGAACATCGGCCTCTGGGATAAAATCTTTCCCGCTTGGGAACCCAATCGGATTCTGGAAATCTCTAGCTAGCGACTAAATTTACGGGCCGAACGGCGGAAGTTGAGTCTGGTAACGTTTGTTGTAAATAGGTCTTAAAATGGATTGTAGCTTTTTTCTGCCGTAGAAAAGCCGGGACATGACTGTCCCGACGGAGATATTCAGTATTTCGGCGATTTCGTGATATTGCAGGTCTTCTATCTCCTTTAGGACGATAACATTGCGATGCTCTGGAGAAAGCTTTGCAAGAGCCGCATTGAGATGCTCCCGAAACTCAGTGCGTTGATAATTAGCACGAGGACTAGGAAGAGATGAGGGAATAGCATGGTCAAGTTCTACCTCCGCACAGCGACCCTTCCGATGAAGTGATGCAATCGCCATATTTACCGTGAGCTTATATAGCCACGTATAAAACGAGGATCGACCCTGAAACTGGTGGATCGAGCGCCAAGCTTTCAAGAAACTTTCTTGGGCGAGATCCCTAGCATCATGCTCATCACGAACAATACCGTAGAGCACCGTGAGTATCTTAGCGCGGTACTTAATTACCAGTCGGCCGAAGGCTTCAGTATCTCCTGCTTGAGACCGAAGGATCAGCTCTAGCTCCTCGAATCGCTGCGGAGCGTCAATATTGCCTCCTCCAGTACGTCGGCAAGGCAATTGCACCGAAAAATCGAAAGATCGCCCACATATACTATCTGGAATATATTGTCTACAATGACCCCCTTCTCCCCATTCCGTGGCGAAAGCCAACCGCGCATTAGTAGCCAAGTGACTAATGAAGCTTTCACTTATCCGGCCAATTTGAAGTCCCGTCGGCAACGGTGACGAAAGTCCGAACGTCTTGAATGCTATGTCTGAGGATGAATTAGCCGTAGCGGAAAACGCTCTGGTTCGAAAAGTGGTTCAGATTTCTACTATGGCTCAGGCAGCGAAGGATTGGGCGTCTTATCGCCTGAAGCGATGATGGATCATTGTGGCTTTATCGCGGCTCATGGTCGCGGATTGAGAGCATACCGCAGAGTGTTGACGCGTAGAGCGATTCAAGTTCATAGGATCCAATTGTCAACTCGATGTTACAGCCGCCTTCCTCCATCGTTAATAGTCGTCGCTCGTCCCCACTTTTTCTCGTTCCGAAATCGTACTCGGTCTCGGTCTTCGACCGTTACTGGTTAAAGGGTTTGGAGCAGAGAAAAAACACTGGAACGAAGAAAGCAGGCGGATGCGTTTGCTTACAGCCAAAGGAGTCGAGGACGAAGGACGACGACTATAAGGACGAGGAGGATTGGGGAAGGAATCAAGCTTTGCGAATGAGAGGATCTTTCCGTAACGAAGCGCTTTGAGCTGGACGAACCGCTGCCTTCAAGCTCTCCGCAATCGTCCTCGTCGTCGTCCTCGTTCTCGGTCTTTGACCGTTACTGGTTAAAGGGTTTGGAGCAGAGAAAAAACACTGGAACGAAGAAAGCAGGCGGATGCGTTTACCTACAGCCAAAGGAGTCGAGGACGAAGGACGAGGAGGATTGGGAAAGAAATCAAGCTTTGCGAATGAGAGGATCTTTCCGTACCGAAGCGCTTTGAGCTGGATGAACCGCTGCCTTCGAGCTCTCCGTAATCGTCCTCGTCGTCGTTCTTCGTTCTCGGTCTTTGACCGTTACTGGTTAAAGGGTTTGGAGCAGAGAAAAAACGCTGGAACGAAGAAAGCAGTTCGCCTGCTCATCACGTCAAGCCCTGCCGTTCTGCGAGGTTGGGAGGACGAAGACCTTTCGTGGTATCGAGGATGCAAAGTCTCGCACCAAATGGATCTCTGAGTACCGCGCACTTCCCGATTGTGATGTCGAAAGGGGCCACGATTATTAAACATCCCTCCGCTGCGTAATGAGCTGCGGCAACAACGACATCGTCGACTAAGTAATGGTCGATAACTGATGGAGGAATAGTCGTCTCGCGGTGAGGTACAATTTCAGCATCGGTCTCTGGAAAAACGCGACCAACCGCACCTTTGCCACTCCACTTGGGACGCAAACCAAACGACTTTTGCATAGTACGCGGCGGAAACGTTAACATCCTCCATACGGATCATGACACAGTCAATTTTTCCTAGCTAGCATGTTCTCGTTCCTTGAAAGCGATCTCTCCAATCAACCAGCCAGAGCCATGCTATTACCACTGATAAGGGCGCTGCCTGACGACACTGATGGAGTCGGCGCGTCCTCCGCCGCTTTGCTTTTCAAACGACACTAAATCACCGCACCTTCACCCCGATAGTCGCGACACCGGTTTTAGCCAAAATCCGCGACACGATCGCTGAATGAACGTTGAAAAGCCTTGCGGCATCTGCGGCGGTTTTCGTGCCCATTGTAACCATCGCAACAATTTCATTTTGTTGATCGGGTCTAAGTTTTCGACCACGACCTCCAATGCGGCCCTGCTTACGGGCAGCGTCCCTTCCGGTCTACGTCTAAAGTTTGTCTGGCGTTTCCATTTCCACGGTAGACGCGTCCGGAGGCCGGTATTCTCTTTTGTTCAGGAACGGGACGACTTGCAGGGATTCCAAAACTTCATCCCACACCTCTTCGAAAGAGCGATAGGCGTTCCTTCTCCCGTCAGCGTGGCGCGAGTCGCGGTGGGGGGCCGGTTAACCTTTGGTCCGACCGAGCTTCTACTGGGTCCAGTTCGATGCTCCTCATTGGATAAGGATCAAAGGAGTTGAACAATGGTAACAAGGAGACCAAGATCCAGCGCCGAATGAAGTTCCGATTGCTCTAGGCGCTGAACTCGAATCGGAACCTTGAACCAGTGAGCAAAAAGCCAGAAACACCGATGGATAAAGTCAGAGCCCCCAAAATGAAAACCAGAACCCTATTGGTCGCCGTGCTAATCGGAGCGGCTAGTGCCACGACTTCCGTTCAGGCACAAACCGCGCCGAAGATGAAGATGACGACGGAAATCCCGCCACAAATCACCACCCCGGATTCGGTCGAGACGCGTCTCGGGACACTGAAGTTCTTCGACGGCTTCCCGGACGACCAAACGGTCGATAAGGTAATGGACAACCTCGACTTCTCGCGTGGCGTGCAGTCATTTCTAAGCGGCTTGCCGGGTTCTTCACTGGTGGGAATGCGTGCTGGGTTGGGCCAGCTTGGTACCAATAACAACACCGTTGCGATCTTCGAGGAACTCTTGGACTCGAAGGCGCTCTGGCTCACTGCGAACACCGATTCTATTTATTTCTCCACTTGGCTGGATCTCCACGACGGTCCGCTGGTACTGGAGACGCCGCCCAACGTGTTAGCTTTTCTCGATGACTTCTGGTTTCACTACATCATCGACATCGGCAACGCCGGTCCCGACAAAGGCGCGGGTGGCAAGTTTCTGTTGCTCCCGCCCGACTACAAAGGCAAAGTGCCGGAGGGTTATTTCGTAGCGCACTCGCCCACGTATGGTGTCTGGTTTGCAGGTCGCGGGTTCAAGGTCAACGGTGACCCTAAGCCAGCCGTGGAAACCATCAAGAGAACCCTGCGTTTCTACCCGCTGGCACAAAAGAACCCGCCGCCGACGGAATTCATCAACGTCTCCGGCATCCCTAACAATACGATTCATGCCAATAATTTCGCATTCTATGAGGAGTTGAACCAGCTCGTGCAGGAAGAGCCGAGCGAGTCGCTGGACCCCGAGACACTGGGTCTCTTCGCTTCTATCGGTATCGAAAAGGGCAAGAACTTTGCTCCGGATGAGCGAATGAAAAAGATCCTGACCGAGGCAGCAGCGGTGGGCAACGCGACGGCGCGTGCGATCGTCTTTAGGAGTCGGCAGAAGGGGGCCTACTACTACCCGGACAGTGCGTGGTGCACACCGTTCATTGGCGGCAGCTACCAGTTTCTTTCAGAACGCACCATAAACTACACCAACGAAGACAAGAATAACGATTAAGGTCGTCCAAACGATCGAGACGGTTTTGGCGCACTTTTCGTTAAATTGTTCTGGTTGTCATGGGAAAATAGAAACAAGCTCCTATTTATTCTGAGGGCGGCAGCAATAAGGATGTGGTGTTTCATTCCTAATCCCACTTCCGTGTCGAGAAGCTAAAATGTTCTCCGTTCGGTTTCGGTGCTGACTTTTGGACGATGTACAATGTAATTAAGCTCTATCTTGCCTAGCACGCGTTTGCGCTTGCGCGGAAGGGGGGACAATCGCCATTACTCCGCTAGCAAGAGGATTTTGTTTACTTGGGTTTTTTAGGTCCGTGTGTAGACGAATTTTAGGTGGCTGATCCGGAGGCCAACGCGTCGCGGGTTCTAATGAGCCTTTCCGCTTTTGCTTCGGCTATAATCCGGTCGGCAACGCGATCCTAATTAAAATTGCCGCAGTGGGGAAGCGAGTTACTCAGGCCGTACAACAGATGCTATTCTCGTCTTGCATCGGGGGACACTTTACCGAGCCATAGGAACAGAAAACGCAGCAATCCCCCGCCTTTGGACGAAGCACGGTCTTGCAGTCAGTGCATTCGTAAAAAAACTGACAGGCGTCAGTTGGCATCGTTTCACGCTTGGCGAAGCCGCAAACCGGGCACACCAGCACGGATTCTAGGGCAAGCTCGCTCATAGACCAATTCTAGTTGTGAGCAGTGGACGGATACCCCGCCGTTCGACGTGCAGCTCTCGACGATCGTGAGGAACCTTTTGCGGGGCTCCCTAGCGATTGGAGAATTCTACAATCTTTTGCGGCCTGTGCCCTCTTGCATAGACCTCGCAGCCCTCTTAACTCGTCCTGTAGCAATTTCAACTTACTGATTCGTTCCGAAACGCGCTCGATGTGTTGATCAAGTAACGCGTTTACCTCGCTGCAATTCTCGTCTGGCGTATCACGGAATCTGAGCAGGACCCGAATCTCCTTCAACGTCATGTCCAACGAACGGCAGTGCCGGATGAATTGAAGGCATTCGACGTGAATGCCTGAAAATAGCCGGTAATTTCCTTTGGATCGGATGGGGTTAGGCAGTAGTCCTTCCCGCTCGTAATAGCGAATTGTTTCCACGAGACAGCCTGTTCGCTTGGCTAGTTCACCGATATGCAGGGAATGACTCATAAATCTCCTCTTACGCTCGTCAACCAACATAGACGCTTGACCCTATAGTAGCTATAGGGTGTTTCGTGAGCGAGATCAATTGAGTAATCACGAAAATCATCATGAAAACGAGTGCTGTACAGGTGAGGCAGTGCCCACAGAAATGACGCTTAATGCGAGCGTAGCTGGAAGTTTGCAGACCACGCTGCAAGTGACCGGGGTCGATTGCGCTGAAGAGGTGTCACTAATCCAACGGGCGCTCAAACCGTTAGGAGGCGTTCGCGAAGTGCAAGTCAACATCATGTCGGGCAAAGCAATCATTGCCCACGACGAAACGATTACACCGGACGTGTTGATCAAAGTGATCGCTGACGCTGGCCTTAAAGCGACACGCGAAGGCGAAAAAGCCGGTGACGAGGATCAACAGAGGCAAAAGCAGAGACTTTTATCCGTCAGCATCTCTGGTGTATTCACTCTCGTCGGTTTGTTAGCGCACTGGGCACATTTCGCACCGGAGTCAGTGACGATTGCTCTTTTTCTCGCGGCCATCATCTCCGGCGGTTGGTTCATTGCACCGAAGGCGGTCGCGGCAGCGCGACGCCTCGCGCCGGACATGAACCTTCTCATGAGTATCGCAGTGCTTGGTGCAGCGGGTATCGGTGAGTGGTCGGAAGGTGCGGCGGTGGCGCTTCTATTCGCGCTATCGGAGTTGTTGGAGTCATTTAGCGTGGCCCGTGCGCGACGGGCGATTCAATCGCTGCTGAAACTCGCACCCCAAACAGCACTGCTGAAAGATGGCGATCGGTTCGACGAAGTGCCGGTCGAGAAAGTTCACGTCGGCAACGTCATCGCAGTGAAATCTGGGGCACGCATCCCGTTGGACGGTACGATCGTAAATGGCAACTCATCCGTAGATCAGGCACCGATTACTGGCGAAGCAATGCCGGTGGAAAAGAAGCAGGGTGATCAGGTTTCTGCCGGAACAATCAACGGCGAAGGCTCGCTCGAAGTGCGAGTCACCAAGAACTACACCGACACGACGCTTTCAAAGATCATCCACCTTGTCGACGAGGCTCAATCGCAGAAAGCACTCTCACAACGTTTCGTGGATGTCTTTGCAAAATACTACACGCCTTCGGTGATGGTGGTGGCGTTACTCGTCTTCCTGCTTCCACCGATGATTTCCGGCGCACTGTGGGGTGTCTGGTTCTACCGCGCTCTAGTGCTGCTGGTCATCGCTTGCCCATGTGCGTTGGTGATCTCGACTCCGGTGTCGATTGTTTCGGGTCTGACGGCGATGGCCCGTCGCGGCGTGCTGATTAAAGGCGGTGCATTTCTTGAAGCAATCGGAAAACTCAAGGCGCTTGCGATAGACAAGACCGGCACGATCACCGAAGGGCATCCTCAAGTCACGCGCATCGTTCCGATCAACGCCACCGATGAAGTCAAGATCGTTCGGATCGCAGCGGCAATAGACATCCATTCAGATCATCCGCTTGCGCTGGCCGTAGTCCAATATGCGGAGGAGCGTGGCGTGGACTTTCCGCGAAGCCAAAACTATCAGGCTCGCATCGGTCGTGGAGCGGAAGGCGAGATTGACGGTCACCATTACTTCGTCGGCAATCACCGTTTCACGCACGAATTGGCGGTCTGCTCGGATGCAATCGAGAAGGTGCTGACGGACATCGAAGAGCAGGGGCAATCGGTCGTGGTCGTTGGCCACAAGCAGCACGCCGATTGTGGCGGTGAGGTACTGGGCATTATTGCAATCGGTGACCCGATCCGTGCCAACGCGTCTGATGCTATTCGTGATCTACACGCCACAGGAGTTCAAAAAGTCGTCATGCTCAGTGGTGATAACCAGCGCACAGTCAACGCTATCGCCGAGCAAGCTGGAATCGACGAAGCATACGGCGATCTATTACCCGATCAAAAAATCGAGCATGTGCGCAAACTCCTCGCTGTTTATGGCCACGTCGGGATGATCGGCGATGGCGTGAATGACGCACCAGCGATGGCTGTCGCCACAATCGGTATCGCAATGGGTGCCGCCGGGACCGACACCGCCATCGAAACTGCCGACATTGCGCTAATGAAAGACGACCTGAACAAAGTCGCCGAGGCGGTTCATCTCGGTCGGCAGACGTTGAGGATTATTCGAAACAACATCATTTTCGCTCTTGCGGTCAAAGCTGTATTTTTGGTGCTTGCGCTTTTGGGTTATACAAGCCTTTGGTTGGCGATTCTTGCTGATACCGGAGCTACGCTTTTGGTGATTTTGAACGCTATAAGACTACTCCGTTAATGTGAGCCGGGATACCTCGTCATCAAGTACTATACATACGCTCGTGGAAGCCGGGGTTAGCCGTTCATTTTCTTCCATCGTTCATCCCACCCGGTGTGGTATTCCTCTGGGGTTATTTCACCGCCTTCACCATAATTCAATTTAGGACATAGAAAGCCTCATACTGGCGCTTTTTGATGAGGCTGATTGACCCTGTGACACTTGGGAACGAACGCATCGACAAGCGGGTGACAAGACTCGAACTCGCGACATCTTCCTTGGCAAGGAGAGATAGACCCATGTAGATCCTGTATTTAAGCGGGTTCGCGGCTGCTCTACCAAAAGTGCCTCTACCGTTTTGGTAGAGTCGGACCGTCAAAGAATGCGCGATTGAAGGCATCTTCAATAAGCGTTCCCAGTCGAAGCGGGGAAGGGGGAGAATCGGCAAGGTTCAGTCCGATCCGCCCGAGGAATGACTTCGAGAGAGTAACAACTGACCGTTCCGGACGGGCCCCTGCAGATTCCAATTTTTCTCGGGTTATCCGGACTCTGAAACCTCACGACATGTATATTTGTTACCATGCAAACGATGTGGCACTGCGGCCATTTTCGAGGAAGACCACGAAGACATGCCGTATCACAATATGTTCACACTCGGTTGCCCGAAGTGCCACCGGTATTTGGAGACCACGACCGATTTGAGCCCGGTTCAGTTTGGGGGTGGATTCGGCAACCAGAGATTCACTTTTTCGGTCGTACAAAATCGGGTGCCACTGCACATGGTACGCCAGTGGAATTACTTCAATTCTCCCGTGACTCAGCGGCACAGGGATCAGGCCAATGCTTGTCCGGCTGGCGAAACGATTATTTGACCCAATGAACGAACACGTTGTTGTCCGCGCAAGAGAAACAATAATAGTAACGCCTTAACTTCGAGGACGATCCCATCGAAATTAAGGCGGTTGGCGCGGAACGGTTATAGCGCACGCTGACAAGCCTATTCCATGCGTTGAGTTTGCTGAAGAATACCGGGGCAAACCTTTTCTAGTGGACTTGGACGCTGCCAATCTGGAAGGGTCCGGGCGATTCGGCCTGAAAACCCGTCAAAGGTATAAGTAATGAACGTAATTTGGACACCGTTAACAGAAGAAGAACTGGCCGCACTGAAGGAAGGCGATTCAATCGTGACGCACGCCAGTTCCAAAGAAGCCTTTCAGTTCCACCCGACTCAACGACTCCATCCGGAATTCTTCTACATCAGGGAAGTGAAATACGTGGAGAAATCTCCACTTGGACTGAGCATAATAGTCTTGCAAGATGGTGATGATACCCCCATTGACGTTGCTCGGAGCAAGGTTGGAAAGTTTATCCCGATTTAGCGTAACCGCATTTCTAGTGAAAACCATCTACGTCCAACCTCCAATCATCGTTAAAGAGCTTGCCGAACGAATCGGAATCTCGCCCCACCTGTTGATTCACGATCTAATGGACATGGGGCTTTTCGCCGCTAGTAACTGGTCCATCAAGCCAGAGGTGGCGACAGCAATTTGTGAGAAGTAGGGTTACACTTTGATAGTTACCCGACACAATGACCCCCGTCCGCCGTCATCTCTGTGATCCCTATTTTGCCGTAAGACACGTCAGGGCGAAGCTAAAGCCCTGCAAGCGTTGTGGGCGTCAACCGATCTTTATTGAAGGCGGTCTGGACAGCCCAATTTATCCGTTCTCCAGCTTCCGGTATTTTTTTTTGTGGTGCGATGAATGTGGTCAGGAAGTGGAAACAAGTTTTGAGGCGTGGAAAGTGCCATTCCGGAAACGGCATGGCCGCGTCACATATGCTCGCAGAGTCGATTTGAACCTCCAGCCCCTCCAGATGGTGGGCCGCTGGAATCAGCTTAATCGATAGCTTGAATCCCGCGCTGGATCAGGTTTCACCGGAAGAAATGAATCCCAACGAATCGAGCTCACCCGGTGGCCTCCCAAGAAAGAGGCATGAATGACCACTTTATTCCATTGGCATAATCAGCCAAGAAACAACAAATGCTTTGAGTTTGATGTGGCGGTCTGGGGGTTTGAGAGAGGTATCCACTGGCTCATTGTTTCAATTGAAACCGCTTATCGCTCCGATCATGGTGGTTTTTATCTTACCTTGGTGATTTGTAACCTGAAGGTGGAATTCAATCATTACGACATCCGGCATTGGAACGAGGCGGCGGGTCGCTACAATTTAGAAAACGATTATGGGAACACATGATCATCTGATTTTCTAGGTATGAGAGCACATCTTTCGACATTGTTGGTTTTGGGGGCCTTGATCGTTGGTTCTTTCGCGGAACCGATTCGAGACGGAGCTAAAATGGAGGTGAAGCCGGATTCCATTTGGTTCTTGGAGGTCGGAAATTTGAGCACTTGGCAAAAGTTGAAGAAGGCGGGCAATCCGGCAGAATTCGAATCTTATCAAACCAAGGAGTTTGGTGCCCGACATGCTTGGCAGTTTACGAAACCACTAACCATCAAAATCATCAGCTTTGAGCCTCAGAAGAATCAGGCCAAGGTGGAACTGCTGACTCCGGGCCGGTATCTGGGAAGTACATGGTGGATCGACGGAAATGCTTTTTCGAAATAGGCCACTGACTGAGAGGGATAGACCGGGAGGCTAATGGTGATGGTAACTCGCAACAGCAGACCGATGCTCGTCAGAATTCTAAAGTTTAGACGGCGGCGGCTTCTCTCGTGCTCCCTCATCTGCTCGGAGCGCCTTTATCACCCGGTCAACCTGTTGTGAGAAGTTGCTGGAAGTAAAAGAGAAATTTCCAATGCCTTTTCCTCCCGCCACCAAACCAGCAGGTAATCTTGGCGAAAGACCTGCAGTGCGAACCGAGTGATTCTGAGTTAGCCAAAGAATCAACGCTCCTGTCACTGCGAACCAAAAGAGAACCATGAGGCATGACGCTGCCTTCGGTTTTTCAACTTCTTTGGGTTCGATATTTCCCGGCATAAAATGCGCTTTAAACGAACTTTCTTGTCTAGCCTTTAATTTGTCCCCTAGCCGTTCCCCCGAAGACCCCGTCGGCTCGTTTGGATTTGGGCCTGGCTCGTTTGGATTTGGGTTTGGCTCGTTTGGATTTGGGTTTGGAGGAGCGGTCATTTTCCTTCAGTGACCTTTATAAAAGAAAGACAGCCATATCAACCCAAAAACCTGAATACCGATAGCCGCAAACATTAACCATCCAGCAATCCTCATTTGGTTCGCTGCCTTGTTATTCACTTGTCGAATTCGATTCATAGCAACCGCGAAATCCACTATACGGTCCTCAAGAAACTCACCCTCCTCTTTAAGCTGATCACTCGATAATAGCTTCTCTGGGTCGCAAGGAATTTCGTAAGAACGCACCCTTGCGGCGAAAACAGCAAAGAAAAGACTTGCCGACAAAACGACGGCGCTTGTAACGCTAAACCAGCGCGTCGGTCTCGAAAGCTTAGAAACGTCGCTGACATCCTGAATCTTGAAAAGGATTACCCCCAAATAAAAGGAGATTACTGCAAAATAGAATTTTGCTCTCTCTTGGATGTTCTTCCACGTGGCGGTTTGTTCATCGTACATCCGACTAAAGAAATCAAATTGCGCTTTTGTAGCCATTTGCCCGACGCTTAATCTAATTGATTTAAGCCGGGCGTAAAAGTTCAAAATTCCCAATTGAAACTGATAGCCTTGAAGGTTCACCCCGCCCAAGTTCGCCGAGTGCAGGTTTGTTCCGCTCAGATCCGCCTTGCTCGGGTTCGCCCGGCGCAAGTTCGCATTGCTCAGTTTCGCGCCGCTCAGTTTGAACCGCTGAGGTCAGCCCTTGCGCAGTTCCACCTCGCTGAGGTCGGCCCCGTTAAGGTCCGCTTGGATCAGGTGGGCTTGATCCGGCTCATGTTCGAGTCGTCATTCATTCCAAGCCTGAACGCCCCTCTTGAGCAAAGAAAGCTGGGTTGCATTTGCCATAGGTGTTCGCTTTCCGGCGAAGAGTTCTAACAAAACAAATTGCGCACGAACGACTACTAAGAAAGGGTTCAGTCGGGAAGTCTGAATTTTTATCCAAGAACGGTAGTCTTCTCAGCGCGAGTCTGTGAAATCACTCGAGAAACGCTGGACCAATGAATCTAAAAGGGAGAGCGCAAAAGCCGCAGTGGTTTTGCCAGATTTTACAATACGGAGAATTCTGGCCGTCGATTCAGTTTAAACTTCAATTTGGTGCCCCGATGATGTCAATTCCCTAAATGCATAACGGCTCAAACCCCGGATTGTCCCGCACCAGCCCTAGCCAAAATCCTCGACACCGTCGCTGGGTGAACGTTGAAAAGCCGTGCAGCATCAGCGGCTGTTTTGGTGCCCGCTGACACCATTGTCACTATTTCATCTTGCTGATTGGGTCTAAGTTTTGGCCGACGACCTCCGATGCTTCCGCGTTTACGGGCAGCGTCCCTTCCGGTCAACGTCTAAAGTTTGTCTCGTAAATGCTCAAAGCCAATCACTACATTGTGATCATGTTTCCCGGCGTCGCCATCGTCAATCACGTTCAGGAGAACGATCAGAATGACAAATTTTACGCGCAAGCAGAGTTGATCCTCGCTCAAGATGTAAGCCATGCCCAACTTGAACTAGAGGGCGTTAACCCAAGTGTTCATGCCACGGTGCTGATGAACGCAAAAGCTGGAAGAAATGCCTTTGACATTAGCGGTAACGGAATCTCACCTTTCAAACTAGGCGACATGATCATGGTGACCTGTTTCGAAAAAGGCGAAGTTCCCTGACAAAAGTCCATCCGGTCACGAGTTGGGCCGGGACTTAGTCCAAAAAAGTCGTGCAGCCGCGCTGGTATTGCCCGAGCTTGCAATGCGGAGAATCCTTGTTGCATGAACGGCGGTTAACACTGAAAACCAGATTGCGATGCTCAAAAAAGCGGGATGCAAACGGATTTTCGAGGAGACTGCAAGCGGTAGCCGGTGGGAACGCCCGGAGTTGCAAGATTGTTTGAAGCACCTCCGCGAGGGTGATGTGCTCGTTGTCTGGAAACTGGACCGACTCAGCCGGAGTCTGAGCGATCTATTGCGGATCTTAGGAAAAGTCGATAAAGCTGGAGCCTCTTTTAAATCCTTGACGGAAACGCTCGACACCTCGGGACCATGTGGTCGGCTAATGATGAATATGTTGGGAGCATTCAACCAGTTTGAACGCGAGATAATCAAAGAAAGAACCAAGCTCGGTTTGCTACGTGCTCGCGCTAACGGTCGCATCGGTGGCGGTCGGTACAAGCTTTCGGTTTCGCAACAAGCCGAGGCCATCAGGATGATTCGATCTGGGGACAAAACTCAGAGCGAGATTGCGGAGCTGTTCAATGTCGATCGCTCGACGATCAGCCGCATGATGACCGAGGTTCGGTTGAAAGAGCAGAAGAAAACTGGGTTGCTGTGAATTAAAATCAATGGAGTTGGTCGTGGATTTTTGTTAATGGCACCCTCAACCGGCATATCATGACTGCGGCACACTGCCCTTCCCACGACCAAATTTGAGGGACATCGTGAAGCCGCGAGCCGTGAAAAGCAAAAGCGTGGCTATTAAAGCTCTGATAGTGTGGCTGGCGTTGTAAACATTCGGCTACGCAGCAAAACCGAGGCGATCAAGATGATCCGGGTCGGTGAGAAGAGTCAGGCCGAAATTGCGGAATTGTCCAACGTTGATCGGAGCACAATTTCGAGGATGATGAAAGAGGTGAGGAAAAGGAATTGCGCAAGACGATACGTTGATCTCGGACGACATTCGCATCCGGATTTGATAGCCGTCTAGGTCGATGCGAGATTTCCGCCTTTCATCGGGATGATCATCCCTTTTTCGCGGGAGCCAGACTTGCCGATTGAGCCACCTTTGATAAAACGTGATCTCAATCGACCCCGAGATTAATTACCGGCACTCGACGGGGGCGGCACGATCATCGTCATCAAAAATATCGCCTCGAGCTTTGCTGGATCGAATATTTGGCATCCGCCCAAGCAAATAACGGACGAAACAACCGGATCATCGACAAACGTAAGACACAGCGAGCGATCCTTGTTACCGGCATCAAGTTTAGCGGACGCCTCTCCCCGGTTAGACTGCCCTTAGTCGAGAAAGTAGAGATCCGGCTTATCCACCACTCCGGCATCCTGCATTGCTTCTCGCAAACCGGCGGAAGCACCAAACTCTTTCGCCTTCTCTAGTTCTTTGACTTCAAACAAAAGAATTACCTCGTTTGGATCGTCCATATTGCGTAACAGATGCTCTTCTCTCAGACCAGCTTGCTGACGCGCTGGTAGATGGGCTTCATATGCGGGTTTCCATTTCGAAAAATCTGAGACTTTATGACGGACGAGGAGATGGGGCATATTTTTGTTCCTTTTAGATTGGGGGGAGGTAGGAATGGCTGATAAAGCCTATCCGGTGTCGTGTAAAGGACCAATCCTGAAAAATTTTGCTTGTGACCCGAATCGTAGCGTCGCAACGAGGAAGGTGGTGAAACAAAATCCAACGACTAAAGAGGTTCGCGTTTAAGGAATTTCACCCTTAGGGAAGCATATCACTGGAATAATGCCGCCGATTTTGAACGGCGAGTTACCACTGCCGCTAATATAAAAGGTATTCACTCCCGCTTTTGCGTTCATTAACGGAGCAGCATAAACGCTTGAATCGAGGTCCCTTAGTTGAAGCTCGGCGTGATCCAAATCTTCGGACAGCATTACTTCTGCTTGCGCGTAGAACCTGTTATTCTCATCGTCATTCTGGACTTGCTTAACGATAGAGGAGGCGGGGAACATGATTGCCAGCGTAGGCATTGGCCAAAGCGTTTTCGAGACAAACCTGCTGTATTTTTCCGGAACGAATGGGAAACCGCTCGCTAAACACTTGAGCACTGTGTCGGTGATGGTTAGATCGCCCCAAGAGGGCAATCTAACCTCCTGTGTTCGACAGAAGACCCCGATGGCAACGAATTGAAAGACGACGTGCTATTGTAAGCTCCAGTGGCAATATTCTATATTATAGCTGCGATACCTCTCGTCATTCTGATTAAGGTTCGAGGTAGTTCTGCGGCTTCTAAAATCCAAGATGGAGGATTGGGAGGAGCGTTACCCTGAAAACCGGTATGCCGTTCTGTGGAAAGCTTAAGACGAAGAGAACCGATATTCGGCAACATCATTACAAGATGCCGAGGAGTATTACGCATACCGGTGCCTTCTAATGGAGCAGAGAAGAATTTTAGAGAACCGGGAATCGTAGCAGACAGGCCACAGGGGATAACGGATGCTCCACTACACCACGTCTGATGGCGGCTCCATGTTCAGAAGCCCTTATCCGGTGATATTTTGACGAATGCACAACACCGTAAGAGCCTTTATTTAGGTGGGAAATATGCTTTCGGAAGAAATCACCGGGTCATGACCGGTTCGGCCAAAAAATCCTTGCCGCTGAAAAGACTCGCATCGATAACGCCCGCCACCGATCTACCATCACTGTCTGGGTTACTTTTTGTCTTGAAGTGCACATTTCTCTGTGCGTACTCTAAAACGGTTTCACGAACGATATTTTTGTTCGAACTCCTTCTCCCCCCGACGCGGTTTGTCTCTGGCGTAGCTCGGTCTAGGATTCGCTCGATTTCTTGGTGATACCTTAGGTCTCCACAAGAATCTAAGATCTGCAATGTACCGAACAATAACCAAGGAGGTTCAGAATGCCACATTACCTACAACAAATTGCGTATTCGATTGAGGGTTGGAAGGCGTTAGTCAAAAAGCCGCAGAACCGCATTGAAGCGGTGCGACCAGCGATTGAAAAGCTTGGCGGAAAGATCGAGAGTTCTTGGTTTACGTTTGGGGATTACGATATTGTGTTAATCATTGAGATGCCTAGTAACGTAGACGCGGGCGCGATTGGCATCGCCTTCGCGGCGGGTGGCGCTTGTAAGGCCGTTAAAACCACCCCTCTGCTCACTGTTGAAGAGTCGGTTGAAGCGATGAAGAAGGCGGCAGGGTCCGAATATCGTGCTCCGCATTAGTTTTGCGGTGTCATCGTTTGATCAAAGCTTGAACGGGTTATCGACAAAAGCGAAGGCAAATAGGCCGCAGGGTTCTGTATGAGATTTCGTTCCGTAGCAACCGAAGTGAGGAGCCCAGATGAGTTGATGGCGGTTCTGAAGCGATACCTGAAAGAATCGAACGAGAGCGAGATTGTCATAGCCTCGCGAATCGGCGTAAATCGTCACACCCTCAATCGCTGGCTCACGACCAGCCAAAGCCCGACGAAAGGCGTTTTGGCGTTAGCCGCGTGCTTCCTCAGGCGGGTTGGATACCTGTAAGCGTTTTCAATGACCTTCCGTTTCGCATTGCTTCCGGGTCAAAAATGGGGACCGATCAACGAATCGCCATGCTCCAAGGGAAAACGATCGGCATCATCGGCATAATCGAACTTTATCAAGGAAAGCCAGAGATCGAAGTCACGGCGACAGATCAGATCAAAGGTTTAGATCCCCAACTTGTGCAGTGATCGGCCCGAAGTTGAAAAAACGAGCAATCGGCTGTCGTTCGCAAAATCCCTCACTGAGTTACGTCTATTTGCTCGGGGGGTGAGTGTGCCGAACCTCGCATGTTACGTAATTTAAATTGCGGTATCGATGAGGGATGCTTCAGTCGCAATCGATGCAAGGACGCAAAGATCAAAAGCACGGAAGCGAGACAGGAGGCACAGTTTGGGAAGAATTGGACGAACTGGCGCTCACAAGAAAGCTTAAGAAATTTGTCGAAGAATCTGACCTAAGCATTCCCAAAATCGGGAGCGAAATGGGAGTTTTCAGTGTAACCCTCAGTATGTGGATTGCGGGAACCACTAAGCCGTCTCGTACGGAGTTGCTTGCGATTAAAAGCTTTCTTGAACGGCGAGTGAGATTTTGGAGCATGGAATCGTTGCACGTTGCTTGCGCCTGATGAGCGCTACCGGCGGATGACGTAGCGATTGCTGTCGTCACGTTAAAAATGGGCGAATTTACCACGCCCGACGGAGAGCTAAGGGCGGAGACTCAGGACAAGTTGTCGCTCATCCTTGTGAAGTGCGAAGACGGATGGAGGATCACACATGGTCACAATACGGTAGTCGATCCGAAGGCACAGTCGTTCGATCCGGTGAACAGCGGTTGGAGCGGTTAGCGGCGAGATGATCCATCATCGCATAGGGCGATAAACGTCCAATCCTTCGCTGCATGAACCATAGTGGAAATCTGAACCACTTTTCGAACCAGAGAACCAGAGGTGGCAATTCGTCTTGAGGCATTCTAGGCTCCCTTTTTCGTCAGCAGAAAGCGTGACTAATTTCACATAATCGTCCACAGCGGGAACGACTTCCCTGTTTTTAGCCGAGGATCTCGGTAGTAAAAAAGATCAAGCTGACCGTGATAACAGGAACCGGTGAATGGTTTCCTTTCTCCGAATCTTAAGGAGTTAAAAGAACCTATAAATCTATCGAGTTCGATCTGAACGAGAACTCGGTATTGGCTACTCTGCTTACGGACGGTAAGGACTTTTGCAGGGACGGGAGTCATTTGGGGCACTTTCTACGTCAGACTTCGCCGGAGATGGAATCCGTGTTCAAAGTTTAGGCTACGGAAATGCACCAGCAGACGAAAGAGAGCGCGTAGGAGACTCGTTCTTGTCGCCCACAAAGTCGAGAGTATTCGCAAAGCTGAGATTCGCCCGACGAATTAGTGTTCTTTTTTACTAGGGGTCAATTCGTACCTCGCCTTACAGTTCTCTCATGCCAAACGAGGAAACGTCCTTCGACATATGGTGCGATCTTTTGGAAAGGGAATTGAAAATAGCTCTTGGAGAGCTTGAGAAAATCCGAACGGCGGATAAGGCGGAGGTGAGAGATGCTTGCTATATGCTCAGAGCGGCACTGGGCAATGCTCATCATTACTTGCGAGAAGTTCAGAACAGTCACAAAAGATGATTTCGCGAACAATGGTAAATCTCGCCACAATCCTGATCACGCTTTTGCTGACGATTCCAGCCATGTCGGTGGAGCTATTTCGTTACCGAGGCGCGGCCAAGGATGGTGGAACACTTGAGTACGTCTTTGAGGCTGGTGAACAGAATTCTCCCGATGCGATAACCAAAGAGAAAGCGGCTGAGATCGCCGCAGACTTTATGACGACCTTTTATCACGTACAGGTCGGCGCGTTGGAGACTCGGGAATTTCGCACGACACCGGTCCCATTCTGGCTCGGATGCTTTTCGGACACTGTCAAGGCCGTTGAGGCAAATGTTTTAGTCGTGCTGCTGCCGGATGGGACGGTTGTTGAGCCCACGAGGCGAATGTAGTTTTGATTTCGATAAAATTTGGGGAAGTAGGCAAACACGGGTCATAAGAGCTTATGCAGCCTTTTGATTCTTGCAGGGGCAGTCGGACGACCTGTGGGGGTATTAGCTACCGATTACGATGATCATTACGGTAAAGAAATATGAAAACCCCGTTTGAAACGGCTTCATTTGTCCCGTCCAACACAAATGAGCTAATGGAAGAGACGCCAACCCGTGACTTGTTGCGCCAATGGGGCGCGATCATGCGCGAACTAAGACGACGTATGATTGTGCGAACAGCGAACAACCCAATCGGGGACATTGCGGAAGCTCTCGTTGCTCTCCATTATAAAGGTCGCCGTGGGTCGTTCGCCCAACTTGGTTGGGATGTCCATACTGGAACCGAAAAGTTGCAGGTCAAATCGCTGCGTAGAACTCCGTTACGCAAACAGGAAGTGTGTTCACCCATTCGTAGCGAGAATTACGATGCCGTCATCGTTGTTGTATTTACCGAGGATTTGCGCGTTGACAGTGCTTGGCGTATACCCCGAGAAGTAGTGGATGACCGATTTTCACGCAACACGCACGTCAACGGGCGGATCATTCGATTGTCGGACGCGCTCAAGCACGACCCCCGCGTCACGCAAGTTGACCTTTCAGACGCCTGTTTAGACAATGGGCCATAGGTCGCATTCTCTATGAAACGATTCGCAATAATAGTCGGCCTCATTTTCTCCTGCTTGCTGATACAGACATCCACTGCGCGTGCCCAGATCGGCTGGACGTTAGATCAATGCAAGAAATGGTTGGGCGAATGGACGACAAGCGATAATATCATCTATCAATTCTCTGCTCCTCCTAAAAGTGACTACTCCATTGACATCGAGATGCGCAACGGAGTGGTGGAGTCTGCGCAGTATGATCGCTTGTATGATCCCGCACACGTTACAGAGAAAGATGCCCGCAAGGTTCTAGTCGAGAATTCGAACGGGTATATTTGGACCAAAACAGGCGAGACGGGGTCAGGCTATGGTAAAGTTACGTACTTTTCAGCCCACATCGACGGGAAGATCGGCATGACCGCAATTTTAAGGAAAGGGTCACTGGGCATCTTTGCAGCCGATTATGTCAGTAACTATTGAGTCAAGGCGGGCCATTGTTACGTTTGTCTTTCAGAACTTTCCGGGTGCAGCAAATAAAATTGGAGAAGTCAGAAACGCAGCTTATCCGAGATACTCTATCTGATTATTCTTGCCTCGAACAGCCGCCGAAGAGCAGGGATCACGCTCCTTCGGGTGAAGGTTGAACCCGTGGTAGTGCCGAGAATGAGAGATTCTTCCACATGGTGCCGCGAAGCAGGTCGCCGAAATCTCAGCGGGTGGCTGTTACTCTAACCTGAACCGGACCTGATCTCACGGTATAGGTCGTGACACATTGATCGCGATCCGGTTTCAATTAACCTCCGCGATCGCAAAGTCTGATCCGTTTTCTAATTCTCCGGTGAGAATGGGCGTACCGGATTTGTCATCCACTTCAAAACGCCAGATCTGTTCATTCTCATCCCCCTTCAATCGGTTACCCGTCACCCTATCCACCCAGATGTTTTCGGCTGTCGTGGTGACATCCTTGTCGAAGTTCACGCGGCTTTCGGGACCCCTAGCTACAGTGAGCATGAGGGCATAGCACTCCCCTCCGTGGAAGTAGGCGTTGCCGCTTGCCTTGCCTTTACGGTCGAGCGTTATCGAGGTGATATGTGTGCCTTGTTGATGGAACTTGATCCGATACTGCATGAAGAACTCCTTAAGAAGAGCCGGTTTCCCCCAGTCATCGAGTACTCCAGCGTGAGCAGTAGTGACCGCCAAGGTTGCGAAGGCGAGTAGTGTTGAAATAGATGTTCGTTTCATTGGATAGATTTGCCGTGCCTGTTCTTGAGACCTCATTCCGCTAACCGTCCGGGCCGCTTGAGCTTGTTCGTCGGCCACTTCAAACAACAGCGACATTGCCTCTACATATTTGTATGGCCGATATTGTCGGCGATTCCAAAAATTCCGGAACCCGCCACCTGATCAATCGAAACGAAGCGCCAATCTTTTTGGCGTGATTCTCAAGAGTAAGAGGGTTCAAATCGAAGTTGGAAATGCGAAAAGCGACGAGGCCCAATCAGCGACGACCAAAAGGCGTGATCCGGAAAGGACTCCCTGCAACTCTTCCGACCGGAGTCCAAAAAAGCTACTTTCTCCTCGGCGCAAAGGAGCGCAGTGTGCTCAATATTGGCCTTGAGAAATATAGACCCGGTCGATTTGAGCCCATCTTAGTTAGTCGGAGACGAAAAGCTGCTCAAACCGGCATTGAAGCTGATGAGCTTCTACCGGCTACGTATCGATGAGATCAAAGAGGACGCAATGGTGACAAGTTTCACCCGATGGTTGGAATGCGTTCAAGTGATTGGGACAGAAATTTACGTAACATTTAGTCCGCGCTTCGAACGCATCTGGCTGGAATCGAAAAGGCACCTTCCAGAGCACGTCGCCAAAGAACCAGCAAATATTGGTCTACGAAGTCAATATTCCATTCGCCTATACGCATGGGCCAAAAAGTTCGTTGCCAATGGAACGAAGCGCATTTCGTTGGAAGAGCTAAGAAAGGTGCTCGGATTGGAGTCGGTGAAAGATGCAGGGAAATATCATCCAAGAAGCTCCATTGCCGATCTGGGCTAACTTTCGTCAGAGGGCGCTAGATGTCGCGATCGCGGAGATCACCAAGAAGACGGACTTAAAGATCGCCATTGAGTCGCTTGAGCGGTCAAAACATCGGCGGGTAGACTCGGTGACTTTTGCGATTAAGGAGCAAAGGGTGCCGAAGGGTGGCTGAAATTGTGAAATCACGCAGAGAGTGGATACTGAATGATCGTCTCCGCCAGCGTGGTAGTAAGTTGCGCATAACTCGTTCTTATTCTTATTGAACTTCCGCGTCCGGGCGAGTCGTTCGGTAGAGAGTCATTACGTAGCCAGCCTCGTCCCCGGTCAATCCTTTATAAACTAACTGGCGGTCATTGATCGCTATAATTTGGTAAGCTTGCTTTCCTCCGTAGAAAACACCCTGTTCGTAGAGAATTCCGTTACGTATGCTCCAATGTCCGTTAACCGACCCTTCCACTAAGACAAGACCGTCAGCTTTGTACAAGTACGTATGCCGAGCGGTCTGCCAATAGCCGCGTATGGCGGATCTGTATTGCGTATCAAGGTTAGGCATTCTTCCTTTGGTTAAATTTAAATTCCAGTATTTTTGTCGAAGGCAGTTTTTATGACTCAACCAACGTTCAACGCCAAAAATATCTGTACTGAAGGAGCAACGGGTGCCGAAGGACGGCTGAACTTGTGAAATCACGCTCTGCCACAAGCGCCCGCCTACCTGACTTCGTCGAGCCAATGAAGGCAAAGCTCGTAGGCTCAATGCCATTCGGCGGCGATTGGATCTACGAAATTAAATTCGACGGTTTTCGGGCTTTGGCGCTGCGAGGCGGAAGCGAAACGCGCATAATATCGCGGAACCAGAAGGATCTGGGCGGCAAGTTCACTGAAGTGAAGGATTCAATTGCCGCACTGGATATTCAAGAAGCCATCATTGACGGCGAGATTGTCGCTTTGGACGAAAAAGGCCGCTCGACTTTTCAGTTATTACAAGGATTCGACATGGGTGAGGAGCGGCCACCGATAGTCTTCTACGCTTTTAATCTGCTCCAGCTCAACGGCAAGGACATTCACAATTTGCCGATTGAAGAACGAAAGACTAAGCCTGAAGAACTGCTGAAAAAGCCATCGGGTGTAACCCGATATTCGATCTCATTCACAAAAGACATTCCAGAGCTTCTGGACCGGGCTCGGACGCTCGGACTGGAAGGTCTGATCGGTAAACGTGCCGGTTCCCGGTAGCACCCTTCCGCTTCATCCTGATCGGCCCCCCTTGTTAGCGTGGCGAGCGATTCTACCGTGAAAAGATTATCAGACACCCCCTGAGTAGCAACAGCAGCGTAACCACAATCAAGAGACAACCGCATCCGCAGCATGAAGCGTGCATGTCCATTCGCCGCCAAACTCTCGTAGGGTAGCCAAGGCTGGTCCACCTAAGGTTTGGGTTAATTGCGAGGTGATGCCACCGGAATTTTGACCTTCAAACTCGGTAGAGGGATGTCAGCTTCGGACTGCTATCGCTTAACCATCGACAGATCCAGCGGAAGAAGGTCTAGATCCTGCCGGACGAAATGCGCGTGGTCTTGAGCAAGGCTCTTCGGGAGCATGGCAACCGAGGCGTAGGTCATAGTGTCTATGACGGATCTCCTTCTGGCAACAACCTATGCCCTGAATAGCTCTCCGGCAACAGGCCAAAGGGAGTATGCAATGTCCAGTCTGCGGGCGCGGAATCGGAGGCGACCGCAGCGGACATTGCTTCGAACCGATTTTAAGTCGGAAGATTGTTCAGTTGGGGGGCGACGAAGTTGAATTGTCTTCGACGCAAGTTTCCCCTATAGAATTGCATCTGGGTGAACGGACAGGACTCCAAAGCGGAAATCTTTGATGTATTCTTGTGTCACAATAGCGAGGATAAGCAAGCCGTCCGTGAGATCGCTCAAAGGTTGGTCAAGGCGGGCATCAAACCTTGGCTGGACGAAGAGCAAATAAGGCCCGGAACTACGTGGCAAAAGGCGCTTGGCGATCAGATTGAGAGGATAAAGTCAGCGGGGGTTTTTGTGGGTAAAAACGGCATTGGTCCTTGGCAGGACGAAGAGATTCAGGCGTTTCTTAGCGAATTCATGCGGCGGAAATGTCCCGTCATACCGACGGTCTTGGCGGAAGCTACCAAAACACCAGAGCTGCCGTGGACTCTACGAAACCGTCATCAGGTCGATTTCCGCGTGTCCGAACCGGACCCCTTGAAGCAGCTCATTTGGGGAATTACAGGAGTAAAATCGGTAGCTGCGGAATCGCTAATTCCCGGCAGAGAGGATAATTCCGCGCCAAGGGTGAGATTTTCAGAGTCGCGGTATTGCGGTATTGCCCGCCCCTTGCCCAAGCTCCCGATCAAGAGCAAGCCATCCAACTGAACATTCTTCGAAGAAGAGTCATGGAATATTGGGTGGATGGGGTGCTCAACCACTCTTTATACAACGAAGTGCTGATCTCTCTAGGCAAGCGAGAGATGGGTAAGGTCGTTGATGCCCCTTGGAAGTACACTGTCGAGGTGTCCGATGCGATGAACTCGACGCCATTGGACGACCGAGATGTCAGCGTCATTTACGACGCGACTGGCTTAATGCTCATCCTTGGCGAACCGGGGGCCGGAAAGACAACTACATTGCTCGATCTGGCTCAAACTCTGCTTGATCGCGCCGGAGACGACATCAGAGAGCGGGTTCCGGTCGTAGTGAACCTTTCGAGCTGGAAGAAGAAACAGCCACTTGCGGAGTGGATCGCTCTGGAGCTTTCGGAGAAGTATCGGGTGCCCCGGAAAATCGGTCGTTTTTGGCTCCAACACGACTATCTCCTTCCGCTTCTGGACGGTCTTGACGAAATCGAGACCGAAATACAGCAAGAATGCGTGGCAGCGATCAATACGTTTATCGAAGAGTTTCAGCCGTCCGGGCTCGTGGCTTGCTGTCGGCTCAACGAGTATCGTTGGCTCCCCAAACGTCTGAAGCTGAACGGAGCTTTTTGCATCGAACCGTTAAGAGAAGAAGAAGTGAGCAAGTATCTCGGCGCTGCTGGACCTAAATTGACGGCGCTTCGCGAGGCGGTAGACGCAGATCCCGTATTACACGAATTGGCCCAGACACCGCTGATGCTCAGTATCATGAGCCTAGCCTATCAGGGAGTTGGAGGCGACGAAATGGCCACGCGGAAGGGAGATTCACCGGAGGAGCGTCGGAAGCAGATCTTTGGCCTCTATGTTAAACAGATGTTCCAACGAAAAGGAAATACCTCTCTAGTGTTTCCGAAGCAGAAGATCATCGGTTGGCTCTCGTGGCTGGCTAGGAAGATGAGGGAACATTCGCAGTCGGTCTTCCTCGTAGAGGGACTTCAACCGAGCTGGTTAGGTACAACAATCCAAAAGGTAACCTATCTGACCGTCGTATTTTTTATCGGCGCGTTGAGCGGGGGACTAGTGGGCGCGCTGAGCGGCGGACTGATTGGTGGCGCCCTCGCCGTTTTGATCGGCGGGCTAAGCTTCGTGCCAAGCGGCGTGCTAAACGGCGTCCGCATATTTGCGGAGGTGTTCGGGCTACTCGGCGCTCTAGGAAGTGTTGCAGGAGGCCCTCTACAATGCATTCGAAGCGAGGCACCCAATTTACTTTTTAAAATCTCTTTAGTGGAGACAATAAGTTGGAAGTGGAATGAATTTTGGAAGAGTGCTGTTCCTTGGTTGATCTTCGGGCCGATCTT
>CAVULL010000034.1:0-67003 GCA_963742335.1 uncultured Verrucomicrobiae bacterium
CTCGCAAAATGCGAGCCGTTCTTTGATGGAAACTCGCAAGTTGCGAGTCGCATCGTCTGCATGGCCCTGCTGTCTTCTTTGTAAGTAGCTCATAAGACGCCTGTTTTGCGATTTGCAGTTTTGTGGCATGGGTCTCGCTTTAAAGGGCGTCCTCCAATTCAACATGAGAATGGACGGTGTCACAGGAAATATCGGCTGTCCTCCGGGTCCGGAAAACTGCCGGTGCCAGCTTACCGATGTTCTGGGAAGGACCTGTTTGGCTTGTCCGAATTCGACAGGATCGGCGTTATGAAGAGGCGAATCCTTCTCTGGCTTTTTCCGATCATCGTTCTCTTTCTTGGGGTCGGTTTGTACGCTGTCTGGCTCTTCAATCAACTCGGTGGTTCGATCGATGTCATCCTGCGGGAAAACTATCAGAGCGTACTCGCCGGACAGCAGATGAAAGAAAGCTCTGAACGAATGGATTCGGGGCTTTCATTTGCCATGGCCGGTGAAGAGCGAAGAGGGCGCGACCTTTTCAACGAGAATGTTCCGGCTTTTCAAGAAAGCCTTAAAAGGGAACTGAACAATATCACGCTTCCTGGGGAAGGGGAATTAGCCGATAAAATCAGGGAGGCCGAAAGTCGCTATCAGGCGCTGGCCGGGACTTTCTGGGACACGTCCGACCCGGATGTCCGCCGTAAGATGTATTTCTCTGAGCTTTTACCGCTGTTTACGGAGATCAAAAACACGGCCCAGGAAATCATTCGCATAAACCAGGAAAACATGGTGCAGGCGGATAACCGTGCCAAGTCCCTGAGCGCCGATTCCACCCGCGCCATGGTGGTCCTCTTGATGTTTGGCGTCGCGTTGACAATCTCGCTCGGGTACGGATTGCAGCGAGCCATTCTTAAACCGATCCAGACCTTGACCACGGTCTCCAAAGAGCTGGGTGAAGGCAAGCTGGATCAGGTGGTTCCTGTGGAGTCCCGCGATGAACTCGGACAGCTCGCCGACGCATTTAATAAACTCGCGGCAAGATTGCGAACTTACCGTCAAGTCACAAGGGACCAGTTATCGCAGGCCCGCCACATGACGGAGATCACTTTCTCGGCATTCCCCGATGCAATCCTGGCGCTCTCGCTGGATGGAAAAATCAATTTTGCCAATCCGGCAGCCGGGAAGCTTCTGCAGAAGCTCAACGGCGAGTACGGGCTCCCGCTTGCGATCCAGGACGAGGTTGGAAATGTGCTGAAAGGAGCCCCAGACAGTTTGCCGACAAGCTTTGAAAAGGCAGTCCCGGTTCGGATTGACGATCATGAGGCCTTCCTGCTGCCCAAGATCATCGGAATGCGCGACGAGTCCGGGAATATGTTCGGAGCGGCCCTGGTTTTGCAGGATGTAACTCGGTTCCGTCTCATGGACGAGGTGAAGACGAACCTGGTCTCGACCGTCAGCCACGAGCTGAAAACTCCGCTGACCAGCATTCGCATGGGACTTCACCTGTTGCTGGAGGAGAGAATCGGCCCGCTGAATGCAAAACAGCTCGAATTGTTGCTGGCGGCGCGGGAAGACTCGGAACGTCTTCTGCGGATGATCAATGATCTGCTGGATCTCGCCCGCCTGGAATCCGGCCAGACGCGGCAGCGGCTCGAGGTTGTCTCACCGCGAACGCTGATCGACGATGCATTGCCGAACCTGCTATCGCTTGCGGAAGCACACGACTTGCGATTAGTGGCGGAAGTTGCGCCCGACCTTCCAGAGGTAACGGTCGATCCGCTCCAAATAAGTCACGTATTTTCCAATTTTGTTTCGAATGCCGCAAGGTTTTCGAAACCGGGCGAAGACGTCGTTTTGTCCGTGAAACAGATTGGGAAAACCGTTCGTTTCTCGGTGCTGGATCACGGTCCGGGCATCCCAAAGGAGTTTCAACCCCGCGTTTTTGAAAGGTTCTTTCGTATACCAGGAACCGAAGAATCGAACGGCGTCGGACTTGGTCTCGCCATCGCCAAGGAAATCGTGATGGCCCATGGCGGAAACATCGGACTTCGGAGCACGCCGGGCGAAGGTAGCGAGTTCTACTTCGATCTTCCTGGAATCAGCAAGAGCAGCAACGGAGTGAAGGCATGAGTGCAAGAATTCTGATCGTCGATGATGAGACGAACGTACGTTTGAACTATCGGATCACACTCGAAACGGAGGGATACGAAGTCTTCGAAGCAAGCTCGGCTGCACTCGCGCTAGAGGAACTGCTCCAACATTCGTTTGCCGTTGCGATCCTCGACCTGCGGATGCCCGAAATGGACGGCTTGGAGTTGCTGGCCAAGATGCGGGAAGTCGGAATCACGGTCCCTGCGATGATTGTTACCGCCTACAGCGATGTGCCGCACGCGGTGAAGGCGATGAAGCTGGGGGCTATCGACTTTTTGCAAAAGCCTCTCCGGCCTGAAGAACTCCGCCGCATTGTCGCCGAGATCCTAAAGCGTCACGCCCCACAAAAGGATCAACCGGCCGAAAGCTACAACTCACACATCGTCGCGGCCAAACGTTGTTTGAATTTGCGATCGTTCGCGAAGGCCAGGATACATTTGGTCAAGGCACTTGAGTTAAACGCCAAATCCATAGAAGCCTTCAATCTGGCTGGTGTACTCGCGGAGATGCTCGAAGACGTCGACAAAGCCAGGAAGTACTACGGCCAAGCCATCAAGTTGGATAAGAACTACGAGCCGGCACAACAGAATATGCGCCGGCTTTTTGAGCTGCAACACTTCGGCTCCAGCTCGGAGCCTTTCAATCTGGGAGGAACGTAAGGGCGGTGAGGGAGTTGCTAAATATGGATTATGCGAATGCCTCCTTCGGTAAAGCGCTGCCGTTGCCGCTAATATGGGAGCAATTGCGTCCGCGGTTTCCTTTGATACAGCGACGATGGCGCGCCGCTCACAGGAGGTTTACTGAAGAAGATTGCAAGCCAGAACAATTCAACACACATCCGTTCCAATAATATGACTGACATCATCTATGTAGGAATAACCATCCTGTCTTTCGGGGTTCTAGCATTATTTACCTGGGCCTGCGCCAAATTTTGATCCACTTGAGTTATGGAAAACCTTATCGTCGGCATCGTATCCGTTGGCCTAATCGTCTACTTATTATTAACAATATTGCGACCGGAGAAATTCTAAAGCTCACCTTCGCAATGTCCTAACTATTCAATATGAATATCTCAGGTTGGATTCAATTAGCACTCTTTATTGGGGTACTCCTTCTTATCACGAAACCTCTTGGCATTTACCTGTTCCAGGTGCTTGATGCCAACGGGAAGACATTTCTTGACCCTGTACTCAAACCCGTAGAACGACTGACTTACCGCCTTATCGGTGTGGACCCGGAGAAAGAACAGGGCTGGATTCTTTATACGATATCGATGCTGATTTTCAGCATGGTGACTATGGTTTTCACTTACGTGATCTTGCGACTGCAGAATATTCTGCCATTAAATCCTCAGCAACTTCCGGCAGTGACTGACGCTCTGGCATTCAACACGGCGGCCAGCTTTACGACCAATACGAACTGGCAGAATTACGGTGGTGAATCGACGATGAGCTACCTTTCTCAGATGCTGGCGTTGGCGTCGCATAATTTCTTTTCAGCGGCCGTCGGCATAGCCCTAGCCGCAGCCGTCGTCCGAGGAATTGCGCGGTATTCCGCGAAGACGCTGGGAAATTTCTGGGTGGACCTCGTTCGGATTAACTACTACCTGCTGCTTCCAATCTGTATCATCTACGCTCTTTTCCTTGTCTCCCAAGGTGTTGTGCAGAACTTTAAGCCGTACGACACCGCAAAAGTGGTAGAAGTACAAACCGTGCAGGTTCCGAAGAAAGACGACAAGGGGAATCCGGTGAACGATGCGAAGGGCAATCCTGTGATGGTCGATCAGAAGGTCGATTCGCAGAGCATCGTGCAAGGACCGGTGGCGTCCCAGATAGCCATCAAGATGCTCGGAACCAACGGGGGCGGATACATGAACGCGAACGCCGCTCATCCATTTGAGAATCCGACTCCGCTGTCAAACTTTATCCAAATCCTATCCATTTTCTCGATCGGGAGCGCACTGACTTACTACCTCGGGCGGATGGTAAAGAATCAGAAACACGGTTGGGCGGTTTGGATAACGATGGCATTGCTCTTCGTAGCTGGGGTCCTAGTTTGCTGGGGGGCCGAAGCTGCCGGAAATCCGATCGTGCACAAATTAGGAGTAGATCCCGCCGGAGGCAACATGGAGGGTAAGGAAGTGCGATTCGGCATCTATAACTCCGCGCTGTTTGCCACTGTAACAACGGACGCTTCCTGCGGCGCGGTAAACTCGATGCACGACTCATTTACGCCGCTGGGCGGATTCGTCCCGCTTTTCAATATCGAACTTGGAGAGATCATCTTCGGTGGAGTCGGTGCCGGCCTTTACGGAATGATCATATACATTGTGCTGGCAGTCTTTATTGCTGGACTCATGGTCGGGCGAACACCGGAGTATCTCGGAAAAAAGATTGAATCATACGATGTTAAAGTTGCGGCCATCGCCGTCCTGCTGATGGCTTTCTCTATTTTGGGATTTTCTGGCTGGGCGGTTCTAACGCCGTGGGGACAGGCGGGAAGAATAACAGCGGTCCCCACGGTCTCACTGAAATCCTTTATGCTTATAGCTCTTGCACCGGCAATAATGGTAGTGCATTCGCCGGTCTGACGGGCAATCCGACGAACGGCGATCCGCACTACAACATTACCTTGGCCTTCGCAACGCTCGTTGGCCGTTTTGGGATGATTATTCCGGTGATGGCATTGGCCGGTTCACTCGGCCGCAAGAAGCTCGTGGCGACTGGCGCCGGTACATTTCCGGTCTCGGGCACGTTGTTCGTCATTTTGCTGATCGGAACTATCCTACTCGTGGGCGCACTAACCTTTCTGCCAGCGCTAACACTTACCCCGATTCTGGAGCACTTTCTGATGCTAAATGGAAAACTCTTCTGAGCGACTACGCCTAAGAACTGACACCGATACTCATTACTTTCTATGGCTGCTAAAACTCATTCAATCTTCGATCCCGCGATTATCGTGCCGGCAATCGGAGATTCGTTTAAAAAGCTGAATCCTATCACGCTCGCTAAAAACCCGGTGATGTTCGTAACCGAGGTCGGGGCAGCGATTACGACGGTCCTGCTTGTAACGGGACACGGCGCCAATTTTGGGTTCCAATTCCAGATCGCTCTCTGGCTCTGGTTTACCGTGCTATTTGCGAACTTCGCAGAGGCAATGGCAGAGGGGCGAGGCAAGGCGCAGGCGAGAGCTTTACGCTCCACTCGGACTCAGACGTTCGCCAATCGCTTGAAATCGGACGGAACCGTCGAAAAAATTGGCGCGAACCTTCTACGGAAAGGCGACGTCGTTGTGGTTTCTGCCGGCGAGCTCATTCCCGGTGACGGCGAAGTTATCGATGGAGCGGCGACTGTGGACGAGTCAGCAATCACAGGCGAATCCGCGCCGGTCATCCGTGAGTCTGGCGGTGATCGGAGTGCCGTCACCGGCGGTACGAAAGTTTTGTCCGACAAGATCAAAATCCAAATCACTTCCAATCCGGGTGAGACCTTTCTGGACCGGATGATCAGTCTTGTTGAAGGTGCTACCCGTCAAAAGACACCCAATGAGATTGCGCTGACCATATTACTCTCAGCGCTCACGTTGATCTTTCTGATCGCCATGATGTCGTTGAAAGCCTATGGCATCGCCTCCTCGGTAGACTTTACCGTTCCGGTGTTGGTTGCGCTGCTCGTCTGTCTAATCCCGACGACGATCGGAGGACTGTTGAGCGCGATTGGCATTGCCGGAATCGACCGTCTGGTACAGAAAAACGTTCTCGCCATGAGCGGTCGTGCCGTGGAAGCGGCGGGAGACGTCGACGTGTTATTGCTCGATAAGACGGGCACTATCACGATGGGTAACCGTCAGGCAACCGAATTTCTGCCTGCTCCGGGAGTGACTAAACAACAAATGGCGGACGCGGCCCAACTCGCTTCGCTTGCTGACGAAACTCCCGAAGGCCGTTCGGTCGTTGTTCTGGCCAAAAACTTTGGCATCCGCGCCCGAGAACTAAGCGAAATGCTCAACGCCACGTTCGTACCTTTCACGGCTCAAACGCGCATGAGTGGTGTTGATATGGATGGAGTCAGCTATCGTAAGGGTTCGGCGGACGCAATTCGCCGCTTTGTTGGCGGAAACATGCCGGAACCGGTTGAAAAGGATGTCAAATCGATCTCCAGTTCGGGTGGCACGCCGCTCGTGGTCGCAAGCAACGAAAGGATCTTGGGCACCATTCACCTAAAGGACATCGTGAAAGGCGGCCTATCAGATCGGTTCGAACGTTTCCGCGCGATGGGGATCCGAACGGTGATGATCACCGGTGACAACCCTTTGACCGCCGCCGCAATCGCGAAGGAATCAGGAGTTGATGATTTCCTGGCCGAAGCCAAACCAGAACAAAAACTTGCGCTGATTCGGAAGGAGCAACTGACGGGCCATTTGGTTGCTATGACCGGTGACGGTACTAACGACGCTCCGGCGCTGGCACAGGCTGATGTTGGAGTGGCCATGAATACCGGTACTCAAGCAGCGAAAGAGGCTGGCAACATGGTTGACCTCGATTCGAATCCGACCAAACTGATCGAGATCGTTGAAATCGGGAAGCAGTTGCTTATAACACGTGGTGCACTCACTACGTTCAGTATCGCGAACGACGTTGCGAAATACTTTGCGATTTTGCCGGCCATGTTGGTTGGCACGTTCCCGCAGATTGCGCCGCTGAACATTATGCTCCTGAAGTCACCTGGGAGCGCCATCCTGAGCGCCGTTATTTTCAATGCGGTTATCATCATCGCCTTGATTCCTCTCGCACTACAAGGCGTTAGATTCCGGCCCCTTGGTGCCGCCAAAATCCTGGCGCGCAACCTCCTTATCTACGGATTGGGAGGAATCATCCTGCCATTTGTCGGCATTAAGCTGATCGACATCATCATTACCGCAATTGGCCTTGCCTAATATAACAACTCTTTTCTATGAAAATGTTTCTTAAAGATCTCTGGACATCGATCTTGGCAACGGTCCTCCTTTGCGTTGTCGTCAGCGGTGTATATCCGGTATTAATCTGGGGAGTCGGGCAGGTTTTGTTTCCGTATCAGGCAAATGGTAGCCTGGCCAAGAGCAATGGCCAGGTTGTCGGCTCCGAACTGTTGGCTCAGGGATTCAGCGGGGCGAAGTACTTTCATCCAAGACCCTCCGCGGCAGGAACCGGATATGATGCGACAAGCTCAGGTGGCTCAAACCTGGGACCAACTTCGCAGAAGTTGATCGACGGAATTAAAGCGAATATCGATCAGTATCGGCAGGAAAATGGGTTGTCGAGGGACGCGGTAGTCCCTGCTGACGCGGTGACGGCGTCAGGAAGCGGATTGGATCCTCATATCAGCCTTAAAAATGCCCAATTGCAGATTCCGCGTGTCGCTAAGGAGCGAGGTCTAACCGAAGAGGTGGTTCGCGGTGAAGTCGGCAAAGCGACGGATAGCCCCCTGTTAGGTATCGGCGGTGATCCCGGGGTGAACGTGTTGAAGGTGAACCTGGCTCTCGACGCGCTCGCGCCAAAGGGCGCGCTGGCAGAAAAGAAGCCGTGATTTTCGCACATGCGGGCGCGGTCGGTCTGGTCGATCTGGCGGTTTCCGGAGCGGTGGGCCGAACTCTTTTGCGCCCCTCACCTGTATGAAGACTGCTGAAACCGTATTTGTCATACCGACTTATCGCCTGCGTGACGTCACTGAGACCATTGAAACTTACGACGAGCATTTCTGGAGCAACGGACACGCGGTAAAAATGATTGTGCTTGATGACTCGAGCTTAGCCAACCACGAGAAGTATTGCAGCCGGCTCGAACACACAAAAATGACTAACGAACTTTTTCGTTGGCCCCCGCGAAAAGGAACAATTTCTGTGCTTTTTGAACAAAAAGCTTCGGGACAGGAAATTGGAGGCGCTGGTTCGGAACCTCTTCCGGCCGAGTTATGGGGGAAATCGGAACTTCACATTAATGTACACGCTGGGCGCTTTCATGGTCAGTGCCGACGACGATATGCGTCCCTATGCACTCGTAGAGGGTAGCCCGGAGTCATTGGCTCATGATGAAGTCTGTCGAGGTCGTTTACACAAAGCGGGAACCAATGGCTACCTGCAGAAATCCTATGACCTTCTAACCGCCTTTAAAGACGTGCTTGGGAAGCGCGTTCCCGAAGTCCCTGGAAACTACGAATCCGGCGACCTTTCACAAAGACAAGAGAGAGTTTCCGCAGCGAAGGATTGATAACAAGAAACCAAAGGTCCGCGTGGGGGTTGGATCTCGAAGTAAGACTTCGTTGAAAAACTCTGGCCTGACCGGCGGATTGGCCTCGGTGTGAGATCTGTAGTATGGATTTTGCTGAAGAGCTTGGAGCCAACCTGGGATTCTGGAAGGGCGTTGTTTGCAACGCAAGCGAGCCGCAAACGACTCCCACCAATCATTGACCGCATTGAGGGATTTCAGCAGTAATATACCCACTAGTACATCGTATCATAAGTACATGACATACTATTTTTGTTTATGTATAATCAATGCGTGCCAGCAGCGCACCGAATGTTAGCAATGGAAAAGATCATCGCCGCGAATACGAGCGGATCGCCCGGAGCAGACATTCAGCGCTGTATGTCGCCATGCGGGCGCAAATGCTCGCATTCGCCGCGCGTGGTCTTTCTAATCGCTAAATTGCTTCGCTGTGGCCACAAATGCAAAAAAAGTATGCATTTATGATACGATGCTAGATCTTATGCCAGTTGCCGATAATCCTAATCTGAAGCCTACGCCGGATGACTTTCTAACGATCATCCGCCGGCAGCAGCTTGGTAAGCTGAAGATCTATCTTGGACCCTGTCCCGGAGTCGGCAAGACCTACCAAATGTTGATCGAAGGTAACCGCCTCCGAAAACAGGGCGTGGATGTCGTGATAGGTTACGTCGAACCTCATGATCGCCCCGAGACGACTGCGCAGATTGGCGAATTAGAGATTGTTCCACCTCTGGTGGCGAAATACCACGGGATCACCTTGAAAGAGCTGGATCTCGACGCCGTTCTTGCAAGGAAGCCGACGATTGCGCTGGTCGACGAACTGGCACATACAAACGCGCCGCAAAGCCGCAATCGGAAGCGCTACGAAGATGTACAAGATCTCCTGCGCGCTGGGATTAACGTTATCGCCACGGTAAATATCCAGCATTTCGAGTCGCTCTATAACATCGTTGAAGACGTGACAGGCGTTAAGGTCAAGGAGCGTGTGCCCGACGAAATTATTACGCAGGCGGACCAGATCGTGAACATTGACTTGCCGGCGGAAGATCTTCTCGAGCGGCTTCAGGGTGGTAAGATTTATCCCATAGAAAGAATTGAAACCGCATTGGCAAACTTTTTCACCTCCAAGAACCTCACTCGACTCCGGGAAATGACGCTGAGCGAGACGGCAAATATTCTTGATCGCAGGAACCGTGAGGGAGCCGAAATGGAGAGCAACATCGGTGGTCTCGGTCAGGTCATGGTCGCAATCAGCAGCCGAGGACCTGATCCAGGGCGGTTGCTCAGAAAGACCGCGCGCCTTGCGGCACAGCTGAATGCGCAATGGTACGCGGTCTATGTTCGAACACCCAGCGAATCAGCGGTAAAAATTGATGCGACGGTCCAACGCCAGGTAGCCGATACTCTCGAAGCGGCACAAAAAATGGGCGGGTTGGTGATTTCTCTTAAACATGAAAACGTTGCACAGGCGTTAATCTCTTTTGTTAAGGAATATGGCATCACCCATGTTGTGCTTGGACGTCCGGGCAAAAAAACTCTTCGGTTGTTTGGCCGGGCGCTCCACGATAAATTAATCCAAGACTTACCCGGGATAGACCTGGTAATAATCTGATAATGGCACGAGATCGGAATGCGGCGCCAGCTTTAATTCGGAAAGTCACAGAAAACGAGTTTGAGGCATGGGTTGGGCCGCGAAACGGCGCGAGCGCCGAGCTAGGATCCGTTTGAAGGTTTAAACATCTTATGAGTGACAAAAAGGAAAGCGTCGTAATCATCGACGATCACCCGTTGTTTCGTGAACGCCTTTCTCAGCTCATCAATACTGAGCCGGATATGGAAGTTTGCGGCGAGTGGAAAATGTTGAACAAGCAATCCCACTTATTCGCAACACATCGCCGGATCTGGCAATAGCTAATATCACGTTGAAAGGGTTAAGTGGTCTGGAGCTGATCGCAAGCATAAACGCCCTTTCGATCAGTGTACCCGTCCTCGTCCTATCGACTCACGAAGATTCGCTTTATCCGGAGCGCGCTCTTCGTGCCGGCGCCAGCGGCTACATCACAAAAAATCAACAGTCTTATGAATTCTTACGTGCAGTTCGTCGGGTGCTTGCAGGAGAGGTCTATCTTTCGGAAAACTTGCGTGGTGTGTTTCTGAAGCGCATAATTACCACCGGAGTCAAGAGTGTAGGACGAGAGGTCGATCGTTTGGCCGATCGCGAATTGGAAGTGCTGGCGTTAAGCGGGCGTGGCCGTACGACACGTGAAATAGCCAAAGCGCTTCAACTCAGCATGGTGACGGTTGGTACGTAAAGGGCCAGGATTAAAGAGAAAATGAAGTTCCGGAATGCGACGGAATTCCAGCATTTTGCAATACGATGGGTTCTCGAGCGAAAGTAGAGAGTCTGTGTAAATGCGCCCCTTTCCCCTTTCCGCGTTCGCGCACCTGGATTGGCTACTCGTAGTGTTCGTGGCGCTGACCGTGCTTATGATTGCTTGGTTGCTGGTTTTCGTGCCGTGGATTCCACTGGGGCGACCATCGACTTCCTTCTTTCGACCAAGCGCGATGCAGCGGCGGCCGAGCGGCTTGGAAGCGCTTGGATCCGCGCGTAGCGAGTCCACCTGCCACCCGTTCTGCTCCCGCGCCGTTGCCGGCGGGCAGAAAGCGACAGCTAGAAGTATCAAAAGTCCGAGGAAGATATCGAAACAAATATCGTTGAGCTCGAAGCCGACGGTGTTCTGGAAGAGAACTGTACTCATCGACCGGTGAAGTACCTTAATAACGTCCTGGAACAGGACCACCGCGCGATCAAGCGACGGATCAACGCGAGTCAGCATTTCCGATCGTTTTGGGGCGCTTGGCGCACAATTGCCGGCTATGAGGCCGTGCACATGATCCGCAAAGGCCAGGCGTAGGGTAGAAAGGTTATTCCACACTCGCTATGACTCCGGAAGAAGCCTACGAGGAAGCCCTGTGCCGCATCCGCGAAGCGGAGGAAACGCGACAACGCGGAATCTCTGGTCAGAGATCTTGGGCACGAGTGTCTTCGGGCCGAGACCTTTGACTCCCCGGGAACTTCCCCCCGAGGAGACGTGTAAGGGCATGGCTCGATCTGCGATATTTACGTGGGAATTTTTGGTCCCAGGTACGGTTTTGTGGGTAGTGTTGCAACTATGGAATCGAAGGCAGCTGGTTGATATAATAGTATGAATTAGGCTTGCGGTTTGGCTTTGGGCATGGCCGGTTTTTGGGTCTTGGGTTTAGGCATAGGAGCTTTGGTGGGAGCTGAGGCTGAGCTTGAAGCACTTCGAGGACTTGAACGCCCGGTTCCCCAAGTCTGAGGCCGCGGCGACCATCGACGTCGATTGTGGATCGAGTTGTTTACGGCGTATTGTTTTGTTCGTCGTGCCGTTACTCGTGGGCACGCTCAATCTGGCGCATCCAATGGTCCGAGTTCCCGTCTACGATGGAGTCCTTCGTCATTTAGACTGGTGGATCACTTTGCACATTCTCAACCTGGCGGGCTTTCCATTGCTCGGACTGGATGCTTACCTTCTGGTCAAAGATGTTAACAACGTTGGGGCAACCGTAGCCAAAATTGCAATTGCGGTCTTTGCGCCGGTTTACACGGCGTTTGATGCCTTGGCGGGCGTCGGCACGGGCACACTGGTGCAGCAGATCAGTTGTCTGTCGCCTGGACAAAGCACAACCTTCAAGCCAACGGTCGATGCCTTCTGGAACAGTGCTCCGTTAACCGCTACCGCTATTGTCGGGTCGATTGCGTGGGTCATCGCGATGCTGTCAACGGCGGTCGCATTGACGGTGGCTGCCCGGCGTAAAATGATGACCGGGCTTGCAGTCGTCCTCTTTTTCGTTGGAGGCTGGGCGCGATCCACCTTTGTATCTCCTGACGGTTCGACGATTGGATTGCCCTGGTGGCTGATCATTGTCGGCATGGGACTCGCAATGTTCATCGCGGGTAATCCGCGCGTGCCAGGGGCGTTGCTAACGCTGGCAGGAGCATTATTCAGCGCGTCCCATGCCCCTCCGACTGGCCCGTTAGCGATGGCCTATTTAGAATTGGTGATGGGACAGCAAGGTACCACCGAACAGTCAGCAGCGATTTGACCGTGCCAGACTCATGTGCGCAGCTTCATTAGGTGCAGCGATCGCTGAGAAGAGCTACGGACCCGAGCTTGGGGACTACTTCGAATTCATCGAGATGAAGAACCCGTCGTGACGATCCCTTACTTCCGAACGATTCCGTCGTTTCATTTAAAGGTTGATAAAAAGCAGCCGAAAATCTTGACAAGGCGCTCTGTAGCGGTATGGAAAAAGTAGGTCCTGCTTGGTGTGAGGAATCTTTACTCCTTTCAATATGAACCCGCGGAAGAGAATTGGCGCGGATACCATTTGGAATTGCGATGAAATGCCTCCTGGCAAATTGATTGAATCTCTTCATCTGGAGAGCGCGATAATTGATCAGCACGAATTTTCGCGCGCGGAGTGGTTTTGGCGCAGGCGTCCGGAAATTCTCTTTACGAATCTCACGGTTATTTTCAGCTATTTTACTATTGCTGTGTGCCTTTTCTATTATCTCCCGCAAACCGTCCTTTTGCTGATCGTCTGGATTGGCGCTGGGGCGAGTTGCATCTTTGTGGATTACATTCGGCGCGCCCGGTGGAGAAACGAATACGAGTCCAGTATTAAAAGAGCAATTCATCTCTCGGATCGAAAATAGCCTTGGTCGTTATACAAGGCGGTAGGTCCGTTACGCAAACTTCGAAGCAGGATCCTCGGTTCTCCGCTCCAACACTCGAACGCCGACATGCTTCAGCCGCGAATCATTCGGTTTGGGTGCAACGAGCCAGTCACCAAATTGTGATCATCCGGGAGATGTGCGAGGCATTAGCGCAAAGAAGTTTTTGCGTTACTCTCGGGCAATTTGGTATTTCAGGAATAAAGTCCGTGAGCATAACAACGACCAGAGCAAAAAAGATGGCCTCTTGGACTTGATACGCCTCGCATATCTGACCGTCGGGAACCCTATCCAGGAACAATCCCAGCGATCGGTCATTTCACTGAGTTGCTAAGCGGCGCCTATCGCGATTCTCTCGTGGCCACTGTCTGCAGAGCGCGTTTCATTCGCGACTTTGCATCGGTATTGAGAGACGGTGCGCTGAGCTGATCCGCGTGTGCCGCGAAGAGATGACTCGCTTTGTATAAAAAGTCGAGTTGCCTCGCGTAGCGAGCGCACCACTTGCAGAAGCGGCGGTGAAGGCCAAGCCGCAGCCGTACGCCAAGAGGCGGCAGACGATCACGCCCTTCCGAGGTCAGCCGCGTGACTTCTCTGCAGTCGGGCGTAATTCTCCACACCACATTCACAAGCTTGCCCGTGATCCAGTTGGACGCATCGCGATCGCCAGACGAAAAAAGCATTGATACTTAGTCGGCCCGGTGGCTGATAACTTACATTGGAGTAGTCAGAAATTGCAGGAGTTCAGGTACCGAACACATTTCGCCGAGAACGAATACTTGTGCCGAAGGAGGCGAATCTGCCAATGTATCACCATCCGCAGGTACAGGTCGAGTGCTCGAATGGCACCGACCCATTCTGAAACTCCTGAATTCCTGCAACTCCTGACTTCTTATCAATCACAGCTTCATGCTTCCCTTGCCTTTAAAGAAGTTCACCTCCAGGTCCTCGCGTAGCGCCATTCGGGCGCGGTAAAGCATAACCCAAAGGTTCGCCTCGCTGATGCCCAGCATCTGGCACACCTCCCTACTCGGTACGCCATCCATCTCACGCATGATGAAGACTTGGGCTACGCGTGTCGGGAGCCTGTCGAGAGCGGCCTCCATCGCCCGCCAGAACTCGGCGCACTTCATTGCCTGTTCGCCCTCGCACTTCCAATCCTCAGGGCCCCGTTCGTGAATCCAGTAGTTCTCGCTATCGAATCGATCCGAGTGTTCGTCGCTGAAAAACTCAAGGTCGGTAAAGTTCGTCTCGCGCCCGAGCTTTCGGAAATAGTCGCAGACCTTGTTCTTCAAAATTCCGCAAAGCCAGCTTCTCTCTGACGAGCGACCTCCGAATTTGTCTATTTGCCGCATTGCCGCTAGCAGTGACTCCTGGACGAGATCTTCCGCGACCTCCCGAATTCGAACGCGGACGAGTGCGTAACGAAACAGGCAATCGCCGTGATCGTCGATCCACCGATTCGGATCAGCTTGCGGAGCTGATTCGGAAGATGCATTTGGCAAGGTTTGAAGCCGGTTCATCACGAAATTAGAGCGTTTTGTCCGATTGGGACAATGATGCGAATCGAAGTTGTTCCTCTTGGAAGGGCGAGCAGCGCACGAACGCTACCGCTTGGTGCGAAAGGGATGCGAGAAGCGAAAGCCCCCGGCGATCGATTAAAGAGACGTCTCCCAAATCGAGGATTAACTTGCGGCCTGCTGCGAGCCTTTGCTCGCACGCTTCCTCTAACTCGGAAATCCACGCACCGACGATCTGACCTTCAAGTCGCAGTGTGACGACATTTTCTTCGGATTCGTTGATGGAAATTCTTAGCATAGTGTTAGTGGGGAGGTGAAGGATCGACGCAAAGTCCAGGCCACGGTGGGAGTCAAAAATCTGTCTCATAGACATTGAGGACGCACTTCAAGACGCCTTGTTCGCCTGGCTCCGATGGAGGTCCGTGAACTCATATGGCGTTCATTCGCATCTGCCGTGCCAGGGACGAAAACCTTCGTAGGAGCACCGGCCGGCGAAATCTTGTGAAAGACTCACTTCCCATTCGTCCATCGCCAAGCGGGTCGAGGTTCCGAGCAAACTGAAAATCACCTTAACCTCCTGAGACGGATTGAGTTACGCCCTCTGCAACTCATTTGAAGTCTCGGTTTGGAAAGCCGCGCGAACGCAAATTTGAGCCTGCAGATGGTTACGGAAACCCTTCTAAAGTAGGGTCTGGCCGCATTCTTTCCTCACCCGGCCACGAGGTATGCCGCCACGAAATGCCGTGACCGCCGCGCTTTGTCGCGGGTGATTGTTGAATAGCTAGTTGATCAAACCGGAACTAATCCGGATTCCGGACGATGCCCAGTTTCTGCATCCGGCTCCGCAACGTACTTGGCTGTAGGTTGAGAAGTTTTGCCGCTCCTCGCTCGCCTTCGATTCGCCAGTTCGCTCCCTTGAGGACTGCGACAATGTGTTGGCGCTCGACTTCTTCGAGCGACGGGAGGCGGCTTGTGACTGGCGCACCAGGCGCTGGTTGAACAGGAGGTTTGGAAGCGCTGTTCGCCTGGCCATCCGATCGCTGAAAGTCGAGCAAGACGGCTCCCTCGACCGTTAGCACAGGTCCTTTGCTCAAAACGACGGCACGTTCAAGTACGTTTTGCAGTTCTCGGATATTACCAGGCCAGGAATACGCACAGAGTCGGGACATAGTCTCTCCGGCTACTTGGGTAATGGGCTTTCCCAGTTTTCGAGCAAACTTCTCCAGAAAAAACATGACGAGTAAGTGGATGTCTTCCTGGCGCTCGCGGAGTGGCGGCATGGTTACCGGAAAAACATTCAAGCGATAGAAGAGGTCGCCACGGAACCTCCCCTCGCGCACCATCAAGGAGAGATCGCGGTTCGTGGCGGCGATAACTCGCACATCCACCTTAATGGTCTTACTGCTGCCAATCGGTTCAAATTCTTGCTCCTGCAGGACGCGCAATAATTTGACCTGGGTATCTGGAGGCAACTCGCCCACTTCATCAAGAAAAATGGTGCCACCGTCGGCCAGGGTAAAGCGACCATCGCGATTTGCCAGCGCACCCGTGAATGCGCCTTTCGCATGGCCGAAGAGTTCGCTTTCGACGAGGCCCGCGCTGATCGCTCCGCAGTTGACCTTCACCAGCGGATGTCCGTCGCGTCGGCTCCGATCATGAATGGCGCGGGCAATCAGTTCTTTGCCGGTGCCTGTCTCGCCTTGAATGAGCACCGTAGCTTCCGTGGGCGCCACCTGGTCTACCTGCTGTAGCACGGCGAGCAACGAGCGGCTATTCCCCACGATCTCAACGAAATTGTGCTGACTGCGGATTTCCTCCTGGAGATAAATGTTCTGCGCCTCCAGTTGCGCCTTTTCCTTCTCCATCAGCACGCGATCGGTGATATCAAGGAACATCGTTCGCGTGTAGGTGCCGCTAGGGTCGGGCCTGGACCACCATTGGATCCAAAACGGTTTGCCGTTGTCCTTGCGGCGCATTTCGAGCACCACGCCACTCGTGTCGGTCCCGCGCCCGATCGATTCAAACGCCTCTCGCATCCGGCGCTGTGCATCGGGAGTATTGGGCGCAAACGTCTTTCCGTAGGTTGTCGGAACGTCTTTGGGTTGAATGCCGAGTATCTTCATTGCCGCGCGATTGGCGCGAATAAATCGTGAATCAAGGCCCTCATGGACATAAGCAATCGGCGCCTCATCGAAAAGATCACGAAAACGTTCCTCGCTGGCGTCCAGCGCTTTGCTCGCCTCCTGAAGGGCATCGCTCATGTGTCGTTGTTGCCGTTCCAATTCCGCGATTGTCCGAGCGGATAGTTCATTGCCAAGTCGGCGCACCTCTTCGTGCGCCAGGCAATCGTCCAAGGCCACAGCGACCGAGCTCGCCACCTGTTCCAAAAAAGAATGCTGCAGATGCTCGTAGGCGGCCTTCTTTGAAGACATGAAAATCAATGATCCTAAGATTCGGACGCCAGAGAGAAGCGGCAGCTCGCACAACGACTGCATCCCGGCTTCCTGCATGACCCGCGCAGTGGCCGGAAAGCGGTCTCGCATTTCATCCCCCAAGTCAGCGACAAGCCATCCACGGTTTTGCAGAACCCATGCCGTTGCTGTTCCTGCTGAAGGGAAAATCTTGGATTGGAGACTCTCTGACAAGACGTCGCGCTTGGTCAGCACGTAGCCTTGCAGCTGGTTGGCCTCGGACGGCAGGACGATCCCGAATTGGTCGGTCGGCACCACCGTTTGCAAGCAATCGGCCAGCGCACCAAACAAAACATCGCGATCCAGGTGGTGACCAATGGCACGGTTCACGTTGAGAAGTGCCGCGGTTTCAAGATTGAGGCGACGGAGATCCTCGTGCGCTTTGCTCAACTTTTCGTGAGCCCGCTTGCGCTCCAACTCGGCACACCCACGCGCTGCGAATATTTGCAGCACGGCGATGTCCTCTTCCGACGGTTCCATAGGCTCCTGGTGCAACACCGCCAAGTGCCCGAGGGTTCGACCCTGCGCGTTCCGCATCGGCACACCGATATAGCTCTCGGCGCCGATCTGCTGCAGCCAGAGGTCCTCGGGGAATTTCGCCGGCAAGCCCGATGAAGTCACGCAGATGTGACCGGCCGCGACCCGCTGGCAGGGCGTTCCCGGAAAACGATAGGTGAATCCCTCGCCAAAATCCGAACCGTCCCAAAAGGCCAGGGATCGCGATTCCATCTCGCTGAGCGTTTCTGCGACAAAGGCATAACGCGCACCCAGCGCCTGGGCCGCGCATCTCGTCAATGACCGGAAGAATCCGTCACCGGTTGCCGCTGCTGTCCCTTCTGCGATGATGCGGAGTGTCGTGTCCGCCGGTTTGTGTTCGGAAACGTCACTCGACGCCGCGGGACGTGTCCGGAAATCGAGGTCGAGTTCGATCGACCGACTTGGCTGAGTATCGTTTTCCTCGGTGTTCTCAGGCATCCTGACGTGGCGGAATTGACGGAACCAGCCAATTACCATCTCTGGCGAGGCAATTAAAGTCTCAAATTGCGAAGCCAGGCGCCAAAGGTCAGGGTAGTCATTGCGCGCTGGCCAACAAGATCCCATGATTGAGAGCATCTGGAGGAAGTGATTTGCGAACCGTGCTTGCTGACTACGTCCGAAAACTCCCCGTCGATCTTCGAACATATATCCTTCCGTTTATCTACGGATTGTTCGGCGGCCTTGCTGCAGTTGCGTTCCAAAAATCGGCCAGCATCCTATTCTCGATGTTCTGGGAAAAGCCGTCCCAACAGATGCCAGCGGGGACTTTCACGCTTTTTAGCTTGGCAACGATTATGGTGGCATCAGTCATCGCGGGTCTGATTCTAACTTTTGTCAGCCGCGATGCGGCCGGAAGCGGAATTCCCCAGGCGAAAGTCGCGTTCTGGAGGGATTTTGGATTTATGCCAGCCAGGGTCGTGATCGCGAAATTCTTTGCCGGCGCTATCTCGATTGGGGGCGGCTGCAGTCTTGGGCGAGAAGGTCCGACGGTTCATATTGCCGGGGCCCTCGCCTCGAACATTGCCGGCTGGCTTGGGATTGCCAAACAGGGCCGGCGCCCGGCACTCCTTTCCGGGGCCGCTGCAGGATTAGCCGCGGCATTCAATACACCGTTGTCGGCCATCACCTTTGTCCTTGAGGAGATCATCGAAGACCTAAATAACCGGGGTTATCTGGCCCAGGTGCTGATCGCCTCCGTGACCGCTACTTTCGTCTGCCATATTTTTTTAGGGGAGGACCCCGCGTTTGTGATCCCATCAATCGGGCATCTTTCAGGTATTTTGTATGTGCTGGTGATTCCTACTGCGGGGCTTGCAGCATTGGCGGGCGCCGCTTTCCAAAAAGGCACGTTGATCTGGCGAGACAGAATTAAGCGGATCAAACGACTCCCGCTTTTTCTGAAACCAGCGGTTGGCGCAGCAATGAACTGGGTGCTTGGAATCTCGGTTTTCTTTGCCATTGGCAAAATCGGCGTGTTCGGCCTCGGCTACGGAGATTTGGAAAAGATGTTCTACGGCAGCATTAGTGGCCCACAAGCGGTGCTCCTGTTGATTGCGAAGTTAGCTGCGACGACTGCCGTCTATGCTTGGGGCGGTGCTGGCGGGATCTTTTCGCCTACCCTTTTCTTTGGCGCTGCAATCGGTCTCGCCTTCACTGACGTGTGCGGACTCGTGCTGCACCTAGGGTTGAACGATCGGATAGCGCTGACGGTGGCTGGGATGAGTGCCTGTTTGGGAGCTGTCGTGCGAGCGCCGATTACTTCGATTCTTATTGTGTTTGAAATGACCCATCAGTTTTCTTTTGTTCCTCTCCTGATGATCGGCACGATCGCGAGCCAAGCGGTTAGCCGCGCACTCTGCCACACTAATTTTTACAGCGAAATCATTGAACGAGATGGAATAGAATTGGAGCGCCACATGCCACCTCGATCGCTCGCTTCGCTGCAGAGCCGACCGATCTCCACGTTCGCGAATTTCTCTCCGATATTTGCCAGCAGCACCGATCGCGAGGAATTGGAGCGTCTCTGTGTCGAATATCCTTACCAGCAATTCCCTTTAGTGATGGACGGCCAACTCGTTGGACTGATCGACCGAAGCGAGATCCTGAGCAATCGATCGTCCAAGGTTGCGGCAGTGCCAGCGCAGGTGATGTTGGCGCACTCCACAATTAGGGAAGCGGTCGCCAAAATGGTGGAAAACTCTTTGAGATTACTCGTAGTTGTGTCTACGACCGAAAATACGCCGATTGGGATCGTCACTCTTCACGATGTCCTTCGATTGCAAAACCAACTTTCGGATGAAGCCTTGGATTAGTCGGTAGAACGCAACCTTCGGCTGCTCAGATTCGGGCCTTCGGAATTGCAATAACCGTTAGTTCACCTACGCTGCCGCTTCAGATACTCGTTCTCTACCGGAGGCGGCGGCTCTTCGTGAACATCTGCTCGGATCTTGAGAGGTTCCGAAGCAGAAGCTGTAGGGTTTTCGGATTCGACTCTACCAATGTCGGAACACAATTGTCTTCCATCTAAGGTGAGCCTGATATGTCTCACTATTTTGATACACCAGCCGCTCGGGAGGATCCCCGAATCAACCTCTGCGACTTTTATCTCTTTCGCGGAACACCCGGAACAGTAGCGATGGCTCCGACCGTCATTCCAGATGCAGGGCCGGCGGCCCCGATACTTTTCGAGAAGAGGGTCTTTACGCCTTCCGTTTTGATCGCAACGATGAATGCCCGCGAGGAAGTAACATTCAAGATTCGTTTCGGTGGGTGACGCACGCCGCGAGCGACGCACACCGGCAGTCCAAAGCCTTGAGCTTCGACGGGCTACCGAAGACTTGGCTCTAAGAGGTGCGGACGGCGATCTTTTGGTCGGCGGACACACCGGGCAGGTCGCGATGACAGAATCCGGGATCCGAGCGTTTTCCGGCTTGGCACCAGACCTGTTTGCAGGCGATGCGGCGGCGCTCAGTCTCTTTAGAAACGCTCTTTACAAGCAAGACAAGTTTGCCACGGAAGCATTTCAGAATCGCCAAATCTTTTTCGCAGGCCGGAACGATCACCGTGATCGTGCTGGAAGTTCCGAGCCAACTAATTGGTCGGGGCCAAGTGCGCCACTGGGCCACAGTCTCCCTCTACGGTCATGCGCCGGAAGTCCAGGTATCCCGCTGGGGTCTTCCTCTTATCACGAATATCTTCATGCCGGATATGGACATGAGGGAGGACTGCAATCGCGCTGTTCCGGCCGATGATGCACCCCGCTTTTCTTCGCAAATCAGCAAAATGTCAAAAAGGTGACACGGCTCGCGGGCTCTCCGACCAATCCGGCTGACTGCGCAAGGCAGTTCATTGCGCGGACCTGCCCGACGACCCTTCCGTATGCGCTGTATTCGGAGGCGGCCTTCGTGGTCGCGGGATTCTCAACGGGCGAGGCCTCGACGATGACGTCATGGACGTGATGCTCGCCTTAACCACAAATACCGCACTCGGCGATGGTACAACAAGTTGGACAAGATAATTCCGATAACCGCTTTCCAGCCGAAATGGGATGCATGTATGGCAGGTCCCAGTTCCAAGCGCTTGCGGCGATCACAACTGGAGGAGACCCAAACTGGGTCAATACCCCGCCGACGGAGATATTGACGAAGAGCACGCCGAGCGTTGCGTATTTCAGTCTCCCCGATGGTTTGAGGCTATAAAAACGGTGACGCAGCAGAAGGGCGCAGATTGTCATCGGGGCCGGCCCTGTGATGAAGGAGCCGAGCAATGGGCCTAGCGTCAGAATCGCCGACCACCATGAAGCGCGGGTTCCCTTTCCGACTGCCAAAACTTTGGCGATCATGGTTTCCGTAAAACGAACGATCGGCAGTGAACTGGCCATACCATGATCACGACCACAAAAATCGCATCCGCGACATTTAGGTTTCCGACATATTCAACCAGTGTTGCCCAACCATGGAATGCAGTAATCGCAACGAAAAGCGGGATTAACCAGATACCGAAAACCGCTTCGACTTCGCCCATGAAATAAAAGAGCTGAGCCCTGAAGAGCAGCTTGTCGTGTTTGATCCTGGCATCCGGTGGGTCGTCTTTTGCTTCGAGCAAATACTCGATCGCCTCGTAGCTCTGCCGATAGTTATGCGCAATCTTACGGAACCAACCGGCTTGAAACGTGTGAATGATCACTCCAAAAAAAATGATAGTCGCAACAAGGTTGAGCGGCTCCCGCTGAATCCGCCCCGTGAGTATTCTGAGGAGCGAGGGAATCTGTTGGTCATGGTAGCTATCGACCGGCAACGGAAAATCGACAGCAGGCCTCGACAACCCTGCAACCCTGCAGCGGTAGTCGAAAGCGGAGTCAGACACAATGACAATCCTGGAGCAAGAAATCGCAACGTTCTACTCATGGAACCCACAGTTTATCGTACCCCAGCTCACGCGAACCAGTAATTGCCGCTGCCTGCCGTGCGCGGTATGAGCGATGTGCCGTGCTCACGCGCAAAGCGGATGAGTTTGCAAATGACTCCCTCGCTTTTAGGCAGTGTGACAGCCTGCGGCATCTCGCGATACACGGACGTCGGCGAAAAAGCTGGGCGATTCTTTGATCCGTTGCCTTAATGGTTTTGGTGACGGTCCGCAGCTCAGTTACCAGCATTTTGGCGACAAAGGCCAGAGGCTCAATGACGGCCGAATCGAGCGCCAGGTTGGTGCGCAGAGCAGCCGGTGCACAAAGATGGATCGCTACCGGATAATATTCGTTGAGAGTAGAACAGAGCTGGTTTTCGAATTTGACTGCCAGTCCGACAATTTTTGCGTCGTTGCTGGCAGAAGAGCTCCAGCTTTCGTTCCAGTTCTGGAGTCGGTTGGTAGATGCGAAGCCGCTCAGGATGGGAGCGTAGTAAGTCTTCGAGCAGTTCACTATCAATTGTATCGTCTTTGGCGCCGCTCGTACATGACGGTTTCACGTTGATGACCCAGTGAGCTATCGACACAAGCACAATACGACCAACGGGCAGAACAAACACGATGGGTCGAACGAGAATTTCAGCGAGAACTACGGCGCAGAAGGTGAGACGGCGGATCCTCGGATTGAGTCTATCAGGAAACGCAAAATCAAGAACGGCGCAGAAGCATACCGGCAAACTGAAGCTCGCGCTTAACAGACACATTCTCGAAGAGGTGTTTAACAACCAATTCCACCGCGGTATGGGCATCGAGAAGGTTTAGGTAGAGTGCGCTTTTTGCATGGCGCCGGCTCTACCAAAGTCATTTCTCCTGCCAATGGTTCACTAACTCTTGCCAGGCCTTGTACTTCGCCGAGCTTTTGCTTTCGCGATCCCGCGATCCCACGCTCCCAAATCGGACTTGATCGCACCCGCGGCGAAAGGATCGGCGAGCTGAGATCAAGTGATCAATCGATAGAGGGCCAGCGCCCGCCAGGATCAGCGCTATTAGACTCGCCACGTACAAAAGGGCAACTTCATATCCAGGAGGGCCAAAAATAGGACCCTGTGCTGATAGCCCGATTGTTTTAATGGAACTGAAGCCGTATCTTAAATGGACTGAGAATATTGCGACAAGCATCATACCTATTAGTGGAATTGTGGCGATAGACACGAACGCACCGACAAAAATCGCCAATCCGCCGAAAAGCTCTGTCAACGGGACTATCCAAGAGTTTATTTGCGGAAACGGAACGCCGAGCAGGGCAAGGAGTCTCTCGAATCGCGTTGGGCCGTTCATAAGCTTGGCCCAACCATGATTCATGAACCCAAGACCGACGACTAAGCGAAGGAATAGAAGCGCATGATTTGAAAGATTCTTCTTCATGATCAGAAAGGCATAACATTTCGGGAGCAGCCAAGTGAGCGCGTGGGCATTATTTGTGAAACTCCAATGAGCATTTTTATTCCCTCAATTGGTCTGAACGAATGAGCCGATTCGATTGGCCCCTCTCTCCCGAAATGAAACTTATCTTTTTTAAATCGGGGTGAGGTTCACAGAAAGAAAATTGATCCGCTCAAAGTTTTCTGAGTTTTGTGGTATTCCTTGATCCGCTTAACTTCCCTTGGACTTAACTCCACCCGGTTGTGACGCCGCAACTCGCCTAACTCCGATGCACGATTGGACCTATTTCGGTTGCTCTGCTTGGATTTGGCACAATTCTGGGAAAGGAATTCGCCGAATATCCCGCCGCATGAGCTGGTAACCGGCCGGGTTCAAATGAATATGATCATTTACAAACAGGTCCAGGACCGGTTTGTGGTCTTCCCCGAGCATGTCGTCAAAGACGTCGATATAATCTGTCCCAGGCTGGGTTTTGAGGAAATCTCGCACTAGCTGATTAAACTTGAGAAAATTCTCTAAGAATATCAGTCGGGCCGGGCTCGGTTTTACCGAAACAAAAGCGATCGGGATGGATGAGAATAGCCACGGAAAATCCCGAACAATTTCTGAAATGAGCTAAAATCCGTTTCCGGAGGGGTGCCCATGGCCAGGTCGTTGTCGCCAGTATATATCACGATGGCCGCAGGGTTGCGGTGGAGCCGCCATAAAAGACGATCGGACTGGAAGCCACCGGAGTTTGCATAAGCCTAGCCTCAAGGGATGTGACTTCTGCCTCAAAAGGATTGGCCTCAACCGGACCAGCGGAAAATACGGCCACCGCAGGATGATCCGGCGAACCAACGCTTTGGGCACGGGCTGTCACCAGTACCACCGCAATCGAGCTCAGAAGCGTAACGAGAATGGGGTGAAGCTGCATTTCAACCGACCAATTTCGGAGCTTTTTCCACCTTATCGAACCCTGTATTGGCGTAAAGATCAACAGTTGACCGTCTTCAAATTTAGAAATGATGACGATCCCCTCGTCGTCTTTGAGGAGGGAAATTCTTCCCGACTACGATTCTGCCGAGTACGCGTATGTGTCCACCCTTGGCAGCTGCGATCGCAGCCGCTCGCGAGAAACCTCAAAGGGGGAAGGGGGTGCGGTGGCTTAGTAACCAATCGTGAAGCGATCCCTTCGGTACTGGGGTTCTCGAGTTTGTCCACGAGAGCGATTGTGGAAATACGGCTGTTGCCCTGGCAGAGCTAACGGGCTATCCAACCACTTTTTTTGCGCCTTCGCACTATGAAGATAAACCTCCATGGCCCGTTTCGTCCGGTCACCCCAGATTGCGTTGTTGGGATGCAACGGAATTATCAGTGTTTTCTTTGCACCAAAAGACTGAATCTGACATTTCTGGGTCTATCAAAAAACCGATGAGCGCGATCGATGCGAGCTTTGAGGATCACCTGTCATCGTATAGAGTCTTAGTCCTGGGCCCAGCAAATGTCTCCCGACCGTCTCAGTAATCTCACGATTGTCGTTGTGGAAGATCATGACGACGCGCGAAGGTATTTGGGCATCTTCTTGAATCACATGGGTGCGTACGCCGTTTTGGCGAGGAATGGGTCTGAAGGCCTCGAGGCAGTAAAAAATAACCATCCGCATTTGGTGGTGTCCGACATTCAGATGCCGGGAATGGACGGCTTTGGGTTGCTGCGAGAAATTCGTGTCCTTGAAGCGGAGGCCGGAGGCAGCGTTCCGGTCATCGCTATGACCGCCTCCCTCACGGCCGCAGATCGTGCGCGCATGCTGAATGCTGGCTTCCAGGCATGTTTGCCGAAGCCATTCACTCCAGGCAAGTTAGTGGAGACGATTCTGATTGTGCTCAACGCCTAACGGCAGATTTCGGAGTTCCGTTGGAAGTATCGGTGCCGATTTTCGGTATGAATAAAACCGGCGCTTGTTTCCGATCGGTCGGCGATCCACTCGAAGCGTTCGATCGCATTCTAGATCGCGCGGGTGAGGCTCTTAGACTCGGATTTAATGCATATTCCTGCCACACGTTAGACAGCGTTAAAGAAAAAATGAACCTCCGGAACGCCGCTGAATTGCAGCACTTCGCCATCAAATGGATCCGTGAGCGCGAGTTCTGTTAATTGGCAACGGTAGTCTTGGATTCGATCCGACTTCGCGCCAGACAAAAGAGTAGATTGCCGTATCGGCCGATGGGCAAAGTCACATTTGACTCGATTGCGAGTTTCTATCCGCTGTTGGAACAAATTGTTTTCGGTTCTACACTGAGCCGATCGCGCAGATTTTTTTGCTCGGCGAGTTACGGAAGGGAACAATATTTTGCTTATCGGCGAAGGGAACGGCCGGTTTTTGTCTGAAATGGTAAAAAACAAACCTCGTCGGCTTCTTTCACCGTGTTTGACTCAAGCGCACGGATGCTAGCCTCGGCTGCGCGACGAATCGCGACTGTTGATCGTTGTCCGCGAATCGAGTTGATTCATGCCGACATTTTAGAATGGAAATCGCCGGCCGCGCATTACGACCGGGTTGTCACTCATTTTTTACTTGATCTATTTATGCCATGTCGCATCCGCCGGATCGTTTAAAAGGTTTCCCGAATCGCTACGGAAGATTCCTTATGGATAAATGTTGATTTCACCTCCGAGGACCAACGCCTTAATCAGAAGATCTTGATGTGGATGCAATACCGCTTCTTTCGAATATTCGCGGGAATCGAAGCGTCTCGGCCCTTCGACTCGCTTCCCTATATACAGCAGGCCGGCTGGGAAATATTGGAGGGGAGATCACTAGAATCCGGATGGATTTCGGCACATCTCATGTGCAGACGGCACAGGGGTTCACCATGAAAGTCCGCGTAGCAACTCGGGTACGCAGAGCACTCCGGTGCGTTTTATTCTCCACACGACATGTGTGCAGGTCATCCGTTGCAGGCTGGAGTCGACATCGTGGTGATCATGCGAAGCGGAGGTTTCTCAGAAAGACACATCTATGCACGATCTTCAGGCATTCGCCGAAAGCGTATCAGTCATAGGCGGTCCGCCCGTCCGCACCATCGGCGTCACGTTTACTACGCGCATGATCATCGCGAAGCTCGCCGACGGTTCCTTGTGGGTGAATTCTCCTGTGTCTGTACCGATCGATATGCTGAATCGCATCACGGCGTTGGGCCCAGTGAGATACCTTGTTGCACCGACCAGGATGCATGTCTGGCGCCTGGAAAAGTGGCACGCGCTGTTTCCCGACGCAGAGCTGTGGGTGCCTCCCCAGATACCGAATAAGTTCAAGCGCCTGCCATTTGCCGGCATTCTGGGCGATGCGCCGCCTCACTGCTGGGCGGATGACCTCGACCAACTCGTCTTTAAAGGTAATTTTTTTATCGATGAAGTCTTTTTCTTTCATAAAAAGTCACGCACGATCATTCTGGCCGATTTCATCCAAAATCACCCGATAGCAAAGGGTAAGCCCCTTCGCAATGCTCTGTTCAAACTAGCGGGCATTGCATATCCGCATGGCGGCGTTGCGCTCGACATCAGACTATCCTTCACTAATCGAAATCGCGCACGGCGATCACTTGAAAAGCTACTTTCATGGGACTTCGATAAGCTGATCATCGCTCATGGTGTCTGCATCGAGAAAGACGCAAAGCCATTCGTAGAGCGGGCCTTCCGATGGCTCGTGTGCTGATACATTCATGGAGGAAGCCGACGCGGAAATCGTCCTGCAACGAGGGACGCGAAGCTTACCCTCAGGCCCCGCCGCGGATCATCTCCGATCGTGGCAGCCAGTTCATGGCGCGCGACTTCGAGGAGTTTATTCGCCTCTGGCAGACCAGCCGTGTGTTGACCTCGCCCCACGATCCGCAGAGCAACGGAAAACTGGAGCGCTTCCATCGCACGCTTAAAGAGCAGGCCATTCGGCCCAAGACGCCCCTTTGCTGCCCTGCGAATAAGTGGCCAATTTATTGACCATTACAACGCCGTGCGCCTGCACTCCGGAATCGGTTACGTCACTCCGCAGGACAAACTGCTTGGTCGTGGCAAAGCCATCCTCGAAGCCCGGAACGAGAAACTTCAGCAAGCCCGGGAACGCCGCAGACAGAAACGCGCCGCACAGTACCCCTGCACCACGATGAAACGTTGCAAGACAACGGCGCTCAGACTTATCCACAATCGCCCCCGACCGGTCGGCTGCGAGAATGCCTGGCACAGGTCCATTACGTCGCAGCAGCGGACCGGTCCGGAATCAGGCGATTGTCGGTAAGTCGCGGATTGGTATTTCCCCTAAGGGCAAAGCGGCCGATCGAATGTAATCGCCTATTTGCGCTGACGTAGCCCATCCAAGGAAAATCGATCGTATCGAACTGTTGCAAGCAATCCGGAGTAAAACGAAACATATATTATCTGGACCGAAGCTATTCCCCAGTGCTGAATGAGTGTTCGGATGCCAAATTAGGCAGAATTCTCCGGTCGGAAACTCGGGATTTTGGAATTATTGAAACTGCGCCAGCTTCGCAGGCTGACTCCCGCTAAGCTCCGCCGCTGTCGCCTCCGATTACTTGTCCCTTTCCGACAGATGAGAAACAACCCGTTTAATACTTGACTCGTATTCAGCTCTCCACACGCCGAGACGAACACAATCTACAAAGACGCAACTCACCCCTAAAAGCATCCAGACAAGGAGTGCCGCGATACTTTCTGGAACAAGATAGAGAAGACAAACAAAAACGACTATGTAGCAGAACAAAGGACACAAATTTTCGAACACAAGCTTCGGTCGCCGATTCCAAAACCACTCCGCTCGCGAAAATTCGTCCTGATTTATTGCGGCTCGTTCCAGGTGAAGGGATTCTATCAATTTTCTAGGAGGAAGCTCATCGTGGTTCCAGATGGGATCCGCACCAACTTTCTTCCGCGAGTTCATAAAGCAGGAACGATTCAGGGCTCCAGGTAAAAACGGTACTTCAGCATATCGCTTTGCGATATGCTGTAAAGGCTTTCCGCCTCTTTTTTTTAGATGGATATTGGCCGTTGAGTGCGGCGATGCGCTCTTGTCGTGCCTGAGGCTCGTCGCCATCGCCCTGCGCACATCTCCAAGCGTAATCAGGTAGCCGGGGGTAATCAAGCAACGCACGGCAAACCACGTTTTCGAGTTCGCGAACATTTCCCGGCCAGGATTGCTGGCGAAGGAAATCTATAGCATCACTCTTTATCGAAGGAGCCTCAATTGCAACTTTGCGCTTTGGCAATGCAGAAAGTGGTGCACGAGCTCCGGGATATCGTCCGGACGCACTCCCCTCCGGCTTGGCCAAACTCAGCGCGTAAGATATCCTTATGGGCGTCCGCATCCTGCGGGGTCGACCTGGCGGCCTTGATGATCGGTAAAGACCAGTAAAAACATGGTGCGGTCGTCACGCATGGCGAAGCGGGCCACTTGGGCTATAGCTGACGTAGACATCTCGTCTCTGGGCTGGTAACCATTCATCGCAAGTGCGGCGACCATGTATCAGAGATATTTCTCAAATCGGCTATCTTTTCCGAATGCCAATTTTCGAATAACCGAATGGAGACCCATCTGCTCCTATCACAATGTCGAAATCTCGCTGCGCTTTTCGCTTGAAAAAACACTTACGCGATGTGCGCCCTGCTTGATCTCCGTCACGCTATCACCGGAAATGGTTTCACAGCGACTTTCAATCCGCCGGACCGGCAACGCCGATGCCGGAAATGAGAACTAATCTTTGTTGAGGCGCAACGATTGAGCCGTTTGTCATATAACGCGCAACGGTATTAACTTAGTAATATTAGCGAAAGACCAAATACTTCGTTTTGAAGTGCTACGGGCCACCATTGGAAACGGGCGGCTCCCCTGGCCACATGGGGAAGGACGACCGGATCGAAATAACTCCCAACACTGTATTGTGGGGCAGCTGCAGGCAAATCAGCGCGGGGAAAACGTGGAGAATGCCCGCTTACGAAAGGGCGGTCGATTGGCGGAGCAATGATGTGTGCGCTGGTTTTGCGATCACGGACCACTGGAATCTGGCCTTGAATGCTTGCCTCAACCAAGCGGCCCGCATTAAGAAGTTCCGCTTCGCTAAATGGGCGCCCGACCAATTGCAGGCTCGTGACGGGAACTGCCCCATCGCTAACTGGAATCGGTATCGCCAGCGCAGGATTTCCCGCGAAATTCACCGCAACGGTATTTTGCAGGTTCGCCACTCGCGCTTCTAATAAGAATGTTCTTCCGATGAGCGGAATCGTTGGCGGCAGAGTCTGGAGAGTCGGTAGAGCGATGAAGTCAACTTTTTTAAAAACCTGGCTGAGAGTCCGCTTCCACTCGGTTTGCCTCCGTAGAGCATCCCGGTAGTTTACCGTATATTCGAATTCTCCTAAGGCGATTATTGCTTCAGTTTTGGCGCTCACTCCGAGTTTGCCGAAGTAATTTTTGTAGTGTATCCAAGCGCCAGCCGCCGCCACTGTGTCTCCGTCGGCTTTGGCCTGATTCCACTTCGCCGTGAAGGCTTTATCCAGGGCGACGACTTGAAAGTGCCACTTGGTGAGAGCGTCATCAACCGCTTTGTCGATTTTAGGATCGGTGCCGCTAAGGTAGAGCCGTCCGATCCTGATATTTTTGGCCAACGGGTTGCCGGCGACGGCGCTACGATATCGCGCTGCAAACCCCTTCTGCAACAGTTCCATCCCTTCGACTACATGATCAACGTCCTTGGCCATCGGGCCGACGGTATCCAGGCGCTTTGGGGCAATCGGTGACACCCCGTTCAATGAGACAAGGCCAAAAGTCGTCTTCAAACCAACGATGCCGCAACAAGCCGCGGGGACGCGGATGGATCCAGCTGTATCCGTTCCAAACGCTATGTCCGCCATTCCCCTCGCGACCGCCACCGCTGAACCGCTTGACGAACCTCCCGGGATAAACATCCGCATTTTACCGAATGGGTTCTTTGGAGTCCCGAAATACTCGTTCAGGCCGGAAGGGGCCACCGCAAACTCACTGAGATTCGTTTTCCCAACGATCCGCACATTTCGCTCCCGCGCGATCGCCAGGCACTCCGCATCTCTTGTTGCAGGCGGACGACTCTTGGCGAAATATTCGGAGCCTTCCGTGGTCACCACACCTTTCATGTCGATGTTATCTTTAAGCGCCAAGCACAACTGTCGATTGTTATCCTGGTGGGGCCAATAAACAATGAATGCGTGTTCGTGAGAGCCGCCGGCCGAATGTCGCTGCGAAATTGCACAGTTGCTGAAACACGTTATCAACAAAAGCCCAGCCAGAATCGATCGAGCTAAGACATTGTGGCATTGTCTCATTTGATCATATGATAGAAAGCTCGTACCCGATGAAATTATTACGCAGGCCGACCAAGTGGTAAGCATTGACTTACAGGCGGAAGATCTGCCGGAACGGCTTCCGGCCGGCAAGATCTACCCCAAAGAAAAGGTTGAAGCCGTGCTGTTAATCTTTCCACGTCTATGCCTTACTTTACGAAGAAACAATCCGGGCATCGAGCGTCACTAATAAAAATGGTTTCTGACGGCTTACGAACCTAGTCCATCGAAATTCTCTTCTTCTGGGAGGGCGATACCCACCGCGGCTAACTCATTTTCGCCGCTAGCGAGATCCTCGGCGCACTCTTCGCAAACGGCACATTCGAGGACGGAGTCGTAGTAGCTCAGCTCACACACACGGCCGCAGAATTCACAAATTCCAAGGTAAGGATGCTCCTTTTTCAACGTCGTTCGGGAAAGGTTCACGTTCGCCTCCACAAGGTCGATCCAAGTTCAAAGATTTGAAATCGTGTCACCGGCAAACTCGTTTGGCCGCAAGCTACGGTGGTCTACTGACAAGTTCCTTACGTGAGCCTTACAAATGTGTAAGGTTGCGCCGTTTGGTTGGCGATGGGAGAGAGTAATGACGCGGCCGTTGGTGAACGTAAGAGGGTCGTTTCAGTTCATACAAAGTGGCTTGCGCCTGGATTGGTGCCGGGGCTGGTTGCTTCTTTGTGGATTACATTCGGCTCACCCGGTGGAGAAACGAATACGGGTTTAGTATTAAGCGGGCAATTCATCTCTCGGATCGAAAATAGACGTAGTCTTTATCTATGATGGTCGGGCCGTCACCCAACTTCCAAAGCAGGAGCTTCGGCTCTCACCGTTCGGGTGGTGATCTGGGTTTTTCTGAAAATTTTTGCTCAAACTCGACCGAATCGGACCGCTGTTTTTCGATCGGCGTCTCGCCCGCACCTGTTCGCTTAGCCCTCATTTTTCAACGCTTAAAAAATCCCATTGCACAGAGAAGATTTTCAGACCCAGCCGGGTTCATAGCCGCGAATTGTTGATGTTTTAGTGATTACTCGAACCATTTGGCGAAATGAATCCTGAGGACAATCGGCCGATTTCCTTCCCGCCGATCCATGGACACGGCGTCATCGGTGATCGACGCACCGGAGCCGTGGTCGCCGCCGACGGCACGCTCAACTGGTTCTGCGTGCCAAACTTCGATAGCCCTCCCGTTTTTGGCACGTTGCTTGACCCAGAGGACGGCGGTTTCTGCCGTTTCGGTCCGGCCCGAGCCAGCCTAGGACAACAACGTTATCTGTCCGAAACTGCCGCTGTGGTGACTAGTTGGAGGGAAGCCGCGCAAGAGTCCGGCGCACTTGAGTTGACGGACGTGATGGCGTGGCCTGCAGATGAACGCCCGGAATCAGCCCGCGACCAGCGCATTATCGTGAGGCGACTCCGTGCCCGGGAAGCGGGTGTTGCCCGTTTCGAGGTGCGGCCGCGTTGGGAATTTGGAGGCGGCCCCGAAGAGGTCCGAGCCACACCTTACGACGCAACATTTCGCTTTGCAGCCGGCCAGCTGGCCGTGTGGACTTCGTTTCCGGTCCGGATCGAAGGAGACACTGCGGTCGCCGATCTGACGATGGGCTTAGGTGATGAGTTATGGGCGGTGATCGGGTGGAATTCGCAACCAGATGATTGGACGCGCGAGCGGGCGGCAGAAGCTTTTGAAGCGGCGCTCAGTTACTGGCACGATTGGAGCGCAAATTTGAAGGTGGATGCTGCCGAGTCGGGCGCAGCCTGCTTGAAGCGTTCAGCCATTACCGTCCACCTGCTCAGCCATGCGGAGCATGACGCGGCGACGGCTGCGCTCACTTCTTCCCTCCCAGAACGCATCGGCGGGGATCGTAACTACGACTACCGATTCGCCTGGGTGCGCGACGCCTCACTTTCACTCGCCCTGCTGGCGCGCTTGGGTAAAGTCGATGAAGTGGAACGCTATCTTGACTGGCTTTGCAGTCTTGATTCAGCTACCGACGCTCCGCTGCAGGTTTGTTACCGGCTCGACGGTAGCACCCGGTTGGAACCGGTGGAACTGTCTGCAGTACGCGGTTACGCGGATAGCCGGCCGGTACGCTTTGGTAATCGTGCCGCCAAGCAACGTCAGCTCGGTTCACTGGCCTTTTTTGCTGACTGCGCGCGTATTTACGTCGAAAGTGGCGGATCGTTGCAGGACAAACACTGGCAACTGCTGCGGCGCACGGCTAACTACACTTGCGCTCATTGGCATTTGCCCGAGAGCGGCATTTGGGAACTCTCCGTGGAAGCCCATTACGTTGCGGGTAAGGTGATGAGCTGGGTGGTGCTTGAAAGGGCCGCGCAGATTTCCCGGCTGACTGGTTTTGGCAAAGACGAAGAATTGATCCGCTGGCACGCCGTCGCCGAAGCCATCCATGCCGAAGTCATGGAAAAAGGCTGGAGCCAAGATAATAATACATTTGTACAACGTTATTATTCCGAGGCGCTGGACGCTGCGGTACTGCTCATCCCGCTCATGGGATTTTTACCGGCTGACGATCCGCGCGTGGCCGGTACGATAGCGGCCATCGAACAGGAGTTGACCATCGACGGCTTGGTTTACCGATTTGATCCTGGCGAAACGCTCGGAGGTGACCAGTTGCCTCTTGGTGAGTTCGAGGGCGCTTTCCTGCCTGTGACATTCTGGTTCGCGCATGCCTTGGCCAAAGTGGGCCGCGCGGATCAAGCCGAGGCAATCCTGAAGCGGTGCGAAGCCATGGCAGGCGAGTTGGGCCTGTTTGCCGAGGAGATCGACGCGCGCCGACAAATTTTTCTCGGCAACACGCCGCTTTTATTCGCGCACGTCGAATATGTTCGCGCTGTCCGCGAAGTGGCCGCAGCCCGAGACCGCACCAATAGGTCCAAAGAACGACAAGACCATGAGTAACAGCAAGAGCCAAAGGGTAATTGTGATCACCGGCGCTTCAGCCGGCCTGGGCCGCGCGACAGCACAGGCCTTTGCACGCAGCGAAGGCGCTCGAATCGGGCTCATCGCGCGTGGGCACGACGGTTTGGAGGGCGCCCAACGCGATGTAGAATCCCTCGGCGGCCAAGCGCTGATATTAGAGGCCGACGTGGCCGATGCTGACGCGGTCGAAGCCGCCGCCGAGCGGGTTGAAACCGAGCTGGGCCCTATTGAGGTGTGGGTCAACAACGCCATGACCGGAGTATTCTCACCGGTCAAAGAGATGACAGCCGCCGAATTCAAACGAGTGACCGAGGTCACCTACCTTGGTTTCGTGAACGGGACTCTGGCCGCTCTAAAGCGGATGCTGCCGCGCGACCGAGGTCGAATTATTCAAGTAGGGAGCGCCCTGGCCTATCGCGGTATTCCATTACAAGCGGCTTATTGCGCGAGCAAGCACGCTATTCAGGGCTTCATGGATTCGCTGCGCTGTGAACTGATTCACGACAAAAGCCAGGTGCGCGTAACGATGGTGCAGATGCCGGCCATGAACACGCCACAATTCGATTGGGTCAAAAATCGACTTCCTAAAAAAGCTCAACCGGTGCCTCCGATTTTCCAACCGGACGTGGCGGCCGAGGCCATCCTGTACGCATCGCGTCATGATCGGCGCGAGATCTACGTCGGCATTCCATCGGTAAAGGCGATCGTCGGAAACAAACTCTTTCCTGGTCTACTGGACCATTATCTTGCTCATACCGGCTACAAGGGACAACAAACAGACGAACCACAGGATCCAAACCAACGCTACAACCTTTACGAACCGGTACCTGGAGACCACGGGGCGCACGGCCGTTTCGACGATCGCGCGCGAAATTCTAGCCCGCAGCTCTGGACGGACCTTCATCGCGACAGTTTGGCCGCGTTCGCCTTGCTTGGAGCGTTCGTCCTAGCTGCATCCTTCTTCGTCACTAAAAACGCCGACTGATGAGTAGCGCTGAACAACTTGGTCATGAGTTGCGCTTTGGCTCGGACGATGTCTTACAGCGCCATCGAATGGTCGTGGCGCTTACTCTATTGACTCCATCTTCAATGGGCATGCAACAATCAAATTGTATCAGTTATACCTCCGTTCAAAACCGTAACATTCCGGAGGGTCGCGGACCAAATAGCGAAGCTGTTTATCACTGTGAGCGACGGGCTCCGCCGCCATCGCGTGAGGGCAGGTTCGAAGTTTTACCCATGATCCGCGAAAATAATGGCCGTTCTGTAGCCGGCGCTCGTATCTTTGGCTACTATCCCACAGGCACTTTCTCCGAGTCGGATTTCGCTATGCCTAGATGCTCTTCAATTACGGGAATTGCGTCGGCGATCGCTTTCTTTAAGTCCTTATTCTGCGTCGCTGACTCTGCCCTCCTGAAAGCCCTAGATCGTCCGTATGATCCTTCACCATGGAGTCCATATACTCTTTTTCAAAGCTCTTTCCGGACAATTTTGAGAGCCTAGCATACTCGCGTTGCTGGTTGGGTGACAGATCTTTAGGCACTTGCAAACCAATCATCGCGGCCACGGAACCGGGCTCATCGTTCGATCTTATGTGGTCCTTAACCATTTTTGAACCAAATTCCTTTACTGCGGGATTAGGGCGTGTTTGTAAATCATCTATGTGAGGCGAAGGGTGAGCAGGATGGCGAGGCAAACAAAGCCCAGGAATGTTTCGCCGAGTTTGTCATACCGAGTAGCGACTCGCCGGTAGCGTTTGATTTTCTGGAAGAAGTTTTCTACCCGATGACGACGCCGGTAGAGCTTTGCGGAGAATGGTACGGCCGTAGTTCGGTTCGTGCGCCCAGGAATGCAGGTTTTAACTCCGTTGGCGGTCGCCGTCTGCCTGAGGGTGGAGCTATCATAGGCTTTGTCGCCAATAATGGTAGAATCTTGTAGCAGGCAGTCCGTGAGCTCTGCCGCCAAGGTAACGTCGGCTTGGTTCCCACCGGACAAGGCAATGACAATAGGTTGCGAGCGCGCATTGACAACGGCATGGATCTTGGTGTTTAGCCCTCCTTTGGTGCGTCCCATGGCTTGTCGGACTTGTCCACCAGCCGGATTGGAGCCGTCAGCATGAACCTTAACGTGAGTACTGTCTACAAAGTGCCACCCCGGAGCGAGCTCCGGCCCGAATTGAGTCAGCACCTTTTCTAGCGTACCGCGCTGACACCAGCGACGGAAATACTGGTACACAGAGTTCCAGCGAGCCTGTGGCCGATCGATAGCTCTCCAGCTGCAACCCTCTGTTAGCACAAAAAGAATACTTTCAAGCACGAGGTACATTGACAAAGGAGGACGCCCCGCCTTACTATCTCTATTGTCGTTCCAGGGAGTCGATTTCTATGGAAATTAGAACTTCCGCTATCTTCGGCAGAAGCTCCTTCACTTTTGGTCGTAGTCGCATGATCCGTTTTACCTCCAGGTAGGCGCGTTGTCTATTAAACGGTATTTACAAACACGCCCTAGAAGCATTGCGCTCTGCCAGATAGCCTAACTTTACTTCTATCTTGCCGCCGCGAGCAGCCTCGTTGACAAACGCTTGATCTTGCGAAGATTTCTCAGTTAGTTCGGCTTTAGCAACTGACAAGCCAACGATGCATACACATCGGAAACTGATAGCTAATATTTTCATAGTAATAATCAAATAGACGACGTTCGTCTACTTTGGTTTACCTTTTTTTTAGATGAGGAGCTCATTGACGTTCCGAGAGAAATCGGTTCCGAATCGTATAAGTTATTAAGACGGTATAATGAGTCCGCCCGAGCCTTAACCGTGGATAGAGAGGGTTCATTCGCGCCCGAATGCCATCCGGTTTCACAAATAAGACACATTTAAATCGAAAGGCAGATCCATTCGCGGCCCGAGACACGATGTCTTTACATGAGCCGACCGATACATATTACACATTTTGTAGCGATTGGTGCGCTTCTCTTGATCCCGGCGCTAGGGCGCGCCGATGATTCCATCGGTGAAAAAGCTGAGGACGTAGTCAGAGGGATCGGACAAGGTATCAAAGATGCAGCGCATGATGTAAAACAGGCGGTAGTTGGGCACGAAGTGGAAGTTTCTCTCGGCGAGACGCATATGGAAATGCCCACTAGCGTGGACGCCGGAGCCGTTACCTTTACGGTAACTAACGTTGGATCGGAAGACCGAGGATTCAAGATCTCCGGACCCGGTCTAGAACGCTCTTTTACCGCGCCATTGCCGCCCGGTCAGAGCGAGAAAATGACGGTTAACCTCCAAGCAGGCGAATACCAAGTGGAGGCTCCGGCCCCAGGGGATCCGACCAAACACCTGACTGTCCAACTCACCGCCTTGGCTAAGTAAGGCAGCACTTTCGTTTTCCGCTGAGGGCTGCAACGTTCTGACGGGCTCTATCCGATCAACCGGGTGCCGACTTCTGCGTCAGACCAGCAAGGAAAAATGTGTGTCGCAGGCTGCGCGTGCACATCCAAGTAAAGATGCTCTCCCGGTTTTTCGAGAGAGCATCTCCTTCTACCTGCTTTACTGCGTTAGTTAGCTCTAGCGCGACTCATCCACGGTAAGATAATCACTTCCTGACCAGCGTCTCACTACCGCTGCTTCTCAGTGTCCGCGACAGCGTCCTGTACCAAGCAAATCCAACTGTCGACAGAAAACAGGAATGGCAATCAGGAAAGCGCGGTAAAAAAAGATTAGCGCGCGGCCGAAAAACCTGCGGCAGCTCGCGTGTCACCCGGCGATCCCCTGGAAGTGTTAGGTGCGGTTTTTCGTCCACGCTAGGTCCAGTGAAAGAAAGGTTTAGGTCTTTGACAAGCCAGTCTTAAGGTCCTTTGAAGAAATCTCTCAGCGGGATTTTGCGAGTTCAATGCCTTCGCCTCAGCTTCCTGAAGGCCATGATCGCTTCTGGCACAACCAGCGGCAGCGTAGCGAACGTCGCCACCATGGCAATCAGGCTATAAAGGCTAAAGCGCCGATAATTAGTCCACGATTTGCAGGTCAGATTAGCGGCCTGCAGTAGATCTACCCGACCTTCGCGGCCAAAGCGAGTGGAATCCAGGGGCGATTGTCAGCGCGATTTTTGCCGCCCATTGCCGCCAGTACGAGTGTGACTGCGTAGCTGCCCAGGCCCAGCACAGCATCAGGCGTAGAACGCAGATCGTAGGCTTGAGCCGAACCGTTCACCTTTTTCGCATCCAACCCAAGAATCTGCGGTTCTCGCAAACGCTTAAGGACACCCAATTGATAAAGTGTCATAATCGCCCGGTGCGCGATCTTCAAATATTCTCCTTGGGCGGAATAATCCTTGTTGGCTTACTTGTGGTTGGTCTGCAGCTCCGATTTGTGCAAGTATGAATGTGGGCGTTACTACCGCCGTAAAATCCGCGGCAAATCGGAGATCAGCGTGCGAATTCCTTCGCTTCGAGCCCTTGCAGAATCCAAGAAATCGCGTCGGGTGGGTCATTGATCATCGCCTTTTTTTGTTTTACAAATCAAGAGTTACAGACGTCCTGCGGGGAGAAACTATATGATAGGTCAAAAAACCAATGGTGAATCGGTTGCACATCCAAATATTGGTCTGTTCAGACTTTCACTTATTGCAATCCTCGTGGGGGCCGTGACTGGATTCGGAGCGATCGGCTTCCGGGGCCTTATCGGTTTCATTCACAATCTTTTGTTCCTGGGGCGTATTTCGTTCCTTTATGATGCCAATACGTATACCCCCGCGAGCCCCTGGGGCCCTTTCGTTGTCCTTGTTCCGGTGGTCGGCGCTTTGATCGTGACGCTGTTGGTAACGAAATTTGCTCCGGAAGCGCGGGGCCACGGTGTTCCGGAAGTGATGGACGCAGTCTATTATTCCGAGGGTCGAATTCGACCGATGGTAGCAGCAATTAAGTCGCTCGCTTCGTCTCTTTCGATTGGCAGTGGCGCAGCCGTCGGACGCGAGGGGCCCATTATTCAAATCGGGGCATCTCTCGGATCCACGATGGGCCAAATTATTCCGTTGGCGGCCTGGCAACGCATCACTCTGGTGGCCGCTGGCGCGGGTTCGGGTATCGCAGCCACGTTTAATACGCCCATAGGTGGAGTTATGTTTGCCGTGGAGTTGATGATGCCCGAGGTAAGCGTCCGAACATTCCTTCCTGTCGCTCTCGCGACCGGCACGGCCACCTTCATCGCACGACTCTTTGTGGGACTGGATCCGGCTTTTCGGACCCCTCCTATACTGGCGTTGGACCATCACGCTACATCTTTTTATGCCCTGCTTCTATATGCGGTCGTTGGGATACTAACCGGGCTCGCTGCGACGGCCTTTATTCAGGGACTGCATCGAACCGAAAGTCTCTTCGAACGAATCCACAATCCCTATCTTCGACATGTTGTTGGAATGCTGATTGTCGGGATGATGATCTACGCACTGTTCCAAACGTTCGGGCACTATTATGTGGAAGGAGTTGGCTATGCCACGGTTCAGGATGTGCTCGTCGGGGGTTTGCACGCGGCGCCCTTGCTCGCCTTATTGTTCGCTTGCAAGCTCTCGGCCACACTCTTGAGCCTCGGTTCGGGTGCTTCCGGGGGCATTTTTTCTCCTTCGCTCTTCATGGGTGCGACTCTGGGAGCTGCATTCTGCGCCTTGTCAAAAGCGATTCTGCCCTTGCCGGAGCTGAGTATTCCGTCCTTCGCAATCGTTGGTATGGCGGCGATGGTTGGCGGCGCGACCGGTGCAGCGATGACTGCGGTGACGATGATCTTCGAGATGACGCGCGATTATGACATCGTTATGCCGATGATCGTTTGTGTGGCTCTCAGCATCGGGATTCGGCGTCTGTTGTCGCGGGAGAACATTTACACCATTAAACTGGTGAGCCGCCGTCATTTCATTCCCAAGGCGCTTCACGCTAACATGTTCCTGGTCCACCAGGCCGCCGACGTCATGGATCGCGACGTAATGCTCCTGCCAGCCGAGACGAGCTTGGACGCGTTTGTACGTCTGCCACAACACGACGGCAGAGTGCGTCACGTAGTTGTCATCCGGGACGACAAAGTTGTAGGCGTAGTGCGAATCAATACGGGGCTCCATCACGGTCTTGAAGGAACCTACACCGGGGTAAGCCTCGAAAATGTCGCAAGCCGCAATTTTACCATCGTTCGCCCGGAAGAAATCATGTTCGGAGTGATCGGAAGGATGTGGAAGGATGAGGCCACGATGGCTGTCGTTAGTCGAGGAAATGGCGTCGCCCGGCCAGATCAGGTCCTCGGAGTCATTACCAAGGAACATGTCGCCGATTCTGTGGCTGCCAGCGTCCAACCCTACGCATGAGGGCGACGCCCCATAATCGTCTGTCCTTTCACGCCGACTACTGCGAGTACCGTGATAACGCACTTTTGTTCCGGTAGGGCGTTGACGTTGATGTGCAGCGCACCGGCGAAGAGCAGAAAGCTTAGCATGCCTGGAGCCAGGTTTGATTAAAATCCACATCCTGCAGCACCTGGGCGGCCATCGGCGCGATGTTGAACCCAAAATGTTGCAGGCTGATGAGCGTCAGCGACCCCACTAAAGCGATAAGCATCACGCCGATGGTGGTCGGTAGCTTGATGAAACGATAGTTCGCATAGCTGAACAACGGGGTGAGCGTAAGCAGAAGCGCGATGACTTCGAATACGCTCATAAAAGGAGGGGGATCTTTCTTACAGAAAAAACCGAGAAAGCCCACTCCTTTAAGGGGTGGGATAAATCGTCAGTCGCTCTTCTGCTCGGAGATGTAGCGTTCGATTGTTGCGTTTGAAACGTTCCCAGCCGTCGAGCAAAAATATGGTCGGGTCCACAGAGAAGGAAGCCGCATCAATATCGGGTATCGGTTTCGGAGCACCCGAGAGCTGTATCCCTTCAATCGGAACATGATATGGTCTGGAGCCATGACGGGTGGGCAGTTGAGAAACAAGTGAACGTGATCCGGCATAATTTCCAAGGCGATGATCATGCAATCAAGTTCTTCTGACTTTTGTTCCAAGAGTCGGCGCAAGTCTCGCTCGATAGGTCCCATAGATCAGGTCTTGCGTCAATCTTTCAAATTCAAGCTATTCGGTTGCAACCGCTTAAAGCATTTGCACTCCACGATTGACATCTCTTCCGAGATTTGGAATCACTCGGTTGCTCTCAAGAATCGGTACTACAAGCTGTTCAAAAAAGGATTGCCTAAGGCGAAACTCCAGGCGCATTTAGCCAAGTTGCGCAATCGCAGATTGCCTCACTGGAAAGTTGTCGGAAGCCAGAGCGTTCAAGCAATAACTGACCGTGTGTATCTCTCATGGGAAGCGTTCTTCAAGGGCGACATTAAGCGGCCGCCTACGTTCTGTAAGCGCAGGAAATACCGATCGTTTACGCTCAAGCAAGCCGGATACAAGATGCTCGGGCACGGGCGAATCAAGATCCTGGGCCGAGCATACCGGTTCAACCAATCCAGAGCAATCACCGGCCTCGTTAAGACGATTAATGTCCGACGGGACGCCCTCAGGGATATCTACGTAACATTTTCGTGTGATCAAGTTCCTCAACCAGAACAGGCACCAAAGACGGGTGAATCCGCGGGCGCTGATTTCGGGTTAAAGGACTTCCTCACGCTATCAACGGGCGAGAAGATCGCCGCTCCTCTGCCACTGAAGGCGGAGTTGAGACACCTGCGCAAAGCTAGAGCGAGTCTTGAGCCGGAAGCAGAGGGGCTCCAAAGCCAGAAAGCGCGCAAGCCTAGATGTTTGCGCGCGCGCATAAGAAAGTTGCCAATGTCCGGAACGATTGGCAATGGAAGCAGGCCCACCTGCTTTTCGCGATGTTCGACATGCTCGCCTTCGAGACGCTGAACATAAAAGCCATGCATCAACTTTGGGGAAGAAAGGTTGGCGATCTAGGATTCGCTGACTTTCAAAGCGCAGTGGATGGCACAGAAACTAGGGAAAGATCTGGTCAAGATCGACCGATGGGTGCCCACAACGAAAACATGCCGCTTGTGTGGACACGTTCAGGACATGTCGCTCAATATGCGGGTGTTTGAATGCGCGGCTTGTGGAAACGTAGAGTGTCGCGACGTAAATGCGGCCCACAACATTTTAGAGGCGGGTCGCCGTCTCGGGTCGGTAGACACCCGTAAGACCTCGCAAGAGGCTAGTGTCGCTATTACCGCCGAATCCCATCGGCTTTAGCCGTGGGAGTGCGTCAACAACTCATGAGAGAGAAAGGAGGCGGCGGCTACAGAGCGGCCGTTATTTTCGCGGATCACGCGGACTACGTCGGTAGAACCCACGATGTGGGTTCCGCGAATAAACGGTTGTCTGCAGCGGTTGAGGCAAGGTTGTGAAGAAAATTTCGTCGGCGTTCGCAACAAGGCTCGGGCAACCCAAAGACAAGGACTTGCGCTAGACTAGTGCAAAAGGTGTCGTAGCATTCATTTCCCTTTTTTTTCTCGAAACAAATGAGACGCGAACAGCGATTGCCTAGTTCAAAGATGGGGAGGAGTCTTACCGTGGACGAGTGGCGCCAAAGCTAACTAACAGCGGTAGACGGAGATGCGCCCTCGAAAAAACGAAGCCGATTTGGGATAGAAGGAAATTGTCGAAGCCGCAGCTCTTTGCAGACGGCCCAGAATTTGCCTGCGATTGACTACGAGACGAGCATAAACTTGGCTGCCGATCAGTAATCGTTCTTAGCTGGTCTGCGGGTAGCCTCGCAAACCATTTAATTTTTCATTGGATGCAATGAGCGGCAACGCGATCCCGAAAGTCGTCCCGCGATCCATTTCGGTTTTGTACCGCAGAGCTCCCTTGTGCTGTTCGACGATCCGCGCCGCAATGGGTAGTCCGAGGCCGGTACCCGCGGCCTTGGTTGTGTAAAAAGGATCGAATAGTCGCCTTTGCACCTCGTGAGGGATACCTTTTCCGGTATCTACCACTTCTAGGATTGCAGCATCCAAGAGTCGTCCGTCCAGGCTCGTGCGCTCTATGCGCAGGCACAATGTAATCTGACCACGCTCGCCGATGCTTTCCGCAGCATTGCGGACAAGGTTGAGCAGCACTTGCTTTAACTGATCGGGATCACCTCGAATCGTTGCCTCCACCGAGCCTGTGGTTGACAACGTAATGCCCGACTTTTCCAGTTGCCCACGCATCAATTCTGCCACATCTCGCAGGAGGACCATCGCAGAAATCAACTGACGCTTTGGTTCGGCTGGTCGCGCGAATAAAAGGACGTCGCGCACGATACGCTCGAGGCGCCCGATTTCACGCTCAATGACGTACGCATCCTTCAGAGCAGTCGACTGATCTCCGACCGCTTTTTTCAATGTGAACACCCGAGCCTTGATGGCAGTCAGCGGGTTTCGGATTTCATGCGCGACGCCGGCGGCGAGAACGCCGAGCGAAGCTAACTTTTCCTGACGCTCAATCGTGAGGCGACTCTCAACCAGCTTAAGCCGCATCGGAGCGATCATCTCGCGATAAATGATCGTAATCGCCCACGCGCCAAGTATCATCAAAAGCACAAGAGCGGTGAAGATAACTTGTTGCAAGAGTGTGAGCGACTTTTGCGAGGTATCGACTAGCTCCGCCGCGGCCATGCGATGAGCGCTCGCCAGGTCGTACCCTAGACTCAGCAATTGCTTTGAGGCGCGTTCGATCTTGGTCAGAACCGCCAAGACGTCAGCCTGCCCGGTCTCGCTGCCAGCGGCGATTGCCCCCGCTTCGGTTCGATAAGCGGTCAAGGTAGAGTGAATCCGAGTCAGATCTTCTCGCTCACGGGGCGTGCCAGGGTGCTGCTGCCCGAGCCAACGGTCAAGGGTTTCGGCGTTCAGCGAGAATTTTTGCCAGTCTTTGGGATCATGGCCGAGCACAAATTGCAGCAGCGTCGCGTTCAAATCCAGGACGTTGGCCTGGAGATAATCCGCGATCCGGAAGCTCTCGATGCGGACACCGCTGAAATGCTGGCGTAAACTTTGAACCTGCCGCCAGGTGATGGCGGCGGAGCCCACGATTATTGCCGCCAAAAGCAAGATCACCAGCACCATCGCCGCCAGCCGGGAGCGAAGGGAAAGTTTCATCGGAAAAAAGCCTCGTCACACCTGGGTCTGCAGATAACGTGTGATCGGTCGCTTACCAGTCAAGCGAGACAACCGCTGCTCGATCGGCTCACTGAGAAGGTCCTGGATTGCTTGAAGCAGGAGAGGCAAGTCGAGCGGTTTTTCCATCAGCGCCCCAACTCCGGAGGCGACCGCCAGCGGATATTGATCCGGGCGCGCCGTAATGACGATGATCGGCAGCAACGGATGGATTGTGGTCAGTCTTTCGAAAGTATCCCACCCCCCTTTGACGGGCATATTAAGATCGAGCAGCGCAATGTCGATGCGCCCCTCGTGGAAGTGTGCGATCGCTTCGCGACCGTTCCTGGCTGTGATGACTTCGTATCCCTCCGATCTGAGGACGTCATTCAAGGCGGCCAGAACCTCTTCGTCGTCATCAACGAGCAGTATTATTACGTCCTTCGCCATTGCGCCCAGTACTTCGCTTTTTTCGTTTTCGATCCCGGATCGTAATCTCGATTGTATCACCACGTTTAACCATCGGTGGCTCGAGGGTCTCGATCATCAGGTAACCGTCCCGCGACTCGTTAAGGTCGACCGTCTCATCGTAATCAACCAGCAGTTCTTTACCAAGAAGCTGATTTTCTTCCAGGACGAAGTCCGTCACGATTCCCCATTTGCCTGGGTCAAGCAAAATTACATCTTTTACATATGTTCTGCACGTTTCCATAAACCGAATGTATTCGATTCACTCCCCTTAATCGTACGTGACCCACACATCAATTTGCCGATCCAAAATGACAATAGGCTTACCCGAACATTACAAAAATTTGCTTTGCTGTTTTCGAGGCGCTGCGATGCCGCACGAGCGCTCAAAACCGTCACTGGCATTGATGAACAGTTTCGCTATTCCGTCCGTGGACCTCGGAAATGTTACGGTTTTGAACGGAGGCATACTGATATGAGCCGATTGTTGCATGAAATTGCAGGTGCGCGATCTTCAAATATTCTCCTAGGGCGGAATAATCCTTGTTGGCTTGCTACCGCCGTAAGATCCGCGGCAATTCAGAGACTAGCGCGCGAATTCTTCCGCTTCGTGGAGAAGTCCGTGACCGTAACGGCATCGTCCTTGCCAAGGATCAGTCGAGTTACGACGCCGATTTTTACTTGCCGGATGTCATCGCCGGATATGTAGGAAGTCAAAAGAGTCAACGGCTCCAACACTTGGGCAGCACGGTGTTCAATTGACTTTCAATTTCGGCAATCGTTCAGCGGCGATGATCAAGTAATTTACCTAGGAGCGTTGCAGGTGTGATGCATTTATGGGACTTTTCTTGTCCGCGGCTCTTGCCTTGCGATTTTCTGGTCTATAAATGACTTGCTTCGTCAGTTGAGGCTTTAGTTGGGACCCGGAGAAGGTGGCCCGCTCGTCCGGTTTGGGGGGCATAACGATCAAGGTTGTGAAAAGCAACAGGGAAGCAAAGATCAGAGCGAGACGTTTCTCCCCGCCCCGACCCCGGAGCCGGCGTAACCCGCGAGATGTCAGATAAACGATGCCTGGGATTAAGCTTATCCGAAAAGCAAACGAAAGGAGACTCTTCCAGTAGGTGTCTGGGAACGGCATAATTGTCGAGGATCCTTGTCCGAGATTCAGTATCGCGGCTGTTAGGACAAAGATCGCCACAATGACCGGGAGGGTGAAGACACAAATGAAAACAAACAATATGCCACGCAACACGCTTTCGAGTTCAAGCCGGCGATCGGGCAATTTCTTGTTCACGGGGATTTTTTCCCTTCGCGCGCGGGAGCATACACCATGATCGCTGCTCCCGCCACTTGCGATCTGACGAATCGGGTCGGGCGAACCGTTCATCGGCGCCTTTTGCGTTCCACAAAAGAAGAGCTAGAGACGATCTGCAGGGCGAGCCGGATTCGGAGCAATTGGGTTCCGAGGCCTGATCGGTTTCATTCACAATCTTTTTTTCTTGGGCGTATTTCGTTCCTTTATGACGCAAATACGTTTACCCGGCGGCGGTCTCCTATTTTTAGCGAGTGCGTGGTCCGGCTCACGATCGCAGTATTCTGATAAGACCTTGTGGCAAATGAACTCTGACCAGAGCAAGCGCGACCAAAATAAGATTCGCCTTCGGTCGAAAAGCGAGATATCGCCCTCGCCAGGCCGGTTGGTATTTCTTTTTAAATTCGAACAAGGACTTATAGCCATAGTAGCGGTTGAATTTTTCGAATAAAAATTTTACCGCCTTTTCCTCCCTTCGTAAAGTTGGCGATTTTCCTCGACATTGGCGAAAGGAGCGTTTCCCAAGCTTGCCTCTTCCACTCCGAGCCCTCGGAAATGGTCAATCGATTCCACAATCAGAAAGTCCATTATACCCTTCGCGGACGCATGGCTGCGCATAAGGTCAAGACTGCGCCCGGTCTGTTGCTTATATGGCAGCCAGGTCGCGAAGGCTATCAACCTGGAATCGGGATCAAAAATCGTGGCGACGCCTCGCTTTCGAATCTGGTCCAAATTGAACGACCCGAGATCGAAGGCCATCTCCGTTCCTTTTTTTGCTTGTAGCCACTCGTCTGAAAGAACTTTGAGCTGCGCTTCCAGTCCATAATCGAAACGTCCATCCACCGGTTGATACCAGCGGAGCTCCTTCCCTTCTTTTCTTGCTTTGTTACACGCGGTCCTTAGGTTTTGGAACTTTCCTCCCTTAAGGTTGAAATCAGCGACGCTCAGGCGCGCATCTTCGCCGACCTTAAAGCTCTTCAGGCCGCATTGGCTGAGAATTGGTCGCAGCTCGGACCGAGCGAAATAAAATACGGGGTGCCAATCCTGCGCAACGCAAAAGAGCAGGAAATCTTGCGTGGCGATTAACCAGTCCTCTGATGGACCGATTGGCCCGACCAGGCAGACCGCAAAATTCCGCCAAAGCGCGTAGGCAAAAAAAGAGCGTTCGTTGGACGCGAAAAAGAATTGCTTGTCCGGCAGGAGCGCGAATTCGTCAAGCGGATCGCAGCCATATTCATCAATGATCTTCCGTGCTCTGGCAAGGCACGTTGTGGAAGTGACCCCTTGCTCGAAAACCGGGCGAAGCAAGAGTACGACCATCATCAGGCTACAAAACATTCCACCAGCACTGACTTGGATAAAAAAATTCGTCCCTTGCGGGCTTGTCGCGATTTCCGAGTCCGTCGCTTGCAAAAAAATGAGTTGCAATACAGCCTGCACCGCGCCGGCGATGTCCGCATGGCCAACAGGCCGTCCCTGGAGATGCACAAGACCAACCACCGCGTAAATGAACACTCCAAAAAAAAGCGGAATTCCCAAGATGAAGGCCCAACGAATCGAACCCCGATCCGATTGCGCCAGGTAATCTCGACGCCGCCAAATAAGTAGTCCCAAGATCACTGCTGTCGGAACAGCGTGGTGGAAATGAGCTTTGCGAGTAACCTGCAGAATAGCGGTGACTGAAAGTAATACAACGGCGATCCACCACGCCGCACGTTTGCGACGCCAAACTCCGCGAGCGATTCCAAGTAGACAAATACCACTCAATAGCATCCCGATCCGCCCTGATTCGGAGAGGTCGATCGGGAGGAATTGTTCTAGCCATTCGAATACGCTCGGCTCTCTCGGAAGAAACGCCTCGGAAATTCCGATTACCCCAACGCCCGATACGAAGATGGCAACCAAATGGACGTAATGTTGCGTGCGCTGAAATGCTGCCTGGGCTTCCGTATTCGGGTTCACGTCAAATCGTCAATGGTCAGGCTACTTGCTACTCGCTTGATCGCCGGCTGAGCTCTTTGTTTCAAGAACCCAATTAGCGCCATCAACCAGGTCACGTTCAAACGTCTCGTCGGCTCCGTTGAAGTCGTGGTTCGAATTCTTCAATACGACTAGGCGGTGCGCAGATTTGAGTCCCGTTATCCAGTCTGTGTTATTCATCCAATCGTCGGCTCCTGAGAGCTGGACCACGCGAAGATTTGCAACCCGCGCCGTAAACTCGGCGACTCCAAAGGTACCGTTTCCCGCCGGTTCAATTCCGACCTTATCGGGTAAGCGCAGACCGTACCGGCCCCGCTTATCCATGCTCAGCAATATGAGGCCAATCAGATTCCGCGGCGAACTTTGGCCTCCTGCCGCCGCGACAGCCTGGACTGCGCCCATCGACCAGCCGCCATAAATCACTGGAAGATCGGGATTCTTGGTCCGGGTCAAAACATCCTGAGTTATCGTAGCAAAATCCTCAGTCAACGTCGCCGCGTCATAGTCAGTCTCAGCATATTTGTTACAGTCGATGCCGACGACGTAGATGCTTTGCCTTGCCAGCAAAGAGCAGACACGGTTTTCGAAGTAGCCCCACCCTCCGTCTCCTGAGCCAAAGAGTATGACCCCTCGAGCAGCTCCGGTGGGCGCAAAATGGTATGTTCCGAAAGGGCCTCTCCTCAGGGAGAGAGTGATTGTGTGGGCGAGCGGCTCATCAGCGCGTAGCGAGTTGGACAATGCAAGGAGCACGGCCACAGCAAAACAGCAATCACCGACGATGAACCACGGATTGAATCGCTCAACAGATGTCTGAAGAGCCGTAAGCGCATTCTTGGATCGACGCTCATGGAGGAATTTGTCCGATAATTTCACTAAAGATGAACATCTTTTGCTGGGACGGAAGTAATATTCTGTCTACGTTAGCCTTGTCTGAAACGATTGAAAGCTTCTGGCAAACGGGACGGGTTTCAAGGAGCGATTTAGGGGTGCAAAGAATTTCAACGGCTGAGTGCAAGGGATTTCCGGTGCCATAAAAAAACCGGAAATTTTCTATACCGGTGATTCCAGCCAGGAAGGGTTCGGCTGGTGAAGGTCGAAAGAACGTGTATATTTTTTTGGGGCTTGCGAGCAATCCTTTCAATGGGCAAAGCGACATTTGACTTGGTTGCGAGTTTCTATCCGCTGTTGGAGCAAACAGTCTTCGGCTCTACATTGAGCCGGGCGCGCAAAATTTTTATTCCGCGAGTTACGGAAGGAAGCAAAATTTTGCTAATTGGCGAAGGGAACGGACGATTTTTATTTGAAATGGTCAAATATACTTCGTCAGCCTCCGTTACCGTGGTTGACTCAAGTGCTCGGATGCTTGCTGCTGCCGCTCGTCGAATCGCGACCATCGATCCTTCGCGTATCGAATTGATTCATGCCGACATTTTAGAATGGCGATCATCTGCCAACTCTTACGATCGGATTGTCACCCATTTTTTTCTTGATCTCTTTCCGCCGTATCACATTCGGCGGATCGTTGAGAAGATTTCCCGCTTTGCGATGGAAGATGCCTTATGGATCAATGTTGATTTCACCTCCGAAACCCAACGCCTTCGTCAGAAGTTATTAATGTGGGCGCAGTATCGCTTTTTTCGAATATCCGCGGGAATCGAAGCGTCCCGGCTCTTTGACTCGCGCCCCTGTATACGGAATGCTGGCTGGGAAATATTGGAAAGGAGATCGCTAGATTCGGGATGGATCTCAGCGCATCTCATGTCCCGACCGCATAGAACATCTTCCTAAAGGAAATGCGTCATTGTCCGTTCACGTTGACGCGGCTGTAGCAAGTTCCGCCATAACGTTAGGCATAGGTGGTGTGCTCGGCTTGCATGGTTCGCGGTAGTTGCTGAAGGCTGATCCGTTCCCATATTTCATTTCTGCGGCGATCGTGCCGGTCTTTGGCCGGTGGCAGACAGGCGCGCTTATTAAGGCGAGTTTGGGTAATCCAGGTTGGAATGGATTTCAGCTGATTTCATTTCCTTGAAACTTTTTTGAAAATGTATCAATCTGGGAACATGAACGAGGAAGAGGTTGAGAATGCCTTCCGGGAGTTCCGACGCGAGTTGAAAGCGTGTCAAGAGCAAGTTGCTTCGTTGAGAGATGACCTGAAAGTCTTGCTCAAACATCGTTCAATTGCTCACCGAGATATTGTTGATACTGCGCGTCAACTCGGCAATGGGGCCTACGACCAGGCGGACGTTCGGAAGTGCCAAGCGTTTCTGGAAAAGTATAACATTCGTGCCTGAAAGATAGGGCGAGCCGTTATTCCAAGCCTTCGCTGCCTCAATACCTGGGAACTCGAGGATGACAGCACCTTCCGTGGAAGCTCCTTCCAGGTCTTCCTGGGAACCGTGAAGAGCGAGAACCTTAACCTCATGCCCGGCGAGAGGCGGCGTGGCTGCCTTTCCGCCGACGCATTCAACTTCCTTGACGACCGACGCGGCTGCGTCGGCACCTTTTGTGTAGGTGATGGCCACGTTCGCTCGTGTCTGTCACCAAACGCTTAGCGATTGCAGCACCGATGCCGCGCGAGCCGCCCGTGATGAGTGCAATCTTTCCTTCGAGTTTTTTTTGCATAGTATTTCTCCGAAACTGCTAATTGTTATATTTTAGGGTGAAGAAAGTGAGATCTATTTAACGGATGAATTAACCAGTCGAGGCGCTTAGCGGGTTGCAGTCTCGGACAAGAAGGTCCTACGGTTCATATTGCGGGTGCGCTTGCATCGACAGCTATCGGATGCGGTTTCACTTTAGTTGGGGGGAACTTTTAGCAACCAAGTGTACCCGAACTGGCGTCTCCACCGGCCGTACGCTTATTGCTTCGAAATGTGCTTATGGCGAAAAAGCGTACAAGAGGCCTGGCGCAATTGTTCTTCAGTACGGTTCCCGACGATCAGATAAACCCGGGCCTGTGGAGTCCGTGTAGCCCTTTTTTTAATTCTGGTTGTTGTTCTGGCCGCAGCGCTGTTCCTGCTCTACCAACTCACCCAAACCCTCTCTCAGTTATACGTGGCAGAGGGTGAGCGTGACAATTGGCAACGCCGGCCGACGTGATCGAGTCCCTGGAAGCCCACGTCCGCTACCACATTGCCGTCTTTGAGTTGTAGGATACTTCTCCCTAAAGCTTGCGTCGAAGGTTGCCGAGCATGGCAGCGTTCTGGCGGAGGATATTCTCCGTGAGTCGCTGATGTTCCTGTGGATCAGTGTTATTCACGGAAAGTCCCGACGACCCTCATCTCCCCAAGGAAAGCGTTGACGCCGTGCTCACTGCTAACAGCTATCGCGAATTCACGAAACCTCGAGCCATATTGGACCATACGTTTCGAGCACTTCGAGCAGTTAAACGACTCGTTCTCCTAGATCGTGGACCTCGATCATACCATGGAGAGCCCCGTGCAATCCAGATGCAGCAATACCAAAATCACCGCTTCGATCGCAGAAGACGAGATTCGCCAAAGAGGTTTTGAAGCAATCAGTCGGGACGACCGTTTTATCGATCGGCCGGCTATTGAGCGACCGGGCGACCGGCCGGATGATCACGTTTGGTGGCTAATTTTGCTCGCAAACCGTGACGGTTGACTGACTCGATTTGCAAGCGACTGGCTTTTGTTGAGCTGAGGCTTGTGAACACTCTGTCAGCTAAAGAGAGACAGCTTCTTGGAGCACGTCGCCTACTGGCGGCGGAACGCTCCACTGGCCCGTTCCAGGCCAGGCTCGCTCGAGAATATTCCGTGCAGCTTTTCTCGTCCCGATCGAACACAAGACCACACCCGCATCGGTGCACGCGCATGCCCGCCCAAGGTCTTGGGAACCTTGGCGCCGCACGCGGAGCAGAGTTGGCTTGTATTGTTAGGGGACACTTGAACTACTTCACCACCAGTCTTGGCAACTTTGTGCGTCCAGTACTGCGACGAAGCTCGGACCAAGCTACGTCGGAAATCGCTCTGGCAAGTCTATCGTTCTTGACCATCCCCTGGACGTTCAAGCTTTCGACAGCAATCTTGCCGTAGCGAGAAATCAGATCATTAGAAACTTTGTGTTGGTGCTCACGTCGGCAGTTCGCCACCCGAGCATGTATCCTGGCCACCCGGCGCTTGGCCCTTCTTGCGGTTTCTGCCGCCTTTCTTTTTCCTAAGATACGGAGCGTTGCGCGCGCCGAAGCTCGGGCAACTCTTCTTTGAGATAGCGCGGGTTATCAATCTTTTCACCTTCGGAGGTGGTAACGAAATGCGTCAGACCGACATCCAGTCCAACGGACGGCAGGATGTTTCCTACGGTCGCCGCTTGTCCCATATCGGAGGTGACGACCAGGAACCATTTGTCAGCCTCGCGCTTGATCGAAAGAGTCTTGATGTTGCCTTCAACTTCTCGGTGAAGGTAGACTCGGATCGTCCCGACATGTTGCACCCGCAACTTGTTACCCTTCAGACCGATGCCGTCGCCGTGGCTAGGGAAAAGAACAGACTCGAAGCGGTCTGGTCCTTTGAATCGAGGGTAACCCGGCTCCTCACCTGCTTTAACCGCATTTTCTTTTTCGTTCGCTTTGTAACCGGCTGGTTAAGAGAATCTTAAACAGATTTCAGATTTCAGGAATATGGCTACAAGCGCACTTTGAGATAATCGAGGATCGTTTGCTGGTCGGGTTCAGGTGTGGTGACTTTCTCGAACTCCAGGTCGCCCATCACGATCTTGTCACGCCGGATCGCCGCTAGGCGCTCGATCACGTTGCGCACTGTCCATTGTCGATCTTTGTGGGTGCCGTCGGCGGCGAATAAAGGTTCAAGCCGCTGCTTGAGATGCCATTGTAAGTAGTAGGCCAGCGTGCAGAGGAAGACGTGACTTCTGATTCGATCATCGGTCTTGTGGTAGACGGGCCGGACTTCGAGTAAGTTGCACGGTCTTGAGACTGCGGAACGCTTCCTCGACTAAGCCTAGCTTTTTATAGGAAGCGACTACTTCGCTAGCAGCCATCTTCTCTTTGGGCACCTCACCACTGACGATGTAACAGCCATCGAAGAGTTTTTCGGCCACGATCTTGTCCTGATCAAAGCTCCAGGAGAGCCGTCCATCGATCACGTCCCAGCGGACGAATTTGCCCATCTTGGAACGCTCCAGTACCCGGCCCACGCGTGCTCCGAGCGTCTTGGCACTGGCCCGACGTTTTGAGGCGGCGATCTTGGCAAGTTCTGCGCGGGTGCGCTCCAGAAGCCGCTCACGCGTCTGGCCTTCGCGCCCGGCGGTCAGCGGGTTGCGGCACAGACAATAACGCCGCTTGGGCTCTTCGGGGTCAAAGACCTCAACGATCTTTCCCTCATCAAAAAGCTCCGGGGTGATGACCTTGCGTTCCAGCAGTTCGACAATCTGGCGATCTCGTCAATGCCGAGATGGTGTGCAGACCTTCGGTCCCCTTGATCTTGTCAGCCACCGCTTTGGTAATCATGCCCCGGTCACCGACAAAGATAATTTCTTTTAATCCGTATTGGCGCTGCAATTGGGCGATCTTCTCAGGCACCGTGGAGGCGTCCTGAGTGTTCCCGGCAAAAACTTCGACTCCGACCGGACAACCCTCCGCGCTGCAGAGTAAAGCGATCACGATCTGTTCGTGACCTCGCTTGCCATCGCGATTATAGCCGAAGGTGACGATGTCGCTCTGGGTGTAGGCTCCTTCAAAGTAGCTGCTGGTAATGTCGTAGAGCACCAGGTGACCATCCTGGAGATGACGAGCTGCCAAAGTACGCTGGATCGCGCTCTGGCGCTCCAGGAGCCGATCCATTGGGAGATAACAATGGAGGTCAACATCGACTTTGCCTTCCACGCCCGACAGTTCCCACAGAGCGGTGTTTTTCCACTGGTTGGAGAGCGCCAGTTTGCTGCCGGCATAGACGATGCGTCCGACGATCATCGCCAGGCAATCCTGGACCCAGGCTTCTTTGCGCGAGTAAAGAGCCCGGTCCAGTCCAAGTTCCTTGGCCAGTTCCAGCAGTGCATAGCTGGCCCCATACTCCTTGGAGGCAAGGATCTGGAAATCCTCTGCGGAGCCCTTAGGGACGACATCGCCGCGGAAGGCAGCCTGCAACAATTTGAGTTGCTCTAGAGTCAGGCCGGTGAGGCGGCCGTGGGTGGAATGTTTGACTTTGCCGTTCTCGCGATAGGAAGAGCGGATCAGGCCGACCGGATTACCGCGGTGGCGCTGAATTTCGAGATGAAGAGGAAGAGGTTTACGATTAATGGCCACCAAAGAAGCACATTAACCCACTTATATCAAGCGACAAAATGCGATATGTATGGCTACAAATGAAATCGAAAAAGGCTGCGGATCAAGTACTGAAGCGGTTCTAGCGTCAAATCAGAAAAGAAGACGCGTTTAACGCGCCGAAAGAAATTGGCGAACGCTTTATCGAGCCTTCGCAAAGTAGCCTGTGCACTGCTGAAGTTAATCGCGGCAAACCAGCGGTTATTCTCTCTGTCGTCCTTGAACCACCCGGATTGATCGGCATAGCTTCGAGATATCTTCCATTCGTCGAAGAACCATTGACGTTGCGCCGGGGCCGAGTTGTAGAGCCTTCTGTGAGTCTCGGAGCATGATTTCAAGTTCACGCTCTTGATTGGTGTCCGTCCACAGGCGGAATTTGTAGGCCTTGAACATCTAAGATCTCTTTTGCTCCTCGATATAGCGTCGAACCGTGGCTTCTGTTACAGCTCCGCAGGAACCTGCAAAGTAGGATCGAGACCACAGAGTTGGAAGACGACTTCTAGAGGCCGGGGAACTCGTGTTACGCAAAACGTGGCTAATGAATCCTTTGAATTGTCGAGTCAGTTGAGAAATCGACCAACGCGGGTCGGTCTCAATAAACATGTGAACGTGGTCAGGTATTACCTCCAAGGCAACGATCGTGGCCTGCCACTCCTCTCCCCTTTTCAGCGAGGAGTTCCCGGAGTCGCTTCTCTACGGTTTTAACCAAAACTGGACGCCTGTACTTCGGGCACCAAACCAAGTGAAACTTGAGCGAGTACACGGCTCGAAGCGTTCTTTGTGTATCGAGAAACAACCATTCGACGAGCAGTATAGAACTGTCAGATAACAAAGCACAAGAAAGAACGGCATTCCGCCGCCAGCTAAAGCAGGCGGTCCCCTGCCTTTAAAACTTATGGAAGCAACATAAACGCTGCTCCGGCGATCAGCGTCGGCACCAGGGCTCCGAGGAAGAGGTACAGCGGCGAGATTCCGGCCTCCCCGAAGCGCGACGCGAGGATCGATTGACCGGCTGGATTTGGCGAGTTGGCTATTACGGTTAGGCCTCCGCCGGTTACTGCCCCAGCCATCACCACATATTTGAGTGCGTCAGAAAATTCAGGGACAAGGGATGCAAGGTACGTGATCGCTGCGTTATCGTTGAAAGCAGTAAGGATCGTAGCGCCAAGCATCAATGGCCATTTGCTCAAAGTGCCGAGAACAGGCCCTATCCACCATTGCTGGCAACCTCCGTGGATGATCAGGGCTGCCAGAAAGAAGCCGACGAGTAACGGTGGCCGCAGCGCAATCGCCTGCTGGTTCAGCCGCGTGGCTGAGACGAACGCGAGAAAGAAAAGAAGACCCAAGATCACGAGAACGGAATAGTGGGCGTTCGCTACTGTCCAGCAGAGAAAGAGGATATGGATGCCAGTGATCCGCCACGGAATTGGCCGGCGTCCTTCTTGCTCTTGCTCTTCATCTGGAATGTTGGCTGCAAGTCTGGCGAATTCTCTCCGAAACACCGTGAGATACAGCAGATTGGACAAGATGATTGCGATGACAGCTTTCCAGCCGAAATGGGTTAGCATGTACGCCAGGTCCCAATTCCAAGCACTCGCGACGATCACAACCGGAGGAGACCCAAACTGGGTTAATACCCCGCCGACCGAGATATTGACAAATAGCAGGCCGAGCGTTGCGTATTTCAGCCGCTCCGATGGTTTGAGGCTATAAAACCGATGACGCAGTAGAAGGGCGCAGATCGTCATTGCCGCCGGCCCCGTGATGAAGGAACCGAGCAATGGGCCCAGGGTCAGAATTGCTAACCACCACGAAGCGGGTGTTCCCTTTCCGATTGCCGAAACTTTGGCGATCACGGTTTCCGTAAAGCGAACGATCGGCAGTGAACTGGCCATGGCCATGATCACGACAACAAAAATCGCATCCGCAACGTTTACGTTTCCGACATAATCGACCATCGTTGACCATCCGTGGAACGCAATAATCGCAACGAAAAGCGGGATTAACCAGACACCGAAAACCGCTTCTACTTCGCCCATGAAATAAAAGAGTTGAGCCCTGAAGAGTAGCTTGTCGTGTTTCTTCCCGAAATCCGGTGGGCCGTCCTTTGCATGAAGCAAATACTCGATCGCGTCGTAGCTCTGTTGATAGTTATGAGCTATCTTGCGAAAGCGATTGACCAGAAAGGTGTGAACGATCGCTCCGAGAAAAATGATGGTCGCAACAAGGTTGAGCGGTTCCCGCGGAATCCGCCCCGTGAGTTTTCCGAAAAGCGACGGAATATGTTGGTCATGGTAGCTATCGACCGGCAACGGAAAATCTAGAGCAGGCCTCGGTGACCCTAGAGCCGTGGTCGAAAGAGTAGTCAGACACGAAGACAACCAGAGACCAAGAAGAAGCAACGTTTTACCCATGGAACCCAAACTTTACCGGAACAAGCTCATGCGAGCCAGTAGTTGCGGTTGCATCCGTTAACACAGAAAAGCGATGTAATGGTTTTTCAACGCGAGTGCTTGTCCGGTAAATTGCGTATTTGAAATTTCGAAGGAGTTCGGAGCCGGACGTGGCAGCTCGGTTCGCTCTCAGAATTCTTTGGGGGGCTTGCGCTTGAGGGGCACAAGGGCGTAAGTGGAAAAGCGGCATATCGCCCAAAGAATCGCGGAAAACGATTCCCAAATGTCGCGAACGGACAATTAGCCTTCCTAATTTTCGTGACGCAATTTATTACATCATCGAAAGTTCCGAGATCATCATGGTAGTGGTGAAAACATGTTCGAAGGAACCCAGAATACCGGCGGCATCGAATTTCATAATTTCTAAAGGTCCAAACCTCGAACCCAAGGGTTTTGGGGAACAATTCGAGGACGAGCAACGAGCAGGCGGGAGAGGGGGAAGTGGGGGGCATCACCTGAGAACGAAACAAGAACACCAGGATGGCATACTACCAAAATTTCCTGCCAAAGAAAATGACTCTCTGTCTAGCTGACTCTTCTGCTTTCGCATGACGAATTGATTTCGCCGCTCGGGTATCAACCGTTGAAGGTTATAAGAAGATAGAGGCTTCCCATAGTTAGTTTTCAAAGAATGCTCGTAATAGCTTTCACCGCGGCGACAGTAAGGAAAAATGATCGATCGACCAAACATGGCCAAGAAATCACCGCGTGAGAAACAGCACCGACGGAAAGTGCGCCCAACAATGGTCGACGTCGCGAGAACCGCCGGAGTTTCGACAGCGACCGTCTCCCATGTGTTGAGCGGAGCCAGAGTGGTAAGACAAATTCGTAGAGAACGAGTTTTGAAAGCTATCGATTTTCTTGACTACAGCCCCAACCAGGTAGCGGCAAGCCTTCGGTTTCGCCGCTCTGCGGTGATCGGAATCATCGTTCCCGACATCATCAGTAGTTTTTTTTCGAAGATTGTGCGGCAGATTGAAGATTTGGCGAACGGGAGCAAGTACCAGATCCTTCTTGCTGATACGCAGGAGGATCCAGTTCGTGAGCGTGAACGGGTCCGAGCGCTAATCCGGCGTCGGCCGGACGGACTTATTCTGGTTCCCTGTCGTGATCACACTGAGACTCTCGAGGATTTGCGGAAGAGCGAAATTCCCACCGTGATTATCGATCGCGTAGAGAAGGGAACAGAATTCGACAGCATATTCGTACAAAATGCTAAGGCCGCCGCGGAAGGCTGTAGTTATTTGATTTCGTTAGGTCATCGCAGAATCGCGCTCTTGATCAGCGAACCGCGTCTCCGAAACATTTCGCAACGGATCCGGGGCTATTGTGCCGCGATGAAGGAAGCTGGTTTTGACGATACCGGGATGATTATTAACGGTGGCCTTACACTCGAGCAAGGTTATCTAGCGACGCGCCAATTCCTCAGGACGGGCAAACGGCCTACCGCCGTATTCGCGCTTACTGATTACCTCGCACTCGGCGCGTTGCGCGCGTTTTCAGAGGCTGGCCTCACCGTGCCTGGCGACATTTCTTTGCTCGCCTTTGACGATACTGATTGGATGGTTGCGACTAGACCAAGCATTTCTGCGATCAGTCAGCCGATTGGCGAAATCGCTCAGCAAGCCTGGCGGACACTACGAGAGAGGATCGAAGGAAAACGGAGGAAAAACCTTGCTTGCCAGCTTTCTTGCACCCTGATTAAACGTGAATCAACGATGCAACTCTAAGAACGCCGCGCTTCGCGAGCCGGAAATCAGAAATCGACTCACTTTACTGAACCCAGGGTCAGACCGGAAACGATGTACTTCTGGACAAAAAATGTTAAAACTATCACGGGCAATACCTGAATCGTAGCGCCGGCGCACATCAACTCCCAGGCAATTTCTGTTTGACCCTGGAACGAAGTGAGAACGACCGGAAAGGTCTTAGCAAATCGATTGGTCAGGAACAAGGGCAAGAGAAGCTCGTTCCAGGCAAAGATGGTGATGAAAATGGTCGCAGTCGCAATACCGCCGGAAGACAGAGGAATCGTGATGCGAAGAAATATATCCCGCCATTTGCAACCATCGATGCGGGCTGCCTCATAAATAGCTGGATGAATGGAGCGCATGAAAGAAGTGATAAGCCAGACAGCGAGCGGGATGCCAATTCCGACATACAACAGAATCAGGCCGATTTGGGTGTCGATCAAACCAACCTGTCGCAGTGTGAGGTAGAATGGAATTGCCGCGGCGACTGGCGGCATCATGCGCCCAGAAAGAAACCACATTTCCAGATCACGCTTTTTGGGGAAGGCAAATGCGGTCAGACCGAACGCTGCCGGAACGCTTAAAAGCAAGACCCCAAGGGTTGAAACGAGCGTTACGACGATCGAATTGAGCAAATATGGCAGATTCACATTAAATAAATCGATGTAGTTTTGGACCTGCCATTTTTCCGGGAAGAGCGATGGAGGACTCGAAAAGATCTCAAGCCTGGTTTTGAAACTCGAAAGCGCTACCCAGAGTAAAGGCGCAATATTCAGCAGGGTTAAAATCGCAGCGAGGATAAAAAGAAGCGCTTTCCGCAGTCTTTTTTCACGCATGGTAGGCCTCACTTTGCAGAAGTTTGGCTGCGACAGTCGTGATTATCATGGCAATGAATAGCACCACCACCGCCGCCGCTGCGCCGTAGCCAGCGTTGAAATACTGAAAGATCTGTCGGTAGGCGTAGAGGCTGATCACTTCCGTGGAGCGACCAGGACCACCACGCGTCGAGGCGAAAACGATGTCGAACATCCGAAAATTATCGATGATCCGGAAAATGATACCGACTAAAACCGTGTTGCGAACCAGCGGTAATTCGATCCGCATGACAATCTGATACCAGCGCGCACCATCAATGCGCGCAGCTTCGTACAGATCACGGGGGATCGAGACGAGCGCCGCCATACAGATCAACATCAAGAATGGACTCCACTGCCAGACGTTAACAAAAACGATAGCCCAAAGCGCAGTGTTTGCATCCGAGAACCAAGGCTGCGCAGGAATTCCCGCCAAGCTCAAAAGGAAATTCATGATGCCGAAAAGAGGGTCTAAAATATAACTCCAGAGCAGCCCGACGACCACCGGTGTTACCATCATCGGAAGAATAAAAACTGTCCGGAGCAGATGCGAGGCGCGAATGTCCGCAATTGCGATGAAAAGGTGGGCGATGCTGAACCCGATGATAAATTCGATCACCACAGATGCTATGGTGATCAATCCGGTATTTAACAGCGCCGTAAAGAAAAGATCATCCAAAAATAGGTTCTTGTAATTACTCAACCCGGCAAAGGTCGGAGGGCGCGGACTGGTCAAACTGAAATTCAGGAGACTGGTGCCAAGCGAGTACAAAAACGGATAGATGGTTAGGGCAAATAGGTAGATGACCGCCGGAAGAAGAAATGGTGTCGCCGGATGCTTGAAAAACCTTCGCCAGCCAGAGCCGAATCCGGGTAAAAATCCAAGACTAGAATCCGATTTTCGAGCCAGCAATTTACCATGAGAACGGGCCATGACGACGTCCGATTCGGATATTCGGGTGTCTGCGGCAATGATCAGGGGATTGCCGCAGACTCTCTCCAAGAAACATTTTCTTTCTTATGGAGTATCCGAGACTTTGTATCCTGCTTTCTTCAAGAGTGCACCGATTTCTTCGTTAGCTTGTTTCATAGCGGCTTCGATACTTACTTGACCTTGCAACGCCTCTGAGACATGGAGTCCAACTTTATCAATAATCTGGAAGGATTCCGGAATTCGCGGACGGCAATCGGCAAAGGTCTGCGATTGACTTTCGAATACGGTCTGAATCCATGGCGATTTTTTCAAAACATCCGGATCTTGCATCGTGGAAATGCGGCTGGGAGGCCCGCCCAAAAGGACGAACTTCTTATGTGTTTCCGGACTCGTGAACCATTTGATGTAATCCCACGCCAGATCCTTCTGTTTGCTGGCGGTGTTGATACCCATGACCCATCCACCTAACGGAGGGACTGGTTTGATTCCCTCCTTGGTCGGAAAGACCGAGGTGCCAAATTTGCCGTTCACTTTACTCCGACTCGGATCTTCCAAGAGCGGCTCGCGCACCGACCAAAGGCAGGCCATCGAGAGACGTCCGGTGGCGAAAGCATTCGCTCGTTGATCCCACGCCATATTGAGCGCACCCGGAGGCTCGTATTGTAGCAAATCCTTGAAGAACTGCACCACTTCGATGCTTTGCGGTGAGGTGAACTGGGGAGTCATATCGGCATACGGATCTGCCGAACCGGGATACATGCTCGCAAACGGCTTACCCCCGAAATTGTAGATGTATTCGAAGTAGGCCTGTCCGACGGCGGAACCACGCTGATTATTCATACCTATGCCGTAACCACTAGGGAACTTCGGATTGTTGGTGAATGTTTTAGCGGCTGTCTTTAGGTCCTCAATTGTTTTTGCCGGACTTAATCCAGCCTCTTTGAAGAGATCGGTTCGATAATTGAAAAGCACAAAGTAAGCACCAAATGGCACCCCGGTGATAGACCCTTTCCAGTCTGCAACCTGCCGGAAGGTGGCCACAAAATCGTCCCATCGCACAATCTTGGCGTCCTTCTCCAGAGAGGGCTTAAGATTTTCGACGTATCCACCTTGTTGGAACTCGCCGACCCAGGGCGAATCCAGCACCACCACATCATAGGAATCGCTCTTGTTGTTGCCCATCAAGACTTCCTTTTGATGTAGATCATCGTAACTGTAGGAGTCGACGACGACTTCCGCGCCGGTCAGTTTTTGAAATTCCTTGTCGATGGTGTCGAACCCCTTAACCCAGGGATCCTGAATCATGATGACGCGCAAAGTCTTGCCGTCAGCCTTTTGTAGTTCCTTGGCCCAATCGGTTTCTTGAGCCTGCGAATTTAAAGCTAGAGCGGCGCAGAAAACCGGAATGAGAAATTTCAGCGGATTTAAATGAGTCTTTTTCATCAGAAAAACGAAAAACAGAGTCGTTGGAGTCTCGAACGCTTTATGGACGCACGAAGAGCCGCTTCAGCTTTTTGGGGGGAAGCAAGCTCTGCAAAATATAATCGTTTAATTTTCTCCGAGACAAGATAATTTTTCTGCCATCTGTAGCCGACCACGCGGATGGTGGTCGCTCATCTCGCAGATCACGAGCAAACCCCTGGGCCTTGCCAGTTCGGCCCGGTTGCCGCAACCGAGGTAAAGGCTGTTCCAGGGAATCCTTGAATCCTAAGTCTAGTAGGACTCCGGCGGTTAGCAGTGTGGGAGTTCAGCAGCCAGATTTCCCGGGATCGGCGCCGACTTCAAGCAGTCCTTTTTTCGTCCAGGTCCGCCGGTTTTCGATCCGGCGTCTCATTCATTGAACGATTTGCCGTGTTCCAGGTAGGAAAGCGCCGCTTGAGAAAGAGTTGCTCCCGCGTTGCTTATGCTTTCCGCAAATCTGGCAGAGTCTTGGGACCAATTAGCGGAAATACCGGGAACGGCTGGTTGGTAAGATATCCAAGGACGATTTGCGATACCGAAAGTTTCAGTTTTTCCTCCAGGCGGCGGATTCTCTGAAACCGTTCATGGTTCTCCTGGTGGTCGAACATGCGTCTCACGCGATTATCTACCGAGAGCTGGTCTAGCGTGCCTTGGTCGAGCCGTCGAAAGTAACCGCCGGCCTGACTTATAAAGGGAAAAGCCGCTAAGCCATTTTCCAAATGCCACTGGGCGAACGATTCATCAATGTAACCCCAGGTTGGGTCGGATTGCGACAAATCCGCTTTTGCTAGGCTCCACATGTTTTGACTCGCAATAAATCCTTGAATGCCCAGGTGCTGAGCAGCTTGACGAGCTTCCTCTGCCCGAGCTTGAGTCCAGTTGGAAAAGCCGATGTATCGAATTTTACCCGCTTGTCGGAAAGATTCCAGACTTTGGAGGATCTCTTCTACAGGGTAGCCCGGTGCATCACGATGCAGCCAGTACAAGTCAATGTATTCGGTCCTTAGCCGTTGGAGGCTCGAATCGAGGTCGAACTGGATTTCGGCTTTAGACATACGAGGGATATCCATGGAAGCCAGCTTTGGATGGGCGCCTTTAGTCGAGAGAATGACTTGATCGCGCACTTGCCGGTCGCGTAGCCACTCTCCGATGACCGTTTCACTTTGATGTTCGCCTCCCGGGACAAAGGAGGCGTATACCTCAGCCGTGTCGAGCACATTGCCGCCTGCCTCAAGGTAATAGTCCATCAGCTGCATCGACTCTTGGCGGCTGACGGTACTGCCGAAGTAGTCGGTTCCGAGGACGATCATCGAAGCCTGTAAACCTGTTTTTGGAATCTTGATTTTTCGCATAATCAACGGTCAAAATTGCTGCCTGAATTTGTTGGAGCGTCTTCTTCAGAAAATCGCCGTCTTTGTCCTTCTGGATTAACGAGGATTGGGTTTGGGATGCGAGCGCGGTCAACCTAAGCCCTTCGGGCAAACTCCGTGATCGCTGCTGGCACCACTAATCTCGGCCCTGACAGTTGGCCAGCAGATTTTGATTCCATCGGCATCCCGTTTCCATAATCCGGATGCCCGCCCTGCGTCACGACCGAGAAGACACCACCGAGTCTAGGCAAGCTATAGGAAGTCAAGTGTCAAGTTGGCTGAGCACATATTTTTGTGGGGTCATAAGTTTGGCCACGGGCGCAGACGGCATAGATGATGGCGAGAAGTTTTCGTGCGACATGACTAATGGCTACGCTGTGATGTTTGTTCATTTGATGTTTATGATGGTGGTAAATTTCGGCCAGGCGAGGCTCGTGTAAGCGGGCCATGCTGGTGGCCTGATACAGAGTAGTGCGCAGGGCGACGCTGCCGCGTTTACTCATTTTGATTTTGCCGCTCCATTGGCCACTTTTGCGCACCCGGGGATCCATGCCGGCATAGGCCAGCAGGGCATGGACGGGATGGCGGCCCGCGAAGCGGCGCAGGTCACGCAGTTTGGCGGCAATCAAAGGGCCGGTAATCAAGCCGATACCAGGAATAGTTTTAATCGGGTGAGCCATGGAGGAAAAGAGCTTGTGGATGTGAAGATCGAGTTGGGCGAGTTGTTTTTCGAAGGACTCCAGCTGTGCGATCATGGTGTGGATGATCAGATCCAGAGCAGGATCCGGCGCCGGGCCGCGAGGCTTTCAGTAGCCGAGGCTCGGAGCGCCTTGCTTTGGCGGCACCGAATCGGCCGCGGCTGGCACTGGTTAGCAAACCCTGGACAATGGACTCAACTCTCCGCACCGATTAGTCGTGTTGAAAAATTCGAACCACGACTCCCACGGAGCTGAGGAGAGGTTTGAAGGTGACCTGCTCGATGGTACCAATTAGATTCTCGAGGCCCCGAACTCAGCCGGCGATCGAGAAGCACTAGGATCATCATTGACGACTTGACGTGAACCCGAATACGGAAGCTCAGACAGAATTCCGGTGCACGCGCATTTCGTTCATTTGGTTGCCATCTTCGTCTCGAGCGTCGGGATCATCTTGACGGCCGCATCAGATAATTCCACACGTTTCGACGCTGATCCTCCGGCAGGCCTTCAAACCAACCGCGAGTCGTTGAGTTTGTCGTGGGTGCCCGTGTAAACAAATTACATTGACATGCATTCGAAAATCGCAATCTAGCCCTCTGGTCCTAGCACTGAGCGTTTCGCCCATAAACGCGCGACTACCTAGTCCCTGAAGTAAGGGGCCCATGTACGTCAAACTTAAGGATGCTCACCGATCCAGCTAACATTTCGATGCGATCGCGATAACGCCCTAGATCGATGCCTAACAGTGCGCAGAGAACAATGCGGATCGTTGCTTTGTGAGAGACAACCGAGACATTACGGCTGGCAGGCTTTTTCCTGAATCTCTGCGATCACCAGCGATGCGCTGAGCGCCCTCCAGAAGTTAGTTCCGGATCAAGATCCCCACAGTAGCTCCCTGTTTTGCTGTAAATCGTCTCACCGTGGCGAAGAAAATATGGTGTTAAGCACTCAAATGCACTCCCAAAAATCACGACTATTACTATCTCAAAGCTATTGTAGCGTGCCAATTCTTCAAACGGCGACGCGTCGAAAGTACTGTTCCAGTTCTACCTTGACCGGTTTGGCATCCCAAATTTCCTTACAGTACTCCCGAATCGCACGGTCGGAGGAAAACTTTCCCATTCGGGCAGTATTGAGGATCGACATTTTCGCCCAGTTGTCCGCGTCTTTAAAAAGCCTCGCTGACTTGTTCCTGGCATTTCACATAGGACTGGTAATCAGCGAAAAGCATGTACGGATCGTGTTTTATCAGAGAGTCCACCAGTGGCTTAAACAAGTTGGTATCGCCGTCGGAGAAGCGCCCGGATTTTATCAGGTCAACCGCGTCTCGCAGGTCGGGATTAGACTGGTAGTAGTCCCAGGGGAGAATACCCAGAGGCCTTCTTTTCTCGAACTTCTTCCGCTGTTAGTCCAAACAAAAAGAAGTTTTCTTGTCCAACTTCGTCGCGAATTTCAATGTTGGCCCCGTCCAAGGTTCCTATGGTTAACCCCCCGTTCATGGCAAATTTCATGTTGCTCGTACCAGAGGCTTCGTAGCCGGCCGTAGAAATTTGTTCAGACAAGTCGGCAGCAGGATATATCCATTGAGCTTGCTTAACGTTGTAGTTGGGCAAAGATACGACTTTGAGGCGATCCCCGACATCTGGATCCGTATCCAATACTTCGGCCACAGAGTTGATCAACTTGATGATCAGCTTGGCCATAAAGTAGCCTGGGGCCGCTTTGCCAGCGAAGATAAATGTGTGCGGGACGATCTCGACATTGCGATCCCGTTTGATTGGAGATCCTCTTGACAGAAGCGTTTCATCGTCGATTCCCTGACCTGCCTCAAGTCGCATGTTTTGACACAGCGTTTCACCATGATCTGCCGCGCGTCGCGCAGTTGTTGCCCATCCCACGCCGATACGAGGCACAGGGCGTGCGTCGGTACGGGTTTCACGGATTGTCCTATGCGTTCCTGCTGGGAGAACTGGCTCGTCTGGCCGGAACGGAAGCGGCCCAAAGGCGGAGCATTCTCGCCCGCCTTGGCAATGGCGCGAGTCTGGCGGCGGTGCGGGACGGTAAGCCGGTGGACACCAGCATGAGTTTCACTCCGACAGCCGGGGTGCCGATGAGCACTCGCTCAGGCGATCTGGATCCCGGGTTGGTTTGGCATCTGGCGCGCGTTGAAAAAATGAGTGCGAAGCAGTTCAACGAGATGGTCAATTTCGAATCAGGGTTGCTCGGTATTTCGGAAACCACTTCCGATATGCGTGACTTGCTCGACTCTGAATCGCGGGACGTGCGGGCGGCTGAAGCGGTCGCGCTATTTTGCTATCAGGTGAGAAAGTGGATCGGTTCCTTTGCGGCGGCGCTCGGCGGCCTGGATACGCTCGTCTTCGCAGGAGGCGTTGGCGAGAGCGCACCGGCCGTTCGTGAGCGGATCTGCGACGGCCTCGGTTTTCTCGGCATCGAATTAGATCAGAAGCGCAACGCCGAGAATGCGCCGTTAATTTCACCGGATGCCCGCTCGGTCAAGGTACGGGTCATCCACACGGATGAGGAGCTCACGATCGCGAGGTCGGTCAACCGCATCCTAAATCTTGGGAATCGAAACCAAGAAAAGAATGCCGCAGCCAATTCACCCGCTTCTAAGCGAAAAAGAATTGGAAAGGCTAGCAGTCGATTCCACTCCGGAATTTGTTCCTGACCGTAAGGCCTTTCCTTTCTGCGCCCCCTGCCTCCTGTCTTCTCAACCAGTGCTCATCCTTCCCAAATCTCGGTGCTAAATTGACCAAAATAAGTCATGGCGTGTGCGCCGGACGTCTTGAGCAACGTGCGAACTTTCGTCCGCGAGGCATCGTCCTGCGTAACGACGGCAATAACAGCGTAGCCTTCCAGTAACGCGCGACGATAATACCCCAGATAATCGGTATCTGTGTCTCCCATCTCCAAACCCATCCGCACAACTTTGGCTAAAAAGCCGTGTTCACCGGTTGCCGCATCCAGTTTTGCGGCGTCCTCGTTTCCTACCAGAAGTCCGATGCCCGCCGGTTCAATCCCGATCTGATTGAGCTCCTTTGCCGCCCGTCGAGCCGTCTCCACATCGTGAAAGATGGCGTAAACCTGACTCCGCGGATGACTGAGCGATTCTTTATCTTCAAAATCCGTTGCTTCATCCATAATCTTTTAACCAAACATTAACCGATTCGAACTTAGGACCAAAACCAAAACAACCGACGCGCCGGGGCTGTCGAGAGAATCATCAAAACGGTCCGATTCGCACCTTCTGTCATACGCAAAAGCATCGGGAACACTTCGGAAAATGTATTAGTGAAATTCGCTGATTCGGGCGATCCGGTTAAAAGCGAAAGCATAGATCATTGTCGATGAAGATTGGGCGGCGATGCGGAGCGGAGCAATGGTCGCGTGGCGTCGTTACTTCACCGGCGGCGACAGAGTTCGGTTCGTCATCGGCAAGAACTGGTCGGCGACGGACGAGAATCAAGAAG
>CAVULL010000035.1:0-146171 GCA_963742335.1 uncultured Verrucomicrobiae bacterium
GCGTTTCCTTATGACTTCGGTCCAGTGGTCAGGTCGAGGTGATGCTCTGGCCTTTCCCGCCTCCTTCCTGATAAAAGCGCAACGTTCTTGTTTTCATTGTATTCTCGATGCCCCGGTTGTGCGAAAGCACCAGTTATTGAAACAGAGCGTCTCTAGCGTATAGTCCTGTTGCAGGAAAGGAGTCATAATGACAGACGCATCAGTTGCAGCATGCGCAGACGTTCACATCAGTTGGGTCGATTGGGGTTTGAAATTGCAAAGAATGAGTCAGGCCTCAGTCGGAACAGATCTCTGGACCGTCCTTCAAAGCAGGCTGCATCCCGCCGTAGCAGAAACAGAATTTACTCCTTTGGATTTATCATACCTGCGTGTGCCATTTCGTTCGGCGGTTACGCCATCCGGTGAATCCTGACGAGGCCTAACAAAATCGCTTCAATCGAGGCGACTGGGGCTGCGGGCGCAAACGGCCGCTTCACCAAAAGTGGCCAAGAGCTTCTAAGACGTGGGCCGATTCATCGAATGTGTTTCTAAAATTAAGACAGCCCCCTGAACCCGGGCGACGTCGAAATCTCAGGTCGCCTTCGGAGTCGCTGCCCGCCTCAAGCGCAGGCGTCCAGAGTATAAGGAAGACGGCTTGTCCTTGAAGAAAGAGCGCGTGTGACCCGTGGTAGATTTCCTGGCCTTCCAAACCCCCAGAGGTTTAGCCGAACGGGCTCAGGGAAACCGGTCGCGTTCCAGTTCTCAACGACGTTGAGGCCTTCGTGCACCTCCCGTTGAACCTCTCGCGAAGCAAGGTAATCGCAGAGAAAGATCGTCTTTCTACGGCCAGTATCTACTGACCGGCCGCCTTCATTTCCATTTTGGGGCTCGTGGTGGTCGGTGGAGGAGTGTTGTGCTCTGCGCAACTGGTCAGCAAGGCGAACGCTCCGAGGATTACTGGAGGCACGATTTTAGATATTGTCCGGTTTGACATCGAATACCTTATGAAGGCTTCCGTCTGTTTCCGACAATTTAAAAAGTGTGACACAATTGATCAAATACACCTTTAGGGGGATGTAGTCTCGACATTGCCATCATTGTACTGAGCGACGGCAAGCGCCGCCAACGGATTGCCCCTCCTGATCGATGGCGCCGAAAGCGCCTTGCGACTCGCCGTGCCCGCGTAAATCCAAAGCGACGAGACGAAACCGTTCGCGTAACTGAGGATCCGCGAATTGCGCCATCCAAGAGCGCCAACTTTGCGAGAGCCCGTGAACGAACAAGATCGTCTGGCCCAACGGGTTGCTTGTCTCCACCGCATTGAGCGTGACGTCGTCCTGGGTCTTGAACTGGTGGCGGATCATCGATTCGTGATTGCTCCTGCAACGTAGGACGGAAGTCCAACTTTACCGCAAAGTTAGGGAAAAATCTGAACTGAGTTGCTGTTTTCGAAAGTTAACTTCAGACAAATCCGACCATTTGAGACCCAATTTGTCCGGTCAAGTTATTATCGCAAAAGGTACCATCCTGGCACGTCTCACTAAACAATCCAATGGCGCACGAAAAGCGGCGCAGCTCTTGCCTAGATAGTCGACTGGGGTTATGAACGAAGGCGGTGCGAAATACAGTTAGCTTACAGTCGCGATTTCTGCGATTCTCATTTTGCTGAGCTCCTCCGCGCGAGCAAAAAATCGCCAGCCTTCTTAAGGGCGTCTGATAGTAATATCGATCGCCGCCTAGCCTCTGATTGACTTTGAATGAGCCAGTTGCCAATCGGGGGAACATTAGCGCGCAGACTCATTTCGGTAAATCTGATCGATTCGGTCGTAGTGGCCTCGCCTGGTTCGAAACGCGGAGTCCGCCTCGTTTCGCAACTAAGTCTCGACTCGTATTTGCGTTCGTTACTGCCGAAGCGCTCAGAGGAGGCCTCAGCGTATTGGGTTGACCTCAAACAAACGCTTTCTTACGGTTGCCGGGTTGCCGGCGATTAAAAGACCGGTCCCTTGATCCAGGAAATCTTTGATGACTACTGCGCCCGCACCCACTATTGAGTCGGCCGGGATTTTGCAATATAAATGCGAGCGGGTCTTTGTTGATTTCGTCCTTAGAAGTCGAGATCAGGGCGTGGGGTGCATCAGTATCCCTCCGCGTCTCAAAGACTGGCACATTTTTTCGCCCGTTTAATCGTTTCGTGGCATTGCGGAATTCCTATCCGAAAACTGTCTTCTAAAATCATTGCAGAATGCAAATATTAAGGCTAGGATCGGATCCGTTCTCAGGCAGGCCAGCACTCATCCAAAGTGTAAGCTTGAAAGCGACCCCCCAGTAGCCGGAGAAACAACATGAGCGAAGCTCGACCTGACGAGGCAAAGCACGCGCCCTTCGACACTGCGCGACTCGACACTCTGCTCGAAGAGGAGGGCATCGACGTCGTCGTCGCGACCTCTAAGCACAATGTGCAGTATCTGCTTGGCGGCTATCGTTTCTTCTTCTTCGACTACATGGATGCGATCGGGGTGAGCCGCTATCTGCCGGTCGTGGTCTATCAGAAGGGCCGCCCCGACAACGCGGCATATATCGGATGCCATCTCGAAAGCCACGAGAAGCAGCTCGACAAGTTCTGGCCTCGGGTCGTCGCGACGACCTCGCGCAACAGCACCACCGCAATCCAGCGGGCCGTCGAGCATATCAGGGGTCTGCCCGGGCCGATCGGCAAGGTCGGCGTCGAGGCGTCCTTCCTGCCCTGGGACGCCGCCAAGTTGCTCCAGGACGGGCTAAACAATTGCCAGATCGTCGACGCCTATTTTCCGCTGGAGCGGCTACGTGCGCGAAAGACGAAAGCCGAACTCACGCTGTTGCGGGAGGCCTCCGAGCGTGTTCTGGCCTCGATGCTCGCCGTGTTCAACGGGTGTGCGCCGGGCCAAACGAAACATGAGCTCGTCGACCGACTGCGGCGCGAGGAGGTCGAGCGGGGCCTGACCTTCGAATACTGCCTGATGTCGGCCGGCAAGAGCTTCAATCGGGCGCCCTCCGACCAGCGCCTCGAATCCGGCGACATCTTTTCCCTCGATTCCGGGGGAAATTACAAGGGCTATATCGGCGATTTGTGCCGGATGGGGATTCTCGGTGAGCCAGATGCCGAGCTAGTGGACCTTCTCGGTGTGATCGAGGAGATCCAACAACGGGTGCGCCGCCCGATCCGGCGCGGTGCCGCAGGGGCTGAGATTTTCGCGGCGGCCCGTGAGTTGGTGAGCGCCTCGTCCCACCGAGTATATCTGGATTTTGTGGCGCATGGCATGGGCCTCGTCAGTCACGAAGCGCCGCGCTTGACCGACTACGAGCCTTGGGCTTATGAGGGCTATGACTCGACCCGGCCGCTGGAGGCCGACATGGTCCTCTCCATCGAGACTACGATGGCGCATCCCAAGCGGGGCTTCATCAAGCTTGAGGATACGGTTGCGGTCACCGAAGAGGGTTGCGTGGGCTTCGGCGATCAGGGGCGAGGCTGGAATCGGCCAGGATAACGATTCGATGCTGTTGGCCTGGTCGACCTGGAGAATTGTGCGCGAGACCTTACGCTTCGAAGGCGACCTCGACGCATCTCGTCGAGCAAGCCTTTTTCGGCGAGCGGTAACCCCAAGAAAATTTGCCCTCATTTGAGGATGCCAAATTTTCTACGATTGTTTTCGCATGAACATTGTTGTTGCTATCCATTCTCCGGGTGCCATGGGAAGTGCTATATCAGCGCGCCTGGTAGAGCATGGCGCGCGCGTGCTGACTTCACTCGATGGTCGTAGTGCAGCCACAGTCAAAAGGGCCGGCGCAGCGGGAATGGAAGACGTCTCTCCAGAAACGATTACCACCGCAGATCTCATTCTTTCGATCGTACCGCCTGGCGAGGCTGTCGCGCTCGCAGAGGGGTTTGTGAAACGCCTTAGCGAAAGCCGCCACAAGCCGGTTTTTATCGATTGCAATGCCCTAAGTCCGAAAACCAAGACACAGGTCGCCGTTACGCTCGCAGAAACGGGGTGCGATGTTATCGACGGGGCTATTATAGGCGCTCCGCCACAGCCGGGCGAGAAAGGCCCAAGGTTTTACGTCAGCGGCGGGCAGACCGGCCGCGCATCCGTGCTTCGTGCGCTTGGCCTTGATCTGCGGCAGATCGATGGTCCGATAGGAGCCGCCGCTGCGCTAAAGATGTCCTATTCCGGTGTCAGCAAAGGCCTTACGGCAATTGGCACCGCGATGCTCCTGGCTGCTTCCAGGTCGGGAAGTTCGAGAGACTTATATCGGGAGTTGGGTGAGAGTTTGCCGCAATTACTCTCGAGATTTGAGACGGGAATACCCGACATGTATCCAAAAGCTTATCGGTGGGTCGCAGAAATGCGTGAGATTGCCGCCTTTTTGAGTGAGGACAAGGCGGCCGCCATGATATTCGAGGGAGCCGCCCAACTCTACGATCGGCTCGCTGCCGATATCGCCAGTGAAGGGCAGGAACGACGTATGCTCGATGAATTTTTGCGATCAAAGTGACAATACAGAAGCGTTGTGACGTTTGATCGTCGCGGTAATGGCACCGTTTATGTTTATCTCAGTCGCGCTGTGACCGAGCTGCGTTCCCAGAGGTAAGATTATCAGCGATGATTTGCTTGCCCATGTCGCGCCGCTCGGCTGGGAGCACATCACCTTCAACGGCGATTACGTTTGGCCCCAGAGCCACTCCAAAATGACTTCCGGCCACTGCGGAATCCTCGCTCAGCATACCTCGATGCCGCTTAGCGTGCGTTTTAGAACGGATTCTGCACTGTCTTCATCTCGATTCGGATGCCGTGGAGCGTCTTCCCCGAGGCGTTGAAGACCCGTCCGGCTGGTTGCGGCGCCATATTCACAATCAAACATCCCTGACCATTCCACGCCTCGATCGCCTTTATGACATCCCGGTTTGGAGGCAGCTGTGTACCGTCTGGAGCAAAATCATGCACCGGTCCCTGGACCTGATCGAACACGAAGACCGACGGCCACCGGTGATGGTGGACGGGTTCTTCGTCGTTTGGCTCCAGAGTTATTTCAAGCACGCGAAGCTGCCCGTTTTCAAAGAGGACTTTGTGGTGCTTTGGCGCTGCAATTACGGCATCCAATGCCGGATCCCAAGTAGCTGGATATAAGTCCGCAGAGTTTTCTGCATTCATGAGTAAGCTCTCCGAGTTAGAGTTGAAGCAAATCACGCTTTATTGACGCTTGGATCGATCCATTCTAGTTTTCCTTCTCTCCTCAAAAGTTGTCAAGCCCATATTGGATCGGTCCAAAAATCAGGAAGAAATGGCGAAAATCAAAAGAAATGAAAGAAAGAACGTGGCTCGATTAGTTGACGTGGCGAAGGCCGCAGGGGTCTCGCGGGGTACGGCCTCTAACGTATTCAACAACCCGGAGTTGGTTCGCCCGAAGCTGCGTCAGAGGGTCGAAGCGGCGGCGCGCGAGCTCGGTTATCTCGGGCCCGATCCCAAAGGCCGGCTTCTGCGCGCGGGGAAGTTCAATGCCATTGGCGTCATGCCGCCCAGCGATTGGGGTGTGGGGGATTCGTTGCGGAACCCGGTTTTCGATCTGTTTCTCCTAGGTGTGGGCGAAGCATGCGACGAGATCGGTGCGAACCTTGTCATCGTCCCGGGCAGGAACGGTAACGGCGGCGTCAAGACTGCCCTGGTAGACGGCTTCATCTTTGGTCGGGTCGAGCATTTGGCTGAGGTCGAACTGGCGCAGCTACGCCGCTTGCCCTTTGCCGTGGTCGACTTCGACCCTGGCCCGAGTATCAGCTCAGTCCGCGTGGACGCGCGCGCGGGCTGCTACGCGGCGGCGAAGCATCTGATTGAGCACGGCCATCGTCGTTTCGGCATTCTTTCCTTCCTCCGCAGTGCCGGTTTGGCGCGTGTTCATCCCCCTGGGCAACGTCGCAGCCGCGAGGCGGCTGGCCTACCCACTGATCAGGAGAAGTTTCACGGCTATGCCGACGCTTTTTCCAAGGCCGGCCTCGCCATCAATGACGTTCCTATGGTTCAGGCCGATCCGTGGGACCGCGATGCGGCGCGCGTGATGCTTGATGCCGCGCCCAATGCAACCGCCATCCTGTCGATGTCTGTGATGCAGGCAATCGCGGTCATCAACGAGGCCCGCCGCCGCGGCCTATCCGTGCCGCGCGACCTTTCAGTGGTGGGATACAACGATATTCCGGATGCTGAACGTTCCGATCCGCCACTCACCACGGTCGACGGATTGGGAGTCCAAAAAGGGCGCACCGCCGCGCGGATTGTTTTCGAGGGCGGACCACCGCGCCACGAAATATTGAAACCACGACTGATTATGCGGGCCTCAACCGGACCAGCACCAGTGCGCTGAAGGAAAATCTGCTGCTGTCAACGACCACCGATTGAAAACGCCTGTGCGCAACTCAATAACAAATCGGCGGCTTTCGAATTTTGCTTTCTCTCGGGCCGGCTACTAGGCACCTTGATAGACGTTATCGTCCGCGAAAGTTCTCAGCTTTAGCGAAGCGATCGGCATAGCGCACAAATGTGTAGCATGGCTTGTTCTTCCGCGTAAACTCAATTGTTTACTTTGCGTCGTCGTCAAAATGAGAGCAATCGAGAACGGGATAGTGTCGTGGCTGTTATAGACATTTCGCTGGGTGCGCTGAAGGTATGGGTCGGACGAAAACCCTTTTCAGCGTATTTCGCATTCATCGGTCGATCCTTAGCTGTTTGGCCTTTGGGACGACTGCCGCCGACAGCCAATTTGTGAGACAAGGCTCCGAAAGGCCGACTCGGTCAGCGTCGGATGGGCCGCCGAAAACGATCCTGAGAATTCGTTTGATCATTAAATTGAGAACGACTTCGCGCCCACTGCAGACGTAGCGCAACTCGAGCGAGATATGCTGTGTGCCATGACCACAATCGTCCGGATTGCATCAGAGAGGAAACATGCCGCTACGGCGATAAACCCGCCCTTGTTGCTCTCGAAGGTTCCGCTTGCCAAGGGGGGGACCGCTACCGCTTATTCCTTCCGAACGCGGCGTAAAATCTCGGGCATGTCGCGCTGGATGTGGGCGTAGAATTGCTTGAGGCCGGGGCACAAATAGTTCAGCCCGATCTCGCCCGACGGGGTCCGAACCAGCCGGTTCTTTGGACGTTCGCCCCAGCAGAGTGACAGGTACGGGCACTGCTGGCAGTACTCCGGTAGCGTGTCGCGTTTCGCGAAGCCGAACTTCTTCTGCGGTTCGGAGTAGGCCATAGCGCCCCAATGCGTCTCGCGAATGTTGCCGACCCGGTAATCCGGATAAACGTAGTGGTCGCACGAGAACACGTCGCCGTTGTGCTCGACGGCCATGCCTTTGCCGCAGAACTCCGCCGTGATGCAGCGTTGAGACGGCAAACCAAGCGATTGCACGACCGCTGTCTCGAACAAATCCACGTTCACCTTGCCGTAGTCACGGGCGTACCAGTCGTCCCACACCTTGCACAGAAAAGAACCCCATTGGTCCGGGTCCACCGACCAATCGGTCACCACCGAGTCCGGGGTGCCTGGTTTTGCCTGCGGCGTGCCGGTGACTGGCAGGAGGGCGGGATCCCACCGTTGCGGCGCCACGTTACGAAAAGCTTTTGGCTCGACGCACGAAATCAATTGCACGCGCCAGACGCCTAGTTCGCGGGTCAGGAACCGATACACGTCGAGCGGGTACTTGGCGTTCTCGCGGTTGACTACGCAGAGCGCGTTGAACGGCACGCCGTGTTTCCGTAACAGGCGTGCGGCGGCCATCACCTTGGAGTGCGTTGGTTGGCCGCCCTTGGTGACGCGGTACTGGTCATGCAGCCTCTTCGGGCCGTCGCAACTCAGGCCGACAAGGAAATGGTGTTCTTTGAGGAACGTGGCCCACTCGGCATCGAGTAGCGTGCCGTTGGTTTGCAGATCGTTTTCAACGCGCTGGTGCGGCTTCTTGTAACGAGCTTCCAGAGCCACGACTTTGCGAAAAAACTCCAGCCCAAGCAGCGTCGGTTCTCCGCCCTGCCAACTGAACACCACCTCGTTGCCCGTCTGAGCTTCGATGTATCGACGGATGTGCTGTTCGAGGATCTCGTCGGACATCCGCGGGGCTTTGGGTTGGTGGAGCAATCCCGCCTTATGTAAGTAATAGCAATACGTGCAATCGAGGTTACAGAGTGCGCCGAGCGGCTTGACCATGGCGTGGAAGCGATGCTTGTAACCCGTCGGCTGCGGAGGTAGTGTGACTGCTGGTTGAGCGGGGTTCATAACGGTTTTAACCTCGGGAAGAAAACCGATGTAGGTTTTCTCTTTGCCATTTTCAGAGGCTTGGCGCGCACCTGACAACGACGAGGAACGGGGCTTGCTTTCATAGTTGTGTATGTCGCTGGTAAGCCTATCGATTGCGTCAAAGCTGATGCTTGGTCTTGATTGCTTGTAAAAATGACGTTCCCGCTATCTGAGTCTCCTGACTCGCCCTAATCTGTCCGAAGCTTGACATAGATTGGCCCTATGAATGGTTTTATCATTTTCATAACCAGCCTGGCATCGCCCTGCTGCAGGCGAAGCCGGACTGGCTGGGTCTTGTAACGAAGCCGATGACATCTGCTTTGCGCACACGGGACGCCGACAGTTCCCGGCTTGCCCTCACCGACGCGCCGGGCGCGGCTAGTACATCGTCTCATAAGTGGGAGGCATACCGCCGTCGGCGATTTGGTCGATTTTCAAGGCGCGAGCGACGAGCATACTGAGATCCGTACGTGAGGAGCGAGCAACGCAGAAAATCGACCAAAGCGCCATCGGCCCTCCGGGTTGGCTTGAAAAGGGTTCGTCTGCGTCGTTGCTCCTTCGTTGCGTATCGCAGCGGATACGCTCCTCACTCGCGCCTAGCATCCAAACCCTTTTGAAGCCAACGGTATGCCTCCCACTTATGAGACGATGTACTAGTGTACTGAATGATAAGTTCATTTCATAAATATTGCAGTGTCGCCGAAAATTAAATAGAAAGAAGGGATGTCAAAAGGACGTCCGGTAAGCAAAATCCATCTAAGCCAAGAGGAGTTTGAAAAATTGCAGCTCATTGGGCGGCGACCCAAATCCGCGCAGGGCATGGCGCTGCGCGCTAACATCGTCCTGAGCTGTGCGCGAGATAAATCCAACGAAGCCGTGGCGCAAGAGCTTAGGGTTTGTGTGCACACAGTTGGCAAGTGGCGTCGACGTTTTGCCGCTGAAAGGATGGCTGGATTAGTCGACGCACCGCGCAGTGGAGCGCCGCGGGAGATATCAGATCAGAAGGTTGAGGAAGTGGTCACCAAGACCTTGGAAACAACACCTCCGGCTCGGACTCACTGGAGTAGTTGGCTGATGGCCAAAGAAGCTGGAATTTCTCAACATTCGGTACGACGCATCTGGCAGGCTTTTGGTTTAAAGCCGCATTTGGTCAAGAGTTTCAAACTCAGTACCGATCCGATGTTCGTCGAAAAGGTACGTGACATCGTAGGGCTCTATTTTAATCCGCCCGAGAAAGCGATTGTGCTTTGCGTGGATGAAAAGAGTCAAACCCAAGCTCTGGAACGCACTCAACCAATCTTGCCGATGAGGCCGGGACGTCCTGAACGCCAAAGCCACGACTACTACCGCCATGGCATCGTGTCACTCTTCAGCGCCTACGACGTGGCCACCGGACGAGTGATCGGCAAATGCCACAACCGTCATCGCGAAGAGGAGTTCCTCAAATTCATGAATCTGGTTGATAGCCAACTACCGGGTGAAACTCAGATTCATATCGTCTTGGATAATCTTGCCACTCACAAAACTCCTCGGGTGCGCAACTGGTTTGCTCGACGCCCACATTACGTGTTGCATTTTACTCCCACCGGTAGTTCCTGGATCAATCAGGTGGAGCGATGGTTCGCAAAGATCACCACCCAAGCGATCCGCCGAGGTAGCTTCCGGTCGGTCAAGCACCTCATTGAGGCGATCGAAGCCTACATCGCTGAGCACAATAACGAACCTAAACCATTTCGTTGGACCGCCACCGCCGGTAGCATTTTCGAGAAAATCAGCGCTTCACTCGATTAATGAAATGAACTTATCATTCAGTACACTAGTGCACCGTCTCCTAAATCCCTTGGGCTCCGCCGCAGGTCAGTTGGCTGTTTTTCAAGGCGCGAGCGAAGCGCCGCTATCTGGATCATAGCGGTCGATCCGCCGCGGCGGAGGAAAAACAGCCAACCGGCCGCGGCCCAGAGGGTTGCGTTGAAAATGGGTCGGCTGCTTCGTTGTTCGTCAGTCACGTATCGATCCAGATATGCTCCCTCCTCACGCCTCGCAGGCGATCCATTTTGAACGCAACGGAGCCCAAGGGATTTAGGAGACGGTGCACTAGCGTCGTCGTTTTGATCATGATGCTTGGCAGATTTCTCGGACGCTTTCCCGTAGAGCTGGAATGGAGATAACGTTTTTCCAGTCGTCTCGAAAAATCCGTGACTTATTTTGCTCGATCGCCTTGATTGCGCCATCGGAAAAGGGAAATTCGGCAAATCCAAAGACGATAGCTAGTTCAGTGCGAATATGCCCTAAGCAAAAATCATAGACGGCTTGCTTTGGGACCCCTTTTTGCACGGCAGTTTCCATTGCTTCGCGCAATACCGTGATGCAGGTGGCCATCGTTGATTCAACGACCGCCGGTTCTAAAATGGCCATCTGCTCGATCGATATCCTATGTAAACGGAGAATCGGCGCGAACATTTCGCCGGCCAACTTCTCGCCGATCGCGTAGTGCTCTTCAGGGCCTTGGAAAAGAGCGCAGACAACACTTTGGGCCAAGGCGCCTTGTCCACCAAACCAGTCAGTTTGCTGGTTGGCCGGCGCAGTATCCGAGAAAAGAAGAGGATGACAAGGGTGGGCGATAAAGTAGGTGATATCTTTGCGATCAGGCATCACCCCGGCGTAGGCCGCCGCCGGGTCGAGCCCGAAGACGATAGTTCCGGCCTTCAATCCAGGCACAATTTCGTGGGTGACTTTGCCAATCAGGCGATCGGGGATAGCAAGGATCACCACTTCGGCCTGCCTGGTCGCCTCCTCAACCGCGATAGACTTGATCCCGTCGACCGCTAGTTGCTCACTTCTTGCTGCGCTGGATTCGACATAGTTGATTTGATAATGGGAGAGATGGCGGAGGTTAGCTGTTAGCCGGCATCCCATTTTTCCGCCGGCTCCGAGCAGAGCTATATTCATAGTGTGTTTTTTCTTCAAATTCGATTTTCTGATTTTGCTTTTGCCCCATTCCCATATCGGCGGTGCGCCGATAGTAAAACGAGACGATCGATTTTAGGACAATTAGCCTGGCGCTGCCTTCTTCCGAATGCTGCTGGGAGTTTCTCCGAAAGCAAAACGGAATTTACGGTCGAAATAACTTTGATCAGAAAATCCGACCTGGCTGGCAACCTCGGCGACCGTCAGAGAGGTTTCTCTGAGCAGCCGCAATGCTTGTGATAGCCGAACGTGAGTCACGTAACTGACAAAGGTCATTCCCGCCACCTTTTTGAACAGCCTGGTGAAGGATGGAAGGCTCATTTTCGCCAGCGAGGCGCCCAAGTTGAGTGTGATCGGCTCAGTATAACGCGAACTAATAAAGTCGAAGACAGGTTTTAGCCGAGCCGCTCTCTCCTGCTGCCTGATCAGTTCGGAGCGAAGGAATTCCGAGGCCCGAAAATGTTGCGCCAAAACAAACAGAAGTTCGAGGAAGTACGCCTTGCAACCAGCCTGATAAAAGGATTCGCGGGAAAAATAGCATTCCAGGAGTTGAGCCAGCGTTTGGTGAATTTTTGGAAGCGTTGAGGTGCCGGTCCTGACTACCCGAGTTTGGGAATCCGTTCGAGGGTAAAAAGGAAGCAGAAAAAAATAGTCGTGAGACGGCGAACCGAGGCTGTAGACGAACTCCGGCAAAAAGCTTATGACAATGACGCGGGAGTCGAAGCCCGGAAAATCCACCGTGGTGTGAAGTTGCAGGTTATCGACCACCAGAAGCTCGCCCGGACGCAATTCTACTCGGCGCGTTCCCATTTGCATTCGAGAAATACCGTCGAGGGGCAGATAAAGTTCCAATCGTTCGTGCCAGGTCAGTCCGGGAGTGAAGTCTTTGTGCTGAAAATAGAATAGTTTGATGATGAAGGGAAATTCTCGATCAAAGCTTTCCTCGTAGTGTCCGGTGGGGTCGAGGCGGATCCGATGCGGTTCAAATGTTAGGCGATCCACGATTTTCAACAGACCGGAGTCCTGGGAAAACTGTTTTCTTAAAGGCATCGAAGAATTGCCACTGAATAACTCGGGAGCCGAAAAACCGCTTTGCCGCCAAGAACGCTCACCATCTCCGGGGTTGGCAATTTTCCTTTCCTGGAGGTGTCCAAATTGTCGTCACTAAGAATCTGAACTGCAACCCCGGTAGCCGGCAGTCGCAGCTTCACCGTCGAAGGATCGGGTTCTAAGTTGGCGAGGAGAACGTGCATCGAGCCATTTTTGCGAAACCCGACGGCTGCGATCTTCTGCGGGACCGGATTCGTGACCGGGAACAAAGCTGTGGCACCAGCCAAAGCGTGAAAAACATGGTAGACCGCGAAGATCTCGCTTGGCCTGGAGTCGAATTGATCCGGCATTGAGTTGCCCTGCTCGGATTCCATCAGCCCTTTCCAGCCGATCGTTTCGTAGTAAGTCAGACTTTTTATCCCGGCCAGAGGAAGCAAGCGAGCAAGCGAACCCACGGTCCAGGCGGCTCCAAACAGGATTCGCTGACGAGCGTCAACCGAGAATGGTATGCGATCGGATGGTTCAATGGCTAGGGTTGTCGCGTTCGGATTGGAGCGCGGCCGCAGAGTGATCGGAGAAATATAGAGATCAAAAGGGGTGAATTCCCGGGCGCTCAAAATTGTTTCGGGCTGGGCCTCCAGGTTTTCGATCAAGCTGAGATCGTCGAACGCGTGAACTTGAGGATTGATGGAGAACGCCACTGGAAAACGGATTCCCGGCCGCTGGCGGTTTAATTCTGCAAAGTAAGCGTTTGTCCCGCCTACTACAGCAATCCCAGGAAGCAGCTGCGAAGCGAATTGAAGCCATTGTTCCGAGGTGGATGATTCATCGACATGGAAGATCAGGCAGCCCTGCAGGGCCTCCTGATCGACGGTGCTTGCGAAAGCGCGGAGATCTTTCTTCCCCGAGATAAAGAGCGCTGGCTGGATGCGTGCGCCGATCCCTTTGGCATCTGCCGTCGCCTGATCTAACGACTGGCGCCATCTTGGTTCATCGAAATGAACATCGACACGAAGGTGATCCAGTTCAAGGGCAGCGAACCGAAGCCGCTCGGTTGCCGTCAACGCCTCGCCATTGCCACTGGCGCAAATGCCCAGCGACGGAAGCGATTTTTCCTCGTTCGCGTTCACCAGAATTAATCCGAAGTCGGTTTCGCTGGCAATCGTCGGGGGCCCGGCTCTGCGGGCCAGTTCAAGACCTATCCCCTGATTCACCTGCGTTCCCGCGTCAATTTCTATCGGGAACGGTTGTTCGAGCGGTGTGCAATATGTTTTGAACGAAGCATCAGTCCAATTTCGCTGATCCTCGGTCTCAAATATTTCGCCGTCAAAGGTGACCATCGCCTCGAGACCTGGCGATACTTCCCAGGACAAAGCGCTTAGCGCCTTAAATGGCTGATGCGGTGAAATGAAGCGAGGGAATTCCGATTCCACCCAGTGGTTGCCGAGATCGCGAGCCCGACATTGCTTTCCGGCGCATCCGCGAATGGGATGCAGAAGGCAAAGACCGATACGATTTTTCTGAAATGTCGATTTTGCTTCCCCGGCAAACCGAAAAGTGAGCGTTCCCGCTTTTCCGTGGATCGTTCCGTGCCAATCGAAATCGATTTCTCCTGACGAACATTCAGCCTGAAACTCGAGGCGGAAATGGTTCTCGCCGGTTTCGATCCGGTTGACAATAATTTCGGGTTGGATCGTATTCCAGTTTGGATCGCGCACCGCGCCATAGATTGCCCGGATCACCTCGGTATCTCCCACCGCTACCTGGCGAAGAAAGCCGGTCTGAGGTTCGAAAAAGCAGCTCAATTCCAAGGTTTTGAGCAAGATGCGGTTTTCGCTGATTAGCTGAGCAGACATGCCAAGATCCTTGAATCAAGTAGGACACCGGTAACACAGCTCGGGCGCCAGGCGAACTACAAAAGCCCTCAGTTCCGAAATGGCGACACATCTTTCCGCCGCTGCTAAAGGCAGACCCAAAATCATGCGGTACGCTTCCTCGACGGTCCGGTGCAACTCGGCGGAGTCAGTGCTACTTTTCTTATGCCCTGAGTCTCCTGACTTCTGCGGCCGTCTAATTCCCCCAGCAAATGGAATTCCTCGTATCCGCGAAAGACTTAATCGATCCGAAAACCCTGATCCCCATAGAACCTAACCAATACCAACATCATGAGAAAATACATCCCGCTGATCATAGCGGCAGTCCTGGCCGGAGCACTGATCCAAGGCAAAGCCGAAGATGCCGGCAAGAATTCTGACCAGACGAAGAAATGGAGGATAGCTCTTTCTAACTCCTACTATGGCAATATCTGGAGACGCCAGATGGTTGATGCTTTCAGAGAAGCAGCCGAGAAGGCGAAAGCAGCTGGACTGATTTCCGAATACTATATCGAGAATGGCGACGGAACGGTGAATCAGCAGAATTCACAAATAAGTAGTCTCATTTTAAAAGGGGTCGATGCGATTGCCATCAACGCAGCTTCACCCACTGCCCTGAACGGTGTGATCGAAAAGGCCTGTCAGGCGGGCATCAAAGTGGTTGCTTTTGATTCCATCGCCACTGCCGATTGCGCGTACAAATTTGATTTTGATATGGTTGGCATCTTTGGCGGTATGGCCGATTACATCGCCAAGGATCTTCTGAAAGGGAAGGGCGACGTGCTCCTGGTCCGCGGAGTGCAGGGGTCGGCGCCAGACAAGATTATTTCTGATTCGCAGAAGGAAGTGCTGAAGAAATATCCGGGAATTAACATCGTGGCCGAGATTTACGGACAGGCAACGACCGCCGTTGCTCAATCAGCCGTTTCAAATATTCTTCCCACTTTGAAGAATGTCGATGCGGTCATTGCGCAGGGGGGCGGCGATGACATCGGGATAGTGCAGGCCTTTGAACAAAGCGGTCGCAAACTCCCGATCATCCAAGGCGGAGGCACCTCGAATTTCCTCAAGTGGTGGCAGGACCAGAATGCAAAGGGAACTTACCAGACTGTCTCCGGGAATACCGCTCCCGGAATTGGTGGCGCAGCTTTTTGGCTCACTCTAGCGGTGCTGAACGGAGAGAAAGTGCCGCAAGTGATTAAAATGCCAGGGGCGAGTGTGACCTTGGAAAATCTGAAAGATTTTGCCAGTCTGCCTCCGGGCCAGATTGTTAGCCCTAGCTATAGCCAGGATTGGGTAGAAAAGAATTTAGTTGGCAAGTAGAAGTCTTACCCTTTGACGGATAATGGTTCTAAAACGGTTGATCCGATTTACCAGCGAGTGACCTCTGCATAGCCGAACGAACCTGAATGCATTCTGTCGTTATCGCCGAGCACTTAACGAAGAGGTTTGGAGCCACCACCGCTGTTAAAGATGTTTCTCTGGAAGTCTGCCTCGGCAAGATAACTGCCTTGCTCGGCGGTAACGGCGCCGGTAAGTCAACTCTCACGAGAATTCTTTCGGGTACCCAAAGTCCGAACGAGGGACGGCTCCTGATTGAGGGCCGTCCGATCGATTTCGGAATTTACTCACCGCAGCAGGCGAGGGTGCTCGGTGTTCGAGTTGTTCATCAGGAACTCTCCCTTTGTACGAATCTGACGGTCGCCGAAAACGTCCTTTTGGAATTCGCCTCTACCTTTCACGGGATCGGCTGGCGCGGAAAAGCCGAGCGAGCGATAAAAGCGACTCTCAACGCTATCTTCCCCCAGAATCGGGTGCGGACAGGGATCGAAGTCGGCGCCCTGAGTCTGGCCGAGCGCCAAATGGTGGAAATAGCTCGAGCCATCCTCGATCCGGGATTGAGGTTACTCATTCTGGACGAACCAACTTCCTCCTTAGACGCGCGAAGAGCGCACCAGCTGCTGACCTATTTGCGGCGACGAAGCGACTCCGGTCTCTCCGTGATTTTCATCGGTCATCGCCTTGGTGAAATCCTCGATCTTGCCCAGGAATTTCTGGTCATGCGCGATGGGCGACTGGTCTGGCATGGGCCGCGTCATGAAACCACCGAGCAAGACCTGATCAAATGGCTTTCCGCCGAAGACCGGAGAATCGAAATACGCGAACACAGAGCCCCTCCAAAGCTTTCTGTTTCGGCAAACAATGTCCCGGTCCGGATCGTCATCAATCGCCCCTTCATCTCGGCGAACGCTCCAGAAAAGTTGGCCTTGCTGGCCGGCGAGATCGTCGGTTTGGCCGGCCTTGAAGGAAGTGGCCAGGTGAAGTTTCTGCGAGCTATTTTTCGAAACCGGCGAGGTCGCCAGGAAGGTGTTCGACGGGCCGGAAGCGTCTCGTATGTAACGGGTGATCGGCAAAAAGAGGGCGTATTCCCAATGTGGTCAACTCTCCTGAACATGACCATTGCCCGCCAGATGCGACGCCGACCATGGAGTGCTGTCTCCGAACAGGAAGAACGTACTTGGTCGGTGCCTTGGACGAAGCGGTTTGCCTTCACGGAGTCGGCGCTGGAGAAGCCAATCACCGACCTGAGTGGGGGTAATCAACAAAAAGCCCTTTTCACTCGGGCGCTCTTAACGGACACCGATATATTACTGCTGGACGATCCGACGCGAGGGGTCGATGTCGGCGTGAAAGCCGAATTCTATCAGACTCTTCAGCAAATCGCCGCCTCCGGAAAGTTGATCGTTTGGCACAGTTCGGAAGACGTGGAGTTTCAGAACTGTTCACGTGTGCTGGTTTTTTCGCGAGGGCGCGTTGCCAAGGAAATCTCGGGTTTGGAGGCAAGTCGCGAGGAACTTGTGGCGACAGCCTTTGGCCTCGATGCGAAGGAGGGCCCGGCAACCTCTGAGAAGAATGGCCCCAGATGGTATTTTCCGAACTGGCTAATTCCGATGCTCGCTCTTTTGGTGGTAGTTATCGCGATCGGAACGTTGAACCCGCGAGCGATCTCCCCTTTCGGCATTGGGTTATTGCTGGCCTCGGCCATGCCTTTGACGCTGGTTTCGCTCGGGCAGATGTACGTGGTTGGCCGCAGTGAAATCGATCTGGGGATTGGAGGTTTTGCAGGGCTGACGAATGTCATTAGCGCCACCCTGCTTGTCGAACAGCCTTTTTGGGGTGTTCTTGCGTTACTGGCCGGCTTGGGAGCTTATGCACTTCTTGGCGCGCTGATCTATTATCGCCGCATTCCAGCGCTTGTTGCGACACTTGGCAGTTCTTTCGTTTGGATCGGGTTGGGATACGCCTTGCAACCCATGCCTGGCGGTGCTTGTCCAGAATGGCTAAGCAGTTTCTTCAATCTATCCGTTCCGATCATCCCGCTTCCGGTCCTGGTGATCGCTGCCAGCATGATTGTTGGCGTGCTCCTTTTGCGGACCCGGTTTGGAATTGTTCTTCGTGGATTCGGTAATAATCTCCCGGCGATGCGCGAACTCGGATGGCCGGCTGTCCGTTTTCATGTCTGGACTTATCTCACCAGCGGGTTGTTTGGACTAGCGGCGGGGCTTTGTCTGACGGGCGTCAACACGGCCTCCGATGTCAACGCGGCGGTTAGCTACACGTTGTTGAGTGTGGCCGCCGTCGTGATGGGAGGCTGCGATTTGGTCGGGGGCCGAATTGATCCAATCGGCGTTGTGCTTGCCTCCGTGACCTTGGCTCTTTTAGGCGCGCTGCTCGGTTTTCTTCAGGTTAGCTCGGATTATATCGCCGCTGTCCAGGGACTCATTCTCCTCGGAATCGTAGTCTTTAGAACCATGTTCTGGCGAAGATCATGAGACGCTTCTTCGAGCAACCCTGGGTCTGGGCACTCTTGGGAACCCTGCTTTTGTGGACTGCCTTGAGCGTAGGAGCAGGTCAAATGAGTGTCGGTAGTTTGAGTGGAATTCTCGCGTCTGCCTCCGTCCTTTGTGTCGTCGCTATCGGTCAAATGTTCGTAGTGACCACGGGAAACGGCGCCGTTGATTTGTCGGTTCCCAACGTAATGACGCTCTCCGGTTTTCTGGCGACCAGTGTCATTAACGGCCAGGATAGTCAGCTCCTCAATGGTTTGGTCGTGGTCGTCTTGCTTGGCAGCGGGGTCGGCATCTTCAACGCGTTAACGATAAATCATCTGCGGATCCCGCCGATCATCACCACCTTGGCCGTAGGTTACATCCTGACGACCGGAACGCTGGTCTTCAATCGGGGGTTTCGCACCTACGCTATCAGCCCATTTCTGGTTTCCTTAGTCAGTACCCGAATCGCGGATATACCTGTCCTCCTGATCCTGGCTCTCGCGGCAAGTTTTTTGGCATATCTTCTATTGCACCGAACCGTCTACGGCCGTGGGTTGGCGGCCATGGGCCAGAATTCGAGCGCTGCAGACCTTTCTGGTGTTCGCGTAAAAGCCACTCGTTTGCTAGCCTACGTGATAAGCGGAGCACTTGCCGGTCTTGGCGGAGTTCTCTTATCGGCTCGAGTCGGAGGCGCCTTTCTCGAAATGGGCAACCCTTTCTTGCTGCAGTCTGTGGGCGCCGTGGTCGTCGGCGGATCCTCAATCCTGGGAGGTAAGGCGACTGCCCTCGGAACTTTCCTCGGCTCTATCTTTTTAGTCATGGTCGTGACCACCATGCAGGTCCTTCGGCTGGCCGGCGGGTTGCAGGAAGTTGCCCAAGGGATCCTCATCATCCTGGTCCTGGCTCTCGCCATCGTGAAACGAACCTGAGCCAATGACAACTTCGGTTAGCGCAGCAAGGTAAGCGAACCGTCCCGGTTTGCTCCGTTCCGGAGAAGCAAAAGCGAGACGCTTCGCTTACGACGGCGCAAGAGATACGCCTTCTAGTTTCCGTTGTGGACGCGTTCACGGAGTGCGTCAAAAAGCCGCGAAACGCTCTGTTTGTTGGCGAAATTCATCAGGATTGCCGGGATCCCGCCGCCATCGGTGTAGAGGGTGTAAGTGGCTCTCGTCTGATTTCCGATCGGTTCAAGCAGCCAAGACCCTTCATTAATAGTCACGCGGGTTACGCCGGGTCGCGCCGGAGGTCCATCGGCATTTGCCAGTTCCCAGCGCGAGTGGTAAGTGGCGCGTCCATCCGGGCCATTGACCAGCTCTTCGCGCACTCGGATCGTATAGTCGAGTGACCCTACGATCGGTGGTTTCAGCACCATGTAGCAGAGTTGAGCGTCTTGCGGTAGGACTCGAGATTCTTTCGTATAGGGCATGAATTCGGAATATTTTGAAACATTCGCCAATATTCCTCTAACAACCAAAATCGACGCGTTGAACTCCCCGACTCCGCGGACCTCCTCAATGGGTGAGTCAACTCGATGCCGGATATAAATTGCGAGATTGGAATTCCTGCTTACCTCCTGCCATCCGGTTGCCCACAGGTTGCCGCCCAAAAGGAGAGTTAGAAGCACCCATCGGATCGGCGATCCTCTGAGAAGCAACATTAAACTTATCCATTTTAAAATTCTCATAAGCATTATTTCGAACACCACAGAGGCAAACCTTTCGTCTCCCGCAGCCAGGGTGCTTCCCGGTTGTCCACGTCTCTGTCGAGTGAGTAATGTACACCAGAAGCGGAAACGCGCTTTTGCCTAAGGGAGCAAGATAATTTCTCCGCAGTGGACGCGCAGATCCTATACTTTTTCTGTGAGCGTGATAGTTGGTTTTGGGTATGGCGGCAGCTTAAATTTAGAATCGGCTTCCAGCCTCTTCCCGCTTGGCGATGGCTTTCGAACAACAAAAGAATACTTCCACCTGGCTGGCGCTCAAGAACCGGGTCTTTCTCTGGCTTTGGATAGCGAGTCTTGTTTCTGGTTGCTGCGTCTCGGCCCATGACACGGCAGCAACCTGGCTCATGAACTCCTTGGGCGCTTCTCCATTGCTGTTGTCCCTGATGGCCACGAGCGCCTCATTGCCTTTCTTTCTCTTTACCTTACCCGCCGGAGCAATCTCTGATTTGGTGAACCGGCAGAAACTTTTTGTCGGCACTTATCTCTGGCTAGCGGCCGCGGCAGGCTTGCTGGCGGTTTGCACCTGGCTACGATTGGTTCACCCATCCCTGATCCTGACAACGGTTTTCTTGTTGGGGATCGGCTTCGCCTTCAACGCACCGGTTTGGGCAGCGATCATTCCAGAAGTTGTCCGAAAAGAAGAACTCGCTTCAGCGATTACGCTGGGCGGCGTGCAGTTGAACATGGGCGGAATTGTGGGTCCGGCAATCGGTGGATTTCTTCTGCCGGCTACCGGACCGGCGATGCTCTTTTCTCTCAATGCGCTGGCGTTTCTGTTAACGGCTTTGACGATTTCGCGGCGCTATCGTGAGCAGAGGCAAGCTCCGCCACATTTGGAAAACTTGTTGGAATCGCTTGCTGGCGCGGCGCGATACGTTCGCTATACGCCAGGGATGCAGGTTATTCTGACTCGGGATTTACTGTTTGGCTTTTTCATTGCGGTAGTCCCCGCCTTGGTGCCAGTGGTCGCATTTCAGCATTTGCGCCTGGGGGCAAATCAGCTCGGGTTAGTCTTCACCAGCTTGGGAATTGGATCGCTCGTGGGAGCAACACTGGTATTGCCTTACGCTCGCAAGAAAGCCACCCCGAACATGCTGACCGTTTTGGCGAGCCTCATTTTGATTGCCGTTTTTGTCCTTATGGCTCTCGTTCCCAGTCTTTGGATCTTCCTCCCGGTGGCTGCTTTGGCGGGCATCAGTTGGACCATTTCTGCCTCGGAATTGTGGATCGCAGGCCAGCGGGCAATGCCCGACTGGGCGCGGGGGCGGATGAATGCAGTGCACATGGTGGCCTCACAAGGGGGGGTTGCCATCGGCGGAATTGTCTGGGGGTGGTCAGCGACTTCTCTGGGGCTCAGCAATACCCTGATCGGTGGTGCGGTTCTCCTCACGGCCAGTCTGATATTGGCTATCCCGCTCTCTATCAACTTCGCTCATGCTCTTAATCTTGATCCCGCGCCGTTAGAGACGGCGCACGATTTTCCGCTGGCACCAAAACCAGATGACGGGCCGGTCACCGTCACTGTCGAATCGATAATTCGTCCGGACGATCGAGAAGAATTCCTTTCGTTGACTGAGCAGCTCCGTCTGATCTTTTTGCGCAATGGTGCTCTTCTTTACCGAGTCGAGGAAAACCTGGAAAATCCCGGGACGTTTCGGACCGAAATGCTGGTGGCCTCGTGGGCGGAACATGTAAGGCAGCTTTCGCGCACCACGAAAGCGGAAACGGAGATTGCCGAGCGGGCCTGGAGCCTGCACGCCGGCGAAGGCGAACCGGTCGTCCGTCATTACATCAAGGCGAGCCGAATGTCGACGCCTCTCGGTCTCGGTCAATTCCACAAACACGCTGAGCCCCACCCGGCGAAAATGACGTCGGGGAGCCCCGAGAATGCGGAGGCCGAGTTTCTTCAGCCGCCCCAGGTAAAAATTTAAACGGCGAGCGACACTTAGCGCCGGGGTCCGGAAAAAGGGCGCCCCCCACGGTCATCTTTGGGGCGAGCCTCATTGACCTTGAGTTTGCGGCCTCCCTTATCTTTCCCGTCCAGACCCTTGATTGCCGCGTTGCCTTCCGCGACATTTCCCATTGTTACGAACCCAAAACCGCGTGACTCGCCGGTTTCGCGATCCGTGATCAGCTTGACTTCAGTTACAGTGCCGAAAGGCTCAAAGAGTTCCCTCAGTGAGCGTTCTGTTGTATCAAAGGAAAAATTTCCGACGTAGAGCTTCATGATGATTGGATTGTTAGTGCGACTGTCAGCTACAGAGCCGTTCTCGAATAAAGAGTTTCAAATCATCAATGAGGTTGCCCTGATGGACGATTCACCGTGCCACTGAACCAGAACGAAACACTCTCTCACTCTCAGTCACAAAGCGCACGCAAGAAGTTTGTGAAGTTGTTTTGGTCTGGTGTATCAAAGATGAGAAAGCAGCGATTACTTCTTCTGCACCAATAGCACGCCAAGCACCACCAGACCGATTCCGACCAGGCGAACAGGATCGAATGGCACTCTCTGGACTCCAAGCCAACCCAGGGTGTCCGCCAGATAAGAGCCCACCATCTGACCGAGAATCGCCGCGCAGATGACCACGACGACACCGACTTGGGGAATAGCGACGATTGAACCGAGAACGAAACTCACTCCAAGCGCCCCTCCAAGGTAGGCCCAGAACGGGGCCGATTGCATCCCTCTGAGGCCGGCGCCTGTCCCTCCAAAAGCACCGGTCGCCATGATGCACAAGAGAAGAAACCCTCCAGAGAGAAAGGAGATGGCCGCGCTCAACACCGGGGAATCGACAGCCAGGCGTAACCGCGCGTTAACTGGTCCTTGGATCGATATAAAAAACCCGGCAAGCACCATCACCAAGACTGGCAGGAATCGCATAAGAAGAAAACAATAGCGCGAAAATCCACCGAGCGCTTTGGCTGGTGCTCAGCGTTTGAGCAATGCGCGCTAAATCTGAGCTGGTTCCGGTAACGGCTCGATCGGAGGCACAGGATTAGGCGTTGGGGAGGGAGGTGTCGGCATGGGAAGGTCAGGAGCCGGCTCGGTTGGTGGCGGCACCGGACTGGGCGGCGTGGGTTGAGGATCACCAGGAGGAAACGGAGCGCCGGGAATTTGAGGAAGCGGAGACATCGTCCAAGTTCGGGATTGCCGACGGGTCTGGATCTATCACTCAAAGAACTTCTCGCGATCTGGTCGCAGATCGATTTCCAAGCTCCAGGCTGACCTATCTTGCTTAACTAACCCCCAATAGGCTTCTGCAATGGCTGCCGGATTCATGAGCGGTTCCCTGGATTGGTTTTCATCGTCCAGATCGAACTCGTTTTCATGGATTACGCCATCGATAACAACATGCGCCACGTGGATGCCCTGCGGCCACAGCTCTCTGGCCAATGCCTGCGCGAGCCCGCGCACCGCAAATTTTGCGCTGCTGAAAGTGATGGCACTTCCGCGAACGGAAGAGGTTGCGCCGGTGAACAGGATACAACCTCTTTTCTTAACGAGCATATCCGGAACGACTGCTTGAGAGCAGAGAAAGGAACCGAGTACGCCAACTTGCCAACCGCGAGCAAAGCTCTCCGGACTGATCTCGACAAACGGTTGACCAAAAGGCCCGCTGGCACTCGCATTGTTAATCAAAAGGTCGACGGAGCCTAGTTGCTGGTGGATGCGTTCGAACGCGGCAGCTACTTGATCGGCCTCCCCGAGGTCGGTGGGAACGACGAGAGTTTTCGTTCCCCTCTGGCGGAGCTCTTTAGACAAAATCTCCAGATAATCGGAGGACCTCGCCAGCAAAGCAAGGCGGCAACCTTCTCCAGCCAATTTACGCGCCAGCGAGGCTCCGAGTCCCGGACCAACGCCTGCGATCACCGATACATCAGGGGCTAAAGCATTCATTCCGGAGATTGTAACGCAAGACTCAGACAGGCGAAGCTTCCAACTTTGTCTCTTGACAGTTTTCCAACGCCTCCTTAGCCTCCGGCCCTGATGCAACTTCTACCCAAGCATCGTTCGATTGCTAGTCTGGTAGTAGTAGCTATTGCAGTTCTGAAATTCTGACGACGAAATCGAAGCATCCGAAGCAGCTATGGTTTTAATTTGAATCAGCTCTTCACTTGGTCGTTCCGATTACCGAGACGACTACGGACCGCTCGGAACCCAGCGCGCGATGCTCGAACAAAAACAGGCCTTGCCAAGTTCCAAGGCGTAGTTGCCCGCCCGCGATAGGAATCGATTCCGAGGTTCGGGTAAGCGCCATACGAATATGGCTAGGCATATCGTCCGGACCTTCCAGCGTATGAACAAAGTATTCTTCTTCGGCCGGAACTAATCGTTCGAAAAACTTCTCCAGGTCTCGACGCGCCGTTGGATCAGCGTTTTCAAAAAGGAGCAGGCTAGCGCTGGTGTGCCGAAGAAACACATTTGTTAGCCCTGTTCGCACCTGACTGGCGCGAACCAGTTCCGCCACCTTATCGGTCAGTTCATAGGTGCCTTTGCCTTTCGTCCGGAAGACGAATTCGTCTTGATATGCGGTGAACATAAGAGAATTCAACCCATCGGCTACTCGGGTGCGCCGGTCGGCGCCGAAATCACTGAGAGACGCTCTGCTGTGAAGTCCTGATCGGTATAACTCACGTCGTGCCTGATACGGGATCCGTCCAGGTCGGTGACAGAATCTTCTCGGAGACCGCGCACTGTGAGATCGGCAGGAATAAAGCGTCCTTTGTCGTCTGTGGCCACGCGGGTAGTTTCAATCCGACGCGCCAATTGGCCGGAGGGCAGGTATTTTTCTACCCGCAGGGGGACGAGCCGGCGTGCGTCAACCCAACTGCGTACTCTGGCGTAATTGGAAGCGTCCCCTTTGCCAGGCTTCGATTCGAGGATAAGACAACTCACATTCTTTAAGACCTCGGTGCCAACGATGGCTTGGTTTTCCCATCCAAAAAAATTTTCGATGATATCCTGATAAGATAAATCGCTGCCGAACAATGCCTCGTTCATATGAGAGGCCTCCAAGGGACGAGGTTTATCAGGTGGAACATAAAGCCAACCTGTCGGCGGACTTCCAGCTGTTTTGTGCAAGAGGACGGATTCTCCTTTTCGCTCTTTGGGCCAAAGCACTTGATAAATAACATCGGTAGCCGACCTGGTGCGACGCTCCTTGATCTGAAGTTGAAGCGCTGTCTTCGCGGTGTCTGGCGGCTGTTTCACCTCAAGGCGCAGACGCACGTAAGACGGGCCGTCCTGCATTGCAGAAAGGCTGGTGGCCAGATCCTTGGCTGAGGTTGGGGCGCCAGGTTCGATCGCATGAGCGAAGAGAGCAGACAATGCGAGGCCAAGTGCGGCAGAAACAATGCGGAAAATCGCCGAGTGGAGCTGGGTTATCATTTGTGAGTTGGATATTCAGCCTTGCAAGGCTCGGCTCGGGACCAGTCGTGAACTACGCCATGCAGGATAGAGGCCGCTGACGATGCCTACGGCAACGGCAATCGCTACGGAAATTGTGAGCAGGTTGAAACTAAGGTCGGGTTCCAGAAGCCCTCGGATCGCTGGTGTGGTTCCCAGGAGCTGCAGACCGAGGGCACCTATCAGGGCTCCGACCACTCCGCCAAGCAGGCCGAGCAAAGCAGATTCCCATAACACCATGCGAATGATCCGGCTGCGTCGCCAACCGAGCGCAAGCAGTATGCAGATTTCTTGGGTCCGCTCAAATACGGTCATCAGCATCGTGTTCATCACGCCGAGCACACCGACAAGCACCGCGAGTAATGAAGTGCCCCAGCTCATCGCCTGTACCATCCGGTACGCCTCGCTTTGGGTGATATGTTCACCCGCGACCACGGCGCGGCCTTCAGGCACCAGCTTGTTAATTTGCTCACAGAGAAGGTCGATCTCCTTGGCACTGGTGCCTGGCGTAACGCGGACGTCGATAATGTTAATTTTGTCCGGATTCCCGGTAATATCCTGGAAGATCGGTAAAGCAAGAATCACCGAGCCGTTCTCTACCCAGGCGTTGCCGTCCACGATCCCGACGACGGACAGTTCAGCGGTCTCGATTTGAATCTTATCCCCAATCTTTTTCTTTAGCACCTCTGCCGCGGTGCGACCGAGGACGACTGCTTGTTCCCCGGCATCGCGGGGCATTCGTCCTGAGATTAATTTAAGGTTACTCCACGAGAAACCGCCCCATTCCCGAGCGGAAACCATCATCATCTGAGCATTTTCGACGCTCATTAAATCGACCAAGATGCCGCAGGTCGCTGCCACATGAGGAAGGTGAGCGATGCGATCCCGCACGGAGGCGTTGAAGGGTTTCGGAACCAGCGAGCTCCCCATGTTGCTGACGACCACATCGGTGCCTCGAGCTTTCATCCCTGTCTCCCAGCTTTTGCTAAATCCCCGGGAGATACCGACCAGGGCCACGACCGCCGCAATGCCGACGGAGATGCCCAGGATTGTCAGGCCGGTCCGTACCGGACGACGGATCAGCCCACGGGTCACGACGGTGAAAAAAGTCATATCATAGGCCTGCGGCGGGTGATTCGCGCTCTTCCAAAATGCGCCCGTCTTTCATCTGGATGGTTCTGGAGGCCCGTTGAGCGATACTCATGTCGTGCGTCACCAGGACCAGGGTCATATGCTGTTCACGGTGAAGCCGAATGATAAGGTCCAGAATGAGTCCTGCATTTTCGCTGTCGAGATTACCGGTCGGTTCATCTGCCAGAAGAACCGAAGGACTATTGGCCAGGCTGCGGGCGATCGCAACCCTCTGCCTTTCTCCGCCGGACAACTTAGCGGGGAAATGGCTGAGACGATGCCCCAATCCAACCGACTTTAGCAAAGCAGTGGCCCGATCTTTGCGCCCCGAACTGGGAAGGCGATTTTCAAACATCGGAATCTGCACATTTTCCAGCGCGGTGAAGGTTGGCAGCAAGTGAAACGACTGGAAAATGAAGCCGATCTCGAGAGCGCGGTAACTCGATTGATCCTGCAGATCAGGAAGGGAGTTTCCCCGGTAGAGCAAGGTTCCATTTGTCGGCCGGTCAAGGGCGCCCATCATCTGGAGCAGCGTCGTTTTTCCGCAACCGCTTGGACCGGTCACCGAAAGGAATTCGCCCTGGACCACTCGAAAGTTTACGCCTCGCAAAGCGTGCACTTGCCCATCATCGAACTTTTTGGCGATCCCGATGCCCTCGAAGACGTAATCCAAAGGCGCGGCAGTTGCGGTGCCGGTGGCCGCTGTTCGTGCTGTTTCCTGGGACCCGCTGTATCTATTCCCATCAGTTGGTCGGAAGGGTTTTCGGCGCTTGTTCACTGAGGGGTGGCTTTGAGCCATTGGGCTCCGGCTCGGGGGTCAGAAAGGTTGCGGAGAAGGTCCATCAAAGCATGCCGGTAACTCGGAAAAGGAGGCACTTCGCCGACATTCTTCGGCTCGAGCTCTGAAACGCGTTGCGGCAGCTCCGCATGTGGCAGTCCGGCGTGCCGGTGATGCACCCCGTGAAATGGTTCATGGAGCAGAGTGAAGGAGACCAGTCGGCCCAGCAGCCCCTCTGCCACAATGCTCCGGGTAGAGCTGTTGACGGTGGAGCCGGTAAGTCCGACATGCTCGATATACTTGCGCCAGCTTTGCAGGTTCGAGGCCAAATACGCAGGCGCGAGATACATCCAGAGGAAATATTTCCATGCGCCTGACCAGGCCACGGCCAATAACAAGCAAAACCACACGCCGGCAGCGAGCGCCAACTCGGCCCAAATTCGACGCCGGAGCTTTCTATTCCGGATTGGAGAACCGGCACGGAGAAAGGTCCGGACAAACAAAAAGGGCGTGAACAATATCCCGAGACTTAATTCGAGAAACGCTGACAGGATTCTGACCCAGCGAGGCATTCCAGGGATGACGAAGGGCCAGAGTTCGATATCTCGTTCGGTAGCCAGATAGGCGTGGTGCAGCTGATGCGCCGCCCGGTAAAGACTGAAGCTCATCAGGCTAAAGATTCCGATGATCACGCCATCTATCTCGTTCAATCGCCGACTCTTTCGAAGTAGCCCATGGGATGCCTCATGGAAACCGATTAAAAGCCCGTGCATCAGATGACTGGCGGTCAAGACCAGGAGTACGGCCGCCCAAATCCATCCAAAGTACAGAGCGGTCCAGAGGACGGCCTGATTGAGAAAGAATATCGCAGCGACGATCGGGAAAGCCGCACGGCTCACCCAAGGAGGCTGTGGCGTTTCGAGCGAGGTTTGTGTCGGTGACGAGATGTTCATCGCGTTCGAGTCTTGAGGGCGGCGATCCGACTGTGCGGTGAGCGGCAAGCGTCCGCAAGCAGGGCCTTGAAGATGTACGACAGATTCTCGATTTCGGCCAGAGGGAATAGACTCGACCGGAAAAGCCATACCACCTCGAGTCCATCCTCCAACACGGTAATTTCGCATCCGAGATGGAAGCGAGCGGTGCCGGTTGAGCGCATCCTCAGGCGGGCGGACAACCCGTGAAGCGCTACGTCCGGGACTGGATGGTTCTGCAATGCGAAGCGCACTTCAAAAATGGGATTGTGACCAGGCGCCGGCAAGTCCCCAAGCGCTCGCACGAGTTCAGCAAATGGCATGGCATTGGCGAAGGAATTCACGGTGGCCTCGTGCGCGGCGCTGACGCTGTCGGAAAACGGACGATCGGCGTCGACATGGCCTCGAAGCGGGACAATGCCTGCGAAGTAGCCCATTGTTTCCCGCGCAGCCTGCCTGGAACGATTAGCCACGGGCGTCCCGACCAAGACGTCTTCCTCGCCTGTCCAACGGGAGAGGGCTACTTGAAACACTGCCAGAAGCGTGCTGAAAAGCGTTGCGCCGGTTAGGCGCGTCAATTCCCGACTGGCGTCGGCCAAGTCGGTCGGAACGTGCGATACCAATCGCTGGGGCGCACCTGATGCGGTAGCGGGCCCTTCCCGGGATTTCCAGAGCCGGCGGTGACCGGCGAGATGGGATTTCCAGAAATCGGCCCGTCGCTCCAATTCCGCGGGTTGCCAAAGCAGGCGCTCCGCTGCACCCCAGGCGGCATAGGTGAGCGGCAACGGTGGGAGCCCTTCTTGCAATCCCATCAGCCCTTGAACATAAGCAAGGCAAAGGTCCTGGACGAACACACCCAGGGTCCAGCCATCAGCGATGGCGTGATGAATCGCGAAGACGAGCACGTGGTGATCAGCACTCAGGCGAATAACGTCAACCCGATAAAGCGGACCCTGAACCGAGTCAAACGGCTCGCTGAACGTCTGTTTTGCCAGCTCTTCGACTGCCTCTTCCTGATTTCCGGTCGGGGGTAACTCTTGAAAACGGAAATTAGCTTCACTGCTCTGACGAATCATTTGCACCGGCCGCTCCTTGCCTGGGAGGAATGAAAGCCGCAAAACCTCCTGGCGTTCCACCACTCGCTGAATGGCAGCCTCGCAGGCCTGTTGCGTGATCATACCCCGCAAATGGATCAGGCAGCAGATGTGGTTGGCACTGTCCGTTACGCTTACCGGCGATGCTTCCCACAACTCTCGCTGCGGAAACGTCAAAGGTTGCAGGCTTGCCTGGCCATTTGTCAGCCATTGCTTAAGAAGGGCGCGTTTGTCTCCGGAAATACTTGGAATCGGCATCTTTCCTTCTTTCTTTAACGGATGTCCTGGACATCAGGGAAGCCCTCGGCGGCTCCGCCGGAAAGCAGTCCTTCGATCTCTTGATCGGAAAGGGCGTCCAAATTCACCTCATCGGCAGATGACGAATCTGAGATCAGCGGGCTATCGGCAGCCGTCGGGGCTGCCTCACCTCCCTTTTTGGCGCCCATGTGCTCGGCGATCAGCGCAACGATCTGGCCAATCGTGCGTGCCCGTATGAGGCTTGCTTGCGGTAGCGAGACGCCGAGAGAACTCTCAATCGAGTTTTCGATTTCGATACCCATAAGTGAATCCAAGCCTAAGTCCGTCAGCGGCTGGTCATCGCGCAAAGTATCTGACTTGACGCGCAGTACTGAGCTTACCGAATTGCGCACCGCCTGGGAGATGATACCCTCCAACTCTTCGGGAGCTGCCGATTGAATCTTGAGCCGCAAGTCATTGGTTGTGCCAGCCGTTTCCTGCCCTTCGACGGCAGCGAATATACGTTCCAGCAGGGGATTTTCCTGCATTCCGCGGAAAGACTGCCGCCATTTGGCCCAATCGACGCGGATGGCCATCACCTGAGCTGCCCCCGCCGCTAGTGAGGACTCCAGAAGGGTCATTACTTCCGGTGGCGAGAGCTCTGTCGTGCCTTGCCGCGCCAGGAATTCGGCGACCCGTTTGTTGCGGGCTACATAACCTTCCCCGCCAAGAACACCCCAATTGACCGTGAGCGCCGGCAGCCCCAAAGCGCGCCGATGGTGGGCCAGCGAATCGAGGAAGGCGTTGGCCGCACCATAGCTGCCCTGGGCCGGATTGCCAAAGATGCTGGAGACCGATGAGAACATCACAAAGCAGTCCAGATCAAAATCTCGCGTAGCCTGATGCAACAACCAGGCCCCATGCGCCTTGGGAGCCATGACGTTTCTGATCCGTTCCCGTGTTAATGAAATGAGTGGCGCGTCGTCGATGACCATCGCCAGGTGGAACAAACCCTTTAATGGTCGACCGTCGGAACGTATCTCTGCAGTCAGGCGAGCGACGTCCTCAGATGACCCGATATCCGCCTGGACAACTCTTACATTGACGCCGCGCTTGTCGAGGCTCTGCACAAAAGCCTCCGCCTCTGGCGTAGCTGCCCCACTGCGGCTGGTAAGTACCAGGTGACGCGCACCTCCCTCGACCAACCACCTCGCCAGCACTTTCCCGAAGCCGCCGAACCCCCCTGTGATCAGGTAGCAGCCATCCCGATCGATCGTAAAGGCGGCTTTCTCGGCTTCTCTACGCCGTGGAAGGAAAACCTTGGGAAATGCGACGACGACTTTGCCGATGTGTTTACCCTGCGCCATCAGCCGAAATGCAGAGTCAACTCGGGCCGCGGGGAACGAACGGAAGGGTAGTGGACTAAGCGCCCTTTTCTCGATCAGCTCGGAGATTTGCTCCAGCATTTGTCGAGTCAATGTTTGATTCCCGGAAAAGACTGCATCCATCGCGACGACGTGGAACGACGCGTTGTGGCGCAGCGGCCAGAGCGGGATCCTGGCATTCTGGTAGATGTCGCGTTTGCCGATTTCGATGAACCGACCAAAATCTGCCAGGCACGAGAGTCCCATCGGAATTGCTTCGGCCGCGAGCGCGTTCAGGACCACGTCCACGCCGCGGCCGCCGGTCAACTCCATCACCGCGTCTGTAAAATCAGCTCGGCGCGAGTCAATGACATGCTTGACTCCAAGCGTCTCCAATAGCGCACGCTTGGTCGGGGTGCCGGCGCTGGCGATGACTTCTGCCCCCAGATGGTGGGCAATCTGAACGGCGGCCATCCCGACGCCACCGGCCCCCGCATGCACCAAGACATGCTCACCCTGCCGGATCCGTGCGACATTCTGCAGGGCGTGCCAGGCGGTCATGAAAACTACGGGCAGTGTTGCCGCCTGTTCGAACGATAATCCGTCAGGGATGCGGTGTATATCGCCTCCCCGTGCGAGTGTGTGAGAGGCCAGCCCGAATATAGCCAGGCCAAATACCTTATCGCCCGGGACGACATGGTCCACTCCGAAGCCGACCGCTCTAACCACCCCAGCCATCTCATCGCCGAAGATGCGAGCATCTGGCGCTTCCCCGGGGTACAGGGCGAGCGCCTTGAGCACGTCGCGAAAATTCATTCCCGCTGCCTTCACTTCGATCAGAACCTCACCGGCACCACAGACAGGCAGGGTAAAAGGCAGGAAAAGCAAGGTGTCAAGATGTCCGCGCTCGCGAGTTTCGAGTCGTAGAGGTGTAGCGGAATCGAGCCATTCCTCGCGTGGGGATTGCCCGCGAGTGAGGCGCTGAACGTATCGAGCCTCGCCGCGGAACGCGACCTCCCGTTCGCTATCGTTACACAGCAATTCACTCCACAACAACGGCTGATCCGATGCCGAAGCTTCAGGTGGCAGATCGATCCCACGTCCGGAGAAGCTTGGGTACTCATTCAAAATGACGCGCAGCAACCCGATCAACGGTGCCTGCTCAACGGCGACTGGATTCCTTGCGCGTCCCGGCGGCTGCGCTCCGCGAGTGACCAAATCGATGCGGAGCTTTGGCGAGTACTTGATGGCATCAAGCGCCTGAACCAAATGGAGCAGCGCATCGGTGCCCATCAGGACGGCGTCTCCCTTGGCGTCTGCGGGAGGAGTGTCCAAACTCCAAAGGTAAACAAAACGTTCCGGCGGAGCGTCGTTTGCGCATTCGGATAAGAGTTTATGCCAGTCCTCGAGGGCCTCTGGACGCAGCGTGTATCGGTCCATCCGGTTCTGCGCAAAACGATCTCCATGGCGTGCGATACGGCATCGGGCCCCTGCTTCGCCCAGTTGCTCCGCCAACTTGTCGCCGAGACCGGAGACATCCGCGAAAATGAGCCACGACTTTTCTGCTGGCAGCTCTGAATGAGTCCTCGAAGAGGGGGACCCAGCCGCCTCGGAAGGGTGCCAAGCCTTGCGGGCCAGAAGACCAATCTGCCCTTCGCCTTCCGGGCCGAGGAGTCCTGGCAGCGAAGCAGTCTCTTCGAATCCCGTCTCCCTTAAGAGGATCTCCCATTGGGAACGATCCAACAGCGGATGCAGTGGTCGCAAATCTTTATCGGAAAAACGCCACCACCCTGCCGTGAGACCAAAAACTACTTCCGTCCACAGCTGTGGACTGGCGACGTCCATGAAGACGAGGTTTGCGCCCGGTGCGAGCAGTTCGTGAATATGGCCCAGCGTGGAGCGCAAATCAGTGACCGCATGGAGCACGTTCGTGCCAATGATAAAATCAAATGCGCCGGCGTCGAAGCCCTGTTCGGTGCCCGGTTTCTCGAGATCAAAAATCTTGAATTCCACTCCGGGATAAGCAGCCAGCTTCTGGGCGGCGCCACTGAAAAACGCTGCGGAAATATCGCTGAAGATGTAGGAATGCAAATCCTTCTCAATGAGCGGCAGCAAGTGCGCCGTTAATCCGCCCGTTCCGGCCCCAACTTCCAGAATTCGTAGTCCGCGGCCCTCAGGCAGGTGTCGGGCACTTTCTTGCACGGCAGCGGCGATGGCCGCCAGCCAATGGCTTGTGTAGAGGCCTTCACTATAAAACTGGTCCAATAGCTCTGCTGAAGTGCCGGCGAACAGTACCTGCACAGCATCTTTCTCACCGCGCAGAATCGGACCGAGCTCCGCGCAGGTCGCGGCGCACAGCAAACCTTCAGAAAGGTGCCCTGAATGACTCGACAGGTAGGTGCGTAGCATTTCCTGGGCAGCGTTCGCCGCATCCTCAAAGGCGGCCGTGGTCCGAAGGGTGTTACCGGTCCGTTTAAGCCATCCGCGTTTCGTGAGGGTCGCGGTCAGGCGTTCGAATACCGCTCGCATCGATTCCGCCACGCGCAGGGAATCTGCCGTAAAACAATTGCTCGCTCCTGGCAGCGCTGCCATCTCACGTAGCCCATGGGCGAACTGTGCCGCCGCAAGCTCGTCTCCGGCCGTCATGGCATCGCGAAGGTTGTCGCGGCCACGCAAGGCAAGTACCTCGTCCAGTGCATTTTGCGCCGCGTATCGCAGGCGCTCGAAGGCAACTGGTCGTTCAGAAGCCGGGCGCGACCGGGCTGCTGTTCGTTCCCATGCGAGATGATAGAATACGTCACGGCTTCCTCCCAAAGGGCTGGAGCCCCGAGCTCCAGAGACGCTGACCGCGCGAAAGCCGTCGATAAGAACACAGGGCTTCCCTGCGCTGTCAAACATCTCGAGCTTGCCTTCGACGCACTCGTCATTGCAGAGCTGTACGGAGGTCCGAACCAGGCTGGAGCCCCCGGGCGAGCGGAGAAAGAAAATTTTGGCAAAGCGCACCGGAAGCTTCAGTCGGCCCTTGTGATCTTCGACTGTCGCAGCGCCAGCGGAAAATATCTGCAAGGCGCCGTCGAGGAGGACGGGATGGAGCGAATACTCACTGGCACGTCCGATGATTGACTCGGACAACGAAACGCGGCCTGTGGACTCGCCATTACCGGCGGAGAGCTCACGGATCGGCCGGAACTCATCGCCGTAGCGAAGGCCCAAGTCCCTCATGTGGTGGTAGAAATCGTCCACCTCGATAGGTTCTACGCCGGCTATTTTCTTGCGCTTCCAGGTCGCTGACGAAAAGCTCGCCTCGATGCGTTCTCCACGCATGGAACCCACCACATGCATCGACCACACCGCGCCCTGGTCGAACTTGCTCTGAATCGAGAACGTTCGCTGCTCCGCATCATAGGTTAGCTCTACGTCCAGTCCCGAAGCCGGTTCGGGCAGGATTAGCGGTTTGCGAATCTGAAAATCCTCGATGACAAAAGGCCTTCCGTTGAACAACTGCACGCCTGCTTCCAATACCATTTCCACAAATGCGGATGCCGGGAAGACGACGAGGCTTTCGACTTTGTGATCCTTCAAAAAGATCATCTGCCGTGGGTCGAGTCGCGTGTTCCAGGTTGGCGCGGCTCGGGGCAGCCGGACCTCGAGCAACCCGCGGCCGCTCGGCCCCAGACGGCTCTCGCGCCAATCGCTGGACTCATTCCACCAGCGGCTTTTGTCCCAGGCGTAGGTTGGGAGAGAGAGCAACCGACGAGACGGAGTCATTTTCGCAAAATCCAATCCGATGCCGCAGCGGTGCAGATCCGTCGCTGTCTCAAGCATGGATTCGTGCTCCCGCTCGCGCCGGGTGGAAGACATCACCGGCGCTTTAGTGGTACGCCGGCTCAGGCATTCCTGAATCGAATGAACCAGGGCAGGTTGTGCGCTGATTTCCAGCCAAATATCAACACCCGCCTCAGATAACGCATTAATGGCCGCCGCGAACCGTACCGGCTGTCGGATTCCTCTTCCCCAGTGAGCAGCGGAGCACGTTACACCGAAACAGCGCTGACCGGTCACGCTGCTAAAGAAAGGGACCGCCTCTGCCTGAGGTGTGAGATCTCGCAACGCTGCTTCCAAAGCCTCGGAAGCTGGTTGCATCAAGGGATGGTGGAACGGATGGTCCACCTGCACGAACCGTGCGAAAACCCCATCCAGGTTCAGCTCGGTTGCCATCGCTTCCAATGAGGGCCGGGATCCCGCGATGGTCAGTGAACGCGGGCCGTTAAAGGCCGCGATCGTTACCGTCCGGTCGTGCCGGCCAATCAGAGCGCGAGCTTCATCCTCGTCTAGACCGACCGCGAGCATCGTCCCTGCTCCGCGCGCACAGTCGTCCATGAATTGGGCGCGTAGTACGATCACTCGCGCTGCCTCTTCCAAACTCAATACGCCCGCCACGCATGCCGCCGCCACTTCGCCCACGCTATGGCCAATGACGGCGCACGGCTGAACACCCCATGATTTCCAAAGTTTCGCCAGCGCCACTTGTATTGCGAAAATGGCTGGCTGGGCAATTTCGGTGCGATACATTTGGGAGGCTTCTTCCGTGCGTCCAAGCTCTTCCATCATCGAAAACCGTCCCCATGGGCGCATTAAGACGTCGCAGCGCTCGATAGTTTGCCGGAATACGGGCTCATGTTCCATGAGGTCACGACCCATACCCCACCACTGCGGACCCTGTCCGCTCATGACGAAAGCGACTCGCGCCGAAGACTCTTGGCGAGCTGCGAACGCCGTGCGGACTCGAGAACCTGGCCGGTCTGTCTCGTAGCCATTGAATTCCTGAATCGCTTCTCCTATCGAACGCGCGACGAGTGTAAGCCGATATGGATGGTGGTTGCGTCTGGCTCCGAGGGTATAAGCCAGATCCGGCAGGACGGGGGAGTTGCCGTTCGCGTTGGAGCGCTCTTCCAACCAGGCGCTCAGGCGCTGAGCCGACGAACGCAGGGCTTCCTCCGATCGAGCGGAGAGCACCAGTGGCCAGGCACGGTTTGCGTGGGCCCCTATGTGCTCCGGTTGGAGCCGCGGCGGCGCCTCGGTGAGAAGAACGTGGGCGTTGGCGCCCCCGAATCCGAACGAATTAACACCCACTACGCGCATCCCGCCCGTCGCTGGAAAGGGTTCCAGGGCGGTTGGCACGCGAAGTTTCAGGCCGACGAAATCGATGTTTGGATTAGGTGTTTCGAAGTGTAAGCTCGCTGGTATTCGACGGTGCTTGAGCACTAGTAACGCCTTGACCAGACCGGCGACGCCTGCCGCGGTTTCAAGATGTCCCAGGTTCGTTTTCACGGAACCGATCAGCAGCGGTGCTTCCTCTGAACGGTCTTCGCACAGTGCCGCCGCCAAAGCATGGGCTTCAATAGGATCGCCTACCGCAGTGCCTGTCCCGTGGGCTTCGACAAATCCAATCTGGGATGGCGCCACGCCGGCATCCGCACATGCGTCACGGACCAGCCGAGCCTGGGCCTCTGAACTGGGGAGAGAGATTCCGTTGGTGTGACCGTCCTGGTTCAGCGCCGTACCGATAATGATGCCCTGGATCGGGTCACCGTCCGCTATCGCCCGGGAGAGCCGTTTCAAGAGCACCATGCCCGCTCCTTCTCCGCGGACAAAGCCATCGGCTGATGCGTCGAAGGCCTTGCACCGGCCCTCAGGGGAAAGCATGGAAGCTTGCGAAAAGCCGATGAATCCGCCCGGCGTGATAATCACGGTGACGCCACCCGCCAGCGCCGTATCCCCGCGCCCCGCCCGAATATGCTCGCACGCGGCATGGACCGCTGTTAGCGCGGACGAACAGGCAGTATCCATCGCCACGCTCGGCCCACGCAGATTGAAGCAATAGGAAATCCGGTTGGCAGCGATACTATGTGCGCAGCCGGTGGGAGAGTGTGGACCGATGCCGGAATGGTCCCATGGCGTACCTTGAATCCCCTGGTATTCGTTGTGAGAAATTCCGACAAAGACTCCAAGGTCGGTGCCTCGCTCAAGATCGAGCACCAGTCCCGCGTCCTCCATCGCTTCCCAGGCCGTTTCCAGCAGTAACCGGTGCTGGGGATCGACGTAGGGTGCCTCCCGCGGCGAGATTCCAAAAAATTGCGGATCAAACTGATCGATTCGCTCCAGAAATCCTCCGCGCCGGGAGATTGACTTACTCGGCAGACCCGCTTCGGAATCGAAAAATCGTTCGACATTCCAGCGATCAGGCGGAACCTCGCTGACTGCCTCCCGTCCCTCTTCGAGCAGCTTCCAGAATGACTCTGGGTCATTCACCGCGCCGGGAAAACGGCAGCCGATTCCGATAATTGCGATACGGTCCTTGGTCATAGAGGGTAGAGCCGCCAGAGGTGCGCTGAGCTCATAAGGGTAGATACTGATCGTTATAAGTCAATTTCGTGCTGGCCTCTGCGAGAGTGTCATCCTTGGGGCGGCCAAAGAGGGCTACGAATAAGACAAGGTCAGGCCTTCGTCAACCCACCTCGCCGACGGAGAGCCGACTTCGTCGTGGCTTGGAATTGGTTTTTCCAGGAAAATAAGATCAGCCGAAAAAAGAGTTGTTAGATAGACGCTGAACGCGAAGATCAGGCGAACGCTTTGGTCTTCAAGATTTTTGACCTAAAGGCTCACTACTATGTGCGGCATCGCTGGTATCGTGGATTTGGCCGGAAACCGAGTAATTGCCGGAGGTATCATCCAGAGGATGACGCAGGCCCTATTTCACCGGGGCCCTGACGAGGAGGGATTCTTTCAAAGGCCTGGAGTGGTTTTTGGATCTCGCCGACTCAGCATTGTCGGCTTGGCAGATGGACAACAGCCCGTCGCCAACGAAGACCGCAGCGTGTCCGTGGTCTACAACGGCGAGTTTTTCGACTACCCTGAGAAACGCGCAGAGCTGGAAGCGCGCGGGCATCGCATGGTCACGCACTGCGACACCGAAATTATCCCGCACCTTTGGGAAGAAAACCAGGAAGGCATGTTCGAGCGTCTGCGCGGCCAATTCGCTCTGGCCTTGTGGGATGAGCGCCGCCATCACGTCGTGCTGGGACGAGATCGTTTCGGGATCTGCCCGCTTTATTGGACCCGTCAGGGTGAGTGGTTCCTGTTCGCGTCGGAAATCAAAGCACTCCTCGCCTCGGGCATGGTGCCGGCGCGGCCCGATCTGCGAGGTATCGACCACATTTTTACGTTTTCGGCATTGCCTGGGCCGATTACCTGTTTCGAAGGTGTGCAGCTTTTGTCGCCTGGACACTACTTGGAAATCACTCCAGGCAGCGATGACTACACCTCCTCCAAGATCAGTGAACGGCCCTACTGGCAGATGGATTTTCCCGATCGCGGCGAGGAGAACCGTGGCGGCGACCAGCGCGTCCTGGTTGATCGCTTCGAGAAAATAATGGTTGAGGCTGTCGAAAAGCGACTGCGGGCAGATGTGCCGGTCGGCGCTTATTTATCCGGTGGCGTGGATTCGAGCATGATCGCGGCCCTCGCCTGTCATTTAAAGGGCCCGGCCATTAACACCTACACTGTTCGCGTGGATGCCCCTGAACTCGACGAACTCAGTGCGGCTAACCTGGTCGCGCGTCACATCGGCACGAAACCTCCGATCGTTCAGGAGTTCGGCGCCGCCGACGTGCTGAACACCTATCCGCAGCTGATTCAGGCCGCAGAAGCACCTGTGATCGATACCTCGTGTGCAGCTCTGCTTCAATTGGCGCGTCGTGTTCACGCCTGCGGTCAAAAAGTGGTGCTGACTGGGGAAGGGGCTGATGAATGGTTAGTCGGTTATCCCTGGTACAAAGCGGCAAAATTGCTCGGGTTCCTGGACCTCTTGCCCGGACTTCCCCTGAGCGACCGCGTACGCCGCGCCTATCTTCGCTCGCGTCAGGTCCCGCAATATCCCTCCCAGTTTCGGCGTGGCGTCGAGGAATCTATTGGCGGACCCAACGCCTGGATCGACGCTTACGGGTTGCTCGGGCTTTCCAAGCTTCGCTTCTACGCCCCCCGGCTGCGCGAAGTGCTGGAGAAATTTAATCCTTGGACCGATCTCCAAATGCCGCTCCAGCGCGCCAAGCGTTGGCATCCACTGAATCGGGGTATCTGGGTCGCAGCGCGCGTTACCCTCGCCGGTCACCTGCTTCAGGCCAAAGGAGATCGCGTGTCGATGCACTCTTCCGTGGAGGTGCGATACCCATTCCTTGATGAGGAAGTTTTTGATTTCTTGGCCGAACTCCATCCCAGTTGGAAACTCCGCGGGTTTCGAGATAAGCACCTTTTGCGTCTCCTTGCCGAACGCTGGGTGCCGCCTTCCGTTTATCGGCGGCGCAAGGCCATCTTTCGCGCTCCCTTGGACAGTTTCCACATTGAGCCGGAGCCGCCGTTTGTCGCCCAGCTCTTGAGCGAAGAGTCGCTGCGGCGGACTGGGTATTTCGACGCCGCGGCGGTCCGTCACTGGAGGCACGCCTTTCGCCGGATGCCGGTCGGTTCGCTGCCTCGCCTTTCCGTGGAGATGGGATTGACCGCGGTCGTCGCAACTCAACTCTGGCATCACCTCTTCATTGAGGGCACTCTGGCGGAGTTGCCGGCCGCGCGATAATCTGAGTATTTGGAAAAATATCAACGAATGAAACATCGCAGCGTCGTCATCGCACAATGGATTCTGATCGGAGTCTTGTTGACCAGCTATCTCAACGGTTGCTCAATTCTGCAGAGACGTTCAACGACTGTCTCCCGCGACCATGTATTTATCGATCGTTGGCCTGTCCCGCCAGACAGTTCGCAGATGAGACTCGCGGTGAAGGATAACATCGATATGAAAGGCGTGGTCACCAGCGCCGGGTCCGAATATGTCGCCAGAACAAACCCGCCGGCTTCGGTTGATGCTCCCTGCCTTGCGATCGCCCGCAAGCGGAATGTCTGGATTGTGGGAAAGACGAACCTCAGCGAATTCGCGGTGGCGCCTTCGGGCCTGAATGATTACTATGGAACTCCGAGAAACCCATTCAACAAGCGGCGCAAGCTCATTCCGGGAGGCTCCTCGAGCGGTTCAGCGGTGGCAATCGCAAACGGAAGTGCAGACGTCGCATTTGGTACGGATACCGCCGGTTCGATCCGCGTTCCGGCAGCTTGCTGCGGTATTGTGGGTTTGAAGACCACTTTTGGTCTCATTTCCACAAAAGGTGTATTTCCGATTGAACCGAAGCATCTGGATACGGTCGGCCCAATGGGTAAGGACGTTGCTCATGTGGTGCAAGGGATGGACCTTTTGCAAGAGGGGTTTTCCGCGAAATATCAAAATGCCGTGGCCGCCAAACCTTCGGCCAGAAAGATCAGAATCGGACGTCTTTACCTGAGCGGTACTGACCGTGACATCGATCAAGCGATTGATGAAACTCTTGCTCGAGCAAATTTTCAAGTCATCAAATTGAATCGGAGTTTCGAGGCGAAGTGGAATCGCGCTAAGGGTGACGGAAATACGTTGGCGGCGGCCGGCGCCTGGATCAGCAATCGAAGATTCAGATTTCGGGCGGGGGTTGGAGCCAGGACAATGGCTGCGATCGTCTTGGGAAGAGTCTTATACCCCACCGCCTACCGGCAGGCACTTAATAGGCGAGTTCAATGGCAATACGCTCTTCGCAAAGTTTTTAGGAAAGTTGATTTCATCGCTTTGCCAACTCTTCAGACGACGCCTCCAGCGATTCCCGTCGTCGGCAGAATTGCCCTTTTGGAAGCGCGCATGTTGAACATTCAGAATACTGTTCCGGTCAATGTTGCGGGAAATCCTGCCCTGGCGATCCCGGTTCCGCTGCGTGATGAGGCTGTGCCTGTTACCAGTCTGCAGCTTGTCGGGCCCAAAATGAGCGAAGCGGCACTCTTAAACGCGGGGCGCCTCATCGAAGCAGAACATTCGGAATTCAGTCGACAGGTCAGGGCGCCGAAGACTGGCGAGACACCCTGAGCGCATGTGCCGTTGGCCTCGTTTCGAGTTGCTGGTCGGGATCTGCCGCGCTAGACTAGCGTTTACGAGCGGAAGGTTACCCGCGTTCAGTTGTCAAGAAAAATTGCGGGCAGGACCGCAATTCGAATTTCAGAATAAGACGCCATGAATCCCCTTTTTTCCAAGATGTTGCCGGGGCCCATCGCGCTGCTGCTGCTGACCTCTCCGGTTCTGCACGCCGAGCCTGCGGACGAACTGATCGCCAAAGGCGACGCTTTCGATGGAAAGCTCCAATCCACCTCTGCGCTTAAATGCTATCTCCCCGCGGAAAAGCTTGACCCGAATAATGTTCACCTGCTGGTGCAAATCTCGCGCCAATACCGTCACCTGATGAGCGATGCCACCAAACCGGAACAGAAGTTCAGCCTTGGCAGCACTGCGGTAGATTATGCCAACCGGGCGGCCGCTCTTGGACCGAATGACCCCGAGGCACAGCTCGCAGTGGCGATTAGTTATGGAAAACTGACGCCCCTGCAAAGCAATCGAGAGAAGTTTGAGACTTCGCGCATTATAAAGGTGGCCGCCGACAAAGCCATTAAACTCGATCCGAGCAGCGATTTAGGCTGGCATGTTCTTGGCCGCTGGCATTTAGCGCTGGCCAAGGTGAACGCGTTCGAGCGTGCCATGGCGCAGATGGCTTTCGGAAGGTTGCCCGAGTCTACCTATGACGAGGCGGCGCATTGTTTTCAGAAGGCGATTGAACTCAATCCCAATCGTCTCATGCATTACATTGAACTTGGAAGCGTTTACGCGTGCATGGGACGCAACGGCGACGCACGAAGTCTCATCGCAAAGGGTTTAGCAATGCGGGACACGGAAAAAGATGATCCTGAAACTAAGCGACAAGGGCAAGAGTTGCTGGCGAAGCTTCCGTAAGCGTTATCTGGTTCCCCCGACCAATTCGGCGATTGCTCGAACGAGTTCTGGCGGATCGATTGGCTTGGATAGATGTAGCTGAAAACCGGCTTGATGAATCCGGACGCTTTCACTCCCTCGAGCAAAAGCGGTCAAAGCAACGACAGGAATATCTCCTCCTCCATCCTCAGATCCCAGAGCTCGGAGCTGGTTCAAAAATGTGTATCCGTCCATTTCTGGCATCAGAATATCTGAAATCACAACATCGGGGTGGAAAGTTTTAACCGTATCAAGTGCATCTTTGCCCGACACGCATGTCGCTATCCGGGCGCCATTCCGCTTCAATATGGTTTCCAACAGCAGACGGGCATCGGAGTTGTCATCCACCACCACAATTTTTAGACCGTTTAGCCGATTCTCCGCCCCGTCATTCCCGGTCAGTTCAGGAAGGAGGGTCGATTTTAGCGACCCGCTGCTCGTCCTAACAGTGGCATCGGACCACATCGGCAACCTGACCGTGAAGGATGCGCCTTTGCCGAGACCTTCACTCGCCGCCAGGATTTCTCCCCCTTGCAAATCAACCAGGTGTTTGCAGATCGCTAAACCAAGTCCCAAGCCTCGCTGCCAACGCGCACCCTGCTCGGCTTGAGTGTAACTTTCGAACAGATGAGGAAGGAAGTCTGGGGATATTCCTTGACCAGTATCGGAAAAGATCACCTTCACAAACGGGTAGTCTCTCCTGATCCGCACCTCGATTCGCCCGCCGGCAGGCGTAAACTTGATCGCGTTATTCATCAGGTTCGAAAAAATTTGCGCCAGCCGAGCATTGTCTCCGATCACCTTAATTCCGGCGTCCCCTTCATCTACCAGGATTTGTAGGTCGAGTTGTTGATCGATAGCGAGAGGTCGGATATTCTCGATCACCTGGGACAGAACGACCGATAGGTCAACGGGGGCCATTTCAACCCGCACATTTCCGGAGACGATTCTGGAAATATCAAGTAAGTCGGCGATTAACTCGGTCTGAATTCGAGCATTGCGTTCGATAATCTCTAGTCCCTGAGCCACTAGCTCGCGCTGCGTCAATGACTGTCTGACTAAGCTGGTCCAACCGGCGATCGCATTGAGAGGGGTCCTCAGTTCGTGGCTAAGATTAGCAATAAATTGATCCTTGGATTTGTTTATATCTTCGGCCTTGAGGCGTGCTTGTTGCTCGAAAAATAACAGGCGGTCTCGCTCAGCTTCCGCTTTTTCGCGCGCGGTCACGTCCAAAGCGGAAAGCAAGATGGCTGGCTTTTGCCCATGGTCCAGGTTTACCGCGTAGAGCATCCAAGACCGAACTTCACCGTTTTTCGTCCGGGTAGGTAGCTTCAGCGGAAAGCTTGTCTCCGCGCCCTCTTGAAGTCTTTTGATTTCTGCGTCGAGAAGCGCTCCAGTTTCTTCGGTCCAGGCGAGCGAGGACCACAGGGCCATCGTTCCAACTTCGGCCATGCCGTAAGCAGTAATATCTTGCCAGGCCCGATTGAGTTCCAGGACTTCTCCTTTTTCCCCGGCGATCATGATCGGAATTGGAGCCTCGTGAATCGCTCGATGAAAGCGCTCTTCGTTTTCCGCAATGGTTTGTTGTTGGACCCGATGCTGCGTGACATCCCTGACGATACCTAGGAAACGGATTGCTCGGCGCTGCTTCTCACCGCTGGCGACCGTATCATCGGTGAAATACATCTTTCCTTTCGCGGTTGCCCAACGCACCGATCCATCCGGGTGTCGGATTCGAATCTCAACGTCATAGGTGCCGTCCCCGCTGGGATCCTGTGCGCTCGTTGTTGCTTCGTGCGCTCTTGCCCGGTCTTCGGGGTGAATCGCGTCGAGCCATTCCTCATAACTGATCTGGCCCGGTTCAGCGGCATGCGGTAATCCGAAAATCTCGGCACATGCTTTGGTGAAAGAGCCTCTAAGATTCACCAGATCAAAATCCCAAAACCCAAGATCGGTCGATTGCAGAGCAAGAGCGAGCCTTTCGCCATCGAGATCAAAAGGGTTCCCAGCCCCCTGTGGGTCAGGCGGTGTCATACTCTTTAGCCAAGGGTGCTTTATCGCACACCTGAAAGACTCGCAGCAAAGGGTTCATGGACCTAAATCGCTTTCCTTTAAATATTTTCCACCCAGCGTGTGGGTGTCCGGATGCAGTTCGTAAGGAACCAGAATTGTGGTCGCCTTCAGCAAATATCGCGAGGCAACGCCTGTCTGACCGGTTCTTTCATACCTGAATGACGATCCTTATTTCGGATGTCGAAAGTCAGATCCGTTCCTAACTCGTGCCATCGGATACTGCCGGATCTATTATTTTGCGATCAGCATTGCCTTCCTATGCTCCTGCCCACTGACAATTTTCCTGTGGCCAACTAACCTGACAACTCCCATTGCCGTTTCCCGATTACGTGCGAGGATGGCCACATCCGTTTCTTTATAAGTGAAAGTAAGGCAGTCGTTAGGAGGCTCGGAATGGACGATGTAAGATCTGCAGAAAAAGAAGGCGAATCCTCGCCAGGCGAGAATGCTGAGAAAAATGCGAAGGCCGCCGCCGAAGCCAAAGCGGAAGAGTTGCGAATCGCTTTGGAAGCAAAAACGGAGCAAGGGAAAAGCACCTTGGGAGATTTACCGACAGCCGGCAGTTGATCCTCAAGGCCTGCGGGACGACTAAAGATTAGTTAGGTGCTTTTGGTTTCGACAGGAGTAAGCTCTTCGAGGGATTTTTTGTACCAGGCAGGCGTGCGGTACCGACAAAAAAAGCAAACAAGTTTTGTCAGCTCATCGCCGCCTTTCGCAAAGAAAACACCATATAGGCCGAAGCCGGTAAATAATCCCAGAAAGATCGCGCAAGGCAGTCCGATCCCGTAGGTCGCGGCAACATTGGCGATGAGGACGAATTTTGTATCTCCGCCGGTTGCCAAGAGACCGTTTCCAAAAATACCGTTTAAAACCTTGGCCGGCTGAAAACAGGCAAGAATAAGAATCCCTCCCACAGCGAAGCGCAGCACATCAGCGTCGACTTTGGGGTAAAGGAATGAAACGAAAAGGCTGACCGCGGCAAAAAGAAGTCCGAGAACGATCGAAGTTACCAAGCCGAGTTTGAGTACAACATTGGCATGTTGCTTCGCAGCTTGGACGGACCTCGTCCCCAACTTTTGTCCAACTGCCGTCACCGCCGCCGGACCCAAACCGGCGACCGCCACGATAAAGATATTTTCGATCGTCATCACGATCTGACTTGCTGCCATCGCGTTGGTCCCCAGACGGATGAACACCAGTGCATAGATAAAGCTGCTCGCCCCCCAAAGCACCTCGGCAATAGCGATTGGCAACGTTAGCTTGACGAGTTTAGCTGCGGTCGAATTTACTTTCGAGCTGGGGACTGGCCAGTGCCAGCGCGTGTCTTCTTTGCGATAAAATGCACCGATTAGTACGACGCAGCGGAGAAATTGAGATATTAGCGTGGCCAGCCCAGCGCCCGTCACGCCTAGTTTAAGAATTGGCCCGCAGCCAAGTACCAAGACAAAAGCCAGTCCAGTGTTCAGGGCAACCGAAGCAATTGTGATGATCATCGGTGTCTTTGAATCGTTGAGCGAACGAAACGAGGCGCTCGTCACGGTGCTCAGGATCATCAGCGGCAGAGAGGCAGCGAAAAATCGGAAGTACCCGTTGGCAAGCTCCGCCAGGTCATCGTGAGCTCCCAAGGAAATCAGCAGAGGTTTAGAGAATAGAATTAAGGGGAACGCTATCAGGATGCCGAAGGAGCCTGCCAGGGTCTGGCCAATTGCTGCCGTCCTCGAGACATCTTCCATGTCCTTGCGGCCGTATGCTTGCGCTATCAATACACCGCTGCCGGTTCCGATGGCTGCACACAAAAGGATAGCAATTGCCACCACGCTGTTTGAGAGACCGACTGCCGCGACCGCCGTGGCTCCTAAAAGACCGACAATTATCTGGTCCACCACGTTAAAGGACATCTGAAAGACGGACTCCAGGCCGACTGGCAGTGCCACCTCCAGAATTTTCCTTAATATCCCGCGTTTTCGCTCGTCGCTCACAGAAACGTCGCTTCCGGTGCGCAGTCAGGAAGAGAACATGACCCGTCAATATCCTGTCGAGTTAAGTGTTCCATTGCAAATACGCATTCGCATCGCCAGAACGATCGGATCTATCTCCAAAGACGCGCAGAAGTATTCATTCGCTCCGTCTAAAACGAATTATGAGACCAGGACGGGTGGGGAGCGCGAAGAAACAGAGAAATGAAGCAATCCCCTCTGGCGAGCAGACTCGTTACCGGCGGTTTGGCGGAGTAATCAAGAGACCGAGACCATGGGAGAAGTTCACAACAACAAATACGAATTGAGCGACATTATGAAATTTTCATCTTTACACGACCTCTACATCGAACAACTTAAAGATTTACATAGCGCCGAAACCCAGTTGACGAAGGCATTACCGAAGATGGCCAAGGCGGCAAATAACCCGAAGTTGAAATCCGCTTTTACCGACCACCTCGAGGAGACCAAGGAGCAGTTGGAGCGGCTGAATGAGATTGGCGAAAAACTAAACAAATCGCTCGGAGGTCACACTTGTGCCGCCATGAAGGGCCTCATCGAAGAAGGCAGCGAATGGATGGAAGAGGACGCCGAGACTGAAGTCATGGATGCCGGGTTGATCGCCGCGGCACAGCGGGTGGAGCACTATGAGATGGCCGGTTACGGAACTGTTCACAATTTCGCCGAACTCTTGGGAGAGGACGACGCGGCCGAACTTCTGGCCGAAACCCTGGAAGAGGAAAAGGCCGCGGACGAGAAACTGACGACTTTGGCCAAATCAATCAACGTCGAAGCCAAAGCTAAAGCCTGACCCTGACAGCGTGCCCAATCCGGCGGTCCGAAAGGTCGGGCCGCCAAGGGGCAGCGGTTCTTGACCTGTGAAAGCGAAATCCCGCCTCTTCACAGAGCCAAAAAATGGGACCGGTGCGAACCTGAAAAGGGCGTGCCGGCGTCGGCTTCGGCTTTATGACTCCCGACCGCCTGAAAAATGCTACCATCGTCGTGGTTGAAGACGATGACGATACACGGACATATCTGGCTATCTTTTTGGGCAATTTGTGTGCAAAAGTCGTGGTGGCAGAGAATGCGTTTAAAGGGCTTGAGGCAGTGAAAAGGCATCGCCCGAACATCGTAGTCTCTGATATTACCATGCCCGATCGGGATGGTTTCAGTTTATTACGCGACATTCGCGCCCTCCAACCGGACGCCGGTGGTTCGGTTCCGGTAATTGCCATGACCGCCTTGGCGACCTATGCCGATCGCGGGCGTCTATTCGATGCGGGGTTTCAGGCATTTGTACCGAAACCGACCACTCCGGATAAGTTAGTGAAGACCATTCTAAACGTACTCAGCGACTAAGAAGTGGTCAGTTATTGCTTGTTAGTGTCAGTTGAGGGTGAACTTTCGTCGATCACTAACAACCAACACTGACACACCTCTCTCCTGACCTCGGGCGGCCTGACCTACGGGCATTGTAGGCGGTACTACTACCCTTGGGGCTGATGGCTACTTGACACTAACAACTGACACTGGTTCAGATGTAAATGACATGAGGTTGAGGCCTATCTGGCGAGGTTTTTTGCCCCGAAGGGGCTCTGCAGTTTGGACATTTCGAGAGGCCCGAAGGACCGACGCTAAACATAAACCAGGTTATAGCCTGGTTTTTCCCATCGGCATTCGCCCGAAGCTGAAGAGGCGGCCGATGGCGTTTAGAGTGTTCGCGGATTTATCATCAAAATGCGCTACGTTTGGTCACCGCGTCGCGTGCCTTTCCGAAGCCCCTTCAGGGCTGGACGCGTTCAAAATCCTCAAACCCAGGCTGAAGCTGGCTGAAGCCTGGGCTATGTTTCCTCGGCCCTTCGGGCCTCCCGAAATGTCCAAACTGCAGTGCCCCGAAGGGGCTAAAGAGGTTAGCCCAGGGTTGAATGGCGCGAAGATAAGCGTCGAAGGTTCCCGAGGGGACAGAGCAAATCGAGACGATTCGCCTACTTTCGGAGAAGCCGCTTGCCCTGAACTTTCCTTATCTTCGCGCCATTTACGTCTGACCCCACAACTGACACTGATTGACACTGACAACTAAACTAATAACGCCTTCTAGCGTCTTTTGCGGAAGTGCATGAAGGCTTGCCCTAGAGCAATGGATTGGGCGATGGCTGCCACGAAGAACGTCGCGCCCGTTCGCCAATCCGCAGGGTTCAAACCTGACACCGCGGCCAGGATCGGAGCTCCGACCAGCGGTGCGACGACGCCCATAATGCTGCTGATCGAATTTAACGAGCCTAACGTGATCCCTTGGTGGCGCGGATCGACCGACTTGGAAACGATTCCTTGCAAAGCGGGACCCGCCGCAAAACCACCTAAATTTCCGAGGATGATTGCGTACATCATCCATCCATGCGTCGCCAAACCGTAGAGAATGTAGGCGATAAAAGAGGATGCCAGACCAAGCAGCGCGGTATTGATATCGCCTAGTTTTCGGAGCAGGAAGCCGAGCAATATCGTCTGACCCAAGGCCGCCGCTATTCCGACCACAAACAACGAAAATCCATTCTCTCGCGGGCCCCAACCGTATCGAAATGTCGTGTAGAGGACCCACGTCGACTGCAGAATGAATTGAGGAAAAGTGGTAAAAATGACGACCAAGACGAGGCTGCCGATCCCCTTGATCTTGGCCAACGCAATCAGGGCAGTGAACGGATTGGCTTTTGCGAAATCGATCGCTGAACGTCGATCGGCCGGGAGAGATTCCGGGAGGACAAAGAAACCGTAAAGCCAGTTTAAGAGCGAGAAACCGGCAGCCGCGAAATAAGGAAGTCTCAGTCCGTAGGGACTAAGGAGGCCACCCAGAATCGGACCACAAATAAAACCTAGCCCGAACATCGCACCGAGAAGTCCAAAGCTCCGGCTCCTTTCTTCCTCTGACGTCACATCGGCAATGTACGCTCCGGCAACAGTAAAAGCTGCACCGGAAGCACCCCCGATTAAGCGGGAGACCAGAAGGAGCCAGAGCCAAGGTGAAAGAGCAGTGATAAAAAAATTGAGTCCGAGACCAAAAATTGACACCAGGAGAACGGAGCGGCGACCGCAAAGGTCGCTCACGGCTCCCAGCAAGGGCGCGGAAAAAAACTGAGCTAGCCCAAAGGAAGCAAGCAGAATCCCGTACCAGTAAGCCTGACTCTGCTTGTCGGGGGTCATCGTTGCCACCAGTGACGGAAGAATTGGTATGACAAATCCGAAAGCGAGCGTGTCGAGAAAAACAGTAACCAGAATGAAGGGAATGCCAGGCTTACGTTGGAACTGCATTTTGAGGACGGAAGGAGCTTCAGTGTCAATGCCAGTGTCAGTTGGAGTCAAGCCCTGCTGCGCCAGGCAGAGTCGGGGCAGGAGTTGCAGGAGTTCAGGAGTTGCAGGAGTCGAATTCAGAATTCAGAATTCAGGAGTCGGAAGTCGGAAGGTGAAAGGGAAGTTTTATCGATCCCGCGGGAGAATGTTGTTTTTCCGGTCGCATGGTTTCTTTTTCCGCGAAGGTTGTGCCCAACTCCTCGGGACTCCAATAGATCGGCTTGCAATTTGCTAAGGCGGCCCTTGAGAAAGTCGTATAGCCTTAGTTAGCCTGTGTCCCGGCCGTCAGAGGCCGGATTTAAGGTAGCGCGGTTCAGAGGCCCACGGTAGACAAACCAGGAAAAAGCAACATCGCTCCGGCACAGGCTGGAAGCCCTACGCTACGCTACCCGACTCCCGACTTCTCTGAAACTTGATGTTGGGCCGCCGAGCAAGAGTTTCTTCTCAAATCTTCACGCGTTCTTCCCGTGGGTGCTCCTGAACTTGACTCCGAGCTCCTGAACTCCTGAACTCCTGAACTCCTTCCTGACTCCTGAACTCCTTCCCCCCAAACTCCTTCCTCCAGCACTTCCGCGCTCAGCCATCCTAAACGCTCGAGGTGTAACTCCTGTCCGTCCATGGAACACTCGGAAAAAATGGTTTAGACTCGCGAATCCGGATTGCGCTGCGATATCCGTGACGGAGAGCATAGTGGTCTCCAAGAGTTTTTGGGCATGGTTAATTCTCACCCGCAGAATTTCATGGAGCATGGTCCGTCGGAGTTCGTTGCGAAACGCGCGTTCCAACGATCGACGCGGAAGTTGAGTGTGTGCGACAACGTCTTCCACCGATAAATCGACGCGGAGAAAGTTTCGTTGGATGTATTCTAGAGCGGCAGTCACCTTCGGGTCTTCCACCGCGAGGACCTCCGTGCTTTTGCGAGTGACGACTCCCTTAGGCGAAATTCGCTTGGCTATCTTTGGCAGAGGCTCTCCATTGATTAGACGATCGAGCAGAGCCGCGGCCTCGTACGCCATTCCCTCGAGATCGTGGCGAACACTCGAGAGTGGTACCTGCACGCAATCGCAAATGACAGGGTCATTATCCACGCCTAGCACCGCGACCTGGTCGGGAATCTGAATTTCTGCTTCAATGCACGCGTCGACAATGTCAGCCGCTACGCAGTCGTTGTAGCAAAAAATGCCGAGTGGATAGTGCAAAGATCGAATCGTATGGATTACCCAACGCCGTCGCAGCGTCCAATTCACGTGCCGGCTGAGACGGGTGCTCTTGCGGGTATTGACGGGCAGCAGTTGCACACAATCAAATCCGGCCGCCCGCACCGAAGCTGCAAAGCCTTGGAACCGTTCCTCGTTGACCGCGTCGTCACAGAACGGGGCCCAAACAAAGTTCTTAAAATTTCTTTCCAGCAGATGCTCTGCACCAAGTTGCCCGATTGCCTGGTTGTCTTCCATCACACACGGAATTCCCAGGTCCTTTCGAACCGATGAGATTTCAACTGCCGGAACGCCGGCGGAAACCACGTACTTGGCCAATTCCTCCCAATGTCCGACAAATGAAAGGATTCCATCTCCTCTCCAGCCGACCGGTATTGTGGCGTCGTAGATCATGTCGGCAACCACGTGCCAATCATGTTCTGCGGCGTAACGAGCGGCACCTCGGTAAAAACCGTGGTGAGTGGAGGTCAATGCGAGCAGGATGGTTCGTTTCCGATGCTTTGAGCGCATTTTGCGATGATTCTGGCGTAAATTAGCAGCTTACGCCAGCGTCGTTTTCTCCTATCATACGGACCCAGCGAACGAGTCGCTCCCGTTTCTTCACCCGATCGCTCCAATCCCAAACTTGTTGAAGTCTTTATCAATAACAATCCCAGAAAGAGAGAACGACCCCTATGAAGATGAGGCTCCCCCTGAACTCACCGCTTGCCGCGTTGGCTTTTTGCCTTGCCCTGCCAATGTTAACCGCCGGGACGATGACTGCCCGTGCGGCCGGAGAAGATAATTTCGAACTCGCCATGGTGATCAAATCGACCACCAATCCCTACTATAACGCCACCTTGTCAGGCGCACGAATCGCCGCGAAAGAGATCGGCGGAAGCGCCAATAACTACGGACCGACTCAATCGAGCGGCCAGGCTCAGGTCGAGCTTATCAACAATCTGGCGGACCGCCATATCCCGGCAATTGCCGTGGCCGCCAGCGATCCGGATGCGGTTGTGCCCGCTATGAAGCGGGCGCAAAAACTTGGGGCGAAAGTGGTGACATTCGACGCGGATTCGGCCCCCGATGGTCGTCCCTTCTTTGTCAATCAGTCCACCAGTGACGCAATTGGCAGATACGGTGCTCAATTATTGCTCGAGGCGATGGGGCCGAAAGGCAAAGTGGCAATCGTTTCAGCTCAACCGACGGCCGCCAATCAAAATGCCTGGATCGCGGCCTTCCGAGACGAGATCAAGAAGTACAAGGATATTGAGATCGTCGACGAAGTCTACGGATACGATAACGAACAAAAAGCTTTCGATGCTACCGTCGCCTTGACGACAAAGTATCCGGATCTGACGGGGATTTTTGCCCCGACTTGTCCTGGTCTCCCGGCAGTGGCCCGAGCTCTCGAGTCGGTGCACAAGGCCGGGACGGTCAAAGTCTCCGGCAATTGCGTCCCCAGTATCACCGGGAAATACATGCTTGATGGCACGATCCAGGGCTTCTACCTCTGGGATCCTATCAAACTCGGTTATGTCACCTACTACGCGGCCAAATATTTAGCCGAAGGAAAGATTCAAGGTAAGGCTGGCGACTCCTTCACGATCAAGGAGGGGAAATGGCCGGGTAAATATGAGATTGACTCGACCGGACAGATCATCACCGGTGAGCCACTGCAATTCACTGCGGAGAACATTAAGAACTACGACTTTTAGCGATTGTTTAGCGAGAGCGCGGGGGATGTAGCTGGGGAGTTGCAACCCCCGCGCCAATATAGACGTGAAACCGGCGCCATCACGAGAGCCCAGAGGGATCACCCGGGCCCACAATCCGAACGAGGCCAACCCTGGCTGGAATTCAGTGGCGCCAATCATTCAACTTCGAGGCATCAGCAAAGCCTTCGGTCCAGTCGAAGTTCTGAGCGATGTCGATCTCAGCCTTTACGGCGGGCGGGTGCACTCTCTAGCCGGTGAGAATGGGGCAGGGAAGAGTACGCTGGTCAAGATTCTGGGCGGGATTCATCAACCGGATAGCGGTCTCATTCTGAAGAATGGTATCGAAACCGCGATCCTTAGCAGCGCCGATGCTCGACGCCAGGGCATCGCCGTTATTCATCAGCATCCTGCCATTTTTCCAGACCTCTCAGTGGCCGAAAATGTTTTTGTCGGCCGGCAACCTCGTCGGATGGGTGGGATCGACTGGGCCGCGATGACACGGAGTGCGCGGGAACTGTTATCGAGTCTGCGGATGGAGATCGATGTCCGGATGCCGGTCAAGATCCTGAGTATCGCCGAGCGTCAGGCGATCGAGATCGCCAAAGCGCTCTCCATCGACGCGCGCGTCCTGGTCATGGACGAACCGACCTCGACCATCTCAAGCCGGGAAGTGGACCGCCTCTTCGAGATCGTAGAGCAGCTCAAGAAGCAGGGAGTGGCCATTCTGTTCATCAGTCATTTTATTGATGAGATCCTCGGACGGGGCGATGAGGTTACAATCCTTCGCTCCGGCAAGGTGATCACCACCCTTCCCGCCACCGATCTCACTCCGGCTCAAACAGTTCGTCATATGATCGGGGCGGAGCCAGGCGCCTTTTTCCCGAAGGAAGAGGCGCAGATTGGAATGCCGGTTCTTTCCGTGCGCGGGTTATCTGGGGCTGGCTTCGTTGAGGATGTCAGCTTTGATATTCGGGAAGGAGAGATCCTGGGTTTTTTCGGTCTGGTCGGCGCCGGCCGCTCTGAAGTTGCGCAAATGCTCTTCGGCATCACGAAGCCTGATCAGGGCGAGATCAAAGTGGGCGGTCAGTTCGCCCGACCTCGTTCTCCTCGGCATGCGATGCGGCTCGGAATCTCCTTTCTGCCTGAAGATCGTCATCAACAAGGGCTGGTGCTTCAATTTCCGATTCGTGCGAACGAAACACTTCCGATCCTCCGCCAGCTTGCCAACAGACTCGGACTCGTCGATCGCCCAAAAGAGATCAAGCTTGCCCGGGATTTTGCCGGCCGAATGCGAGTGATCGCCACTGGCGTTGAGCAGCGGACAGACACCCTCTCGGGCGGCAACCAGCAGAAGGTATTGTTGGCGAAATGGCTGATTCCATCTCCGAAAGTTCTCATTCTCGATGAGCCGACGCGCGGCATTGATGTGGGGGCCAAGGCGGAAATCCATCGCATCGTTTCCCAATTGGCAGCCCAGGGTATGGCCGTCATTCTGATTAGCGACGATGCGCAGGAAGTCATTGGAATGTCCGATCGGATCCTGGTCTTCCGCGGCGGCCGTATCGCTGCCGAAATGGCTCGGGCTTCGTTCGACCGTGAAGCAATGCTGCTGGCGGCGGCTCATACGGCACGCGACCAGCGCAGATCCGATCTTCAGTCCGCCGACCCGGTCTTCCAGTGAAGCGATAGCTTCAGGGGCTGTCGGTCCGCGCGGGCTTCTTCGGAAGTCTGCTTCGCATTCCGGAACTGGTACTTGTCCTGGCCCTCCTCATCATTTGCGGAGCGGTGACCATGCGTGAGCCACGCTTTCTTCAGAGTGCAAATCTCGAACAGGTGGCACTCTCGGCGACGCTTGTCTGCATCGTTACCTTGGGCGAAGCCCTGGTAATCATCGCTCGACAGGTTGATCTTTCGATCGGTGCCATTGTAGCGTCCAGCGCGTTCATTTCCGCTGGATGGCTGGAGCATCATCCTGACGGATCAATCTTCTTCGTCTTCCTCATTGGGTGTGCCGTCGGAATCGCGCTCGGTGCAATAAACGCGTTGTTGGTGGCCCTCTTCAGGATCCCTGCCATCGTCGCCACGCTGGGAACGCTGGCAATCTATCGTGGCGGTGTCATTGTCCTGGCGGGCGGACGACAGATCTCAGCCACCGTGTTGCCAGATAGTTACGGGGACATTGCGCGAATGCATTTTGCCGGCGCGCCTTTGCTCGTCTGGTTAGCTCTCCTTCTCACTGTCGTTTTCGGTTTGGCCACGCGATTTACGCGGACAGGGAGAAACCTGTATGCGCTCGGAAGTAATCAGGAGAGCGCCCGATTCGTTGGCATTAACGACAGGCGGCATATTGGCTTGGTCTTTGTCTTGTCCGGCCTTTTATGCGGACTTGTCGGCGTCCTCTGGGGCGCTCGTTTTGGAACAGTTGATGCCGTTATTGCACCAGATCTCCATTTTCAAGCGATATCGGCTGTCGTGGTGGGAGGAGTGAGCATCTTCGGAGGAAGTGGATCGGTTTATGGCGCGGCGTTAGGAGCGGTGATTTTTGCCGTCTTACAGAACGGGGTGCAACTTTTGGGAATCAATCGTTTTTGGCTTCAGGCCGTCTTTGGTGCGGCGATTCTTTTCACGGTGATCTTTTACAGTCAACTGGCCAGACGAGCTGAGCGGGCTGAGCGCCAGATCCGCCGGAGTCGGAGGTCGGTTGGGAGGCTCCGATGACGAAGACAAGCGAATCGATGACCCGCCTGCGGAGTTTATGCGCGAGGTGGGAGGTCTTTCTCTTCGTGGTCCTGATCGGGACCTTTATCTGCGGTGCTCAGGTTTCTCGATATTTCCTGACCTCTTCAAACATTTCGATCGCCTTGGCAGGCATGACCCCGGCGGCGATCGTTGCCCTGCCCATGACCTTGATCATTGTCACCGGGGAAATTGATATTTCGGTAGGCTCAATTGTCGGGCTTTGTGCGTCAATTATGGCGGTCTGTATGGAGCACGGGCTTTCCGTCCAAGTGGCTATGTTGTCCGGCATTGTTATTGGAACGCTCGCCGGTTTGGTCAATGGATTAATCGTAGTCTATGCGGCGCTTCCTTCGCTGGTAGTTACCATCGGGACGCTGGCGCTCTATCGGGGGATCGCGCAGATTGTTCTCAACGAACGTGGTGTTAGTGGATTTCCGGAATGGTATCAAAACATCGGATTTGGAACGATCGGCAGCACACCGATCCCGTGGAGCGCGTTGGTTTTCGTCTTTTTGTTCATCGGGTTCGCAGTCTTCTTGCAGGCCACCCATTGGGGCCGGGCATTGTATGCCATCGGCAACAATCTCACCGCGACTCGATTTTCCGGCATTAATGTTAAGCGGGCGATTCTTGGAGTTTTTATTGCTTCGGGAGCGATGTCTTCCCTGGCGGCAATTATTCTCACCGCCTATCTGGCTAGTGCGCGTTCAGATACCGCCGTCGGCCTTGAACTCCCGGTCATAACCGCCGTGGTCCTTGGCGGTGTGAACATCTTTGGAGGAGCTGGCACCATGCCCGGCGTCCTGATCGCCCTTCTCGTCCTGGCCTTTGTTCAGAACGCGCTCGGCCTCGCAGGCGTTACGCCCGAGGAGCAGCAGATTGTTACCGGCGCGGTGCTGATCGTGACGCTTATCATCTTTGGCGCCTCGGACATCATTAAGACTCGCCTTACTCTCTGGCGCTCTCGGATGACCAGAGTAGCCAGAGGCTGACGACCGCACTCCATTGAAAGCGTTCGCATATCAACACTCCGGCGAGATCATCTTTGGTAACGGCAGAATCAGCGAGGTCGGCTCAATCGTAGGTCGATACGGCCAGCGATGCCTGATGGTAAGTGGATCGCACCAGGGCGCCTTAGCTGATCTTTATCCAGTCGTGGGCGAGCTTTTGGAGCACCTCGGACTGGAATGGGAGCACTTCGATGGCGTTAACCCGAATCCGACAACCGATCTGATTTCAACTGGAGCCAATCTGGCAAGAACATTTCGCGCCGATGTTATTCTTGGCATTGGGGGCGGCTCTAGTCTCGACACCGCGAAGGCGATATCGCTGGAGGTAACACATAAAGGAACGTGTTGGGATTACGTTCTTTCTAAACAACGACCTACCGCGAGAACGCTGCCGGTGGTCGCGGTAGGCACCACCGCGGGATCAGGATCGCAAGCAAATCAGCTGGCAATGATCAGCAATACCAACTCCCGAGAGAGATCTGCCTTATGCAGTGAGCACTTAGTCCCAAGAGCGGCCATAGTTGATCCGCAGCTGATGCTCTCGACGCCCGCAGAGGTTACGGCCGCAACAGGATTTACCGCTTTTTGCCACGCTTTCGAGTCGATTTTGAATCCCCAGAGTAATCCGTTGACAGAGCTCCTCGGTTGGGATGCTGTGGGTCGCGTCATCAAGAATCTCCCGGCCGCGGTTCGGGACGGTAGCAACTTGGGTGCGCGTAGCAGCTTGGCTTGGGCTGACACCCTGGCGGGCCTCGCGACCTCCGGGTCCGGAGTGGGTCTGGCTCACGGTATCGCACTCGGAGTGGGCAACATGTTTGCCGACATCTCTCACGGCTTGGCGTTAGCCTCCGTCTACCGGGCATGTTTGGATTTTACCTGGGCCTCCGCCGTTTCCACCTTCGCCAGACTCGCTCAGATGTTAGATCCTGCACTCGAAAAGTTCCCGGTCTCGGACGCAGCTGAGCGATGCCCGGACCTGCTGCAGGATTTCCTCGTCCGCATCGGTCTCACTTGCACATTGCGAGATTTCGGCATTGCGAAAGACGAACTAACCAGCCTGGCCAAACAATCAACGGCACTCCCACATTACAAAAACAACCCCAAAGTTCCGACTACCAACGAGATCCTGCAGCTAATTGCCGCTTCCTATTAACTCCTCGAAAGTGCCCCAGCGGTGCTCATCGCTCGCCAATCAGGTTGGCATCGACTGCTGAGGCATGACCGCCCGGTGGTGCCAATACTGGCCCCAGGCCAAGTCATTGAGAGCGATACAGGCCAGAAAAACCACTCGTGCCGCTTCGCAGGTATGATGCAGCTCCCACGAACGGAGGGCGTGTTCTCGTGCTTGTTGATTGTTGCCCGAGCGTAAAAATCCGCCGGCGACTGCTAGGGCGACCTCCGCTGACCGGTGAACAGCAAAAAGGGTGGAGAGCTCACAACCGCATCTCCCGCATGGAGTAGACTGGTTGGCTTTGCCGCACGATGGGCAGACAATTTCCGTAGACATACGAGGCTACCCTAATCTTCAAGATAAAAAATGATATCGCTGAGCGGTTCGTTTAATGCTCTCAGCTTCTCTTTGTCATGCATCTTCACGGCCTCGGCGCTCTGTTTAAGGAGGTCGCGAATTTCGGTTGCGTCCTCCTCGCTCACGCCTTTCTGGAGCAGAGCTTCGGCGCGTTTCCGCAAATCCTTTGCCGTATTCAGCAGGACTTGATCATCCACTGCGCCGGCCGCACCGTATTTCAGTTGATCGTCCCGGTCTTCGGCGGATGCTTCCACCAATGACTGGATGTTTTTCCTGGCTTCTTCTAACTCCAGGGCGGAGCGGGCGCCTCGGGTGTCTAGAGTCACCGTCTTCTTGAGGCCGGTCTCCTTTTCGATGGCGGTTACCTTAAGCATCCCATTCAGATCAAGATTGAGATTGACCAGAATCGGGTTGCCTTCGGTGGCTTTGCGGAGTCCCTCAACGCGGAATTGGCCAATAAAGGTATTATTGGTCGGTTCTCGGTCTTCGCCCTCATACACTTTGATATCGACTTCCGTCTGGTAGTCGTGAATGGTCGAATAAATCTCCGATTTACTCACCGGCAACGGCGTGTTGCGATGGATAATTGGCGTATAAACAAGGCGCTCGCCTTCTTCCGTTGATTCAACCGCTTCAACCCCGAATGAATGGGCCGTGATGTCGACAAGAATTGATTTGGTTTTCTCTCCAGCCATGCCGGCTGCGGCGATGCTTGCGCCAAGGGCCACAATTAGATCAGGATTGATTTCCCAGCGAGGGATAATCCCGAGTCTTTCACTGATCAATTGATGGACCAGCGGGGTACGCGTCGCGCCTCCGACGAGCATTACTTTTGAAATGTCACTCGGCAATAGACGCGCGTCCTGCAAAGCTCGATGCATGCAATCCAGCGTTTTTTGCAGGTAAGGCGCAATCATTGGCTCGTATTCGTCTCGCTTGATCTCAGTTTCCAGGTGGAGATCGTCGTGGATGTATTCTTCCCGGATTCTGGCAAATGGTTCGTCGCTTAATTGGCATTTCGCGCGTTCAAGGACCAATTTAAGGCGCCGCAAAGTCCTGGGGCTTTCATTCAGATAAACTTTGTGACGGAGGTAAAATTGATCGACGACGTGCTGGACGAGGAGTTGATCAAAATCGTCTCCACCAAGCTGCGTGTCGCCATGACTCGCTTTGACTTCCACCACGTCCCCTTCCACCACCACGACCGAGACATCGAATGTACCGCCACCAAGATCGTAGACGAGGATGCGTTCGTCATTGGAATGGCCCGCGTCGTAGGCAAGGGCAGCGGCGGTTGGCTCATTAATGATCCGGACAACCTCGAGCTCTGCCAGTGCGCCGGCGTTCTGGGTCGCTTTTCTTTGATTTTCGTCAAAGAATGCCGGCACGGTAATCACGGCCTTGCGGACGGGTTGCCCCAGAAATTTTTCCGCTTCGTCTTTAAGCCGGCGCAGGATGAAGGAAGATATCTCCACGGGGCTGAAACTCTTATCCCCGAGCGCCACCCGGGTATCCTGACCCATCTTGCGCTTAATTGAAAGCACCGTGGCTTCGGGCGACGCAATTAGCATGTTCCGGGCGGCTTGACCAACCACCAGTTTGCCGTTCGAATCAACGCCGACGCACGATGGCATTGTTGGTTGACCGTCTATGGGGACAATTTCCGGAGCGCCGTCTTTGACGAACGCGATAGCCGAGTTCGTGGTGCCGAGGTCGATTCCTGCGATAACTTCTTTCATAACTCAGATTTGGTGATCTTGACCTCGGCCGGACGCAAGACTTCGTCGCGCCAGCGATACCCAGGAGAGATCTCTTCGACCACCACGTTAGGCGCTTGACCGCTCGGCGCACTGGTCGCCACGGCAATCATGGTGAGCGGGTCAAATGTCGTGCCTGCGGTGTTCATCCGTTGGACGCCGACCTGTTCGAGAAGCTTTTCGAAATGGGTGATCAGGATCGAAAAGCCTTGCTGCCAATTTGCCCATGCTTTTCTCCAGGCGTCGTCCTTGCTCAGAAAAGCGAAACGGCCCGGCCGCGGCGGTCGTTCCAGAGCGGCTCCCAGTCGATGCATCCGGTCCACTAGTTCAATGAGGGCCAGGAAGTATGAACGCGGTAGTGCGGTCTTGGCGCCAGGCTCGGATTCGATTCGATTCAGTTGCTCACTCAGTCGCCTGATCTCATCCTGAAAACTGCCCAGGTTTTCGCCAAACCGACTGAAAATCTCTGCCGATTTGCGATTACCCTTCCGCGTTTCATTTCGAAGTGCCGTGAGTTCCTCATAAAGGGAGTAAAGATCCGGTCCGTTCGCTTCTGGCGCGATCTCCGGCATCTGCTCAATGCTTTCCAACCACGATTCGAATTGCTGTCGAATGCGTTGTTTCCAAGCATCGAGTTCCGGGTTCCCGTTCCCGTTGGAATTAGGGTCAGGCGGTTCTACTTCGTCGTACATGAGCGGAGAAATGATTTCAGCGCCTCGAAATCGAGAGGTTTCTCCAGCTGCGAGGCGGCGCAAAATTTTGTCAGCACTTCGAAAGGCGTAGCTCCGGCAGGTAGATGGTCGAACAAAAGGTATTTAAGTCGGCTCTTTTCGTCTCGGATTTGCTCGTAAGCGTGCGAGATCGATTGGAACCGTTCCGGTTCGCTCTCTGGGGGAAACTTCCGAATTGCCGCCAGGTAAGCACGGCGAATCTCCACGTCACCGGCGCTTGGCGATATGCGAAGGATTAGATAAGGGTTCATTGACTAGAAGAGCTCCAGTTGGTCTTTTGATCCAAACGGCCGGCGCTGTTCAGATTTCGGCTTTGGCGAAGATTTCTTTCTGACGCCGGCCATTGCCTCGTCAAATAACCTTACGGGGATATACTTCCGACTCTCTTCTCGGAATTCCGCAAATTCGGCGTCAGACATTTGAGCAGCCATGCTCCGCATTTCATCGATCTCATCGCCGGTAAATCCAAAATCGTCGTCCTCAATCGGGAACTCCAGACTTTTCTTCGCTGTGTTTAAGGCGGCTTGAGCGACCTGAGCTGTTTTTGTGTCTCCTTGACGGACCGCGTCGCGACGGATCTGGTCAACCTTTGCCAGATCGAGATCGCCCGGGGAGGAGGTGCGACTGAGCACGGAGAACAAGCGGAACCGTGGATCGCCCGGGTGGTGCCGTAAACCTTTCGAAATAATGGCCTTGGTCAAAGAACGAAACTCGGGATATTCCCAGATTCGTGGAAGAAAAAATGTCGCTTCCTCGCGCGTAAAGTCGTCCGCCCCAAGCGGTGCGAGACAGTCCGCCACAAAGGCAAATTCGGCCCTCCAATCTAATTCCATGTTTGTCGCACGCAGGTACTCAAAAGTAAGGCAAACATCTTTCCGAACTGATGCGCTGGTGACCTGTTTCCGACTCTGTGTCAGTTGAGTCCAGAATTGGCTCCCTTTTTTGCTGCGGCACAGCCGATCGCTTCCGTGGGCATACAACAATAACGCGACGGGCGACCGGGTGCACTCCAGTGCAGCGGTCATCGACCGCTTTCCCATCCCCTTGTCACCAAATACCGATTCGAGCACTCCCTGAAAAGCCTGAAGAAAATCGGGCCCCCGGATAAAATCGATTTTATCGGGAACCGCGTGACGGCGGGCCAGATCGAAGGTCTCCCTGCCCTTCTTGACCTCTTTTGCTTTGTACTGCTGCCATGCCAATTGCTTATAGGTATCAACCAGGAAATTCAAAATCTCGGGATCAAGAGGGTCGACGGAATGAGCACGTTCCAGGTATTCAACCCCCTGCACATAAGCCTGTCGTTTCCAGGATTCTTGTCCGGCCAGGAACAAGACCGCTTTATCCTTCGGGAACGATTGCGTCATCCGATCAAGTAAACGGTTTTGAGCGCTGTCCTGCTCCGTCGTTTCGTAGACCTTGAGTAGCCTGAGATGGGCGTCCAAATTCGACGGATCGCGCTCAACGCTTTCCGTCAATAATCGGATCGCCTCGTCCTGGTCACGCAGGTCATCATCCTCACCGTCGAAGAAAAACGGAACAGCTTCTGCGGGCTCCGCGTAGTAGGCGCCGACCTTTTCAAGGACCAGCGATTCGATCTTCGCGCTCAACGGATCATCCGCCGGGTACAACTGCAAAAATTTTCTCCAAAAATCTTCGACTTGGTCGCCTCGGAACGGATCCTCCAATTCCACACCACCAAGCATTCGGTAAACCGCTCGGGCCTCCCGTTCATCTTTGAAACGACCGGAGTCAGTGAGTTTGGCAAACCATTCCCGGAATTTTGCATAGGCGTTTGCACGCATTGAGAAGGGCGCTTTAAAATAAAAATCCGACAGCGCGCCTGCCAGATCCGGCTCTTCCGAGGGGAAACCGGGAACTCCTCTCATCTCTTTGTAAGAATCCACGTGCCGACCTGCTCGCCAAGCCTGGTCTGCACGGAGCAAAGGCGGCGCCAGGTGCGCCGCTTTCAGCAAACAGCAGGCCCCTTTCGCCAACTCGTAACGCGTCGCTTCGTCGAATTTCTGTAAATCAATTGAAACAAGAAATAGCTCAAACGCGCGAGCGGCGCGGGCCGGGACGCCATGAGGCGGCAACTGACCAAAGAGAGTCTGGGCCTTTTTGAAATCTCCCGAGTAAAAGGCGATCATGCCCTTAATCAATATTTTCCAATCGGCAAACAACGAACTTCGAGGGATCGAGCGAAGGAGTTCCTGCGCTTTTTCCCAGCGTTCTTCAGAAACAGAGCGCAACGCGCCCAGAATCGCTTCTAAATCAGACGATTCAGAAAAAACCGGTTCGCTGTCTTTGTGGAGCTCCGGAAACGCCAGGACCAGGGCGTCCGCCACCACTGCGCGGTCGCGTCCGCTTTGTACTTCAGACCTTTTATCCCATAGTTGCAATGCCCCGTCCTGGGCTGTCTTCCAGTCCTGTTTCTTAAGCGCAAAACAGATATCGGTTACTCCCACCGTCAACGGGGGAGCGATCGTTTTTAAGTAGGCCAGGACCTGCTCCGCTTCAGAAACCAATCCGTTTTCCATTAACTGCTCGGCCAAGCGGCGATTGGCCTGAATTAACTCGGGTAAATATTTCTGCCGATCCTGTTTACAGAGGATCTTGTAGGTATCGCGTGCCTTGCGGAACCGTGCTGCGGCCATGTCATCTCGAGCTTGTCTCTCAAGCTGTTCGGAAGACAATTCCGGTGGACGCCTCGAGTTATTTGGATGCTTTTTCCCCATGGCACAAAAGTATTGGTCCGGACCTTACATTTCTTTGAGCGTTGGAAAAAGCGAAAGCTCATCCACAAGACCGATGCCATCAAGTTTGAAACGTTACCGGCCACTGATATTCGCAGCCATTCCGCGTCCTCCGGCGTCCAGCCCACTGCCGCTTCGGGCAGGCGCAAGTCGTCCACGGTTACTGGTGATTTCGTATACGCCCCACACCAACACGCAGATACGTTCTGTCGGTGGGCTGAAACGTTTCTCCCCGCACGCCGACACGTTTCTGCCCACCCCGGTACATCCCCACGCCGACCCGCCGACACGTTTCTGCCCCGCGCCGATACGTTGTGCCAATTCTACTTTTTCTTTGTCGGCAACTTCTGGCGTTTTGTTTTCGCGAAATCTTTAAGCTGCTGTTCTGACATCGATTCAGCCATTTGTTTGGACGCACCTTTCAGGCTCGATTTTTTGGTGTCCCCTCGCTTAGCTGCTAACGCCGCGCCAGCAGCCATTTGCTGTTTTTTTGATTTTGCCGGCATATAATTTGATCGTCGTGCCGCCGATGTCCGGATCTACTTTCTTAACTTGCAACCAACCACTTCTTGCTCGATCGCTACCTCCAGGTTCTGAAACTAAAATCCAACCCGACCCTGGCGTCCGGACCACATCATGAGATCATTGTTAATATTCATTTTAGGCATCATCGTTGGCGCCGGCGGAATGCTTTTTCTACCGGAGTTGACTTCGCGGCGAGAACAGCTCAACGAAGAAATGAAAAAGCATCTGGAGACTCTTGAAGGACAAGTTCACGACCTTGGAGATCAATTGAAGAAAATGAATCCTCCTAAATCCGACGACCAATCGAAACAGCCTTCTCCGACCCCTTCCGCGCATTGATCGTTTAGCTCCTTTCTTTTCCGACAACCACGCCAAAAGTGTTTTCCTAGGCGGGGCCTCACACTTTCGCAGAACCTAATTCTTCTCTACGAACTCTCCCTGGGCACTGGCCTGCGGTCAGTCAAATTGCCCAACGGTAGGCGAAGCGTCCCGCTTTGCTCGGCTTCCAAGAGGCAAAGCGAGACGCTTCGCATACTACGCCGAACGTCCACGCAACTAGGCCACAGTCCCAGGGACTTCAAGATCTGCTGATCGCTATGATAGATGACATGAGCCGACGGTCTGCAATGGATGTTGTTTGCCCTGCGCCCTGCGCCCTGCGCCCGCCGAACGCCGAACGCCGAACGCCGAACGCCGAACGCCGAACGCCGAACGCCGAACGCCGAACGCCGAACGCCGAACGCCGAACGCCAAACGCCGAACGCCGAACGTCAAACGCCGAACGCCAAACGTCAAACGCCGCATTTTGCTGTCCTGAAATGCGGTTGCTCGTTCGTCGTACCTACGAACGAACGAAAATTTGATTCATCGGCTCATGAGGGAAGAAAACCCGATCAACGAATTGGGCCAGATGTTCATCAGAAATGTCTACTCATGAACTATCCGTACAGCAGCTATATTTTAGAAACGCAAAGGGCGAAACAACAGCTGGAGCGATTGTTCCAGGCGCACACAGAACGGCGCACTACGAGCCTTTCCCTTCCTGCCGAGACCTTCCTGGCTAGGAGCGACCACCAAAACCCTGACAGGCGGCGAAGGTTGTCGTCGCAGGTTTCGCGGATAGGCAATTGTCTAAAAGATTTCCGGAGATATGCCGCATTCTCCAAAAACCATTACTGGACCCGCGGGGACATGGGAGCTTTGAGCTTTACGTTAACGCTTCTGCTTCTCGTCACCGCTGCAGCTGCCCAGACTGATCGACCCATGCTCTGGCTTTTGGTTGGACCCGTGCCATTAGCCGCCGGATTCCTTGCCATAGCGTTTTTCCGACGAGGATTCCACCCGTCCGGCTATTTACGGAGCCTGCGACGCCACGCCAGGGAAGGGCATAGGAAAGATCGATTCACTCCCAGAGCAAGTTGTCAGTGCCAGTGCCGGTAAGTAACAAAGACGAATTCATCGAAGTGAAAAGCGATCGTCTCATTGAACTAAAATGAAATTTTTACTGAGGCGGAGGTGATTTCCATGGAGTCGCCCACGGGCGGGAACCGTCGACGATTCGTCTTTCGATAAGACATTGTCAAAGTCGTGCTATTTGACCTGGGTCTCAATTTCGGTTTGGTTGATCTTCTGATAAAATGTGCAGGAACATCAAACCTCTCTTTAACTTCGACCCGCCGGTCACGGCCGAAGAAATTCGAGCAGCTTCACTTCAGTTTGTGAGAAAAATCACCGGGTTTAACAAACCGTCCAAGGTGAACGAACCTTCGTTTGTGGCTGCAGTCGATGAAATCGCCGCCATCTCGACCAGCCTTCTTCGTTCTCTCGAATCCAACGCACCGGCGAAGAATCGACAAGTAGAAGCCGCCAAAGCGAAAGCGCGCGCAGCATTAAGGGCAGGGTATCCGTCAGCTGACTTACCCGCCTGAGTTTCCTCGAATGACCATTTTCACCGCGTTGAGTTCTCCTCGAGCCATCCGCTTCATTACCTCGGGCGTTTCCTCCAGCGAGCAAGAGCCAGTGATGAGTTGACTCAGCAAAAACTCCTTTTTTGAGGCCAGATGGACTGCCTCTTCAAACTCGGTGCGATTGAATCCGTACGATCCGCGAATGGTAGTCTCATTCGAGGTTATTCCCTGCAGCGGAAGCGTGAACTCCTTCGCCAGATTGCCGATCAGAACAACCGTACCCCCAGAGTCGCATAGATCATAAGCGGTCCTAACGGTAGCCGCCGCACCCACGGCTTCGAAAACCCCGTTAGCGCGCCGGTCGCCGGTCTCGTCAGCGATGACCTGTGCCGGAAGATCGCGATCAGCATGGATCGCTTTGGCGCCAAGCTGCCGGGCTATTTCCAGTTTTTCATCGATTTTGTCGATGATGAAGACCGTTTCGAGGCCGAGATCTTTCAGCACGATGATTAAGGCCAGGCCAATGGTGCCAGCCCCGACAATCGCCAGGATCGCGCCCGGAGCTGCACTCATTCGGTGAACCGCGTGGAGAGCGACCGCGAGCGGTTCCGCAAAAAGACCGATTGTCGGATCGACTTTGGGATCGAGCCTCGAAGCCTGGCGTTGGTGACAGGTGAAGAAGTCTGCCATAGCGCCCCAGCGACCGGCGTTAACTCCAAGTATCTTTTTATCGGGACAAATCTGCTCCATCCCAGCCAGGCAATGCCGGCAAATTCCGCATCCCAGGAGAGGAAAAACAGCCACTCGATCTCCAACTCGAAGAGAGGTAACTTTGGCTCCCGCTTCCATCACGGTGCCGGCGACCTCGTGCCCCATGACCATGCCTGCCTTTCGCCGACCGCTCTCGCCAGTAAAACCATGCACATCGCTGCCGCAGATTCCAACCGCGTCGGCGCGGACCAGTACTTCCTCGGGACCAAACGAAGGCGTGGAGACCTCCTCGATGGAGAATTGCCACGGGCCGTTGAACTGGAGCATATTCATAGATTATCTGGAGGACTGCGACCAGGACCAAGCCGCTTTTGAAGCTTACGCTCTCGATCAATTCGAAGGATCTTTAACGTGATTATTCCGGGTCCCTCAAATCGCGGACCTCTCTGTTGGAGTTGGCCCGGCATTGGCTGCTTCAGCCGCGGCCGCCGCGATAGCCTGGCGCCCGAGGCCCGATTTAACAATCCGGATCAGTTCCTCTTCGCTTGTTTCGAACGTTGAGGCATCCAGCACGATCTCGCCCGAGTGCAGGAAGTTAATGCGATCACACACTTCAAAGACCTGATTATAGTTGTGCACGATCAGAATGATGGAGACGCTGCGTTGGCGTCGCAAATTCTGGATCAGGCCCAAAACGTGCGCTCCCTCCCTGACGCCAAGAGCTGCCAGCGGCTCATCCAGGACCAGAACAGTGGGCGAGGAATAAATCGAACGAGCTACCGCAACGGACTGGCGCTGGCCGCCGGATAAAAGATCAACGGTGCTGTTCACACTCGGGATTTGGATTCCTAACGAATCAAGATAAGTCTGAGCCAGATGGCGCATCCTTTTATTATCCAGCAGTTTAAGGCCAAAGATCCGTTTGTGATATTCCCGGCCGATGAACATGTTGTGGTAAATGCTGAGGTCGTTAATCAAAGCGAGGTCCTGATAGACAGTCTCGATACCCTGAGCGCGCGCCTCACGAGGGGTGCCGAAACGGACCTCTTTGCCCTGGTAGACAATCACGCCGCTATCCGGATGATGAAATCCCGAGAGAATTTTGATCAAAGTGGACTTGCCCGCCCCGTTGTCGCCGACCAAGGCGAGTACCTCTCCTTGTCGCAGTTTTATACTCACGTCGACGAGGGCCGTGACGGCTCCGAAAGTCTTGCTGATGTGATTCATCTCGAGGATGATCGGTGTCTCCGGACCAAGAGCGGGGATATCCTTCGAGTTCATATCCGTCTCCGGGCGCGCAACCTGTCGACTTGCACATTCAAAATCATAGCCAGGACGATTGCCGTGCCCAAGTAGATGTCGGAGACGGTGGCCTGGGCTCCCATCATCACGAGACCATTGTTGAGCGTGGCTACCACAAACGCTCCCAGCAGCGAGCCAATGGCCGTGCCGGAGCCGCCAAGCAGAGAGGTGCCGCCAATAACTGCGGCAGCGATGGCTTGCAGAGTAAGGAACGGGCCCCCGGCCAGTGGATCTGCTGAGGCAAACTGGGTGGTGTTAATGACACCTGCGGCGGCCGCAAACGCTCCGGCGATCATGAAATTGTAGACCTTAATCCGATCGGTGCGCACGCCAATTTCCCGGGCTCCGACGATATTGCTGCCGGTGGCAATGGTGTGCAACCCGAAAGTCGTTCGATTCAGCACCACTGTCATCACCGCGACGACCAGGAGAGTCCACAAGAAAGGTGTAAACGCGGTTAAGCCATGCCAGGACCAGACAGAATCGTTAGGACTATAGAGATTCTCGCCGAAGATCTCGTTGAACGGTTCCTGGACTGGCGCTACGATCGGTTGGCTGTTGTAAATCGAGACCACCACACCTTGGAGGAGAAAAAATGTGCCGACGGTGGTAATCAGCGAGGGAACCCGGAATCTGACGGTGATGATGCCATTGAGGAGGCCGATCAGCACGCCGAGCAGAATGCCGGCCACTGCGCTGACAGCCAGGGGAATCCCCCAACCGATGGACATCAGGACCATCACGTACGGAGCCAGAGAGAAGGTGCTGCCTACGGACAGGTCGATTTCGCCCGTGATCATCAGCATGACCTGGGCCACCGCGATCAAACCATACCGGCCGGTGTCTCGAAGAACGACGCTCAGCTCTTGCGAAGACAGGAACTCGCCGTTGCTGCCCAATTGGAAATAAAGAGCGAGTACAATGGCGACGACAGCGATGCTCGCCTCCCGATAGCGGGAGAGGAGCACCAATGCCTTCTCGATTACCGTTTCCGGTGCTTTAATGCCAACTTTGTGCCCAGTTTCCTTCCGATAGAGTTCCAATTTTCCTCCCGAGCCGCTTCTGAGCGGCTCCTTAGGGCGCAAATCTCAGGAGTGCTCTGCCTGATGCGATTTGCGCACCAGCATCACTATGAACGATCGCGACAGTGGTAGATTTAGGTCGATGATGTTAGGTCGGTTCTGCGCTGGTGCTACCCTCAAAGCGGCTCTTGCCAAGGTAGAGATCGACGTTGTCTTTGGTCACATAGGCCAGACTGGTGTTGGTATCCGCGGGCGCCACGGCGCCGCCCGAAAGCTTGTACAGATACATTTGCATGGTCGGGACAAACCCTTGCAGGTAGGGTTGTTGGTCGGTGGTAAAGGTCATGTCGCCGGACTTGATGTAACCCAGAGTTTGCGGGAATAGATCATAGCCCGCGGCGATCACCCCTTTTTTCGCCAGTTCATACTTAGCGGACACGAAACCGCAGGCGTAGGTGTCCGCGCCACCGGTGCCGAACAAACCGGCCACATCTTTATGGCTAAGGTAATAGCTTTCAATTCGTGAAAGCTCCGTGGCTTGGTCGACTCCGCTGTTTACGACATCGTAGGTGACCGTATTCCCATGATCTTTAATGGCTTGGATGTAGCCATCAAGGCGAGGTTGCAGATTCAAGGTGCCCGGACTGGGAATCGAGAGCATCACGTGGCCCCCTTTTTTGACTAACTTCAGCCACCTGGTCGCAATGTTATACCCCGATTGGTAAAGAGGCTGCCCCACATAGCACAAACGCTTGTTCGGGCTGCCGGCGGGTACGTCGGCATTATAGCCGATGACCGGAATATTGGCGGCCAGAGCATTCGAAGTGGGCGAGTCGAACGCAGTAGCGTCGATCAGGCAGACGGCGATACCATCCGCTTTTCCCGCTATCGCAGTCTGCATCGCATTAACCATCTCGGAAACGACACTGTTCTGGGAGCCGGTCCATTGATAGCTGCAACCAAAGAAAGCGCAGGCATCCTGAATGCCGTAGATCGTGGGGGTAAAGAACTCGTTGGTTGTTACATGATTAACAAAAACAAATTTGTAGCCCTTCTTGGGCAACCCACCGGCTGCTTCTGGCGGATTTGCCGCCAAACCCGTGCCTAGCCCGCCGGCTAACGCCGCGCTGCCCAATCCAAGTTTTGCCGCCATCGCAAATGCTTTGCGTCGGCTGACCGCCAGGCCGATCTCTTCGGCCATTTTTGCCTGGTCTCGCATCTCGTTTTCCATCTAAAATTTACCTTTCTCTTAGTTGGGATATGAGCCCAATCTGCCGCGCGCCGAGGGCGCAACCTGCAGTCAAGATCCCGATTAGCCGAACCCGAAGGGCCGAGCACCGCGGTCCATCATCAGGGAGACGAGGGGGGAACGGGGCCTACCCGGCTGGTTTGAACCGCGCGCTTTTTATGAAAACCTCCGTTCCGTGTCAAGAAGAATGGAAACGTGGAGAAGATTAGAACTTTCCAAACCGCAAATAAGCTTCTTTCGCCGACATTCCGGCGAAGATCGCCTTTCTGACGAGGTTTTCGCGTCTCATGGCAGATCATTCCCACTATCGCAAGAAAACTCAAAAGCCGCCCGGTCTCGGGGGAATATCGAAGAGACAGTAAACACAAATTTTATGGAATTCATCTACCTATTTGGTTTTCTTTGGCTTATTAGAGATGCCGTTGGTTGTCCGTTCCCACTGCGTAGTACCAAGCATCCAATGATAACGAACTCCATGAAAATCCTGATCGCCGATGACGACGATGTTACCCGGTTCGTCCTGGCGTCCACGTTGAAGAAACAGGGCCACGAAGTGGTGGCCGCCCAAAACGGTCTCCAGGCGTGGGAGGCAATTCAAAGGAGCTATTTTCCCGTACTGATCCTGGACTGGTTGATGCCGGAAATGGATGGTTTGGCTGTTTGCCGGCAAGTCCGTAATTTGCCGCGCAGAAATTACACTTATATCGTCCTGCTCACTTCGCTGGAAGGGAAGTCCAACTACCTCGAAGCAATGGAGGCCGGGGCAGATGATTTTATGACCAAGCCTTTTGACTCGGACCAATTGGCATGCCGCATTCACGTAGCGGAGCGCATTATCGACCTCCAGCACCGGCTTGAGGAAGGGGCGCGGGAGCTGTGGCAGAAGAATGAACAGATGGAAAAGGATCTAAAAATGGCGCACGAACTGCAAATGGCGCTTTTGCCTCAGCAATTTCCCAGCATCCCTTCCGATGCCCTGCCAACGGAAAGTGCCATCAAATTTTCGAGCTTCTACTATCCAATGGAGGCCGTGAGCGGAGATTTTTTCACTGTCAATCGCCTTTCGGAAACCGCTATCGCGGTCTTTATTGCCGATGTGATGGGTCATGGCGTTCGCGCTGGATTAATCACGGCCATGTTGCGCGCGCTGGTCGACAAATTCAGCGCCAGGGCTGCGGATCCAGCCGCGATGCTTACGAAGATTAACCGTAGCCTGTTTGCGATATTGAAGAATACCGACAGCAACCTCTTTGTTACCGGTTTTTACCTCGTTGCTGATGCCGGAAATTCTCGAATCTTTTATGCAAATGCGGGCCACCCGGAGCCGCTGCTCTTGCATCGCTTAAGGGGCGAACTTGAGTCGATAAGCTCCAATGGTGGACCGGCACTTGGCCTGTTTGACGAAGCTCAGTACCGGAATAGTGAGCGGCCGATCGCCGTGGACGATTTTATCATGCTCTTTACCGACGGGTTGTTCGAGGTGGAGGCATCCGATAATCAAGTCTATAGTCGCGAGCGCCTGATGGCAGCGGTTCGCCGGCGCGGCAGACTTCCATCGGCTAAATTGCTTGCTGAACTCTTCGTCGAGATCCGACAGTTCTCCAAGGGCACCGAGTTCTCCGATGACGTGTGCCTGGTGGGGATGGATGTGACGCGACTTTGCCACAATTAAGGCCAGATTCAGAATTGCGAGACGTAAGCGAAGCGTCCCGCTTTGCCTCTTGATCACCGAGCAAACCGGGACTGGCTCTAGCTTGCCTCCGGCTTCCGGGAATTCAGGATGATTGAGGGCCAGTATGACCTTGAGCGGAAAGCATTGCCCACCAGTGGATTCCTCCCGAATCGTTCGGGCTCGCAGATTGTTTATCAGGACGAGTTTCAAGTAGCTCTCTTGCCCTCAAATGATCGGATGGTAGGCCGCAAGATAAACTTTGCTAAAGAGCCTTGAAGCGGCCCTCAGTTGCTTGCCATCGTTCCCTTGAGTTAGCTCTTTCGGGCTGACGAAGATTAAGTCGCCTTTCCGCCGGCGTGCTATTTTCATAGTCTATCATCGCTTTGCTGGAACCCTGCCGTCTGTAGTTGGAAATGTTTAGCTATTTCTGACTGCAGATTCCCTGAGACGCAACTCTCAGGAATGAAAAACCATGGGGAAGCATTTGGCCGGGCCGGGAAGCCTTAACAGCCCGAACGGCCTCCCTTTGGTCGAAGCGCCTCCATCGGCTTTGATGCTGCAGGCTTGATGTTGAGTGAAAATTTAGTAAACGATTGCTCAGAGCAAACAGAAGTCATAAGTCTGGAACTGCGACAACTGGGCCTACTTCTCATCATGAACCGACTTGCTGCCACAGCTTTTGGGGAGAATTGGACTCTATTCGTTCGGGGGCTGAAAGACTGGAAGCCGCCCCTGCCGGATCCGCCGGATATAATCATCTTGTATGGCGCATCCTTTATATCTTTGCTCTTTGCTTGTTACATATTGCGGATGGTCACTGCGGGTCATTGGACCGAATATCGTGGGGCCTGGGTGCCAGTGCTGGTCATGATTCTTCTGTTCCTGGTGGGATTTGCCGGGTTGGTGACCATATACGTCTGCACTCATTGATCCCGGTCCTCGGGGCTGCGCCGATCGAAGTCTTCCGGGTTGCGGCCATGCTGACGCTGCGCTTACGCCGTCACGCCCCACGCCGATCCGTTTCCCCCGCCCTCTCGATCACTAATCAATGAGCCGGTTGAGCTGGGCATACTGTAAGAGCATGATGGTTTTGCCGTCTTGGATTTCGCCTGTTTGCATCATCTTGAGCGCATCAACCGCTGCGAGTTCCAAAACTTCGATTTCCTCTCCATGATGAGCGTCCCCGCCCCCCTCGGCCCTTGCTGACGAATCGTCATATTCGGCAATAAAAAAATGCAATTTTTCTGTCACTGACCCAGGACTCATATAGGCCTCGAACACTTTTGTGACTGGTCCTAAATGATATCCGGTCTCTTCCTCGCACTCCCGGCGGATCGCGTCTTCCGCCTTTTCATTCTCCAGGAGTCCGGCGCAAGCCTCGATGAGCATTCCGTTCTGGCAGCCGTTGACAAATGCCGGAAATCGAAATTGACGAGTCAGGAGGACCGTCTTTCGTTCTCGGTTAAAGAGGAGAATTGTTGCTCCGTTACCTCGATCATAAGTCTCACGGCTGACGGTCTGCCAGGATCCATCTCTCCGCCGGAAGTCAAAAGTAGTCTTCTTGAGGATGTACCAATCGTCGGAGAGTACCTTGACTTCTTTTAATTTAACTCTTTCTTCCATAACTTTTGTCCTTCAGACTTCGCAATTCTGGCGATTGGGCAGGTTATTGCCGCCACTTAGGCGATCCAGCCCAGCCATGAGAATCAAGATCGACTATCTGTGGTTCAAATTTTCGAAGTCTCCAAGAATGCCATGCAGCGCCAGCGGTGGGATAATGATTTGTTGAGATGCGACCCATCATTTCAAATGATGCCTTTATTTCGACCTGATCCCTCTTATCACTTTGAAGTGATCAAGAAATGGGAGAAAATGGCGATTGAACGGAAACGGATTGCCAATCATCTATTATCTCGTCCGAAGGTGAGGAAAGAAACACAAAACCTATCTGGAGCGTCGGACATGCGCATATTTATCGCTGGCGTCTCCTGTGTGGGAAAGACCACGATCGGGGCAAAGCTGGCAGATCTCCTTGATTATCAGTTTTTCGACTTGGATCTTGAAGTTGAGAAATTCTACGGTATGCCGATCGAGCGTCTCCAGAATCGCTACCCGAAGCGGTCCTCTTTTCGTGCCGTGGCCGCCCAGGTCTTGACCCACCTTCTCGCCCGCGAGGAAAACGCTAATTTAGTAATCGCCTTGCCACCGAGAGGATTGATGGACCCATACTGGAAAGTCATTAAAAATGTGGCGAAATCTAGCATTGTCCTACTTCAAGACAGGCCGGAGAATATCCTCACGAGAATCACCTTCTACGACATCGATTCTCACCAAATTAATAAAGTATTGACGGATCGAGAGAGAAATCTCTATTTGCGAGATATAAAAAACGAAATCACCTATTTTCGGCGCAGCCACCAAAAAGCAAACATAGCGGTGGAGATTGCTGGCTTGAGCCCGGACGACGCCTCTCTTAAAATCAAAGACTTACTTTTGCGAGATCGATAGGCCTCTCGAATGGTCCGGCTTGTGGATGGCCAACCGATGTGTTACTTCTGACAATTCAAGGAGAGCACTCAATGGTATCGCCCGCTAAGGGTCCGTTACCGAAATAAGAACCAAGCTCTCCACCTGAACCTACCATGCTTACTAAGCTCAAAACTGCACCGCCCATCGATGCCCTCAGCGCAGGGATCGCAGCTTCCCAAAAGGGCAATAGTCGCCGCGGCAGGCTAGAGCTACCCTCTGCACCAGTTCCGCTTATGAGATACCTAGCCTCAATTACCCTACTCGTAATTGCCCTGATAAATCCGATTGCGTCTATCGACGCAGCATCAATGAGCGCGGCGCCCGCGGCGAATCAGTCCACGCTCAAGCAGCATCAGATTGCATTCTTAAATCGCATCCGCAAGGCCGATCCACAGCACCGCACAATTGAGCGCGCTTTGTTCAATGATCAGAACGAACTTGGCCTCATTCTAAATCGGAGCGTCGAGATGGACAAGATTCCGGCGCTCATGCGTTCGATGCTCGCTCAATTGGCGCGCGAATTTCCCGGTCAGGATTTAACTGTTCTCGCTTATACCCCTTCCAACCCGCCTCGCAAAATCGGGACCGCCCGGCTGAACGCGCGCACACGCGACATGACTTACACGCCGGAACGCTAAATTCGCGCTGCGGCACAACCTAACCTCCAAACCCTAACCTCCAAACCCACACTGACTATGCCAGGAACTGTTGATGATTTTATGAACCGCTTCGGCGGCGACGGCACGATCGATGATAACGAAGCTCAGCAATATCACGATCGCTTCGTTTCCACGAATGCCAACGACCGCGATTTCGATAGCCAAACCTACCACCAGAGCGCCACGGAATATCTCGGCAAACTGCCGGATGATAAATTCCAGGAAGCGGCGCGCAACGCCTACACTCAGGCCCCGCCGCAGGAGAGGCAGGGGTTGCTCGGCGGCCTTCTCGGCGCGCTCGCCGGCGGCGCCGCCGGCGGCGGCTTGGGCGATATCGCCAAAAAGGCCGGTCTCGGTACGACTGATCCCAGCCAGATGAATGCCGACGATGCTGCGCGCCTGATGAATTACGCTCGCTCCGAGCGTCCGGAGGTGTTGCAGAAGACGGTCCAGGAAAAGCCTTGGTTCGTGAAAGCAATGGGCAACCCGGTGGTTATGGGTGTGCTCACGATGGCTGCGGCGAAACTCCTCAGCAGTCAACGCCCCAAAAGCTGACGGACTCTGACAATAGCCTCGCTGCCCGGACCGAGTTGGCAGCGGGGCTGAAATGCCGAGGTGCCAGAGCGATTCCGCTGAAATGGTGGACGCTATTCGCCTGCAACAACTGCTGGCTGCGGAATAATTTCTGACCAGAAGCTTTTCAAAGCGGCGGGACGAACTCGATCTGGTACTCTTCGCTGATCGCCAATAGTTGTGCCATATCGGGCGGCCTTCCAGTTCCGGCTGCTGCGAAGACCTCTGCGCTTTTAGAGAAGAACCGCTCAAATCCGCTCGGCGTTACGATGATCCATTGCCGGCAGGGCGTCTCCCCAACGTTCTGAAACGTATGGACTGCTCCGCGTGGGGTGTAAACGATACTGCCGGGTTCCAAGGGCTCGGTCCATTGGCCGTTGGCGAGATACCGAATGCTGCCCTCCACGACCATAAACATCTCGTCTTCGTTGTGATGACGGTGAGGAGGCGGCCCGCCACCGGGTGGGGTGCTGCTCAGAGCGACGACCATCGAGCCGTTCGTCTGCTCGCCGCTCAGCTTTATCTGAGCACTGTCGCCGTAGGCGTTGATGTTCTTTCCGCCGTCTGGCGGGATGACCAGAGTTTGCGGCGGAAGGGGGGCGTTTCCGATTATGGAAGTATCGGGAGGAAATTGCATGACCGTTGAGGAGACCGCCGGAACCTAGAGCTGTCAATCCTTTCCTCTGAAAGGTAAAACAGTTCCGCTTCTTCCCTGTTTCTCGCTCTCTTTTGAGAAAATCGACTTTTCGGACCGGCGATTTTGTTCTCCACTGAACGGAATGAATGTGCTCGGCCAAGCGGGGAAAAAAAAGCGCTCCGGAGAAAATGATTCGAACGAGGAAATCGCCAAGCTGACGCGGGCCTATGATTGGCGCACTACGGATCAGGACGAAATCAAATTGCGGCAGCAGCGTGCCCGGGAAGAGCAGCCCAAAATTAGAAACCTGGAGCCGGAGCAGCGAATTTTCTCACAATTCGAAGTCGTCTCCAAAAGCGGCATGACCTACTCTGTCGAGTTGCGCTCCTTGGCAGGGCGGGCTTTCTCCTGCACCTGCACCGATTTCCGTATTAACGGGCTCGGTACCTGCAAGCATGTCGAAGGTGTGCTCCTGAATCTCGAAGCGCGATTTCCGAAAATATTTGCTGAGGCCATCCAGAACGGCTCGGATCGCCTGGATGTGGTCTGGGACGAAACACTGAATTCTTTGCGCCTTGAGAGCCCTGCCGAGAAAAAGCCACAGATCCTGACGGGGTATTTTGACGCTAGCGGACTTCTTCGAAAAGAATGTGATGTTGAGGAGGTCCTGACGAAGTTGCCCGGGCTCGGAATACCTCAGTTGCGAGTATCGCAGGAGGTCCCGGGTTGGATTGAACAGAGGCGCAGACGTGCGGAACGAATCGTCTTGAGGCGCGACTACGAGGAGAGAGTGCAGTCTGGAGTTTATCCTCAACATGAAACGCGTGCGCCGCTCTTCCCGTACCAGCGCGAGGGAATGCTTCATCTCGCTTTTAATGAAAGGGCGCTCCTGGCGGACGAAATGGGCCTCGGCAAAACGATTCAGGCCATTGCCGCCTGTGCCTTGCTGCATCGCTTGGGCAAGGCATTGAGAGTGCTCATCGTAACACCGGCTTCACTGAAGACGGAATGGGAAGAGCAGATCCTGTTATTCTCCGGACTTCCGTATCGGCTGGTCTTTGGGCCTCGGCGAGAGAGGCTCCGCGCCTTCCAGGACCCGGCGTTCTTTACGGTCGTTAATTACGAGCAGATGGTTCGCGACGCGCTTGAAGTAAATAGGTTGGTTCATCCGGACATCGTGGTTCTTGACGAGGCCCAGCGGATTAAAAACTGGAGCACGAAAACTGCCCAGGCGATCAAGCGCCTGCAAAGTCGGTATGCGTTTGTGCTCACCGGTACTCCGATCGAAAATCGAATCGACGAAATTTATTCAATTGTCGATTTTCTTGACCCCACCATTTTCGGGCCGCTCTTTCGATTCAATCGGGACTTCTATGAATTGGACGAGCGGGGGCGACCCAAGGAGTACCGGAATCTTGCACTGTTGCACGAGCGTATCAGCCCGTTGCTGTTGCGCCGACGGAAAGCGGATGTAGAGACCGAACTTCCCGTGCGCACCGATCGAAACTTCTTTATCGCGCTCAGTCATCAACAGCGCGCCGCCTACCAGGACCATGAGGTTGAAGTGTCCAGGCTGGTTAATATCGCCAAGCGCAGACCGCTCACGAAACAGCAACAGGAAAAGCTCATGCGCGAACTGGCGATGCTGCGCATGATTTGCGACACCACCTACATCCTCGATCGCGAGAATCGAACGTCGCCGAAGATTGAAGAACTCGAGCGCATTCTGGAGGAGTGCCTGGCGGAGGTAGAAGTGAAAGTTGTGCTCTTTTCTGAATGGGAGCGGATGCTCGAACTCGCCAAGGATCGCTTGCGGCGGATGAAGATAGGATACGCCTGGCACACTGGCAGCGTACCGCAACAGCGGCGGCGGGCCGAGATTCGGGCCTTCAAGAGTGACCCGCAATGCCGCGTGTTCCTCAGTACCGATTCTGGCGGAGTGGGACTGAATTTGCAGAACGCCAGCGTGGTGATTAACTGTGACCTTCCCTGGAATCCGGCCAAGTTAGAACAACGGATTGCGCGGGCCTGGCGCAAGAATCAATCGCGTCCCGTGACAGTGATCAATCTTATAGCAGAGAACACGATTGAACACCGGATGCTGGGTACCTTAGCTGCGAAACAAGGTCTGGCAGATGGTGTCCTGGACCGGATTGGCGACCTCGGGGAAATCAAATTGAAAAGAGGGGGCCAAACATTTCTCAGCAAACTGGAGTTAATGATTGCCTCCGTCCCGGCAGCCGCAGCTCAGCCGGCATCTCCTGTTGCGCCGGTTCCCTTAGCCGATCCCACTCAGGCATTTGCGCAGCAGGCGGCGCGCCTCTTAGGCGCCGAATTAGTTGGCTGCGAAGAACGCTTTCCTGACGGCGATAATGGTTCTGTTCTTGTCGTGGTAGTTGAACGCGATGCATTCGCTTGGCGAGAGCGACTCAAGCCGGCGTATGAAAAACTGTTCGGGGACCGGCGACCGGACTCCTTGGAAAATGTGAAATTTGAAGTAATTGATCGTTCCACTGAGGAGGCGGTCCGACGTCTTTGCGATTCCGGGCTTTTGCAGATGAGAATCCGCGCGACTCGGTACCTTCATCCGAATGGGGAGGTCTCCACGGGACAATTGAGCGACGAAGAACGGGCTCGTCTCGACGCCCACCGTACACTATGCAAACGTAAATTAAAGATGGGGCGTATTCTGGAAGCCGAAGAGTTGTTCGAAGAAGCGCGTGCTGCGGTTATAGAGGCGATATTGAGCGCTGCCCGCGCAAACGCCGTGCAGTCGCGTCTTATCGAGCCCGAAAAACTGGAAGAGACAATCATTCCCCCACTCGCTGCCTGTTGGAGAGAGAATCAGTCGTTGATCCGGCGTTTTATCGCGGACTCCAAGCATGAGATCGGACCGCTCATTCAGGCGCTGGAAAGTTCGCTCCCGGCGAGTCCAGTCTGACTTGAAATCGAGAGCTTCTTTGGTCCGTCAATGCGCAGATGACGCCGAGTCCAGGTGCGATCTCCTCCCTGTCTCCGTGCGAGACTCTTCTTATTGATCGAGCGCGCCAGCGGAGATCGAGACCTGGTCGCCGGCTAGTTCCCCGGCAGCGAATGCTTTGGAATCGAACGTGGCGGATATGGTTCGACGGCCTCTCTTAAAGCGAAGATCAAGGTCAGTGAAAGCTTTCTCCACGATCTGCGCTTTTAAGACCACGATTTCTCGAGAGGCGGATAGTACCGGGCTGGATTTGGTCTTCTCAATTAAGGCGAGAACTCTGGCATTGAGTCGTTTGGCCATCCCCAACAGGAAACTTTTGCGAACCGTTTTACTGTGACGGTCATGCTCTAGTTGATGGCACGCCCAATAGATAGTCCACTCGGTTTCCATCGCAGTGCGAAAGACGTTGCAAAGGTAGGAGGCTATTTGAACGTCAGCCTTCAGTCCGAAAAAGGTCATCTGCACCTCGGTACTGGTTCGAGTTATCCAGGTTTTTGTTTTCGTGAACTCCGCAATGACCGGTGCCAGAAATTGTACCTCGTGGGTATGACGACGTCCGCAGTTGACCGAGTCTTGATCGCAAAGCTGGTTGGGAGCAACCGCTTTGAGCTCTTGCATCGATAGTCCGTAACGTTCCAGGAGTTCAGCCGCCTTGTCTGCAGCAACGAGCGCTTCGCTTTCGGTACACCCATTGGCAACCGTCATATTTTGTAGCGCCTTAAGCTTTTGGACCAAACTCTCTTTCGATGCGAAGCTTTCTTTCATTGAGGTTCTCTGATCGTTCAGCTCAGTTCGGTCGTTAATCCGCTAGTGTGCACCTTGAAGGTGTCTACCATCTCCTCGGCGGAGGCGACAAGTTCAATCCCATTCAAATTCAGGGAAGCTTCAGAATTATTTTCCAGTTGCCATCCGTCTCGAATACATAATTTCGAAGGGTTGGGAGCCAACACTGATTTCCCCTCGGAATGGGTTATCCAGTGCGCCTAACAGATAAATCATCAGGCCTAGAAGCCCCGAGAGCATTACGGTCAACCAAAAGTGCATGCTCTGGCTTCTCATATCAAAGAACCAGGTCATTGCGATACAAAGTAGGGCGCCGGCAAGGACGATGGTCCACAACGGCACTCCCAGACCCTCGTGCACGCTCTGCAATCGCCTTCCGCGGAGTTCGGCGATCCTGTTAAACCCATGGTAGGCCTCCGCGTAAATCACTTTCTGGCCTTCGGTCGCCGGCTCAAATCGGCTAAGATGGACCTGAAGATCGCTGAGTGTAGCACCTTCGTCCTCAGGGACGATCCCTTTCCGTTGTTGGGGCCACGCAATATCGATTACTCGGCGAACGTACTGGCGCAGATCTGCCTGAAGTTCCGTACGATACGGATCAGGAAAACTGGTAATGTCGCGATACAATGCCCCAACCGCCGCTGCTTCCTCGCCGACCCTCGTTTCGACGTCCGTATAGGTCTGCCATGTCGCCACAGCGAATAATCCCAACGTGATCCCGTAGAACACGCAAACTGCCCCCAGGTAATAGCCAACTGCCTCGTTATGCGAGTGCCTGTCGCCATGAACGCGCCGCACCCATTTCCGGGTCGCGTACAAGCCACTCAAACCGATCGCAACCGTGAGTGCAACGGTTAAGACTCCAAACAGCCAGTTCGGAAGGTCATATAGCCAATAAATGTTCATAATCGAAGGTCAACAGGAGAGACCGTTAGCCAACTGGGAGACTCCGTATTTCCTGCTGTAGGCCTCCAAATGCCTTGAGCTGTTCGTCAGGGAGATCGACGATGCTTTTTTCACGGCGGTATGGTCTCATGATATTACTATCTGGTCTACCTCCCTTCTTCCAGAGATGGCCTACCAGAAATCAAAAAATCTGGATTCTATTACAAAGTTTTGTCAAGTTATTAGTAAGATGCGAAAGACCCTTTCAGACTGCCCTGGATTTCATTTCCTGCTTCCTGTATTTTCTCACCATGATTTCTTTGGTCGGCACCTCCGGATTCCAATACCCCGAGTGGAAAGGAACTTTCTATCCGGAAAAGTTTCCTGCTGCGAAGATGCTGCCTTTTTACGCGGAACGCTTCTCAACCACTGAGATCAATTACACTTTTTACCGAATCCCGAACAGCAAGACGATGGGAGCTTGGGATAGCGCCACTCCGGAAAATTTTCGGTTTGGGCTCAAGGCGCCGCAAAAGGTTACCCATATTGCCAGGCTTCGGAATTGCGAGGAGCTCATGGGTATTTTCCAGCGCGTTGTTTTGGGATTGGGCTCGAAACTCGGACCTGTTTTGTTCCAGCTTCCGCCAAACTTGAAAAAAGATGCCGCGCTTTTGCACGACTTCCTGGACAGTCTATCTGCCGGGATACGTGTTGCTTTCGAGTTTCGTCATGTCTCTTGGCTTGATGACGAAATTTTTGCCCATCTCCAAGGTCATAACGCTGCGCTTTGCATCGCCGAGAGCAGCGATCTTGCTATTCCGAGCATTCCGACCACGGATTTTGGCTATCTGCGTCTTCGGCGCGAAGACTACGAAAAGGAAGATATAGTGCGATGGGCGAAATTTCTTGAGGCGCAAGAAAAAAACTGGGGCCACGTCTTCGTCTATTTCAAGCACGAAAAAAGCGGGATCGGTCCCCAACTAGCCGCCCAGTTGATCAAGGAACTGGGTCGTTGAATTCGGTTCTGAGACGTCAAAAATTGCGACTGAATGAGTGGATTGCTTTCCGCTACTATGCCAATGAGAAGTTCGCGTATATCGCGCCCGTACCGCCGAATCCGGCCGCGCTGCGGTGCTCCCGGGCTGTCGTTTTCACAGGTCTTCCTGTCATGATTTGATGACTGACCCATGACTGAATGGCGCGAAGATAAGGGCAGTTCAGGGCAAGCGGCTCCTCCGAAAGTAGGCGAATCGTCTCGATTTGCTCTCTCCCCCCGGGAACCTTCGACGCTTATCTTCGTGCCATTCATGACTGACCCAATGACTGACCCTTTTGGGGCCGGACGAGGGCCGCTATACATCGTGCGTTCAATCGTGAATATTGTGGAATGATTTCAGGTCCCGCGCCTTCTATTTCCCCGTCGACGCTCTTGGTGGCTGTTGACCATCGTCCAAGCATTAGTCTCAACGGTGATTGGCACACCATCGTAGATCCGTATGGGACAGGACTTTACGGCTTCCATGGCAGGCTGCGGACTGATGGATATTTCATGAACGGAAAACAAGCGCCGGGCGGTGAGCCGGTGGAGTATGATTTTCAAAAGTCACCAGTTCTTCAGGTGCCCGGGGATTGGAATACCCAGCGCGAATCGCTCTTCTTCTACGAAGGCCCGATGTGGTACCAAAAAGATTTTTCGTATCAGCCCAAATCGGGAACGCGAGTGTTTTTGCATGTGGGCGCGGCGAACTATCGGTCCTACGTCTGGGTGAACGAGGAGAAGGTCTGCGAGCACGAGGGCGGATTTACTTCCTTTGACTGCGAGGTGACCGGCCTGCTCAAGGAGGGCGGAAACTTTGTCGTGATTGCCGTCGACAATACCCGTTTGGCGGAGGGCATCCCGACGAAGCAGACGGACTGGTGGAATTATGGGGGCCTGACCCGCGATGTTTCGCTGGTCGAAGTGCCGGAACGATTCATTGACGACTTTGATCTGCATCTGAAACGCGGGAGCCGGACTATCATCGAGGGTTGGGTGCATGTCGAAGGGGCTCTCCCTGAAACCCAGGCATCCGTCCGGATTCCGGAGTTGAATATCAACGAAACAGCCAACGTCGGGCCGGATGGGCGTGCGACATTCCGTTGCGAGGCCGGCCAACTAGAGCTGTGGTCGCCAGAACATCCGCGGCTTTATCAGGTGCACATTCATTCGGACCGGGACGAACTCGAAGACGAGATGGGTTTCCGGACCGTTGAAGTGAGAGGCACCCAGATTCTCCTCAATGGTTCGCCCATTTTTCTGCGAGGTGTCTCCGTACATGCCGAAGCGCCATATCGCACCGGACGCGCGTGCAACGATGAGGACATGAAGACATTGCTCGGCTGGGTGCAAGAGCTGGGTGGAAATTATGTCCGGCTCGCGCATTACCCGCACGACGAGCGGATGACCCGGTTGGCCGATCGCATGGGTATTTTGGTCTGGTCGGAGATTCCAGTCTATTGGGCGGTTGAGTTCGATAATCCCGCCGTGCTGGCCAAGGCCGAACAGCAGCTGTCCGAGATGATTCGGCGCGACCGTGATAAAGCGTCCATCGTGCTCTGGTCCGTAGCGAACGAAACACCGGTTACGCCCGCTCGCGCTGAATTTCTGAAAACGCTGGTCGCCAAAACGCGTGAACTGGATCCCTCGCGATTAGTAACTGCCGCGTTATTGGTGCGCACAGAGGGCATGACGAAGATCATTGACGATCCGCTTGGGGAAGCGCTCGATGTCATCGGGTTCAATGAGTACATCGGATGGTATGAGCAGACACCGGCGGACGCCGATAACACCGTTTGGCAGATCGCTTATGATAAGCCGCTGATCGTCAGCGAATTCGGCGGAGACGCGAAATACGGCCTCCATGGAGATCCCGATATGCGCTGGACGGAAGAGTATCAAGCCGACCTCTATCAGCATCAATTGCTAATGCTCAACGGCATTGGCCACTTGCGAGGTATAAGCCCCTGGATCCTGATGGATTTCCGTTCACCGCGCCGCCCTCTCCCTGGCATTCAGCACTATTTCAACCGAAAGGGACTTATCTCCGATCAAGGTGAAAAGAAGGAAGCTTTTTATGTCTTACAGAAGGCCTACAAAGAGATTGAGGAGAAGTGGAAACCTCAGCCCGAAATAATTCGGAGTGAAAGAGGCGGATAATTCGGGGTTATCGCCAATGGCAGGGTAAGCGAAGCGTCTCGCTTTGCCCTCCGAGTGAGCAAACCGAGACGGTCCGCTTATTTGCGCCTACAGCTTTCGGCAGGATCATACCGTTAGTTAGTCGCCGCTCGTCTCGGCCTTTGCTGTCAGCATCGCGATCTGTCCAACCCTCATTACCCAAAGACAAATTCCAGCTGATTGGAGCGTCCCTGGCTCAAGGTGTAACGGTGATCTGGCTCACCAAGGCGGTCTTGCAGGCCGGACCCGCGCTGAATTTGACGGGCAATCGCTGCTCGCAATACCGATTCCTGAAACCAAACCTCCAATCGGCTTCGTGCTCGGGTCAGGCCGGTGTAGACGAGTTCTCGGGTGAGAACGGGGCTCTCTTTATCAGGTAAAATGAGTAGGACGCTGTCAAACTCAGAGCCTTGGCTTTTATGGACGGTCATGACAAACGCAGGCTCATACCCGGGGAGCCGAGCTGGCGGTACGCGCCGGATGCTCCCGTCTTCTCCGATGAACCAGGCCAGGAGCGAACTGTTGGCCGGATCAGGGAGCAGAATTCCGATGTCGCCGTTGTAGAGTCGCAACTGATATTCGTTTTGGGTGATGAGGATCGGCATCCCCGGGTAAGCGTACTGCGGGCCGCTCACCAGACCCTCTTCACGGAGAATTTTCTCGATCGTTCGGCTCAAGCTCTTTACCCCGTATGGACCGGACCGCAACGCGCAGAGAACACGAAACTTCTTAAATTCCTTCAGCGCTTCGGCCGGATCGGGCGCGCGCAAATAGGCGGAGTAACCGGCTATGACCTTTTGGCGCAATTGCTCCGGGACTTGTAAGGGCAGGGGTGTTCTTCCGGCAAGGAGGTCTGGGTACTCGCCGGAATCAAGAATCTCCAGCGCCCGATCGACCTGGCCATCGCGTACGGCGTTACAGAGTGCGAAAATGTTGCTTTCGTTTCCGAACCGGTAATTTTTAGTAAGAACAACCAAGCTCCCGCGCAATGGACCGGGCTCGGATGCGGCTTTGGCAATATCCCCGAGGACGGCTCCTGGCTCGACGGACGAAAGTTGGTCGCGGTCGCCGAGTAGTATAACATGAGCCTTGTCGGGTAACGCCGCAAAAAGCTTGGCCATCATGGTCAGCGGAACCATCGAGGCTTCATCCACGACCACCAGATCGACGGGAAGAGGGTTCTTCGCATTGTGCCAAAAATAGACCGAGTTGTGACGTGCGCCGAGTAGCCGATGCAGGGTTGAAGCCGACTTCGGCAAGGGGTCTTGCCGTTCGCCACCACCGGCGAGCAATGTCTCCTGCAAGCGCGCCGCCGCTTTGCCAGTCGGCGCGGCCAGCCCGATGCGGAGATTTTCGCCGCCTGGTTGGCTAACCATTCGTTCGAGGATTTTCAAGACTGCGGTAGTTTTGCCGGTTCCTGGCCCCCCGGAGATAACAACAAAACGGCGAGCAAGCGCAGTTTGGATCGCCAGTTCCTGAAGGTCGCCCGTTGGCGGACTAAGAGGCGTCTTGCTGTCACAACGCTTCAAAACTCCTTCCGCTAACGCCTTTTCATATTCCCAGTATCGCCGCAGATAAAGGCGGCCCGCATTGTCGAGCACTAGAGGCCGGCCATCCACCGGGCCGCCAACCGTGTGATTTTTGGCAAACGCTTTTTCCCAGGTCGCCACCTTCGGCCAAACAAAACTGGGCAGCGGTTCGTCAAAGTGCGCAGGTCCTTTGACGAGATCCAGACAGATATGACCGTGGCGCATGTTGCGGCTCAACATGGCCGCAGCGATCGCTGGCAGTTCCCCTTCACCGAACTCGTCGATGAACCTCGCAAAATGGCGGTCGATATCGGCAAACTCGGGATGGGCAAGGAGACTGGGGGTATCATTCATGGCAGACCGCTGATCGACAGTTCGCGGATAGCTTGAATGAGGGTGGCATCCGGCCGACCACGGAAAATCGCACGGTCCGGCTTCTTCGGATTCAAGCCGCGAAAAAAGACATAGAAAATGCCGCCGAACTGTTTTTCATAGTCGTAGCCGGCGATGCGTCGGCTTAAATAGAGGTCAGCCGCGACGGTGTAGAGATGATACTGAAGAAAGTAAGAGTGCTTTAGCATGCATGCGCGGATCCCCGCCTGGTCATAGTCGTCGGGCCGGTTCCCGAGCCAGTTCGATTTCCAATCGACGATATAATAGCGTTCCTTGAACTGGAAAAAGAGGTCGATGAACCCTCGCATATAACCTTCCACTGGGCGGAACTTCAAGCGCCCGAAGCTAGCTGGAAATTCGGCAGGCAGAGCAGGACCACTATGTTCGACAAAAAGCTTCTGCAATTGAGCCGGTTGCAGTGAAGCGATCGGATAATAAAACTCGACCTCAGAAAGCCTCTCTGCCAAAGCAATCCGGCCGAGCGTCAGCCCAGGTTCCAATGGTGTTTCCAGCAGACGCCGAAACTGAGCGCAGAGTGCGGTGCGCCAGGCGTTTCCCGGAATACCGTGGGTTGCCAGTTTAAGCGGGACGAGTTGGTCAATCTGATCGGGCGCCTGGAAATCGAGGTGCTCCAGAACGTCATGCAGAAATACGCCCGCGCGCAGGCCGCGCTCAAATCCGGCGAGATCGTCTGCGTCGACGGCCGACTCGAGCACCTGTTCATCCGGTTCAACCGGATCGCGATCGGGTTCCTCTTCAAAACGTCCTGAGATCAGTCCGGTGAAACTCCCGATCATTTGGGAATTGGAGATTGTGCCGGCAAAAGATCGCGCAGAGAGTTGGTCTGCGGTTTCCGTCCGCGCAGGGTTGAACTATAACGTTTTGATCTGTCAGTTGGTTGATATCAGTAACCGCGATGGCGCCGCCGCCCTTCTGCGCCAGCGCTTCGCAGGCGGGTAGTATCGAGGCGTTATCGAGCGCCCCCAGCACGTGCGCGAGAGGTGAGGCGCTAACGCCGGAAATGTCGCCGGCGTATACGTAGCAGCGGTTTTGGGCCCGGGTGAGCGCGACGTAGAGCACCCGCAGGGATTCGGCCATAGATTCCTGGCCAGCCATGCGGTTATTCGCGTCCGGCTGAGGCCGATCGTTTTGGAGATCGAGAGTGAGCCGATCGTCGGTCGCCGGGTCGTGAAACAATATTTCTTTGCGGTTCTTCGGGTCGCCGGCTTTCCACAAAAACGGGCAAAAAACAATCGGATATTCCAGACCTTTGCTTTTGTGAATGGTCGCGAGCAGGACAGCGTCATCGTCGCTTTCGAGGCGGAGTTGATCCGCGTCATTCGTCCTGGCATATTCGCTACGATGATGCCGGAGCCAGGCGCACAGCGCATTGGGCGTCAGTCGCTGGTCAGTTTCGGCTCGATGGAGTAATTCCGCAAGGTGCAGAAAATTGGTCAGCATGCGTTCGCCTCCTGGGTATCGCACCAGCCGTTCCCGCACCTTCTGATCCACAAAAACAAATCGAAACAGGGCGATGAAGCAGGAGTCTTCCCAAATGCTTCGGTAGACGAGGAATTTCTCGAGCCATTCTCGCCACCGTACCTCGGTCGAATCTAAGGCCACAATTTCGGCTGCGCGAAGGCCAATAAAGCTGGTGACGAGTGCGGTTTTCAGCAGACTTTCGCGCCCCGGTTCCAAGATTGCCTCTAACAACCGCAAGGTCTCCCAGGCTTCACCTGTTTTGAAGACGCTCTCTTCCGTCTTTAGGACGCTCTTAATGCCGCTCATCCGGAGCAGGCTTTGGAGGTTGGAGGCCTGAGCGTTGGAGCGAACGAGAACGGCCATGTCGCTATACTTTAATGGGCGGTTTGCCAGTTGCGATCCGCCGGCTTTCAATCGCGCAATATCGGTGACAACCGCACGACTAATGAGCGATTCAGCTTCGCTCTGATTGAACGGCCGATCATCGCTTTTGAGTAACCGGAATCGCAACGGACCATCCGGATTTATTTCGACCAGTTCCGCAAAGCCTTCCCGGGATCTTTGGGGAGGATGCACTGGCCGATACTCGATCCCCTCCTGCAAAAACGGATGGTCGACGTTCGCGAAGAGGGTATTGATCCCCTCGAGCAGTAGCTTTTCGGAGCGAAAATTAATATCGAGCGTAAATCTGAACGAGGCCTCGCTCGCTGCACGCAAATAAGTGAACACATCGGCTCCGCGAAATCCATAGATGGCTTGTTTCGGGTCACCGATAAAAAAAAGATAGTGCTGGCCACCGGAGAAAACCCGACGAAAGATTTCGTACTGGACCGGATCTGTGTCCTGGAATTCATCGATCAAAGCAGCGTGATACTGTTTGCCAAGCGCTTTGGCGAGCGTCTCTCCAGTTTCGCTCATGAGCGCATCGCGGAGGCGCGTGAGCAAATCATCATAGGTCAAGACATTCAGGCGCGCTTTGCGCAAAGGCATTTCTCGCTTGGCGAAGGCAATGAACTCGTGGTCGAGCTGGTGGAAGTAGCGTGACGTCAGAGCGCGAAAATCTTCGCAGAGATCGAAAAAACGATGTTTTGGTGCAACGCCAGTTCGTTTGGTGCATCGCTCCACTTGTGATCTCGATAGTTGCTCTATCACGCCTAAGCACTCGGGATTGACTCGTGTCAAACCAGCGCACACCTCCGTCAAGTCGGCTTCGAGCTGGGGGATTTTTTCGTAAGCGAAGTTCGATTCTTTATTGCGAGAAAAATTCTTGTCTTCTTTCAGTATTCGACTAACGGCAGGAGCGTTTTTCCTCCATTCTGCGACAAGTTGTGTCAGGCTGTTATCAATTCGCCTGGCGATTGAGCCGGTGAGCGCCTGGTCTGGAGGAGGAATGATAATCAGGTCCGGATGATTAAGCGTCCGCTGGAGCAGCTCGACCCAGTGAGCGGGCGATCGCTGCTGGGCAATGGCCATTCGCGGAAGGAGCGCTGACCCGAGGTAGAATTGCTGGCGCCAAAAATCCTTTGCCACTTCCTCAAAGACTGGCGTGGGATCGGTAAGCAATTCCATGTCGAACAATAGGCCGCTTTCAAAGGCATAGTCCCGGAGTACGCGCTGGCAGAATCCGTGGATCGTAAAAATTCGCGCGTCATCGAAATTTTGCACGGCAAGGTCCAGGTCGCGGATGCCTTGCTCAGCGTTGGCATCCTTTAGATACTTTGTGACAACCTCGTCGTCCGATTTTTTGAGGCGCAAGTCGACGAGTGCATTGTGCAGCCGTTGGCGCACCCGATCACGAAGTTCCTCTGTGGCGGCGACGGTGTAAGTGACGGCAAGGATTTCTTCGATTGGAGTTCGCAGCTCAAGCACGAGGCGCAAGATGATGCCCGCAATCGCGAATGTTTTTCCGGTGCCTGCGCTCGCCTCGATGAGCGTGACGCCCTGTTGGAGAGCAGAACTCTCGATCTGAAACGTCTCCAGCGTTTTCATGCACCCAACCTTTGGTTCCGCAGCATCGGCTCCAAAACGTCCAGCGCGAGCCTGATGAACTCCTGATCCAGCGGGTCCTGTTTGGGAAAGCAGAAGTCGTAATATCTGTTGCTCTTTTCACCCTCGCCATTCCTCCGTGAACCGATCCAGGTACGGTATGCTTTCTTCAATGGTGAAATTCTTGCGTTTTCGGATGGAAAAAGCTCCGCCTTCGCGAACTCCAGTGCGCTCAGGGGGAAGAACGGCAGCGGACGGCTAAGTCCGCTCCAATAAATTTCCAGGAGGTTTGCCAGTGTTGCTAAAGCATTTTCAAGCGGCAGAAACTTAACCAATTCATCGACGCCGATCAGGATCGTTTCAGGCGCTCCGTCAGAATTTGTCGCGCACCTGGCGAGATGACAAATCCAAGCTCGCAGCCGATCTTTGGGCTTGAGCGATGCGCAGCGAAATTGGACGATCCGGCTTCCATAGATTGATTCGATTTGTCCAGTCAGCGTGTATGGTTCGATGCGCAAATCGATCACCAACGGCTCGTCTGACTGTTGGCCCCTTAATTCTGATTCCACCGTCTTGCGAAACTCCTCCGCGGCGCCAAATAGCCTGTCATAATGTGCGGCGCCCATTTCACCCGACGGCAAGATTCCGCGGGCGGCGAAATCGCTCAAAGTCGCCTTCTGTTTTTCGAGGCCCTGGGCAACGATTTCCTGCTTTAACAAGTAAGCTTCGAGTGCATCTAACTCGAAAGGCTCACCGTCCTGCAGTGCGTCATCCTTTTCGTCGAACCGAAGTCCCAGCCGGCGCCGGACGAAATATTTGGCCGGACTGCCAAAGAAATCGATGAGACTCTTTAGCTCTACGCGCCGCATCTCTTCGCCAGGCTCAGGGAGCGGCTCCGCGAAAAACCCCATCGGAGGTGGGTCTGAAATCGCGCGCAAACTCCGGCTCGCCGCGGCGTTCGCTTCCGAGTAACTAAACAACCTTTTGATCTTCCCGTCGAAATACCGAGGGCTGAAAGAGTGCAATCGATGCTCGGTGGTAATTGACTCACGTGCCTTTTTCCGGTGCGGAAATACGAACGCATGATCCAGGTAGTCCAGTAATTCGCTGACCAGCACCGAAGGCGGGACTTCCTCGTTATCAATCGGTGACCGTCCAACGTAACTGATATATAGGCGTTCCCGGGCCGAAATCAGCGCTTCAAGAAAAGTGTACCTGTCGTCGTCCCGTGTTGAGCGATCTCCGCATTTCCGGCTTTGCGCCATCAGATCAAAGCCCGGAGCAGGTGATTGCCGAGGAAAGTCCTGATCTCCCATTCCAACGAGGCAAATGATGCGGGCTGGAATACTGCGCATCGGTTGAATCGCGCAAAAGGTCACGCCGCCGGCCAGAAATCCGCCGCGTTGCTCGCCTTGATCAAGCAACTGTTGAAGATGATGGCGGGTTACGCGGAACTCCACCTTTTGATTGCCTTCGACCAGTTTAGCGGAGCGTCGCCATTGATCCAAAGCGACGCGGATGGCGCGCAGATCCGAGATATCTTCGGCTTCGTCGGCCAGGAAGAATTGGTCAATGACCGCACCGAGCGCGTCCGGCCACTCGGCCAGGGTGCGAGCGGCAGACAGTTCCGAAGCAAGCCTAAAGAAGGCCTCCAGGGCCGAGACAAAGCGTCCGAGAACCTCGGCGCCCCCGCCTTCCACTTCATCGTAGGGCATGATGCCCTCAAACGAACTCTGATTGTGGCCGGCCATCGCGTAGCCTAAAAGGAAACGCTTCAATCCGGCCATCCAGGTATTTGCATCCAGCTCCGGCAACTGAAATGCCTTTCTGTGGGAAGCGTCGATTCCCCACCGGATCCCACTTTCAGCAATCCATTGCCGAATCAGTGTCATGTCTTCGTCTGTGAATCCGAAGCGTCGGCGAATGAGTTTTCGCTCGAGAAGCGAGTAAATCTCTGAAGCGGTGTAGCGGCTTCCGGGCAGGGCGAGCAACGAGAGAAAGGTTTCGATGGTCGGGCTCTCACCCCGCGGATGCCGGTCTGCAACGCTGAAGGGGATAAATCTTTGGCTGTCTTCGGGGTAGTCAAACACAGTGTGGATGAACGGACCATATTTCTCGATATCCGGCGTCATCACAATGATATCCCGCGGTCTTAAAGTCTGATCCTCGCCGAAGCGTTCGAGCAGATAATCGTAAAGAATTTCAATCTCCCTCATAGGCGAATGACACGCCTGGATCTGAATCGAGTCATCATTCGCGGGAACTTCTTTTTTTGGATCCTCGGGATCATTCCGATCGTGTGCGTGGAGAATGTCTCTCTGCACTGAGTGCAGCATATCTTTGCCATTCGGTTCGACAAATTGCTCAGGCTGTTCCCGCGTGACATACCCGGCCCTCTCATCGAGCTCAAGCCGCACTTCAGTGAAATCGCGATTCAATCGGCCGAGTGAGGTCAGAAGCGAATTGCCGGTGGACAGATCATCTTCTGAAACTGTTCCGCCGCGGGTGGCAAGGTTATTCCGCAGCTTCGCCTTCCTCTTGGGGGAAAGATCCTGTCCGTGGTACTCTTTTGACGGATCCAGAGAAAAAAGGTTTACCTCGCAACGCTGTGCCATTTCCATGAAGACGCGCAGATAGAGAGGCGGCAGTGACGATACTCCAAAGATCGAAACGCGCTCCGGAAGCCCGCTCTCCGGCGGCCCCGAAGCGAACTGCTCACTGAGGGACTGGTGAACCCTGGCGAGATGGAGAGGCTGCTCTTCTCCGGCAAGCGTTCTCCACAAAATCGCCTGCCAGCCGTTCTCCTTGCGATCGTCTTCCCAGCCCGTCAGCATTTCGGGCCGATACACGAGATAGTGATCGAAGAGATGGGCGATTTTCTCTGAGAGTTGAAAGGCTTTCAGCCCGTCCTCTTTGTCCAGGTAGTTTTGGACCAGGACGAATTCCCTCTGCAGGGCGAGGGAGGGCAAAAGTCGGTTTATTTTCCAGGTCATTACCTCAACGCTGAATTCTTCCTCAGGGGTCATCGTGGGAAAAAACGCGCGCAGAGTTCGTCCAATGAACGCGCGCGGGAACGGAAACTCGCAATTCATGCAGATATTCGAAAGCTGCGCGATCTGGAGCGAAACCCAGCGCGCCATCCCACGGCTCTGCACCACGATTACTTCGCGATCCAATGGGGAACTGAGCGGTGCATCCAGCACCTCGGCGAGCTGGTCTGCCAACTGCTCGAGCTGGTTGCTGGCATAAAGGTTGAATCCAGGCATTCGGGTGGATCGGTTCTCAGTGGCAGTTGTCAGTTATCAGGAGCAGTTTTAGAAAAAGCTTCAAAATACTATTAACACTGAAACTAACAACTGCCACTGACAACTAACACTAACATCCCCCCTTGGTAATCTGGGTTGGCAGCACCACGACAAAAGTGGTACCGATTCCATATTGGCTCTCTACCGATATAGTTCCGCCCTGCAGTTCCACCAATCCTTTCGTGAGCGTCAAGCCTAAGCCTGAGCCTTCGTAGCGGCGAGCGTTACCGGAGTTGAGTTGCTCGAAATCCTGGAAAAGCCGCGGCAGGTCCTGCGATTTAATGCCAATACCGGTATCCTTGATTATCATTTGGAAGCGATACCCGTCCAAGGGCTGGACGCGAACTCTGACTATCCCGCCTTCTTCGGTGAATTTAATGGCATTGGAAAGAAGGTTGTAGAGGATCTGCTTAAATTTTTGCTGATCGAGAGTGACTTGATTGACCTCCGGTGAAATGGCGACATCGACGTGAATCTTGCGCTTGAGGGCGACGGTCTTGGCCCCGCTAGAGACGCTTTCAACGGCTGCCCGGACGGCGAATCGCTCCAGTCTCAATTTCATTTTTCCGGCTTCGACCCGCCCGAGATCCAGCACGTCATCGATTAGCCGGAGCAGATGTTCACCGCTATCGTAGATGTCTTGAAGGTACTCCTTCTGTTTGGGATTGAGAGGATCAAGGTTGCCCTCAATTAGAAACTCGGCGAAGCCCATAATGATGTTTAATGGCGTTCTTAACTCATGGCTCGTGCGGGTAAGGAACTCACTCTTGGCGCGGTTAGCGCGCTGCTCTTTATCGTGTGATTGACGCAAATCCTCTTCGGCATCCTTTAGCTCCGTGATGTCATAGCCCATCCCATGCATAAACGGGTGGCCCGATTCGTCGCAGATTATCTTTGCTTCTCCATGGATCCAAACGATGCGGCCGTCTCGGGCGATAAACCGATAGTCGCCCCGGAATGGTTCTGCCGCGGCAACGGTTCGAGCAAATTCCTCGTTCCAGCGTTGCCGGTCCTCTGGATAGAGCCGTTGATACCAGAGAATCGGATTTTCCGTCCATTCGGCTGCCGTGTACCCAAGCAATGTTTCGATGTAGGGGCTCACGTAAAGCTCGCAGCGCCCGTTCTCAAGCCACGCCATAAAGGTGGCTGCCGGAAGTTGATCAATCAGCAGCTGGTAACGCGAATGAGCCAGAGCAATGCTAGCGGCTGCTTCTTTCGTTTCCGGGCTGGTTCTCCCTGAATCCGGGGGGAGATCCGGTTCGGCGTTCAGCGTTCGCCGGCAATTCGACGATTCCGTAGGGGCCGCGCCCGGCAGGAATGAACTGGCCAGGGTCAGCAGCGTTCCTAAAGCATCCTCTTCAGGCAGATTTCTTGGGCTGATCATTTGGTACCTTTTCCGGTCCTCGCCACGAGGGCTCCTTGTTCATCGAAGCCTGGGTGAAGGAGCGCAGAGCACGGATAGCTTTCCCGTAGCTTTGAATGGCCTGCGAAGAGAGCATTGAGCCTGGCGGTTGTTCCATAAACGGCATGAACTTGTCAGGGAAACCGGGCATTGTGCAACCGATGCAGATCCCGCCCACATTCGGGCAACCGCCGATGCCGCCCATCCATCCACGCTTACCCACGTTGCACTGGACGACCGGTCCCCAGCAGCCCAGTTTCACGATGCAGGACTTTGCACCGTAATGATTCGCGAATTCGCCCTGTTCATAGTACCCGCCTCGATCACAGCCTTCATGCAAGGTGTCTGAAAAAAGCCAGGTCGGCCGCAATTGGGAATCGAGGGGGATCATCGGCACCTTACCGACTGCTTGTTGGAGCAGGTAGAGCAAGGTCCCCATAAAGCTATCTGGGTGAACAGGACAGCCGGGAACGTTAACAATCGGAATGCCCGCTTTTGATTTCCATTGCCAGCCTAGATAGTCGGCCAGTCCCATGGCACCGCAAGGATTGCCTTCCATGGCGTGGATCCCGCCGTAAGCCGCGCAGGTGCCGGCGCTGAGAATCGCCCAGGCTTTGGGCGCTAACCAGTCTATCCATTGGCAGGTGGTGATCGGTTGGCCGGTCCTTTTATCCGTACCGAATGAAGCCCAGTAGCCTTCCGCCTTGTTTTTTTCATTCGGAATAGAACCTTCGACAACCAGGATGAAGGGATCGACGCGGTCGGCGGCGGCCTCGTGGAAAACTCGCATGAAATCCTCGCCTGTTTCGTAGGCTAAGAATGGGTTATGAAAATGAATTTTTGGGACGCCGGGAATGCCGCCCAAGACGAGATCTTCGAGGCTCGGTTGCGTGGCGGCAGTCATGGCTATGGTGTCGCCGTCGCACCCCAGCCCGGCAGTGATCCAGAGGATGTCAATTTCCGCGCTGATATCCAGTCAGATTAGCGTTCCTCAGCCGCAAATGCAAAGTGGCAAGTAGTGTTGGTGACGAGAGATCTCCTTTTATTTTACTTTGAAATTCTTGGGAACTTGAGCCAGTGTCTAAGGCGCAGGTTGTACTGATTCTGAAGAGACTTTTCGGTCCAACGAGTGTAAGGGAGAAAGGACCCCATGAAAGTCCTAATCGCTGATGACAACAACGCCAGCTGCAAACTCTTGCGTGCGGTGCTGGAGGCGGAAGGTCACGCGGTGATTGTGGCGGAAGATGGCCAAGAAGCACTCGGACTGTTGGAGCACCAATCGGTGGACGCTATCATTTCCGATTTGCTGATGCCCAATTTAGATGGATTCCGGTTCTGTCGGCAAGTCCGGCAGGATAGTCGGTGGCATAACATTCCTTTTATTTGTTATACTGCTATTTACTGTTCACTGGACGATGAAAAGTTGGCCTTGGACCTGGGAGCGGATGCTTACCTGCGCAAGCCCTCGACCAGAGCCAACATTCTGGGTGCCCTGCGGGCGGCAGTGGAGAGGGCTCGAGAAGGGCAAGAGCCACGCTGCAAAGCGTCGCATGCGGAGTTGGATGTGCTTAACCAGTACAGCCGACCTTTGGTGGCAGAACTGGAAGATAAGAACATTAAACTTACGGAGAAGAACCGGTTGGCGGAGCTAGCGGGCGAGGTAGGGGTGGCGCTGACCCGCCGCAATGGCTTAACGGAGATACTGCAATCCTGCTCCGAATCGGTGGCGAAGCATCTCGACGCGGCTTTGACGCGCATATGGATTCTGAATGGGCACAATTTTGCTTTAGAGCTGCGCGCCGGGGCTTCCACGGACAAGCTCCCGGAAGGCGTTGAACCTGGTCAAGAAATCGTTGAGCGCATTGCCAGAGAACAGATGTTCTATCAAACCAACAGCGTCTTAGGCGATCTGAGCGGCCAGGAACGGGATTGGGCTCGACGCGAAGGGGTGGCCGCATTCGCCGGATACCCCTTGATCGTTGAAGAGCGGATGGTCGGTGTTCTGGCCGTGTTCAACAGAACGGAATTGCCCAAAGCGACGATTACGATGCTTGCCACCATTGCTGACTCCCTGGCTCTTCGCATCCAGGGAAAATTGGCGGAGACGGTTTTGTGTGAAAGCGAGGAGCGGTTCCGCCAACTGGCCGAGAATATCAACGAAGTATTCTGGATGACTGACCCGGTCAGAAGAGAAGTTCTTTACGTCAGTCCCGCTTACGAAAAGATTTGGGGTCGCACCTCCAAGAGCTTGCTGGCGCGACCGCAATGTTATTTTGACGCTATTCATCCTGGCGATCGGGCAAGAGTTCTGGCTACAGTGTGGGCGGAATCAAGCGTTCCCTACGAGATCGAATACCGAATCGTTCGGCCTGATTACTCCGTACGCTGGATTCGCGACCGGGCATTTCCCGTTCGCGATTCGACGGACGCGATCATTCGGATTGCGGGGGTGGCGGAGGACGTGACTGAAAAGCGTCAGCTGGAAGCGCAACTGTTCCAATCCCAAAAGATGCAGGCGATCGGGCGGCTGGCCGGCGGGGTGGCTCACGATTTTAACAATCTGCTTACCGTCATCTTCGGTCATACCGCGATCCTGGCAGGCGCGTCCTCTCTGCAGGAAGAGTCGCGGAACTCGGTGGTGGAGATTACCCGAGCTGCCGAACGAGCCGCCGCGTTGACCCGGCAATTGCTGACTTTCAGCCGCCGGCAAATGGTTGAGCCAAGAGTATTGGACCTGGAGTCCCTCTTGACTGAATCGCGCAATCTTTTGCGCCGTCTCATCGGTGAAGATGTGCGCCTGGCAATGGTTTTCTTCCCAGATCTGTCCCATGTCAACGTCGATCCCGACCAGATCAGCCAGGTATTGATGAACCTCGCCTTGAACGCCCGCGACGCCATGCCGCAAGGCGGCGAGCTAACGATCGAAACACGCGACATAGATATTGGTCCGGCGGCAGCTCTCCTCGGGGAAAGGCGGCCGGGCCGTTACGTACTTTTGGCCGTGACAGACACCGGATGCGGTATGGCGCCGGAGGTCCAGGCACGCATCTTTGAGCCATTCTTCAGCACTAAGAGCGACAGCACCGGGCTAGGCCTGTCGGTCGTGGAGGGGATTGTCAAGCAAAACGGAGGGCACTTAGAGGTGACAAGTCGACCGGGCCGGGGCACAACTTTTAATATTTACCTGCCCGCGGTTGAAGGGCCGCTCCAATGGATGTCGCAAAATGCCACCTCCGAGCCGGTAGCGGGCAATGAAACTATCCTGTTAGTTGAAGACGAGGATCCGGTGCGAGAAGTTACCGCCTTGCTTCTGGAATCGTTGGGATATCAGGTATTGCAGGCCTCCGATGCGCAAGAGGCCTTGAACCTCATGCAGAACGCTCGGGCCGGGATCGATCTGTTGTTAACTGATGTGGTGATGCCCGGCATGAGTGGGCGGGAACTAGCTGAGCAATTCCATCTTCGCGATCCGGCCTTGAAGGTACTATTCCAAAGCGGCTATACAGACGACATGGTGGTTCGCCACGGTATCCTGCATGCCGAGGTACAGTTTCTGCAAAAGCCCTTTACGGTCGAGGCGCTGGCAAAAAAAGTTCGCGAGGTTTTGGATCAGTAACCTCAGGTGGATTCAAAATGAGAACGTTTGCCACAAACTAGAAATGGCAGGACCGATCCTGAAAAGTTAGTCAAGAGTTAGTCGAGAGGCTTTCATCGAGGGAACATTGCTTCGAGATGCCACCATTTTCAGCCAGCAGCAGGGTTTGAGTCTGTCTATGGCCTTTAGCCAGTTGAACTTGACTCGTATCCGTTGAGGATGACTTCCGAGGTCCATGAGCCCTTTCGCATTGACAAGGGAATAACAATTGGACAGAAATGGCTCTGTTGTTCAACCCTAATTTGTTCCCTCTCCCAAAATGCCTCGATTCAGTTCCTTCCTCGCCGTTGGTTTGCTGGCAGGATTGCTCCTTTCAGCATCATTGATTCACGCCAAAGATTTCAAAGTTGGATTATCCTGGAACGCCAAAGACAGTGAGCTGGTGCAAAAGTGGGAGGATTACCTCATCCTCGAAGGAAAAGCTCAAGGTGAACCGGCCGGGATAACCTTTAAGTGGGTGATTAACGTGGCGAACGGTGATCCCGCCCGCCAAGCCGCGAATATCGAAGATCTGATCAACCAAGGGGTGGATCTCATTATCGCCCGGGCGGAAGATAGTGCCGCGATTGGCGCCTCCATCCGGGCGGCGAATTCAGCTGGTATCCCTTTCATTACTTTCGACCGAGCTTCTTCATCAGATAAACCGACTGCGCACGTCGGGGGCGACAGTTATGATCAGGCAAAAACGACGGCAGAGGCTTTTGTGGCTCTCTTGAAAGCCAACAACGTACAAGGTAAATGTATCGAGCTGCAAGGAGCGCTGACAGACATCAACGCGGTCAACCGATCCAAAGGCTGGCATGATATCACCGATAAATCCGGCGTGGTCGAGACTTTAGTGTCAGTCCCGACCGAGTGGAACCCGGAATTATTTCGTTCCGGAGCGACAAACGCTCTTCGGGCGCATCCGGAAGCCAATTGTATGTTTATTGCCAGCGATTTCGCTTTCTCGGCGGTGCAATCCGCTTTGGAAGGAGCAGGTCGTTGGGCCCCCCGTGGTGATCCCAAGCATGTCTGGCTCGCCACGCAGGATGTTTTCCCCGAAGCGGAGAAGGCCATGGAGAATGGCTACGTTGACGTTGGCACAACCTACGACGCCTACTTCCATGCTCGCGAGGCAATTCGCCTTGCCGTTCTGATAGCCAAAGGTGAAAAGCCAGATTGCGGTCCGGACGGTTGTCTGGTCAAAGGACGATTGGTGACCCAGGAAAATGTGAAAACCATGCCGAATCTTTGGTCCCGTCCCACTAACTGATTCAATTTCGAGAGGCACTAAATTCGCCTCGGCTAGTGGTCAGGTAGATGGAGGGCAGACCGGGACACTTCAAGCCGGCGCTTTTCGTTTGTATACCAAATTATCAAGTACTTCTCTTTATTGGCTAAATCGCGCTTTGCCGATCTTTGGCGGCCTGATCGTGCTGATCTATTTGTATTTCCACGCTCCCAGTTTCTACCGGATCAACAATCTTCTTAATATTCTGGTCCAGACCTCTTCGCTTGGTTTACTGGCGATCGGAATGACTTTTGTGCTGGTGACCGGAGGGATTGATTTATCCATGCCTGCTAACATGGCATTCGGAGCTGTCCTGGGTGGATTTGTCATGCGCGGGCCTATTGACCAGGCAGTCTGGTGGGGAACCCTGGTCATGTTAGCCGCGCCGACGGCGATTGGTTTTCTGAACGGATTTGCCGTTGCCTATCTTCGCATGGTGCCCTTCGTGGTTACTTTGGCGACTATGACAGTGGTCGGCGGCGCGACGGTTTGGCTGACGAACTCCCGCAGCGTAACCGGATTTCCGAAACCCTACTTCGATCTGTTTATGGCACGTGTTGGTGGATTGCCTCTTTCGGTAATCATCTTGATTGCGATAGCTGTGATCACTTCGCTGGCGGCTTCGTCGACGATTCTCGGTCGATGGCTTTACAGTGTCGGCATTAACTCTCGGGCGGCGCGGGCTGCTCGTGTACCGGTCGAGCGGGTAACCTTAATCAGTTATCTGCTCGCCGGAGCCCTGGCTGGAGTTACCGCCGTTGTCTTGACGGCGCGCTTAGGCTCGGCATCAGCTAACATGGGTAGTGACGGTGTTGTCCTGGATATTGTGAGTTCTTGTGTGGTGGGTGGAGTGAGCATTTACGGTGGGATAGGCAATCCGGTGAATGCAGTTTTGGGCGCTATTTTCATCACGCTGGTTAGCAACGCCCTTAACCTTTTGGGTATCTCCTATTTTACGAATCTGGTTATCAAAGGAATTCTGATCATCGGGTTCATTGCGCTGGAAAATCTGCGACGGTATCTGGAGGAAAAATTTTCTGCATGAGCAGCGCTGGTCTTCAGCTCGACAAAATCTCCAAGCGTTTCCCGGGAAATCTGGCGTTAAATCAAGCAACGCTGAAGGTACACGCCGGCGAAGTTCACGCCCTGATGGGTGCCAATGGTGCCGGCAAATCCACCTTGATGAATGTGCTTGGCGGGCTTCTCCCGAAGGACTCGGGCCAGATTTATCTCGATGGAAAGGGGGTGGAGATCCGTAATGCGGCGGAAGCGGCGGCACTGAAGATCGCCTTCGTCCACCAGGAGCTCAATATCCTGCTCACCATGACGGTAGCGGAAAATATTTTCATCGGATCTTTACCGAGCCAATCGCGAACACCTGCTTGGGTCTTTGATCGAAGAGAGGCATTATCTGGCGCCGACCATCTTCTGCAACGCTTGGGCTGTCACTTCACCTCGGACGAGCTGGTGGAAAACCTGAGTACCGGTGATCGACAGATGGTAGAGATTGCGCGTGCGATCAGGGAAGAGCCACGGGTTATCATCTTCGACGAGCCAACCTCCTCTTTGACCGGACAAGAAAAGCACCGGCTTTTTGGGATTATCCGCCTTCTGAAAGCTCACGGCAGCATGATTATCTACATCACGCATTTCACGGACGAAGTCTTCGAGATTTGCGACCGGATTACAGTGATGCGCAATGGCCAGACAGTTAGCACTGGGTTGGTGGCTGAATCTTCTCCGGCCGAGATTGTGCGCCAGATGATCGGTGATCCGATGCTGACTGCCGCAGCCTTTGAGCGCACTCAGGCGCCTGTTCAATTGTCAGGCCGGCAGGATCAAATTCTGGTTCAAGCCAACGGAATCAGCCGGCGAGGAGTGTTGAAGAACATAGGTCTGACGCTCCATGTGGGCGAGATCGTCGGCTTGTGGGGACTGCTGGGTTCGGGGCGGACCGAGTTGGCGCGCGCGCTCTTGGGCTTGGATGCCATTGACTCCGGCGAGTTATTCCTCCGAAATGCCAGCACTGGCGTGCTGGAGCGAGTCTCTCCGGCGAAACTGCGTGAGGCCACCGGCTTCGTCACCGAAGATCGCCGAGGAGAAGGTTTATTTTTGCCGCTAAGCGTCACGGAAAATATTTCGATGCCCAGCTTAGCTCGTTTGCTGGGCCGCGGGGGATTGATCAATCGAAAACGAGAACGGTTATTCAGTGCCGAAAAAGTCAAAGCTCTTAAAATCAAGCTTGCCTCCGTCGCTCAACCCGTCGGCACCCTGTCCGGGGGTAACCAACAAAAGGTAGTCCTGGCTCGCTGGCTGGCCACTGAGCCGCGCCTTTTTTTGCTTGATGAACCAACTCGCGGGGTGGATGTGCTCACCAAGGCGGAAATCCTGGATTTAGCCAGCGAGCTGGCCCGTGCAGGAAAATCGGTACTGCTTATCTGCTCCGAGATTGATGAGATCATGCGGATCAGTCACCGTTACCTGGTCTTTCGACGCGGCGAAATCGTTCAAGAACTGCCCCGCACCGCTACCCGCGAAGAACTGATGGTGGCGGCCACTGGCGGTGCAGGGAGTACCCGACGATCCGAGAATTCTTCTGTCGATACGGTCGTGGCACGCCCCAGCCTGGATTTGGCGACGTTCATCTCCCGCCTCGGTTTTTGGTTAGTCCTGATATTTACTGGCTTGTTCTTTTCTCTAACGGCTCGTCATTTTGCGACGATCGACAATATTTTCGCCATGCTGCATACCATGGCTCCGGTAGTGGCTATTTCCTCGGGCATGGCCTTGCTTGCTCTATCGGGCAAATTGGACATCTCGGTCGGTTCCGTCGCGTTTCTGTCTTGCACTTTCGGCGTGCTGGTGGTGGTGCGAATGGGCTTGCCGATCTGGTTAGGCTTGGCGGTCTGCCTAGGCTCCGCAGCGGTCCTCGGCTTATTAAACGGATTCATTGTGGTGGTTTTGCGGGTCAATCCGCTCATTGCGACGCTCGGCACGATGATTGCCTTGCGGGGAATTGGTCTCGATCTGACGAACGCTAGCGTGGTGCCCCTGCCGGAAGCGCTCAGGAGACTGGGTAATCTGACTATCGGCCCAGTTTTTGTCGACACCCTTTTAATTGGTCTCCTGATTCTTGGTATGCATTTGCTGCACACCCGAACGCGGTTCGGACGCCAAGTGAATGCTATCGGCAACGGAGAGAAAGTGGCAGAACAACTCGGGGTTCCGGTGAAGCGAGTGACTTTTCTTAGCTTCATTTTATCGGCGCTGCTCGCCAGTTTGGGTGGTTTGGCTAGCCTTCTTCAAGTCGGTTCCCTGAGTGCCTATCTGGGTAAGGGACTAGAATTTACTGCTGTTGCTGTCGTCGTCGTGGGCGGAGTTAGTTTGTTCGGCGGCCGCGGATCTTTTCTGCCTGGAGTGGTGGCCGGGGCGTTTACCTTTGAGATGATCGCCAACGGGCTGAATCAAATTGGGGCTAACCCTTACGTCTACCGGTTAGTGACTGGGGCGGTCATCTTCGTAGCAATGTACGCCGACGCGCTGAGTCGCGGTGCTCTTCACGAGCATTCCTTTCGCCGAAGGAAACCGAACATCTCTGCGCGAACTGGAGGAACAAGCAGCGGGGGAAACGGATCGGCGTAACGGCGAAGGTCTGGCGGCGTAAGCGAAGCGCGAAGCGTCTCGCTTGGAATCTTCGGCAGGAAGAACCGGCGTAGCGGCGTGGGGAAGTCAGGTTGGACCTGGGCGCGCATGCTAAATTAGCTTGCACCAGGACACAGGCAAATCTTCCGGCCTCGCATGTCAAAAAAGGTCACGGATAAGATGGGGCTATTTTTTCAGGATAACGCGTCAACACTCTCCGTATCGGCTGGCTATAGGAGCCTTTCTTTTCGAAGGCGACATGATCAGCTGCCTTTGAGCCCAGCCCGAACCGCTCACGAATAACGCACGCGCTGAGCACGGACATCAACACCGGATCCCACCCCATACGGTCCGAATCTGACATCGCGGGCAACTGGTCGAGCAGGGCGACGACCTTCTTCTGATCGTAAAACGGTAGCGACGCGAGGACGGGACCGCGGAGTGTGTCCTGCATCATTTGATGGAACCGTTCCGTTGGAACCGTGGTCACCGGCGGCGAGAGAAAGGGATGCTTTTGCCGGCGGTACACGGTCTCGGTGATCAGCGGCTTGGCCGCTTCCCGGAGCAAATATTTCTCGGTCACGCCTCGGATTTTCAACGACACAGGCGCGCGACACACGCACTCGACGACGTGGTGATCCAGGAACGGCACGCGGCCTTCAACCGAGTGCGCCATTTCCATCCGGTCGCCGAGCAGATTGAGGATGTAATTGGGTAAAAACGATTTCGCCCAGACAAACAGTGACTTGTTGAGGGGATCGCGACCCCTTAAGACGGCGGGCACGTCCAGGCTGTCCAGAAACAAGCGGGTGCTGTCGCGTCCGGCAAACCGTGCTCTGAACTCGTCGTGGAAGAGGCTCTGCCGTTGCCGGCCCTGCGCCGCGAACACCTTCAGACAGCCCGGCACAAAGCCGAGAACCCGTTCGACGCTCTCCAGTGATCCGGTTTTGCCGACGGGCATCAGCATCCCGCGCGAGACACTATTGGCGGCTTCGAGTTCTTGCAGCAGTCGCTGGACTTCCGCGGCATCTTGGCCCTGCGTGTTATGCTGCAGCATGTCGGTGCGAAAATGGACGTAGCCGCCGAAGATTTCATCTGAGCCTTCGCCGGTGTAAACGACCTTGTAGCCGGCGTCACGAACCGCCCGGCTCAGCAGATACTTCGACACACCGTGACCGTTGCTGAATAGTGTCTCCGAATGCCAGATCGCGTCCGCGAAATTCTCCGCGATGTCGAACTGCTTGATCGGGATGGGATGGAAGTTAGCACCGGCTCGCGCCGCCATCTCCCGGGCGATATCGCCTTCGTCGTAAGCGGCCTGATCGAACGTGAGCGTAAACGCCTGGATCGGCTTGCGACAAAGCCGCGCGGCGAAACCCAGCACGGCGCACGAGTCGAGTCCGCCGCTCAGGTAACAGCCCACCGGCACATCAGCGCGCATTCGCAGCCGCACCGCTTCCTCAAACACGGCGGCAAACTCTTCGACGAAAGCGCTTTCGCCGCGCGTGTCCGCTGCCAATTCGTCTGCTGGCGGGTAATGGAATTCCCAGTAACGCAAAATGCGCATTCCACTCGTGGTCGCCGTGAGATAATGACCGGGCGGCACTTGATGCACGCCATCGAACAGTGTGCGATCGGACATCGCGGGACCGGTCGCGTGCTGATAGAAATACTCCTGGTCCCAGTGCGCAGGCACTCCGGCGGCGAACAGGGCCTTGATTTCGGAGGCCAGATAGAGCGTATCGTCGTGGACGGCGTAGTAGAGCGGTTTGATCCCAAAGCGGTCGCGGGCGGCGAATATTCTCCGGTTCGCCTCGTCCCACAGCACAAACGCGAACTCGCCGCGCAAATGCTGTACGCAATGCACGCCCAATTCTTCGTAGAGGTGCAACGCAATCTCACTGTCCGAGCGCGTGCGGAACAGGTGTCCACGCTGCTCCAGCTCGCGTCGTTGGCGCTCGAAGTCATAAAACTCGCCATTGACAACGATATGTATCCGTTTGTCCTCGTTGGCGATCGGTTGATCGCCTGTCGTCAGGTCAATGATGCTCAGCCGCGCATGACCGAGACCGACGCGTTGATCAGGGGACAACCAGGCGCCCTGGCCGTCCGGACCACGGTGGTGCAGGCTGTTCGTGGCGCGCTTCAGCCTTTCCGCTGAAATGCGTTCGCCCCTGGAGAAGAATGCTGCGATACCGCACATAACAATTGATGTTTAGTTTGCTGATCGGTTTGTCAGCTCTTTAGTTTATAGGTGAGGACACTGTTAGTAAGTTCGCGGATGCTTAAATTATCTGGTCTATTTATCAAGGTTTCTGGCACACCAATCCTGCTCGATGCATGGCCCATAATCTGGGCTATCCTTTTGCATAATTTCGCAGTGTGCGGCCTTGGGCGAACTGAATCCCAGCTACGCGCCTGAACTCGTAGCGCATCCAGTGATTGTCGTAAATGGAACGAAAGACCCAGTGCGGGTGTTTCCGATCCGGGTCGAATTTGGAGAGGAAGCCGCCAAATGGCGCTAAACACAAATTTTTACAAAAGATTTACAGCGCTCTGACACAAGGAGTCAGGATCGAGGCCAGACTAGGGGATGAAACGTTATTTCCGATGGTGCGGCATGGCATTGGTATTTGGGTTGTCGGATGCCGGAGCAGCAATTCTTCATCTTCAGCTTGATCCCGATCGGAGGTTGGTCCAGGCGGGTAAAGAGCAAGAGGTGGTGGTGAAGATCAATGTGGACTCAGCACCGGGGCAAAGACCAAATCGGTTGCCCTTGAACATTGCGCTGGTCATCGATCACTCCGGATCGATGGCTGGAGCAAAAATTGAGAAAACAAAACAGGCGGCGATGCAGCTGATCGATCAGTTGACGGCACAAGATAGTCTAGCCTTGGTGGAGTTTGACGACCGGGTTGACGTCCTTTTTCCCAGCCAGCATGTGGCGGACCGCGAGGCGTTGAAGGCACAGGTCCAACGGATCGAACCAGGCGGGAGCACTGCGCTCTACGCAGGAGTCGAAGCTGGAGGGACACAACTTCTAAAAATCGATTCGAGAACCGAAAGGATCAATCGGGTGATTTTGCTCTCGGACGGATTGGCGAACGTAGGACCAAGTTCAACTTCTGCCTTAAAAGGGTTGGGCCGGTCACTCTCTCGCCAAGGCGTTTCAGTCTCAACGATTGGGGTAGGAGACGATTACAACGAAGATCTGATGGCAGGCCTGGCTGAAGCAAGTGATGCTAACTATTATTACGTCCAGGACGCCGAAAAACTTCCGGAGATCTTTGCCAAAGAACTGGGCGGTTTGCAGACTATGACAGCTCGAAATGTCCAGATAGTGATAACCTGTGCGGACGGGGTCGAGCCGATTGATCTGATCGGCCGCTCAGAAAAGTTCATCGATCGAAAAACGGCGGTTGAATTCGGTCCATTTACTTCTGGACAGAAGCGCTATCTCTTTTTGCGCTGCCGAGTCAAAGCCAGCAATGATGTCACGCTAATGGACTTGGCGTCGGTCAAATTAACTTATCGCGATGAGACGAATGAATCCCAGGAAACAAGCACAGAACAAAACGTTCGGATCGGAGTGAGCACAGACGAGAGAGAAGTCGCGGCGGCAATCGATCAGATAGTGGCGGCAGAACGGGAGTTGCAGCTGAATGCTTTGGCGAAAGATCAGGCGATGTCCGATGCGGATGCCGGTAATTATCGCAACGCGGCAGAATCTTTGCGCGCGAATGCGCAAAAACTTGAGGCTGCCGCCGCAAATGCCCCGTCGCCAGTGAAACAAAATTTAGAATCGCAGGCCCAAGAACAGCGGGACCGAGCGACGAAAATCGATGCTGGCGGAATGTCGAAATCGCTGCGTAAGACGATCCAAAGCGAGAGCTATAGTAGAAAGAATGGGAAAGAATAGCCGAAGGTTTTTCTGAGCCCGAATGAGGAAATTTGCTCTGATCTTTGTGTTAGCGGTTTTTCTGCCCAGCGTGGTGCTTGGTTGGCTGGCCTTGAATTCGTTGCGCAATCAGGAATTCGTTTTCGAACGGCAACAGGAATTACTGCTTCAAGGAACTGCCGATACGTTGGCAGATCGAATTCGGACATTTCTCGGAAAAAAACTGAATGAATTTGGGAATCAGGTTGATCAACTGGCAGGCGGCACGGATCTCGAGGCGTTCGACCAACAGATCCGTGCGCTGTGGCCGGCCGCCACCGTGGGTTTTGTGGTGACGTTTGATGGAAAATTAGTAGCACCTTCCGCGGAAGAAAACGGACCTGGGCAGCAATTTTTGAAAGCGAACAGACGCTTTCTGACAAACGCGGAATCGGCCGAGGTTTATCAACAACTGCCTCAACCGGCCCCGCAACCCGAGATGACTAAGAATGGGCCCGTATCGCCGCAGCTATCGAAAAATGAAGTCGCCAAGACAACGGCTGTTCCCTCCGCTGCCTACCAGCGAATGATCCCGCGATCTGTTCATCCCCAGAAAGAATTAAAACAAAGCGATACCTCGATTTCGAATGTTTTGCCCGCTGAAGCGGAATTTCATCAATTGATCGGGAACACCCCATCGGGGAGTGTCGCTCGATTTGTCGGGAACGAATTATTTGTCATTTTCTGGCATCGCACCACGGCGAATCCAGAATTGGTTTTCGGTGCAGAGATCAATTTGAACGGCTTCAAAAGTGATTTCGAGTCTTTGATCCGGCCGGATTACGATCTGGCAAAAACCGTTTGCGTGGCCCTGTTGGATGATAAAGGGAAACCTGTGGTCACAACGACCCCCGGCTTTACAGCGAACTGGAAACGGCCCTTTGTCGCCACGGAAGTGGGCGAGGTCTTGCCACACTGGGAGATAGGTGTCTACTTGTTAAATCCAGCCGTTGCTAATCAGATCGCTACCGCCGTGCAGAGGAGTGTAGGAGCCACTATTGTGCTGCTGCTTTGTGCGATTGGAATCGGAAGCTGGTTGATCTGGCGAGACCTCGGCCGGCAGGTCCGACTAGCTCGTCAGAAAACAGATTTTGTCAGCAACGTTTCGCACGAGTTGAAAACGCCTCTGACGTCCATTCGAATTTTTTCGGAATTGCTAGCCAACAATCCGGATCCGGATCGGCAAAAGCGGTATTCGGAAATCATCGTGAAGGAATCATCGCGCCTGACTCGACTGATCAACAACGTGCTCGATTTTGCGCGAGGCGAAACCAAATACGAAAAGAAGGTCTTCGATCTGAACGAGCTTGTCCGTGAGACGCTGACGAATTTCAGGCCGAACCTCGCCTCGGAGCGGATCGATTCGAATCCGCTCCCGGTGCTCGGGGACCGAGATGCGATTGCCCAGGTGCTCCTCAATCTTTTATCGAATGCCGAAAAATATGGTGACGGGCAAATCGACGTGGCGACTCAGCGATCAGAGAAGGGAATGGCAACTGTTCAAGTTTCTGATCGGGGACCGGGAGTACCGCGCGGATCAGAGGAGAAGATTTTTGAGCAATTTTATCGCGCCCACAATTCATTGAACAGCGGGATTCAGGGAACTGGTTTGGGCTTGACCTTAGCACGCCAGATTGCGAGGGCGAACGGAGGCGAAGTGATTTACGAGCCGCGCTCGGGCGGCGGAAGTCAATTTACGATCAAGTTGAATACTGCAAAGACCGAATGAAAACCAAGATCCTGATTGTCGAGGATGATCCGAATATCCGGTTCGGGTTGGAAGAGGTTCTGCAAAGCGAAGGGTTCGCGATCGCGGTCTGTGAACGAGGCGACCATGCAATAGATGCCGTTTTCAAAGAAAAGCCGGCACTCGTTTTGCTTGATATCATGCTCCCTGGAAAAAGCGGCTACGAGATCTGCAAAGAATTACGTAAACATAGAAATTCTGTCTTGGTCCTGATGTTAACGGCCAAAGGTCAGGAAATTGAAAAGGTTGTCGGACTCGAATTGGGTGCGGATGATTATTTGACCAAACCGTTTGGGGTAAGTGAGCTGGTCGCCCGGATCAGAGCACTCCTTCGACGCGCAACTGGTGTTCAACCTACTTCCAGTTCATTCAAAATTGGTGAATCTCTGATCGATCCCAAAACACTCTCTTTATCCCGCGGCAACGTCCGGGAAAGTCTCACTGCCAAGGAACTGCATTTGCTGCAGATTTTTCATGAGGCTCGGGAACAAGTCCTCTCCCGAGATCGACTGCTCTCCGAAGTGTGGGGCTACGACTATCGCGGCACGACGCGAACCCTGGATCAGGTGATCGTCCAGTTACGCAAAAAACTCGGCGAGTCCGGTGAACCAAAATTAATTCTGACCATCCATGGAGTTGGGTATCGTTTGCGTGGAGAAGCCGGTCACAGTTGAGAGTGCGGCGGAGGTAGACACCTACCCGTTCCGTCACCCCTGGACCTGCTGAAGCTCAGCTCTTGCTTCTTCGACCCTTGGCATTGGCGGGGTTCGTGGCATTCTTGGCATCCAGACGATGTCTTTGGAAATAGCCATTTCTCCCGGCGGCCGTCTTTTTATCGAGCGGGCCGCGGAACTTGTGCCGGTGGTCAACGAGAAATGGGCTGCGCGGTTGCAGGCGGCCTTTGAGGCCTCAGCCGCGGAGGGACTTCTGCTGCTGGCGACTGATGCTCTGACGCTTCCGGTGCCGTCATCGCTGATCTATTGGCGGGATTTCGGACGCGTTTACTTGCAGCTGCTTTGCCGCACGGGAGGAGTGGATGGCCAGTCGGTACCGCTGCTTCCGTTCGCCCGCGAGGAGCTGTGGGAATTCGTCCTGGAGGCGCCGCCGATGCGTGGCGGTGAGTTTCTTACCTCCGAATTGCTGGAAAGACTCTGGTCGGAGTTTGGCGAGTTGGTAGTTCACGAAAGTGCCGCGAGCGGGCTGTCAGGATGGCTAAAATCGAAGAACCCGCTATGGCACACCGTTGGCCGGGTAACCTTTCATCTTGCGGAAAACAAGCGCGACCCAAGTCGGCCATTCGCGTTTCTGGCCACTTACACCCATCGGCTCTCCGATCAGGGTAACCCGCAGCATCTGCCGTTGGCCCGCGCTTTGCAGGAGTACGCCGGAGCGAAAAATAAAGCCGCTCTCGCCGGCTTACTGGCGCCCGTCCAACTCGCTTCGGAAAAAAGCGCTCTGGCACGCGAGCTCTTGGAGACGCGCCGGCTCTTTCAGCCGATGGGCTGGACCCCGCACGATGCGCACCGCTTTTTATGCGACATCCCATTGTTTGAAGAAAGCGGCCTCCTGGTGAGGGTCCCCAATTGGTGGAAAGGTGGGCGGCCAGCGCGTCCACAGGTCAACGTCCGGATCGGTGAAAAACCGAGCGATCTTGTCGGCTTGGAAGCCCTGATGGATTTCTCGGTCGAGGTCGCTCTCGAGGGGGAGAGACTCTCGGCCGACGAGTGCCGCCAGTTGATCGCCGCCAAGGAAGGACTCGTCTTGCTCAAAGGCAAATGGATTGAGATCGATGGCGATCGGCTCAACCAGGTGCTCGAACACTGGAAGCGCATCGAGAAAGGAGAGGATGGCGTCTCGTTTCTCGAAGGGATGCGGTTGCTGGCCGGCCTTGGTCATGGCAAATACGGCGATCCGCTTGCTCAACCTGAGAACTGCGAATGGTCGCAGGTGATTCCTGGCGAATGGCTGCGCAAAACCCTCGATGCCATGCGCGATCCCTCGGTCATCGAGGGGTTTGATCCGGAGCGCGATCTCCGGGCTCCCTTACGCGGTTACCAGCGCGAAGGTGTGCGCTGGCTCTGGTTCATGGCCCGGCTTGGGTTGGGGGCCTGTCTGGCAGACGACATGGGCCTCGGTAAGACGATTCAGACTCTCGCCTTACTGCTCCAGCTCAAACGCGAAACCACCCCAGGGCAAAGTGTCGTACCCTCTCTGCTTGTTGCGCCTGCCTCACTGTTGGCCAACTGGAAAAACGAGATCGCACGATTTGCTCCAACGCTGGATGTTTTCTTTGCTCATCCGTCGGAATCGCCGCCGCAAACGCTGAAGGAGGTTGTGGCCGATCCCGCGCGTACCTTGTCCGGAAAAGATCTGGTGATAACGACCTACGGTTTGCTGATGCGGTTACCGTCGGTGCGGCAAATGGACTGGCGGCTCGTGGTGCTCGACGAGGCGCAGGCCATCAAAAATCCGGGGGCCCGCCAGACATCGGCAGTCAAGGAGCTAAGGGCGCAAGCACGGATTGCGCTGACTGGTACGCCGGTCGAGAACCGGGTGGGTGATCTCTGGTCGCTGTTTAGTTTTATTTGTCCTGGACTGCTGGGCAGCGCTGCCGAGTTTGGGCGAGCGATCAAGCGTTTGAGCGACAACCATGGTCGCCACTTCGCGCCTTTGCGCAACCTTACCCGCCCATATATTCTGCGCCGGCTCAAAACGGACAAGAGCATCATAAGCGACCTGCCAGATAAGACAGAGGTAACGGCGTGGTGTGTGTTGAGTAAAGCGCAGGCCGCCCTTTATCAACAGTCGGTTCAGGAACTTGCCGAAAAGCTGGAGACGGCCACAGGCATCCAGCGACGAGGGCTGGTTCTGGCCTTTCTGATTCGATTCAAGCAGATCTGCAATCATCCTTCCCACTGGCTCGGAGACGGCGCATTCGATCCCGCCGAGAGCGGCAAGTTTACGCGTCTGAGTGAGTTAGGTGAAGAGATCGCTGCACGCCAGGAGAAGTCATTGGTTTTTACCCAGTTTAAAGAAATGACCGGCCCGCTCGAGACGCACCTGGAACGCATTTTTGGCCGGTCCGGATTAGTTCTGCATGGCGCCACGCCGGTGAAAGAGCGGCAACGACTGGTTGAGCGGTTCCAGCAGGATGGTGGGCCACCGTTTTTCATTCTCTCATTGAAAGCGGGCGGCACCGGGTTGAACCTGACTGCTGCCTCCCACGTCATCCACTTCGATCGTTGGTGGAATCCGGCGGTGGAAAACCAGGCCACCGACCGGGCGTTCCGCATCGGACAAAAGAATAATGTATTGGTCCACAAATTTGTCTGTCGCGGTACCATCGAAGAGCGCATCAATGGTCTCCTGGAGGAAAAAAAGAGCTTAGCCACGGAGCTGCTTGAAGGTGCGGGCGAAAATCTGCTTACTGAGATGCCAGACGACGAACTTCTGCGGTTCGTCGCTCTCGACCTCAAGAGCGCCGTGCAAGAGTGATATGAGCCGACCAAATTTATGAGCTGGGATTGGAACTTCAGGTCCTACGTGAGCGCAGGTGAAAAACGCCGCCGCGCGGAGAAAGCGGCAAAGGCCCTTGAGAAGAAAGGGCGACGCCTCAACCCAATCCGGCTCGATGGACAAACGATTGCCCGAAGTTTCTGGGGCAAAGCCTGGTGCGCAAATCTCGAATCCTACAGTGATTTTGCAAACCGGCTCCCGCGCGGTCGCGCCTACGTTCGGAATGGTTCGGTAGTCGATTTCCAGATCGCGCCGGGTGTCATCAACGCGCTGGTCAGTGGGAGCGACCTTTACCGGATCACGATCAAAATTCAACCTGTTCGAAAAGCCGAGTGGAAAACCCTGAAGACAGACTGCGCCGGACAGGTCGGCTCGCTGATTGACTTGTTGCAGGGCAAACTGTCTGCGCAAGTCATGGAGATTATCACTCGTCGCGAGACCGGCCTTTTCCCAAGGCCGGCCGAAATCGGGCTGAGCTGCTCATGCCCGGATTGGGCGGGGATGTGCAAGCATGTCGCCGCAACGCTCTACGCGGTCGGGGCACGCCTGGACGAGAGCCCGGAACTGCTCTTTGTCCTTCGCGGGGCTGATCATCTTGAACTGGTGACCGAGGCGACGGAGAGCGTGACCCTTGGCGTCTCGTCTCCGGGCGATTCAGCAATGCTAGCCGGCGAGAACCTCGAAGAAGTCTTCGGGATTGAGATCGAGTCTGCCGCCTTGCCTGCAGCGGACGCCGCTGCCTCGGAAAAACCGAAATCGCGCATCCGGGAAAAGTCTGTTGCTGAGCCTGGAGCGAAAGGTTCGCAACCTGCGGGACTTCCAGGGGCAAAAGCTGTGCCGGTCGGCAAAACGACACGCAAACGCTCGAAACAGCCGATGCAAAAGAAGAAGGCCACTGCCTCGAAACAGAAGTGAAATGCTGGCCAATCGAATCATGATTGGCGCAGCATTGGGAGCTCCGCGCCACGGTAGGCCCCTTCGGCATGCCGATGACGTGGGCTCTGCGTCTTCGGGTACTGGCTGGTCCGAGTTCGACTGGAATCCCGGAGCGGACCATGTGTTGCCTGGTCTCCATGTCCGTTTCGGGGCAGGGCACACCATTGGCCAACAGTTTGTCATCATCGAAACTGTTCAGGGCAGGTATGTCGTCTCCGGGGACTGCATTTACAGCTCGCGAAACCTCATTGGGACCAATGCTGATGGCGTTTACATTCCCTTAGGCACCGGCATCGGCAGCGTCTGGGATCAACTCAAGACCTTCGATCGAATCAACCAGGAAATAGCGGGCGATCTGAACCGGCTGCTCATCCTGCACGACTCCGATCGCTGGTCTCGGTTCACGCAAGTCAAAGAAGTTGAAGGGTTCGGGATTTTCCGGGTCGTCTAGACTGCGGAGTTGAGCTAATGCGGACGACAACAGAGTCGTAGGATAACCCAAGTGGCTTGCGGAAAAGGGCCTCGCGCTGAAATCGGTGAGGCTTTCGCTCTTGAATTATTTTTGGTCCTCCTCGTCAGCGTCCCAGTCAATATTCATTTGGCTGGTGCGATCGAGAACCGCATCGACGTGCACCTCGCGAAAAAAGTCCCAACCCCATTCAACAAAGGTCTCGATCTTCGCGCGGACCGTGGTGAGCAGTGCAGCGTGCACCCCGAGCCACGCCGCAAAAGCGATCGGACCCTGGAGTTCGTGGCGATGCTCGCCAACTTCGGCTACGGCAGCGTCGCGGCCGATCATCGCCATGATTCCTTTGTCCAGGTAGTGGAAATGCTCTCCTTGCCCTCCAGCTATTGCCGCCGCAATGTTTTTTGCACAGCGTTTGCCTGACTGTTCCGCCACGGATGCGAGCTGTGGCAAAGGCTTGCCGTCCGCACCAGCGATGTTCGCAAAATCTCCTAAAGCGTAGACACCGGGGAAACCCTTCACGCTCAGGTCGAGTTGCACATCGATGCGTCCACCGTGGCCGGGCGATACGCCCAGATTGCCTGACAACGAAGACGCTTTGAGACCACCTGCCCAAATCACCGTGTGAGTCGGAATTCTAGTTCCGTCCGAGAGCAGCACGTGGCCGGAAGTCACTTCCTTGGCGCCGGTTCCCATGCACAATTTCACGCCGCGCTGCTCTAGCATCCTGGCAGCGTATTCTTGGGATTTTTGGGAAAACGTGCCGAGCACGTTTTGTCCGTGGTTGATCAGAAAGATTTGAGCTTTGCTTAAATCTAAATCCTTGTACACGTGTTTCAACATCCGCTGAGTCATGTCCCCGAGCGTCCCGGCCATTTCCGCACCGGTGGGACCTGCTCCTACGATCACGAAATTCAACGCTCCTTTAGCGATGAGCGAGGGGTCACGATCAGCGGACTCCAAGACCGCCAGTATCCGCGATCTGAGCAACTCGGCGTCGTGAAGTGAATACAACGGGTAGGTGTGCTTATCGGCTCCCGGCGTCCCAAAGAAATTTGCCTGTGAGCCTGCTGCAAGCACCAAGTAGTCGCCTTGGTACACTTGTCCCTCCGCAGTTTTAGCCGTTCGAGCCTTAAGATCGACCGAGACTACCTCGCCCAGTTTTACATCTACGTTGGAGTGGGTATGGAGGATGTTGCGCAAGGCAAACGCCGCATTGCTAGGCGCCAGCACCGCGGTGGCCACCTGGTAGAGCAATGGCTGGAACTGCTGAAAATTGTTCTTGTCGATCAGCGTGATCCGAACATCTGAATGCGAAGCCAGTTGACGGGCACAGTTCAGTCCGGCGAATCCGCCACCAACGATAACGACATGCTTCATGGTTTAGGGGTCCTGTTCGATGGTGAGGGTTGCTGGATACTCACGAGTGGGCGAAGGGTATAACGCCGGCACCGACTCGCACAAGCTAATTGCGCAACACTTCCTTCTCCCTGGAGTAAGGGGTATTACATTTGATCAACTGATCGATCGCTCCTGTTTAACAGGGATAAGATGGTAGTTGTCAGCGATGAAGCCGCGAGTATAGCATTCCGCCGAAGAACCGACCGACGGGGGGAGAGAGTGGTCAAAGCCGGCCTCAGTAATCGATTTATAGCAGATAATTTATTTATCGTAAATGATGAGCTCTGTGAGGTGAGATATGAGTGACGCGCTCCGCAATAAAGACAGGCAAATGGATCCGCGGCCGGAGCCCGGTGCGCCCCTGGCCGCGCAACTCACCAAGGGCATTGACATCGTTGACCCACACGAGTTCGCCGGCGGCATCGCGCAGGAGATGGCGACCCTACCGCAGATTCGCTTCGGCAAAAAATGGTTTACCACCGCTCAGATCCTGACAGTTCTGGTTCCTCTCGGATTCGTTGGGGGACTTGTTGTGATCGCCATCGCACAGCAACTCCGCACGATTCCGGAGGTGCAGGCCTTCATTCAGAAATATCCAGGCACGGGAACTTTCTCGCAGCCTGTCGAAAGCGGGTTTCCGTGGTGGCTGCGCTACCAGCACTACCTGAATTTGTTTCTCATGCTGTTCATGATCCGTTCAGGTCTGCAAATCCTCGCCGACCATCCGCGGCTTTATCTGGATGGCAACTGCACGCCGGGGCGGGATTGGTTCCGGTTGCGCGGGCCGGTACCAAGGGATCAGGTCTGGACGGCCAAACAGGACAGTGTGACGCTTCCGAAGTGGCTGGGTCTGCCGGGGATACGGCACTCGATCGGGCTCGCCCGATGGTGGCACTTCAGCTTGGATACGCTCTGGCTGCTCAACGGCATCATTTTCTACATCCTTCTCTTTTCGACGGACCAGTGGATGCGCTTGATCCCGCAGTCCTGGGACATTATCCCCAACGCGATCTCAACGGCCATCCAGTACGGGTCCCTTGATTTTCCACCGCGCTCCGGTTGGCTTCAATACAACGGCCTGCAAATGATCGCCTATTTCACAACCGTTTTTGTGGCGGCTCCGCTGGCCATGATCACCGGCCTCCTCCAGTCTCCGGCGATCGCCGCGCGATTCAAGACCGCCAAAGGTTTGCTGAACCGGCAGGTGGCCCGAACGATCCATTTTGCGGTGTTGGGCTACTTCATCGCGTTCGTTCTCGTTCACGTCGCCATGGTCTTCGCCACGGGACTCATCCGGAATCTGAACCACATCACGCGTGGGGTGAACGACAATTCCTTCGGCGGCCTTGCGATGTTCACAATCGGTGTCGGGTTCATAGTGGCGGCTTGGGTTCTGGCAACGCCCTTCACTCTCAAGTACCCACGCCTCGTTCAACATGGAGGACGCCTGATCACCGGGTGGTTCCGCGATCTTTTTGAGAAGGCGAAGCCTGTCGCGAATTTCGAAGAGAAGGATATCTCACCCTATTTTTGGCCAAACGGCACGGGGCCGGATTCGGAAGAGTACCGCTTGCATTTCGCTGAGGGATTCCAGCATTACAAACTCAAGATCGGCGGCCTGGTCGAGAATCCGGTTGAGATCTCTTATGCCGAACTCCGGGCGATGCCGAAGTCCGAGCAGATTACGCAGCACTACTGCATCCAAGGCTGGTCGGGAATTGCCAAGTGGGGCGGTGTCCCTGTCTCGGAAATCATGAAAATTGTGCGTCCCAAGCCGGAGGCCCGCTACGTGATCTTCTACTCGTTTGCGCACGGGGCTGGCGAGCACGAGGGACTCTACTACGACGCGCACAAGATCGAACACATGCACCACGAAAATTCCATTCTCGCCTACGAGATGAACGGAAATGCTCTCCCGGAACTCCATGGAGCTCCGCTCCGCCTGCGCAATGAACTCGAGCTGGGCTTCAAACAGGTCAAATGGTTGCAGGCGGTCGAGTTCGTCGAGACCTTTAAGGGACTTGGTTCGGGCGAAGGGGGATTTAACGAAGACAACGAGTATTACGGCTACCGCGCCCCAATTTGATCCGAGCGATCAGAGGAACAGCGAGGCATTCGTGGTTCACAACAACCGCTGCTTCTGTAATGGCAAATGCGCGGGACGATTCCCGCCAGGGCTCGATATAATCGATCTCGATGCCGCACTCCACGGTGACTCGACTACTTGGCATTTACCTGCAGCCGGCCTCCTTGGAAAAGACGAAACTGGGTTGACGGTCAATTCGGAGCTAGTAAAGAGTGGTAACCCAAAGGCCGACAATCCTCTCGGTCATCCTTCAAAATCACAAGAGAACTACAATATCCTCGTATGCTCGGTGCAAAAGCTCTGATAGTGGTGGCGGTCACGGCGGCACTGATATGTGCGCTAACGCCTCGAGGGGTAGCGCAGTCCTCGACGGCGTTCGACGGCAATTGGTGGGTTACCATGGGGGCGCAAAATTATAACAATCCATATAACAGGGGATTGTCGCACGCTTTTGAGTTCCACTTTCCAGCGGTCGTCACTCACGGAGTCTTCCACGGCGAGCGCGGGACTCGGGGGGAGCAGGCCTTTTACGAACTCAACGGGATTATCCAGCCCGACGGCACAGCCTTGCTTTCAGCAAGCGGCATAACCCGAAAACAAGAGTACAGCCAAGAGCTGGTCCCTCCTGGAACTCCTTATTCCTACACGGTAAAGGCTGTTTTTAAAGGGAGGAGCGGCACTGGTAACTCGGTCGGAGCACGGACTCGTATCTTCCATTTCACTAAAAAATAACCAGGACGACCGCACGCGCGTTTTGATTGAGTCTACTTCGTTTAACTTCGAGGTACCGGCGATGAATTGGCGTATTCCATGCGGATCTTCCAGGTATCGGCGTCACGAACATAGATCTTTACGCTGTAGCCCTTCCATGACCCGGCACTCCATTCAGAGGTAGCGGATATCTCGTCGCCGATTGCGTACATCTGAACACAAGGCTTACATGCGTTCGTTTTTGACGACGATCACACAGCGGCCAAGGTCATGATGGCGGACTCATCGCAGGGACCGCTGGAATCGGGTCGTGGGCGGCTTTCGAATCGGCATCGGGAAGGCGGCGCATGTCTATCGGGTCGAAATCGTTTTGATTAGATTCCCGCGCTTCCGCGACACGTTCGGCGGTCATGTCGCCAATGGGGGTAGGCCTCAAAAGTGGTAAGAGAATGGTAAGTCTCCGATTCAGTAACCGATTTTCGGTTAGATTCAACCGTCTTAACTGCCGAATTCGCAGTCACTTGCACCCGGACGGGCTCGAACCGCCAACCCTGTGATCCGAAGTCACATACTCTATCCAATTGAGCTACGGGTGCTTGGTTTGAAGGATTACATTTTTAGCGGAAATGGCAAGCGGGATGGGCGGGCAACGGATTGGCGAAAGGGCGCGCTGGCTGGAGCGGATCGGCGTACGGCGTGGGGGGGACGTATTGGCGTTCAGGTTGGTCTGCGAAGCGTCCCGCCCCCTGTTTGGCGCGGTTCAAAGAGGCAAAGCGGGACGCTTCGCATACCACACTGTTCGCCGATCCGCTCAGCCAGCGCGCCCTCGGCTTTCATTTTGGCGCGCCCATGATATAGTCCGGCTCCGATTTGTTTTAACTTCAGTATGCCTTACCAGAAGTTGTTCGTTGTCGTTGGAATTTTAGGGATTGCGACTTGCCTCCGGGCTCAACAGCCAGTCACACCACCATCACCGGCACCGCCGCCGGAGGCGACGCCGTTTATTGCGGATCCGACTCAGGCGGAAAAGTCCGCACGCCAAAGCGGGACCGACCGCGAAGCCGGACCTGAGTTTTCCGGCAGCCCAATGGCACCGCCGAGCGCAGGCGGAGGCCGCGGCTCCGGCCGAACCCGGAGTGGCTCGCGCCGAGCCGGTCTCGGAGCGGGAAGTGATCACCCGACTGCAGATCTTTTTGGATCAACGATCGTTTAGTCCCGGGAAAATCGATGGAAGATGGGGCGAATTTGTCGCCAAAGCGTTGCAGCGGTATCAGAGAGCGAACGGTTTACCAGCCGACCGGACAGATCGACGCGGGATCTGCAGCAGCAGCTCCAGCATATTTTTCCGATCTATACGACCTATCAGTTGACCCAGGATGATTTCAATCGGGTCGGCAATATCCCGTACAAACCGAAGGAAGAAGCCAAGGTCAAAGCGATGCTTTACCGGTCGATGACCGAATTCATCGCGGAACGGTATCATTCCGGGGAGAATTTCATCACCAAGCTGAACAAAGACCTGAAATCTGGATGTCCTGAAGCCGGGTGACACCGTGCGGGTACCGAATGTTCCGCCGTTCCAGATCGAAACTTGAAGGAAGTCGGAAGTCTTCCGAATGAAACCGGAATTCGCGAAGCGGCTGATCAAGATCGATACACGTTACCGGATGCTCGACATCATGGATGGCGATAAGCTCATCGGTTCCTATCCGATCACGCCCGGTTCCAAGAAGTTGCCGGCGCCGATCGGGACCTGGAAGATTGTCGGGATTGCCACAATGCCTTGGTTCCGCTGGGACGAAGCGATGTTGAATCATGGCGAGCGGAGCGAGAATTTTTATAATATTCCGCCCGGGCCGCGAAACCCGGTCGGAATCGCCTGGATCGGATTAAGCAAACGCGGAATCGGAATCCACGGGACCAGTAGTCCGGACACGATCGGACGATCCGGGAGTCACGGTTGTATCCGCCTGGCGAATTGGGATGCCGCGCGGGTGATTAATCAGGTCACGGAGGGGATGACTGTTCTAATCTTACTTGAGAAGTTCGGCGCGGTGTCCAAGTTTTACGTTCGGCGTTCGGCGGTAATCTAGTGTTCGGATTTCAGGCGATGCCCGCTGATCAATTGCCCACTGACTATTGACTGGCACCGACAACTGCCTCGACTGATCATGGCTGGTGAAGACTGCATCAATTGTTGGGCCTTGTTGGTGGTCGATAATGACGCTATCCGGCGAGCAGGTCGAGTTGGAGAGCTGCAATCGGTTCGTGAGGCGATCGATCGATGTGAGCAGGAGATTGTGCGCCACGAGACGCTTGATTTGCCGGCCTTCCGGCAGTGGATGGCGGTGCAATGTTCCGATCTTCTGAATGAGCGACGGTTGATCGAAGAAAAAATCTGGGGTTTGCGCGCCCGATTATCCGCGGTCCACGGTTTGACTCAACACGGGATCAGGAATCGAGGCGGAGGCATTTTTCTGGTTTCATGAGATCGAGCAGGAGACGAGCTGCCGATTCCTCCATACGTACGGCGTGCGTGGGAGGAAGTGACGGTTGGGCGGTCCGAGAAAACAGCGGATACCTGGAATTGAGACCGGACGATTCGATGAGGCAGCCGGACGATGAGGATGATGAGGCCATTTGTGGACTGGAGCGGGTTAGGAAGAGGCTGCGCTGCTGAGGGATGGCTGACGATCGGATGCGGCGAATCGGAAGAAAGCGCCAGGCACAAAAGTTGTACCGAAAGATTGCACTGTTGCTTCATCCGGACTTGGCCGGCGTATTGACCAAACAGGAGTTGGAACTCTGGTACCAGGCGCAACGGGCGTACGAGGAAAAGGATGTCGTGGCCCTGGAGACAATTCTGGCCAGGTGCGATCGGGTCGGGACGAATAGTCGGACGTTGTCGGAGCTTCGAGAATTCGTGAGCCAAGCCAATTCGAGATTGGCGACTGTTGCGGCGATCAATCGATAGCTTGAAGCGAATTGCCGAGTTGGCGATTTCTTTTGTTGAGTTCGGCCGAGATGAAGGTGCGCTTGCGGAATGTTCGCCGTGAACTTGAGGGGGTGGTTCGAGAGTTGTTCGCGAGGCGACGTGCTGGAGAATGAGCTGGAAAGGATCGGAAGCACGGGCGGATGGATGGATCAAGCGGAGAAAAGGGGCAGAGCGGCAATTGGCATTGGGGTTCTGAAACCCCGGGAGAGGAGCTGACCGAATCTGCAGGCAATGTAAGCGAACCGTCCCGGTTTGCTCCGATGGAAAGAAGCAAAGCGGGACGCTTGGCTTACGCCCGTTAAGTCGATTCGTTTCTTCCGGGCGAGTTCAGCGAGGGGCTCTGTGGCGAGGAAATCGCGCAGGTCGGGAGGGAGAGGCGACTGAAAAGTAAGAAGGTTCCTTCGAATTCGAACGACAGGGCGGAGGCGTGGAGGGCTTGGCGGGGAAGAAGAAGTTTGGCTTCCAGACGATGGAGTCCAATCAGATTCGATGAACTCCAGGTAACAATTTTCGTCCGGGCCGTAGATTTTGTCGCCGACAATTGGGTGTCTGAGAGTAGGCGAGGTGTACGCGAATCTGGTGGGTTCGGCCGGTTTTCGGTTCGGCTTCTATAGGGCGAGGGCGAATTGTCGCTGATGGTTCTCGAAGCGGTTCAGGACACGAACGAAGTAAGGGCCGGATACCCGTCGGCGATGGACCGCTTGCTTCAACCAGATCCTGGATGGCAGAACGATTCCTTGCCTCAGGAGCGGCTGATCCACGACGAAGGCTTCTTCGGCGGGCCAGCCAAAGACGATGGCGGTATAAGTTTTGCGGATGCGATGCTGAGCAATCATGAGGCCTAACTGTCTGGCTGCCTCGGTCGATTTCGCGACAAGGATCAGGCCGCTGGTTTCGCGGTCGAGTCGGTTGACGAAAGAGATCCGGGCGCCGTTGACGATTTCGAAAGCCAGAAAACGCTTCAATTCGTCCCAGAGGGTGTCAGGTCCTCCGGGACCGGTCGGGTGAACCAGAAGATTTGCGGGTTTGTCAATCACCAGAAACCGGTGATCTTCGTATACAATGGATGAGCTGATCCCGCGAACCCGGAAAAAATGGAACGGCAGAATTCACCGGTTCGACTAGATTGTCTGTTGTTGTCATGATTGAATTAAAGAACGTTACCCGACGATATCAGCAAGGCGAGAACGTAGTTTTGGCGCTGGACGATGTCAGTTTACGAATCGAGCCGGACGAGTTTGTTGCCGTGACGGGCGAATCGGGATCGGGTAAAAGCACGTTTCTGCATCTGATTGGCGGACTTGATAAGCCTGACGCGGGCGAGGTGCTGGTGAATGGATTGGCTCTCCAGATCCGCCTCGGAAAAGGAGTTAACCAAATATCGAGCGCACGATTTGGGAATCGTGTTCCAGTTCTTTAACCTGCTTCCGACTCTCAACGTGTTGGAGAATGTTTGTCTGCCGTTGAATTTCAAGGGGTCAGGTTTCGCGAGGCAGCGGCGACGTGCCCGGGAGATGCTCAGACTTGGTCGGAATGGAGAAACGAGAGCACCATTTTGTGCATCAGCTCAGCGGCGGCGAGATGCAGCGCACGGCGATCGCGCGCGCCCTGGTGCATCGACCGAAAGTGCTGCTGGCCGATGAACCGACCGGAAATCTCGACGCTGCCAATGCGGAAAATGTACTCGAAATTTTTCAACGAATTGCCGATGAACATCTGACCACGTTGGTCGTGATAACGCATAGCATCGAGGTCGCCGAAATGGCCGAACGGAGGATTCATTTGAGAAATGGAAGGGTGAAGACACGGTCCGGCGTGTCGGCATAATGGGTAGTAGTGATCCCGACTTGCCGCTTTAAAAGTGATAAAGAGGGACGGTAGCAGACTGTGTCGCTGAACGTTGAGCGTTGAACCTTGAACGTTGCCTGTGGTAAACCCGTCCCCTTCATTTATGGCTTTTTTTTACCAGCAGACGTTGGCGAAGAGCGCGAGTCTCACGGGTATCTCCTTGCACACTGGGTCGCAGGTGAGCTTGCGATTGAGCCCGGCGCCGGTCGATCATGGGATCAAGTTTAAGCGCATGGATTTGCCGGATGAGCCGACGATCGATGCGAAGATTGACCATGTAAAATTCGTCGAACGGGCGACGACCATCGCGGAAGGCAACGTGAAGGTGCACACGGTCGAGCATGTGCTGTCAGCGCTTGTGCGGCATGGGAGTGGACAATGCGCTGGTGGAGATGGATTCGAATGAACCGCCGATCGGGGACGGAAGCGCTTATCCTTTCGTCGAGCTGATCAACAAATGCGGTATCGAACAGCAAAAGTGCTCTGCGCCGAACGATGGAAGTACGCGAGCCGCTTCACATCGAGACGAAGACGGGCTCTCTGCTGACGATTGTACCGGATAGCAAGTTTCGCATTTCGTGCACCCAGGTCGGACCGGAGGGACGCTTTACGCAATATTATTCGACGGAAATCACGTCGGAGATTTACGAGAAAGAAATTGCCCGGGCGCGGACGTTCGTTTTCTACGAGGATGTGAAACCGCTTCTCGACAAAGGCCTGATTCGCGGAGGAAGCCTCGAGAACGCGATCGTTGTCCGCGGCGAATCGGTGATGGGAAAGGAACCGTTGCGGTATCCGGACGAATTCGTTCGCCACAAGATTCTCGATATCGTCGGTGACCTCTTTCTGGCCGGATGCCGGTTTCTGGGTCACGTCATCGCGGTCAAACCCGGGCATGCGGCGAATGCGGAACTGACGAAAGCCTTGGCCAAGCGTTTCGCGCACATGATATCGATGGTTCCCGCGCAGGTGATTCCAGCATGGGACCGGGCGTAATGGATGTCAAGGATATTATGCAGAGTCCTTCCACATCGTTATCCGTTTCTGATGGTGGACCGGATCGTATCGTTTGAGGGAGATAACAAGTGTGTCGGAGCGAAATCGGTGCGATCAATGAACCGTTACTTTCAAGGCCATTTTCCGGGTCATCCGGTGATGCCGGGAGTCCTGCAGGTCGAGGCGATGGCGCAAGTCGCCAGTATCTTGCTCCGGAAACAATTTAGCCGATACCAGCGGGATTGGCTATTTCATGAGCGCAGACGACGTTAAATTCCGAAAACCTGTTGTACCCGGCGATATGCTTCTCATCGAGGCCGAGCTTGTGAGAGCGAAAGGGACAGCATCGGAAAAGCCAGTTGCCGGTGTCTGGTCAACGGAGAGGTGACTTCCGAAGGGACATTGATGTTTGCGTTTGTCGCTCAATGAACATTCATCCGACCGCGGTGGTCGATCCGGAGGCGGAGATTGGTCCGGACGTGGTCATTGGTCCGTATTGCGTCATCGGACGGGAGGTGACGATCGGAGCCGGTTGCTGGCTGCAGAACCAGGTCACTGTCTGCGGTCCGGTGAAGATTAGGAGCCGGAAACCGGTTTCATTCGTTCTGTTCTATCGGGCAACAGACGCAGGATCTGAAATACGCCGGCGAGCCGACTTATCTCGAGATCGGCGACGATAATTGTTTTCGCGAATTTGTGACTGTCAATCGTGCGACGGCGATTGGATCGGTGACTCGGGTCGGTAATCGCGGGAATTTTCTAGCGTATAGTCATATCGCTCACGATTGCGTGGTGGAAGACGAGCGTGATCTTTTCGAACAACGGTACACTGGCTGGTCACGTGTTGGTTCAGGAGTATGCGATCATCGGCGGATTAACAGCGATTCATCAGTTTTGTCGGATCGGCAAACATGCGATCACCGGCGGATGCTCGAAGATCGTTCAGGATGTGCCTCCGTTCATGATTGCCGATGGAAATCCGGCGGTGGTTCGCGGAATCAACGTTGTCGGACTCGAAAGACGAGGGGTTCCCTGCGGAAACAATCCGGGTGCTGAAGGAATCGTATCGAATTGTGTATCGATCCAATCTGAACACGAAACAGGCGGTGGAAGAATTGGAGAAAAGTTTTGGGGAGGTGGCAGAGGCTAGGGAATTGATCGCGTTTATCGAGAAGAGCGAGAGAGGCATCATCCGGTAGCTCAAGTGGAAAGCCGGCGGAGAGACGAGCCACGTCGCCCTCGCGCCGGACGGGAAGAGCCTGGCGAAAGCTGTAGGCAAAGTAAGCGAACCGTCCCGGTTTGCTCTGTTATAGGAGAGGTACACCGCACCACAGCACGGTACCCGGCGCTTCGGTGATTTTTGTTTGTTCCGCTGACGCCTTGAAGCCTGTAAAGACCCAAAGATCTGAATCGTCGTCCTCCTTGCTCACAACGTCGGGCGGTAGACCAGATCCACGATGTTGCGGACGTATTGTTCGTCGGTCATGCCTTCGAGAGTTTCTTCGGGGAATGCGACGATGGAGCGCAACTGCTGCGCGAGCCGGCGGTAAAGCTCGAGTCGCGAGCTCGGTTCGAGCTGGCCTCGGCGGGCGATGGCTTCCAAGGCCAGGCGAGCTTCGGCGGGCGAGATGGACTTTCGCAATTGGGCGGCAAGATGGGCGTGATTTCGCAGCGAGTTGTAGGTGCCTCCTAATAATAGTTCGAGATCGGGAATCTTCTCGGCGGCTACGTAGATGACCACGGTGTTGGCCGCGAAATCGCCCAGGCGCTGATATTTCGGGGAAAGCAAGCAACAGAGGCCGCCTACGGCGTAAAAGGCCGGCAATAGATCAACGACACGCAAAAGGTTTCTGATGACAATCTGGGCCGGCTGAAGCCGGAATCCTTCGGCGTCGACGACACGTATTTTCAAGACCCGTTTTCCGATTGTTTGACCGCGCCAGACCCATTCGAACAGGATGGAATATCCGATCGTAACAACAAAATAGGAAATTGTTCGTGCTGCGAGGGCAAAATCAGGGCTGACAATCGCGGTGAGTAAGAGGATCTGGGAAAGCATCCCGGAAATGAGCGTGATGCCAGCAAGGTCTATGGCAAAGGCGAGAAAACGGGTCACCGGTCCGGCAAGATGCTGCCTGAAACTGATGCCTTCCGGGGTGCGTATGGTGAGCGTATTCAAGCGCATGAAAGGTGGCGAAGCGAACCGAAGATAAGAATAAGCCACAGCGTTGAAAAGCCCGGAGGTAAAGCGGGACGCTGGCCTGATGATTAGTGCTGCTTACGCTGAAACAGGAAGAGGAAGAGTACAGCGAGTTCGACGAGGCCGAACGCGATTTTGAATTGGTATGGCAAGACCGGTTGGTGATACTGAGAGAAGAATGCTTCCACCAGTCCGGCCCAGATCAAAAGGAGAGCGGCTCCCGAGATGAGGGTGACGAGTGAACCGCGGAGGGAGCGTAGACGTTGATGAACGTTCTCTTTCGAATTCCAGCCGATCATGGCTTTGCCCAGGAGGAGACCTGCTTGGCCGGCAATTAGAATCGCCGGGATCTCAATGACTCCATGAGGCAATAACCATCCTAAAAGAAAGGCCGATTGACCGGCTCGCATGTAATCGAAAATCACGGCTCCGAGTACCACGCCATTGTAAAATAAAAGGATCAGGGTGCCGATGCCCCAAGTAACACCAAGAGCCAATGCCAGGACCGATACCTTTGTGTTATTGGTAATAAGGATCGCCGAAAACCGGCCTTTCGATGTCGTTAGCATCGGGTTGGTCTGAGCTTCTTCTTCCTTTACTCGTTGAGCCGGATTTTGGAGCAGGTGCGGAAAAGGGGCAATCGCAGCTTTGGCATCGGGATCGAAAGCGACCGCGGCACCACCGAATAACGCGCCGAAGAGCGTGAGCAAGAGCGCCGTCAAAAAGTAAAGGAAATGTTTTTGGAAGGTTTGCGGAAAGGTGCGGAAGAGCCAGCGTCGGAGAGACAATTTTTCGGTGGTGGAACGTCCAGTCTGCAGCTCTGCGTAGGCTCGGGTAAGCAACGACTCAAGCGAATGAACCAGGTTGGGTTCGGCCGCAAATGTTGAGATTTTGATCAGACCTGCCCCAGTGCGTTCGTACAAATAGTGGAGACGTTGTGCCTCGTCGAGAGTCAGACGCAGCAGGGTCTCGGTCTCGATCCGGGTGAGGGTTTTATCCAACTCTTCCCAAGTCGATCGTTCGCGCTCGATGAACTGTTTCAAGTCGACGATCATAGCGTTTGTCGTCGTTTGAGATCCATATAATGGCTGACAAGTTGGAGCCCGAGCTGCTGGTTCGGCACCACGTGAAACTGCACCCCTTTGCGCGCTAAAAGCCGTTGCAGGTGTTGCAATTTTGCCCAGCTCAGATGGCCGCTCAGTTTGCGATAGATCTCGTCTGGATCTTCGATTGGTGGAGCTTTACTGAACAGCGGCTGGATGCCCAGAGGCGCGATCATCATCGCCAGGACCAGATGCTGCCGGGATAAAAGTTCGACTGCGCTGATAAAATCCTCAGCGGCAACCGGGTCATCGAGCGAGGTCAAAAAGACGAAGAGCGATCGCCGCTTGATTCGGTGCCTTAGTGTCGCCGCGATATCTGCGAAGTCGGGAGAGACCGTTTGCGGTATGAGCGAAACGGCCAGGTCACGGCAAACGTGAAAGTGAGCCGCGCCGGTCCTGGCTTGCACTAGATGGTTCACTTTGTCTGAGAAAGAGATGAGCCCGAATCGGTCACCTTGCCTTTCTGCGGTGGCGCAAAAGAGTAGAGCCGCGGAGATCGCGCGGTCAAGATGCGTGGTGGTTTGATGAGGAAATTTGGGTCCGAACATTTCGGGTAGCCGACGACCGCTGAGCCGGGAAGTATCGAGTGCGAGATAAATTTCTTTCGATCGCTCCAGTTGGAAGACTTTTGTCACTGGATATCGCCGTTTGGCTGTCGCTTTCCAGTTGATTTCGTCGAAGCTGTCGCCTCGCTCGTACTCTCGCAGTTTTTCAAATTCCCGGCCTCTACCGATCTGCTTTCGGGCGTGGCTCCCGATGGCGCCGCGATTCATAAAGTGCGCGATCTGTGTTCCTTCGACCCTGAGGTTCGGGTAGATGCGGACCTCGCAAAGAACAGGCCGGTGTTCGCGATGAATCCAAAAACCAAAAGGGGAATACCCATCAAAATAGAGGCTCTGAAGATGGAACGCGCCGCGTGCGATTCCCACGAAAGGAACTCGAATGGATCCTTCCGAGGAGGACTTGGAGAGCGGAAGAATGGTCTGTTCCTGTTCCGGTTCCAATTCTTCTGGAAAACGAATCGCCAACCGTACCGAATCTTTTTGTCGAACCGCAAACTGGGCATGAACCTCGAGTTCAATCCGCTCGTCCCGGATCCCACGGACAGTTTCAGGAAGAGAGAATTGCAGACTTCGATATCGACCGAGGCCAAGGCCCAGATCGCCAAGGGCGATGACCATCAACAAGCCGATCAGCAAAAACGCAATTGGGAAAAATTCGGGAATTAGACCTGCGACCGTAGCAAGCGGCACCGTCACGAGGAAGATCACGACAACCAGACGCATTCGCGGCGCGATCATCTGGGAACCGGAATTTTCTCCAGGATTTGACGCACGATCGTGACGATTTCCGTTCCCTCAATTTCGAATTCAGGACGCAAGACGACGCGGTGTTCCATGATTGGTTGAACTAGCACGCGCACATCGTCCGGAGTCACATAGTCCCTCCCGTTCAGAGCGGCATGAGCGCGGCTGGCCAGAAGAAGCGCTTGAGTTGCCCGGGGACCGGCTCCGACCAGGACGCTATCATGTTTCCTGGTTTCTCGAATGATATCCACGAGATAGGTTAACAATTCGGGTTTCACCAGAACCTGATTTAAGGCTGAGCGGAGCCGGGGGAGAGTCGTCTCGTGCACGACCGTTTCGACCCCTCCACGGTTCAGAACAGACTCTGGAGCGTCTTCGCCTAACATTCGTTGCGCCAAATTCAGCTCATCCTCCCGATCAGGAACATCCATCCGTATTTTGAGCATGAACCGGTCCTTTTGTGCTTCTGGCAATGCATAGGTTCCTTCGTACTCAATCGGGTTTTGGGTCGCGAATACAGTGAAGTTAGGAGAAAGGTTGTAGGTTGTCCGATCGACGGTAACCTGGCGTTCTTGCATTGCCTGGAGTAAAGCGGACTGCGTTTTACTTGGAGCTCGATTGATTTCGTCGGCGATCAGGAACGTGGTAAACACTGGTCCCGGGACAAAGTTAAATTCGTTTTTCTGCAAGTTAAAGATACTAGTTCCGATAATGTCGGACGGCATCAGATCAGGTGTAAACTGGATCCGATCGAATTGAGTTCCTAAAATGTGAGCCAGCGTCTTGACCAACAAGGTTTTGGCGACTCCGGGAACCCCTTCTACCAGGGCATGTTGGTTGGTCAGAATTGCGATCAAAGAGAGGTCAACCGGTAGCGTCTGGCCAATGATAACTTTGGCTACCTGAGCGCGGGTTTGCGTCAAAATATCGTTCAGCTCATCCAACGCCTGGTTCATCGTCTTTCGTTCAAGAGATTCGTGAGCTGGTTGTAGCTTTCGGCGACCAGCTTCTCCTTCTGGCGGGATCCAGAGCGGAATTGAGCCAGTATCGCCAGTTGCTCTGATGTCGGCCGCGCGCTTTGAAGCCAGGTGTCAAGACAAACAGCAAGGAGGTCTTTTCGAGCAACCGAGCGCTGCAAGAGATTCAGAAACGCTTGTTCTGAGCTGCTGCCGGAAATGGCCAGGCTTTTTTGATTCATCTTGGTTCTGGGAACCGGCATGTACTGACATTTCCAGATAAAGAGCAAGAAAACAGCAACGATGCTGATCAAGGTGCCTTGCAAACCGTAACGCTGAGCCAGAGTCATAATGCCTGGTTGCTCGCTCAAGCCCAGGTGAGTTTCGTCAAAGAGGACGCCTCGGCGATTGTCAATCAACCAAAGGAGAAAATCGGTGTTTCGATCCGCGGCCAATGATTCGTTGCTTAATGGATAAGAATCGGCGAGCAGGACAATCGATCCATGGCCGAATGCTCGTTCGACGATCACATTCTTCGGACCCTGAACAGCGATCACTTTCCAATCCGGCGTAACTTGAGCAAAAGAATTGCGACCGAGCCAGCGTGAGATCGTGCCGAACAAGGTCGATTCGGCAGTCGCGGCGCGAATGTCTTTGAGCGGTACTATCTCGACGCCCCAGCGTTTGATCAGGCTTTGCCAGAGTGCCGAGGAGGTGTCTTCTGTTGCCTCCTGATTTGCCGATGAAACGGCCTGACTGTGGGTGACTTGGTTTTGTTCTGGGTGCAAGGCAACGACGATACGGCCGCCAGTGGTCAGCCAATGATCCAACCATTGGACATCCTCGCCTGAGACGGTTTCTTGATCTGCTCGAACACCTGCGACGATGAGAATCTGACCTTCGCCTGACCGCAGAATCCTGGAAGACTCTAATCGGCGGCTAACATGAATCAGATCGCTTGCTCGAAGGCTCTCGTACAGTACTTTCAATCCTTTGGGATCCGCTCGATAGGTGGAATACTCAGGAAGACTGTTACTGGTCTCTAGCCGCATTCTGAAGGTATGCAACCCGAAGAATAGCAGACCGAGAAAACCAGCGGCCAAAATGGCCCAGGCGACTGCCCGGATGATGCTAGTTGGCCGCATGTTTGATTTTTTGGTAAATGCTATTGTACCGATCGAGGTCTTCCGGACTCACGCTGTCCGGGCCGTACCAGCAACGTTCAAATCCGAGTCGGCTTTGAGCAAAGAGCGCGCGCAGTTCGAAGCGATGTTTAGCCTTTCGTCCGAGTTCCTTCTCATAATCGGAATTCGATTTCCACCGCTCCACGGCGATGAAGCGGTGAGAAGCGAGACAGGAAAGGATGGCCAGAAAAAGAGCGCGTTGAGCCTGGCGAAATTCGCCGGCGGCCATCTTCTCGCGTGCCAGCGCATACCATTCATTGTCCGGGAGTTGATCCGCTTCGATTTGTTCGATGCCAAGGTCTGGTTTTTGCCTTGGAATAATGGACGGTGGAAGCTTGATCAGCTTTAATTTCAAGACCCGAGCTACCAAAAGAATCAGAGTTCCGGCAAATGCCGCCCAGAGCAGGTAGCCTAGTGCGTTCAACAATTCGGATAAACGTGACGGGCCGGGTGATACGAGTGGGAAATGGGAAGGTCTAAGATCGAAAGGTTTAAGCAACGATCTAAAAAGCCGGCTCGCCCAGTCGCCGAAGGAAAGCAGCATCTGGCGGAGGGAAGTCATCCATCGCTCGATGGTCGATTTTTGTTTTGGTTGTTGCGGGGTCGCAGATGGTTCACGCCAACTAAACTCTGGATTTTGCAGGACGCGTTCGATTTGCTGATCCAATGCGGGTTGGGTGAGCGTTTGACTAGCTGATCGGTTTTGGGGTTCAGTCGCTTCGGTGGAATTGCTGACAGCCGTGAGCGTAATGGACATCAGCAGTATTCCACAGAAAAAGCGAACCATCCCGGGATTAAACTGGTAAGCGAACTCTCCACGGTTTGCACGGCTCGGTAGCGGCAAAGCGAGGATGCGGCGCTGGCAAAGTGGGTTAGTGTGCATCGAGCGCTCTTTCTTGGAAAGCGGCCAGCCTGCGCACCAAATCTCCTCCGGTCGCCAGAGACTCGCCGTCGCAACAACGGATCACTTCGATTGCTTTGGCCAGAAGATCAATCAAGAAATAAGCCACTGCAGCCACGGCGATTAAGAGAACCGGGGAGAAAGCCCAAGTGTAGCTTCGCGTCAGAAAACTGTCCATACCGAGCAAGATCTTCAAACCGAATGGGATCGAAAAGATGACCGCGTATAGATCAATAAAAACAACTAGAGCCAGGAGAGACAAAAGAGCGTAGACCGAGTGACTCTGTTTCGGCCAGAGACGTGCGAGGTCCCAGCTTTTTCTAATATCACTCCGTTCCGCGCCGCCGAGAACCGTCAGATTCTGGAAAAAGGCGGAAACATAGCTGACAGGAAAAACGAACAGCCAGGCGACCGGTTTAATAAAAAATCCGAATGGTTGAAGTGCGATTTGCCTGGTCCAGATCGCCAGCATGGTAGCGGGCTGCCACCATCTGTGGACATCGCCGGTGTAAACGCGGACGAGTTCCCGGCAAGAGAAGGCCTGCAGACCTTTCATCCAACCATAGGTCAAGGCCATAATAACCGCAGATGCGGCGCAGCTATCGGCTGCGTTGCGACTATAGCTCATCGCCGCGCAGAAATTGAAGAGCGCTAATATGAAAGGGACAGTGCCGGCGGCGTAGAGCGCGTAAGCGGTCACCGGAGCAGAGCGAAGCAACTGGATGGCTTCCTCGATCAAGACCAGCGGTGTACGGTTGGGGTTCAACGAATGGTTGTCAACGAATGTAGGCGAAGCGTCCCGCTTTGCTCTTTTTTAGTAAGGGATGGGCCCCGCGCGTGGTCTTCGCAAAAGCATTGCGCTAATCGCCGGGACACAGGTTGGCGGATAGGAAACAGGTCGGCGTTTCGGCGCAGGCGAAGCCTCCCGCTTTTCTGCCTGGCAGGTGAGCAAACCCATGGGTCCTGGGAGATTCCGCTGATAGCAGACGAAGCGCCCCGCTTTTGCTTAAATCATTAGAGAATTTGGAGATGGCTGATGTCATGCAGATTCGGTGGAATTAGAATTAAGAGCCGTCCTATCAGGTAGAAGAAGAGCCAGGCGACCGCCAGACCCATGATCATGGCGATGGCAGGGAAGAACCATCCTACCCTTCGATGAACAGTTTCGACAGGAGAAGCTTTTCGCTGAAGACAATGCGAACATAGAAATTTGCCTTCATGCTCTGTGATGCATTCCCTGCAGAAGTAGTTGCTGCAGGCCGGACAGCGAGCAGCGGCTTCCCTGTCCGTATGGATCAAACATCTTTGAAAAATGAGGTCCATTTCAAAATTAGAGGTCAGGGGTTTGAACGAAGTGCGTCGGTTGGCTGCGCGTTCCGGATAAGTGGTTCGATGGTTTCCATTCCTTTGCGAAAGTCGCGAATTCTCTCCAGTGGCGCAACCCGATGAGTCTGAACCGCGGTGCGAATGCGGACGATACAGGTGGGTCCCAAGATGATGTTATGAATAAAGGCGAATCCGAATAGTGCGGTGAAGAACGTTCCGGCCGCGGTCAATATGGGATCACGCACAAAGAAAGAAAATGCGGAGAGGAGGGCCAAAAAGCCCCAGAGAACCCCGAAAACGATCCACCTCGCGCTTCGGGTTGCGGCGATCACTTGAATGTCCCGGAAATAGAAGCGCTTATATCGTTCGACCAATATTAATTGCTCTACCAAGAGCAGGTGATCTGGCCCAAGATAGAGTTTTGTTCTCAAACCAGGGATAAAAGTCATCAAGAGGCCACCGTTAGATATCTTGAGATAGGACATGGTTTAGAATGCGGTCTGTCACCGTCGACTGGTAATCAGATAGCAGGCCGCGAATCCCCAGGAACTGATCAGGAGCACGGATAAGAGGATCGTGACAACAAATCGGAAACGAGATCGAGGCAACAGGCTCCATTGTCTGGACCAATAGTAGAACGATAAAAAGAGTGAAATCGGGGCGGTGAAAATTGTGAAAAACCAGAAAATCAGCGTGATCACCGGAGCCGCGACCAGGAAAAGAGCGACGTTATCGAACAGAGCAGCGTGATGGACCAGCCCGGTTTCATTCCTTTGCTTTCTCAATTGAGCGAGGCACTCCGCACAAAGTTGTCTGCGGCCAACACTGATTGCGCAGATTTCGCACAGAAACCGGCCGCAATTGTCGCACGGAGTCATCGCGCGGTAGCGTAAATGAAAATAACACACCGCTTCGTGCTCCTGCGCAAGATGGATTCCTGGACGAGAAGAAGGGTCTCGATGGAATTCGGGAAAGATATAGGCCTCAACCTGAGCACGGCATGCTGGGCAGGACGCCGCTCTGCCATGAACAAAAAGATGAAGCGACAGTTGCTCACTGCAACGAGGGCAAAGGAGATTGGCGGCCATTTAAGCAGTTTTTGAGTCGAGTTTGATTACTCGCGTATCTGCGATGTGATCATGAAGGGCGCGCCGCTGGGGATCAAATCCGACCATGATATAACCGATGTACATGGTCAGATCGCTAAGCATCTTTCCAAAAAAACGGAGAGCGGCCCGGCTGTAAGTGAGGGGGGAAAAGTCCGAACGCACAATCCGCAGGCGAAGGAGAAGTTTGCCAGGGGTGCCGCTGAAACGTCCGACAAAAAATACCTCATAGGCAAAAGCCAGAATCAGACTGACCAGGAAAAATGCGGCTTGGATGGTTAAGAAAGTCCCTAACTGGGCCATGTTTTCGAATCTTTCTATGCTGGCTCGAGGCCCGGTCAATGGATAGAACCTGAAGATAATCACCTGATTGATGACCGATAGGGGAAGGGTGACGGCAAAAAGGAACAATCCGTCCAACAGCCTGGCACAAAAGCGGATCCAGAATCCGCAGTATTGCACTGCCTCTTCCTTGGCCAATCCTTCGCGAACCTTTTGGAAAAACGAAGTTTTGCATCTTGGGCAGATAAATAAGTCCCGGTAACGAACGGTCGGGCTCGTTTCAACTTGCCGTTTGCACTCATGGCATTGGACCGACGGCCGGTTGAACATTTCGCCAAACGGTTTCCAGCCGGGCATGCCCTTCCGCCAAACTGGAGTGGTCCACTCGATTGTTCCCGCGAGCTCGAGAGTTTCCAGTGTCGTTTCCTCGACGGGACCTTGGCGTCGCCCGTCTACCCCGTAATACCAGCTCATAGATTGCGGAGAGATGCTCGCGGAAAGGTGCGAAGTAGTCAATGGACGCTGCGGGAAACCTATCGGCGCCGGGGGAAACGTAGCGGGGTAAAGGCGTGGGGACGTGGTTGCAGCGTCTGGCTTTGTCCCTTCAGCAGCTCCAACCCGGAGGACCGGGTGTTTTTCACCACAGGCACAAAAGGGTGTGCCTTGTGAGGTAAGCGAAGCGTCCCGCTTTGCCTCTTCGGCAGGAACGCAGCGGCGTATCGGCGCCGGGGAAATGTAGCGACGTAAAGGCGTGGGACGTGTCGGCGTCGGCTGTAAGCGAAGTGCGCGGTTTGATTGCTCGATGGAATGAGCGCTCACCGATCGTTTAGCCTCACGGTTTGCCCCAATGTAAAGTGACAAGCCAGACGCTTCACCTTGTTTGTTGAAAAATATGTTAGAGATTCGGGCGCGAGTGAGACTGAGCTTTACTTCTGAGCTTCTTCAATTCCGAGCGTAGCCGAGCAGCCGAGTCCACCCGCGCGGTTGCATATCTGGTTGAACTCGAACAGTCGGCCGGAGCCGGAATCCTAGGGTGAATGGTGTGCACGGTTTAGATCGTTGCGGTGGAATCTACGACTTTTGGGCAAACAGTCATACCTGGGCCAGACCGCCGTCTACGCACATTTCGCTTCTGGTCAATTATACCTTGGTAGTAAGCTATTCTTCCGTCTGAGCATTTAACATTTAGCGATTTTTCAAGGTGTATATTTGTCGTTCCTCAGCCAGAATGGGCGGGACAGCCAACTGACCCCCGGGCGACTTCACCACTATTTGCGAGACGGTGCACTAGCCCGATCGAGCTATAGAGAAACCTCCTTCCGAAGTATAGCACTGCCTAAAGACCGATGTTACTCTTCACCAGGGCCAGTCGCAGTGGCGCAGTAGCAAAAGACCCAATTCGATTCCAGAAGACAAACAAACAATGAGTCCAGTTAACTTCGACGTAGCTGAAATTCAGGAGCGGGAATCCGTTCCACAAATTCCCAGGAAAAGCAGAAGAAAATTTTCTTTTCTAGCTGGAGTCGTCGGTTTAATTGCGCTCGCCGCTATTGGAATTGAGGTGCGGTCCTCGAGAACTCAATCAATCCAACCGCATTCAAATAAGGCCGCCGAGATCACCGTCACCGTTGTCCATCCCGGGAAAGCTTCGATCACAATTCCCGTGCTGCCCGGACAAACGCAAGCCTATACTGACGCGCCGATCTTTGCTCAGACGAGTGGGTACCTGAAAAAGTGGCATTTTGATATTGGGGCTAAGGTCAAAGCGGGTGATGTTCTTGCCGAGATCGACACTCCCGAAGTAGATGAAGAGTTGGCACAAGCGCAGGCTCAAATCGAGGTGGCACAGGCCGCGCTGAACCTGGCGGAAGTTACCTATCGGCGTAGCCAGGACCTTTTCAATAGGAAGGTTATTGCCGAACAGGATTTTGATACTGCGGCTGACACCTATCGCGAGAACCAGGCAATGGTAATGGCAGACCAGGCGAACATCAATCAGCTTGAAGCGCTCGAAGCATTCAAAATCGTCAGGGCGCCATTCAACGGTATTGTCACCGCTCGAAATACTGATATCGGAGATTACATCGCTGCGGGCTCGGGCTCTCAGCTCTTTCGCATGCAGCAGATTTCTCCGTTACGCGTTTATGTCAACGTGCCTCAGGGCTTTGCCGATCTGATTAAAATCGGCACCGAGGGAGATCTCACTCTGGATGAGTTTCCCGGCCGGAAGTTTCTGGGACGCGTGGCTAGCACCGCAAGAGCGATCGACCCGACGTCCAGAACACTACTGACCGAACTACAGGTACCCAACGAAACAGGTGAGCTCTTTCCGGGCGCCTATACTCTGATCACGCTGCAAGTCGCTGATAAGAGCGGTATTCTGACAATCCCATCCAACGCATTGCTCTTCCGATCAGAAGGACCGACTGTGGGACTAGGGAAATCGAACCCCTCATCGGAGAAGCAGTTGACCTGGTCGTTCATATCGAGCGGCATCCAAACAAAGGACGGGTCGTGCGCGAGATCCTGGAGGTAATCGCCTTTAACCGCGCAAAGCAGGTTTACGTAACGGAGGCTCTTTGCTAGCAGCACACATAACACCATAAGAATAAGCAACTTACAGAAAGAATACCCTTAATCATGAAGTATCGAATAGCGGTTTTATTTGTTGTTTTTTTAGCGGCGGCGGCAAGCACAGCCCACGCTGCCACCGGTGGGGCCGGCTTGCCGTGGGAACAGCCGTTGACCACGCTGTCTAACAGTGTCACCGGCCCGGTCGCTTACGGAGTTTCATTGATCGGGATCGTGGGCGCGGGCGGTGTTTTGATCTTTGCGGGCGGGATGGTCAACGAGTTTCTAAGAGCTGTCCTTTTTTGCGTGATGGTAATCGCATTTATCATTGCCGCCAAAAACACGCTCACCGCTTTCGGTTTCGCCGCTGGGGCGGAAATCACACAGGAGGTCGCACATGGCCCTGCGGCGGGTTACGTTACATCGAGCCGGGATTAGGCCGCACTTGTTCCTCGGAGGGGATAGAGAGCTGGTACTCTTTAGCGGCCTGATTGCCTGCCTCCTGATCTTCGCGATGTTGCGACCGTTAACAATCGCGATGGGGATCCTGCTCTGGACTGCTGCGCTCTTTGTTTTTCGGCGCATGGCTAAAGCGGATCCACGAATGCGTTCGGTCTACATACGGCACCTGGCTTATCGCCGGTATTATCCGGCACGTAGCCGGCCTTATAGGGTAAACAACGCGAATTTTATCAACACCAGTTCGGCATTTCAGAAGCGCAGACAATGATCACTCTACTCTTTGCTATTTCGTTCGCGGGGCTAGTCTTGATCGGGATGCTGTACTGGCGGCTCCGAGAAGTAGATCAAACGCTGCAACTCAAACGCCACCGGTCAACAGAGCCGGGCGTCTGCGATCTCCTCAATTATGCGGCCGTGGTCGCGGACGGGGTAGTGATCGGAAAAAATGGCGCACTAATGGCGGGGTGGGAATATACCGGCGACGACAACGCCAGTGCCACTGACACGCAACGCGACGTTGTGTCGGCGCGCATTAACCAGGCGTTTGCGCGCCTGGGCTCCGGATGGATGCTGCACGTGGACGTTGGTCGAAGGCCGGTAGAGGTTTATAGCGCTCGCCGGTTGTCGCACTTTCCGGACCGGGTCTCAGCGGCGATTGACGAAGAGCGCAGAGCGTACTTCGCGCAACCTGGGGCGGCATATCAATCCAGATGCGTGCTGTGTGTTACTTATTTGCCACCATCCGGCGCAACGAAGCGTTTGGCGGAGGTCATGTATGAAGACGACGTGACGACAGGCGACAAGAGACTGGAAGCGACACAGACGCTAGCATTATTCCAGAGTCAGCTCGACGCCCTGGAAAATCGTCTGTCGAGCAGTTTGCGCCTCCGACGCTTAGGGGCGCGCACAGAGTACACCGAGGACGGCCGGGAAGTGGTTTACGATGATCTGCTGAGCCATTTGCAGTATTGTGTGACCGGGATCCTGCAACCGAAGCGATTGCCACAAACGCCAATCTATCTGGATGCGATTATCGGCGGGCAGGAATTATACGGGGGAGTGCTCCCCAGGATCGGACGCCATTACATGCAGGTGGTCGCGATAGAAGACTTCCCCGCCTCCTCTTTCGCGGGGATGCTAACAGAGCTTGGGGAACTCCCAATCACGTATCGGTGGAGTACGCGTTTTGCCTTCCTCGAATCCTGGGAGGCGTTATCTCACATCGAGAGGTTCAGAAAAAAATGGAAACAGCAAGTGGTTCCATTTCTCAGCCAAGTCCTCAACGTAAAGACCGATAACATTAACGAGGATGCGGCAATGATGGTGAGCGACGCATCGAGCGCAAAGCTCGGCATCAGCGCCGGCGCGATCTCGGCCGGTTACTACACCGCTAACCTGTTGCTGTTTGGCGAGGACAGGGCGCAAGTTGAATATCACGCGAAGCAAATCGAGAAAACGATTAACCACATGGGGTTTACCGCGCGGGTTGAAACAATCAATACGCTTGATGCTTGGTTGGGCAGTTTGCCTGGCCACGGCGTGGAGAATGTTCGCCGGCCACTAATCAACACAATGAATTTGGCCGACTTGCTGCCCGTAAGCTCGATCTGGCAAGGCGAAAACAAGGCACCCTGCCCGTTTTATCCCAGCGGATCGCCAGCTCTAGCACACGTTCTAACCACCGGCAAAACGCCGTTCCACCTGAACCTCCATGTGAGCGACATCGGCAGCGCGTTTATCGCCGGCCCAACGGGCGCTGGAAAATCGACCACTCTCGGATTCCTTGTGGCTCAATATCGTCGTTACACAAACATGACTGTTTTCTGTTTTGATAAAGGGATGAGCATGTACGCTTATTGCACGGCTGCCGGAGGCACCCACTACCATGTCGCCGGTGACGACGACACGCTATGTTTTTGCCCGCTGCAATATTTGACGGCTCCAAGTGATCGGGCCTGGGCCCGGGAGTGGTTAGAGCAGATTTGCCACCTAAACGGTTTGGACGTGACGCCGACTCAGCGAAACGAAATAGCGGCCGCAATCACTAGTATGCACGAGAGTGGGCACAGCACGCTAACCGATTTTGTCTCGACCGTGCAGGACAGGGCGATCCGAGAAGTGATGCAAGAATACACCTTGGCCGGCTCGATGCGCAATCTCTTCGACGCGCGAGCGGATACACTAGGGGGCCTTGGATCATTCGTTGTTTTCGAGTGTGAAGAGCTGATGAACCTTTCGCCAAAATACGGTCTGCCAATCCTCTTATATTTATTTCGGCGCATTGAGCGCTCGCTACATGGTCAGCCCGCCGCGATTATTCTCGATGAAGCGTGGCTTATGCTCAGCCACCCGGTTTTCAGAGACAAAATCAAAGAGTGGCTGCGAGTTTTGAGGAAGGCGAACTGCCTCGTCATCATGGCGACGCAGAGCCTCTCGGACACTATCAATAGCGGGATCATCGACCTCATAAAGGATTCGACCGCTACAAAGCTGTATTTGCCTAATCCAAACGCCGTCGACGAGGATGGCGGCCTACTTTATCGTCGATTCGGGCTCCATGAAAGGCAAATCCAGATCATCGCTGACGCGACACCAAAGTCGGACTGCTACTACACCACCGACGAACACCAAAGGCTAGTTCACTTAGTATTGGGGCCGGTCGCGCTAGCATTTGTCGGCGTGTCCGACAAGGAGTCGGTTGCTCAAGTAAAAAAGTGTCAGGAGCAATACGGTGACGAGTGGGTGGACGAATGGCTGCGCCGTCGAGGGCTCAGCTTGGACCAATACGATAAGGCTAGCGAGCAGGAAGCAGAGACCGAAAAAGAATTGGCCGCGGTATGAGAAAGCTATTTCAAAAGGAGCTTGTGATGGATTCGCCAACCGGGGCGGGCGAAGTGAATCCGTATCTGGACGCCAGGCGGCACTGGAACAGCGATGTTGACCGAGCGTTCAGCGGTCGTCACGCCTTGCAATTGCTTGTTGTCGCCAGTCTCTTAATTGGGCTTGGCGGTGTTGCTGGAGTGATATACGTCGGCAGCCAAAGCAAATATGTGCCCTACGTGATCGAGGTAGACAAATTGGGCGAGGCGGTGGCAGTAGGGCCGGCGCAGCCTGCTGCGCCAGCCGACCAGCGCGTGGTGCGCGCGTCGCTCGCATCGTTTATTTCATCGGCCCGGCTCGTCACCCCTGATCTCGATGTCCAACGCCGCGCGGTCTTTACCGTTTACGCGATGCTGAAAACCAAGGATCCAGCAACAGTGAAAATGAATGAACACCTCAACGGAAGCGAAGAGACCTCGGTATTCAATCGGTCAAAAAAAGTAACGGTAAGCACCGACATCGAGACGGTACTGCCGATCTCCTCCACCGCCTGGCAGGTGGAATGGCAGGAGACAACACGAGACCGTGATGGAAGCATGATCGGGAGACCCATCCCGATGCGCGCCGTGCTCGAAGTTTACACGTCGCCCACGCTGCAAGCGCGCGAGAGCGACATACAGCGTAATCCTCTTGGAATCTACGTCCGTGATTTTAACTGGCAGCAACGATGAAATTGTCTCTTCTTGTTTTGGTGTTGTTCTGGCTTCCGGCGAGTTTTGGCTTTGCCGACACGTCCTCGCCGAGCTCATCGCCAAGTGCTTCCCCGAGTGCCTCGCCACCGCCAGCATCGGGATCCGGAACGCCATTCGACCCGGCTCTCCTCGGAGGCAAGAACCCTGTCCTCAACGAGGAAGAGCAGGCCGGGGTGAATATTACGCGAGCTTGGCGTGATAAGAGCTACGAGACGATGGTCGGAACAGCCGGGACGAATAGTTCGGTCAGGTTTCGTTTCGACGAATCGCTGCCGAGCATTGTGTGTGCGATCTTGCAGGTCACTGACATTGAGTTGCAACCCGGCGAGGCAATTACGAATATCAATCTTGGGGACTCAAGTCGATGGTCGGTTGAATCTGCGGTATCCGGTTCTGGCGCAGAGCAGATACAGCACCTTGTAATTAAACCGCGCGACATAGGGCTTACAACCTCCCTGGTGGTCACCACGGATCGGCGCACGTATCACTTTATCTTAGTTAGCGATTCTTCCGACTTCATGCACTGCGTCACGTTTCTTTACGGAGGCACTCCGCCTGCGATCGCCACCGCCGCGCCCAGCCCAATCCCTGCGCCTGTTGTATCTGATCCACCCGCTCGCTCGGCTCGCGGATCCGGGAAGCAAGTCCGGTTTGTTAGCCGTGTAGAGGATGATGCCGACGAATCGTACACCGTAACAGGGCAAGCAGACTGGAAACCGGTCGAAGTGTACAGCAAGGACGGGAAAACCTATCTGGAAATGCCAGCCTCGGTGCGCCACAAAGAAGCGCCGGTCTTGTTCGCAGAAAAAAAGGCGGGTTGGTTTCACCACGATAAGGTCCTGGTCAATTACCGCGTACACGGCAGATGGTATGTCGTCGATCGGGTTTTGGACAACGCGACGTTAGTGAGTGGGGTTGGTGCGGCCCAAGAAAAGGTGGACATCCGGCATGTCGAAAATCCAAAAACAAAAACAACTGAGACGACCCTGAATGAGAAAGGTCCCTCGCTGTTTGGTGTGGGTAATTGCTAAGTTAACTCATGTTTGGAACATCTAGATTGAGCTGACCGGCTCGATGATAGGCTGCGGTTCTGAAGTAGACGAAGTTTCTAAATCCCCGAGCCATTCGTTTTGCGAGCTGGATGATACCGTTGACGGCCTCGATGGCTCCGGAGGTCAGCTTGGTATCGAAGTAGGCCAGGATTCCATCCCATAGCTGACGAACGGTCATGGCCAAATGGCGGAAGGGCCAGAGGCGGCTGCGCGCTGCCCAACCACACCACCACCGGAGTTCAGCTTCGGCAAGCTGACGGTCGGAGTTGGCGTAAATGGCTTGGAGAGTCTCACGCAGACTCATCGCACGGCCAAGTTGAGTGTACTGGCGACAGAGGTCTTGACGTTGCGCTTGACGCTCTGGACTGAGATTCCAAGCGTTGCCGCGTAAACTCCACATCGCCCCTTTGAGCTGGGCTCCCTCGCGCTGCAATTGGAGGCGCACCTCCTCGAGGGCTTTGCCGGCCAGCACCATGACGTGGAACTTGTCGAAGACGATCCTAGCCTGAGGAAAGTATTGGCTCGCCCCTTTCATATAGGAGGTGCTCATATCCATCGCGATCGCTTCGATCTGGGAGGGATCCCCGCCGTGCAGGCGCAGCGCCTCGGCAAAGGCTCCCATCGCCTGAACGCCGCGTCCCTCGACCATCAGGAGCAGACGTGAGTTCTCATCGTCGAGCACATTGGTCACGTAGCGGCGTCCGCGCCGGGCACTGGTCTCATCGACCGCGATCCGCCGGACGGCACTCCAGTCGCTCTTAGCATGTGCTTGCTCCACATAATGCCTCAAGACCCGCCACAGACGAGTATCGTGCTCATCGAGTAAATCAGCCATGGCATCGACGGGCATCTCGGCGCTGAGCAGCATCATGAGGGCTTCCATCATCAGGGTGAAACCACTGCCTTGCCGAGCCCAGGGCACTGGCACCTGATGGACCCCGTCGGTGCGACACCAGGTGCGCGGCACCCTGGCCACCAGTTCGCAGCGGTACTGGAAAAAGTTCATATGCCGCCAGCGTCTTTCGATGGTGTCGTGGACTCCACATGAAGCTTTGCAGACCGGGCACTCGAAATGTTCCCCGGGCACGTGCTCGAGTCGTAATTCCAAGCGTTTGGGTTCACCCTCAAAGCGGCATTCGGCCACTCGCCATTGCTTGCCCAGTCCCAGTGCTGCAGTAAAAAGTTCCTCCGGTGTCATCCTTCTTATTGAGTCCACGGTCACCCAAAATGCAAATCCACCCCGGGTTGGCTTCCCGAACAAAATACCAAGAGCTTTTGCGGGTTGAGAGGTCCGTAGCGAGGAACGAGCGCAGGGCTATCGAACGCAAAAGCCAGTAACCTTCCCAGCGCGGAGCGAAGCCTGCTCAAGCGAGAAACGGAATAAATGGAGGGCCCCCCGAGCTTGTCGAGGGGAGGAGGCCGTTTATGCCGGATTCGACCTTGAACAGGCGTAGCGTAGCGCTATTACGTGGCTAAACCTAGCGGATTGAGTTACCCACAGAAAACAGCGGAGAGCCATGAGAAATAACGGCTCATTGATAGGAGATGCGCCTGGATCGCCGCAGAGTCTTCGGCCGGTTGGCGTCCGCAGGCTAAATCATCTTCCTCTCTATGCAGCTGGCTTCATTCTCTTACTGGTCGCCGTCCTTATCGTATGGGTCGCGATGATCAAGGCGCACGAGCAAGCGCCAAAGGCTGAGGACCACGGCGGCAGCGCGGACGCCTATGCGCAACAAGTGGCCGGGGACAAAAGGGGATACAACCCAGCGGACAATACCACGACCCCGACGCCGACCCCTACACCTAACGCGACAACAGACGCAACGCCGACCCCTCCGCCAAATACTGAGATGGACGCCCGCCACAAAGCCTTTTTCGAAGCCCTTTACGCCAAAAGCGCGATTAGCGATCCGACAGTGGACCAGATGAGCGAGCAACGCCAGCAAGCGATCTCGGCGGTTCGGGCAGCAAAACTGGTCCAAACCGATCCCAACAACCTCGGCGGATCCACGCCGGGAGATATCGCTGGTTATGAACAAAAAGCGCTTGGCATCAACGGCGAGCAACCGCCGCCGCCCAATCCAAATAGTTTAGGCACCTACACTGGCCCGCGGGACCGCTGGATTCTAAACACTCGCTTGGAAAAGCCTGCGACACCATATATTTTGCGTACTGGTTGGGTGATACCGGCACTATTACTCACGGCGATGGAGTCCGAATTACCGGGCACAATCACTGCTCAAGTTAGCGAGGACGTATATGACAGCGGCACAGGCAACTACCTGTTGATACCGCAAGGCTCGCGGTTGGTGGGCGAGTACGCGTCCGCGATCCAATATGGCCAGTCTAGAATCTTCGTCGCGTGGCAAAGAATCGTTTTTCCTGACAATTCCGCTTTGGACATCGGCGCAATGCCTGGTGCTGATGGAGTGGGGGAGGCAGGTTTCCACGACTTGGTTGACAACCATTTTCTCAGGTTGTTCGGATCCGCCTTATTAATGAGCGCGATCACGGCGGGCGTTACCTACAGCCAGAACCAGGGCGAAAACAACAACAACAATGCTAACGGATATCAAGCCCCGCGGGCTGGCGATGTATTAAGCGCTGCGCTCGGGCAACAGCTTGGAGCCGCGACCTCGGCACTCCTGGAAAAAAACCTCTCTATTCCCCCGACACTAAAGATTCGCCAAGGGTACGGTTTTAATGTCGTCGTCGTCAAAGATTTGGTTTTCGAACGGCCCTACGTGGTGCCGAACTATTAATCATGCCCATAAGGAGAAAATGACGCAGCTAAAACAAACAGCCCAGGATATCGAAATCGAACTATGAGAAAAACAGTACTAACGACTGTAGCGTTGGTCCTCGTGGCCGCGCTGCCGGCGACGAGTCCAGGGACCGGAATACCGGTCTTAGACGTTTCGAACCTCGTTCAGAACACGACTACGGCGCTCAAACAAGTCCAGGCGTACGCCCAAATGGTCCAAAGCTATCAGCTGCAATTGCAACAGTACGCCAATATGGTCAAGAACACGGTCGCACCCGTAGCGCAAGTTTGGCAGACAGCGCAAGGCACCATGAACGGCGTGATGGGGACCGTGAATATGTTTCAGAACGGCAGCCAACTACAAGGGTATCTCAGCCAATTTCAAAACGTCAATTATTGGCTCTCGGCTCCCCCAAGCTCGTATACGTATCAGACGGCCGGTTCCGTCGCGCAAAAGCAGGCGAATGACGCAATGATTAAAGGCATCGTCCAACAACAAGCACAGATCCAAGCGGACGCGGCGAACCTCCAAAAATTACAGTCACAGGCGTCAACCGCGGACGGGCAGATGAAGGCGCTGATGGCGGCGAACCAGTTGGCAGCGCTCCAACAGGAGCAATTGCTGCAAATCCGCACACTGTTGCTTACCGAGCAGCAAGCCCTTGCGGCCCGAAACGCTACCCTTGCAAACGATGAGGCGATGCGCGAAGCGGCAACTAAACAATTTTTTAATGCACCAACAATCAATATTCCCCGCACAGGATGGGCACCATGACCATTAGACTGGTTTCCATTGTTCTTATGTCAGCCGCATTATTTGGCTGCACGCAAGCGCCTCCTCCGACACCTCAAAAGCAGCCGACGCCACAAGAGACACAAAAAACAAGTCAGAAGGACGACAACATCCACATTCCTCACACAGGATGGGCACCTTAACAAAATCGGGCCGCCTCCTTTTCCTTGCCCTACTTATACTGCTGATAAGTGTCGGCAGCGCTCACGCTGCAGGCGTGACCGGGGTGGTTGATAGCCTCCTAGCGAAGTATAAAAACGCCGGTCAGGGCTGGGTGGGGACGCTCAAAAGCGCCGGAACATCCATCTTTTGGATCTTAGCAACAATCTCGTTGTCGTGGACGTGCATCTCCATGGCAATCAAACGTGCTGAGATGGGCGAATTTTTTGTCGAGCTTTGCCGCTTTATTATGTTCACCGGGCTCTTCTTCTGGTTGCTGACGAACGGACCACAGTTCGCTAACGACGTTATTACATCGCTCTGGACAGTTGGCGGGGAGGCATCCGGTACGGGCAATTCCGTCTATCCAGGCACCATCATAGATTTAGCAATGCAGGTGTTTCAAAACACAATGAAACACATAAATTTCTTACAGCCTGAGAGCATAGTCGCACCTACAATCATCACCCTCATTATTTTGATTGTCTGCGCACTAATCGCAGTAAACATGATCCTGCTGCTGTGCGCGGCTTGGGTGGTGCTTTATGCGGGTATTATCTTCTTGGGCTTTGGTGGTTGTCGATGGACATCCGACATGGCGATTAACTACTACCGAACCGTTCTAGGCGTTGGGGTTAGCCTGATGACGATGCAGTTGATTATCGGGCTTGGCATTACTTTTTTGCAGGATTTATTCACGGCCAGCGGACAAACTCCGGACGCGCCCACATTGGCAATTCTTATGGTCGCTTGCATCATACTTGCGGTGATCGCTCATCGATTGCCGCAAATGGTGGCCGGCATGGTGGTAGGCGGTGGGCACAATGGGGCCATTGGCGGCGTCGGCGTAATGACGATGCTCGGAACTAGCGTTGCGCTGAATAGCATGATCGGGAGTGCAATGGCGGCCGCTAGAATGGCCGGAGGCAGCCAAGGAGCTAATGAAGCGAATAATCTTTTGCAGGAGCGGCTCAAGGTACTCGACGAAGTAGGCACTGGCAGCGGCAGCAGCGGGAATGAATCCGCCTCCATCCGGAGTGCCAGGAGGAGGGCAGGGTGGTTTTAACAACCCGCCCCCATCTGGAATAAGCGGAGGACAGAACGGTCCTAATTATAGACCCGGCGCTGCTAACCGCCCAAATGCGGCATCCTCCTCCTTCAAAGCTCAGACAAACAAGACCCCGTCCGATCCGCCGCCCGCGGCCGCAGTTGAGGAAGAAGAACCGCCGCTCTCGCGGCCAATGACGCCGGACGAACAGAGAGGTTTTGGACCGCCGACAGATCCACCGGAATAGCAGCGGTAAAAAGGAAAAGGAATCCGGCCATCAAGTGAAAGTAGGAGAGATAGTCATACTGGTCCAGGATGTCGATGGAGTCGAGGCAGGGCGCGAGGGTCGAATAATGAGTGTGCGTCATAACATGGTGATGGTCGGCTGCCGATCTCGGGAACGTTTGCAATTGGTGCTGGCGCATACGTGGGAAGTTCTGCCAGAGGATCTCTTCCGCCGTTTGTCCAAGAACGAAGGGGGACTGAATGAGTGAGGAAAGCGTAAACGCGATGCCGCTTACAAGTGTCGAGCTCCTGGACGCAGCGATCTGGCGCGAGATCGGGTCTGAGGCAGCGCAGCCTGCGGCGGCATTCTTGGACGCCTTATCGCGGTTGGTGGCCGTTGGCTCCTCATGCGCTCGGACGCACCAGAAATGGATGCTGTAACCGTGCTGTGCAAGGCTCGGGGCTACATCGCGCGCGCGGAGGCCGAATGGAGAGGGTAAGCCAGAAGCTCCGGGTCGTTCTCGTGATCGTCGTCATCCTGTTCATTGCTTTGCACATTGCGCTGGCCGCCGGCCTGCGAATTAACGGGACGCACAGTTTTCCGGTGGGATTCTATTTTGCGAGTCACAAGCGGCCGGCAAAAGGGGACCTGGTTTTTGTGGATCCGCCGGCGATGCCTCTTTTCATACTGGCGAAAGAGCGAGGGTATCTCAACGTAGCCTA
>CAVULL010000036.1:0-118976 GCA_963742335.1 uncultured Verrucomicrobiae bacterium
CACGGAGTTGCACGGCGATGTGGTGTCCGATCGCGAAGCGTGCCTTTGGGCCGATGATCTCCAGCACCATGTCACGGGTGGTCAGGGAATATCGGCGCCGAGCATCGCCTGCTCCCAGCGCTTGTACGACCGATGCCGCGGCCGCAAAGCCACGCGCGATCCGCTCGCGCGTCTCGATACGATCGCCCTCTTCTGCGAGAATCGCTGACACCGCCTCGAGCGAACTGACCCACCCCGACTCGGTCTGCAACCGTCGAAGTGCACGCTGAAACGTTCCCGCGCGAGCGGCAGCTCGGCGCATAAAGCTGCCAGCAATGGGCAGGGATTGATCGCCGCCATCCACAGGTTGAAACCCAGCGTCTCAGCGGCAAACGGGTACGGGAAGAGTGACAAACAAGGAGCCAAGAAGTGCGTGCTCGTAGGAAATCTCGACGCACGGCGCCTCGCCTTCAGGCTCCCAGCGTCTCCGATAGGTGGCTGGCACGAATACCAAGGCTCCGCGACAGCGCGGCGTATTTCTTCGAATATGGTTCGCCTACGCCGGGACCGGCAAAATGTATCATCAGCTGCCCGAGGGCCGCCATCCCTTGCCGGCTCTCGACCATGTGGAACTGGACTGCGCCTCGCAACCAGACACTGTCTGTCATCCCGAGTGGCGAAACTCCTTCGCGACGCGGATTGGCCAGGATGGCGCGTAGCCATTCGCGGAGAATGCACCAATGTCCGCGTTGGCTCGCCGCAGGAGCCCCTCCACGAACTCTCGCCACATTCCGCGGCGTTTCAACGCCCATGCCGCAACTTGGGAACAACCGAGCCACCCATGGCGAACCGAAATGCCGGCTGGTGGTAATGGACGTTTTCGTCGATGCCAAGAGGTGACAGTGAAGACGCGAGGTCCGCACGGTTTCAGGGAGGTGTGCTACGCCCTGGCCGAAATCGGGCTCGAGAGTGTGCCCCGAAGACACCGAGGTCGCAGTGCTGGTTTTGCCTGGCTCGTGTCCGACTTGCCGTGACATCATATTCTTCTTCATAGATTCTCTTTCGATTCAACGAGACGCTTCGCATCGTCCAGATCGATCAGCCTTTGTGATGGCCCTTTGCGGACCGATTTTCGAGTCAGCCTCTTCCGCTCTGCGGGCCTCATTGAAGCCCGTTATAATGCTATCGTTCTTCCGGACTCAACACCTCTGCCGGGTTAGCCTTTCGGTGTTGGCGCCCAACCGATCTTTAACCGCAGCTCGAGCTTTGTCCTGGCCGTCGACCGTGAAGACAAGACGCCAGGCGACTTTGCGGGTTCACGCGGGCCGTTCACGCGATTGCAGCTTGCCGCACTTCAACCGCCGACGCATGTTGAGCGGGCCCTAGGGCCGCCGCGCGAACGTGAACCCGTTAACCGCGAGGGATACGACCTTACCGGCGGCATCACGTGAAAAGACGAGTATCTCACCTTCAAGCGTAAAAAAGCGAGTTGGCGTTTCGGCGTAGGCGCGCTTCTCGAACCCGTCGACGGACGACCGTATGACGAGCTCTGAATCGTCCACGACGTATCAGAGGGCCAGGTCGGTCGAGCGGAACCGCGTGATGGTACGATCCGAGCGTTATGCGGAGAGTGCCGCTGGTTCAAAAGCGACAGCGGGGTCTTCTGGGCTGGCTGGAGGACGGGCCAGTCGTAGACCATGGCGACGGAGTTGACGATCTCGTATGCCAGTCGCAGTCCGTTGTCGGAGTTCGTCATGATGGCGACGCCGCGGCCGTCTCGAGCAGCCCGAGGAAGATCCCCTGGAAACCCTCGTTCACGCCGGTATGCGAGAAGCAGTCGCTAGAATCTTCTAACCCCAGGCCGAACCCACCGGCGAAGGGCGTCGTCATCTCGCGTGCGATCGACGCGTCGATCGGGCCGCGCGGCTGCCCCCGCAGTGCGTTCTGGATCGCGATGATGAACCTCGCGAGGTCGGTGGCGGTCGTCCACAGCCCGGCCGCCGCCATCGTTGGATAAACGTGCCACCCACGATGGACCGGTTTTCCGTCGGAGTAATACCCGCTGGCGGCGCACGACGACAGCGATTCGGGCAATGGCTGTTCGAACGTGCTGTCGTTCATCCCGAGCGGATCCAAAATCGTTTGCTGCATGAAGGGCGCAAACGCCTCGCCCGAGACGTCGACGGCGAGTTGCTGCGCGATGGTCGTGCCGCCTCCGGAGTAGCTCGGCGCGCTTCCCGGCACGCTGATAACTGCGATCCTTTCGCTGTTCGCTGGAGGCGTTCCGTCGAGCACTTGTAGGAGCGTCGGCAGTTGCGCGTCCCGATCGTAACCGGCGAAGCCGCTGACGTTTATCCCCGCGCTGTGGCTGAGCAGTCGGCGCATGGTGACACGTTCCGAAGTGTTTCCGGGTGGGGGCGGTACGTGCCACGAGCGCACGCATCGTGTTGACATCGGCGTCGAGCGAGAGGCTGCGCTCCTCGAACAATCGCAAGATCGCCGCAGCGGCCACCGGCTTGCTCATAGAAGCCGCCTGAAATAGCGTCGTCACCTTTGCACGGGAGTTGAAGGCCACGTCGCGCACGCCGTAGGCGCGTGCCCAAGCGACGCTATAGTCGTCAACCACGGCGATGCTGACGGCTGGAACGTGATAGAATCTCATGCGCTCGGCGAGCGTGTACAAGGGACGTCCTGCCAGGTAGAACTTTCCAACCAGGCCGCGCTCCACGAGATCGATGCGCGGATCTGCGGCCACCGCGGTACGGCCGCCCGCCCAGGCGAGAACGAGCGCCGCGAGCACGCGCAGGAGAGTCGGTCTCAGAGCCTTTATCATGTCAAGTTTCCTTGCTGCGGCATGCCCGACCCCGCAGCCGTTTCCGTCTGGCCCGATGCGGTCAGTCAGATAGGAGTAACGTGCGGCAGCGAGCAGAATATGAGGCTGTGCCGCGACCCGAAGCTGACCAGACAATTCACCTTTTAAGAATAAGTTTTTCGCAGATCAAGCCTTATCGACTTTCTTAGATCCGGACGATCAACTGGCATTTTGCCGAGGGAGGCGTCGTATCCGCGTCTGGCAGAGCGCGACCAGCGCGGTTGCATTGGGATGCGTAACAGTTGACGGAGAAAAAAAGGCTTCCGGTGGGCATGGAGCGAAAAACAGCTGCACAATAACTGCACTAAAATTCTCTCACCTTTTTAGGATTGTGTTATGTACAATTAGGTAAGTCGTTGATTCTGTGGCGGAAGGGGTGGGATTCGAACCCACGGTACGGTTACCCGTACGCCTGATTTCGAGTCAGGTGCCTTCGACCACTCAGCCACCCTTCCATTTAATCGTAATGGCAGTGAATTTGGAAGGTAGCGAGCACGGTAGGCAATACAAGCAGCTCTTTTGCAAAAGAATGCTATCGAATGTGGAATTCGCGAGCCGTCTACCAGGCGGATGTCCGTCACTTCGCGAATCATTTGGCCTAGAATCTTGCGCGCCATTTGGCATACCTGCGTTTTCTCTCGATCCTTGGCCATTGCGTAACGCTTCGCGGGGAGCAGCACACCGAAAGCTGCAGGAAAATGTAAGCGAACCGTCCCGGTTTGCTCCGATGGAAAGCGGCAAAGCGAGACGCTTCGCTTACCTGCATTTTCTTTCGATCTTTGGCCGTTGTGTAACGCTCCGATGGGAACCAGCAAAGCGGGAGGCTTCGCTTAGGCCCTAGTAGACTTCTTCTTTTTCTCGGTCTCGTCGTTTGGGGTCGAGATATTCGTAGTTGTCGGAGAGCCTGTACATTGCCAGGCGGAGAAGACCGATGAATTTTGGGCTCATCGAATCGAACCACTGGGAAGCTTTGTAGAACAAAGTCGCGGCGCTGATCAAACGGGTCAGCGTCGCTATACCGATCGCTGCGTTCAGCCAGCCGACAATTGAGGGCATGTCTAACTCTAATGAGGCTGGGAGAATTGCGACGTTCGACCAGGCACAGGAGCTGAGAATAGCAGAAAAAAGGATGACTCGGCGGAGCCTGGGTTTCTGCGCGACCCAATAAAAGCGCTGAGGCGGGATGGGATCGCGTTTAGGCGAAATTCCAGAAAGTTTCCAGGCTCGGCTTAGATTTGAATAGTCACGACCGCTCAAGAAAGGGCAGAGGATCCCGGCAATGACGATTGCCGGAAAAAAAGGCAGATGACTCAACCATTCCAGAAATGTCAGGAAAAGCCAGCCCACCAAGCCGAAGATAACGACCACTTCGACCATACCCCGCACTATACGTTTCTTTCGGATTGGGTCCAAGCGGATATCCGCGAAGCGCGAGGAAATCGATCGGAGGAGCCGAGAAATCGAGCGCGGGGGGACTGAAAAGAAGCCAATGCGGCTCTGACGGTCTCTGATTCGGCTCGGAACCCTATCGATCGGCGTTCGATAGGAAGTCTTTCATCTCGTTCTTGTCTCCTTTGAATGCGATCAAGAAACAGGTGTCGTTGATTCCGGTCACAGCTCCGACCCATTTTTCATCTTCGACAATCTCCCATTTTCCCTTTCGGATTTTGATGCCCATATCGTTGGCCGGAAACATATAGAGGAGTAATTCTTTATCCGTGACAGCCATGATCTGCGCGACGGTGGCTCCATTGAACTTGAAGACACGACATCCGACGGTCTTAACGTTGGCGAACTGTTTCGGAACCGCATAGTGCTCCAACCCGTGCTTCAAAAAGAACCAGTCCTGCAGATCGCCGGCCTTTGTCTCAACTGGCTCAAATTCGTCTCCAGTTAGAGTATTGGCCGAATCGAGCAATTCACTAATCCGATCGGCCCCTTCGAAGGTGTTCATCCGATCGGAGATCAAAAAGATTACCATGCAGACAGTTGCGACCAAGCCGACCCCAACCGCGAAGAGGATTGTTCGGGGACGTGCCCTTCGGGTCGGCTGATCTTCATCATCGTCATCTTCTGAAATCTTCTCTTCCTGGGTTTGAGGTTCCGACAGATTTTCAGAAGGTTCCGAATGTCCTCCGACCGGTTTGGGTATTCTGCCTGGGCTTGCTTTCGAGTGCTCATCCGAACTTCGCTCGGACAATAGGAATTTGAACGTGCCCGCCTGTGAATCGCTCAGGTTCAAGCGAAAGAGTTCCTGGCTAACTTGATCGTCAAACTCGATCTGCCGCTTAAGGGCATTGGCAGATTCAATTTGGGCCCGTGCTTGAGTCGCGAGAGCGGCAAGTTCCGGTGTGCTTTCGTAAGCGGGTCTGAGAAGAGGAAAAAGTGGTTGCCCCATACCAAGCGGTGTCAAGGGGTAGGTAATTTCGTTTGCTGACTTTCCAGTGTTTTCCTCGCGGTACCGATGAGTCTGGCCAAATCCTCGAGCTCGAGCTCGAGGATTTCGGCGACAACGCGCGGGCTGAAAATCTCGAGGTAAAATAGCGTAATCGCTGTACGCTCCGGCTCCGGCAAATGATGAAGCGCAAGGGGCCAGCCGGCGAGCTCTGTCCTTGGCGGTCCGGATGGCTCCAGAGGCATTTTCAAGGCGGCTCGATAGAACTCTACGTAATTCGGTTCACGCTGATCGCGGCGATTCTCGAGCGTTTCTGTCAGCGTGTTGCGCAAGGCAGTCTCAGCCTGGATTCGATGACCTGTCCGGATCAGCAGGAGTCGATACAAAGCCTGAATGTGCTCAGAAGCGGAAACAGAGTTCAATTCGGTCATGCTATCTTGGGATTTCAAACCGCTCAAGGGGGAATGGGGTAGTCGGGAGTGTCAGTGTCGGTTGGGGAGTTGAGAGTGGGCGGTGGGGTTGTCAGAGTTGAAGGGGAGAGGCCGTTTTAGTTCGGTTGTTTTCAATGACCTTGGTGTTGATTATGGCTGGTTTCGAGGAGGTAGCATCAGGTTTCTGGAAAAGGTTTTTGCTTTCGCGAGGGGTGGCGACCGGGACGGGCGACTGGCCAAGTTCCTCTGACGCTTCTTGATCTGGTATCTGGGACATGTCACCTTTGCGTGTTTTGATGGCGCTCAAGAATATTCTGTTTGTTTGTACCGGGAACGTTTGTCGAAGTCCGATGGCGGAAGGGTTATTTCGCCATATGGTGGCGAATCGACCAGACATCCGGGTGCGATCTGCGGGCGTCAGTACCTTTCCTGGTCAACCGCCGAGTCCTCACGCAGTTGAGGTTCTGGCTGATCTCAGGATCGACATTTCCAAGTTACGCAGTCTGCCTCTTTCTGATGAACTGGTCCGAGGAGCTTCTTGCATTATCGCGATGACTCGAAGCCACATGGAATCGATTCACTATCTTTTCCCGGAGGCGGCGGAAAAGACATTTCTTCTGCGTGAATTCGAGGATTACACCCCCTCGTTGGATGTTTCTGATCCAATCGGGTTGGGGCGTGAAGCATACGAAGTGACCCGCGATATTATCCGCCGCGCACTCCCGGGTATTTTAAAATTCATCGATAGTGGCGCGCTCGACGGCAAATTAAACAGCGACTCATTGACAATGAATCAGCCCGGCAAACTCAGTTTAGAACAAGTCGATCCTGCTATCTTTCAAGCCATTCAAAACGAACGGAAGAGGCAGCTTGAGAATATCGAATTGATCGCTTCAGAGAATTTTACCAGCAGGGCCGTGATGGAAGCGCAGGGGTCGGTTCTAACCAATAAATATGCGGAAGGCTACCCTGGCCGGCGCTGGTATGGCGGATGCGAGTATGTCGATGTTGCTGAGCAACTGGCGATCGACCGGGTCAAGCAGCTTTTCGGAGCGGAACATGCCAACGTTCAGCCACACAGTGGGAGCCAGGCCAATATGGCGGTTTACTTCAGTGTTCTGCAACCTGGAGACCGCATTCTTACGATGGATCTTTCTCATGGGGGCCATTTGACCCATGGAAACAAGGCCAATTTTTCAGGGCGATTTTACGAGGTGACGCATTATGGCGTAAACCGGGAGACCGAGCAGATTGATTATGATCTTTTGGCGACGATGGCCGAGCAGCATCGCCCCCGAATGATTACCGCTGGAGCGTCCGCCTATCCGAGGGTGATTGACTTTAAAAAGATGCGGGAAATAGCAGACTTGGTGGGCGCTTATCTTTTCGTGGATATTGCTCACATCGCTGGCCTTGTTGCGGCAGGTATTCATCCGACTCCGATTGGCATCGCGGATTTTGTGACAACCACCACCCACAAGAGTCTGCGCGGACCTAGAGGCGGTGTTGTGATGTGCAAGCCGGAGCACGCCAAAGCGATTGACAGTCTGATCTTTCCAGGGGTGCAAGGTGGGCCCCTGATGCACGTGATTGCGGCAAAAGCGGTCTGTTTTCACGAGGCCTTACAGCCGGAATTTAAAGAGTATCAGAGACAGATCACGCTGAATGCAAAGGCGCTGGCGGCTAGTTTGCACATGAAGGGATATCGCCTCGTTTCCGGGGGAACAGACAACCATTTGATGCTGGTGGACTTGCGCCCGAAAGGAATGAACGGCAAACAAGCACAGGAGATTCTGGATCGAGCTGGGATTACGGTGAATAAGAACTCGATTCCATTCGACACCGAGTCGGTATTCAAGGGGGGCGGCATTCGGATCGGCACGCCGGCAGTCACCACGCGCGGGATGAAAGAAGAGGAAATGATGGCGATCACTGACTTGATCGATCAAGCTTTGGTCTCGGGCGGGGCCGAAAATCTTTTGGAGGAGGTTCGTGCCGAAGTCAGACAGTTGACTTCGCATTATCCGTTGCCGGGCTAGCCAGCGTCGCTCACGAACCTTTCGGTTTGCGAGAGATGCAGAATGACGCGTTCCGGCGGGTAGGGCAAAGCTTTGTAGAATTCGGCTGATAGCGTTCCGAGGGGGGAAACTCACAGCCTGTTTTTCCAAAATAGTTCCGATTTCCTTCTGAGCCGCTACTTAGGCGGCTCTACATCTACAGCCCGAAAATCTCACGAGCGCTTTGGCTCGTGAGATTTTCGCGCTCAGCGATCGTAAAGTTTGGCGAGTTCCTGAAGATACTCTGCGCTCCCGTTCCAGAGATCGTCCAATTGCGGACGGGTAAAACGCCATTTCCAGTTTCCGACGGCCTGGCCGGGGGTGTTCAATCGCGCTTCGGTTCCCAGGTTGAGCAGGTCTTGCATCGGTACGATAAAAAGGCGCGACGGAGACCCGTAACCAGCCCGGATCATATCCCAAGGGACCGCGTCACCCGCAACGCGGAGATAACGGCGAAAAAAATCCTGAACCGGCTGGGAATGTTTGTTGTACCAGCCCCATGCCGTGTCATTATCGTGGGTACCGGGATAAAGCACGGAGTTTGGAATGCCACTATGAGGAAGGTACTCGGTGGCTCCTTCAAAACCGAATTGGAGCACTTTCATGCCTGGCACCCCGGTCGCCTCGACCAACTTCCGCACGGAGTCAGTAATGATCCCCAAATCTTCGGCAACAAGTTTCGCTTCTGGAAATACAGCCTTGATTGTTTCGAAAAGGTCAAGCCCAGGGGCGGGTACCCATTCGTACTCGCGGGCACTCTCCGCATTCGCGGGGATTTTGCAATATTCGTCAAACCCGCGGAAGTGATCGACCCGGATTATATCGTAAAGCTCGAAGCTTGCGCGGAGCCTGGCCAGCCACCAGAGATAATTGCTCGCCTTGTGCTTTTTCCAATCATAGAGCGGATTTCCCCATAGCTGGCCGTCAGCGGAAAAATAGTCGGGTGGGACACCCGCCACGCCCCGTGGGTTCAGGTTCGAGTCCAATTCGAATAACTGAGGGTGGGTCCAGACGTCTGCGCTGTCCATTGCCACGAAGATAGGGATATCGCCGAATATCTGAACACCCCGAGAGTTAGCATATTGTTTGAGCGAAAGCCATTGGCGGAAAAACTCAAACTGATACCATGCCTGAGCCTCCATTTCTTCGCCCAACTCCGATTTTGAAATCAATTTCTTCGCGGTGGCGTAATGTTTTAGTTCTGACGGCCAATTTTGCCATGAACATCCATCGAATTTTCCTTTCAAGGCAATGAAACGGGTATAGGAATCAAGCCACTCTTTTTTCGCTTTTTTGAACGCCGCAAAATCACTCTTATCTGACCTGGAAGCGTTCGAGAGAAACGCATGGAAGGCTTTCTTGAGCACTGGCCACCGGAGAAGCCATTGTGCGCCGTAGTCGACTCGATCCTGCGGAAGTCGCTTCAGATCATCCAAATCATGTTCTCGGAGTAAACCTTGGTCCAGCAATGTCTCGAGATCGATAAAATAAGGGTTGCCGGCGAACGCAGAAAAGCACTGGTAGGGTGAGTCGCCGAACCCCGTTGGACCCAGAGGACAGACCTGCCAGTTCTTCATTCCGGCTTCCCTCAGGAAATCGATGAAGTGTCGCCCTTCGCGCCCAAAGGTGCCGATTCCGGTCGATCCAGGAAGCGAAGTGGGATGCAGGAGTACACCTGCTGATCTGTCTTGAAGCCATTGAAATAGTGGAGCCATAACAAACTTACGAAAATGACGACAAATCGGTAAGGATCATACCGGAACCCGTGCGAGCGACAGGCAGGCCACCGCTACCCATCACGTAGCAATCGCCCAGGTCACAAAGGTAAAAATTTTCAATGTGTTTTACCTTCGTGCCCTTCAGCGGCATTGCATGACCAATTCCGACGGTCGGAGAGAGAATCGACCGTGCCGTCCTCGGATTTAAATGAATGGGGAAAGTTATTCTTCAGGAAAAGAGAGAGTGTCCAGGACGAATTTCTCGTACTTTTCCCGATGTTTTTTCATCCATTCGTACCGTGCTTGCTCCCAAGTCAATTGGCGACCGTTCTCACCTTCGATCCATTTATATTTTCGGATCTCTTCCTTGATGAGGTAAGTGATCCGATAAAACGGATCCGACAACATCATCGGTGGAACCTGCACATATTGTTCGGTGTCGAGAATCTGACGCATAGGCAGAGCTATCGAATGACATTCTCCGTCGCTGCATCAAACAGGTTCACCTTGTCCATATTCAGCTGAACAGTTACCTGTTCGCCAAGATGATAAAGATGTTCGCCATGAATTCGAGCGATCAGGTTGCCGGTGCCGGCCTTGAGGTAAACCAGTGATTCCGACCCCATTGGCTCAGCGATTTCAACTGTTGAGGTGATCGGGGCTGCCGCTCCGTCTTTGATATCATCACTCAGGTGTTCTGGCCGAATTCCAAAAACGATGTCCTTATCGACAAATTTGCCGGCTAGTGACTCGAGGCGGCCCTGCAAGGGGAAGGCCAAGCCGTTCTTTTCCGCAGTTTCCACAAAGTATAGACCGCCATCACGTCTTTGGACTTTTCCTTTGAGCAAATTCATCGGGGGACTGCCGATAAATCCTGCGACGAAAAGATTCTCGGGCTGCCGATAGAGAGTCAAAGGATCGGCGACCTGCATGATCAGGCCGTCGCGCATCACGCAAATCCGGTCACCCATAGTCATCGCTTCGACCTGGTCGTGCGTGACGTAAATCATAGTGGAACCGAGTTGCGCGTGAAGCTTCGAGATTTCTGACCGCATCTGAACGCGCATCTTGGCATCCAGGTTCGAAAGAGGTTCGTCGAAGAGGAAAACTTTCGGACTGCGCACAATGGCGCGACCTAAGGCAACGCGTTGCCGTTGACCGCCTGAGAGGGCGTGTGGTTTGCGCTCGAGCATGTGATCCAGGCCGAGCGCTTTCGAGGTTCGGCCGACGGTGTCGGAGATGAAGTCCTTCTTCTTCTTCGCCAATTGAAGGCCGAAAGCCATGTTGTTAAAAATGGACATGTGCGGATAAAGCGCGTAGTTCTGGAAAACCATCGCTATCCCGCGATCTTTCGGCTCGAGCTCATTGACAACGCGACCGCCGATCGAAATTGTCCCGCTCGTAATCTTTTCCAGGCCGGCAACCATCCGGAGGGTGGTGGACTTTCCGCAACCGGACGGTCCGACGAGGACCATAAATTCGCCGTCCTGAATAGGCAGGCTGATATTTTTGACCGCAGTGAACGTCGGGCGACCCCGGTCGTCTGTGTAGGTCTTGACCAACTCCTTGATTTCAACGGAACCTTCACTCATGGCATTAGCTTCTGGGGTTTATTATTCTTTAACGCCACCGGAGGTCAGACCGCCGATGACAAACTTCTGGCACAACAAGAAAACTATCGTAATCGGTACGCCGCTCAAGACTGCTAAAGCAGAAAATCGACCCCAAAGTTTTTCCTGTTCGTACAAAAACGAGTTGGCACCCACTGCCAAGGTCCAGTTTCCGCTGGACTGAAGAACAACGGATGCCACCGGGTACTCTGACATATAGGAGATGAATGAGAGAATAAATACAACCGCAAAAATCGGAAGACTTATCGGAAGAAGGATTCGCATGAATGTCTGGAACTGAGAAGCGCCATCGATCCTGGCCGATTCTTCCATGCTGGCGGGAATCGTTTCGAAATATCCTTTAATCATCCAAATATAATTCGAGATACCGCCGAGGTAGATCATGATCAGCCCGGTTTGGGTGTTCAGACCCAGCCATTTGGCATACTGCCCGGTAAAATCGAGGATGGCGTAAAAGGCAACCAGCGAAAGAACCATGGGAAACATCTGCAGGATCAGCAGAGCGCTTAAGGTCGGCGATCTGAATCTAAATCGTAACCGGGCAAAAGCATACGCGGAGGTACCGGAAAGGAAAATGATGCCGAGGGAAGCGAGCAAAGAGATTTTAATAGAGCTCCAGAACCAGAATAAAGGAGGTGTCTCAGCCTTGACCACACGAGTCTGGCCAGTCGCCGGGTTCACTACTTCCTGGTACGGAATCCCCAGAACAAATTTCCAATGATCTAAACTAACCTTATCCGGAAGCAGTCGGCTGGGGGCGAAATTGCCCTGACGCAGAGAAGCGGAAACCACCATGACGAAGGGGACCAGGATCAAGATCAGAAAACAGATGAGAAACGCGTGAGCCGCCGCTTTTCGCGCGCGAGTTCTTTGGGTAGCTGTCATCTGCTAAATTTTGACGTTACGACCGCTTAACTTGAGGTTTATCCAGGCTAAAAAGCCGACGATGATAAAAAGCAGGGTGGCTATTGCGCTGGCCAGTCCGAAATTTGTCCCGGAATCCCGGAAAGCAATGTTGAAAGTGTAATTGACGAGTAAATCCGTTTCACCAGCGATTCCACCACCGACCATCTTCGGACCACCTGCGGTGAGGAGATAGATCAGATTAAAGTTGTTGAAATTGAAGGCAAAACTCGAAATCAGAATCGGCATCAGCGGGGGGAGGACGAGCGGTAAGGTCAACTCGAAAAAATCGACCACGGCACCGCTTCCGTCAATCGCGCTAGCCTCATAAATCGCTGAGGGGATTGACTGGAGCATACCCGTGCAGACCAGCATCATGTAGGGATACCCCAGCCAGACGTTGACCAGAAGGATCATCGCACGGGCTCCCCAGGGATTTGTTTCCCACTCCGGAGCGAAACCGAAAATGGCCCGCAGAAACTCGTTCACCGCACCGAATTCCTGACTGAAGAGTCCTTTAAAGATGAGGATCGAAAGCACCGCTGGAACCGCATAGGGGAGAATTAAAAGTGTCCGATAAGCTCTGCGGAAGCGGAGTTCTTTCCATTCCAGAACCACGGCCAGCAGCATTCCGACGGCAAAAGTGAGCACGACCGAGATAGCCGAGAAGGCAACCGTCCAGACGAAAATTTTGAAGAAAGGCCCCTGAATGCGGGGATCCGTTACGATCCGGATGTAGTTGTCGAACCCGCTAAAGGTTCGAAATCCGGCCCCGACCTTCTCACCCTTATCGGTCACAAAAAAACCCAACTTGAAGTCTGGCCTGATGACTTTGCCGTCCTGTTTGTTGGTGAGTGAACCGTCTGGATTGGGGACCCAAAGCCGGTCGCGTGAAGCGAACTTCTGCAATCCTTCCATGCCGACCAGGGTATCGTCAGGCAAAGCGAACTGGCGGCCGCGCATCGGGATAAACAGCTTCTGCCTGGTGACCTGGCCGAACTCCAGGGGCTTTCCCGGCACTTCTTGATTTGGAGGCAGAGCGGACAGTTTTGCCGCCTCCTGGGGCCCTTTCGGCTGTTCTCCTGGCTTCAGTTCGAACGGTGCGGAGGAGAAGCGTTTGGTGGGGTCGCTCTCGCTTTCCAGATAGAGGATATATTCTCCATCCTCCTGAAGAAACAATTTGTACTTATAAGAGATGTCACCGACCGAAAAGGTCTCCTGCCGGAGCAAAGCCAGGGAACGGTCGAAATAGAGGAGATTTTGGGAGCTGTACTTCGTGAAGCTAAGGAAAACCATGTAGACGATCGGAAAAATCACGAAAAGTCCGAACCCCAGGAATCCGGGGAAAAGATAGCGGTAAGTGTATCCGGATTCGGAAAGGTAAACAAAACTGCCCAGCCCGATGACAATCAAGGCTGCGAGAGCGACCCAGACATTGCCAGTTTGATAAATAACAAAATTCAGGTAAAGCGCCGGCAGGACGACCAGCGCTACCAGAATTTGTCGGATCGGGTAGCCTCCGGGGACGCTCACTTTTCCATGTTTTTCTTCGCGTCATCCAAGGCAGCTTTCGGAGATGCCTGCCCATTGGTGGCGATCTGGAATGCTGTGGCCATGGAGCTCCAGAACTTGCCCATTTGCGGGATGTTTGGCATTACCTCGCCGTTCTTGGCATTTTCGTAGGTCGTCTTGATGAGCGAATTTTGCGCGGCCATCTGGTCAGAAAGAGTTTTTAATGCCGGAACTCCGAGTGGTACATCCGCGCCGATCGTCTTGAGTCCTTCCGCCGTGGTGACGTATTTCTCAATGAACTGAGTTGCGAGATCTGAGTTGGGGCTGGAACGATTGATAAGCGCAGTCAGCACACCAACGAAAGGCCTTCCGGGATTTCCGTCAACTCCAGGGAGTGGCGCAAGATCAAAATCGATTCCGCTCTTGCGAAGATTTGACCATGCCCAAGGGCCGCTGACCATCAGGGCGAGTTCGCCGCTGTTCATCTTCTGGTCCATGACGCTGTACGAAGCACCTTTCGGCATGATGCCGGCATTGATAAGCTCGACAATCCCCTGCAACCCTTTGACGGCGCCTTCATTGTTGACCCCGATTTCCTGCGCGTCGTAACCTCCATCAATTTTCTTGAACGGATAACCTCCGCCGCTCGCCAGGAACGGCCAACTGAAATAGGGCGTGTTGTAGTCCCACATGATCGCGATGGCATTTGGATTCTTGGCTCGCAATATTTTGGCGAAAAGAGGCACTTCCGAAAGCTGGTCAGGCGGTGCGGTGGTGACAAGTTTTTTGTTGTAAATGAGCGAGACGGCCTCAAGCGCGATCGGGTAGCCCCAGATCCGCTTGTTGTGGGTGACGGCGTCCCAGGTCATCGGAATGAAATTGACTTTAAAATCGTCCTTAATTTCCAAAGGCTTCAGCAAACCGGCATCGGCCCATTCTCCAAGGCGATCATGCGCCCAGAAGACGATATCCGGGCCTTTCCCGGCTTGGGCGGCGGCCTGGAATTTGTCCGTCAACCCATCCGGTGTTTCGACTTTCACCGGGATTCCAAGATCCTTCTCAAATTTCCGGCCGACTTCGGCCAGACCTCGATAGCCCTTGTCCCCGCCGATCCAGACCAGGAGTTCACCATCGGTCCAGGCAAACGCCTGGAATGCGCAAGAGAACAAAAGAAACCCGGAAATGAGTTTTGCGATCATTCAACGAGTGAGGAGTGGGGGTACAAAAAAAATCTCCCTCGCCGGAAACCGGGAGGGGAGATTATTGTAGGATTTAACTTGGCAAAGGCAACTTAAAACCAGATTTCCATCCGACTTCCAGGCAACCAGCCTTGGTTTTGCCCATTGTTGGACGGAGGAGACGCACCACTCGTGTTGCCGCCCGTAACCTGTCCGCCTTTCGTGTAGTTGGCGATCCGCGGCGAAGCGTCTCGATTTGCTTTTCAGATCCCAGAGCGAAGCGGGACCTTTGCCGACAAAGCCGCACACCGGTATTGACCCCTGATCGCCTCGATACGTAAATTCTCGTTATTGCCTGGGTACGTAAGTAGAAATTATGACCGACAAAATGCCTGTTAATCTATTGCTCCAGGGGCTCGCGAGTCGTGCGATGCCGGAGCCTTGTTCTGTTGTGATCTTTGGAGCGACCGGAGATCTGACGCATCGAAAGCTGGTTCCGGCTCTCTACAATCTCGCCGCTGATGGAGATCTGCCGCCCGGTTTAAGCGTCGTCGGTTTTGCGCGCAGAGATAAGAGCGACGAGATTTTTCGGACCGAGCTCGAGGAAGCTGCGCGAAAATACTCCCGACAAACCATCAATGACGATTTATGGAAGAATTTCGCCAGCGCGATTTACTATCATCGAAGTGAATTCGGAGAGATCGAGGGCTACAAGCGCCTCCGGGAACGTCTGGACCAGCTTGATAAGGATCGGGGAACGCGGGGAAACCGGTTGTTTTACTTGTCTGCCGGGCCCGATCAATTCGAGAACATTCTGACGCACCTGAAGAGCTCGGGATTGGCCGATACGGCGGCGGGAAGCTGGGCTCGAGTGATCGTGGAAAAACCGTTCGGGACAGACCTGGCGACTGCCAAGCACCTTAATAATACTGTGCACAAATGCTTCGCGGAGGCCTGCACATTCCGGATCGACCATTTTTTGGGCAAAGAGACGGCTCAGAATATCATGGTTTTGCGTTTCGCTAACTCGCTCTTCGAGCATCTTTGGAACGAGCGCTACATCGACCATGTTCAGATCACCGCGAGTGAGCAGCTCGGCATTGAGAATCGCGCGGGTTACTACGAAGGCGCTGGAGCATTGCGTGACATGGTTCAAAATCATTTGCTTCAGCTTCTCTGCTTGATTGCCATGGAACCTCCCACGGATCTGAGTGCCGATTCGATCCGGGATGAAAAAGTCAAAGTTCTGCGTTCGTTGCGGCGAATCGACGCTGCGGAAGTGGTCCGAAGTGCGATCAGGGGCCAGTACGCGACGGGTTCGATCAACGGCAAGCCGGTGGTCGGCTACCGGGAAGAGAAAAACGTCAGAGCGGAATCAATGACTGAGACTTACGTTGCTTTGCGATTGCTGATTGACAATTGGCGCTGGGCAAACGTGCCATTTTATATCCGAGTTGGGAAACGGTTGCCGAAAGGAGGCACTGAGATCGGTATCCATTTCAAAAATGCGCCCGGCGTGTTATTCAATCGCGATCAGAACGCGGTTCGGGACGGCTCTCAGAACGTTCTGGTCATGCGGATTCAGCCGGACGAAGGCGTTTCGCTGCGAATGCAATCGAAAGTGCCGGGAGCCAGCGTCCGGATTCAGCCCGTAAAAATGGATTTCCGCTATGGGACCTCCTTTGGAAAAGCGAGCCCGGAGGCCTACGAACGGCTCCTGCTCGATGCTATGGCCGGCGATGCAACACTTTTCGCGCGGAGGGACGAGGTGGAGGAAGCGTGGAAATTCATCGATGATATCGAAGATGAATGGCATGCGGAGGGGAATCCATCGGGCTTGTTTTTCTATCCTTCCGGGAGCTGGGGGCCGGCCGAGGCGGATCAATTGATCGAAAATGACGGAAGGGCGTGGCGCCGGCTCTAGGGTCCTGAGCGAGGTCGGGCGAATGAAATACGCCGTTGTGAATGGTTGTTTCTAGTTGGTGAGCGCTATGACGGAATTCCAGGATCTAGTTCGCGGGATGCCGGTTGAAGTGGGAAACGTCAACCGAAGCCTCCAAGTACTTTGGGAACAGGAAGGAAACGTCCTGACCAGAGCTTCGTTGATTAACTTCGCCGTCTACAGTGAAGCGCCGGACGCGCTGAGCGTGAACACCCAGCTAATGGAGCAGGTGACGCGCGACCATGCGTGTCGAATCATTCTCTTGGCCGCGAATCCCGCCGCTTCGAAACAGAGAGTCCAAGCTTGGATCAGTGCACATTGCCACCTGACGGGCGCCGGCGCCAAGCAGGTCTGCAGTGAACAGATTGCCTTTCTTCTGGATGGAAGTAGTCCGGACGTGATCCGAAACATCCTATTCAGCCATCTGGAGTCTGATCTTCCTCTCTATTTATGGTGGCAGGGAGAGTTTTCCAACCAGATTGACCAACAGCTCTGGAGCTGGGTTGATCGATTCTTTTTCGATAGCCATTCCTGGCGGGAACCTGCTCAGCAGATTGAAATCCTTCGTGGTTCAGTGGCCTCGGCTGGTTCGCGTTGCGTGTTGTGTGATCTGAACTGGCGGCGACTGATCTATATCAGGCTGGCAATCGCGCAACTGTTCGATCATCAGTGGGCGATTAAGCAGATCGACGCGATACGCGATTTGGAGGTGACCTATAACCCGGAGTATTGGACCACGGCAGTCCTTTTCATCTCCTGGATGGCGCGTCAGCTTGGTTGGGAATTGGAAGAAAAAGGGGACATTGAGTATCGATTCAGGTCAGGTAACAGCGATGCGCCGGTACTTGTCAAATTGACGGCGTTGCCTGGGCCGTATCTTGGTCAGGTGAAGTTGGGATTTGATCAGGGCAACCTCGAAGTGAAATGGTCCGGCAATTTTTTAGAGACAACGCTCCGAGGTGAATCTCAGCTGAAGCAAATGCTCCCGGCAGGTGGAACAACTTTAGCCGCCTTAGTCCAGGAAGAGTTGACCCGTGGCGGCGAGCACCGGACTTATCTGGGCGCCTTGAAGATCGCTGAAGAGCTCTGGACAGAAACCTAAGGCGTAGCAAATGGGAAAGTTGCTTCGCGTGATCAACTTCCCATTTGCTACGCCTCGGGTTTCTCTGTAGGCGTGATTGGTAAAATCCCCCCATTAATCGATGAAAACCGTGACTACCCTAAAAACAGTTGAGAAAAATCTTCGTGCGTTGGTCGATGCGGCCCTGGAAAAAAGCGGCGGCTTGCTGCGATTAGCCCCTTGCTGGGTGCCCAGATCCTTTCTTCAACCTGGCCGCAGGCTGAAATTGCATCCCGACGATCTTTACGCCTTTGGATTGGATCGTGGTGGGATCGACGAGCGCTGGTTCGCATCCACGACCATCGCAGCCAACGAAAATCGGACACCGGATGAAGGGTTGAGCTACTGCGTCTCTGGCGACTCCCGATTCACCTTGGCAAATGCGGTAGAGGAGTGTGGAGCACAGATTGTCGGAGAGTCGATCTGGAGCAAATATCGCCGCTGGCCGGTCTACTCAAAATTCTTCGATAACATGGGGCCGATCCCACATCATATGCATCAGTCGCAGGAGCATGCCAAGCTGGTGGGGCTGGAGGGGAAGCCGGAGAGTTACTATTTTCCTCCGCAGCACAACACGGTCGGGAACAATTTTCCCTACACGTTCATGGGATTCGAACCGGGCACGACCAAAAAAGAAGTCAGACGCTGTCTGGAAAACTGGAACAAAGGCGATAATGGGATTCTGGATTTATCGAAAGCTTATCGCCTGAAACCTGGAACCGGCTGGTTAATAGGCCCCGGGCTCCTGCACGCCCCTGGCTCACTTTGCACCTATGAACCACAGTGGGGCTCCGACGTCTTCGCGATGTTTCAATCATTGGTGGAGGGCAGGGAAGTTCCATGGGCGCTTTTGGTGAAGAATATCCCGGCCGAAAAGCACTTCGATTTGGATTTCATTCTCAGCGAATTGGACTGGGAAGCGAACGTGGACCCCAATTTTAAGGATAACCATTACCTCGAGCCGATACCGGTCGGAGATACTCGTGCGGAAGGGTATATCGATCGCTGGATCGTTTACGGGAAATTCAGCGGCGAACAACTCTTCACTGCAAAGGAATTAACCGTCGAGCCGGGCACCAAGTGTACCATCCGTGACAATGGTGCTTACGGTTTGACTGTTGTCCAAGGGAGCGGACGAATGAACAAACTAACCCTCGATTGCCCCAAGCTGATCCGGTTCACAGAATTAACAGAAGACGAAGTTTTCTGCACGGAATCGGCGGCAAAGGCAGGCGTAGTGTTTGAGAATACAAGCGACGTCGAAGATCTCGTTGTTTTGCGATACTTTGGCCCCGAGGTGAACCCGGAAGCCCCGGAGATTGGCGCTTATAAGAACCTATAAAATAACGGGGAGACCGGTTTGCTCCGGAAGGAGTCGGCTTCTCGCCCTGTAGAACTCAACGCGAATATCTCTGAAATCCAATGAGGATCATTCAATCATTTGCAACGCCACTGTTTCTATTTTTGGCGATGGGTCTGGCAGCGCATGCGCTCGCTGCTGATAAGGAATTAAAGGCCGTCGGTCTGACGGTGGGGGATCTGGGTAACCCGTTTTTCGAGCAAATCGCCCATGGAGCGGCGGCTCAGGCCAAAACCTATAACCCGAATGCTAAGCTCACCTCGCTTTCGAGCAATTACGACGTAAAAAATCAGGCCAGCCAGATGAAGGACTTTGTAACTTCGGGTGTTGATATGATCCTGTTGGGTGCGGCAAACAGCAAAGCGATCGCCCCATCTGTCAAATTAGCGAAGACCCGAGGTATCGTCGTTGTCGCCGTGGACGTGGGTGCCGAAGGTGGCGTTGATGCCACGGTGATGTCCGACAACAAGCAGGCTGGAGAAGAGGCGGGCCAATACATCGTCGACAAGCTGCATGGGAAAGGGCAGATCGTGATCGTGAACGGACAGCCGGTCACCTCGGTCCGGGATCGCGTCGCGGGAGCTCTTTCAATTTTCAAAAAGTTTCCAGAAATCAAGATTATTTCGCAGAACTTAAACGCGGAGGGTACCGCTGCGGGTGGTGAACGGGTGATGACCGATCTGCTGACTTCCTATCGGCACCTGGACGCGGTTTTTGCAGTCAATGATCCGACAGCGATTGGCTGCGATCGCGCAGCTCAAAAAGCTGGACGAAAAGAGTTCCTTATCGTCGGAGTGGATGGATCTCCAGACGCTGTGGAGGCTTTAAAGCAGAAGAATAGCCTGTTTGAAGCGACGGCCGCTCAGGACCCCTATTTGATGGCTCAAAAAGCGGTCGAGGCGGGTTACAATGTTTTTGAGGGCAAAAAACCCGATCAACAAACTATTTTGATTCCTGTGAAGCTGATTACTCGAGACAATGTCGGCGAGTACACGGGCTGGACACGTTAGCCTGCAAAAATCGCGAACCAAAGCGCTCGCGAGATATGGTGAGCGGCTCTGTGAATTCAGGCTGTGCGCAGCCTCTCCAGGACGGCCAAAGTTTGTTCGACGTTTTTTTGCATGGTGTAGCCGCCAGCGAGATGGACGCATTTTTCTCTGGCGGATTCCCGGTGTTGCGGGTCGAGCCATTCCTCAATTGCCCGCTGGAGCGCGGCGACGTCGTCCGCCTGAGCGATCACTTCACCATGAACGCCAGAGGCAATAATCTCTGCGAATCCATTAGTTGCGGTGGTGATCACCGGCAATCCGTTGGAAAGAGCTTCCAGACAGGCGTTTGAAAACGGATCGTATACGGTTGGCAAAACAAATAGGTCTGCCGCAAGAAAGAGCGACTGCATGTCAGTGACTGGACCGAGGAATCTCACTTTATTCGAGCTGTAGGGCTGCCTCCTATCCTTTCCGGCGACAAAAAGCCGCACGTTCGGGTTCGAAATGCGCTCGACGGCCTGGACGGCGTATTTCAGACCCTTGCGGTCCCAACCGGAGCCGGCGAACAGCAGGGTGACGTCCTCTTCTCGGAGATTCCATGCACGACGCATCTCCATGCGAGGGCGTGGCGTCTTCTTGAAAAAGGAGTCAGGCAACCCATTGTAAATGGTGGTTATTTTGTCTTTCGGGTAATCGAACTCGCTGATGATCTCATTTTGAATCATGCGGGAATTTGCGATGACATATTTTGCGCTGCGCTCCTCGAACAATCCTCGCTCAAGCCGAAGGAGTTCAGCGTGCTTGCGGTTCGCAAAGCGAAAGAAAGACCGCCAGCCCGGTTCGTGCGCGACCCGCCGTTCGAGCCAGACTTTATGGACGCCGTCACCGGCTCGATAACAGTCACATTGCAGGATGCGATCCAGACTAAAAAGGATTTCATCTGGTTTTCGTAAATGCTGGACTGTTTTTGCGAATCCGAGGGGACTCGAGGCACCGGAGCGAATGACCGGCCCATAGGCCCATTGGGCCTGCGGCCAATCTTTTGTTGTATAGAGGATTGCTTGATGGCCGGCATCTGTCAGAGCGCGACCGAGCCTCTTCAAGTAGCTTTCGGCACCGCCCGTAGGAGAGAATCCGCGTCGAACCAGACCAATCTTCATGAAATGAGCCAGGCGGGCCCCTCGCCGGCTGAAGAAACCGCGAGCTCAAGCTTACTTGGATTTCCTCCGACCGCAAACCGTCGGAAACGTATCGGCGCACCTGGGGAAACGTATCGGCATAAGGCGTATGGGCGTATCGGCGTTTGATGAGGTGAGCTCCCCGTTTTTATCGCGCCCTTTGCGCCAGCACGCCAACGCCGACACGGAACACGCCAACACGCCGATACGTCTCTTCAGACGGGCCCTACGTTTCTTTTGCGGTGACCGGCTTCCAGCGTAATCTTTCTGCGATTCATGTGGGATCATTTCCGTCACCGGGTTACCGAAGCGTATCGAGCTGCAATGGCAATCCGCCCAGCGCAACTCGTCTGATGAATTACATTTTGGTGATCCAACTCAAGCGGCTCGGCGACGTGATCCTAACGACGCCGGCCCTTAGTGAATTACGGAAGCTGTATCCGCAGGCGCAAATTACGCTCTTGCTAGATCAAAATTCGGCTGCCATTGCCCCTGCGATCGCTGACGTGAATGAAGTCTGGATTTATAATCGTAACGCCTCTTTTAGTCTTTGGTTCGACCTTGTTCGCCGCGGATTTGATCTCTGCCTGGATTTTACGGGAAATGATCGCTCGGCGCTGATTTCCTTTTTTCAAAGGCAGCCCGACGCATTGGGTTCAGTTTCGTTGCCAAACGTGCGGCGCGTTCCTGGGGTTACACGCATCTGGTGGCGTCGCCCGTGCGGGAGAGACACACTGCAGACCACTATACCGACCTGGTTCGCGAGCTCGGAGGTTTTATCCCGGAAAGCGGTGTTTCGCTGCATCTAAGCGAGAGTATCGAACGGTCGGCGGAAACGCTGCGGCGCGAGATCGGTGTCCCTGGTCGATATGTGGTTTTTCATCCAGGCACGGCGAGGCATGAGAAATACTGGCTGGCCGATCGTTGGGTGACAGTCATTCGGCACGCACAGATGCGTTTAGGGCTTCCCTGTCTGATGACCGGGGGGCGGGATCCGGCGGAATTGCGACATATCGCCGATATCCTGGCGAGAGCGGGGGATAAGTTGAAAATTTTTAATCTTGCCGGCAAAGTCGACTTTTTGTTGAGCGCCGCAATTATACAACGTGGATCCCTGTTTATCGGCGTGGATTCTGCGGCGGCTCACGTTGCTTCGGCCTTTCTCAGGCCGGAACTTGTCCTGTTCGGACCCACAAATCCGTTTCATTGGCATCCGAGGCACCCTTCTGCCGTCGTGGTCCGGGCCGGTTTTAAGGAGCCGCTCGTTCTATTCGAACCGCGGCAAACGGGATTGCCGATGACTGAATTGTCGACCGAAACGGTAATCCATGGTATGGAGACGGCTTTCAAGTACTTGAAAGCGCCGCCTCAGTGCTAGACGGTTCTGTGCGGTAATTCCATGGCCAAAAAACGACCCAGCCCCCGCGAATTTGCTCGAATGCTGGTGGGCCCGTACCGGGCTCTTTTTCCCTTTCTGCGGCCTCATCTTGGCCGGTTCATCATGGCGCTGGTCTTTGGCGCTTTGTTTGGGCTGATTTCCGGACTTTTGCCGCTCGTATTGAACTATGTCAATTCCCAGGTCTTTCCGGGGGGCAAGAACAGAGTTGAGATGATGCATGATGCGGTGAACGGAACCGGCACCGGGATTAACTCGGTGCTTCTGGTTTGTTCAGTGATCCCGCTGATTTTCATTGTGCGCAGCCTTTGCGATTACCTGAACAGCTACTACATGGCGTGGGTGGCGCTGCGGGTGCTGGCGGATATTCGTTGTCAGCTCTACAACCATATCCTCAGCCAATCGCTGGAGTTCTTTAACCGAGAACGATCGGGAAATTTAATTTCACGAGTGGCCAACGACACCCGAATGGCGCAAACAGCGTTGACCAGCATCAGCAGCGATCTGATCAAGCAACCGGTGACCGTCCTGAGTGCCTTTGTTGTGCTCATTCACCTGGATTGGAAATTCACCATTGTCAGCCTTTTCCTATTCCCGGTCTGCATGCTGCCGATCGTTTACTACGGTAAGAAGGTTCGGCGCCAAGGGAAACTTGAGGAGGAGAAGGTGGGTTCGATGATGTCGATTTTACAGGAAAGCTTTGCCGGGATCCGGGTGATCAAAGCTTTTGCCAGGGAAAAGCGCGAAGCGGAGAACTTCGAATCGGTCAGCGATGAACAATTCAGGAGCGGAATTCGCGTTCGCAAAGCGATCGAAATTGTCAGTCCGATGGTGGAGGCGGTTTCGGCGCTTGGAGTCGGTTTGGCGCTCTTCTACGTTTGGTACACCCACTTGAGCGCGGCGAAGTTCCTCGCGTTGCTGGCCGGAATTTTCATGCTTTACGATCCGATCAAAAAGCTGAGCCGCATTCATCTCGTCATGCAGCAATGCTTCAATGCCACGAACAATATATTTGAGATTCTCAATCGTAAACCGGCCATCCAGGATGAACCCGGAGCGATCGAAATCGACAGGAGCGACGGTGACATCACCATCGAGAATGTGACGTTCCGCTACCGGCCCGGCTCGCCGCCGGCGGTGCGCGATCTGACCCTGCACGTCGAGCCTGGAAGATATTACGCCCTCGTCGGCTCGAGCGGGGCCGGAAAAAGCACGATCCTTTCTTTGCTGCTACGGTTTTATGAGCCTGAAGCAGGTGTCATCCGCCTGGATGGACGCGATATCAGCACGATTAAGCAGACCTCCTTGCGCGGACAGATCGGCATGGTCTCTCAGGAGACTTTCCTCTTTCACGAGTCGATTCTCAGTAATATTCGGTACGGCCGATTGAACGCCTCGAAAGAAGAAGTCATTGATGCGGCGAAACAGGCTTACGCACACGAATTTATAATGCTTCAGCCAATGGGCTACGAGACCGTGATTGGCGACAAAGGATGCCTTTTGTCCGGTGGCCAGCAACAACGTGTCTCGATCGCGCGAGCGCTCCTCAAGAACGCGCCAGTCCTGCTCTTGGACGAAGCGATGTCAGCCCTGGATTCCGAGGCCGAGCGTGAGATTCAAGCGGCCTTGGACCGCTTATCCGAAGGCCGGACAGTAATTGCCATCGCTCACCGGTTATCAACCGTTCTCAAAGCGGATCAGATTGTAGTGATGGATCGAGGCGGGATTCGGGAAATCGGGACACACCGCGAACTATTGGAGAGTTCAACCATTTACCGGAAACTGTACGATTTGCAGTTCAACCTGCAGGCCGAAGAGTTTGCCGGAGTCGGCTGAGAGGGAAGCGTATCGGCGTACCCAAATGGGCAAAAGTTCCCGGATCGGCTAGGATCTTTCACCGATACTGCCATGGCCACTGACACTGACAACTCTCAACCCCTTCGCCGATCCCCTGAAATGACGTTCGGAAAGGAGTGACCTCGGGACCCTGGGCTCGCCTTACCGTTGTGTAAAGTTCCGCCGGCCGATCGAGAATGATATTTCGCTTGTTCCTCGTCGATTAAGTCTTTGGCGTGTTTAATTGCGCGTGCACGGGTAAATCCCAATATCATCGGCTCGCGCTTGTCAATTTGCGCGTTCCAACCGAGGCGCGGCGACCCGAAGATAGTGATCATACTACCCTTATATTCTCGTTTCCAGGTGATGGAACTAACCTCTGGTTGTTGCTCCGGATTGTTCTCCTGGCCTGTGGCGGCTTCGATTTTGGATGGAGTACTCATAGCCGATTTGAATTATACCACACAATCAGCCAAGACCGCTTAGAGAAGAAAATTAACCACAGATTTCCACAGAGACTGGAAGAGAAGAGGAAGAGTTCAACGTGTTGACAGGAGGCGTTCGATAAAATGATCACTCTCGCTATTTGATCAGCGTTTCACCGTTGGGCGTCTCTTCTGGAGATAGCTTGCTGAAGAAACTCGCGACGGCGCTCGCGAAAGTGTTCCATGCGCTTCTGCTGGTCCGGGTTCAATTCCGTTTCGATCTCGGCCAGTGCCGCGTCAAGAGCGTCGCTACCCTGTTGCATGGCCTGAATCTGGATCGATTGCATCTGCTTGACCGCGGCTTCCACGCGGGGACGAATCTTCTTGCTTTGTTCCGGCGTCAGTCGGCCGTTGCGTTGCAACTTCTGCATCAGATTATCGGTCCAAGTCCGGAGGTTTCGCGTCGGATTGGGAAAGGCCTGCTTGCGCAAGACTGAATAAGTGATGACTGATCCGCTGAGGCCCCCCGTCAGAAAAAGGACAGCGAAGACCAAGGCTAGTTTCCAGCTGGATCCCATAGGGAATAAGCCATTTCGACCGTCGATTCCTGGTCATCGGAGCCAGACGAGCTGGTCGTCTCGAAGTCAAATCCGACAACCGTCCCCAAAATGACCAGCCCGGCGGCCACCGAGAAGATCGACGTCCGGAGAAAAGCCTTATTCTCCTGAACACGATTGCGGTGTTGTTGCCAGATGCTCTCAGCGAAACCGGCAGGCATAGAGGGTAAAGCTTCCCCGCCTGCCTGGCGGGCAGATGCGAAAAGCCTTTCAACATTCGCTTCCTCTTGCTCCTCTTTCATTTCTCGAGTCGTTTTACCGTTGCCGCGAGCTTTTGTCGCGCTCGAAACGCCGTCACCTTGACTTTAGACGCTTTCCAGCCCGTTAGGTCACAAATTTCCGAAACGGCTTTTTCCTCCAGATAAAGGAGTTGAAGAATCAGACGTTCAGGCGGTTTCAAAGTGAGAAGCAATCGTTTAAGCAATTCTCGACTTTCCTGAGGAGATTGCTCTGGCGGTTGGCAGGCATTGTCTTTGAGATTATTCAGGATCGCCTGCTGATCTTCGCTGAAATCCGACCACCGATATTCGGGGCGGTGGCGTTGTTTTCTCAGGTGGTCGATGCAGGTATTGACGGAGATTCGCGAAACCCAATGTTCGAACGGCATGTCCGCACGATATTGGTGGAGTTTAGCGAATAATTTCAGAAAAATCTCCTGGGTGAGGTCCTCTTCGGATTCTCGTCTGGGGAGGTGATTTCGGACAATTCTAACGACGACCGGATAGATTCGTTCTACGAGTTCCTTCGCCGCTGCTTCCTCGGAATTGCGAGCGCGGGTGATCAGGTGAAAGAGTTCGTCCTGCAACATCTTCGATCACGCGGGCGGTTTAAGCTTGCCCCGAATTTCAAAACGCAGATTACGCCGGTTAGACAGATTAGGTTAGAGCGGAATCGAAGACGGCGGCGGCGGTTCGCGCCATCTATTCTGACTGAAATCCCTGCTGAAATCCGTTTAATCGGCGGTTATTTCTCATCTTCGGGTTTGGCGGCGTGGAATTTTAAGTTTTGAGATTTTAGCTTTGAGTGTTCATTCGGTAGCGGCGTGGGCATGACCACGCGGAAACTCGAAACTCAAACGCAGAACAGAAAACTCACAATGGCAATATTTGAAGAATTCAGGGAATTTGCATTCAAGGGAAACGTGATCGACCTCGCGGTAGGTGTCATTATAGGTGCCGCCTTCGGCAAGATTGTCACTTCGCTCGTCACTAACATCTTTATGCCACTGATCGGACTGATTCTCGGGAAGGTCGATTTTTCTAATCTATTTATTGTGTTGAACGGCCAGCAGGTGGCTTCTGTAAAAGAGGCTTCTGACAGGGGAATTCCCGTTTTTGCCTACGGCATGTTTCTCAATACGGTTATTGAATTTTTGATAATTGCGTTTTGCCTGTTCATAGTCATCAAACAAGTGAATCGCTTCAAGAAGCCTGTAGTTGCTGCTGCCGGTCCCTCGGGCGAGGAAAAACTGCTCACCGAGATCCGGGATTTGTTGAAGAGCGGACGACAAGGGTGATCGGGGGGATTCTCTGCGCGTCTGGACCGGTTGCTGGGGTGAGAACCCGTTCTTTTTAAGCATGTCATAAAGCAGGGAAGCGCGCTGCTTTTCATGCAAATAGAGCCGCCACTATACACAAAATGATCAGGAGCAGGCATAATGCTCTCACCAACCAGCCTGGCAGTCCGGCCAGCCCCCAAAACGCCAGCAGCGCCGCAACGACTCCCACGATTATTACCGTTACCGCCCAGGACAACATATTCCGGCAGATTGACAGGCTTAAAGCGTGCCAGGCTGGCTGTTCTGGTATAAGCAACTCATGCTGAGACAGTTAATGTTATGAAGATGGGAACGAACCGCCTTCAAGTGCTTGCAGTGTGCATGCCTCACAAGCGTCATGCATGGTGCCGGGGGAACGAGCGGTGGGGCGAGGCGGCGTGAGGGGTGAAGCGTGAGGGTGAAGCGTGAGGGGTGAAGCGTGAGGGCGCTGGGCGTGGGTACGCAGGTTTGGCCGTGCGGGTGGTCGCCCACAAAAATGCGGGCTGAAAGTCTGTGCTACGTTAGATTTATACTAGATTGTGGAAGATAGCGGCTAGTTCGTTGCTCTCAAAAATGGACGTCCAATGCATACCGATTCGAAAAAATGTCGCCATGAGTAGAACGCTATTGCGGACTTTGCTCTGGATCGGCTTCCTGGTTCTGCTGACGTTTGAGGTCCCTCAATCGGCACAGGCGCAGCAATATAACGGCAAGGAACTGGTGAGAGCCTCCCTGATTTCGGACGTTAGGTCGATTCAACCGGGGCAGAAGTTCAGAGTCGGAGTGCTCTATCAGATCGAGCCGGGTTGGCACATTTACTGGAAATACTCTGGCGATTCGGGTTTACCGACCAAGATTGAATGGCAATTACCTCCGGGCTTCAAGGTTGGCGAGCTGCAGTGGCCGCTTCCGACCCGCGATAAAGAGCCGGGCGATCTGGAGGTCTTTGCTTACACGTCGGAGGTGCTGTTATTCACGGACGTTGAAGCTCCGACAAATTTGCCACCGCAACCGATTTCGATTCAGGCCAAGACAGACTGGCTGGTTTGTCAAAGTCTCTGTGTCCCGGGGCGCGCTCAGCTTGCGCTCACTTTGAACGTGGGTGGTAATACCCTGTCCGACTCGGCTCAGATTTTTCAGAAATATGCGTCCCTGGTTCCCAAGCCGCCTGCAGATCCTGTCAAAATAGGGTTTACACGCGTGGGCAAAAGCCTTCTCGCGGTGGTAGACGGTGTTCCAAACGACACCGCGCTCGACTTTTTTCCGATACCGCCCGAGGAATCTGTCATTGGCCATGTAGGGAGAGACGGAAACAGACTAACCATTCCAATCGAGACTGAGGTTAAGCCAATCAATCGTCTGGATGGCGTCCTGGTAGTGGGCGCCGGTGAGAACCGGCAAGGGTACGAGATCAATGAAAAGACCGTTCTGAGGGCGGCTGCCCTCCAAACAGCGGCTCCGGCGGTTGGATTTTTAGGGATTTTGCAAATGCTCGGATTTGCGATGATCGGCGGTTTGATCTTGAACGTGATGCCCTGCGTACTGCCGGTCATCTCTCTGAAAATCTTTGGATTCGTGTCCGAGGCCGGAATTCATCCCAAAAAGGCATTTCTTCTCTCGATGGCTTTTTCGCTGGGGATCATTGGTTGTTTTGCCGCCTTGGCTGCATTGGTCATCCTGCTGCGAGCAGCAGGCGAACAGATCGGCTGGGGATTCCAGTTCCAGGACTACCGGTTTATTGTTTTAATCTCCTGCCTGGTTTTCGCATTTGCTCTGAATCTATTCGGCGTGTTTGAGTTGTCGGTGTCTGCACAGGCGACGCAGGGGCTGGCCAACCTGGCCAGAGAACAGGGTTATGGCGGAGCGTTTTTCCAAGGAGTTTTCGCGACGGTCCTGGCTACGCCGTGTACTGCACCGTTTCTCGGCACCGCCTCGGCCTTCGCTTTTGCCCAGGCTGGATGGGTGACATTCCTGGTCTTCCTGTTTATCGGGCTGGGAATGGCTTTGCCCTATTTGCTTTTGGCGTTCAATCCGAAATGGCTGCGTTATTTGCCGAAGCCGGGAGACTGGATGCTGCGTCTTAAGCAATGTATGGGTTTTCTCCTGGTTGGAACGCTGCTTTGGCTGATGTGGATCTTGGGTCAGATGCGGGGTGCTGACGCGATCGTGGAACTCGGAGCGATGCTCCTGGTGATTGCGATTTTGGGATGGATCAAAGGGGCTTTTTGGACGCCGGTTTCTTCGGGGCGCTCGCGGCTGCTGGCAATCGCCGGGATGGTTTGCGTGCTCGCGCTGGCCGCGGTCGGCTATCAATTTGTGACCAAGCCGAGCCAGCTGGTGTGGAAACCATTCAGCAAATCGAAGCTTGACGAAGCGATTGCCTCCGGCAGACCGGTGTTTGTCGACTTCACTGCCGATTGGTGTATCACCTGCAAAACCAATGAACGCTTCGCCATCGACACCACAAAAGTAAGGCAAGAATTTCTGAAGCGGAACGTGCTGGTACTGAAGGCCGACTGGACCAAAGGCGATCCGGAAATTACGCAGATCTTGAAGCAATTTGGAAGAGCCGGAGTTCCAATGTATCTGGTTTATCGGGGTGGGAACAAGGAGACACCGGTATTGTTACCGGAGTTGATTACGTCTCAAACTGTTTTGGATGCATTGAACAAAACATGATGACCAGTAGTCTGATATTCAAATAAAAGCGTTTAAAAGGAAATGATTAAGGCGTTATTCTTCACTTGTGGGTTGCTTGCGGTGACAGGCGGATTGAGCTTCGCAGAAACCGAAGTTGGCAAAGCTGCTCCGAATTTTTCGTTACCTGACACGAACGGGAAGACCTGGGGTCTCTCCGATTTGAAAGGAAAGTACGTCGTCCTGGAATGGTACCAACCTGATTGTCCGTTCGTCCGAAAGCACTATCGATCGGGCAACATGCAAGGTCTTCAGAAAGAGTACACCGCCAAAGGAGTGACTTGGCTGACGATCGATTCCTCCGCTCCTGGTCAGGAGGGGAATTATCCGGCGGCGAAGTTAAATGAAATTGCGGTTCAGGATGGTTCTGCACGAACCGGTTTGTTATTGGACCCAGCCGGCGAAGTTGGACGGATGTACGGTGCCAAGACCACGCCGGACATGTACATTATCGATCCGAAGGGTATTCTTGTTTACAAGGGTGCGATTGATAACAAGAGGAGCACCGACTTGGCCGACGTCAAAACCGCGACCAACTACGTACAGGTGGCGCTCGATGCGGCCATGGCTGGGAAAACCGTTTCTACGACCGCCACCCAACCCTATGGGTGCAGCGTGAAATATGCTTCAAAATAAGGCAGGATTCCGAGCGCGGATTGAGCGCTTGGATTTTCTGATTACGATCTGTGAACCCTCTCGCCCTTTGCATGCCGGTCTCTATGTGCTAGGGTGGGAAGTTGTTTTAGTGTATGGCACAATTAGATCCTAGATCCTCTAAAGACAAAAACCCTCGAAATTTCGGCAACGATAACAACTTCAATTGGCGCGGCATACTCCTGTTTGCCTGCGCCATAGCTCTGTTAGGCGGATTCTTGCTGTCGCGAAATGGCAGCTATGGAAACGTCGAAGAGATCAGTTTCACCGATTTTGAGAAGTACATCGATGAAGGTCGTATCAGCAAAGAAGAACCGCTTCAGTTGATCGTGACTGAAGGTCGGTCGACGCAAACTTTGCGCGGCGCCTACGAGAAGGGCAAAAAACCATCTTCCTTGGCCGGCGCACCGGACCATTTCAAGACGACGATTTTCATCGAGTATAATAAGGACCTCAAATCCGAGCTGGAGAACAAAGGTTATAAGGTCGACATCAAGGCTGATTCTGATGTCATGCTCTCGGCGCTGCTTCAATTTCTGCCGATCGCGCTGTTTTTCCTGATTCTGTACTTTTTCTTCAGGCAACAGATTCGGAACGCCGGGAAAGGGGCACTGAATTTTGGCAAGAGCAAGGCTCGAATGCTCGCCCGCGATCGGAACCGGGTGACGTTTAAGGATGTCGCCGGTGTTGAAGAAGCCAAAGAAGAAGTCCAGGAGATCGTCGATTTTCTAAAAGATCCAAAAAAATTCCAGAAACTTGGTGGCCGTATTCCCAAAGGTGTCCTGATGGTCGGACCTCCAGGAACGGGTAAGACACTTCTGGCCCGCGCGATCGCCGGTGAAGCGGACGTGCCGTTTTTCAGCATCAGCGGATCCGATTTTGTCGAGATGTTTGTTGGGGTCGGAGCTTCGCGAGTTCGTGACATGTTTGAGCAGGGTAAAAAGTCCGCTCCGTGCATTATCTTTATCGACGAAATCGATGCGGTTGGCCGACACCGTGGGCACGGCCTCGGCGGCGGGCATGATGAGCGTGAGCAGACTTTAAATGCCCTGTTGGTTGAGATGGACGGGTTTGATACTCAGGAGGGTGTCATTATCATCGCGGCGACAAATCGGCCGGATGTATTGGATCCGGCGCTCCTGCGGCCGGGCCGTTTCGATCGCCAGATCACTGTCAATCTGCCGGACGTCAAAGGACGAGAAGAAATCCTGCGAGTGCACGCAAAGAGAGTGAAACTTGCTGAGGGGGTTGATCTCGGAGTAGTGGCACGAGGAACGCCGGGATATTCTGGAGCCGAGCTAGCAAACGTAATCAATGAAGCGGCGTTACTGGCTGCGCGGCGGGGCCTGAAAGCTATCACGATGGCTGAGATGGAAGAAGCCCGTGACAAGGTGCGATGGGGCAAAGAGCGTCGGAGTCTCGCCATTAGCGAGAAAGAAAAGGAAAACACGGCTTACCACGAAGCAGGTCACGCACTATTGTGCGAGGTCCTTGAGCATACTGATCCGCTCCATAAGGTGACCATTATTCCCCGGGGCCCGTCTCTTGGTTCCACGATGTATTTACCTGTGGAGGATAAGTACACCAATCGCAAAAACGAATTATTAGATCGCCTGGTCGTTATCATGGGCGGGCGCGTAGCCGAAGAAATCGTCTTTGGTGATGTGACAAACGGAGCCACCGGTGACATTCGGATGGCGACGGGCATCGCGCGCAAAATGGTCTGCGAGTGGGGCATGAGCGAGCGTCTTGGTATGGTCGAATACGGAGAGCACGAGGATTACGTTTTTCTGGGGCGCGACATTTCTCGCTCGCGAGCTTACAGCGAAGCGACCGCACAAGAGATTGATCGTGAAGTGAAGAGACTTTGTGATGATTCCTACCAGCGTGCGTTAAAGGTCTTGACGCTTCGGAAAGAGACCTTGGTGACGATCGCTAAAGCGCTTTTGGAGTACGAGACACTGGATGGCAGTCAGATCCGCGAGATCTTGAATAACGGTAGATTAGTCAATCCGCCACCTCCGATCGCGCCGGCAAACCGAGACGATCGTCCGCCGGAGGCAAGTCGTTCCCAGCCTGAGGGTGTGGGCGGGTTGACCGAAGCTCCGGCCTAACTGGTCAATCGGGAAAACGCCAAGCGCGGATCGGGATTTTGGCCATCCGCCCTGGCCGTTCGTTAACCAGAGACATCGCAAACCGTGTCTTCGAAAGAGCGGGAAGCGATTGTTACTAGCGGGTGCTACGGTTCCGCAAAAGAGGATTGTAATTGGTTATCTGTGATGTCCCGGTCGATCTTTGCTAATCTTCTGGTTGACGGTGAATCACGGTACCGATTTACTGGCACTGTCTTCAAAAAACTTAACTCTTGGGGGATAGTCATCCATGACGAAAATTGGAATTAACGGTTTTGGGCGGATTGGGCGCCTGGTCTTTCGGGCGCTTGTCGAACAAGGTTTGCTAGGCAAGGAGATCGACGTGGTTGCTTTGAACGACCTCGTTCCGGCCGACAATTTGGCCTATCTATTAAAATACGACTCCACGCAGGGCCGATTCCAAGGCGAAGTCTCCAGCGAAAAATCCAGCCCTGAGCTCGAGAGCGACGACTTGCTGGTGGTAAATGGACACAAGATTCGCTGTTTGGCAGTGAAAGAAGGGCCCTCCGAGTTGCCTTGGGGCAAGCTGGGTTGCGAAATCGTGATCGAATCGACGGGACTGTTTACGTCAGCCGATAAAGCGAAAGGGCACTTGGAGGCCGGGGCGAAAAGAGTTCTGATCACCGCTCCTGCGAAGGATGAAGACATCACCGTCTGCATCGGGGTAAATCATCAAAAGTACGATGCAACGAAACATCGCATTATTTCGAACGCGAGCTGTACGACGAATTGCCTGGCGCCGGTCGTTTACGTTTTATTGAAAGAAGGTTTCGGGATCGAAGAGGGCCTGATGACCACAGTGCATAGCTATACCGCCACTCAGAAGACTGTGGATGGGCCTTCCCGAAAGGATTGGAAAGGGGGCCGTGCCGCGGCGATCAACCTTATCCCATCGACGACAGGAGCGGCGAGGGCGGTGGGCCTGGTCTGCCCGGAGGTTAAAGGGAAGCTCACGGGTATGTCATTCCGGGTGCCGACGCCAGCGGTCTCGGTGGTGGATCTCACGGTGCGGACGGTGAAGGAGACCAGCTACAAGGAGATCTGCGCAGCGATGAAAAATGCCAGCGAGACCTATTTGAAGGGTATTCTCGCTTATACGGAAGACGAGGTTGTTTCGACAGATTTCCTTCATAGCCCATACTCCAGCATTTTCGACGGCAGTTCCGGCATCGGACTCAACAGTCGTTTCTTCAAATTGATTAGTTGGTACGATAACGAGTGGGGCTATTCGAATCGATGTGTTGATCTGCTCAAGCACATCCTGTAACTGGGCGGAAAAATATGGCGAAACTATCAGTTCGCGACCTTGAGGTCAGAGGGCGCCGTGTCTTGATCCGCGTCGACTTCAATGTTCCGACCGAGGAAATTGACGGAAAAATTCACATCACGGACGATACTCGGATCCGAGAGAGTCTTCCGACGATCGAACTGTTACGGGAAAAAGGAGCAAAGGTGGTATTGCTGGCGCATTTTGGCCGACCGAAAGGACAACCGAATCCGAAGTATTCTTTGAGGCCGGTGGCCGATCATCTGATGCAAATGATTCCGCCACCCGTGAAGTTTTGCCCGGAGGTGATTGGACCAAATGCGGAAGCAGCTTCGAAAGCGCTTCCGGAAGGGGGTGTGCTGCTGGTGGAAAATGTTCGGTTCTTTAAGGAAGAAGAAGCGAACGATGAGAACTTTGCGCGAGCGCTGGCACGGTTGGGTGACGTGTACGTGAACGATGCTTTCGGTGCCGCGCACCGCGCCCACGCGAGCACAGCGGGGGTGGCCAGATATTTGCCGCAGGCAGCCATGGGCCTGTTAATGGAACGCGAGCTCCAATACTTACACGAGGAATTGGCAAATCCTGACAGGCCGTTCCTGGTGATTTTGGGTGGATCAAAGGTTTCCGATAAGATTGAAGTAATCAAAGCTTTAATGGAGAAGGCGGATGTCATCCTCATTGGAGGCGCAATGGCTCATACTTTCTTTAAGGCCATGGGTATTCCGACCGGCGCGAGTCGGATCGAAGCGGACAAGGTTCACCTGGCGGAAGAACTTCTAGCGCTGGCAAAAGAGAAGGAGGTCAAGTTTTTGGTGCCGATCGACAGTATTGAAACAGACGAGTTTAAGGCTGGGGCAAGCTCTCGGAATACGCCGTTGCTCTCGCCGTCTCACGGAATCACCGAAGGGTGGCAAGCTGTCGATATCGGCAGGGAGACGATTGCTCTGTACAAGGCCGAAATCGCAAAGGCGAAAACGATCGTTTGGAACGGTCCTGTCGGGGTTTTCGAGATCGCAGATTTCGCCAATGGCACGAGAGAAATTGCCGCGGCTCTGGCTGAGTCTGAAGCCAAGACGATTATTGGCGGAGGAGATTCCGTGACTGCGGTGAGACTATTCGGGTATGCGGATAAGATGACTTTCATCTCCACGGGAGGAGGCGCCTCGCTTGAACTTTTGGAGGGCAAAGAACTTCCCGGAGTCGCCGCGCTGACGGATAAGTAATCATGCGGAAAAAAATTCTGGCGGCAAACTGGAAAATGAACCTCACCCATAGTGAGGCAACATCTTACTTCGATGTCTTTCTTTCTGAGATTGGACAAGTCGATGACATCGAAGTCGTCATCATTCCTCCGTTTACTGCGATTCCGGCGGTAGTGGCTGCTGCCGAAAAATTGCCAGCTATCCGCGTCGGAGCCCAGAATATGCACTGGGAAAAAAGCGGAGCTTTCACCGGCGAAGTGAGTGCCGCAATGCTTCGGGCGCTCTACGTCAAATATGTCATTCTCGGACATAGCGAAAGACGGATGCTGTTCGGAGAAACGGATGAGATTGTCAATCGAAAGGTGAGAGCCGCTCTGGATTCCGGTCTGCGTGGCATTTTTTGTGTTGGTGAGACGCTTCCGGAACGGGATAGCGGTCGGGTTGAGGAGGTACTGGAGCGCCAGATACGGAAAGGTTTGGAAGGAGTGGGTCAAAAGGATTTATCTGAAATCGTCGTGGCGTATGAACCATGCTGGGCGATTGGAACCGGGCGATCGGCTACACCGGCCGAGGCCGAACAGGCACACGCCTTTATTCGTTCGGTGCTCTCCGAGCTTTTTGGAGCTTCCACCGCCGACCGGGTTCGCATCCAATACGGTGGAAGCGTCAAACCGGAAAACGCGGAGGATTTGATGCGCCAGAAGAATATCGATGGCGGTCTTATCGGTGGGGCAAGTCTGGATCCGCGAAGCTTTGCCCGTATCATTCGGCGCGCTGAGGCCACGCTTGGAAGAAACGTGTAGGCGAAGCGTCCCGCTTTGCTTCTTTTAGTCAGCCCTTGGCGGCCGCCGGTGTGGCGCTTGGCTTTGGGGTCGCCACGGTTGCGGCAATGCCGTTGGCGAGGCCGTCCGAGGGGTTTAGAATGACCTGATCCGATTCTGAAAGTCCCTGAGAAATCTGAAGCTTATCGCCAAGGTCCCGGTTGATGACGACTTTCCTGATCTCGACTTTCCCGTCCGGGTGAACGACGCCAACGCTCGGTCCTTCGGAACGGAATAAAAGGGTATTGGAAGGTACGGTGACAAGTCCGGTATCACCTTCTAATTTCAAATTGATCTGTGCGTACGCACCTGGGAGGAGTTCCTTGCTCTCGTTTGGAACCTCCAGTTCAGTAAGCAAGGTGCGGGAAGTCGGGTCAATTGCTCCTGCCGTATTCGTGACATGTGCAGGAAATTTCTTACCGGGAAGTTCGTTCAAAGTGAGGTCCGCTTGTACCCCAGGTTTGACAAAGCGCGCGAATGTCTGCGGAACATTGATGTAAACACGAAGCGGAGAGGTTTGGGCCATCCTGAAGAGTTGCACCCCGGATCCCGAAGGAACGAATGCCCCGATATCTGTATCCCTCTCCGTGACGATTCCGTCGAAGGGCGCCTTAACGATTTTGAAGTTCTCCAGCGCTTCGAGCCCGTTCAAAGAGGCTTGGTCAGCGATCACTGTGGCCTGGGTTTGCCGATAATTGTCAGAGGCGGTATCAAAATCCTGTGCGGCAATCACTTTTCGATTAAAGAGATCCTGATCGCGCTTGAAAGTGGTTTCCGCCAGGTCGCGAGCCGACTCGGCGACCTTGAGCTGCGCCTTGGCCTGATTGAACTGCTGGTCGACCTGGGGAGTTTCAATTTCAGCGAGGACATCGCCCGCCTTGACCTTTGCTCCGATGTCAAAATACCATTTCTTAAGGTACCCGCTCGTCTGGGCGAAGATAGGTGCTTCAATGTAAGCCCTGGTTTGGCCGGGCAACTGGAGCGGTATGACGGTGGCTGCTCTTTCCGGATGGATCACGGTCACCACCGTCTGAGCAGCTTCATTTGATTGTTGTTGAAGTCCTGAGGTCTTCGAGGTACGGGACCAGATCCCGAAAACCGCGATCGCTATAAAGATCACCCCGCCGGCCAGAAAGGAAAACTTAACTCCTTTCCGGTTGCTCGGTTCGGTGATGGGCGGCTTTCGTTCCAATGGCTCAGTTTCTTTTAAAGTACCCTGCGTCATTTTTTGTCTCCAAAGAAATTAATTCGTGGCACGGGCGGCGATCGGAGTTGGCCGATTGAATTTGTTTTTCCGAACAGCGGCGAAGATGGTCGGAACAAAAACGAGTGTCGCGATGGTGGCAAACAGCAAGCCGCCGATCACTGCTCTTCCCAAAGGAGCATTCTGTTCGCCGCCCTCTCCTAGTCCCAAGGCCATGGGGACCATACCGATAATCATGGCGATCGCGGTCATCAGGACAGGACGCAATCGGACGTAACCCGCCTGCAAGGCAGCTCGATAAGAATCTTTGTATTCTTCCAGCACCTCGTTGGCGAATGTGATGATCAGGACGCTGTTGGCAGTGCCGACGCCCATGCACATGATTGCCCCCATCAAGGCGGGCACACTGAGAGTTGTGCCGGTGACAAACAACATCCAAACAATTCCTGCCAAGGCGAGCGGAAGCGCCGTGATAATGATCAACGGGTCGATCCAGGACTGGAAATTCACGACCATCAGCAAATAGACCAGGAGCATGGCGAAGATCAAACCGCCGATCAATCCGGTGAATGAGTCCTTCATGGTTTGGACTTGACCGCGTAACACCATCCGGCTTCCCTTGGGCAGATCCTTCTGTGCGCCGTCAACGATCTTTTGAACGTGAGCAGCGATGAATCCCAAATCTTTTCCTTCGGCCGCCCCATAAATGTCGATGACCGGCTGAATGTTGTAATGGCTGACGATCGGCGGTTCCGAAGAACGAGTGAGTTGAACCAGGTTCCCAAGAATCTGGGTCGGAGCTCCCGTCGCAGGCGTCGCCGAGGGCGAGGCTGCTCCGGTTGGCCCGAGAATCGGAAGGCTCCGCAAATCATCCAGTGTACTGATCGAATATTGAGGTGCCTGGGTGTTCACCGTGTAGCTGACGCCATTTTTAGGATCGAGCCAGAAGTTCGGGTTGGTCTGTTGAGTTCCACTCAAAGCTCCCAGGAGCGAACCGGCCACCTGGTTCTCGGTGATTCCGAGTTGCGAGGCCTGGGTCCGGTCAACCACCAGGTTTAATCGGGGCGAATCAAACGGTTGTTGAACCCGTACATCGACCGCGCCTGGAATACGGCTAATTTGATCGACGAGTCGATTGGCCAATTGCGAATTTGCGGCAGTGTTCGGGCCCACAATTTGCAGATCGAAAGGCGCCGGCAAACCGAAGTTCAAAATCTGAGCGACAATGTCGGCCGGTGGAAACGAAGAGATTACTCCTGGAAAATCCCGATGCATCCGTTTCCTGAGCTTGCTGACAATTTGCGCGGTTGGCCCGTGCTTCTCGCCCAGCGACACAAGGATGTCGGCATCCGCGGCACTCGCGACCCCGGAATTCGAATAGGTCAGATTGATTCCGCTGTACGGCAACCCGATGTTATCGATTATACCCTTCAACTGGTCCTTCGGGATCTCTTCACGGATAGCGCCTTCGATTTGATCCACCTGCCGAGCGACCTCTTCAATTCGGGTCCCGCTTTTTACTCTGACATGCAAAGTGAACTGACCGGCATCCACCGCTGGGAAAAAGTCCTGGCCTAGCCAAGGAACCAACAGCATCGAGAGGGCGGCGAAACCGACAAACAAGATGATGACCGTGCGGGTGTTTCTCAGGGACATCGCGAGTAAGTCTCGGTACCCTTCTCGGAAGGAGTCGAACCGCTCGTTGAACCCTCGATTGATTGCCCCGAATATTCCCAGGATCGGATTTCTCCGCCGCGCCGGCGCCGAACTTTTGTCGGCCGCTTCGTTGTGCTTGGCATGGTCCCCGCCCAGCCAATACATGGCCAGAGTGGGAACCAGCGTTCGAGAGAGAATATAAGAAGCGAGCATTGCGAAAATGACCGCTTCCCCGAGAGGCGCGAAGAGAAATTTGGCAGTTCCGCTGAGGAAAAAGATCGGAACAAAGACGATGCAGATACAAAGAGTGGAGACAAACGCCGGTACCGCGATCTGTGCTGCGCCGTCGAGTATTCCATCATGCAGAGATTTGCCCTCTTCCAGATGCCTGTCGATATTCTCGATGGTGACCGTTGCGTCGTCGACCAGAATGCCGACCGCGAGTGCGAGACCTCCCAGGGTCATGATGTTAATGGTCTCGCCGAGCGCAGCTAGGACGGCGATCGATGTCAAAATTGAAAGAGGAATCGAGACAGCGATAATCAAGGTGCTTCGCCAGCTTCCAAGAAAAAGCAGGATCATCAAGGCGGTCAGGCATCCCGCGATCACCGCTTCTTTGACGACTCCCTCGATTGCTGCCGTCACGAAAATGGATTGGTCGGAAAGCGTCCGGATGTTCAAGCCTTCTGGTAAACTGAGGCGCTGGACCAGCTGTTTCTCGCCCTGAACAATATCCAGCGTCGAAGCCTTGCCGTTCTTTTGAACCTGCAACATGGTGGCCCTTCGGCCGTCAAAACGTACGATGTTAGTTTGAGGGATGAATCCGTCCCGCACACTGGCCACATCGCGCACATAAGTGGTCGTGCCGTTGAGCGTGCGAACTGGAATGTCGCCCAACTCCTTGATCGATTTGGGGCTGGCATTTAATCCGATGTCGAATTCCTGTTCCCCGATTTTGACTGTTCCTGAGGGCAGAATAACGTTTTGGGCGCTGATCGCGCTGATGACATCGGTTGGCGCAAGGCCGCGCGCCTGAAGTTCCTGGTTGTTAATATCGACCGAAACCACTCGCTGCTTGCCGCCATAGGGGTAGGGGACGGCAGCGCCAGGGACGGTCACCAGTTGAACTCGGAGGAAGTTCAACGCAAGATCGTTAAGCTGTTGCTCGGAAAAATTCGGCCCGCTCAGGCCGAGTCGGAGGACCGGCACGTTTGAAGCGCTGAAACTGAGAATCAGCGGGGGGGTCTCTCCTGGAGGCAGCTGTTTCAGGACCGCTTGAGACGCGGCGGTCAGCTGTGCCATAGCGACTGGGACGCTGGCGTTCGGTTGCAGGTAAATCTTAACGACTCCGATGCCATTGTAAGACGTTGACTCGATATGTTCGATGTCGTTAACGACGGTGGTCAGGATTCTCTCGTAAACGGAGGTAATCCGATTTGAGAATTCCTCTGCCGGCATGCCCGTGAAGTTCCAGATCGCGGCGCAGACTGGAATATTGATGTCGGGAAAGATGTCCTTTGGGGTCCGTAAGATGGAGAGGACGCCTGCGATCAGAATAAAAATGGCGAGAACGATGAAGGTGTACGGTCGTCGTAAGGCTAACTGGACGATCCACATAGACGGTACCTTTGATGGCGATTTCGGCTCACATAGTAACGCTGATTTTCAAGGAGAATCAAGCGAGTTGACCGTTCGGTCATGGTGAAAGCTAGAATCCAGGATCCGCGAAAAGTTGCCATCACATTGATTGGAATGATTCGCGCTTCTTCTAGGAGATTTCGACTGGCTTAGTCTGGATTTCAGCTCCGACCTCTTCTCTCCTTCTTGCCCTCAGCGATAGACTTCTCGGAATTCGCGTGGGCTTAACCCTTCCACCTGGCGGAACAGACGGGTGAAATAGGACGGATCTTCGAATCCAAGCTGGTAAGCGATCTCCGACACGTTGAGGTCGGAATGGGCCAGAAGCCGTTTCGATTCGAGAATGAGTCTTCCTCGCAAATGATCAGTGAGATTTTTTGTCGTTTCCTGGCGGACCAGTTGATTCAACCAGCTGCGGGAGACCCCGAGGAGTTTGGCGACCTCCGAGGCGGTGGTTAATTGATAGGGCCGGGAGTTCAGGGTCCGAAGGAATCGCGCCGTCAATGATGAATACTTGTGAAAAGCACTCGGCGCGACCTGGGCGGATAAACAACGTCGAATTTCAACAAACAAAAGGCGCAACAGCGCGGCAGTGGCAGCCCGGTACCCCTGACGTTTGGCATGGAATTCTTCAAACAGGCGCGCGCAACAATCCTGCACTGTTTCCACTGAAGAGTCAGGCACGGCCAACACGGTGCGAATTTGCGCCGGATCAAGCGGCGGGCACTCTGCGAACAGATCCACGGAATGTCCCTCCGACTCGAGAAAATCCTCCTCAAATGACAGAATGAATCCGTCGGCAGTGTTCATCAATCCGAAATTGTGGACGGCTCCAGGAGGAACAAAGACCAAAGCGTGTGCCTTGATCGGTAAACTATAAAAGTCGATGTTGAAGGAAGGGGCTCCCTGCGTCATCCAGAAAATCTGGTAAAAATCGTGCCGGTGCGGGCGCTGCCTGTTTCGGCGACTCCGGAACCCTTCCTCGAACGTACTGACGTGAAGCTTTTCTCCGTCTCCGGCAGCGTAATCCGAAAACGAAAAGACCGCGGGTTCGGGTTTTCTCGAATCGGAATCCGGTTTTAGAAAATTCTCCACAAATCGGATGCTAAGCAACACAGAGGACAGCCGCCGAGGCGGTGTATCCATGGAGGAAAGCTTTACCGCCGACCGGGCCGATCTCTCCGTTGCAGAAAAATCCTGCCAGAGGAATCTCTCCCAAGACGTTGGCCAGAGTTACGGCATCATGGTCTGATACGCCGAAGAGTCCTTTCCCGCGCCCGGCGCAGGAGAAGAGCAGGATCCCAATCGGCCCCGACAGCGTTGTTTTGACGTGTTCCGAAGCCAGAACGAGGTCTTCGCGGGCGGACTTTGAATCACGCAATTGGAATTGGACAGTTTGGCCAACCCTCGGATGAGCGCCCACAGCGAGCGCGCCTATCTGCGGGTCTGCCCCCAGAATGTTGCGGATCAAAAAATCGCCCTGCTTGAAGTCCTCAATGTATTCGGAGACCGCCAGGCCGAGGAACAAGTTATTTCTCACCGAAACACGTTGCTCGGCTGGGATGCTGAGAAAAGCCGCCTCCAGAGCCTGATAGGCGGGTAAGTTTCCGATCTCCAGGATGAGATTCTGTTCTGCCTTGGTAATAGGCGAAGGGTCACCGATTGGGCGGCATCCCTGACTGACGAGAGATCGAACCAGAAGACCGCGCTTGATGGCTATGGCAAGGACCGGCGCAGTAGAAATCTCTCCATCTTTCAGGAGGAAGATCTCAGAGTTGCTGGAGCTCGCCAGTCCACCCAGGATCGGAACGTTCGGGTAGGCCGCGCTCCATTCGTTCAGCCAGTTCTCAGCTCCGCCAAAATAGGGATTCGCGAGGACAATCCAAGAGGTCACCTCTTCAGCGGAAAGACCGGCATTTTCACGCCAGTACTCTGCTCCCTCGGATTCTTCGACCTGGGTTTCGCTGATTTGTAAAACAGAAAAGCTATCGGCGGGCAGCGAGAATAAAATCAGGCTGAAGCCCGGCTGGTGCTCGATTTCCCGTCTGCCTCCAATGATACCCCAACCAGAACATCCGACTAACTGGGACACGTGGCCATGGAGCCGGATCAACTCGAGAGTATCTTCCAGGTGCGGGCGCCATTCCTGCGTCAGAAATAGCACACCGAGGGATGCGTTGGTCCCGATTTCGTGTCGAAGCGAGTCCGCAACCTCGATGACCGCTTTCTCGGAGTACTGCCCGACAAAAACTCGCGCCGCTGCTCTCGGTGTCATCGAGTCCAATCTACGAGATGGAATCGGAGATTCAAAAGCTCGATGTTGAAATCGCAAACAAAATTGTCACGACTGAACTTGAGGAAAAGTGCGGTTTAAGGCTACTGGAAGAGGGTTATGCGGATAGTGATCACCGGCGGTCCGGCTAGAGAGCCAATCGATCAAGTACGATCCATCACCAATCAATCGACTGGCGAGTTGGCGGTGAAACTTGCTCGAGGCTTTTTAGCAGCGGGACACGATGTCGAATCGTTCCAGGGCCGGGGAGCCAGGTGGTTTCCGGACCACGCAAAATGCTTTCAGACAAATGAGGAGCTTCTCCAGATGCTAGGCGAGATCGCCGACCGCGAGCAGGTGGCTGGGGTGCTGCATGCTGCTGCTCTCTCGGATTTTGGAGTCGCCCAAGCGACGATTGCCGGAAAGCCATCGAAAGCCCTGAAAATTTCCAGCGACGCAGAATCGATCGAACTCCGGCTTGCTCCTAAACCTAAGTTGATTCACCGGCTTCGCGATTTGTTCATAAACGCGTACATTGTCGGCTGGAAATTTGAGTTGGAAGGGGAGCCCATGGAAGCCGTGCAGGAAGGCATTCGGCAAATCGAACTCAACCGGACCAATGCCTGCATTGTGAATGGAAGTGCTTTTGGACCCGGATTTGGTTTCTGCACCAGACAGGGGCTTATCCGCACACTGGCCAGCAAAGAAGCGCTTTCGGATTGGCTTGTGCAGATCGTTGGCGCAGGTCAGGTAACGGGGTCCGGAGGGCAGCGCCCTTCGAAGCGAAGCCGACCATGAGCCGGCTTACCCCTGCCGGCGGCGATGAAATCTATTGCATCAGGATCTGGATGGCCTATTCTCGGGTTTTTCGTTACTGCGCGCGATTAGCTCAGTGGTAGAGCGCTTGCTTCACACGCAAGAAGTCGCAGGTTCGAACCCTGCATCGCGCACCACTTTTCAGCCTCAGGAAGAGGTATCATTGCAGGCTGCTGGTTGTCAGCATCGCTATCTGGCAAGGTAAGCGAAGCGTCTCGCTTTGCCTCTCCGAGTGGAGCAAACCGAGACGGTTCGCCTACCTTTGCCTACACCTTTTTGTTATGATCGATACGTTAGTCGCCGCCCGTCCCGGTCTTTCTCGTTCCGAAATCGCACTTATGCCCGGCCTTTGCGGTTCTGCAATCGTGGTAGGATTAAGGGCGAAACTTCTCATGGTCGGTGACTCGGTGATGGGTTGTTTTCTTCAAGCGCCGGAAGATGGTGACGCATCTCCCGGCGCGGTTTTATAAGGGGCACCCGGACGTGTCGTTTTGCGTTGCAAATCTATCCAAATTTGTTGTTTCATTTTGGGCGCACACTCGCAAGCTGAATCTCCACTCCTACACCAAAGAGGCGACCCTGAATATGCCCTCCACTGACGTTTACGCCCGATGCAACTTTATCCGGTCGGGTCAGCCGAATATTGCGTTTAACATTGTTATTAAATTGCCAAAGGCCAAACTCGAAGAATTGCGTCAACTGCCTGCAAACAGGGATCAAACCGATAACCAGCTTCTTGGCAATCTTGCTGGGAAGGTGCTGACCATCGTTTACCCCGAGCCTGGCGCGACGTTCGCGGTCGGCTGTGAGCGCTACCCGGAGGGTGCAATCCCAACAGAGATCAAAGAGCGCCCTGAGGGAACAAAAATCGACGACCTGACGTTCTGGAGCATCTAAAGAAATAGATGCATTCAGGACCGACTCCTTTTGGAACCGCCATCTAGTGCACCGTCTCCTTAGCCTTGTAGGATTGGCAACCAGCTTCGCTTGCCGATCTTTGCCCAAGAGCCAAATGCGCCAGATCCGAAACTACGCGAGCAGCTTCTCGCGTTCTCTAAAAAGCATGACGAGGCATTCCTAAACAGCGATGTCGCTGCCATGGCCGCGCTTTTCACGGAGGATGGAGTTCTGGTGCATGACTCGGGACCAATTTACGGTCGCGACGCCATCGAGAAATCTTTTGAAAACATGTTCAAGGTGGCACATTTCAGCAAGCATCTCAGCATACCCAGTCAGTATTCACCGCAATTTCTAGGGACGGATAAGAATGCGATTTGGGCAACCGGAGAATGGAGTCAAACCGTCCAAGGCCAGAACTTCGGCCCTTTGGAAGAGAAGGGCTTTTGGACAGATGTTTTGGTTCGTGAGGGCGATGATTTGAAGATCAAGGTTGGAACTTGGAACAAGCTAAAAGTCTATTAAACAATCTACACTCGTGACGAAGACACCTGGAAAATTCAAATGAGAAATCTCTACTGGTGAATGGATCTTAAGACTTCGTAGTCGCTTCCGAGATCGCGCATATGTCGTAAAGTTGGTCGGCTCCTTTGTCAATGTCCGTACTTGGTCCTTTGAGTGCGTGCTATCATAGATTCAGAAGTGGTGAAAACGGCAGGTCACAAAGAATGCTAGAGGTAGCCGACACGCTTGAGGAAGCACGCAGCTAACGCCAACCTGCCTTTCGTCGGGCTTTGGCTGGTCGTGAGCCAGCGAGTGAGGGTGTGACGATTTACGCCAATCCGAGAGGCTAAGACAATCTCGCTCTCATTCGTCTCTTTCAGGTATCGCTTCAGGACCGTCATCAGCTCATCTGGACTGATCGTTTTGGGTGGTGCGACGGAACGAAATTTCATGCGGCAACATTCGCTCTATTTACGTTTGTTTTTTAGTTCTACCGCGTACGCGCTTCCAGTTTTCAGGATTTCCATGACATAGAACGAATTTGTTCACTCGATCAGGAACTTTGCGTATGTTTTTCGATCCAGTTGAAGCGTTACGCGAAAACTGGCGGATCTCCACCAGTCCCGATCGCAAAGCATTCCGCCGTGGATCAATGAGAAAATTGCGGGAATGTTGCGGGTGAAACCGGGCTAATATGAATCTAGTCATCCAGGATGATGAGGGCCAAACAATCTACGGACATGAAGTGCTAAAGCGCATTGCTCAAACTGGCATGACGCCGGAAGTGAACATCGTCCGAGGGATTCTGCCCGAATGCTTTATTACCTATGTCTCCAGGCGGTTCCCTGAAGTCAAGGAGGTGAGAGACCTGGTCGCCAGCAATGAGATTAACTATAAGCTGCTTGAAGCGGTCTCGAACCGAATTGAGCTGGGCGTAGCTGATGTTGTCTCTATGTTCAGATTGCAATCGAATGTTTAGGCAGGTCCGATGAACTGGTGACGGGTGACGACGGGAAGCCGGTCGAGTTGGGTCGCGGTGCGATGGGGGTCACTTACAAAGCATTCGACGTCGATCTCCACTGCCCCGTGACACCGAAAGTCATCAGCGAAAAATATCTCGGTGATGAGTCGGCGCGACTTCGGTTTTTGCGGGAAGCCCGTGCGGCGGCGAGGCTGCGGCATTCAAACGTTGCCTCGGTATTGCATCACTTGGGCAACTTTTAAAATGTGATCTCAATCCTCAATCGATCGACCCCCGATTTTAATTACCAATGTTAGTCATTTAGGCGCAAGTTGCTCATCCAGTGCCTTCCGGTCAAAATAGGCGTTATCCGAGCGAATTTTGTCTCCTTCAACCCGAATAATCGATGCTCCCTTAAACGAGATAGTGCGGCCCGTGGGTTCGCTTCCATCAGCTCCGAGCCCGGTATTAGTGCCACGGATGATCGAGTAACCAGGGAACAAGCAACTTCTACGCAAATCTAGGTCCGCTTGGACAGATCGTCTGCTACGAAGTTTCCTTCTTCGCTGCAAAGGACGGATTTTCGATCGGAACATACGACAGCTGCGAGGAAGGCTATCGAATCCCTGGCGTGGAAAGGAAGAGCCAAAGCACGTGGAAGTCACACAGATCAAAGATGAGATCAGGTATCTAAGGCGGAGCGACAAAATCGAAATCTACAAATCTACAGATGGCTCGATCGGGAGTTGGCGGGCGATCTTCGTTACAGAATCGGATCGCATCGCTCAATTGCAATCCGCCAGGAAATCGAACGGACGTGGAAGGAGCACCGTACAAGTGAGCAGCCCAATAGGTGAGCGAAGACGCGGCCGTCCGAATCAGACAGCGGCGCGAAAGCTTCGTCGATTGGCGCGATGGCACGGACCGTTTGCTTGGATCACTGAATCGTCCACAACGGGAATGACTGACCTGCTTTGAGGCCGGGATTCTTTCCATAAAAAAGGTCAAGCTGACTGCTGTGAAAGTTGCCGCGAAACGGTTTGCTTTCTCCTGCGAATCTTAAAGTGTGGAAAGGGCCGACGTATTTTTCGAGTTCGATCTGAACAAGTACATGGTATTGATGGTTTTGTTTATCGACTGTTAGGATTTTTGCGGGGATTGGAGTTATTTTGCGTCACTTTCTACGTCTGACTTCGCCAGAGATAGGACCGTTCAAAGCTAAGGCGCGGAGAGGCACCCGAGGAAGAGAGAGAGTCGGGAATAGTCATGCCTGTGTGGGCGATGAAGTCGAGCTTATTCGCAAATCGAATGTTCCTCGATATTTCTCGTGCCCGACCTGAACGGTTACGAGATATTGGTTACCTAGCTTGCCGACGTTAAGAACTTTGGCGGGAATTTGGGTCATTTGCGTCGTCTGAAGGATAATGAGTCTAGGTCCGTTAATTGCGCTTCTCCTATACTTTTCACCATGTTTTTTCCACCGGTTAGCGTTGCCTTTTGGGTATAACAAGCGATGGTTGAAGCAGATCAATGCCTGGTCACAATACGGAAATCGACCCGAACGCACAGCCGTTCGATCCGGTGAATAGCGGTTGGAGCAGTTAGCGACGAGATAGTCCCGATAGAAGCAGGTTGGTTCCACTAAGAACTTGATTGACCAAACGCGCAAGGAGGATGACAGACTTCTGGAGATATGTTTCAATTCCCCATAATCAGCGTAGTTCCAGTGGGACCGAAGATTGCCCCGGCTGGTGCTGGCGGCTACGTTTCCCGTTACGGTTGCGCTGTCTGCGCGTATCTTCGCTACATTCCTGATCGTCCTTTTCGCTAATCCTTGCGATTCCGGACGCGGACTGAACTTGTGAAATCAGGCTCCACCGCTTCCGTACGTCTACTAGATTTCGTCGAGCCGATGAAAGCAAAGCTCGTTGACTCGATGCCGTCGGGCACTCGGATCTACGAGATCAAATTCGACGGTTTTCGGGCTTTGGCGTTGCGAGGCGGAAGCGAAACGCGCATACTATCGCGGAACCAAAAGGATCTGGGCGGCAAAATTTCCAGAAATGAACCATTCAATTGCCGCACTCGACATTCAGGATGCAATAATCGACGGAGAAATCGTGGCGTTGGACGAAAAGGGCCGCTCGTCCTTTCACTGGTCTGTCAGATAAAATTCACGGAATGGACACGGGATGACCGTCTCCGTCAGCCGGTCTTTCTTGGAATTTGGGAAGACAACTAAGAACTTAAGCCTACGATCTGATATATCGACATGACTTTGATCTCCGGCTTCCCCCTGTGAAGTTCAATTGTGCCGACGATGCCGATGATCGAAGAAGCAGGGGACAAGAGATGAAACGCGCAGGAGGAGCAGACCGGAGATATGCAACATAATCAGGAGCAGGGACGAAGAGCCGGCGGGCGGCGGCACGGACGGGCGCGCGCGCGATCTCGCACATCGATGTCCGCAATGCGATCGGCGCGGAACGGAATCAGGCCACGCCGGTCACTAGATCGCGAGGATGAAGCAAGCCGTGACCGATGCCGCGGCACCGGATCACGAGATCAAATCGACGGTCGGCGGCGGCGAGGCGGAAGGAACGCGCATACATGCGGAAAAGGATCGGCGGCAAAATCAGAAATGAAATCAATTGCCGCACTCGACATTCAGGATGCAATAATCGACGGAGAAATGTGGCGTTGGACGAAAAGGGCCGCCGTCCTTTCACTGGTCTGTCAGATAAAATTCACGGAATGGACACGGGCGACCGTCTCGTCAGCCGGTCTTTCTGGAATTTGGGAAGACAACTAAGAACTTAAGCTACGATCTGATATATCGACTGACTTTGATCTCCGGCCCCGTGAAGTTCAATTGTGCCGACGATGCCGATGATTTCCCTTGCAGTTTTGTGATCTGGTCAGACGCAATTCCCGAATCTGCTGGAATGAACGCAGCGAACGTTTGGTTGGGGTATTCTCGTCCGAAACTGATAAACGTAGTCCCAAATGGGCTGGTCGTGACGGAGACAACTAATCCGCGCACCTCGACATATCGGCCTACGTATCGAATGGCTTCGGAGTCTTTGATCACCCCTTGCTCGTCCGCTTGTGTTGCAATGAAGCAGAGCAATAGACCGAGAAACACAAAACATGGACGCATGTAAGCCATCAATATAGCCTCGAATGCGAAGAGGTTTGCAGCACACAAGAACATTTTGTCCTGCCGCTTAGATCATCTGAATTTTTCAACGTTTTCATGACCAGCGATAAATTTGTTTTCCTGTTAGGGAAAATTTCCGGCTGTGATTCGTTCTCTTCGGGCTTAGAAAAAGTGGTACGTGAAGGCCAACGGATTGGTTGGTACGGCAAACCGTACATCAGTAAGTGACCAACAGTTTAGTTGGGCGCAGGAATATGAGAGGCGAATGCGCAGGTTCAACCTGATGGTTGTTTCGGCCGCTTTCGTCGCCATCACTTGGTTATCCGTCGTGTGGTGGCTTTTTCTCAGATAAGTTGATCTCCCTTCTGCTATCCAGTTCGGGACCATGGATTGATGGAGGTGGCAAATGCACCGGTCTGGTGGCGGCTGGATCGTGGTGGACCTCGATCCAAGTCTTCGCAAACCGCCAGGATCGATTTCTGTTGGTTAATCCCTGCCGGATGACGGCGCTTTGTTCCCAGTTTTTCGAAGAATCGCGTCTGCAAAGCCGTGCCCTGGCGCTAGCGCTGCTGCCGGAGTGCAGACTGGCCATCAAGTGGGTCTCTCGTTCCATTTACAGTCCTCGGTGGATGCTCCACTGATAAGCCCATGCAAACAAAGCTTCCAAATTGCTTAAACAATCGGACGATCCACTTCAAGGGGTTTTGTTTGGCCCGTTTATGAACCGGACCGCACGGCGTTGGTTATTTATTATGCCTCAAGCCTGGACGTGGTGGGTTTGGCTGGATACGGCCTGCCTGCTTCTGCTTGGTCTTACGGGCATGCCTAAAGCTTTTCTTGCTGCGGTTCTACTCTCGATCGGTCAATCTGTTTTATTCTTCGCTCGGGATCGCACCTTCAAGGCGTTCTCGGTTCAGCTCCGTCTGGCGTACACGCTGCTGTTGATCATCTGTTTTTTTCCTCCGATCCGCTGGCTCTATTGGCTGCCCGCTGTCGGCACTTTGGCGCTGGTCATATTCGGCTACTGTCTGATGGCCAGAACGCTTTCGCTGCTTCCGTGGAATCGGACGGAACCGATTACGACCGACTTGCTGCGCCGAACATTTCTGTCCCGACCCAGGCTACCCGATCGCGCAGATAGCTACTGTTCGGCCGGATGTGCAGCCGGTCTTTGCTCCATTGGGGCACAGATAGGGCCGAGAACGGGTCAGGGGGAACTTCCCAAGAATTGTCAGGACGGATCAGTTCCGGGTACCAGTAGGATTTACCAAGTGGAACTGCCACACGCAACGCAACATGATTTGCGTCAAAGGTGATTAATTAAACCCCCGGAATGCACCGGCCACTGGCGCAATTCACTCAAGCCAATGACCGGGCCACCGTCCATTTCCGGTGGTAACAAATGTTCGCGATTGGTTGCCCCGCTGGATGTCGAGATTCGTTCCCTTGGAAGATGGCTTCGCTCAAGGTTTGGAAAATCGGCTTTGGTGAATGGGGACCAGTCGATCCGTGGGACACGAACGAGGGCGCCCAACGGAAGGCGCGGATGACGTCTATTCATCTTAGATGGCCTGTAACAGCCATGGCAGTTACCCTTCCTAATCCTTCAGAAACATGTGTCTCGGCTGTCCGCCTGCTGATGCCCAGGATAAGGCCGATCTCGAAATCTCGTTTTCGATGCCGAACCCAGTGGAGACCTCGGCTTCACGGGGTGTCAGATATCGAACGGGGCCTTTCGGACGCTGGTCGGGCTCGAAATCCAAATTTGATTCAGGTGGGGAGGGGCGCTCTGTCGCACCATTGAGTGTTAAAAGACGGCTACGCCATTAAAGCTCTTCTAGCGGCAAAAGTCGGCCTACCGGACTGGCAAGAAACTAAATTTCCATCCGGGAAATCATTTAGCTCCATGAGAAATCGGAAGATTGCCTAATGTGTTAAATATGTTAAAAATAACAAAGTGTGTTAATTTTAGCTGGACCGAACCTTTCCGGAGAGTTAACGTGAAGGACACCAGAAAAGCAACTGGTTAAACCTTGCTGCAAACTACCGGCCGTTTAACAAAGCGGCCTGCCAAAGCTTTCCATGCAATCCAGACGACCCAGAATATGAAAAATATCCTCATAGCAGGCTTATTCATACTGGGTGCTTTGCTCAGCGGCTGTACCATGTACACTCAGATGCCAACGGCAATGTGGTAGCGACCACTGTCGTCCCAGTGCCATTACCAGTTCTCGATGACGGTGACTATGCTCCGGTGGTCAGTGATTATGTCGGTCTACCGTTTTTAGGAGGTTGGAACGGTGGCTATTACAATACTGGCTACTACCGTGCAAATTGGAACCGTGCGGGCTATTACCATGGCGAATACAACCACTACTGGAACGGCTACCGTGGGAAGCACAATCCGGAGGGAGTGGTTTGGCACGGAACGAATGACGGCGGCACTACGTGGCATGGACCGCGAGGCGGCGGCGCTGTTGTTGTTGTTCGTAGGGGTGGAGCAGGGGCCTATCACGGTGCCGGGTTCCACGGCCATCACTAGGACAGATCAAAGCAGGGAGAAATATGGAAAAAGCAATCTTAATAGTAACGGCCTGTGTGAACTGATTCAAAAAAGAAAACATGAAGAATATGAACAAGCTACTGTTAGCAGCCTTGGCCGTGGGCTCATTTACGGGATTCTCCTTACCCGCTGGTCATGGACAAAGCACTGCAAAAGTTATCTGATAAGCTAACCACGCAGAGGTAAAATTATGAAACGTAACCCCGATCTCGGCCAATTCAGTCGGCCAGAAGTTTTATGAAACAAACATTAGGAACGCTCGCCATTCTATTTCTTGGTGCAGCCTGTTCTATCGCCAATCTGATACCCGATGACTTTGTAACCAGGGTCATTGGCAACAAGGAAGCCACCGCTAGCAGTATCCAAAGCTTGCTGGATGATGTCTACAGAAACGACAACGTCAAGCTAATCGCGAATTCCGCCTATGCCCCATACAATTCCGGTAGGCATCGTTACCTCATTGCCAAGGCTTACGTTAGCTTCTACGGACAAATTCCCAATCAACGTACCTTGGGCATTCTATTCGATTTGGACGCGGGCTGGACATTTTCCATCACCGAGCAACAGTTCGATTACTTCGTGCGTACCGGTGACCGCAGCTACCTGCCCACTCCACCTAACTTAGATCCCGACCGAGCAGAAAACCCCGAATTCAGGCCTGAGAACCAGCCGCCGCCCGCTCCTCCAACACGGAATCAAGTTGAGTACCCGACTCCGGCTCCGGCCAACAATGAAGCCGCCTTTATCATCAGCATAGACCGCGCGATGGACAGTCATGATTGGCAGTCTATCATCGCGTATACCAGCGGCTCCATCAATTACTTCGAGCGTAAGCACACGACAAATGAATACATCCGGAGGGATATGATTGGGGACGCCCACAATTATCGGTGGGTTCACAGTACAGTATATCCTAATAGCTTCACCAGGGAAGTATCCAAGGAGTATTCTCCCAGGTGGTATGGCCCAATGATTTACGATTCCATCACGGTGTATACCGAGGCACTGGAGAACAGTGGACGAATGCACCGAGCCACCGAACGGCTGACGGTGGGCTTTACGGCGCAAGGGGAATCCACCACCATTTACGCTCTTGTGTTGAAAGTGTTATAAATCGATTCCATTAATACTATTAAAACCTGGGGCATAATCTGCGTGATAACCTTTGGTGCCTTCGGTTACGCGGTGGCCGAGCCCGACCGAAGCCGTCCTGCAGTTGACTGAGCGCGCTGCCGTCTTGGCCCGGCGACTGCTTGCCTTATTTCCGTATCATCGGGACGATAAATTCTCTGCACATTGCTGCCGCGGTTCTTGTTTCCACCGAAAGCTTTCGCAGAATTCTAGAGACATGTGTCTCGGCTGTCCGCCTGCTGATGCCCAGGATAAGGGCGATCTCGGAATCTCGTTTTCCATGCCGAACCCAATGGAGAACCTCAGCTTCACGGGGTGTCAGATCGAACGGGGCCTTGGGGCGCGGGCCGGACTCGAGATCCAAATTTGATTCAGTTGATGAGGGGCGCTCTGTCGCACCATTGACTGTTAAAAGATGGCTATGGGTTATCGCCCTCGGCGCAACCAGATTGCCCTGAAGAGCGTCGACAAGCGTTTTCACTCCTAGATATCCAATCGCGAATGGGTCTTGAACCATCAAACCGTTTATCGATCCTGTCCTAAGATTCTCTAAGAGTTTTTGATTGGTGTCGAATCCGACAAATTTAACCTCCTCTCCGGTTATTCCAGCCTCTTGAAGTGCGAGCAGCATTCCGGTGCTCGCTAACTCGTTTACGGTGAAGATACCATTTGCTCCGGATCCCAGACGCCTCACCAAGCACTTTGAAGTTTGATATGCAGTCTCGAAAGTACCGCCGGCAAACTCCGAATCGCATAATATTTCCGTTTCGGGAAAGTCACCACGCATCGTTTGCAAAAATCCCTTGGCGCGGTCTTCGGTACTGGCGGAGTTCTGCATTTGCCGGAGCAAAATGACTTTTCCGCCGCCGTTGAGCAGCCGCCCCAGATGTTTTGCCGCGATACTACCCGCTCGGAAATTGTCGGTTGCCACGAAACTGACGACCTGTTCGGTTTCGAGTGCTGAATCAATGATGACGACCGGAATTTTGGCGCGGATTAGCCTGTTCACAGAAGGAACGAGGCATCGATTGTCGAGAGGTCCCAGCACCATGCCACTCACTTGGTCAGACCGAGCTTCTTCGATAAGTTGGATCTGTTGCCGATAATCCTCTTCCGATCCCGGATCTTTCCAGGTAAACCGAATCAGGATTCCCTGATCCTGGAAGTCATCAACTGCTCTGCACGCCCCCAAGTAGACGGTTTTCCAAAAATCCTGGGTTCCGTCTTTGGGGATGATGACAAGCTGGAGCTCGTCCGCCTTCGCTCGAAGTCGTGGCTTTCGCCGTCTCTTCCGGGAAAACGGAACCGAAAATTCGCCCAGGTGCTTCGAGTAATGTTGAAGATTTGTCTGCATATCCCTGTCCGGGATTATTCGTACGTATTCTTACGTATTGTAAAGTTCTCTCGATTCTCTAGTTTAGCCAGCGCCAGGAGGAGCCGAGTTTTGGCTCGACTGGATTCCGAACATCTCGGAAGCACAATCAGTCTTATTAATCCGTCCCCCCATCTTATGACAAAACTAAAACCGATTTTTACGTTCCTCTGCCTTCTCGCCGCTTCGCCGGCTTTCATCCCGTCGAACGGGATATCAGCAGCGAGTGATAAACCACTCAAGCTGGCAGTCCTGGCCAACAGCGCCTCTGATTTCTGGACCTATGTCAAAGCGGGCTGCGAAAAAGCAATGAAGGAAGTACCAAACGTCAGCGTCGAGGTTCGACTCGTGGCCGATGGTACGCCGTCCGAGCAAACGCGAATCTTTGATGATCTTCTGGTGAAAGGCTCCGACGGGATCGCGATCAGTCCGATTGATTCCGCCAACCAGGCGGCAATGATCGACCGCGGCACCGAGAAGGCTTTGATAACCACTACCGACAGCGATGCGGCGACGAGCAAAAGAGCTTTCTACGTCGGAACAAACAATGTCGACGCTGGTCGTCAGGCCGGGGGTTTGATCAAAAAAGCGATCCCGGAGGGGGGCAAGATCATGATCTTTGTCGGAAAGCGCGATGCCCAGAATGCGAAAGAGAGAATTCAAGGACTCGAAGAGGTCCTGAAAGGATCTAACGTTTCTGTTATTGACATTCGCACAGATGATACGGACCGGGTCCGTGCAAGGCAGAACGTCGCGGATACCCTGGTTAAATATCCTGACATTGCCTGCCTGGTCGGCATCTGGAGTTACAATGGGCCGGCCATCGTCAATTCGGTGAAAACGGCTGGAAAAGCCGGTAAAGTGAAAGTAGTGACCTTTGACGAAGAAGACGACACCCTGCAAGGAATCAAAGACGGGATCGTCGATTCAACGGTCGTGCAGAACCCTTACGAGTTCGGACATCAATCTGTGTTACTGATGACGAAAAAATTGCGCGGCGAAGACCCACAGATTCCGGAAAACAAACAAGTGATCGTTCCTACTCGCGCGATCGACAAGAGCAACGTTGACGAGTTTTGGACGACTCTGAAAACACTTCGCGGACATTAATCGGCGCGCGACCGCGTAACGAGCGACAGATCCATCTGTTGAGGCTGACGCCCTGAAACTGGGCGTCAGCCTGTTTTATGCCTTAGCCATGAGCTTTCGACACATCTAGCAACGATGTGCGATCTGATAATTTTCGCCGCCCAGACAAGCTCAGAGTGGACTTCGGTCTTCGTCGTACTGGCACCGTCGGCTACTCCATGTCTGCCGAAGGCATAATGGCGAGACCGCTCGAATATCTTGACCGCCGGGCGTGGCTGAATCACCTATTCTCAGATGACATCAGGATCGTTGCGGCTTCCGGAAACAGCAATCTCCTTCAAGTTGTAACTTCGCAGCCCTAATATGATTGCTCCAGGCGCTCGGAGCGTACTCTTTACCTTGGCACTTTTTTAGATGAACTCCAACCGCTCATCAAGATCTGGCAAAGGACTCTTCTCGCCGCTGCCGATCCTGCTTTTAACGGTCTTTGTCGACATGGTGGGCTTTGGCATCGTCGTCCCTGTCCTTCCGCTCTACGCGGAGCGATTCCGTGCTTCTCCGTTCACCATCGGGATGCTGTTTGCGGTTTACTCGGGCATGGGGTTCATTTTTTCCCCAATCGTGGGCGCGCTCTCCGATCGTTTCGGCCGGCGGTCGATCCTGCTTTTAAGCACGATTGGCCAAGCCGCTGGCTTCCTCATCATGGGGGCGGCAAATTCGCTCCTTTGGCTTTTTGTTGCTCGGATCATCGACGGAACATTCGGGGCCAATGTCTCAACCACCCAGGCTTATGTCGCTGACGTAACGCCGCCGCAAGAACGGTCGCGAGCGTTAGGTTTGCTTGGGGCGACTTTCGGCGTGGGGTTTATTTTCGGTCCGCTCATTGGTGGAGTCCTTAGCCAGATCTCGCTTTCAGCGCCCTTTTATTTTGCGGGAGGTCTTGCGGCGGCCAATGCGGTGTTAATTTTCTTTGTTCTTCCGGAGAGCTTGCCGGCGAAAGACGAATCCGAGCCCAATCGGGAGTCGTTCGTGACCTTGTTCAAACAAGGTTTGGGCGCAACAATCGTGCCTTTGATGGCGGCTTACTTTTTTATGATGACCGGATTTTCAATCTTGATGTCATTTTTCGCGATTTTTACAGAAGACCGTTTTGGTTATAACGCCGGTGCGAACGGTTATGTGTTTGCCTGCATTGGATTCGTGGGCGTGATCGTTCAAGGAGCAATGATCGGCCCCCTGGTGAAGACTTTTTCGGAGAAAAGAATTGCCATTGTCGGCCTGGCACTCTTGGCCTCCAGCATGTTCGTGTTACCATTGTCGCGAAGGGTATCCACCTTGTTTTTAGTTGCCGCCGGTATTGCGGTAGGAAATGCCTTTATCAGTCCGACGATCAATGGACTGGTATCGCGTTCTGTGAATAAACATTGGCAGGGAAGGGTCCTGGGCCTCATGCAGGCCAGCGCCAGCCTTGGACGTTTTGGAGGACCGCTGCTTGGGGGCTGGCTGTTGGCCTTCAACCCGAGGGGCACTCTGGAGTTTGGCAAGGCTCCATTCTGGATCGGCAGCGGCCTTTTGATTGTCTCGCTTATTTTAACGACAACAGCGTCCGTTCGCCGATCGGAGGCAGAGGAAGAAGGTCTGCCAGGCGCGGCCTGAAGCCCCGGAAAAGGTGATGGTTAGAGCATTGATTTTGAAGACCAGCTAGGCAAGGGCCTCGCCCTTGCCTGTCATTCTGAGGAGGACTGCCGAGCAACATGGACCTCTGCCCAATCCAGTTCCTCTTCCACACGGTGGAAGGCATCGTCGCCGATCTCCCCCCGGGCCCGAAGTTCGGATAAGGCGTGCCGTTCTGCCAGGATGGCACGATGCTGCACGGCCCCGAGCTCGGAACCGACCTCGTCTTCGCCGGCCGATTTTCCGGACTTGATTCGCTGAAGCCGCGCTTCGTACTCCTTGCGGACGACTGCTGTCGCAGGCGAAGCAGGTTGGCTATCCAAGGTCCGCAGGGCGGCGTCCGCAGTGGCCTTTCGCGCCAGGCTGGCCTCACGATCGACGGTTTTGTCTTCTTTGACCCCAAGCGCTAACAGCAAAGGGCGCAACGTCAGCCCCTGGATGACTAATGTGCCGAGTACCACGCAAAAGGCGGAGAACAAGAGGAGATTTCGGTAAGGGAAAGAAGGGCCGCCGTGGCTGCCGTCCGGCAAGGCGAGCGCCGCTGCCAAAGTGACGATGCCACGCATTCCGCACCAGGAAATGACCATGCCGCCTTGGAAAGTCGGCAGCATCATCGGACGCGGAAGACGTGCCCCGAAACGATGGTTTTTCCAGCGGAGAACGGTGTTGTAACTCATGACCCAGGCCATTCTGACCAGGATCGCAGTGGCGCATACTGCTGCGCCCACCGTCAGGTAATGGACCATTTCGGCCCGACTGAGTCGATGCAGCAATGGTTTTAATTGAAAGCCCACCAGGATAAAGACCAGAAGATTCAGGACAAAAACCATTACCTCCCAGACCGCATACGACGGGATGCGTAGACGAGCATGGGTTTGGAAAGGGGAGATCTGAGCCACCGTGATGGCAAAGCAGACGAGAGTGATGATGCCTGAAAGTCCCAGGCGCTCAGCCAGGATCCAGACCCAAAAGACTCCCAGAAACTGCATCAGGATCGCTGTGGCGACGTGCTTGAGGCGCCCGGTGACAGCCATCATGAGCTGTCCAAGACAGAACCCCAGGATTACACTAGCGAGCGCTGCCAACGCGAGGCTTGGGATTGCCGGATAAAGCTTTCCGGTGGCCACGACTCCTACCGCGGCGCGATAAACAAGGAGGGCGATGGCATCGTTAAAGAGACTTTCGCCCTCCAGAATGATGAGGATCCGGTGCGGGGGGCGCAATTCGTTCAATACAGCGGTGGCGGCGGACGCGTCTGGAGGTGCGACGATCGCGCCGAGTGTGACGGCCACCGGCCAAGGCATATCGGGAACCAACCACTTCACGACGATAGCTACACAGGCGATGGTGAAGATCACCGCGACCACTGCCATATTGGCAACGGACCGCCAATTGTCTCGCAGGTCGCGCAGAGAAGCATCGTATGCCGCATCCAACAGGACGGGGGCGACAAAAAGGGCGAGCACAAGATCAGGAGGAATAGCCAGATCTGGGACGTTCGGTGCAAAGGCCAGCGCCGCCCCAAAACCAGCGAGCAACACAGGGTAGGGAATTTTAAGCCGGCGAGCTACCGCAGCCACAATCGCACCCACACCCAGCATGCTGATAATCAATTCGAAGGTAACCACGCCCGCTTCTCTGGATGTTCGAAAGATCTTAGCTTTTCGGATGCCGGTGTCCAAGACAATTGGCGCAGGGAAAGAGCGGCTGACTGGCGCACAAATCTACCAAGCCGCAGTACTCGTGAGATTTTCGCGCTAAAGGGCTGAAGACGAATCAACGATGCGACCGATGGCGATCGGTTCCAAGTGGAAACGTGCATGCGAGTTAAATTGAAAACCGACCGGTATGCCGCTGTTGTCCACTTTAAATGTGATCACCCCTTTGCCGATCCCGCTCGTTGCCTTGGGCCGGCTGTCATCATTGTGGGGAATGCCGCTGGAGTCATACACTGCGATGTTGTATTCGCTTCCGCCAATCTTGACCGGAGGCTCGGCGACAATGACCACGTGCCCTGTGTCCCCGACCTTTTGAGTCGATGCTTCTAACGCCCACGCGATGATGTCGCCACGTCGGGCGGCCGCAAGTGGGTTGACTGATCTCCATCCCGGCACGCTCTTGCTCGACAATCCGTTGAGCAGATCGAAGTACATCGCTGCTCTCGGGCGGGCGTGCCCAGATTCGATTGGAAGATCAGCGTACCTTTCCGGGGCGACTCGCTTTAACAAATAATCAACGAATCCGGAGCAGTCCATGTCGTAGATCCCCGCAGACCGAACGACATAAGTTCGATGCTGATAGTGGGTTTCGCGGATATCGGTTAACAATTTCTCAGCGGCGTTCGCAATATTTTCGCCTCGGGTCACATCGCCGGCCCCGGCCGGGGTGACGAAAGAAAGAGAGCCTTCAGCCAGCCATAGCACGAGCGAAATGAAGAGAGCCGACGATCGCGCGATCTGGTCGTTGAAATGGTGCTTGCGGAAACAAGTTGCATTCGGATTGTTCAAATTGGACGTCATGACGCTGATCTTCTGCTGGTCATTCGCTCGCCGCCGCGTCGAATGAAACTGACAACGCGCGACGTTCGATGTAGAAATTGGCGGCATGTCGGACGTCGTCCCTAAAATCGGCCTGGCCATTGAGGGTTTCAAGGCCAGGGAACAGGACATCATTGGATTAGGCCACCGAGCTTACAAGGACCTTTTCTCGGCGGCGAATTCCTCGATGCTGACGCTGGTGGTGCAAAAATTGATCCAGCAATCTTATTTGGAGCTGGTTAGTGCGAATTCTCCCAGGACTTCCTTGCTGGCGGCCGTTTCCCAACAGCACGGAGAGATTATGGCTGGATGCCGCGTGCTGACGGCGGATGACGGCATATTGCGCGCATTGATCGACGCCGCCAATGCTGCCACGACTGAGGCATTTCACCTGATCTATTTAGAAAGGCCGGTGACTGCCGCGCCATCCCGCGGCAAAAAGGGCTCCGAGGCTTCAGAACAATCGCCTGTCAGGCGCCCGGCGAGAAAGCCGGCTGCGAAACAGGTCCGCGAAATCAAGGAGTGACTGCTGGAACGCTAGTCGCTTGTATGTGCACTAGGCACCCGTTCCTTCATTAAATCCGGGCCCGAAAATCCAGCCTAGGATACGGCTCCGAAGTGAAATGTCGCCGGTTCCCACGTAGCGGGCGCCGAGTAGCAAAGACGGACGACTGCCAGTAAGATGAATTTGTGGCTTCGAAATTCGCGGTGGCAACGCCGCACCTCTTTGGGCAGACTTTCTCGATTCCGCGCGAGGCGATCGATGAGCTGGGGCACGTCAGCAACCTCCAATATATCGTGTGGATGCAGGAAATCGCGATTCGACATTCAGCTGCGCAGGGCTGGCCGGTCGAACGATATCTTCAGAGCGGAGCAGTTTGGGTTGTCCGTTCTCATTTCATCACTTATCTCCGACCGGCCTTTGCAGGAGAGATAATCACTCTCCAGACTTGGGTGGCCGAAATTAAACAACGCAACTCCTTACGTAAATATCTGGTTTCGCGCACAAAGGACCAAAGCGTGTTAGTTGAGGGAGAAACCAACTGGGTTTACGTAGATCGGCAAAGCGGGCGGCCTCTGCGGATTCCGAACGATTTACGAGCTGCTTTCGACGTTGAACGGAAGAAGGAGCCCGGAAACCAGGCTGGCCGCATTGAAAGCTGTGAAGTTACACCGGACCAGGTTTCCTGAAGACCACGAACTGGAGAAACATCGTGGCCGGGCTAAGAAAGGTCTCAACAAAAGGATGCCTGACCGATCAGAAAGTCGGGGGCAGAGACGACGCAATGACAAGGCCCGGCCGCGGTACGAAAGGGTTGGGGATATAAACAGAGTGTTCTGTCGGCGGCCGGAAGAGAGCGACCTCCAGGATCCGGTCGTGGAAGCCGCGCAGGGTGCTTCTGTGACCGACGCTGACGATAGTCGGCCGCCAGGGCAGGGCCCGCAGCATGCCGTAGAGCCTGGCTTCGGAGTCTTCATCCAGAGCCGAGGTGGCCTCGTCCAAAAAAAGGAGTGTCGGCTTGGAAAGCAGAATACGAGCAAAGGCCAGCCGTTGTTGTTCGCCCAGCGAGAGGCGCTGAGACCAGTTCTGGACGTCGTTCAGCTCAGCGGCCAGCGAGCCGAGGCCAACCTTTTCCAGCGCGCTGACCAGTCTTTGCGTCGGAAAGGGATTTTTCTCGCTGCGCGGATAGCGCAACGCACTGGCCAGAGTGCCCAGGGGCAGATAAGGCCGTTGAGGCACGAAGAGGATCGGCCCTTTGCCAAGCCTGATCTCGCCTCGACCGTAGGGCCAGATTCCGGCAATGGCCCGCAACAAAGTGCTCTTGCCCGCGCCGCTGGGACCGGCAATCAGCAGCGCCCCGCCTCGAGCTGGAGCAAAGCTAACTCCGCGCAAAAGCGGTGTACCGTCGGGCATATCGATATCGAGCTCTTTGATCGCCACCCCAAGACCTCCTCGGCGGACGACGATCTGTCCAGGAGCTCGCATCCCCTGGTGGATCGCCTGCAAGCGTTCCTCGAAACCACCCAGCCGTTCAGTTACGGCCTGCCAGGCGGCAATATCAGCATAGGAATTAACAATGAACGAGAGCGCGTTCTGGACAAAAGAAAATGCATTGACCGCCTGCATCAGGCCTCCCAGTCCGATCTGCTTGAGAAAATACCGCGGCGAAATCACGACCACTGGAAAGATCACCGCCACTTGCGCGTAGCCCAAGGTAAACCAGGTCAGGCGTTTTTGGCGTTTCATGATCTGGCAGAAATTTTCAAATACGCTGCCAAAGCGCTCCTTGAAAAGCTTTAGCTCGACCGGTTCGCCTCCATAGAGCGCCACACTCTCCGCGTTTTCTCTGAATCGCATCAGACTAAAGCGGAAATCGGCCTCAAAACGCTGACGAGCATAATTTAAGGGCACTAACGGCCGCCCGATTTTGATCGTCAACCATGTGCCGATGCCTGCATAGAGCAAGGCAGCCCAGACCAGATAGGCGGGAATATGCAGGGTCACCCAATGGCCAAGAGCAATATCGGCTGGTCCTGATAATCCCCACAGGATCACCAGAAATGAAATCAAAGAAACCACCGAACTGATCAGCCCGATGGAGAGACTCAGGACAAAGGTCGTAAATTGGTGCAGATCCTCGGCGATCCGCTGGTCAGGGTTGTCGGTCCGGTCGCCCAGCTCCAATTGATAGTAAGCCCTTTCATCTAGCCAGGCCCCTAAATACCTGCTCGTCAACCAGCGGCGCCAGCGGATCTGAAGCATCTGACTGAGGTAAAGTCCATAGACGGACATGGAAATCGCGAAAAAGACCAGAATGCCAAAAATGCCGAGCTGACGGAATAACTCCCCGCTGTCAAAAGCCTGGAGCGCGTTGTAGAAAGATCGATTCCATTCATTGATCCGCACGCTAATGAAGACGTTGCCCAGATTGAGCCCTATGACGCCGATCAGCAGCGCCCACGCAGACCACTTTTCTTCCGATGTCCAATAACATTTGGCGAGGCGCCACGCGGCGCGGGTAATGTTTCGCCTTATTCTCATTCGAGGCGCGGCTCTGGCGCTTCCACGCGGGTTGAATGATCATGAAACTCCGGGTCAATACCCATCGTTCGGAGCAAACACTTCGAGCTCGCTGCGCCATCAGGAGAACCGATCAATGGTCTGATACAACCTACATCCATACGACCGCGCTAACGATAGGACACCATTCTGGGAATGATTGTCTCGCTCATGGCCGCATATTGTATCAAATCTTTTGCGAGAACACAAGATATTGTGAAAACGTTCAGCGCACCGGCGGTCGGCGTGGTACGCGAAGCGTCCCGCTTTGCTTCTTCAAGCCGGACAACGGGAGAAACGTGGCGGCGTGGTATGCGAAGCGTCCCGCTTTGCTCCTTCAAGCCGGACAGCGGGAGAAACGTGGCGGCGTGGTATGCGAAGCGTCTCGCTTTGCTTCTTTAAGCCGGACAGCGAGAGAAACGTGGCGGCGTGGTATGCGAAGCGTCCCGCTTTGCTTCTTCAAGCCGGGCTCGTGCCGGGAGGACGTATCGGCGGGGGCACGGCGAGTTTTTAGCTTTAAGGCCCAAGTTTTAAACGAACGCCCCGACCGCCCACACGCCAGGTTGGCCGATACGTTCTCCCGGTGTGTGGTTCAAAGGAGCAAAGCGGGACGCTTCGTATACCACGCCCCACGCCGCCGCGTTTCTCCTGGTGGGGCCTTGAATATAGCGAACAGTAAATTGCCTCGGGGCGATCATTATCCTTGCCGTGACCGTGGCGAGGTTACGAAGGTAGTTTGCTATGAAGAGAAAATTGAAAGCTGGCATGGTGGGTGGCGGACGCGACGCCTTTATCGGTGCCGTTCACCGAATCGCAATGCGGCTCGACGGAAAGATCGAACTTGTTGCGGGCGCGTTCTCATCGAGCGCGGAGAAATCGAAACTCTCCGGGGAGGATCTGATGCTGGATCCGAATCGAGTTTATCCGGATTACAAAACGATGGTGGACCGGGAACTCCAAATACCAGTCGGTGAACGCATCGACTTTGTTTCCATCGTAACGCCCAACCGCACGCACGTACCGGTAGCCAAGGCGTTTCTGGAAAGCGGGTTTAATGTGGTCTGCGACAAGCCGCTGGCGTTCAATCTGGAGGAAGCCCTTGAACTCCAGCAGATTGTTCAGAAAACAGGGAAGGTCTTTGTCTTGACCCATAACTATACCGGGTACCCGATGGTCAAAGAAGCTCGCGAACTTGTTCGCAAAGGCGAGCTTGGAAATCTCCTGAAGGTCGTGGTGGAATACCCGCAAGGCTGGCTGATCAATCCAATTGACGAAGAAGGTCAAAAACAGGCTGCCTGGCGGACTAATCCCGAACAAGCCGGGGCCTCTAGCTGCGTCGGAGATATTGGAACACATGCCGAAAACCTGACTCGTTATATTACCGGTTTGGAGATCGACGAGGTATGCGCCGAATTTACCACCTTCGTCAAAGGTCGCCTGCTTGAGGATGATGCGAATATGCTGATCCGCTTCAAAGGCGGAGCAAAAGGTATTTTATATGCTTCGCAGATTTCCGTTGGGGAGGAAAACAGTCTGACTATTCGGGTCTACGGTACAAAGGCTTCGCTAGAGTGGCATCAGGAGGAACCTAACGATTTGATCGTCAAGTATCCCGATGCCCCGCGACGCATTTTACGGCGCGGCAACGCCTACCTGAGCGACGCCGCCAAGCGTTTCAGTCGAATCCCTTTTGGGCATCCGGAAGCTTTTCTGGAGGCTTTTGCAAACATCTATCTCGAAGCGGCGAGAGCGATTGATGCGGAGGTCAACGGCCAACCGATTCCTGCCGATTCCGATTATCCTACCGTCAAAGATGGCGTGGAAGGAATGCTGTTTATCTCAACAGCAGTTCGGAGCGCAAAAGGAGGAGCTGTCTGGACCAGGATGACGAACCAATAAAGAGAACGCCGGCGTTAGTTTTATAGGGTCAGCTCAACCGGCGCATTTTGCTCAACACAAAATCGGAATTTGCAAATGCAGGGTCCTCAGAGGAGGCCCGACGCAGTCCCCCATTTCCGGCCAAAGACGAACTCTTTGAGCGGTTTCCGCGGACGCCGCGCGGCGTCTCGTGTCTGCAGTTGCTCGGGTAGATCGCTCACATCGCCCGCGTAGCCGATGGCGACCGCGGTCATCGGTTCGTGTCCTTCCGGAACAGAATACAGCTCTCGTACCTTGTCGGGTACGATGCCAATCATCTGATGGACGACCAGGCCGCGGGCAGTCGCTTCCAGTGCGAGATTGGAACTGGCCAGGCCCAGGTCATGAATTGCGGCACGATTCGGTTTGTTATCGCGAGCAAAGTTCAATCTGGAAATTCCCAATGCCAACGCCGAAGCGGCTTTTGCCCAGACCTGATTGCCTTCTACCAGACATGAAAGCAATCGTCCGAATTCGTCAGGGTCTTCTTTTTTCGCAACCATGTAGCTCCAGGGTTGTTCGTTATAAGACGAAGCCGACCAGCGGGCTGCTTCGAAGAGCGATCGCAAATCCTCGTCGCTAACCGATTTGTTGGCAAAACTATACGGGCTCCAGCGGCTCCGGATCAGATCGTTAACCGGATAATCAGTGACTGCTTTCATACCTTGGAGATGGCATAGACCAGCAAAACCGCAACCACAGAAGATCGCAAATATCACTCGGTGATTCGCTATGACATCTTCGGCCCGTCAACGCCCGAAAGATGCCTTTGGTAGGCGGACAGGGCCGCTTGGGTGTGGTTGCGGACCACGGCCTCTGTCCGGTCGGGATCACGGGTACGGAGCGTTCTCAGGATCATCCAATGCTCGCGCTGTGCCTTACGAAGCCGCCGCGCAAATACATCCTTGAGAAAATAACGACGCAATCGATCCCAGTGATCCAGAACTTTACTCATCAAGGAACCAACCAGGCGGGTGCCCGATTTATCACAAATGAAACTATGAAAATGACGATTCTCTCGTGACCAGCGTTCCGGATCATTGACCAGCGCGTCCATCTTCGAAAGGATCTCTTCTAAAACCTTGAAATCTGAATCGGACATGTGCTGGCACGCTGCTCGGCTGCTAACTACCTCCATCGTCTCCAACAAGCTGAAGACTTCAGTCACCGATTCTGATTCGATGGGCGCCACTTTCGCACCAAGATAAGGCTCGATGACGACGTAACCGTCGGCATGCAATTGTTGCAACGCTTCGCGCACCGGGATCGGACTGACTCCGATTTGCCTGGCGAGATCCTCAATTACGAGCCGGGTACCAGGAATGACTTCGCCGTTAAGAATGGCGTTGCGAAGGGTCTCGCTGACCAACTCTTTCTTGCTTCGCGATGTACCGATCGGCCGCATGATAGGCGAATTAAACTACCAAATGGGGATTTATCTACCCTTTTGTGAGGCTGTTTTAGACATACTTGAGGTACCGTTCTTTAACCAGGGCAAGCAATTCGCTACCGGGAAGTTGCCAGAACCCTTCGTTAAATATTTCCACTTCGATCGGATCGCTATAACCCGCTTCCGTCACCGCCTCGCATAGCTGGTCAATCGCAATGATGCCGTCGCCCATCATGCCGCGGCCGTTTAACACATCCGGGACGGGAACAATCCAGTCGCTCACGTGAAATCCCAAAATGTGACCCGAGGCGCGGCTTATTTCCGCATAGATAGCGGGATCCCACCAGACATGATAGACATCGATCACGACTCCGAGACTCCTCGATTTGAACAATTCGACAATTGAATTGGCCTGGTTCAACGAGACAATCACCGAACGATCTGCCGTGAACATCGGATGCAGTGGTTCGATTCCTAATTTCACGCCGGCCTGCTCCGCGTATGGCAAAAGACGGTCGATGCCTGACACCACCATTTCTCGGCTTCGATCGAGATCATGGTTGACGATCCCTCCGCAGACCAAGACAAGAACTTCGGATCCCACCGCCGCCGCTTGGTCTACGGCACGATAGTTTTCCTCCAGATTCTTGGCTCGTTGTTCCGCTGTCGCCGCGGGGAAGAAGCCGCCGCGGCAAACACTTGAAACTTTTATTCCAGTGTCGCCGAGTAGCTGCAGAGTCTGGTCCAGACCAGTCTCAGCAATTTTATCTCGCCACAGCGAAACAAAAGAAATTTGCTCCGTTGCGCAACCGTCCAGCAATTGCGGAATTGTCCATTGCTTCAGGGTGTACTGGTTGATGCTCAATCGACTTGTCGTTTGCATTCGGCGGCTGATGTCGTCCTCCAGATGAGAAAAAACTCCCTGATCTCAATTCGAAATTGGCAGTTACCCCTTCTCACAGCTGTAATTTCTGCAGTCACTCGATTCCATTTGCCGCCAGGAAACGCTGCATCCGGTGACTCGCCAGAGAAGGATCGCGAATGACACCGGCGCGATCAGCGAGAACGAGCATGTCGCAAAGCTGGGTCACGGAACGACCTGACTCCAGCCCTCCCACCATCCGAAAGTGATTCTGATGGCCATTGAGATAGGCGAGAAAGGTGAGTCCAGTCTTATAATAGTAGGTCGGCGATTGAAATATGTGACGAGCTAACGGTACAGTCGGTTCGAGGATTGCTCGGAAAAGGGCGGTTTCATTTTGATCGAGGGCGACGACTGCTGCCGCTGCGGCTGACGCGATGCCATCGAAAATGCCAAGTAAGGCATGGCTGAAGCGGTCACCCGCGCCGAGAATAAGTTCGGGATAATTAAAGTCATCTCCAGTGTAGAGTTTCACGCCGCGAGGAAGTCTTTCCCGAAAACGAATTTCTCGTTCTTTATCCAGAAGCGAGATTTTAATGCCCTCAATTTTTAACGCCTGTTTTTCAATAATCTTCAGAACGATCTCGGCGGCTTGATCGAGGTCTCGCGATCCCCAATATCCTGCGAGAAGAGGATCAAACATCTCCCCAAGCCAATGCAGGATCACCGGTCGGGAAACTCTGCTCAGGATAACGTTGTACACTCGTTCATAGTCGTCGGAGCTATAAGAGTTTGCCGCTAACGCCCTGCTGGCCATCAAGATGATTCCAGCGCCGGCCGTCTCGATAACCTCACATTGTTCCAGATAGGCGGTCTCAATATCGCGCAGCGAATACCGATGCCCATCCGCAAGTTGGTCGGTGCCGGCTCCGCAGGAGATCGGATAATTACCAAGTTTCGCCTCCAAGGCAGATCGCAAGATCAGTTCCCTGGTTGTCGTCCAATCGAGTCCCATGCCCCTCTGTGCTGTGTCCATGGCCTCTGCGACTCCCAGGCCCAAGGACCAAAGATGATGACGAAAGGCGAGTGTAGACTCCCAGTCCAAAGCCGCCGGTGCACCGAGACAATTGCCGCCCAAAGGATCAGCTACCACATGGGCCGCAGCGTAAACGACACGACTCTCCAATTTACGAGGCTCTGGAAAGGCTGGAGGATCATGGAGGGTATACGTTTGCAGCGTCCGGTTGATGCCAGGAAGGGTGATCGTGGGATTCATGGGGAAAGTTGGCTGGCAGTTGTCAGTATCAGATGTGAATGGCGCGAAGATAAGCAGAATTGGAGCAATCTATTGCCCTGGAGGGGCTACAGGATTCAGCCCGGTTTCAACCCTGGTTGAAACCCTGGGCTGAATCCTCCTGTCTTCGGGACGAAGAACCATCCCAAACAGCCCTTATCTTCGCGCCATTCGGGCCAGATGTCAGTCTCAGTGTTAGTCATTAGTTGTTAGTCTGGTGGGGTAGGTCATTTTTGTTTTCGGATTTGGGTTTTCGCAGGAAATTAACTGATATAACTGACACTCCCAACTGACACTGCACTGATAAGTGACAACTTCCCTAGATCTCCGGAAGCTGGATCCAACGCCGTTCACGCCAGGATTCGAGCGCTGCTTCGGCCAGTTGTACACCTTTCGCTCCTTCCAGGAGTGTGAACTTGAAAGGGATATCTTCGACAATGTGCCGGAGGAAAAGTTCCCACTGCAATTTAAAGCCATTCTCGTACTCGGTGTTGTTCGGAACCTCCTGCCACTGAGCAAAAAAATCATGGGGACTCGGCACGTCTGGATTCCAGACAGGTTTAGGAGTGCTGACCCGGTGTTGGATTTTGCAGCAATGCAAGCCGGCGATTGCGCTGCCGTGGGTCCCATCCACCTGCAGATTTAAAAGCTCATCGCGATAAACGCGAACGCACCACGATGAATTCAATTGGGCAATAATTCCGCCCTCCAATTCGAACATCGCGTAAGCGGCGTCGTCGGCCGTCGCGAGATAGATCTCGCCATGTTCGTCGACCCGCTCCGGAATGATGATGATCTTCAGGATGCGTTTTTCCATAAATCGGAGGGCGGGGACGGAGAATTAAGTTGAAGCCGGCCCAGATGCTATATATTATATATGATTTACATGGGCGCCGGCAAATCAAAAGTCGGTTTTCCCTGCTCTAAGCAATGAGTAATCCGCTCCGCATCGCTGTTATCGGCTCCGGGATCGGGGTCGAACATATCAAAGGCTATCGGGAACTCCCGGAGCTTTTTGATCTCAAAATCCTTTGTGATGTAAACGTCGAGCGGGCCGCCCCGGTCGCCGAAAAATACCAAATCCGGAAAGTCACCGAAAGCTTTGCGGAGGTCTGTCGCCGGGCGGATATCGACGTCATCGATATTTGTACACCGCCTGGATTTCATTTCCGCCAGATTCAGGCGGCCCTCCGAGCGGGCAAACATGTGATTTGTGAAAAGCCGTTGGTCGGCAGTCTGGCGGAAGTCGATTCTCTTGCGGGTCTGGCGAAGGAATGCGGCCGTCAAGTGATGCCCATTTTTCAATATCGATTTGGCCAAGGTTTGCAGAAACTCAAATACCTGGTTGATCAGAAGCTCGCCGGCGAAGCTTTCGTCTTTAATGTCGATGTTGCCTGGTGGCGGGATAGTGAATACTATCAAAATCCTTGGCGCGGGAAACGTGCCACAGAGTTGGGAGGTGCGCTCTTAAGCCAGGCGATTCATGCCGTGGATATGGTTCTTTACATTTTGGGGCCGGCCAAGAGTATCTTTGGCCGAGCAAAGACGCGGGTGAACCCGATCGAGGTTGAGGATTGCGTATCGATGTCGATGGAAATGGGAGACGGATCGCTCGGCACCATCTCGGTAACGCTGGGTTCCCTCGCCGAAATTTCCAGACATCGATTTACCTTTCGAAATGTCACCGCGGAGAGCAACACGGAGCCGTATGCGAACTCCCGGGAACCGTGGAGTTTTTCATTCGATGCGCGCGGGAACAAAAAACAGATGGAAATTGCGCTCGGGGAGATCAAGACAGCGCCGGAACGCTATGCAGGCCAGTTCGATCGGTTTTATGACGCTCTCCGTGATGGGACTGAACTTCCGGTGACCATAGCGGACGCCCGCGCGGCGTTAGAGATTATCGCAGCTACTTACTACTCCAGTGAAAAGAATGAGCCGGTCAGTCTGCCGATCGGGCCAGGTCATCCGAAGTACGAGATGTTATAGCCGGAATCTTGCGAAGAGAATAGGTTTGTTGCCATGAGTATGACCGAAATAAAGCGGGACATTCAGGCATTGCCTGGAGCCATCGGTGTAACCCATCTCACCTTTCCAACGAGTTATCTGGAAGACCAAGATTCTTATTCGCGCGTTGCTTCTCTGGACAGGGATCAACCGATCTTTGTTAATACTAGCGAGGCAGCCAGGAAACGCCGGGATTTGGCTGTGGAAGGGTTCCGCTTACTCTGCGCCAAATCGGGTAACGGAGGATCGCTGGAGAGTTTTTATCACCACGCGATAAGCTTAGTCCGGGCCAAAGAACCGGGCTGGCGGGGGATATGGAAATCTGGAGCGGTCAACGCAACCCGGCGTACGGAAGCCTTTTTGGACCAGCTCCATGCCGGGGTACTAGCCATGATTCCGGTGCTGATAGTTTTTCTCTCTTTTCAACGCTATTTTCTAAAGGGTTCGTTGAGTGGAGGAGTTAAGGGATGAGGAAAGCCAGCTAACATGGAAGTCGTACGAATCGGCATTGTAGGGATCGGCGCGATGGGCATCATGCACGCCCAAAATCTGCTGGGTGGCAAAGTGCCGCGCGCCAAACTCAGCGCGGTCTGTGATCCGAAGGCCGCGCGACTTGACCGCTTTCCGTCTGCGCAACCCTTTCTTTCCGTTGACGACTTCTTGCGCTCCTCGGAGACCGACGCGATTCTGATTGCTACCCCGCACTACTCTCACACCACCATCGGGATTGCGGCACTCGAAACTGGAAAACATGTCCTGATTGAAAAACCGATTTCGGTTCACAAGGCTGATGCAGAACGTTTAATTGCCGCCCATCGCGCTTCAAACCAGGTGTTTGCCGCGATGTTCAACCAACGCACCGATCCCTTTTTCCTGAAGCTGCGCCATCTGGTCCGGTCTGGCGAGCTCGGAGCTGTCCGACGGGTACATTGGACAATCAGCAACTGGTTCCGGACGGAGGCCTACTATCGATCGAGTCATTGGAAGGCGACCTGGGCAGGTGAGGGAGGCGGCGTGTTGCTCAACCAGTGTCCGCACCATCTGGATCTGTTTCAATGGATCTTTGGTATGCCGGATGTCGTCCGGGCCTTTTGTCATTTTGGTCGGTATCACGATATCGAAGTCGAAGATGACGTTACCGCATACCTTGAATACGCAGATGGGATGACGGCAGTTATCTGCACTTCGACCGGGGAAGCGCCGGGAACCAGTCGACTCGAAGTAGCTGCCGAACGCGGCAGAGTCGTCATCGAAAAGGATCAATTCCTCTTTACTCGGAATGAGGTAGCGATGGGTGAATTTTCGCGGACCGATCCGGGTCGCTTTTCGGCTCCCGCGACGTGGGAGATTCGGATCCCGATCGAAGGGCATGGCAGCCAACACAATGGAATCCTCGAGAATTTCGTGTCGGCCGTCCTGGAAAGGATCCCGTTGATTGCACCGGCTGAAGAAGGTGTTCTTTCGCTTGAACTGGCCAACGCGTTTTTGTTGTCGACGTTCGAAAATCGCTCGGTTCACCTTCCAATTGATGGAGCTCTTTTTGAGCAGCATCTTAAGAAACTCGCCGCGTCGTCGAACCGGCAGAAGCCAAAGTATAGCGGAGAACCCACCGACGACATGGCAAACTCGTTTCGCTAGCAACCCCGAAAAACACTTCTACGATGAGTAAGTCAGGTTACGATTACGCTCCAAAAGGGAAACTGAAACCGGTATGTGAGCCGGGGGAATTCATATTTGCGGCAGTGGCTCTCGATCACGGTCACATCAATGGTCAGTGTCAGGGTTTACGCGAAGCCGGCGGAGAACTGCGCTGGGTTTTTGATCCCGATCCGCTGAAGGTCGAAGCTTTCCGGAAAAGTTTTCCAGAGGCTAAGGTGGCACAATCTTTAAGTCAGGTCCTCGGAGACGCCAAGGTGCAGTTGGTCGCGGCTGCTGCTGTCCCTTCTGAGAGAGGACCTCTCGGCACGAAAGTCATGAGAGCCGGCAAACATTACTTTACCGATAAGACCCCATTTACCGAGCTCTCCCAACTGGTGGAGGCTCGATCTGTCGCGGTCGAGACGGGAAGAAAATACATGGTCTATTACAGCGAACGTCTTCACGTGGAGTGTGCGGTCTTTGCTGGAGAACTTATCCGGCAGGGGACGATTGGCCGGGTGGTGAATGTATTGGGCCTTGGACCGCATCGCCTTAATGCCAAGTCGCGGCCCGCCTGGTTTTTTGAAAGAGCGAAATATGGCGGCATCCTGTGCGACATAGGCAGTCATCAGATTGAACAGTTCCTGTTCTTCACCGGAGCCTCCGATGCCAGCGTCACTTCGGCGCGTGTGGCTAACTACGCGAACAAGCAGTATCCGGAATTGGAAGATTTTGGGGATGCTACCTTAGTTGCCGACAATGGCGCGACCTCTTATTTTCGAGTGGATTGGCTGACCCCTGATGGTTTGCGCACCTGGGGCGACGGCCGGACCGTCGTTCTGGGCACTGAAGGCTATATCGAAATGCGCAAATATATTGACGTCAGCCGCGAAGCCGCAGGCGACCATCTTTTTTTGGTCAACGGGGAAACCGAACAACATTTCGCTCTCAGCGGGAAGGTCGGATTTCCGTTCTTCGGGGAACTGATTCTGGATTGCCTGAATGGGACAGAAAAAGCGATGACCCAGGTGCACGCATTCAAAGCGGCTGAACTATGCCTCAAGGCGCAGGCTGCCGCCCGGCGGATCGAGTAAGAGTCAGTCGGTTCGCTCCCCGGTTTGGGGCGGAGGAAACAGGGATAACCTGTGAATGACGCGAAGAGGAGAGTTCAGGGCAAGCGCCTCCTCCGAAAGTAGGCGAATCGTCTCGATTTGCTCTGTCCCCTCGGGAACCTTCGATGCTTATCTTCGTGCCGTTCGGAACAGCCTGTTTTTTGTGTCTACCTGCCAGTGTACGGAGGCGTTTCTACACCGATGCACGGCAGGCAGCTCCGGCAATTCTTTATTCAGCAGTCTTCGGCCGGGAAGGATTCTTTCCCGACCGGCCATGCAAAGATTCTAATCAACCCTGATTATGTCAAGACCTTGTCGATGGACTTTGATCTGACTTCCAGGTCAGTTTTCGTTATCCGTTAGATTCCTTGAGCGAAGCAATATCGATGACAAAGCGGTATTTCACCTGTCCTTTGATCGTTCGTTCGTAAGCTTCGTTGATCTTTTGGATCGGGATAACCTCCACATCGGAAGTGATGTTATGGTCTGCGCAGAAATCCAGCATCTCCTGCGTTTCCGCGATTCCGCCGATCATCGAGCCAGCTATACTTCTGCGGCGCGGGACGAGGCTGGAAGCGGGAATTGCCATTGGCTCCGGCGGGAGGCCGACCATAATGAAGGTGCCATCAGTCTTCACTGTATCGAGAAATTTTTCGAGGTCATGCGGAGCCGAAACGGTATCCAGGATGAAGTCGAAGTACCTGGAATATTGCTTGAATACCTCTGGGTTAGAAGTCAGGGCGAATCGATGCGCACCTAGGCGTTTAGCATCCGCTTCTTTGGACGGAGAACTGCTCAGCATGGTGACTTCGGCGCCGAAGGCGGCCGCGATTTTTACTCCCATATGTCCCAGACCTCCCAATCCGAGAACACCCACTTTGTGTCCTTTGCCAACGTTCCAGTGGCGGAGCGGTGAATAGGTCGTAATGCCGGCACACAAAAGAGGGGCCACGCCTTCTAAAGGTAATTTTGGTGAAACGCGCAGGACATAATTTTCATCGACCACGATCTGCGTGGAGTAGCCTCCCATGGTAGGTGTTCTGCCGTCCTGCTCGTACCCGTTGTAGGTCGGGCTCATCCCCTTTTCGCAATATTGTTCCTGTCCGGCTTTGCATTGCTCACAACTCCGACAAGAGTCGACAAAGCATCCGACCCCAACAAGATCGCCGGCTTTGAACTTTTTGACTCCGTCGCCGGTTTTTGTCACGCGCCCGACAATTTCGTGTCCTGGCACCATTGGGTAGATCGAGCCCCCCCATTCGTTGCGGGCCTGATGGATGTCGGAATGGCAGACGCCACAATAAGAGATGTCGATGTGGACATCGTTGGCTTGGACGTCTCGTCGCTGGAAGCTGAACGGTGCAATCGCATCCGTGGCGCTTTGCGCGGCATAGGCTTTGGTATTATTCATGAGTCGCTGGTTATTACTTTTTAGAGAAATGTGTGGGCCAGTATCTGCTGACCCGATTTTCGTCGCCGCGCTGTTGGTAAGGTGAGCCTCTTTTCATTGAATCCAGTCGCCGCGACCTAGCAAAACTAAAGCAGCGATTCCATTTATCAAGTAAAGTCGCTCCAGCTGTGACGGTAAGTGCCTGACTGGCGCAGAATCATGATCGGATTATCCTGATCGAACATTTCTAGAGGATGCAGAAGGACCTAAAGACGAATTGCATCGATAACTGATAAAATTCCTTATTTGGTGATGAAACAACGGCCTCCAAAAACCTTTATGCAATTTGCAGGAATCCTTTTTCTCTGTTGGTTGTATAGTTACGGAGCGATGGCCTTTGTTTCCACGGGGGTCATCCGGGCCCGGGATTTGGGAGTTCCATTTGAGGGCACGCCGGGTGATCTCAATGCCATTACGGATGTGCAGGGCGTCGAGGTGGGTCACACAACCCTTGTGGAAGGCGAGGGGAAATTAGTCGTTGGGCAGGGGCCCGTCCGCACAGGTGTCACCGCTATTTTGCCGCTTGGAAAGGAGAACTGCAATACGCCGGTCCCGGCGGCGGTTGATTCCTTTAACGGCAATGGAGAAATGACCGGCGCGGCATGGGTAGAGGAATCCGGCTTTTTGGAAGGACCCGTGCTGCTGACCAACACCCACAGTGTTGGGGTGACTCGTGATGCGGTTGTTGAGTGGGGAACGAGGAAGTTTCCGGGAACCGGGAACTTCAGTCTGCCAGTTGTTGCTGAGACCTGGGACGGACAACTCAACGACATCAACGGTTTTCATGTAAAAAAGGAGGATGTGTTTCGCGCCCTTGATGGCGCAACGAGCGGGCCTGTTAAAGAAGGCAACGTGGGAGGCGGCACTGGAATGCGTGCTTTCGGATTTAAAGCCGGGATCGGGACGGCTTCGCGTGTCCTTTCGATCGGGGAGGATCGTTTTTGCCTCGGGGTGCTCGTTCAGGCCAATTTTGCCAAGCGTGATGATCTTATGGTAGCAGGCGTGCCGGTTGGATTGGAGATCGCTGATTTTCAGCCGGTAATACATAAAGAGTTCGAAAAAGAGGGTTCGCTCCTGGTCGTTATTGCGACCGATGCACCATTGTTGCCGGAACAATTGAAACGGGTCGCGAAACGGGCAGCTCTTGGGATGGGACGCACCGGTGGGATCAGCACAGATTCATCCGGTGATTTGTTCATCGCGTTTTCGACAGCGGTACCGACGCCGGCCGGAATCCGGCAGCTTTGGTCCCCGCTGAGAAACGAAGAACTCGACCCATTGCTTGCGGCAGCCACCCAAGCGACGGAGGAGGCGATCATCAACGCCCTGGTCGCGGCAAGAACCATGCAAGGAATAAACAACAACACCTTCTACGCCTTGCCTCACGAACGCTTGCGCGAGATTCTTCGAAAATACCACCGGTTGCTTGGAGAATGACCTGAATTCTCCCCTGCGCCTCCCTTTGCTGGCGGCTATAAGGAAAGTTTAGGGCCAGCGGCTTCTCCGAAACTAGGCGAATCGTCTCGATTTGCTCTGTCCCCTCGGGAACCTTCGACGCTTATCTTCGTGCCATTCAAGCCTGTCCCCGAAACGTGCCCCTGCGGACCTTCATTGACGCTTGGCGGGATTGGAAAATGAGATATTTGGATCGGTGACTTGGCTCCTGGCGTCCTGATTACCTCCTCCGCTTTGGCATGAGGCGAGCGATGCGATCAGCGCTGCCAGGATTAGTCGTGCGACCCAGTCGAGTTGCTTGCGCATCAGAATGAATCGCGCAGGAATGCCGGATGTAAACCGGGAGCAGGCAAACGAGAAAAAGACTACCCGAATGAAATGAGAAAGTGGCGCGCCGTTCCGTTTTCGGCGTATTTGTTGAGCTATGGACAAAAACGTAAATGAGCTGTGGAATGAGCTGGAAGATCTGATCCGCCGGGAGCCCGGAAAGTCTGTGGCCCTGGCGCTGGCGGGGGGCTTCGTTTTGTGTTTGCTGCCCTTGGGAAAATTGTTGGGGGTGTTGGTGAGAGTGACGCTTTTACTGTTCAAGCCGGTCCTCCTGATTCTGGGGGTGCTTAAATTGATCGACTTCGGCCGCGGGGTGTGCGGATCTTGCGAGTAAACGGTTCCAGCGCCTTCGATGCCGAAAAACTTCTACTTTCCGCTCGCGTTCGCCAGGTTCCGGCAAATTACGGCACCTGTTCCGGGTGATATTTTCGCCAATAACGAGCCAACCCGGCGACACTCATCGAAGCTGGATCTGCCTGTTCATAGGTCTCCAGGTCTTCATTGGGAGTTCCCTCGGCCAGAAGTTGCTGGACGGTAAATTTTTCGAATTCCGGAACGATCTCAGCCTCCGATTTGCCTTCGAGTAACCTCCGCTTCATCCAGTCTGCCCAACTGAACAGTCTCTTTTCCAGAGCGTTAAGGGTCCGGATGGGATTCTCGACCTTGCCGAAATGGGTGATGTGCAGCGAGTCAGGATTGAAAGCACGGATTTTATCGAGTGAATCTTTCCATACTTCCAAATGAATGTCCGGCGGAGCGAACGGCGGGATCGCCGGTCCTCCCCGAATGAGAACGCCGGCCACATCGCCGGCAAACATCGTTCGTTCCGATTCCAGCCAATAGGCGTTATGATGCTGCGCGTGGCCAGGCGTGTATAGAACGCGGAATTGCTTCGAACCGAATCGCAGCTCCGTGTCGTCTTCCACGGCAAACACTTGATCCTCGGGAATTGGCCCGGCAGCACCCCACAGGAACTCCAACTTGTCTCCATAGATCCTGACCGCGCTACCAACCAATCTTGAAGGATCGACGAGGTGAGATCTTCCTTTTGGGTTTACATAAATTCTTGTACCAAATTCTTTGGCCCATCGCCAGGCGCCGCCGGTGTGGTCCAGATGGATATGGGATGCCAGAAGATGGCGAACGTGGGCGGGCTCAAACCCGAGTTTTCTTACGCCGGCCACCACGTTGTTAAAAACGGACTCCGGGCCGCTATCGACTAGGAGCAATTCATTTGGTCCGCACTCCACCAGGGCAACGCAAATGACATTGGCTATTCCGAGATGGAGGGCGTCGATGAGGTAAACCATTCTGAAGAGTGATTAAACGGAGAAGGGACAAAGTGCCAGCGATTAGTCTTGCGGCTTTTTCCCTGATTTACGACCGTTGGTTCAACTCAATTTGGGGTGTCTTCGGTCGCTGGTCCGCTTATTTGATTGATTCAGCCGGAATAAATTCAGTATGTAGCCCATTTTATTTGCAGCACATGAACCACTTATCGCGGCGATTGCAGGGAGGCGGGATGGCTGTTGTCGGTTTCCTATTATTGGCAACCAACTTCGGCTGGGCACAAGATCGTCATGCGCACATGACCGCGCCGCAGCAATTGATCGGGAGGCAGGCGCCTCCGGTGGTCAATCGAGGTATCCTGGCGCAAACGACTCCTGACAACGCCACCGTCGTGGTTTCGTTGTCCAGGCAACGGGCTTACCTATACGCTGGAAATCAACTTGCCATCGACACGCCCATTTCGTCGGGCAAGAAAGCGGGATTTACTCCAACCGGTAATTTTTCGGTCCTCCAGAAGGATCCAAATCATCGATCGAATATTTACGGTAACTTCGTCGATTCGAAGGGGCGCGTGGTTCGAAGCGGCGTGAGTGCGCGAATCGATTCGGCGCCAAGCGGAAGTCGTTTCGTTGGAGCGCCGATGTTTTTCTTCATGCGGCTGACAAACGAAGGAGTCGGAATGCATATCGGGATTCTGCCAGGGTATCCGGCTTCTCATGGTTGTATTCGGATGCCGGCGGAGATCGCTCCTCAGATCTATGCCCGCGTCAAAGTCGGTACGCCGGTGCAAGTAACGAACTAGAAATCCTCTCAAGACATGTCAACCGTCAGCCGGACCCTACACTTTCTTCGACTGCGGCTTGACAAGCGCCGGCGCAAGCATAATAAGAAGAGTCCTCATGGCTCTCCCCCGCAAGTTCAGCTTCAGTTTCTCCAAATTTCCTGAAGGTGGCTTAATTCTGGCAATAGTTGTGCTAGGCTTGTTATTGGCCATCTTCGGTGGATCCGTTCAGCTTCCAAAATTTCAAAAAAATGCGGAAGGTAAACAGGAACGAGTTTTCGAGACCAGTCCGGACGGGAAAAAGTCGCCGGCTTTTGTGACGGTCAACAAGTTCTTCAACCCGCGGACACTCATTCAAATTGCGAAGGACACCAGTTTTTTCGCGATTATGGCCGTCGGAATGACCTTTGTGATTATCACAGGCGGCATTGACCTTTCCGTCGGCGCGACCTACGCGCTTGCTTCCGTCTGTGGAGCGCTGGTTCTGACGCAGTATGGACCTTCCGGCGGACCTGGCGCCCTGATTCTTGGGATCCTCGTTACGGTCGGAATCGGCGTGCTGGGAGGATTGCTGAATGGATCAATGATCGTGGCTTTTAGCGTTCACCCCTTCATTATTACTCTTGGGACGATGGCCATCTACCGAGGTATCGCGTTCGTCCAGACAAATGGGCAGTCGATCGGCGGTTTCCCGGAGGCATTTCGCTCCTTTGTTCGACAGGAATTCAACGGCCTTAGTCTAGTACCGCTCATCGTAATGATCATCGTGATGATCATCGGTGGCATTTTTCTTGCGAAAATGGCCATCGGCAGAAAAATTTATGCGATTGGCGGCAATGAAACTGCGAGCCGATATAGCGGTATCCGCGTCGGGGCGGTGAAAATTCTCGTTTATTCCATATCCGGCTTAACTGCGGGAATCGCCGCGGTTCTATCGTTGGGCTATTATGGAGCAGGTTCTTCCGGAGATGGCCAGGGATATGAATTGAATGTTATCGCTGCGGCGGTGGTGGGCGGTGCGAGCCTCGTGGGAGGAAAAGGCACAGCTCTCGGCGCTTTACTAGGGGCCGTCATCCTCCAGATGATCTCGAACGGTTTGGTCATTCTCAACATCCCTCAAAACTACAGCCAGATCGTCATCGGTCTGGTCGTGATTGCCGCGGTGTTGTTTGACCAGTTTAATGCCTGGATGGCTAACAGACGTTTGTTAGCTAGAACGGGCCGTATTAAGAAGGAAGTGCTCGCCTCAAGCGAGACTCCTGTTTCTATAACTCCCCAATCAAAATGATCAGGAAATTAAGTCTTACCCTAACAAGCCTGCTAGGCTTGGCGGCCGCTACTGGTTTTGCTGCCGAAAAATCCTATACGTTTGGCGTCGTTGCCAAATCCAACAATAATCCCGTATTCCAGGCAGCCAAAACCGGCGCTGAAGACGAAGCTGCCAAGCTAAGCAAGGAACACGGCGTGAATATTAAAATCGACTGGCGCACCCCGAATGAGGAAGACCCGCAGAAGCAGGCAGACGCGGTTGAACAATTGGTCAATGCCGGAGCGAACGGCATTGCGATAAGCGCATCCGACGCCAACAAATTGACTGACGCAATCGACAAAGCCGCAGATAGCGGTGTGCCGGTTGTGATGTTCGACTCTGATGCGCCGAAGAGCAAACGCGTGGCCATCTTTGGCACCGACGATATTGACTGCGGCCACAAGGTAATGGAACAACTTGCCAAAGAAATGGGCGGCAAAGGGGTGGTGGCGATTCTTGCCGGCAACCAAAACGCTCCCAATTTACAGAAGCGCGTTGAGGGAGTGAAGGAAGAAGCCAAGAAGTACCCTGACATCAAGATTCTGGATGCCTACTACCACAAGGAAACACCGCAGGACGCTGCAGCCAAAGTTGAACAGGTCATGCAGTCTCATCCCGAGATTACTGGCTGGGCGATGATCGGCGGTTGGCCTCTGTTCACGGATAATGCTCTGAAGTTCGCACCGGGCTCAGTCAAAGTAGTAGCCGTCGATGCGTTACCGGCTCAACTTGGTTACCTGCGAAGTGGTCATGTCCAAGTTCTTCTGGCGCAGCAGGTCTATGAATGGGGCAGCAAATCAGTCGATATGCTCTACGATCTAGTCGCGGAAGGCAAGAGTCCGCCGTCTGTCTTTGTGAAAGGAGAACTTATCCCTATCACCAAAGACAATGTCGACGCATTTGCCGAGAACTGGAAGAAGTGGCTTCCTAAGAAATAGTCGCTGAAAGAATAAAAAAATCACGAGCTTCCAGGAACCTGGGAGCTCTTTTTTTTGACGTCAGCGAAGCGTCTCGCTTTGCCTGTTCGTGTCGACGCCGGGGGAGACGTGTCGGGGTGGGGACGCCCGGGGGAAACGTGGGGGCGTCATGGCGTGGGGCGTATCGGCGCAATGGCGTGGGCGGAAGCGTTTCGCTCCGGTTCGACTTGAAGAAGCAAAGCGGGACGCTTCGCCTAGTGCGCCTGAAAGTGCGCACCAACAGTGGGGTGGAAGTCCCCATCGGACAGAACACTGGCTGTCCGTAGCTGAAGGAAACTGCGTCGCCGAGAGGCGGGGTGGGGAGCAACCGGAAGCGAACGACCAGTCCATAATTAAGAAAATGATGAACTCGATACGGCCTGATGCATTGGCGAGCCTGCTAAGTGAAGGCGAAGCCCAGAACGGAAGCCGATCCGGAAAGGGAGAACGGCAACTTCGCGACCTGACCTGCGGCGAGACAGTGAGCGTAGGGCCAGGAGTGCATGGGGTGGGTGGAGACAGAATGGTCGGAAGTTGGAGCGACATGAATCAGGGATCACGATTCGGGAAAGGAACGGCGTTCATGGTCTGCAGAAGGTCCGAAGAACCGTACCCGAAAGGTGACAGAGCCTCCATAGTAGCGCAGAAGCGGGGTAATGCCCGTGGAGCCAAGGGAGGCAGGAAGGTGGAAGCGTGAAAGACAGACCACAGGAACAAACACCGTCGGCAGTGCCCCAGAGGGCTCCACAAGACGGAGAGATCCGTGCCCGGTGGGCATGGGTGGAAGCTGAGGTCTGGACGGAGCGCATGTTGGCAACCCTGGAAACGGGGATCGAAGGAGGAAAATGGTTCAGACTGATAGACAAAGTCTGGAGTCCAAGGAATCTTGGACGCTCGCTCGAGAAGGTAGTCGCCAAAGGCGGAAGCGCCGGAATCGACCATCAAAACGCGCGACAAATTGAAGAACGTAAAGACCAAACGATAGCGAAACTGGAGCAGGAACTAAGAGTCAACCAGTACGAACCGCAGGCGGTCAAGCGGGTATGGATACCCAAGCCGGGGAGCAACGAAAAGCGACCCTTAGGAGTGCCGACTCTGAGAGATCGAATTGTGCAAGGAGCCCTGCTTCATGTCATGGAACCGATCTTCGAGCGCGACTTTGCACCCCAAAGCTATGGATTCCGACCTGGGAAAGGATGTAAGGACGCTCTGCGCCGAGTGGACGAACTGCTCAAGGGTGGCAGCCACTGGGTGGTAGATGCGGACCTGAAATCCTACTTTGACACCATTCCGCAAGAAAGACTGATGGATCGCATCAGGGAGAAAATCGCGGACGGAAGAGTATTAAAGCTCCTAGAACAGATGCTTCAGGCAGGAGTAATGGATAGCGCTAAAGGATGGCAACCGACTGAGCAAGGGACCCCACAAGGGGCGGTGATAAGCCCAATGTTATCAAATATCTACTTAGATGGGTTGGACTGGCAGATGGCCAAAGGGGGCTTCGAAATGGTGCGCTACGCCGATGATTTCATCGTGCTGTGCAGCAGCCAGGAACAAGCCCAAGAGGCCTTAGAGCGAGTCCGGCACTGGGTAGAAGAGAACGGTCTGACCTTACATCCGAGCAAAACGCGACTGGTAGATGCCAGTCAAGCCGGAGGCTTCGACTTCCTAGGCTATCATTTTGAACGGAGTATGAAATGGCCACGCAAGAAAAGCATGGGTAAACTTAAAGACACGATCCGAGATAAGACCCGACGCACTGATGGACGCAGCCTCAAAACCATCTGCGAGGACTTGAACCGGACCCTGCGAGGATGGTTTGGATACTTCAAACACAGCAAAGGCAACGTATTCGAGTCCGTCGACGGCTACACGCGAGGTAGACTGCGAAGCATTCTACGAAAGCGAGTAGGCAAGCACGGGCGCGGATGCGGTAGAGACAATCAGCGCTGGCCAAACGCCTACTTCTCCGCAGTAGGCTTGTACTCCTTAAGACAAGCCTACCTTGCGGCACGCCGATCTTCATGACAAGTAACCACCAACTGGAGAGCTGGGTGCGGGAAATCCGCCTGCCCAGTTCGGAGGGAGGGGCGACCTAATCCGTCGTCCCTACCCCTATCACGCCCAGGAGCTTTCTTCGGATCATCTCCAATGCGTGTTGGGTGCAGATGCGTTTGAAAGAAGGGCGGTCCGTGGGAAAGAACTCCTTTTCGACGAGAGTGGCACCTCCGCGACTGGCTAATCCGATAAAGACTGTTCCAACAGGCTTCAAATCAGTGCCACCGCCCGGTCCGGCAATGCCTGTGGTGGAAAGAGCGTAGTTAGCTCCACTTCGCTTGAGCGCCCCTTCAGCCATCGCTCGAGCAACTTCCTCGCTGACTGCTCCCACTGTCGAAAGCAGCTCCGGAGAAACACTCAGGGTTCGCGTTTTTGCTTCGTTCGAATACGTGACGTTACCCTCAATAAAAACAAGCGATGATCCAGGGACGTCCGTGATCCGACTCGCCAGAAGTCCTCCGGTGCACGATTCGGCAATTGCCAGGGTCGCCTTCTTCATCGTGAGAAGTTCGACCACGATATCTTCCAATTCTTTGTCCTCCGTCGTGACGATGTAATCGCCCAGCTCACTTTCTATCAACTGACTTGCTGCCTTGACGGCGAGTTGCGAACCGATGACGCGGACATCGACTTCGCCCATCCGCGCGCAGTAGCCGAGTTCCAGCCCCGGAATAGTCAGGAGCCGCTCTCCAATGATCCTTTCAACTTGAGATTCGCCAAGCCCAGTCGTCCGATAGGTCCTGGCATCCAGGTCATGACTGCCGACAAGAGACCGCAGGATCGGCAGCGCATAGGTCTTGAACATTGGTCGAAGTTCGCGAGGCGGTCCGGGAAATAGAAAGAGGTGTGGGATGCCGTTTTGTGCAGGCAGGTAAAGGCCGGGCGCTGTTCCATGGTCGTTCGCAAGCTCGGTGGCCCCGTCAGGCACATACGCTTGTCTGGCGGTGCGATCCGTCATCGTGAGTCCGCGCTTTTTGAAGCGTTGGCTGATCTTTTGAAGGATGGAATCGTCTAACCGCAAGGGGCGACCGGTCAATTCTGAGACAATTTCTCTGGTGATATCGTCCGTAGTCGGGCCGAGACCGCCGGTGACGAGAATGACCTCGCATCGCCTGGCAGATTCGATGATGGCATCGCCGATCGAATCGCCGTCCGGGATCGTCAGTTGCCGCTGGACCCTTAACCCAAGCGGGAAGAGCTGTTGGGCGAGGTAAGAGAGGTGTGTATTGATGACGCTGCCAAAAAGAAGTTCCGTACCGGTGTTCAGGATTTCGACGCGCGTGACAGAGCTCATTTGGGATTCAGAAGGTGAATCCATTGCATTATCATCTTGTGCAGTGGTCCATTTTGTTCGTGTTGGAAGATGTAGAGAAGGTTTGCCAGCATGCGGATCAAAATCAGTTTGGGATCAGCCGTCTGAAGATGATCTTGACCCAAGGTCCGATTTTGATGGGATAAAATTTGTGCGCAATCGCTGGCCGATAAGATCCTTCCTTCGTGGAACGGATCGAGAAGAACGCCGCCGTGTCGGACCACAAAGTGACCCGGCAGATTGACTCCTTCGACCGCTAGAGAGGCCTTCCGTCCGACGATCATATACAACAGAGAGAGCGAAATGGGAATGCCAAGCTTAGAGTCCATCACGCTGGGCAAGAGAGAATTCCGCGCATTGTAGTAATCGTCCTCATTGCCGCGGAACCCGAGTTCCTTGCCGAATAATTGTGCAAGAGCTCTGGCCCGGGAAGTATCCGAATCGCAGAGCGACACGCGGTCGCGCAGTTCACGACTCCAAGAGTCGATAGTTTTCTGATACGATTCGACATTCACGCCAGGCTGAAAGATTTGCGCTAAATACCAGCACGCCTGCTCCAAGTCGCCCAGATCAGAAATTCTGCCGCATAATCTCTCGAATGCCCCCTTGGCATTTCGCACCTCTATTTCCATGAGCATCTCTTGGACGTGAGCGGCAACTTGGGCATCCTCGGTCGCCAACAGATCCCGCAAATCCATGATGACCTCCGGACCGCCTTGAATCAGTTGTTGTTTGGTGAGGTTCACCGTCTCCTGATCGCTGTCCTTCAGGAGTCGGATAATGGCCTCACGCTGTTTGAACATCGGTAGAAGCTAAGAAACTAAATTGAGATGCGGCGCATCACTCCACAAACTTTCCAACGCGTAGAACTCACGCTTTTTGTGAAGAAAAATATGCACGAGAACATCCGAATAATCCATCACCAGCCATTGGCTAGCGACCGAACCTTCCGAGGCCAAAGGCGAAATATGCGATTGCTCTCTGATTCCTTCCCGGATACCGCTGTTGATGGCCTTGAGATGAGGTTCCGACGTGCCGGAGCAGATCACAAAGAAATCGGTGAACGACGAAATCTCGCGCAGGTCGAGAACTACGATGTCCTCGGCCTTTTTGTCTTCGGCTATCTTAACGCAAAGGCGTGCTAACTCCTCAGCTCCGATACATCTCTCCTCGGTAAAGTCTTCTCTCCTGGATATAACGCAAGACGCTCTCTGGAACCAGATACGAGATTGGCAAATCATTGGCAACTCTGTTTCGGACTTCAGTGGACGACAGATCAAACCTTCTTCGAATCACCGGATACCCTGCTTTTAAGGGCAGATCTGAGCGGCTGAGAACCGCAAACTTTACGAGTCGATCCAACTCTTCGAATTCGTTCCACTTTGGCAAAGCCGCAAGGTGATCTTCGCCCACCAGGAAAAAAATTGTGTCTCCTGGATGCCGGAGGTGGTAGGTCCTGGCAGTATCGATCGTGTAGGAGGGAGCTTCCCGTTCAATTTCTAAAGGATCGACAGAAAAAGCGGACTCACCCTCGATGGCAAGTCGGACCATGGCAAACCGATCCCCGACCGGCGCGCTGACGTGATTCGCTTTAAAGGGAGACTCCGCTGCCGGAATGAATACGACACGGTCGAGAGAGAGGTCTTCCAGCGCCTGTCGCGCCAGGATCAAGTGCCCATGATGAATCGGGTCGAACGAACCGCCATATAACCCAAGCCTCAACATTCCGCTAATCTACCTCCGTCGCCTTGTGATCCTCTCATCGCGGACCCATCTTCTCCGACGAATAGGGCAGGAAGTCTACCAGAAAAGGGTGGTTAACCAGGCCAGGAACGGTAAAATGCGGGCCAGCCTATGGAACGGAACAGTTTAGGTCAGCTTTTGCTTGTTGGAGTGCCCGGCCTCGAACTCGACCCTGAAACAGCCCATCTCCTCCGAAAGGTGCAGCCGGGAGGCTTTATCCTGTTTGGGCGCAACATCAGGTCGCGGTCACAACTTCGGAAGCTGATTGATGACCTGCGAGACCTGTCGCAGGCCGAACCAATTATCACGATTGATCAGGAAGGAGGGCGAGTTTCCCGGCTTAAACTGATCGGCAACGAGCCGCCGAATGCGGAACAGCTCAGGAAAAAAGGTGATCCGTCACTCATTCGCGAACATGGGCGGCTCACCGGAGAATTGTTGCGCCTGTTCGGATTTAATTTGGACCTCTGTCCAGTCCTCGACGTCTCGTTTGATGACGACGCGGATAACTCACTCCGCGGGCGATGTTATGGCAGCTCGGTGAAAGAAGTGGTTGCGTTCGCCGGTGCTTTCAACGAGGCCCTGTTGAAAACCGGGATACTCTCCTGCGGAAAGCATTTTCCCGGTTACGCGGCGGCGACATTGGACCCGCATCATGAGTTGCCTCGCATCGACCGCAATCGTGAAGAACTGGATCGCACCGAACTTGCCATCTTTCGAGAGTTTGCGCAGCGAGTAAGCAGCATGATGGTTTGTCACGCATGGTACCCGGCACTTGATTCCGTCAAGACGCCGGCTTCGTTGTCGTCGTCAATCGTGACCGATCTTCTGGTATCCGAGTTCAATTTTGATGGATTGATCATGACGGACGATCTCGATATGGGCGCCATTACCAACGAGGCAGGGATAGCGGCCACTATTGAACGGGCAGTGCTGGCCGGGAATCATCTGGCAATGATCTGTCACCGCGTCCATTTGATTGAGGAAGCCCGGGCAGTACTTGAAACAGTGGAGCGGTCCGCTCTCGACCGAGCCTTGGCGGGGGTCGATCGTTTCAAGCGTAAGCTGGCGGCGCCCAAACCATTTTCCGAAGAACGCTTTCAAGCGCTGGACCGCGAAGTCTGGGACTTGCGTGTCGCCGTTCTTGGAGAGGAGGCGGCCGCTTTGCGCAGTCCGGACGACGGAAAGCGTTCGCCTGTGGAAATTTACTAAAAATTTTTTACTGAGGCTTTTGTGAAAAGGCACCTTGCCGATTTGACCGAGAGGCCGCGCGCAGAATTCTTTCCACTGGAAATTAGTCCATGTTCCCAGCTAAGTTTAAACATTTCCCAATGCTAAAAGAGATTGAGCAGTTGCTACGTCTTCAGGAACGAGACCAGAAAATCAAGATGTTCAAAGCGGAACTGGAGACAGTTCCATTGGAGCAACAGCGGATCGAGCAGTTTGTCGTGGCGAAAAGCAATGCTTTTGATCAGGTCAGAGAACGGGGTCGCGCTGTTGAGGTGCAACGAAAAATGCTGGAGCTCGACGCGGAATCTCGCCGGAATTCGATTGCCAAGTACAAGACGCAGCAATATCAAACTCGCAAGAACGACGAATTCCAGGCAATCAGTCAAGAGATCCACCGGTTCGAAAAAGAAATCGAACAGATCGAGGATCACGAGATCGAACTGATGGAACAAACGGAGCAGTTCCAGAAAGAGACAGTCTATGCGGAGCGGGAACTGAAAACTGCGAAGCGGCAGTCGGAAATCCAACAAGCGGATTTGAAAAAAAAAGAGGCTACCTTGGGAGAGCGTTTAAAGCAGGCCGAAGTTGAGCGCGAACAATTGGCACAGGGTCTGGATCCTGATCTCCTTTTTCGCTATTCGCGTCTCTTTGTCACAAAGGAAGGAAACGCTGTTGTCTCGGTCGAGCACGAGTTTTGTATGGGCTGCCATATGAAAAACACCTCCGCCTTGGTGCATCGGGCCAAGTTGGGTCGCGAAATCGTCCATTGTCAGCAGTGCGGGCGCATTCTTTACCACGCCGACTGACACATGTCCGCGCAGAATCGGCGAGGAGGCTGCGGATGTTGCGGCTGTCTGTTGGCGTGTTTTCTGTTACTGTTCGTTCTAATTTTAGTTGGATTCGGCTTCTTATACTTCAACGCGACTAACAATCTGAAACGCATCGCAGCGACGGGCCCTGGTTCTTTGCCCGTCACGACGTTCAGTCGTCAGACCTATACGACCGCGAGGCAAAAGTTTGATCAATTTTTTGCGGATCAGGCTGAGCGCAGTGTCACGCTCTCAAACGCTGAGGTAAATGCACTCCTGGCCGACTCTCCTGAGTTACGCATCTTGAGTCGAGGTACTGTCGTTCTGCTGACTCAAAACTCCGCAGAGGTCACCTGCACCTTGCCAGTGGATATTCCGTTGCTTCCGCCACGGTACTTGAATTGCGCATTCCAAGTCCGTCCAATCGTACATGGAGGCGAGGTCGCGCTCGATGTTTCACGGATCGAAAGAGGAGGGAAGCCCTTGGGAGTCGCGGAGTCACGCCAATATCAGGTCCTGGTCATACCGCTCGTCGAAAAGATAGTATCGAGTTTGAACAGAATTCAAGGCGATCGATCGGTGCGCGACGTAAAAATTGAGAACGGGAATCTAGTCCTTATCCGATAGTCGGAGAGACGTGCCCCCGTACGTAAGCAAAGCGCCTCGCTTTGCTTCTGCAAAGAGTCCGTGAGGCAATTCATCGCCTCCTCTCACGGTGCTCTATCGGTGCGCCGTTTAGATCGGAGTCCACACCCTCAAGCTGGTCGATTGATCGGCTGTTGTACTGGGTCCGATATTCAACGAGAAAAGCTTCCCCTTTATGGGCTGCCCAATCCTCAAGCTGAGAGCGGTGACCGCGAAACTCGTAAAGAGGGACGCCGTAACCGCATGAGTCGGAGATGCGGTTCAAGCGGACCTTGATGAATGATCGAATGCCGATCATGGAAGGGAAAATCGCCCGGAATTTTCCGAACTCCGGATGTTCAGGCTCGATGATTTCTCCTTCCCCGTGGAGGCGAACAATCTTCGGTGATCCGGCGAACGCGCAAAACATCAGGATGATACGTTCGTTTTCCTTCACATGGGCGATGGTTTCCACACCGCTACCAGTCAAATCCAGATAGGCTACAGTGCGTTCATCGATGACTCGAAAGGATTCGCCGTCTTTCGGCGAACAGTTTACGTGACCTTCTCGGGAAAGCGGGGCAGTTGCCACGAAAAATATCTTTTGCGCTGAAAGCCACGCTTTCATTTTTTCGTCTATTGATTCGTAGATTTTGCCCATAGGTCAAAGAAGAAGGTCCGCTTGGCCGGACGAGTATTACCATGTTCACGACGCGACACGGTGGCAACCAGTATTCCTTTTGGTCAGTTTGCGCGCAGGAATGGGTATCCGGGACCAGCAAGAATGAAATCTCTGCTTGAAAATACAGTAATTATGGTTTATATGGAATTAATGAGACTGACCTGGATGCCGTTCGGAGAGGGGTACCTTGGTAAGAGCCACCATGGTCTCTATTTCGTGTACCGAAACTTGGACCCGGGAACGAGATTAAATCGCTGGTTCGCCCAATATGAGGCTGGAGCCGACAAGTTTGGGGAACAGGGAAAGCTGATTAATCTTCATGGATTCGACACCTTTGAAGATGCGCGGGGATCTTGCGAAAAACATGCCTCGGAAGTAAAAGAAATGCTCTAGTGTTTAGGTCTCTTATTCTATGCCGCCACGCCGAAAATCAGCTAAAACTTCGAAAGACTCGGCTGTTTTCGCGGTCCTGGGATCAGACGAAGTGGAAACGAAACGGCGGGCCAACGAGCTGGCGAGGGAATTGACGCCGGAGCAAGGGGGAGATTTCGGCGTGGATACGATTGACGGGATGGCAGACAACGCGGAACAAGCCGTCCAACGAATTCGTCAGGCGCAAGAGGCAATCTTGACGCTCCCTTTTTTCGGCAGCGAGAAATTGGTCTGGATGAAGAACGTGAACTTTCTGGCGGACACCCCCGCCGGTCGTTCAGCGGCCGTGCAAGAGGCTCTCGAAGACCTGAAGGAAATTTTTAATCGAGGACTGCCAGAGGGTGTGCGTTTTTTGCTGAGCGCTTCCGAAGTCGACAAGAGGCGTAGTTTTTATAAATCCCTCGGCAAATATGCGAGAATAGAGCAGTTTGACAGGATTGATCCGACCCGTCCCGGATGGGAGGAGGAGGTCCAGGTCGTTGTCCACCGCTTGGCGGCCGAACTGAACTTGAGGTTCGAGCCAGAAGCTTTAGAAGTATTTGTCCGACTGGCCGGCGCCGACAGCCGACAATTGCGTAATGAACTTGGAAAGATCGATCTCTACGTCGGTAACGAGCGGATCGTTACTTTACCAGTTGTGCGCGCATTGGTAGCGAAATCAGCCAGCGGGGTGATATGGGAGCTTGGTACATGTCTCTCAAAGCGCCAATTGGGGGAGAGTCTGGCGCTGTTGGACCAGCTGATGTTCCAAGGCGAGACACCCATTGGCATTCTGTATGCCGCAATCATCCCGACTGTGCGGAACCTGCTTTTCACGAAAGATTTGCTGGTGAGGCACAAGGTGGCACCTCCACATGCCGCTTTTCAGTTCAACTCCATTCTTGGGAAACTGCCGGAAGAGGCAATTCGATATCTTCCCCGGCGAAAGGATGGAGGAATCAACGCCTACGGCCTTGGGCTAGCTGCGTGTGAGACGCATCGTTTCAAACTAACCGAATTGATCGAAGGTCTTCAGGCCTGTCTGGAAGCTAATATTCAACTCGTAACCACTCAACTTGAGCCGAAGCTTGTTCTGAGCCAGTTGCTGGTAAAAATCATTGCCTAACGTTTTTTCGGTTTTGAAATCCGACTTGGCTTACCACCGCCATATTTTACTGGACGCCGTTTGGGCTCGATCTTTGCCAGACCGGTCCCGTTTTTGAGTTCCATGATCTGGTCGCGGAGCAAGGCTGCTCGCTCGTATTCCAGGTTAGCTGCCGCGATCTGCATCTCTTGTTCCAGTTCTCGAAGCACTTCGGTGATGTTGAAATCGCCCCCGCCTTCTCGGATGACCGATTCCTCCAGTTCCCGACCTCTCAGGAGTGTGTGCAAACTCTCCTGAACCGCGCGGCTGACGCTGGTCGGAGTGATCCCGTTGGCCTCGTTGTACTCGATCTGTCTGGCTCGTCGAAACTCGGTAATGGCGATCAGTTTTTGAATGCTTTCGGTATAAGTATCGGCGAAAAGAACAACCTCTCCGTTCACGTGTCGAGCTGCCCGGCCGGCAGTCTGAATGAGCGACGTCTGGCTTCTCAGAAACCCTTCCTTATCGGCATCCAGAATACAGACCATGCTGACTTCCGGCAGGTCAAGGCCTTCGCGCAAAAGGTTGATCCCAACCAAAATATCAAATTCGCCGGAGCGCAAAGATCGCAGGATTTCGACTCGCTCAATCGCATCAATTTCGCTGTGGAGATAGCGCACTTTCAGTCCGACATCGCGAAGATAGTCAGTGAGATCTTCCGCCGTCCGTTTGGTCAGAGTGGTGATCAAAACGCGTTCACCACTTTCCGTTCTTTGGCGGCAAAGCTCGATTGTCTCGTCAATCTGATGTTTCAGTGGTCGAACTACGATTTTCGGATCTAACAGACCGGTAGGGCGAATGATCTGCTGGGCGATCAGCCGTGAGCCAGGCGTATCGACATCAAGAGTTGGAACTGAACGTCCGGTGAGCATCGGTACCAAAACAGGTTCAGTTTCCTGTTGGCCGATCCGCGCACGAGAATGCGGGATATAACTCACATTACCAACCACACTGTTTTGGATCTCGAAGGCGGCTGGGGTGGCGCTGATGTAAAGAATTTGATGAACCATCTCCATAAATTCCGGAAAATTCAGCGGTCGGTTATCCAATGCGCTGGGGAGGCGGAACCCGTATTCAACCAGCACCGTTTTCCTTGAGCGGTCCCCTTCGTACATCCCACCGATTTGCGGAATCGTGGCGTGCGATTCATCGACCACGAGCAAAAAATCTTTTGGAAAAAAATCAAGCAAAGTGTAGGGCTGCGAGCCGGCCGGGCGCCCACTTAAATGTCTGGAGTAATTCTCGATGCCGCTGCAGAAGCCCATCTCCTGCATCATCTCCAGGTCGAACTCCGTGCGCATCTTGATCCGTTGCGCTTCAAGAAACTGGGCGCGCGCTTCGAACCATTTCACCCGATCGTCGAGCTCTTCGCGGATCGCTTTGAGCGCGCGTTGCATTTTTTCGAACGGAGTCACGAACTGTTTGGCCGGATAGAAAGTGAATCGATCGAGCTTCTCGATAGTTTGGCCCGTCAGCGGATCGAACCGTGCGAGCAGATCAATTTCGTCACCGAAGAATTCGATTCGGATCGCTTCCTCATCAAAGGTCGCCGGATGAACCTCGACCACATCGCCGCGGGCCCGGAACCTTCCGCGGGTCAAGGCGATGTCGTTGCGCTCGTAAAGCATGTCGACCAGCTTAGCGAGCAGCAGTTCCCGGGAGATCTGCTGCCCTTTGGCGACAGCACAAACCATATTCGCGTAATCTTCCGGTGAGCCTAAACCGTAGATACAGGAAACACTCGCTACCACAATGACGTCCTCTCGCGACAGCAAAGAGCTGGTGGTAGAGAGCCGAAGCCGCTCGATTTCTTCGTTGATCGATGAATCTTTTTCGATGTAAGTGTCGGTCCGCGGGATGTAGGCCTCGGGTTGGTAGTAGTCAAAGTAGCTGACAAAGTATTCGACAGCGTTATTCGGGAAAAACTGTTTGAACTCACTGTAGAGCTGGGCCGCGAGGGTTTTGTTATGCGAAATCACCAGGGTCGGCTTGTTCAGCGCAGTCACAACGTTGGCTGCTGTGAATGTCTTGCCCGAGCCGGTCACCCCGAGCAGTGTCTGATGCCGATTGCCTGCCTCTAGCGAGCGGACCAGTTGATCAATCGCCTGCTGTTGGTCGCCGCGCGGTCTGAATTGCGATGAGAGCTCGAAAGGCATTTTTGCAGGAGGGGGGAGAGGAGTCAGGAGTCAGGAGTTCAGGAGTTGCAGGAGTTCAGGAGTCAGGAGTTCAGGAGTTCAGGAGTTCAGGAGTTCAGGAGTTTTCAACAAGTTTTGCCACATTAATACGAGGAATGCGTGGAGGGATAAAAGTAGCATCCTTCCAGCCTGTGTCCCGGTGGTTAAAGCGGAGGTTTCAAGGAAACGATTTGACTAACTGAAACTGTTGCCAGTTGATCGGGAGAGAGAGCGCGATATCAGGCTTGGCCAATCCCCATTCTGCAACTCCTGTAACTTCTGCAACTCCTGAGCTACCCGCAACTCCTGCCCCCGTCCTCAACTATTCTTCGGCAACCACCGGATTGCTGAGGACACCGATCTTCTCGATTTCGATCTCCACGAAATCTCCCGGAGCGAGGTATTGAGGCGGCTTCATGGCCATTCCGACGCCTTCGGGTGTTCCGGTCAAAATCACGGTACCCGGATAGAGTGTGGTACTTCCACTGAGAAATTCGACCAGGGTGGGTATGTCAAACAACATGTCCGAAGTGTTTGAACTTTGGCGAGTCTGGCTATTGATGCGCGTCCCGATCCGGAGCGAATTTGGGTTGGGAATTTCGTCTTTTGTCACGATCGCGGGCCCGAGCGGCGCAAACGTATCGAAGCCTTTACCGCGACACCATTGGCCGCCGCCGAACTGCTTTTGCCAGTCACGAGCGCTGACGTCGTTAGCAGCGGTGTAGCCAAAAACAACGTCAAAAGCCTCACTCTTTGAGACATTTTTACACTTCCGACCTATAACGACCGCTAATTCGCACTCGTAGTCGACCTCATCGCTACGCAGTTTGGTTGGCAAGACAATCGGATCCCCCGGGTTTTGCAGGGTGCCGGGGCCCTTCAAAAATAAGACGGGTTGCTCAGGGATTTTTGCTCCGGTTTCCGCCGCGTGCTTTCGATAATTAAGGCCAATACAAAGGATCAACGGGGGCTCGACCGGCGCCAGGAGCTTGACCATGTTGGATTCACGACCCGTGACTTCGAAGTCCCGAAATATGTCACCGCGAATATCGAAACAACGCCCGTCCGGTCGCTCAGCCGCAAACCGGATATCTCCCTCTTGCGCAAGGTATCGGATGATCCGCATGAGGAGATTAGTAGGCGAAGTTGGAGACGGAAGCAAATCCGCTCACGCAGAGTGGCTCGCAACCCCATCTAACGGTGCCTGTTCCGTTTCCAGAAGTTCCGGCTCGTTGGTCAATAGAAGTGCGGGTTCCGATGGTGCTTCCGGTCGCGCCGGTTCGATCGGTGCTGCGGCATCCGGCTCCGGCTCGTTTTCAACCATTTCTGAAGTATGATCTTCGGTTGCCGGGAGCGTGGGCTGCATTTCCAATTCGGTAGGCAGATCCACCCTTTCCAATTGAGCGCGGGCGGCTTCCTCATCCTGAGAGCCCTCTGCGTCATCGGTTTCGAGATTCTGAGTTCCGGAGGACTGGCCGCCTCCTTTTGCTGCTTCGATGGCTCTTGGCGGCAACGGCAGGTCGAGCGTTCCATCGGCGAACTCGATCACATGGCCGGCCTTGGCCAGCCAGATCAGGTCGGTCGCCAAGGCCGTTTTCGCATGCAGATATTCTTCGCTCGATTCAAGTGTTGATTTTTCACCGATCAATTTGGCCAATACCTTTTCCGCCAACTGCTTTCTGGATATCTTCGGGTAGGATTTAACGGTGGAAAGAACGGCCGAAAGTCCGGTCGAAACGGAGGCTTGGTTCGCGTCGAACAACTGTGGCCGAACTGTTGAGATATAAAGGATTCGTTTTTTGTGCTTAAAGACATGTAAGCCGGCCTGGTTTAAGCCATGCCGCAGTGCTCCGGCAATTTGAGCCGGGAAGCGGTTTTCTCGGTCTCTGGCTTTCCGGATGGCCGCGATAATGCCACGATCCGGGAGGTTTCGCGCTGTATCTCCCGACAATTCTGTCGCCAGGCAGCGTCGCACCAGCCCAGGCAGGTAATTGGCACGAAAATGTTGTTCGACGGCAGCCAGGTTGTCAAACGCGGCCGGATTTTCCTGGTCCTTCGTTTGGAAGGTGATCGACTTTCGCGCTTCCTCTTTCCATTGTTCGACCAGTTGCGGGTCGCTGCTGATTTCGATGGCCCGCCGATAATCGTCAAAACTCATCCGTCGACTGAATCTTTGATCGTACAGGGCACGGAGGGCGGGTTGAAACGCGTGATAATTGGTTGGCCCCAGGAGTTTGCCGGACAGAGTACAACGGGCGACGGACGAATAATTTCCTTTGATAGGCTCTTTTTCGACGATTTGCGTTTCGTAAAACTCATCTTTCTTTTCGTTGAAGGCATTGCGTTCCAGGGCAGCTGGATCCATGGAGACTGGACCATCATCGCCGAATTGATAAACCATCGTGTGATTGTCCAGCGAACGAACACGGATCCGATGGCGCTCGGGGCGTTCCAAAAACATGCGCGCTAAACCGAATAGTGGATAGGCAATATGGCCTTGTTTGATCTGCTGAATGATTTTGGAAAAAGCACGTTCTTCCGGCAGGAAATCGATCTGTACGGGAGCCGGTTCGACCTCCGGTCGCGCGGATTGTTCATCCCGGCGCTGGAAACGTGCCCGGTCGTTTTTAAATGGCCTCGCGGCTCCGCTCTCAGCGGGCCGTTGGGCTGGAGCTTGCGAGGTCTTGTTGGCGGAAGCTGGACCTCGATCAGATTGGGCTCGCCGAGGCCGCTCGGTTGGAGGACTCGAGCGTCTGGGCCGATCGTCCCGACGATCTCTTCGTCCGCGATGATGACGGTCCTGGGGATCGTCGCCGTCATAGTCCGCATAGCGGTTACCAGACTCCGATTCCTTCAACCAATCGGGAGTTAAACGAAGATCAAGCGAAGGGATCGGGTCCGTCATGGTCAGGTTAGGGGTGGAAATGTTTAAACCCAAAAATAAAACAGCCCGGCATGGTCGCCGAGAGAAGTGATGGAAACGGGCGTCTAGGTTGTCGATTCCATCCGATAGGTCAATACAAAAGTGGTTCCAGTCTCGATTAAACCGGTAATAGAGACCGCAGTTGTGTCAAACCTCACTCAAAGTAGCAAGTTTGTCTGGGGATTTCGCGATCAATTGTCCCGAACACGGGATTCGGCGAAGGATTTTCGGGCTGATCGGGCAGTGCGAGCCTGCTGATGGTAATTAGAGAGTTTGGGTGCCAAGAAAGTAGTTGCTATTTAATGCAATTAATTTAGTTGCCATCACCGGGCTTCGTAATTAACCGTAGGCACGTCTTAACTACAACCGAGAAGAAACGCGATTTATGTCAGAGAAATCAATTGAAGAAAAGGTGAAAGAGATCATCGTCGAGCAACTCGGCGTGAATCCTGAGCAAGTAACACCTAACGCTTCCTTCATTGAGGATCTCGGCGCTGACTCGCTCGATACGGTAGAGCTCGTGATGGCCTTCGAGGAGGAGTTTTCGGTCGAAGTTCCTGATGAAGATGCCGAAAAGCTCCAGACGGTCGGCGACGTTATCCGATATATCGAAGAGCGGGCAAAATAGGCGCGCTGAGGCAGGATTGATAGGAGGTCTGCCTTGCCACCCAAGGAGAGGCAAGGCGAGACCGATCGTCACGTGATGCGCTTTGGCATCGTGGCTGGTTGTGTCCTTCGCGGAACGGGTTAAACTCGAAGATCTATCTTATGTATTCGGAGGACGACCTGCAATATGCCCTAGAGAACACCAAGGTGATCGTTTCACCCGAACGTCGGATCGAGACGTTTGGTGCTACCAGTTTCCATTTTTACCTCGTAACAGAACTGATGGATAGCGCGAATGAAGTCCGCATCCGTGACGGAAAAATACAGGCTGATCGGCCTCAGATATTGACCTCCGAGAATATTGCGAAGTTGACCCTGGAAGGCTTCGGGGAGAAGGCTCGCAAGTTTGCCGAGATGTTGCAATCCCGGAACGCCGCGATGCTGAAGTATGGATTTCAAATCCGCAAGGATGATCTCTCTGAGAATCTAGTCCATGATTCGATCGAGGCTGTTCTGGACCGCGTAACTAGCCAGGTGCCGGAATCACTGCGGAGCACCAGCGCTGTCATTCACGGCGTCGACGAAGGCTGGGAGGTTTGCCTGTTGAAGTTCACGGTGGAGATGATCCAGCAATCAGCTGGTCGGAATATTCAGGATTTTCGTCGGAAGGGCCTTCTTTAGGTGCTTGTCCGGAGGCATTAAAAGGCGCTTCCGGCGGAAGTCCTGGGATGAATAACCTGGTGAAGCTTCTCGTCGTTGTTTCGCTGGCATTCGGCGTTTTTGGGGGAGGAGGCTTTGTCGCCTACCGATTATTTATTAAAAAATCGGATAACCGACCTGGAAATGGAAATGAAGCGGTCGTAACCCCGACACCTGACCCTGGCATCGAAATGTTCGACGAAGCGAAGCAGCAGATTGCCGGTGGCAATCCGGGCGATGCCCAAAAAATTCTGCAGGCTCTGATCCAGGGTTTTCCTGAGTCGACCCGGGGTGATGCTGCGCGGAGATTGCTGGGCGAGTTGAATATCAGCGAGTTTTTTTCACCAGCGCGAGGGCCCAACAAAACGGAATATGTGGTGATGCGCGGCGACTCGATCGCCAAGATCGCCTTAAAGACCAAGGCGCCGGCCGAACTGATCTTCAAAGCGAACGGCCTTCATAGTCTGACGATTCAACCCGGCAAGAGACTTGTCATTCCGAAAGGTCAATTCACTCTGGTGATAAATACGAAAAAAAGCGATGTGACCATGTTGAATAACGGTAGGTTTTTTCGCTGGTATAAACCTTTGGAAGCAAAGCTGCCGGCGAAGGTCGCTCTCGGCCAATTCAAAATGCGCGAGAAAATCGCCTGGTCTGAGGGGGGCCGCGTGGCGTTCGGAGATAAAAAATATCTGGGAAGCAGTCGATGGATTGTCATCAGCGATGGTGGTATCACCCTCTATTCGGAAACCAATCCTCAAACGCCTAATGCTCAGAAACCTGGCATCGGGATGATGCTCGGTCCCGCCGATATGGAGGAACTTTTTGCCTTGGTGGCAAAGGATACGCCGGTTATGGTCAAATGAAGGTACAACCTCTGGAATTCGAGAAGCCAATCCTCGAACTCGAAAAGCAATTGGACGAACTGAAGAAGCATTCAAAGCTGAGTTCGGTCGATCTTGAGCGCGAGGTGCGCGCGATGGAACAAAAGATTGAAGAGACAAAACGGGAGATTTACGAAATGCTCACCGCCTGGCAGAAGGTGCAGATTGCGCGCCATGCCGCGCGGCCCTTCGCTCTCGACTATCTTAAATTGGCATTTTCGGATTTTGTCGAATTGCACGGCGACCGGCTGTTTGGCGATGATGAGGCGATGCCTTGCGGACTGGCAACGATCGGAGAATACCGATGCGCCGTAGTTACGCACCAGAAGGGAAGAGATACCAAGGAGAACATTCGGCGAAATTTCGGGAGTGCTCATCCCGAGGGTTACCGAAAGGCGCTCCGTATTATGCGGCTGGCGGAAAGATTTCAACTCCCGGTGATTGCGCTGATCGATACCCCGGGAGCCTATCCGGGAGTGGGAGCTGAAGAAAGACACATCTCCGAATCGATTGCCGTCAATTTGAGCGAAATGATGCTGTTACGCACGCCGATTGTTGCGACGGTGATTGGCGAAGGCGGATCGGGGGGAGCCTTAGGTATTGGGGTAGCAGATCGCGTCCTGATGCTTGAAAATGCCTATTATTCTGTGATCAGCCCTGAGGGTTGCGCGGCAATTCTCTGGAAGCACCGCAGTCATGCTCCGGAAGCGGCGGAAGCTCTGAAACTAACAGCTGTACACTTGAAGGAGTTGGAACTGATCGACGAGGTTATCCCTGAACCGCTTGGGGGCGCCCACCAGGATCACGAAGCCGCAGCCCAAAATCTCCGGTCTGCTGTCCTGAACCATCTTGATCAACTGACAAAAAAGCCGGTCGAGAAGCTCCTTGCCGAGCGTTACGATAAGTTTCGCGAGATGGGAAAGGTCTTCGAAGGATAGGTCCTATCCCGAATTTCCACGTGTTCGATCAATATAGGCGCGAGCTGCCTTTCGGATTTCGGCAGCGACATTGCCTTCGGGTTTCGCGTGTTTAGGCCTGAACCACGGAAAATAGCCGACCAGATCGTGAAATACGAGAATTTGCCCGTCACATGCTGTCCCTGATCCGATGCCAATCGTGGGGATCGAAATAGAGTCCGTGATTTCCGCGGCAACGGGCGGGTCAATTAACTCCAGGACCACGGCAAACCCTCCATTTTCCTCGATGACTTTGGCTTCTCGGAGCAGAAAACTTCGTTCCTCGGGTGTTCGACCTTTTGTCCGATAACCGCCCTCTTCGATTACATGCTGTGGGAGCATTCCGATATGTCCGACGAAAGGGATCCCTGCGTCGGTGATCGCACGGATTTGTAGAGAACAATCCTCTCCCCCTTCCAGTTTAACCGCCTGAGCCCCAGCCTCAATCAAATCTCTGGAACTCTGGAGAGCAAGAGCAGGACTATCATAACTGTGGATCGGAAGGTCCGCGACCAGGAGAGCGGATGATACGCCGCGCGCGACCGCTCGCATGTGATGGATGACGTCTTGAATTTGCACGTGCGTGGTGTCGGGATACCCGAGCATCGTCATCCCAAGCGAGTCGCCGACTAGAAGCAGATCGATCCCGGCTTCGTCCAGGATCCTTGCGGTGGCAAAATCGTATGCGGTCAGCGCGCTGATTTGCCGGTCAGATCCTTTCCAGCTTCGGATCGTGTCAGGAGTAATCTTATTCACGGTCGAACAATGGAACACCAAGTTGCGTGACCTGACTTGGATCATCGAGATCGGCAAGCAGGCTTTGGACGGGAAGGATCTCACCAGGAAGGATGAGTTCGGGTGAAACTTCCGCCAAAGGAGCCAAGACAAATCGGCGCCGACGGAGCCTTGGATGCGGAATGATTATTTCGGAGTTATTCAGCACAAGATTGCCCACGTAGAGGACGTCCAGATCGATGATCCGCGGAGAGTTTCGCGGCCTTCTCGACGGACGGCCCATTGCCCTTTCAATCTCTCGTAGCCGGTCGAGTAAAGCAACGGGCGGCCCCGAGAAATTGATCTCCATCACAGCGTTGAGATAAGTCGTCGTCTCGGGCTCGCAATCAACCGGACTAGTCTCGAAGATCGACGAAGACCGTATCGGAGGGCCGGGCTCATGGAGTGAACAGGCTCGTTTGCCGCCTTCGCGAAGGTTCGCGAGGCGGTCGGCAATATTCGAACCTAGGGCGATTCCACAGCGCATCCGATCAGAAGTCTCCGCGCGAGTACCGAAATCGGCAAATTCTTCGTGAACTTTGCCGCCTACCGCAGGCCTAACACATCCTGCATCTCATACAATCCTGCCGGTTTGTTGATCAGCCAGGCAGCCGCGCGCAAAGCGCCTTTGGCAAAGGTATCTCGATTCGACGCTCGGTGTGTCAGCTCGATCCGTTCCCCCGTTCCTGCAAAGTAAACGGTGTGTTCGCCCACGATATCTCCTCCCCGCATGGCGTGGAGACCAATCTCGTTTCCTTGACGTTCGCCCACCAAACCTTCTCTTCCGTGCCGGACCGCTTTTTCGTATTCTAATGATCGCGTCTTCGCGATGATTTCGCCTAACCGTTTCGCCGTTCCGCTTGGGGAATCCTTTTTGAGTCGGTGATGTAATTCGACGATCTCTGCATCGAACTCCGGGCCAAGAATCTCGCTCGTTTTTTCAGTCAGCCAGAAAAGCAAATTTACCCCCACACTGAAATTGGGGCTGAAGAGTATCGCAATCCGGCTCGCCGTTGCTCGCAATTTGCTGAGCTGATCGGACGAGTGCCCTGTCGTTCCAATCACCAAAGGGACTTTGTCTGCAGCGCAGCAAGTAGCTATTCCAACCGACCCTTGCGGTTGGCTTACATCAATGGCCACGTCCCATGCCGCCTCGATTTTCGAGAGATCCTCCTCTCGCCCAGAGACTGAAACGCGGTAGTCGCCGGAAGCCACGGCGATTCGAACGATCGCTTGCCCCAACCGTCCTCGCCCTCCGTGGACGTGCAGCCGGATCATACCAGCTTCAGCGCCGCGAGAGTGTCATGGAGCTTGCCCTGATTTGTTTTACCGATTTCGCATAGCGGAAGACGAAATTCGTTTTCGATCATTCCCATCAAGTACAACGCCGTTTTCACCGGGATCGGATTCGATTCGATGAAAAGATCTTTAAAAAGCTGCAAATAACGGAGGTGTATTTTCAAGGCGTCCGCGGGTCGGCCGGCGAGGAACGTGTTGACCATGTCCGTGATTTGCTTCGGAATCACATTCGAAGCTACACTGACGACTCCAACCGCTCCGACCGCCATGAAAGGCAGCGTCAACCCGTCGTCTCCTGAAAGGATGGTGAATTCTTGAGGAAGAATTTTTCTCAACGCTGAAACGCGTTCCGCCGAACCGCCGGCCTCCTTGATTGAAACAATGTTTTTGCAGTCTGTTGCCAGGCGAGCACAGGTTTCGACGCCGATCTCACCCGCCGTGCGAGTCGGTACATTGTAGAGCATCAATTTAAGAGAGGTTGATTCGGAGATCTTCCTGTAATGCCTGTAGACCCCTTCCTGTGTGGGCTTGTTATAATAAGGACTGGCTAATAGGGCCGCATCAACTCCTAGTCCTTCAGCCTTTTGCGTAAGTTCCACCGCTTCTTGCGTGGAATTCGAACCTGTACCGGCAATAATCTGGCAACGGCCGCGCGCTTCCTGGACAGCGATTTCAATTACCCGCAGATGTTCGTCAGAATCGAGAGTAGCGGCTTCGCCGGTCGTTCCGGTCGGAACTATCCCACTCACGCCATTGTCGATCTGGAATTGCACCAGATTGCGAAACGCGGTCTCATCGACCTGCCCGTTCTTGAAGGGAGTGACTATGGCTGTGTACGTGCCGGTAAACATGGATAGGATGTGGAGGGTTACGGAATTTCGATAGAACCGTCAAAGACGAAATTAGCAGGACCTTTCAGAGTGACCTCCTCGAAGCCGGTGCCGGATCTTCGAAAGCCGACCTCAAGCCAATCTCCGCCTCGTACCAGAAGACGCACTGGAGATGTCGCGTCTGTCAATGCGGCATAGATCAATCCGGCCGCGGTCACACCGGTGCCGCACGCCAAGGTTTCGGCCTCGACGCCGCGTTCGTAGGTCCGGATGATTATTTTTCCAGGCTCAATCTCCTTGATAAAATTGGCATTGGTCCCGTTGGGTTGAAAAGCGGGATGATATCGGATTTGCGCGCCCCAGTGCAGGACTGGCGTCGAGTCAATGTCGTCAACGAAGGTAACCACGTGCGGCACACCAGTGTTAATGGAATGAGTCGAGAGCTTCACTCCGCCGATCTCCAGCGTCCGGCGCAGGGTCAGATCGAGTGGACGGCTTAAGGAAAGCCGGACAAGTTCGCCTTCGGTCTGGGCCTGAATGATTCCGGCCTGGGTCTCGATACGGAGATCACCCGGAGTTCCCGTGATTTTGTTGACGAACCGCGTGAAGCATCGGGCGCCGTTCCCGCACATCTCCGCTTCACCGCCGTCACTATTATAATACCGCATCCGGAAATCGGCTTCTCCAGCAGCAGTCTCGACGAGAAGGACTCCGTCCGCGCCGACCCCTCGATGCCGGTCACATAGGAAAGCAATCTGGGGCGGCGAAAACTTATGATCTCCTGATCGATTGTCGATCAGGACGAAATCGTTGCCGGCGCCATTCATTTTCGCAAACCGCACCATAATCGCTCGCTAACATACGCCCAGTTACTGTGCAAGCGCGAGAGATACGTGAGGGCGACGCAGGAGTGGGGGGCGGCAGTTGCAGGAGTTGCAGGAGTCAGAACTCAGAATTCAGAAGTCGGAAGTCGAAAGGTGAAGCGGAAGTTTTATATCGATCGCGGGAGAATGGACAAAATCCATGGTGTTTCATCGCATGGTTTTTTTCGCGAAAGGAACTCTTTGCCGACTCCCCGGACTCCCGCCCCACGACTCCTGATCCTGACTCCTGGCTCCTGACTCCTGACTCCTGCTCCTGACTCCTGACTCCTGACTCCTGACTCCTGACTCCTGACTCCTGACTCCTGACTCCTGGCTCCTGACTCCTGACTCCTGACTCCTGACTCCTGACTCCTGACTCCTGACTCCTGACTCCTGACTCCTGACTCCTGACTCCTGACTCCTGACTCCTACTCCTGACTCCTGACTCCTGACTCCTCCAACTCCTGCCCCCCGTCCCCCCTCGAAAATCCAGTTGCACCGTCGGGGAAATACCTTATCCCTATAGGGATTATCTATTTTGTCTGCTATGGCTTCGAAAAGCGTTGAGGAAATTAAGGCTGAGAGTCATGCCTTGCGGGGTACGATTCAGGAAACTCTTCTGGGGAACGAGTCACACTTTTCTGATGAGGAGTATCAACTACTCAAGTTCCACGGTACTTATCAGCAGGATGATCGTGACCAGCGAGTGCCGCGAAAAAAGCAGAATCTCGATAAAGCGTGGATGTTTATGGTGCGCTCAAAACTGCCCGGCGGTGCCCTGAATGCGCAACAATACCTCGCTCATGATCGAATCGCTGGCGATCTCGGAAACGGGACGCTCCGGATTACCACGCGCCAAGGATTCCAGTTGCATGGCGTCCTGAAAGGAGAACTTCAGGAATGCATCCGGAGGATCAATGAATCCGGAATTACGACGTGGGGCGCTTGTGGCGATGTCGTCCGCAATACTACGGCCGCTCCCACCCCTTTCAAAGATGAGGCTCATCTGGACGCCCAGCGGCTCGCCAAGGAACTAAGCGACACATTCCTCGCAAAAACCACCGCCTACGCGCAGATTTGGCTAAACGGCGAGCATTTGAACCCTGAAACGGATGCAGCCGAGACAATTTACGGCAAACTTTATCTGCCGCGGAAATTCAAAATCGGCATTGCCATTCCGCCGCGAAATGATGTCGACATCTACACGAACGATCTCGGATTTATTTCAAATGTCGAAAACGGAGTCGTCAAGGGGTACACGGTGATCGCGGGAGGAGGATTCGGGATGTCGCATGGAAAGACCGAGACTTTTCCGGCGCTGGCTAAGCCTTTATTCTACATTACCCGAGAACATGCCGTTGCCGCGGCCGTTGCCGTGGTGAGCGCCCAGAGAGATTTCGGTAATCGAAATGATCGCAAACGCGCCCGTTTGAAATATCTGATCGACGACCGTGGGATTGACTGGTTTCGGGATGAAGTGATCAAGCGACTGGATATCCCGTTTGAACCGGCCAAACGAGTGAAGTGGAATACGGTAAGCGACGTCTTCGGATGGCAGGAGCAAGGGGACGGAAAATTGTTCTGTTCTCTGTGGATTGAGGAGGGCCGGATCAAAGATACTGAAGAGCGCCAATGGCGGACCGCGTTTCGGACGATCGCCGAGGAATTTGGTTTCCCGGTCAGGCTGACGACCAACTGCAACATCATTTTTCACGACATTGATCCGGCCTCGAAATCAAAGGTTACCGAAATTCTGGTGGCACACGGAATTCCAAAACCGGAAGACTTGACTGAGACGAGAAGACTGGCGCAGGCCTGCGTCGCGCTGCCTACGTGTGGCCTGGCGCTGGCTGAAAGCGAAAGGGTGTTCCACCTCGTCCTGGATAAGATCGACAATATCCTGGATGACTTCGGTCTCAGGGAAGAACCAATCTTGATCCGCATGACCGGCTGCCCAAACGGTTGTGCTCGGCCTTTCAACGCTGACATTGCCTTTGTGGGCCGTGCTCCGGGCAAGTATGCCCTTTATGTTGGGGGTTCCATTACCGGCGAGCGATTGGCAGGACTTCAGGAGAAGACGGTCACGCTGGAAGACATACCCGCGAGAGTTCGCGGGTTGATCGAGGAATTTGTTCAGAATCGTCACGGGAAAGAAAATTTTACTGACTTTTGGGGTCGGACCCACGTAAACGGACCAGCTCCAAAGCCGGAACAATTTCACTTCGAGTTGGCGCAAAGGGCGAACAAAAGCCTCGTCGGTGCGGAGGTTTGATTGACCATCCGTCCGAATCCCATTAGAGAGGTTGAATGGGCAAGCAACACAACAAGGTCGAAAAACGTCGTCGTCGGTCGAATTATTTGAAGCGCAAACGGAATTCCACGAAACCGGTCAAGGATTGACCGGAAAATCGCACAAGCTTCCAGCCTGTTATCCGGGCCGTTTGAGATGCGAATAGTTTGGCAAGCCTACTGAATCACTGAGCTGGTTTGCCAATAATCAAGCTCTCGGCCCGCCTGACTGGCCTGACCCTGGCTGGATCCGGTGCTAAGCTACCCTCCGGCGGTGTGTCGAGCGGACGCTATTTCGGGGAGGGGACACTAGTGTCCCGGAATCTCCGATTTCCATTTTGGAATCTGAGTTTAATCTGACTGGAATATGCCTCAACCAGTGATGCTGATTATTCGGGACGGATGGGGGATTAATCCTCATGGCCGGCAATCCGCGGAAGCCGATGGTAACGCGACCTTGCTTGCTCAGACGCCATTTCACGATCAACTTTACAAGACTTATCCGTGGGGTCATCTGCGTGCCAGCGGAATGGAAGTGGGATTGCCTGAAGGTCAAATGGGGAATTCGGAGGTCGGGCACCTGAATCTCGGCGCGGGCAGAATCGTTTACCAGGATTTCACGCGGATCAACAAGGCAATCCTGGACGGAGGGCTGGCGACCAACCCGGTCATTCAAGAGGCGTTTGCTTCTGCAAAGCATACCCGTCTCCATTTTATCGGGCTGCTTTCTGACGGTGGAGTTCACAGTCACCAGAACCATTTGATTGCCCTGGTCAAAGAAGCGGCGCTTTGCGGTGTGCGAGACATTTTAATTCACGCGATTATGGACGGGCGTGATACCTCCCCGACCGGAGGAGCCGAATATCTCAATACCGTCAAAAATGCCGTAGCCGCTTCCGGAGCAGTCATTTCAACCGTCATAGGTCGATACTTCGCGATGGATCGGGATAAACGCTGGGAGCGCACCAAGCTGGCGTGGGACGCTATCGTGCTCGGTCAGGGCGAAGCTGTTGACTCTTCCCCCGACGACGCCCTCAAGCGACGGTATCAGGAAGGAGAGACCGATGAATTCCTCAAACCGTTGATTTTTTCGCATCCGAACCAGCAACGGATTCGAGACGGCGATGTTGTTTTCTTTTTCAATTTTCGCGCCGACCGAGCAAGACAACTCTCTCGGGCATTCCTTTTCGCCAACTTTGACGGATTCGATCGACAGGTGGAGCCGAAGATCCATTTCGTCACGATGACGGTCTACGATCAAACCTTTGATTGCCCCGTCGCATTTCAGCCACAGACGTTGGATAATATTCTCGGAAAAGTGGTCAGCGGGGCTGGCAAAAAGCAATTGCGAATTGCCGAGACCGAAAAATATCCGCATGTCACCTATTTCTTCAATGGGGGCGTGGAAGTGGCATTCGCCGGGGAAGACCGGGTGATCGTGCCTTCTCCGAAGGTGGCGACTTACGATCTTAAACCGGAGATGAGTGCGGCGGAGGTAACGGCTGAAGTGGTTAGTCGATTGAAAAACTACGATCTGATCATCTTGAATTTTGCGAACCCGGATATGGTCGGTCACACTGGAGTCGTCCAAGCTGGGATCCAAGCGGTGGAGACGATCGATCAATGTGTGCGCCAGGTGCTTGAGGCGCTCCTCGCAGTGGGAGGAAAGGCGCTCGTGACAGCAGATCACGGGAATTGCGAATTGATGCGCAACCCTGACGGCTCCCCGAACACCGCGCACACGACGAATCTCGTCCACTTTATCTACGTCGCGGCGAACTCCGCAGAATATCGGGTAAAAGACGGGATTCTCGCCGACGTCGCTCCAACACTTTTGGAATTGCTCAATCTGCCGACCCCCAGGGAGATGACGGGACACAGCTTGCTTGAACACATTTAGATTGGGCTCGGACTCAAGAGCCTGAGATTACCCGTATCGGGAGATTATCAGTAGAATCAGCGGGTCGGTTGCTAATCAGAAAACGCAAAACTATCGATTGCGTGACGCCGGATTTGCTTCTACAGGAAAAAGGAATCGTTTTTTACCGCGTGGTGTAACGGTAACACAGCGCCCTTTGGAGGCGTTATTCATGGTTCGAATCCATGCGCGGTAGCCACCCCTTGTTTTCCGAGGGAATCAGCTCTAGTAGAGGGTTCGAAGCACGCTACGCCATCCTATTTTGGGTGTCCTTAGTTCTGGACAAAAGTAACCAAATCGGCCATTCTGGACAGGTTTTTGAGGTAAACTGAGGTAGAACCAGAAAGTGACGCCAAGTTACCATAAGCATGCCAGATGCTGGCGCGTTCAGGTCCCGGCGGCCGAATCTGAGACCGGTAAACGGGTCACCGAGTATTTCGAGACCAAGGAAGAGGCAGAAAACTTCATCGCCGAGCACAGGAAAACAGGGTCGATCCAGTTAGCTGACTTGTCGGTCCAGGAAAAGTACGTGTTAGGTTTGATCCGCCAATCGGTAGATTACACACCTGAGCTGCTTTGGGACGTCTGGAGAGCCTATAAGACAAACCAAGGAGCCCAACGCAAAGGCTCTGTTTCAGTTGCCGAACTGTGCAAGGCATTTTACAACCGGCAAATCCAGGAAAAGCGCTCTTACCGAACGATTGCCGACGACCGCTGGCGACTGAACCAATTCGCAAAAGCCGTAGGTATCTTGGATTCAAAGCAATGCACCAGCGTTGACATTTCGCGATATTTGGAGGCTAAGCCACCCGGTTCAAACCGCCGGTCTCATTTTAAGACTCTCAGGAAACTCTGGCGCTGGGCGGTCCAACTCGGTCATGTCGCTGTGGATCCGATGGCAAACATTCAACCGGCTGACAAATGGGGAATCAATGCTGAGCATTTGACCGTTGCATCTTACACCCGGTTATTGCGTGTCGTAGTCGGCAGGGAACCGCCGTCAAAGGGGCTAGAGCCTACGACTAAATACCAGTTTTTGTTCCCCTATTTCGTGCTTGGCGGCATGGCCGGACTTCGCACTTGCGAGCTAGTGCGATCGGAGCCAACGGACCCGGTTTTAGACTGGGAAGATATATTGTGGACCAAAAACCTTATCCACGTCCGGAATGAAGTGGCGAAGCAAACGAGATCCCGTGATCACAAGCGCTACGTGCCGCTGGAACCAGAAGCCGCTAAGATTTTGAAACCGTTACCTGGCAAAGGTCCGATAATCTCCTGTTGCGATAACCATCTTTATATCAAGAGGCGGGAACTAGCCCGGGACATGAAAATCAAATTGCCAGAGAACTGTCTCAGGAATTCGTACGCGACCTATGCACTTACGTTCCGATCACTCGGCGAAGTCGCAAAAGCAATGGGGGACGCTGAGTCAACTGTGAAGCGGTTTTACGTACAAACCCTGGAACCTGGGATTGGGCACGACTGGTTCCAGCCAAAACTCTGATCGCGGATTGTATGATCCGGATAGATGGTGCGAATCTTGGGATTTTCTCTTCCGGTGCTCCAATGTTTGTACACAGAAGCCTTCCAAAACAGGCAAGGGAAGGACCGAGCGCTAAGCACTGCGGCGTAGTGTCGATGGAGGAGGTTCGACGGCGTCAGCGATAGCGAGTTGCTCTCTGTTGCTGTTTTTGCTGGTCTTTTTGGCCGGACGGACCTGCTTGGCCTATTTTCGGTCTACCTATTGGCCTCGGCTTTCACACAGCCTTAACTGCCCCGCAAGCGGCTTTACCCAAGGGAAAACAAGCTGAAAAAGAGAAAAGTGGATTGACCACAACTTGAACTCGTAGCCAACGCCTTAAAAGGGCGATAACTGCAAACTGTAAGATGCTTTTTATCAGCATCTTACAGATACCATGTTTTTTGTTGCTCCATTTGTTGCTCAGAATATTGGAAAAGCGGCCAAGAAGGACAGTGTGGCCGCAGAGACAGTTACGGCTAGCGCTGCTTCAGAATGCCTCCCACTGTTCATTTCGGGAGAAAAGACTTTCTCCCGGTCGAGGCCCAAGGCAGCCTCTCCATCCTCTTTCGCCTAAGCGAACCTAGAGGTTCCCTTAAAATCACTCCTTTATCTTGTCTGGCTCACGCCAGATTTACTTCGAACCCACGGACGTTCTTCGGGGCAAGAGTGCCGCCTGCGGCTTAAACGGCCATAGACTGTATTATATAATATCCTTATTTAAAGTAACTTATAAATCGACTATTCAAGTATCACGCAATTTTCACGCACTTTTTACAAAGACTCAAAGATGCTCGCGACACCTTTGAGGTCGTCGATGCCGGGGTAAACCAGCAGGCTGATCTCGTCGATTAGTCGGTTTTTCAGGAAAGCACCGTTGATCATGCCGCCGCCTTCGAGAAGGAGAGTCTTGATCCCAAAGGTTTCGCCGAGGACGTCCACGGCGCTACGCAAATCGTGACCATCCTTGCCGGCGAAAAGGTAGGAAACGCCGTCCTCCCTCAATTCGGACAGATATTCGTCAGAGACCTCTTCACCGAGAATAGCAATCGCGTGGTCGCCCAAGACATTGTCTTCGCCATAGTGCAGTTTCCCCTGTGGGTCGACGGCGACCGCAACGTTGCGTCCCTTGCGATCAGCAACGTGGATTTCACGCAAATCACCAGCCACTGCTTTCGGAGTCCGAGCTACTCCGTCGACGACGTGCTCCATGGTTACTCGGCCGACAATCCAGCCATCGGCCTCAAAACGCTTGGCTAACTCCTCGTAACACCCACCAGCTTTTCGGCGTCGATCTCGGCAGCCGGTTTCGTCCAGCGGTCGAGGTACAGGCGTTATTGTGCCTGGCCATGAGATTGTGGGCCGCGTCATCGAAGTCGGAAGCGAAGTTAAGCGACCCAAGGCTGGAGATGCCGTCGCCATCGGTTATATCGTCGATTCGTGTCAACACTGCGACCAGTGCGGCAAGGGCGAGGAGCAGCTCTGCCGCGAAACCGCGACACAGGCTTACTGAGTGAAACCCCAATCGTTGCGCGCTTGATGGAGATCGGTATGGCAGATGCCACAATAGAGGATTTCCATGACGATGTCGTTTGGGCGTAACGCGCGCCGTTGAAAGGTGAACGGTTCAAGTGGCGACGTGGCGGATTGAGCCGCATATCCAAGTGTTTTCATATTTAAACTCCAGTGATTAATTTAATGTAAAATACGCTTTTGAAAGCTGGGGTGGCCGGTACAAAGTTCCTTGTGAACGCGAGTTCACAATCACCGCACTCTCTCATTCAATCTTAGCGCCGGTTGCGACGGTCAGGCCGCCGTCTACGACTAAAGCATGCCCGATCACGTAACTCGCTCCCGAACTGCACAGCCACAGCACGGCTGACGCGATCTCCTCCGGTCTGCCGAGTCGGCCGATAGGCGACGATTTTGACAACGCCTCATATCTCTTCTCGTCTCCCTCGATTACCGCGCGCGCAATCGCCGTGTCGATGGTGCCTGGACAGATCGCGTTAACACGGATGCCTTTAGCGGCATATTCGAGAGCGGCGGTTCGCGTCAGTCCCATTACCCCGTGCTTGGATGCGATATAGGGCGAAATACCCATGTCGCCCCTAATGCCACCGACTGACGAGCAGTTAACGATTACGCCGCTGCCCTGGCGCTCCATCTGAAGTAGTTCGTACCTCATGCAGGTCCAAACAGCGCGCAAATTAATCCCGATTACGCGGTCCCAGTCAACAGGGGTGCTGTTGGCGGTCGGCGCGATCCGAGCCATGACACCTGCGTTGTTGAAAGCTGCGTCAAGCCGGCCGAACTCGGCGACTGTTCGCGTGACCATGGCTTCTACCTGAACGTCGTCGCTGACATCGCACGGTATGGCGAGGGCCTTGTGGCCGGCTGCGACGAGTTCTTCTGCTGCCGCGAGAATGGCTTTCTCCTGGACGTCTGCCAGAACCACGGCGGCTTTCTCTTCAGCGAAGGCTTTGGCTGTCGCCAGACCCATGCCAGAGCCTGCGCCGGTAACCAAAGCAACTTTGCCTTCAAATGAAATATTCATATTACTCCTTTGCTATTTCTCGTCTTTTCCAATGTCTTTTTTGCTCGCCCGTCTCCGTTCAATTCACGAGCTACAGGAATCTTAAAAAAAGCTCATCTCAAGTTCTCACGGGATCATGCTCAGACTGTCGTATTCCTGCGGTAATCAGGTTCATTGATCTAGTAAGCCCGCAGTACTGGGCGCAGGCCGCAGAGTATTGCAATAGCGGCCAAAAGAAGGACAACACCGCTGCGCAGGTAAATGCAAAGAGGCAACCTAATCAGACGATGCGAGTCACGCCAGAAGGCTTTCTTCGTCGACAAAATAAGGAATTCGATCGGGAAACAAAAACGCGCTTAGGAGACACTGCAACTTCGTTGTTGGCGAAAGTTGGAACGGAACTTTGAGCCGCCAGTAAGCTCTTTGCCGATCGAGAAAATGACCGTTCCGCCAGTGTCCCGAACGTTCCACTCTGTCCGCTGCAAGTAGGCCGCCGACGGCGTCTCGATCAGTGGATACCTTTGGCAATCTCGCCGTCCTCGGCTTTCAGCCCTTTCGGGCACCACCCGCCGCATTCGATGCGCCTGGATAATGCCCAGTCGAGGGCTGCTCTATCCGCGCCGGTCTGGCCCCCCGAAACGATTTTGGGAATCTGCGAATCGATGGCTGAAACCTTATCTATAACTGTTTTCCGGTAAAGCCTCTGACAAACAAACGCTCGAAGGTATTCCTGTACTGCACTCTCGCCCGTCGTACGTGAAGCTAGCGGATGAATTGTCGGCTGATGTACGACAGATCCAAAGGAGCAAACTCCCTTTCGGGTACGACGGGACGCTCGGTCTGTTGAGCGAAGCGCCAGAGTAGGCCTGCAACTAATTAGCTGCGGAATTGGTAATTCCCTCCTAAAGCCATGCAATTGAGAATTTTCTGGCGACCGAAATTGTCTGATGCAATCGAAGGCGGCAGGGTGCGATAATCGTATGAATTAGGCTTTAATTCCAAGCATACTGACAATAAAGCGATGGAGTAGACCGACCTTCGCGCCCGTCGCACTGCAGCACGCCTGGCCTTTGCGGATCATATAAATCGCTTCATAGCCGGCGATCGTTCGCCAGCTCCGCAGAAAGACTCCGGGCACAGAAATCCCCGGTTCAGAAGCCGATTCGACTAAAGTCTTTGCAAGGCCAAGGTCGATGATTTTTGCCGTTACAGTGCCTCCCTCCTTCAGCCTCACCATGATGTTGGTTGGCTTGATATCCCGGTGGACAAGATTTTGTTCGTGAATTGCTGCCAATCCTGCAGCTACCTCCTCCGCAATTTCCAGCGCCAGCTCTACCTCGATCCGGCCTGAGCGTTTAATGAGATTCTCAAGTGTTTCCCCCTCTACAAACTCCATCGCATAGAAGTAATTCCCGCCGCTTCGTCCCAGGTGGAAGACTGAAGCAACGTTGGGATGCCGGACGCTGGCCGCCGCGCGGGCTTCACGCAGAAAGCGAAGCCGCGCCGATTCGTCACCGAGGTATCGCTCAGTAATGACTTTCAGTGTCACTGGGCAACGCAGATTGATATCGAAGGCCTTGTGCGTGACGCCCATTGCACCGCGACCCAATTCGACGGGTTTCCCGTCTTCGCCCTTCATCAACTCGTAGTGGTCAAAGCGCTGGGCTGGCTCTACGGGCTTCAGCTCGAGTGTATCCGCAGTCGATGACTCGCCGGACTCAATCCCACCGCCAAGTGCCTTGCGGAGCATGCAGACCGGGCAGAACTCCATCGCTCCGGAGAACTCGTTCCCGCAGCGGGGGCAGGTGCGTTGAGGCTCTGCGCTCATGTTCCTAACCGCCCTTCAACCGCAATCTCGGAGGACAACGATACCACTCTCCGCTGGCTGCTCTGAAAACAGCCAGCAAGATACTGTTGTCCCTTTGCACGAGTAAACGTGTGTTCGGTTACAGTAGCGCGTCAAATCGCATTGCGGAATGAAATTCCTGCTGCTCGCGTCCTGCGCCAGTCCTGCGCCGCCCATGTTGATAACGAGCTTCGACGATGGGGCTGGTTCGAAATTAAAAGCTGTAAAACAGTTGCCTTTCGAGGTCACCGTAAACCGTGTGGTTACTCAGGCGCCAGCTAGGCAGCTGCCGGACAGAGCTAACGCTGGCAGGGCAGTTCGCTGCAAGTAGATCGATCACAAAAACGAATCCACGAAACGCAGTCGAACGACCCGCCAGTTGAGATCGTTCAAGAAATCAGGGCGCGGCAGGCATGTTACCAAAGAGGTAACCGGAATCGACGTCCTCCTGACGCGCTCGCTTTTTCCGATGATATTCTGCGCAGGTTCCTTCGGCGCGTTTCTCTAACGAAACCGACTTTTGCTTCTTTGCGATTCTGATGGCATCGCGGAACGAAGCCTCAATTTGGGTTTCCTCAGGGCCCGTACCCGCGAGAAACACACCGCAGAGCCGATGCAAGTTCGGCACACCGCCTACGCTTTCCAGGTCTTGCGACCAACGCTGCTGCCTCCTTATTGCCTGCCGAACAGGCTCGAAGAACTTTCAACCATGCCCCAAATAGTAACTCTGAAAACGAAGCTAAGCTGCTTTTGCAGAATCCATCAAAACAGGTTCAGAGCCAGCCTTAGAACGCCGAATTTTGAACCAGGCCGCACCTTCTTCTCGCGGTGCAAGCGATCTATAATCACTTCTTTGAGATCCTCAAGCTGCGTGAGTTCAGAAGGGGTCAGTCAAATTGCCTGACCCCTTTGGCGCCACACTTGCTTCTTCGATGGCAACTTGGTTCATCGATTGATCAATCGCGGCAGGAGAGGTAATTCCGGATTCGAAACGCGTCAACGCATCTATAGAAAATGCGGTGGCAAGCCGGGCGCATTCCGCCAGCGGAAGTTCACGGAGATGGGCAGCTATGATTCCGGCGACCATGGCATCACCCGCGCCGACGGTGCTTTTGACCTTAATGTCCGGGGGGTGCGCAATGATGAGAGCCGTTTCGGTGACAAAGCAGGCGCCATCTTTACCCATCGAAACGGTGACGAGTTCGATCCCCCGAGCGATTAGGTTTTTGGCGGCCTCGACGACTTGGGTTTGGGCCTGGAGCGGTTTGCCGATGAGAACTTCCAGCTCATGGATATTGGGCTTGATGATATTCGGCGCAGCTTCGATCGCGTAACGGAGAGCTTCGCCACTGGTGTCGAGGACGACCTTGCGGCCACGTGCTTTAAGCGCCAGAACGATGTCACGATAAATTGTGGAATTCACGCCAGGCGGGAGGCTGCCAGTAACGACAAACCACGCGCCGTCCACTGCAGCGAGTCGCTCATGGAGAGCATCAAGGTCGTCGGGTGCGGGCGCGGGGCCTGGGAAATTAATATCGGTAGTCTGGTGTAGGGCGGGGTCGGTGATTTTGATACCCACGCGCGTGCGACCGGCAATTCGCACAAAACAATCTTCAATCTTTTTTCGTGTGAAGAGCGCTTCAAAGGGCGCACTGTTTTCGCGCCCCAGGAAACCGGTCACGGCAATTTGATGTCCATAGTCCGCCAGCGCGGACGCGACGTTGACGCCTTTACCCCCCGGGTTTGCGCGCTCTTGCTCGACACGGTTGACTGCGCCCGCCGTGAAGTTGGAGATCGTAATCGTCCGGTCGATCGCCGGGTTGAGGGTTACGGTGACGACGTCGAATTTTGGAAGTTCGTTTTTCATCGTGGTTTCTCAGTAGTTCCCACAGGCAACGACAGCGCATGGACTTCGCCTGCGGTTTTGCAATCGAGCGCCTGTCTGGCAAAGACTTTTGCCTTCGCGAATGAAATTCCGCGCAGATGCGCCTTGACAGCCGCGATACTCGGCAGGCTCATGCTAAGCTCTCTGACACCTAGCCCGGTGAGGATCACTGCACCGCGGGGATCGCCGGCGGCACCCCCACACACGCCAACCCATTTTCCAGCCGCCTCGGCGGCGCGCACTGTGAGGTCAATCATTCGCAACACCGCAGGATGCAGACTGTCCGCCTGCTTGGCGAGCGCCGGGTGCATGCGATCAATGGCAAGGACATATTGCGTGAGGTCGTTGGTGCCGATGGAAAAGAAATCCACTTCCTGCGCGAAATCGCCGGCCATGACGGCAGTCGAGGGGACCTCGACCATGATACCGATCTCTACCGGTGCAACCTGCAACTCCTTCCGCACTTGCTCGGCCACTGCCTTCGCCTCGCGTAGCTCTTCAAGCGTGGCGATCATCGGGAACATGATCTTCACCGGACCGGTCGTCGAGGCGCGGTAAATGGCCCGGAGCTGCGGAATGAACAACTCGGGCCTGCGCAAACATAGACGGATGCCGCGAACGCCGAGAAATGGATTGTCCTCTTTTGGCAACGAGAGATACGGCACGACTTTGTCGCCGCCAATGTCGAGCGTACGGATAATGAGCGGCAAGCGGTTCAGCGCGCGGGTCATCGTGCTGTAAGCCTCGAACTGCTCGTCCTCGGTGGGTGGCATAGTGCGTTCGAGGAAGAGAAACTCCGTGCGCATCAACCCTACTCCCTCGGCACCCGCTTCGACGGCGGCAGCGGCTTCGCTTGCCTTGCCGATATTGGCGACAATCTCGACGCGATGACCGTCGGTGAGAATCGCAGGCTGGTAGCGCGTTTCGAATTCCTCGTCGCGCTGTTGCTGAAGTTCGGTTTGGAACTTTCTCGCAGATTCGAGGTCGGCGGCGTCCGGTTCCACATAAAGGCGCCCCGTTGTACCGTCGAGAATCGACGTGGTTCCGTCCGATTGCTCGAGTATCACAGCGCCAGTCCCGACCACAGCCGGGATGGCGAGTGAACGCGCGATGATCGCGGTGTGCGAAGTTGGCCCGCCCAGAGCAGTGCAAAGTCCAAGGATGCGTCTGGGATCAAGCCGCGCGGTATCCGAAGGCGCCAAATCATCGGCAACGAGAATGACCGGTTCTTCAGGCAAATGGAATGCGCCGTCCTCGGTGCCGGCGAGGAGCCGCAAGACGCGCTGGCCAACGTCGTGAAAATCAACGGCGCGTCCAGCCAGGCGCTCGCTTTGCATCTGCCGGAGGTCCGCAACCCGTTCTTCGATCGCGCGCTGCCACGACCACGCGGCGCTATGGCCATCGCCGATGAGAGAAAAAACTTCTCCGCAAAGGTCGCTGTCGCTGAGCAGCGCCTGGTGTGCACGGAAGATGGCCGCCTCGTTTTTGCCGGCACGCGTTTGAACATCGTCGTAGACGGCGCCGAGTTGGTCGCGCGCAGTTGCCAGCGCTTGATTGAAAGCACTTTTCTCGGTGTCCGGGTCGCGTGGTGTATCTTTCACCACGATCTTGTTCGCTTTGAACTGGAAGAGATGCCCGATCGCCAAGCCTGGCGAAGCCGCCACGCCCGTGATCGCACGAACGCTTGATTGTGGTTCCCACGCGCTTATTTTGGCAGGCAGCGCTTCCGTTTCTTCCTCCTCGCCTAGCCCGCTCTCGACAGCTTGCTTCAGGGCGACCAGCGCGGCCTGCGCATCGGGCCCGGAAGCAAGGATGCGGATCGTGCCGCCACTCTCTACACCGAGCTTTAGCAAGGAAGCGAGCGCTTTTGCGTTGCCGATTTTCGTTCCGTACTGGACACGAATCTCGGATTCAAATCGCGTCGCTACATCGACGAGGAACGTCGCCGGCCGCGCGTGCAGCCCGGCGGAGCAGGCGACCTTCACGTCCACATGGCTCGCGCCGGCGAGTTCCTCTGCGGGTGTCGCCGATTTGCCGTCGCCCTCGCGCGTAAGGCCCGCGATGACGTCACCCGGATTGCTCGTATTCGCCAAACGCTCTGCTTTACCGGGGTCATCGAGTACATCGGTCAAAGCCGTGAGGATTCCCAGGTGCTCATCCGAGCGCGCCGCGATACCGACAACAAGTCGCACGGTCTGGCCCGGATTCCATTCAACACCATCAGGCACCTGGACAACCGAGACACCGGTGCGATGGATCAACTTGCGGTCCTTCGGCATGCCGTGTGGAATCGCGATACCGTTGCCGAGATAGGTATTCGCCTGTTGCTCTCGGCCAAGCATGCTCTCGATGTATCCGGGCGCGATGTTGCCGGCTTCGACGAGGACTTGTCCCGCTGCACGGATGGCCTCTTCCTTGTTCCTCGGTCTGGCGTGAAGTCGAATGTCCTTCAAGGTTAACTGGATCATGGTTTTGCTCCTGTTGTTGAGTGGGCCTTTGCATGGTCAGGCCGCCGCGACGGCCTTCTTGACGGTTAGCAATGGCTTCGGGGCGGCAATCGGCCGTTTAAGGATGTAAAGCGCGCCTGTGGTAACCAGCGTCCCGACAACGAGCGCAACAAAATAGCCCGGCAGGTTCGTCACCGCACCCGGAATGAGCGCCGCGAAGATCCCGCCGTGGGGAACGAGGAATTGCACGCCGCAGACCATCGAAATCGCACCTGCCACCGCGGAGCCGACCATAATCGAAGGGATGACCCGTAGCGGATCTTTTGCCGCAAACGGGATCGCGCCTTCCGTGATGAACGATAAACCAAGCACAAGGGCCGCGCCGCCGGCTTCACGCTCCTCGAGGTCGAACCGGTCCTTGAAGAGGAACGCGGCCAGGGCCAGGCCTAGTGGCGGCGTCATCCCAGCCGCTATTACTGCGGCCATGGGCGCGTATATCTTGCTCGCGAGCAGCCCGACGGCGAACGTGTAAGCCGCCTTGTTCACCGGTCCGCCCATATCGAAGGCCATCATGGCGCCGAGGATTATTCCGAGCACCAGCGCGTTAGCCCCGCGCATGCCGTTAAGCCAGTCATTCATCGCGTGGTTCAGCGCGCCCACGGGAGGAGCAATGACGTAGATCATTAGCAAACCGACTGCGATCGTGGAGAGGAACGGCAGGATCAGTACAGGCTTCAGCCCTTCGAGGGTCGTGGGCAGCTTGATTTTGTCGGCGAGAAACTTTGTCAAGTAACCGGCCAGGAAACCGGATACGATACCTCCGAGGAATCCCGCGCCCAAATTCTGCGCCAGCATCCCGCCCACAAGCCCTGGTGCGATGCCCGGCCGGTCGGCAATCGAGTAAGCAATAAAGGCAGAAAGCACCGCGACGAACAGGTGGAAGGCGGTGCCGCCGCCGATCTCGCTCAGTGCGGCCGCGAGCGTGCCTTTTTGATTGCCCGCGAAAATGCCGCCCAATGCGAACGCCAGCGCGATCGCCAACCCCCCGGCGATGACGACCGGCAGCATGTAGGAAACGCCGGTCATGAGATGCTTGTATGGACCTGTGCGCGATCTCGAGCGCTCTGCCTTCGCCTTCGCGACAGTCTCTTCGAGGGTAAGGGCGGCTCCGCTGCCGGCTGATTGCGCCAACGCCTTTTTGACGACTTCCTGTCCGGCATTCATGGCCTCTTTCGTGCCCGTCATGTACACAGGCTTGCCTGCAAAGCGGGAGAGATCAACTTTGGTATCGGCGGCGATTATCACCGCGTCGGCTGCGGCAATATCCTCAGGTGTCAATTGGTTTTTCGCGCCAACCGATCCTTGCGTTTCGACCTTAATCGTATGCCCGAGAGCTTTCGCCGCTTTCTGCAAGGCTTCTGCGGCCATGAAGGTGTGTGCGATGCCAGTCGGACATGACGTGATTCCGAGGAGCCGCTTGCCGACCGAGATAGCGCCTGCGGGCGCGGCCGAGCCAAGAGAGGTTTCATCTGCCGGCGTTGCCGGCGCGCTCACCGGGAGCGGCTCGGCCGGCAGGAGCGCCAGCGCGGCTTCAACGACACCCTTTGGCTGCAGGATGGCCTCGCTAGTGTAGGTCTCATAAATGGGCTTTTCCAGGAAGCGCCTGGTGTCCACTCGAATGTCTGTAGCGAGCAGGACGACATCCGCTTCGGCGATGTCGCTTTCGGAAAGCGCATTCTTGGTGCCCGCGGAGCCTTGCGTTTCGACTTTGATTTTGTGCCCGAGCAATTCGGCCGCCTTCTTGAGTGCCTCGGCAGCCATGAGCGTGTGTGCGATGCCCGTTGGACAAGACGTGACTGCGACGATCATTTTCATGGGGGGGATACCTTTGGAAAGACTAACGTTTCACAAATTCGCCAGAAGTTTAAAGTTACGTTTTGCAAGCGAAAGGTGCGAGAGGAATTTATTGAATGGCCTCCGGGCATTTTCGGGCTTACGACTAACAAAGTGGCAGCCGGAGTATTGCGATCTGGGCATACCGTTTTGGTTTTGGAGACTGTGAATAGGGACAGGTCATCTTTGACTGACCCTTTTAGGAAGCCCATGACTGAACCCTTTAATACCTCTCAGTAGACATCGTCGCCGTCGAGGAGAACGTCGATCAGCGTGATGGAATCAGCGCAATTAGAGCAGACGAAATGGGAGATCTCCACGATCGAAATGGGGACAATGTCGTATCTGGACCGATTGGGTATTTTTCTACCGAATACGAGTGTCTCGAAGCGATGCTTCTGGCATACGGTCCCGGCAGAGTCTTCCCGC
>CAVULL010000037.1:0-32533 GCA_963742335.1 uncultured Verrucomicrobiae bacterium
CGATACTCGTTCGGTGCCGACGGCGATGCCGTGTTGAGCGTGGACTATCACCAGCGCAAAATCGGCGACGTGCAATGCCGCCAGAGCCTCGCTCATGAAGTCGAGGTAGCCCGGCGTGTCCATGATGTTAAACTTTTTGTCCATCCACGTGGCATGTAATAGCGATGTCTGCGTCGAGATCTGTCGCTGTTTTTCGCTCACGTGATAATCGGAGACGGTGGTACCATCCACGATCCGTCCCATCCGGTTAATCGCGCCGCTGCATGCCAGCATTGCTTCGCTCAGAATTGTTTTTCCGGACGATGCATGCCCAACAATGGCAAAGTTGCGGATGTCCGCGGCATGATGGCTCGCCATAGTTCCGACGATGAGCCGGAATTGGCCTGCATGCAAGCTCGCTAAGATGAAAGTAGCGGCGGTATTTGGCGCACTGGGCGGAATGTATCGGCGAACCGGCGAGTGGGCGTATCGGCGTGGTATGCGAAGCGTCTCGCTTTGCCTCGTTTGTTCCGGTCTCTATCATTTGGAATTTCCGGGGGGTCCATCCATGACGCCTTCTCTAGGATCGGCACAAACCACGCCTTTCCACCCGACTTCCCGTCGCCCGACATATATGTTGGCATTCTTTCAACGATGTTTTCCGACCCGGGGTTTTACTGCGTGGTGACCGAGTCAGACGCGTGCATGTGGGCAGTAACTGTCTCGATGAGCGAACCGCGATCGCGGGTCTCGGACCGATCACGGTCGACCGAGCTTCCAGAATCGCGGCATCGGCCGAAAATTGATGGAAGCGGTACTAGTCCGGGCTCAGGAGCACAACTTTTGCGGAGTCCGGCTGCTCCAATCGGCATTTCATAACAGATCCTTGGCCCTGTATAGTCGACTAGGCTTTAATGCCCGCGAGCCACTCTCGGTCATGCAGGGGCCGCCGCTTCGGAAACGGATTGAAAGGTGCTCGGTCCGGCCGGCGCGAGTTTCGGACGTTGAGGATTGCAAGCGGGTGTGCATGCAAGTTACCAGCGCTTTTGTACAATAACGATCTAGGCTATTGTCCATCGGAAAGATCTAGACCGAGTAGTTTCATGGAGCCGCTTAAAGGGCGCCAAACCGCTGTGTTCGGATGTCTATCACTAGACGCGTATTCTCACGATTCACCACAGGAGCAGCAACGCTTGCCACCAGGCTCGGTGGGGCGATGGTTGGCTATGCGGCAGGATTTGAGCCAAACGACTTGGTCCTCGAACGGAAGACAGTGAAGTTGCTGAAGCTGCCGAACGCATTCGACGGGTTCCGGATCGTTCTGCTGACGGATCTGCATCTTCATCCCTTCACCTCAGCCAACCTCATTCGGCGGGCTGTAGAAATCAGCAACTCATTGAAACCTGACCTTGTTTTGCTGGGCGGTGATTATGTGTGCGGCTTTGCAGAAGCCGCCTTTGAATTAGGACCGATTTTGGCGAGTCTAGACGCCAAACACGGCCTTTTTGCTGTGCTGGGCAACTACGATCATTTTCGCGGAAGCCGCATTGTCCTGGAAGGACTTCGTCGTTCTACAATACCCGTCCTAATGAATGTAGGGGTGAGGTTGACGATCGGTGAATCTTCAGTGTTCTTGGCGGGCATTGATTCGGTGTCTGCCGGAAAAGCCAACGCGAGAGCCGCGTTTTCCGCCCGGAAAAATGAACCCGTCACCTTGGCACTGGTTCACGAACCGGATTACATCGATCGGCTGCGCAAACTGGTCCCGGTCGATCTGCAGCTGTCCGGCCATACTCACGGCGGCCAGATTCGTGTTCCAGGCCTCGGCGCAATTGTTCTGCCGGTGTGTGGTCGGGCGTACGTAGAAGGGCTATATCGCGTCGGCGCGAGCCAGGTTTACACCAGCCGTGGGGTCGGCATGGTACGCCTTCCTTTCCGGTTCAATTGTCCGCCCGAAGTGACGGAGATTACACTTGCGCAAGGGGTAGCGTGTGGCTCGAATTTGGAATACATGTGAGTTGAAGTCGATCGGAAGCAGTCGTAATATCGGCGAATACTAGAAATTCCGAGTTTAACAGCTCTATTTCGCCCGCGTCGCGTCTCGACCTTGTGGAAATAGGTTTGGCGCGACAAAACACGATGGTGCTTGGCTCGCTGAGGATCGTTGACGTGATACGCGAAAACAGAGCACGGGCGCCATGTCCGCTCGAATCAATACAATTCGGGAAACAAGCGGCACTCCACAAGTTCGGTGACGATGTGCAACACGAACATATGAACTTCTTGTATGCGGTCTGAAAATAGACCAGGAACAAGTATTTCGTAATGAGACAGACCTTTGGTTTTACCTCCATCACGCCCCAATAACGCGATCGTAGTCATCTCGATTTCATTCGCCGTGACAATGGCTTCTTTCACGTTTGCCGAATTCCCGCTGGTCGACAGACCGATCAGAACATCTCCCTTCTTTCCGAAGGCCGCTACTGACCTGGAGAATATCGCGTGATAGCCAAAATCGTTAGCGACGCACGTGATATGGGCTGCATCCATCAGAGCGATTACCGGTAATGCTCTCCGATCCTTTCTGAATCGGCCGGTAAACTCTTCCGCAAAGTGCTCGGCATCGCAGCCGCTGCCACCATTTCCGCAAATGAGAACCTTGCCCCCATGTTCGAAAGATTTGGTTATTACGTCCGCAATCTTTTCGATCTCCGCGAGCGTAGATTCGTTTTCACAGAGATTTCTCATAAGACGGATCGTCTCGTTTGCGGCGTCTGTTGTCCGTTTGAATTTCATTTAACTTAATAATGCACTAGGAAACCCTTATAAGGGATCGCTTTCGGCAAGTTCCAATCATTCCCTGGTGTTGTGAATCAAGGAATAGGACTCAACATTCGTGAGTTTGAGGTTTCGGTGGTGAAGTCAACGTTCTGAGCGGTTCAGCAACGCATAGAGCGTCTTTTGGCGCGATAAGTCCGACTTCTCCATTATTGAGACGAAAACTCTTGAGGAGTTCGTCCGGCGTGAGGGTAGCAGTTCCCAGTTTTGCGACGACAACGCTGCTGGCGTGATTCGAAATTTCTGCCGCTTCGATTGGCGTAGCACCGGAAACCAAAGCGAGTGTGAAGAGCGCAATCGCCGTATCGCCAGCTCCGGAGACATCGTAAACCTCGCGCGCACGCGATGGCGCATGATACGGCGGATGATCGCGATCAAAGAGAATCATTCCTTGTTCCCCGAGGGTGATAAGCAGATTATTCAGCTTCCATTCCTTCAGCAATCCGTTACCTACGTGCAAAAGTAACTCGTCTCCCAAAGGCTCGGGCTCCGCTTCGTGCCATGGTTGATTTGCCGCAGCGAATGCCTCGATACGATTTGGTTTCACGGCTGTCACGCCGCACCAGGTTAATTTGTTTCGCACGTTCGGGTCGACCGTGACTACTTTTCGGGCTTGCCGCGCCAGTGCACAAGCCTCATCCACAAAACATTGTTGAAGGAAGCCCTTTCCGTAATCCTCAAAAATAATTGCGTCGATTTCCGGAAGAAGTACGCGGATCGTTTTGATGCACTGGATTTGAAGCTCCGCTGAAAGAGGCTGCGATTTTTCCCGGTCAACGCGAACTACCTGCTGCTGGCGCGCTATGATGCGTGTCTTCACAATGGTCTGGTACGATGGATCACTTTGAATGGCATCGAGGTTGATGCCACCCTGGGCGAGAATTCTTCGCAACTGGTCCCCGTGACCATCCGCTCCAATCAGGCCCATCAACAGAACGGAAGAAGAAAATTCTTTTACATTCCTCGCCACATTGGCCGCACCGCCGGGGTAGGAGGACTCACGAATGACGTCCACGACTGGAACCGGCGCCTCTGGAGAAATACGCGAGACTCGGCCCCAGACGAACTCATCAAGCATCAGGTCGCCGATCACTAGGATGCGCTTGCTCGGGAAATTTTGCAGGATTTCTTCAACGCGCTCGAGCTTCATTATCTCTCAAATTGCTAGGTTGGAACACAGATGATTACCGCTCTACGTTCGCTCGGGTAAAATCCTTGGTGGCGGGGACAACCATCCAAAGCTATATAGCGAGTCGACGGCCCAATGCTGGAAAGGGGTGCAATAAGCATAGACCACAGCGCTCCGAAGATCACGACATGTCCGTAGATGTCATGGTCCAGGTTTACGGTCGCTATTTCAAATGCCGACATGTTGCCTGCGCGGTGGTTGTCTGACTGGTCCGAATCATTCCGGCGTCCACCACGGGGTCGGTGAAGTTTACGGCAGACACCGACACCTTGATGAGTTTGTCCTGGATCCGCCCGTTGTTGAACTCTCGGAGACTGGATTGTTGTCCCCTTCCCGCGTAAGGAAAACTTTGGCAAGGCGTCGTAGACGTCGAGAGTGCGGGATTGATCTTTTTCTCCATCAGCGAAAAATGCTTCAAAGAGCACCAGCTGAACCTGTTCGGCTTGGTAAAGATCGGCCATACTGTATAGCCTAATAGGTTAATAGCCTATGAGGCGTGTTTGTCACGGCGCCGTAGTCTACGTCCATCTTTCTCAACCAGTACTTGAATTTGTTCCATTAAGCGATGATTTCGCGGCATTACGCAATGCGGCGCGGAAAACCAAGTTATCACTCGGTTTGATTCCTTGCGTGTAGAGGAGCATACGCTCCTTTCTCTCCCAAATTAGCAAGGCTTCATGGCGTGACAGGTCATCAGTGAGAACTCACGCAGGCGCACATATTTCAATACCAGACCGCTTTGCGGACAGACCGCCTCGATTTGATCCGCCTGCGCTTGGAGCCGCTCCTCCAACCGCTGACGGGTCCACTCGCGGCCTTCGGCTAGCGTTTGGGCTTCAACTTCGAGCAGGACTTTCATCTAGAGCCGGTAGAGATAAACTGCTTTGGGCGGCACGCTCAGAGTCCGGTCGCGGTCGTAGCGGCTGCGACCGCGCGTTTGGCCAACACAACGCCAGTTGGCGGCCTGATGACAGGTGCCGCGAAAGCGTCCCACCTCCACAAAGCTCTCCAGCCAATCTAAGCCGTGTCCGTATTTTTGTTGCCAGTCCGCATTGATTCGCCGCGCCACCAAAGCCAGCAGATGACTGGCTAGATGCGGTACCCGCACGTGCGGCAAAATCAAAAACCGACTGTTGTTGGCTATCCGGTGAAGTCCAATCAGACGCTCCGATTCGCTCCAGTCCAAGTGCCGATCGCGCGGCGCGCAGCGCCAAGCCGCAGCCCCAAAGAGCAGCACAGCCAAATCCTGCCCTGAGCTATCACGTGCCAGATACCCGATGTTTTGCCCCACTACGTGCCATCCCAAATAGTGGTAGCGATTCTAAGTAAAATGCCACTCGCCGCGCCGGGTCGCTACCGGCTTCCACCCAATCGAGCTGTACAGGCCGTACTTGCTCCAACTCCGCGCAGAGTGGCTCCGGTGTGTGCTCAAAATCCGCCTTCACCCACCCAACCGTTTGCGGCCCACTCCTTTTGTATTCTCGCACAGGCGGCAGTTCGATCAGTTCGCGCTCGGCTAGCTTGAGCAGAAAACTGCGCGCCGCAAAATCCTTCAGCCGCCCCATGCCGTTGCGCCAATCTCACAACACGGATAGCTCCCGTGCCAAGCGCTTCCGACTCCAATCCATATGCGCCTCTATCCACCCACGTAACCATTCTAGCGCTTCTTGCGATATCGTTCGTCCCTGACAGATCACCGGCCACAACATGCAGCTCTTTCTTCCATGAAAAAGAAAAGTACGGCCAGCAAATTTTTAACAAATCGGAGATGCGCCCTGACGGAGGAGAGGTTTGTTTTTCGCTTTGCGGTTTTGAGGGAAGCCGTCTATTGCTTATCTTCTGGCGTTAGAACCTAAAGGCTTTGATCCTGTGGAAAGAACACCTTTATGAGCTCGCCTCGAATCGAAAAGGAACGCGTTGCACTTGTCACTGTCATTCCCGTTGGTCCAACAACCAATTACGAATCTCTCCAGGACACTGTAGAGAGCATCGAGACATACTGCGTCCAATCGCAAAGGATTATACTCATCGACAACTCGAATGCTGACACGGCAAAGAGACTGGCGGCTGAAAAGCAAAATCTAGTGATTGTTGAGCGAACTACGCCTTCGGGGAAATTAGGTAAACTCTATTTCAACCTCGCCAAGGCCTTCGAGTTTGCGCTGGATCGATACGATTTCGACGCGCTGTTGAGGATCGATGACGACGGGCTTGTGATCGGTTCGGGCGGTGACGAACAAGCGATCCAGTTCTTTCGGTCTAACCAAAACGTCGCGATTATCGGGAGCTACCGGCAAACATGCACCGGGCAGCCAAGAGACTTTTCTCCGCCGGCCGACCGGATTCGGTACTTGCTTCGGGCGAGGCGGTTTTTGAAAGCTCCGCGTTTGAGCTTGTCCCTTCGGCACCTGCTCAGGCGTGCCGCTAAGTACCATTACGAACTTGGCGAACACTGCATGGGCGGCGTGTGTTTTGTTAACCCCACCGTGTTGCGACGAATGCGGGACTGCGGCAATTTAGTCCGGTCGGAGTTTATCGAGTTAGGGCTCGAAGAAGATCAAATCTTTGCATTGTTGGCCAAAGCGTCAGCATTTGATCTGGCCGATTTTGCAACGGGTAAGCTTCCGGTTGGCGCTGCGTGGAAGGGACTGCCTTGCAGCCCTGACGAACTGGAACGTTCCGGTAAAAAGGTCATCCACTCTGTTCGGTGCTACAGAGAGATGAATGAGGCGCACATTCGAGCGTACTTCCGCGATCGGCGTGGCGCAGGGAAAGAGTGCAACACACCGTATTCTTGAGCTTGTAAGCGTTGCGACTACGTGACGCTGGGAACATGGCTGCGGATGGGCAGTGTGCTCAGACGGCGATGCGCAGTAACCAGATCTGCGCAGTTTGATCTTGGCATCGGCTGCTGGGTGTTGGGGCGCGCGGGTGAATCTATCGTTCAAGTGTGAAGACAAAGACTAGGGCTTTCGGGTGAACCGCCAACATCCCTCGGCGCCGCCCATGAGCGGTATTGGGAGCATACGTGACCCCGTCCTCGGCATCGACAATTTCGAGGAGGTTCTCAGGCAAATTCAGCGGATCAGCACTAGCTGCGGAGTGTCGCTGACCGAAACGCGCATGACGACCGTTCCTGTATTTGGGTCGTTCAAATCCCACGAATAACTTAAGGGCGTTTGGTTTCCGCTCACTAGGTCGTAACGCGTAACGGTCTTGGCTCCCGGTTGACGAATCTTCAGGCTCACGGCCGAGCTCTGATGTGAAGCTTGCCAGAGCGCAATCAAAGTCTTTGATCCGTCCATGGCGTCAAACCTGTAAGCCCTGTAATCCCGCCACACGAAGTTGGATGGAACGTCGTAGGTCCAGGGCACCTGCGAATTGGGCTTCAGGCCGGCCAGTAGCTTGGTCACACGATCGATCGTTCCAAGCGCCTGTTTCGGTGCGAGATTGGTGTGAATCAAGCCGTAATTGGCATAGTTCGAGTGTGGGTCAACCGATTCGTCTTTGAAAACGTAGATAAAGCTGTGCTCTACCCCAAGAGCGTGGCTCTCAATCAGCCGAGCAGCCTCCCATTGCGCCTGCATCTGTTCTGTAACTACAAATCCACTGGGAAGCGTAAAAGTGCTGTTTCCCCATTCGGTCAGCCACATCGCGGTCGTCGTGTTGTATTTACGGGCGTTGGTGCGCCATTCATTTACGAAGGAAGGAAAGCTCTGCGAGCCCATCAGACCTAAAATTCCCCATCCGTAGGGATGACTCGTCAGTCCGTCGACCGACGGGCTAATCCCGATGGCCATCATGCCGTAATTTTCACTTGGGTTTGCCCCTAGCCCGATCACCGCTAATTGAGGATTTACAGCCTTGATGGCTTGTGCGCTAACATTCAGCAGGTTTACGTACTTGTGCCACCAGTCGGTCTCCTTGCTCTGAAAGTTGTTGTTCGGTTCGTTGCAGACCTCGATCGCTTGGATATTGCCGGCGAACTTTTGCGCGAGCCACGCCGCAAATTGGGAATAGGCCGCAGGATCGTACGGGTCAGCATAAAGGTCGTTGCCATAGGCGATGCAGAGCGCAGATTTTCAGCCCGTACTGAGTCGCTAGGTTTATCCAGTTCCGTACCTTCGATGGAACCTGGTAAACGCCCTTGGTCTTCTCGAATTCGCTCCAGTAGATGTCGTCCTTGATCCAGCCGAAATCGCTCTGCGCGATTAGTGGCATGACAGCGTTTGGGTCCCAATTCTGTGAAAAATGGGTGTCAACGCCCAGGCGGTCATCGCGGCAGTACGATATTTGAGTAATGAGCAGTGTTAAGAATAAAATAGATTTCATTGTGTTAGTAGGGACATGGGCATGGTTTAACCGAGATCATTGAAAGGTCTGTTGTCCACCTCGGTGAGAGAACAGCTTCGTCATAGGACGGGCATCGACCGACGATGTCCTCGGCCCTATTTACAACCTATCTGCCTCTTCTGCTCTGGCTCATTCTGCCAAAGTTTCGGAGTAAGAATTCGGCTATCTTTAAGACAGCAGTTGACGCCGAACTTTCGCGGCGTTTTCGCCCAGGAGGAAATTGCGATATTAGGCAGAACTCCGCTGCCGTCGTCATCCCGTCGTGGTTATCGGGCTGAGCCCACCCGACTCTTCGGACAGCCTCTGACTAACCTTTTCTAGCACAGGCGGCAAAGTGGGTCAGATACTGGTCGACGGTGGTGCGGAGATCAAAGCAGGCTTCGACCCGGGCGCGCCCGGCCGCGACGATCGGGGCGAGGTTGATCTGGCCTTGGAGTATCTTCGCCAGGAGGATGGCGAGTTCTCGGCTGTCGTCGGCCGGAACCAGGAAGCCAGCCCGCCCATCATCAACGATTTCAGGCGAGCCGCCCAGATGGCTGGCGATGACCGGTTTGCCCATGGCCATCGCCTCATAGATGGTCGTGCCTAACGGTTCGGGTTCAATCGAGGTGTTCAGGACGATGTCCAAATCGAGATAGACGTCCCGCATGTTCTTGTGTTTCCCGGCAAAGAGGACGCGATCCTGAAGGCCATCTTTTTGGATTTGCTGCTTAAGTCGCGTTTGGTAGGCCGCGCCGAGTGTGCTGTTTTCGAAGACTTCACCGACAAAAATAGAAGCGCCAGGGGGTGGCAACCGGAAACTCGTCGCGCAAAAGACGGGCGGTTTCGATCACGACGTGGTGGCCCTTCGCTTCGCTGATCGTTGCGACCAGGCCGATGAGCTTCACGTTGTCATCCAGACTAACTTTTACCGCGCAAGAGGTGCGAACGGTTGGACTCGGCGCGTAATCCGCCACATCCAGGCCATTGTAGATGGTCTTCATCCGTGCTGCTGGCACACCGGAGATTTGCAACCCTCGATTCATCGCCTCGGAGACCGCGATGAAACCATCGCAGAACTTGGCGAGAAGAAAGACCAGCTTGGCGTCGGACGTGCCGGGTTGGAGAACGGGATGGTAGTGGATGCAAATATTGGGGACGCCGGCCAGTCGGGCCGCCGGGCCTGCGTGGGGGAAGGGACCGAGGGCATTGCTGATGACGAGGTCGGGCGTGAAACGAGCGGATGATCCGTCTTAAACGTTGCACGACGCCGGGGAAGCGCCCCGCCAGGCGTAGAAGGGAAAAGGCGTCTTCCGACCGAGCCATCTTCGTCAGGCCGGTCTCAATCTTTAACGGCAATCCCAGCCTGCCGCAGGCGGTCCGCAAAAGCGCCCTCCGGCAAAACCACCAGAATGGGGTGATCTTTGATGCTCTCGACGATCCGCTGCGTGCAGATCTCCGCCCCGGAAACATCGCGCCGATGGGAGACAAACAGCAAATTCATGTGGCGAGGGGATTAGCCCGCTATACGAAGCCTGACCAGGTTTTTGTTCTTATTGCAATTCGCTTGCTTGTCAGTGTCAGCAAAAGAGGAGGAGCTCGGGCAAGCGGTTTTTCCGTCTCCAACTCACACTGGCACTGCCACTGAAACAGGATCGTGACCTCATGGGATCGCAACTCAGTTAGATGTATCCCATTAGGTTTGATCTTCCTTTCTAAGCCAATAACATTTTAGGTCTTATGTACACGCTGTCTCATCGAGAATCATCCAAGGAGCTGACGGTTGTTTCGGTGTTCCTTCAAGAACGGGGTCAGGCAAAATTCGTCCGCTGGTTGGCCGCATGAGTGATTCTATCCCCATCACCCCAGACTGGGCTCATCGCTCAATCAGCATTGCTATTATTTCCAAGGGAAGACCTGGGGTTCTACGACGACACTCTGGAGAGCATCTTTGGTCAGTCGCAGCAGCCGCAACAAGTGATCGTGGTGGTTCCCTCTGAGGAGGATCTTCCCCGGAGATCCTGGGGAGAGTCTGTCCAGTTGATCGTTGGTCCTCACGGCGGCTGTGTGCAACGCAACAAGGCGCTTGAGGCCATTCCCTTGTCGGTCGACTACGTGGGTTTTTTCGATGACGATATTGAACTGCGAGTCGATTTCTTGGAGCAAGCTACTCTGTTCATGCGGCGTAACCCGACGACGATCGCCTTTTCCGGTCACCTCCTGGCCGATGGCAACGGTGTCACCCGCGAAGAAGCCAGGCGCTTACTTGCGCATCACATCCATGGGGAAAACCTGAACGGGCTTTTCCGCTGCAAGGGCAAATTTCATACTCTGCATGGGTGCAACATGATTATTCGCCGCTCCATTCTCGCTTACGAAAAGTTCGATGAAAATCTTCCGCTCTACTCTTTCTCGGAGGATTACGACCTTTCAATGCGTCTGGAACGCTATGGGAATGTCGGCAAGTTTGCCCTTTGCATCGGGGTGCACCTGGCCTCTCCGGGGGGGCGGGTGCGCGAAGTCCTGCGCGGTTATTCTTTCGTGGCGAATCACTGGTACTTTTTGAAAAAAGGGACGGTTCATCTGCCTCCTTTTCTCGCCTGGGTACACTTTTGGCTGGCCGTTTTCGGGAGAACGTTCTTGTTCACGCTCTGGAAAGTATTGACCCGGGACCGGTCACTCGATTGGCCGGGGAGGCTGAAGGAGATTTGCTGGCGTTCCAGGAAATCGTTCTTGGGCGGTCCCATCCCCGGCGAATTTTGGAGCTGTAGATTGTCCCCCAGGCCTCGACCTGCTTCTTGCAACCGCATCAAAACGCCCTTGAGAATGGCCTACGTACGTTGTTTATTGGAGAAGCTCGAACGATCGAGGTCTTGCCGGCTATCTTTTGAGACGCTGATTATATGCGACCTGTATTTAAATTGATGATGTCATCGCGATCAATAAACGAACGCCCGGCAGATCATCGGCGATCCTCGCAGCGAGAGTTGGGATTAGCGTCTGCGCTAGCAGATAATCCTCTGGACTCCAATGTCAATGAACGCTCGAACCCCTCTGAACGCAATCGCTCTCAGCATTCCTAACTCCTTTGGCAGAAAATCACGTTCAAAGAGAAAATTTAACGGGTACGGAATATTTGAAGAAAATTTCTCGGCGGAGGCAGTAAACCCCTGCGTTAATGTATCCGGCGGCGTGGCTTTGTTTCTCACTAAAGCCCGTTATTGTGTTAGTGTCCTCCTCAATGGCGAGTGAGCCATATCGCGCACTGTCATTTAGATTTGTCACGGCGATAGCGAGATCGGTCCTGGCGGACTCAAATCTACGCATAAGGTTCTTTAGGTCGACATCGGCATAGGTGTCGCCATTCAATACAATGAGTTGGCGTTCGTTGGCCTTCGCTAACGCAAAGTTCATTGCACCCCCAGTTCCCAGCGGTTCACTTCGACGGCATACGATATCTCCATGCCGTCAAATGCATTACCGAAATAGTCCTGAATGGCCGCTGACTTGTACCCAACCGAGAGAATGACCCTGGCAACGCGCTGCTGATTTAAACGGGTCATTAACCACCAGAGAAACGGGCGCCCGTCAATGGTGGCCATCGGCTTCGGTAAATCACGGACGACCGCCCGTAGCCTTGTCCCTTGGCCGCCTGCTAGTACGATGGCTTCGATCATATCCGGACAAAGAGTTGGCGATTCAACTAGCCTCGGAAGAAATGATTAACTTTCTCACTTTACTCTCCATGATTGCACGCCTTGGTCAACGAAATTGCACGTGGCGACGGACCCTGGAAACTCTTGTAAGCGCTTGATGACACCTTGCCTTTTGAGAGGATCGACTATGAACATCATAAATCCGCCGCCACCTGCGCCGGACACTTTTCCGGCGCGAACGCCTTCCTTCATAGCGACGTCATAAATTTCGTCGATCTTCTGATTGCTTATTCTATTTACCATTCTCTTTCTTGGCCTCCCATGACGCCTGCATCGCCGTGGCGACCGCATCAAAGTCGCCCTTGAGAATGGCCTCTTTCATACGCAGAGCTTCTGCCTTCAAATCGTGCATAGCCTGCAGGGAGTTCTCGTTGCGTGTTTTTACATTCCGGACTTGCTCATTAATAATATTGGCAGACTCTCTGGAGACGCCGGTATAAAAGAGGACGAGCGATGCCTCTAGCTCCGCCCGATGGTTTTCCTTGATGCGCAACGGATTGACGATCACGCTTTCGCCATAAAATTCCATGAAATTCAAGCCACCAAACGCGGCTGCGTAATGATCCTGTTTCCCCCCGCGAAGCCGAGGTCAACGCGTTCAATTTCGTAGGCCAAGTGAGCTATATCATAAACGCCCAAGGGCAGCGAAAGGTACTCGCAGAAGGCTTGGATTAAAGCTACGACCAAGGTGGACGACGATCCTAAGCCTGAACCTGGCGGCGCCTCGGAGTGAGTGGCGATCGAGATTGATAGCGGCTCGTGACGTCCGAATTCTCTGAGTATCCGATTGTAAACTCCCCTATGCAATTCCAACCCTTTGACCGCGGGGAGAGCCTCACTCGCAGCACCTCTCCAGGAGACTTCACCATCAGCAGCAAGCAGTTCCAGTAACCCGTCATCGCGGGATGTGATCGTGGCATGCGCAAATTTGCCGATAGTGGCGTTCACAACCAGGCCACCGTATTCGTCCGAATATGGTGAGACGTCCGTTCCCCCACCCGCGAAACCCAGCCGTAGCGGCGCTCGCGCCCTGACTCTTTTAGGCGATTCTTTTGGTTGCATAACGCAGCCTCCCTTCGCTATACTCAGAGCCACTTGGAAAGAGCGGCCGTTACTCGGGCGGGCGAGAGGTATTGAAGGCAGGGCTCGACGGCCGGCGGATATTCAAAGCCCAACTTCAGGTATGCATAGGTGCCTTGGTTGGGAAACAAAGAGACAACCTCCGGCCCGTAAGGCCCCCATCGTACCGGGTCAGACGGCCCGCTCAGACCAATGGTAGGCACCCCAAGCAAAGCGGAAAGATGCATAATGCCAGTATTTACACTCACCACAGCCTTTGCTGTCCGCAGCAAACGCGCAGTTTGCACTAAGGAATACGAACCTGCTACCGAAATAACCGGGGAGTTTCGAATATGCGCCCGAACCAATTCCGCGAGACGATCGGCATCGGATGCGTCTGCTTGACCGCCGGTGAGAACTATTCCTAAGGTCCTGTCCGCTATCCAAACTCCTAGCTCTTTCCAGTGTTCACGCGGCCATTCCTTCAGCCGCTTCCCCGTGCCGCTCGCCCAAGCATGAAAAACTACGAAGCTTTGTGGAGGCAGCGGCGGACGGAAAGCTGCAGAGTCGGGAATTTCCAGAGACAGGTCCCAGTCGGTGGTCGCACCTAGGAAACCGAGCAGCGCCCGTTGGTTCTCCACCTCATGGAATTGGGACGAGTGCTCAGCAGAATAGTCGTAGGCAAAATGGCGACCTTGCTTAGGCGTCTTGAAGCCGGCCGTGAATCGCGCACCAGCGAGCGCGGTGAGTACAGCATTTATCCGCGGCCATGTGCCATAATCAACTAGCACATCCGGTTTCAGAGCTCGCAAGGCTTGAAGCGCGGCAATGGGCGAAAGGACGTCGATGAGAACTACTTCATCGCTTCGCGGGAGGAGTTCGGCGACCGCACGGTTATCACGCCCTAAAACAAGAACGATCTGTGCCTGGGGAAGTACTTTGCGCAGCCTCCGTATTCCTTGACTCATCAATATCGTATCACCGATCGCGGCTGTTTGTAGAATCACGACTCGGTGAATCTTCGCAGGCAACGGGCGAGGCCGGCGCAGCTTGCCCAACGTCCAAAGCAGAGGAACGCCGAATAATCGATCCAACTGCCGCCGAAATCTGAGTCCTCGCTTTTGATGTTTCCGCATTGAGCAGTTATCTAATCGCTTCAACAAAACTGCATATATTGGCTTCCGCTCTTTTGTATCGTCACCCCGTCAGCCAGAAGGGAAGCGATCAGAGGCATCCGCGGATGATGCGGAAGAGCCTCTCTCAACCATTCGCCGCGAGCTTAAGTATGCGCCACGTTTCCGATGCCGCGCTCTCCCAGCTGTAAAGAGCCGCGCGGCATAATCCTCGTTCTACCAGCAAGGCTCGTGACGCACTATCAAGCCGCAAAAGCCAATCCAACTTTTTCGAAATATCTTCTGGACTGAATGGATCAAAATACATGGCTGTTCCACCACATCCTTCCCGGTGCGCAGGAATGTTCGAGACAGCAACCGGACAGCCGCATGCCATTGCTTCGAGTGGAGGCAAGCCGAACCCTTCATAGACAGATGGGTAGACAAATCCCGCCGCGCCAGAATACAGAACTTGTAGCAACTCGTCCTCCACACAGCCAAGCAGGCGGACTCCCTCTGGGATGGAATCTAACCGTAACCTCGGGAACAGATGCCCACTCGCTCCCACCACGGCCAGCGTTGCTCCATCAAAACCGCCTAACTGCCAGGCCTCGAACAGGATTCTTAGATTTTTCCGAGGCTCCAGAGAGCCGACGAACAGGATATATGGACGGTCAAGGTCAAAATCTGATCTTACCTGTTTGACGATCTTCGGGTCTGCCGGGCGAAAACGCCGGTCAACTCCGTTGAATATAACGTGAACGCGCTCAGGTTTTACATCGGTGAGCCGGACGATCCGGTCCTTCGAAAAATGAGAAACCGTGATGATCGAGCGCACTTTGCGAACAAGTCGAGGCACCAGAGCGGCATACCAAAGCGCGAACTTCCGCTCGAACCATTCCGGATGATCGAGACTCGCAATATCATGCACGGTCAGGACTTGCCGGCTTACCCCAAGAGGACCGGTATTTCCAGGGCTCCACAGCAGCCGGCGCTCGAGCTGAGTAGGAAGATAAAGCTGCTCCCAGAGATGCCCTTTGATCCCCTGCAATGCCTGTGACGGTTTGACTGAATGCAACGCTGCAGGCATGTGTGGCAAAAGGCTGAGCAGATACCTCTGAACGCCAGTGACGCGGTATCCGAGCGTACGTAGGTTTACACATGGTTCCAACGTCATTTTACGATATGCCGAGTTAGCCCAACCTCGGAATATGGATTGGTAATGTCCGGCTTCAGCTCTCCCCGGTCGGAAGGTAACCATCGACGGGAGGTCCGATACGTTCAAATTGCGTTGACCTCTCTGCGGAGTCTGCCGGTCCAGCTAGTTGCCGGTAAGCCAAGCCCAGAAACATCCATGTGGTTGGGAGAAAGAGTTCGGCGACTGAAATGAGAAACAAAAAAAACATCACGGCCAGACCGGTTTTGAGAGCGATCCCTCGCGCGGTCGACGGAAGACGGAAGACTGGAAAAAGAAATCCAAAAGCGAATAGGGCAAACCCACTCAGGCCACAATTGAAAAGAAGGCTGATACCGACGTTCGAATAGGTGTAGCCGAAACCAACGCCGGAAAACCACTGAAGAGGAGGCAGTTCAAAGAAACCTTCAACAACGCCGAGCGGCGAGAATTGACGCTTTTGGCCGGACTCGGTTGCTCCGGCCAATTTATCGGTAATGAGATTGGCGTAGATGTCGGGAAACACGAAGTAGCAAACCGCCAATGCTGTCGCGATGCAGCCAACCAGAAGCAGGTCGCGCCAGCTGAATTTTCGCCTGAACAGCGCGGTGAGGATTGCTCCAAAAGCCAGACCAAAAAATGCCGAGGTTGAAGTGGAGAAGATCGCAACGAAGAGCAGGAAGGCGGCAAGCAACCGCCGCCGATGCTCGGCCGCCAGGTACAGATAGGGCAGAACGACCACCGATAGAAATGACGGTTCACCCTGCGTGCTCTTGATACGCAAAAGGTGCACCCCGCCGAAGTTAAGAGTTTGAGACCAGCTTCCGGGAGTCTCAGCGTAAGAACGGTTGGCGATGAAATCGCCTGGCCTTTGAAAAACCAGAAAATACACCCACTCGTACACGCCATAGATTGCGAGCAGCCAGGCTCCCCAGAATACATACTTCCACCACCGTTCCTGAAACTGGTATCGAAAGAAAAGGAAAACGGAGACGCACGCCGCTAGATAGATGGATTGAGTAATGATGGTCGAACGGAAGGCCGCCCGCGTATCGTCGGGGTTAATTAGAGTCGCTGTCTGAAGATAATCGGGCGGACTCGTGAGGTTCACCATCTGACTGACGCACAGATTGAGCGTCCACAGGAGTAAGAGGCACACAATGGCTTTGATGTATCCTCTGCGGACCTCCGCCGTAGCGGCGGAGTAGCCGGGAAGAAAGACCAGCCCCAGTGAGGCAAACGCAAACAGATATGCCGGAGTCGTTCCCTGGATGGAAGGGATCAGGACAAACGAGTTGACCGGCATTAGCGTGAGCCAGCCGGCTACGAAGCACTCGATCATCCAGGCGCCTGGGTCTGACAGCTGTGAAACGCTCCGGTCCATCGGCAAACAAGGACTACGCCGTGTTATGAAAACCTCCGTTTCTACTTTCGGGACGATTTGCCGAGGGCGCGTTCAACCTCTTGATGAACAACGCTGGCAAACTTCTCGTAAGAAAACTCCCGCTGGACCACTTCTTGGCCTCGCTTTGCCAGCGCCAGCCTACGTGCGTGATCATTAATCAATCGGATACAATTCTCCGCCAAATCTTCTGGATTTGCAGCCACGAGCAGAGAATCACCGGCCCGCAGGCAATTTTCGTAGCCTCGATGGCCCATAACCGTCGCGACGCACGTCCGGCCGAAAGCCAGGCTCTCCAGGACTTTTATGTTCGTCCCCGCTCCACTCCAAAGCGGGCACAGCGTAAACCAGCTCGCCTCGTAAAGAGCAGCGAGATCGTCAACAAATCCCAAGACCTTGACGCCAGGCACGGCTTGCCAGCGTCCGGCCAACGCCGGATCGCTCTTCCCCGCCACCCAATACTCCGCCGTTGGACAGGCTGCTCGGACCCTTGGCCATCCCTCGCGAATGAATCGATCAACTCCGTCGCGATTGGGTTGGTAATGGTAATATGCGACGGTGAGAAGGACGGGACTTGCCGATCTCGAACCATTCAACGGAGGCGTCGCCACCGGGGCGTTGTAGGGTATATTTGGCAGTAACACAGCATTTCGAGCGACTGCGTGCCGTGTGTCATTTGCTTTCGCTACCCAAAGCCCGTGAAACTTTGGCAGCCATTTTTGAAAAGCGGCTTCGATCTGTGAAGACTGCACGGAATAGAGAAATCTCTGCCAGCGGGGACGGGCTACTTCTTGAGCTCGTTGGGCGAAGATGTCGAAATCAACATCGTCGATGTCTAGCAAGCAGGGCATCCGTCCGACGAGCCCTGTCTTTACGATCGGCTTGAGATATCGTCCGACCGCCAGGAAATATTGGTTGCGAGCAAGGACCTCTGAAAGACTTCGGTTTACATGGCAATCGACTTCATAATCCCAATCCCTGGGAAGAGCCGCGCGCAGCAGCCGTTCGAGCGTTGGGCTAGGCGTTGATTTCTTGAAAAGACGATATAGCCAGCGCCCTTTCGACTGCCACGGAAATCTTCCAAGAAAATTCAGATAGGCCGGGATGGGAGGAGCCGTCACTCTGTTGTTGACCATAGTCGTCGCAAAGAATCACATCGACTGGGGCAATTTCGCTCAATGCCTTCCATAAAAGAAGCGTTCTCTGATTGGTGCCATTTTCCAGGGGAAAAGGGGGTGCTGCGCGACCAACAAGATCCGCTTAGCAGGATCCGCTTCGGTTGAGAGTGTTCGAACTCATCGTCCGTTGAGAATGCCGTTCCCGTCGTATCGGTGCGACTGCGCGTTCTTTTGTAGATTTTATGTTAGTCATTGATCGAAGAATTTTCCTCCCTAGAGCTCTGCGGACACGCCGTCAGGCTAGCGACGTTTTGCCTCTGGCATACCGAGATCTCGAAGGGGGAATTGTTCGCCGAGCGCTCGCTCGACCTCGCGATGAACAACGCTGGCAAACTTCTGGTAAGAGAACTCCCGCTGGACAACTTCTCGGCCCCGTTTTGCCAGCGCCAGCCTTAGTGCGTGATCATTAATCAATCGGATACAATTCTCCGCCAAATCTTCTGGATTTGCTGCCACAAGCAGAGAATCACCGGAGGGTAGACAATCTTCGAAGCCTCGATGACCGATGACCGTCGCGACGCAGGTCCGCTCGAAAGCCAGGCTCTCCAGGACTTTGATATTCGTACCCGCTCCGGTCCAAAGCGGGCACAGCGTAAACCAGCTCGCGCTGTAAAGAGCAGCGAGATCGTCAACAAATCCCAGGACCTTGACGCCAGGGACCGCTTGCCAGCGCCCGGCCAACGCCGGATCGTTCCTCCCCGCCAGCCAATACTCCGCCGTCGGACAGGCTGCTCGGACCTTTGGCCATCCCTCGCGAATGAATCGATCGACTCCGTCGCGATTGGGTAGGTAATTGAGAACTCCGACGGTGAGAAGGATGGGACTTGCCGATCTCGAACCGTTCGGTGGAGGAGCGAACGACGGGGACGTTGTAGGGTATGTTTGGCAATATCGCAGCATTTCGAGTGACCTCGTATCGCGTGTCACCTGCTTTCGCTACCCAAAGCCCATGAAACTGCGGCAGCCATTTTTTGAAAGCTGCTTCGATCTGTAAAGAATGCGCGGAATAGAGAAGTCTCTGCCAGCGGGGAAGTGTTACGTCTTGAGCTCGTTGTGCAAAAATATCGAAATCAACATCGTCGATGTCCAGCACGCAGGGCATTCGTCCGACGAGGCCTGTCTTCACAATTGGTTTGAGATAACGGCCGACCGCCAGGAAATATTGGTTGCGACCAAGAAGATCTGAAAGACTTTGGTTCACACGGCGATCGACGTCGTAGTCCCAATGCCTGGGAAGGGCCACGCGCAGGAGGCGCTCGACCGCGAGGCTAGGCGTTGATTTCGTGAAAAGACGATATAGCGAATGGCCTTTGGACTGCCACGGAAAGCTCCCCAGAAAATTAATAGAAGCCGGAATGGAAGCCGCTGTCACGCTGCTGTCGAAGGATATATCTTCGCAGAGAATCACATCTACCGGGGCAATTTCACTTAATGCCTTCCACAAAAGATAGGTTCTCTGCTTTGCGCCATTGTCCGGGGGAAAAGGCGGGGATGGCGAGACCAACAAGATCCGCTTACGTTGAAGTGGATTGGGGATCAGCATGACCAGAGTCGGAGGTTTGATACCGTCTCTACACGTATCGGTTAGGATTTCCGGTTCATCTCTTGCTAGAGATGACAGGCGCCGGTTAATAGAGGCAGAAACTATCAGGTAGGACGAATGCAGTTTGCATTTACGCATCTGCTACTTCGTCGAGGAAAGCTGTGCCGCAGCGGAACGAACAAGGAACTCCACGCCCGAAACCAGTTCCCGAGCGGTTATTTTCCAGGACTGCCGCCGCATTTCCTCGCACCAATTCCGCAGGTACGCCATACGAACTCTCGGATTGAGTATGCACTTTGAATAATAGGCACCGCGTCCTCGAGCGTATTGCCTCAACAGCCGCAATACTTCCACCTGAGTCCTTCGTCGATGATGATGATAAACGAGGGGGCGTGGATCATAGGCACCGTGCCAACCTCGAGCCAGCATCCTGGCCATGATATCAACGTCTTCGCGCACACGAAAAGAGCGCCCGCGACCAAATCGCTCATCAAATCCATCGACAGACTCAAGGGCCGTTCGACGGCAAGCCCAATTTGCCCCATGAATCAGGCCAGCAGGGAGAAAATCTCCCGGACAAAGGTCTTCTCGGTAGGCTCTTTCCTGAATTGTAATCGGGTAATCTTCCGGATCGTGCAGCAGAATTCGCCCGCCTATGAAGCCGAGCCGGGGATCTTCTTCGAAACAGCGTATAATCGAATAAAGGAAGTCACCGGCTGGATAACAGTCGTCGTCCGTGAAAGCAACTATCTCTCCCTGCGACATTTTCCATCCCCGATTCCGTGCTCTTGAAAGCCCCGCTCGAGCTTCAATGACGGTCTTTACAGGCAAGCCTTTCCCTGTAATTTTTTATTACATTCTGCGTTTCATCCCTTGATCCATTGTCGACGATTACCAATTCCCAGCGGGCTGGGTATTGCAGCCTGGTAAAGCTTTGAAGTGACTCCGCAAGCTGTGGGGCACGGTTTCGAGTGCAAATTACCAGTGACAAATTGCATTTCACAAGGCTCATCCTTCGCTGTTTTGTGCGCGGCAGTTGGAATTAGACATACGACAACCAGATAGCTACTGGACGTACGCTGTTGCATCCGGTTAGAGGGAGTTCACTATTTGACTGAATATGACTGTTCCCCAGCGGAACGAACGAGGAACCGCGTTGGCAGGCAGTTCTCGCGCGGTCCTTCCCAGGGACTGGCGCCGAATTGCCCGGTACCAATTACTACTTCAGGTTCACGATCCGTCGGGTGTTGATGTCTGGGCGCGGCCCGGGGTCGTTGCCACGAGGTGTGTCCTGATCATTCGCAACTCCGGAAATAGAAACCGCACATACGAACGATTGACCCTGTACGCCATCCAGCACGCAAATTCGCTCGCCAGCACAGCCACGAATCGGAGCAGTCCCACAACTCTCGTTTGCCGTCCCGTGCGCCAGATTTTCAATGCCAGGTGGCGGTCGAGTCCAGTGCGGAACGCATGAACATAAAACTCCGCCGCGAGGATCCGCCGCCGCCGCCTGGTTAATGCATCCTCTGAGCGAAGAAGCGCGATCACTCCTTTGAAGAGTCGGACCCGATTGCACACATGCCGTCGGCTCGCCCAGGAGGAACTGATCGAGCCAGGCCCCGAAAGCCGCCAAAATGAATCCGGTTCGGGAACCTTGATATAGCTCAGTCCTGCCGCGATGGCACGAATGTGAAACTCCCAATCTTGCGCGGAGAGAGCGCGATCATCCCACGGACCCTTTTGCCGGAGGCTCGTTTTTTTCCAAATCGGGCCAGAAGTATGCCACGGCAGGTCGGAACGAAGAAATCGGTCGAGGTCATTTTCCGTCGTGAATTGGTTCCAGAAGAGGCGGGTGTCTCCGGGTATTGCGCGAAAGACCCAAGTTGGGAAAACGGCAAAATCAACCATTGGGTTGGACTTCATCACCTCGACGCGGCGTTGCAGGCAAGTTGGCGCCAGCGCATCGTCGCCATCCAAAAACACAACGTACTCCCCGCGACTGGCAGCCAGTCCGGCATTGCGGCACGTGGGCGCCCCACGCCGAGGGCCAGGGTTTTTCATTAGCCTCATGCGTTGGTCGCGGCCCGCGATCTCCGCAATCCGCCCGAAATCATCCGCACTGGAACCATCGTCCACCACCAGCGCCTCCCAGTGCGGATAAGTTTGCTCCGCGAGCGATTGTGCCGTCAACGCGAATAGCTGCGGGCGTCCCTTGATGGGAATGATCACTGAGACTTTGGCTGTGGAAGTCATGGAGAAGGATGGCTATCCGCGCGCATCTTTGCCCACGCGGACTTTTAATTCGCTGGTTAGTGAGTCGCCTCGCACCTATCTGCGAAGGTAGCGAGCAACGCATATCCCCGGTCGACCGGTCACATAGGCCGGGGAGCGTGTCATGACAGCACGATGCAAATTATGGTCACTGGGCGTTCCGACCCTGAACCCGCTTACGACCTCGAATTCTGGGCCAAGCTTACGTAGCACGCCGTCATCGATGGTGATCGGCTCAGTGGAAGTCGGCGATGGTTGATTTCTACGCTTAATAGGAAGAAGCCGCCCCGCTTTGTAACGCGCTTGACCTCGCGAATTGTCGCGTCCAGATCGTCAACGTGATCTAAGGCGTTTAGACAAGCCACGATGTCAAAGTGTCCGTCTGGAAAGGGGATATTCTCTGAGCCCGACGCCACGTATTCCATCTTATGTTTGTCCGCGCCGAGTTTCAGATAAGCGGGCACCAAGGCGCGACACGATCATAAGTTGAAGCAATTCGTGCTCCTGTAAAAAATCGTCGTCCTATTCACCCCATGGTCGCCTGGCTTTAAGCCTTCAATGTCCAACCGCTTGAATCCCTGGCGAACCGCGTGATCAATGCCCTCCTGGTAATATGTCCCTTTGAGAATCATCAAGAAGGATGACGCCACTCTCGTTCAGTTTGGCTAACGCTTGTTTAATGCAATTTACCCGATCGCGGCCGTCAACCACAACAACATCGAAAAATTCATGAACCTGATGGATTGCCCTGCAGTAGCTTCCATCTACATCGTTCTTAACGAGCAGCACTTGTGCGTTTTTCGGTAACTCTTTCGAGATCTTTTCATACCACGTCACGTCATATTCAACCGACACCACATCACCGACCAACTTCGAAAAGAACAGTGTAGAATATCCGCTTCCGTATTCGAACAGACGCATATTCTTATTCAGTCTGTCCTGAATAAGGGTAGTCACCGGGTAGTTCATCCAAGGCACCTCAGATCCATCTGACTGACAGGGCCTGTTTTCTAAGATGCTTCTCGTCCATCCGGTGACGTACAGATACGAATCCTTGTTCCGTAACTGATTCTGGTAAATGCGAACCAGAGGTCGGAATTCAGGAATAAACCTGCCGAGAATCCGAATAATAAGCTGTTTCATTTCAGGTTGTGGTTACTCCACGCTCTGCCGCGAAATTCAAGCGCTGGAACATCCCTCGGGCCGCGCCCAGGCACCAGCGCCCGACGGATCGTGAATCTCTCAAGTTGTGCGCGGCATAGCTTCTTGCCGGTTAGTTCGAGCCCCTGTAGCCGGCGATACGTTCTGGCAATCGTCCTGGGAGCCGCTGCGCTTCTTCGAGGGCTTGGTTCCAACGTTGCTGGTAAACCGGAAAGGGTTTGTCATACTTCCCGAGATCAATTGCGACTTAAAAGCGTAATTTCCAATTCAACGTCCCCTCGATAAACAGTCGATATTCGGTCGCGAACGACATGTTCGTTAGCAGCCGCCACGACAAGCGTATAGAGACCGAAAAAATCCCCCGTTCCCGAGTCGGTGTTGAGACTAAAGGCCGATCTCGTAGCTTCCCTCCACCAATGGTAATTTCGCGATGTCAATGCTGATGTCTGATTGACCTGGGCTCCAAGCGAAATCCCTTAGGCGCTTTTCAAATAGGTCGATGATAGCAACTCTGCGTCCATGCTGATTATAAATTAGCGGGATGAGCTTGTGCACGCGCAGCGATTTTGTGATCTCGAAGTGGAATGTCAACCCTGCATTCCCCATCGACTGGACTGGCCGGGGTTGCACAGTAATTTGATTTAATTTTACGCCGGGGATGAGGTCCACGCCGCCTGTGTGACCTGAAAGACCGCCGCGCTGCGAATTGTATTCGGCGATTGCTGAAAAGGTATCACCACTGAAAACCATTTGGCCCGAGCGCAGAATTACGGCCGAATGGCATAAAGATTGCACCGCTACCAAATTGTGACTGACAAATAGGACTGTTCGGCCTTCGCGTTGCGAGATCTCACCCATTTTGCCCAAGCACTTCTTCTGAAACTCAGTATCACCGACCGCCAGCACTTCATCCACGATCAAAATTTCGGGATCCAAATGCGCGGCGACCGCAAAGGCGAGCCGCACATACATACCGCTGCTGAAGCGTTTCACCGGCGTATCGAGGAATCTTTCGACTTCAGCGAACGCGACGATCTCGTCGAACTTGGCCTTGATCTCGGCGCGGCTCATCCCAAGGATCGAACCGTTTAGATAAATGTTCTCGCGCCCCGTAAGTTCCGGGTGAAAGCCGGTGCCGACTTCAAGCAAGCTGGCCACGCGACCTTTAATGCGGATTCGACCTTCGGTTGGTTCCGTGATCCTGCTCAGAATCTTTAGCAGGGTGGATTTACCCGCGCCGTTTCTGCCCGATGATGCCGATCACATCCCCCTGTTTAACTTCAAACGAGACATCTTTAAGCGCCCAGAAGTCCTCAACAGATCCGTTGGACGAAGGATAAGTGGAACCGTTGGAATGTGAACCATTCAAACCGCGTCGGACCCGCATTTTATTACCGATTGCCTTGAATGGCGCTATCACCTGTCGGGCAATTACGTCGCGGAGCGTAGTGTAACGCTCGCCGGTGCCTCTGTGGCTCAGGGCGTAGCGTTTGCCCACGTTTTCGACGGAGATGATAGTGTCAGACATTTTAAAAATTGCGGAATGCGAACTGCGGATTGCGGAATGGCTGGGAGTTCGAATTGTGGAATGCGTTTAACGACGTAATTTGGCTGTTCGGCCGCTCGCTACAAATATCGCGAGCAGTTCTCGAACTTCTCGTAATAACTCTTCGGTTGAAGTCAGTGTGGTCAAATTCGCTTCCAGCGCCAGTTCCAGCCAATATTCTGTTTCCGCGGCTTCCTTTTCGCATATGGCTACTTTGTGAATGAAGTCGTCATGGGATTGCGCGCGATTGGCTTCCCGATAGTTGGCCCCAATGGAAGTGCCGCTTTTCAGCAGTTGATAGCCAACTACATCGGAAACTTTACCGCGAGGCATCTTGCCTGCAAGCTCGATTACAGAAAGTGCAAACCGCTTCGTTCTCGCTTCAAGCTCCTTTTTCATTCGGTTTGCTCCCAAATCCGCAATCCGCAATCGAAGTTTGGATCTCGGATTGAGAATTGCGGATTTTGGGACACTCAAATTCGCCTCCAGCGCCGCTTCCAATTCTCACTCCGCAATCCGCGTTCAGCGATCCGAAATTCCTCAAATCAAATGACATCCGCGAAGGTCTTCTCCGTCTTGCGGAAATACCAGATACCCAGAATGAGGAAGAGGGTTATAACTAACATCGAAAGAGCAAAGCCCGGCAAATAGATGGGCGACGCTCCCCGGCAGATGGCCCAGCGGAATCCATCGATGACTCCAACGATCGGATTCAGGGAATAGAGCAGGCGCCACTTGTCCGGGATTACATCGCTGCTGAAACCAACCGGGGAGATGAAGAGTCCGAATTGCACAATAAAAGGAATTACGTAACGGAAATCCCGATATTTGACGTTGAGCGCAGTCAGGAACAAGCCTGGACCGAGCGCTGCGAGAAAAGCCAATCAGCGTGAACAAGGGAAGAGTGAGCAGTCGCCAGTCCGGCATAAAGCGAAACCAGATCATCAAGACCCCCAGCAGCGCGGCTGAGATCAGGAGATCCACGAGACTGGTAATGACTGCTCCGGCTGGAATGATCAGACGCGGAAAATAAACTTTCGATATAAGGTTGGTATTGACGATCAGACTACTGGCTGGCTTCCGAGAGCGAGTTGGCAGAAAAACTGCCAGGGCAACATTGCGGCGAAGACCAGGATCGGATAAGGAATGCCATTGGAAGGCATCTTGGCGATCCGGCCAAACACGACGGTAAAAATGACCATGGCGAGAAAGGGACGAAGAACCGCCCAAATCACGCCGATGGCGGTTTGCTTGTAGCGGACGAAATGTCTCGCCAGGCGAGAATATAGAAGAGCTCGCGGTAGCGCCAGAGGTCGCTCCAGTAGTTTTTCTCGGTGCGGCCGGGTTCGATTAAAAGTTCTTGCATTTGCGCAATTCTCGCGAGCTCTTTGGATCGTAAGATTTCCAGGCTAGGCGCTATGAGTTAACTTTGCCACTTTCCTCTGAACCTTGTGGACAAACTCGACCACAAAACCGCCGCGCTTTCGCCAGTCCTGTTTGCGGAGTTCGCTGGCCATCTGCTTTTCAGCGTTCCACGGAAATTGGGGCGAAAGCTTGGGGTTGACTTTCAGTGGCAGCGCAAAGGCCAGGATGTAGGCGCGGCGGGGATTTGGCGACGTGTTTGGTCCTGCATGGTGAAGTGTCCGGCAGTGATGGATGGTGCATCCTCCGGCGGGCAGCGGGCAGGGCACAGCTTTCGTCTCGTCAAAGTTATCCACGCACATCAGCCCATGAATTCGCGGATCGTTGCCCGGAGAAGCGTGACGCAAGACACGTTCACGATGCGAGCCAGGTACAAACTCCAGACATCCGCTGCTGGTATCCACAGGTTGAAGCGGCATCCAGATACTTATCTCCTTATAACCCGGAGCATAATCGAAGCGAAAAGCCTCATCCTGGTGCCATGGTGTCGGTGCGCCGATTCCGGCGGGTTTTAAGATGGCGTGCTCGAAAACTCCATACGCGTTTGGCCCGAGCAATTGCTTGGCAATGGCGAGCGCATTCCTCCGAAAAATTGTCTTCTTTAATTCGGGTGCAAAATTAACCGGATCAATAATTTGCGGGGAGGTTTGTGGTTTATCATCATCCTCGTCCGCACTAGCCGCATCGAAGTAAGCGCCTTGCCGGCGGCCAACTTTTTCGGCGAAAAGCCGATCGTAGACGCCCCTCAAAAATTCGACCTCTTCGGGCGGACTGATTTGTTCCAGACGAAGATAGCCCTGCTCTTGATAGAACTGAATTTGTTCTTCAGTTAAGGTTAGTGTGGAATTGCTCATTATTTGCATGCCAGTTGGTATTGAAAAGACCGTCCGCTCGCGGTTTGCAGCGTCAGCCTTGAAGATTTTATCATTCACTTCACTCTCGGTTCAGTGAGTGGCACCAGGTCCGCAACGCTGGCTTCCGCATGAAGACTGCGGCCCATCCATTCGATGAGAATTTCCACACGATCCCTGGCGCTGATGAGCCGAGTCACCAAGGCTTCCAACCCTTGGAATGGGCCTTGGGCAATCTGGACGTTCTGTCCCGGCTCGAACCCTTGATTGACCTCCACAAGTTCATCTGTGCCCATGCGGATTTTGATTTCGCTGATTAGTGGGTCCGGCAAAAGCGCGAGACGATCCCCGAATTGCACGAAGCCACTAACACCGGGTCTCTGTCTGATTCGCCGATGGAAAGTCGCATAATCAAATCGGGCAAAGAGGTACCCTGGAAACATCGATTCGACGAACCAGACGAGCCCACGATTTGTAGGCTTGCGAAAACGGACTCGCGGAGAAAAAACCTCCACCTCGGAGATCTGACGGAGGCAAGCCGCTGCAATATGTTCCCGTTTGGGCTGTGCCCTCAGGCAGAACCACGAGTCGATCGGCTGGTCGCGCGAGATTTCAGTAGCGGTTAGAAGCATGATGACTGGGCGTTTTTTCGGACGTCTGGGTTAGCAGTGTGCATTTGGAAAAACGGAGGCATGCTGCCGCCCTTGGTCGCGGCCTTTCGGTTCGGATTGAAATTTATCAAATGTATCTCGCGAACAATTAGATCCACGAAATGTTCCGGGGGAGACAGGTTTATCTGCGGCGCCACTCACGCCTTGGTCATTCAGCCCATTTTGATAGCTTTAAATAGATTTTCACGCCGAGCCGCTTCCCAAGCGGCTCTCCAGCCTGGAAATCTCGCGAGCGCTTTGGCTTGTGAGATTTCCAGGCTAGCGGTGATCAATTGGCATTTTTATTTTTGCGGAACGTTAGGAGCATCGTCTGGAGATCAAAAAGCAAATTCCAGTGCTCCACATAATAAAGGTCAAGACTGATTCGTTCAGTCAGGTCTGTGTCGCCACGAAATCCGTTGACCTGCGCCCAGCCAGTAATGCCGGGTTTCACTGTATGGCGAGCATGGTAATGTGGGATCTTGTGCTTGAAGTCCCGAATCAACTCCGGGCGTTCCGGACGCGGCCCCACCAGACTCATTTCGCCTTTGAGCACGTTCCAGAATTGGGGCACCTCGTCGATATTCCACTTCCGTATAAACCCACCGATTCGAAGCCTGCGCGGGTCATTTTTCGTGGACCAGCCCACTTTTCCGTCTCTTTCCGCGTCGAGCCGCATACTGCGAATCTTCAACATTTCGAAAGTCTTCCCATTCCTGCCGAGTCGTCGCTGGCGGTACAAGATCTGTCCGGGCGATTCAAGATAGACCAGCGTGCCGAAGATCGCGATGAGCGGTGCCGATAGGAGCAATCCGACTATAGACCCAACAATGTCAATGAGTCGTTTAATTAGTTTGTTGAACATGCGATCCAGGGGCAGGCGGGATACACCTAGAATAGGGATTCCACTGACTGTTTCCAGGTAAAGCCCGGAGACAAGGATGCTGAAATAGGAAGGCACGACCTTAAACTGGACCAGTTCCTTTTCGCACAGAGACGCCAATGCCTCCCAATGTTTGATCGGCACATTGACATCAGCCACGAGTACAATATCGGGCGCCATGGTCTTCAGGAGACGATGAATGACCCTATAGCTGTCAAAGCTTTGAACACTCCGAGGTGGTTGTTGCTGAAAGGTGCCTTCAGGGGTCGGGATGCAGCACACCATCTCGTAAGGATGAGATGGATCATTCGCAATATTCTCCTGCAGTCGTTGGGCATGGGCAGTCCAGCCAACCACGAGGATTCGCTGCCGGAGCTTTCCAGCAATGGACTCCTGCCGCAGATAACAAAAAAACAACCTGCGCCAGGTATAAAGCCCAGTCATTGCCGCGGCGGTTGCTAACGCCACATAGACCCTCGAGAGTGGTGGCTGAAACTTGAAAAACAGTGAAAAACCCAGAAATCCTGTTCCCCAGACCAGGCACGCGACGAAGACGTCTTTAAACGCAGAATGCCGATGAAGCAGCCAGGAGCCGTCATACATCTGCTTCTGAGCGAGCACTAGCAACAATGAGACAGTACCGAGGAGAATATAGTTGGAGTAGCTACTCAGGACAATTCCCGGCGCCTCCACTCCGAAGTCACGCAGGACCGTGTCGAAACGCAACCAGAAAGCTGCCAAAAGACAGGTGAAGGCGACGATGGTATCTCCGGCAAAACAGAAGAAAGCAATCCGATGTGGGAATTGCTTGGATTCCTCCATCAGACCAAGGTCCGCACGGCTGTCCGCAACCTCGGGTCGGATTGACTCGCCAACATCAATCTCAAAAGCTCCTTCCACTCTCCACCCTCCTTACTGGTTCAGCATCCTGGTTAACTACCTATGTTTATTCGACTCAGCGACGAATCTTCGTATTACAGTACCTCAACCCCCATGCGCGCCGGCGTTGGCGTACTCACCGGCGTATTCCGAAAAGTAGTAACGATCGCGAGAGCGTCGCGGCATCCGGTTGAAGACAATTCCATCAGGGTTGCTGCCCGTTTGTGCCAAGAGAGAGCACGCCCTGACAATCGCGCGTCCCGGGGTCTTAACAGCGCGGACGACGAAACATACCGACTGAATGTCCTTGGCGATGAGCTGAGTGTCACTGACGGCGTTGACCGGGGCGCTATCTAACACGATCCGATCGAAGTGGAGCAGCGCTTCCTTTAGTAGGCCGGCCAAATCGCAAGAAGCGAGCAATTCAGCCGGTTTTGATGCTCGCTCGCCTGCCGGGAGTATAAAAAGGTTTTCGATGCCGGTCGGTTTGCAGCACTCCACGATGGTTGCAAACCGAGTAAGACAATCTGTCAGTCCTCGAGCTTTTGTGGCGGCTAGTACAACCTTGCTCAAATTCGGCCGGCGCATGTCGGCATCGATGAGCAGGGTTCGAAGTCCCGTTTGCGCGAGGGCCACTGCATAGTTGAAGGAACAATAGCTTTTGCCCTCGGCTGGATTGGCGCTCGTGAAAAGCACCGTTTTACGATCTTTTTCCCGCCCCAGGAAAGAGAGCGCAGTCCGGAGCGAACGAAATGCCTCCGCTTCGTAGGAAGCCGGCTCACTAGTTAAAACAGATACTTTGTCTAGGTCTTTGCGTTTAGATTCGGGAGCCGATGTCAATACCGGCAGCCCTGAAATTCGCTCCAACTGGTCGACGCTGCGGATTGAGCTGTCGGCCATGTCGAGGCCAAACACCAGACCGCACCCGAGGACAAAACCGCCCACGAGCGCAAGGGCCAGAATCTTCAGAACGCTCGGCTTGGCTGGCCTGGCTGCGGGAAGCGGAGTTTCGATCAAACGGATATTGTTCTCCCAAATGCCCTTGGCGACACCGGTCACCTTCATCCGGGTCAGAACGGACTCGTAAAGCGCACGGTCGGTCTCAACTTCACGAACGAGAGCATTGTAAGGAATTGAGATCTTGTTGAGCTCCAGCGCCGCTTGCTCCTGCTCCTGAAGTGCGGTTGTAAGCTTGCCTTCCGTGCTCTTGGCGGCGTCATAAGACTTCATCACCATCTTTGCGACGTTGACCAGTGTATGATCCAATGATTGTTGCAGTCCTTTGAGCTGGCCTTCTGCCTTATACTTCGATTCCCTATCAGCAAGCTCCTGGCGCAGTGTCGCGACTACCGGAAGCGCGGCAACGCTGGGAAGCATTAGCAATTCATCCGGAGTCTTTGCCTTGCCCTGTTTTATTGTGGCAACGTCCGCCTCTAGCTTCAGACGCTCGCCTTTGGCCTCGGTCACCTTCAGGTTCAATTCTTTAAGTTTCTCGACAATTATATTTTGTTTGTCTTCAAGTGAAACCGCATTGTAGTCTTCGCGGAATTTCTGAACCGCCTGCTCGGCCTTTTGCAGTTTCGCTTTGAGGCCATCGGCTTCCTGGCGGAGATAGTCGCTTGCGGTCTCTGAAAGACCGAGCTTTTGCTCAAAGCTCTGGTCGACAAATTCCTTGACCATGGATTCGGTAAGCTGCTGCGCCCGATTCGGATCCCGATCTTCGACAATGACATCGATCAGTTGCGTTCCGCGGCGAACCGTGACTTTAACTTTTGACTTGAATCGGGGGACCAGCTCGCTGTCCAGATAGGCCGAGCCGTCTGGTTTTGGCGGAGCGAATGAGGGGTCCTTGTCCAGCGCATTGGCTTTGACGACCCGCAAAAGCAGTGTCTCACTCAACAACGCTTGTTCAATCGTCTTGATGACCTCGGGTGAATTGGCGTCGGCGTTTCCGGCGTTGAAGTCTTGGATATTATTGACCCGCGGCGTCTGCTGCTCGACTTCGACGACGGCACGTGATTCGTAAATTTTCGGAGCCCATGTCAAATAGGCAATGGCCGCTAAAAGAGTGAGGACGAGCGACAGAATAATCACCCAGGCCTTGGAGAGCAACAGATGAAAAATATACGCAAAGTCGAGCGTTAACGTGTGAGAATCGATCATTGGCGCGGCTACAGCCTTTTTGTTCACGAGGATGGGCTCGAGTTCCAATAATTCATTGATACTACTAAATCGCTGCCTCAAAAGCTCAGCGGGAGAGACCTATCTTTTGCCATATCTTGTCAACCTCAACGCGCAGAGAATCTTTGCTAAACGGACGTTCTCTTAATATTTGAACAACGTCTTGGCTTGGATCGTTTCAGTATGAAAATTATTCACGAAATTTCAAATATTTTTTAAAAAGAGCCAGAAAATCCTGATTATCCCAAAAATCCTGAGTTCCAGAAGCGCTTCGGGCCGCGTGGTGTCATTCATTCCTATGCCGACGGGAAAATCGAAGATACCGGTCCGTTGAACACAGCTTTTGGTCGGGTTGGCTTTAGAAAGGATTCGAGTACTTCGCGGGAACAGAGCGAAGCTAGTTAGGCCGCGAACCGCCTCTGCGGCGACGAGGAGAAAACGTAAGGTCTGCCCTAAGGATGGCGGCAGGGAAAGGGAAAAACGCGCCGCTCCCTTGCTCAATGGTTGCCGACGGAATTGTAGCCGGTAACATTGTGCATTAATGTTGCAATTCATATGTTAGTATCGCGAAACGCAACTGAGCTCGGAACGCTAGCTGCGCCTCTCGCGCAGAACTACCTCCAACAGATTTGCCACGGCGCGACGGCCTCGTTCATTCCCATGTCTTCCCTTCAACGATTGATCAAATAGCAGTATCTTTGCCAAGGTTCGAAAATATCAAAAAATTGGGTGCAGCTCGAGGGGCGACCAGGATCATCCCGGTGGTCCCTCTTCCTGATTCAGACTCTGCCAGAATTTTTTCAGCCACTTAATGTCAACCACTGTCTTTAAATGCGCACTTTGAACGCGTCGTGCTACTAAATGTTCAAGTGACAGTGGCTATTCGTTTAATCTCAGGCTTCGCAGTGCCGTCAATGGACCGAAAAAGTCGCCGTGTCAAGTAATGCTTCTCGCGCCGCTGCCCTCAGGGCCTCGCGACGTCAGTGTTAAGGTGCTCTACCCGGCGGTCAGCGAATGTTTCCGGCCCTTACGCTTCGCGCCGCCCAAAATTGGAGCGAATAACCATCGAGTTTATGTAGCTTTTGCCGAGCCGTTCCTCCATGAAACGAGCAAGGCGGGCAAAGGGAAGTCCAAGGAGAAGATAAAGAAAAGCTATCAACAAGC
>CAVULL010000038.1:0-40132 GCA_963742335.1 uncultured Verrucomicrobiae bacterium
CATAGCGTCGGATGCGCCATGGCAGATCGCGCAATTTTCGGTGTATAGGTGCACGCCGGCTATCAAATTCTCGTCGCTCGGCTGAATGGGATTTCTGAGCCCTTTAGTGTCGCGCTCGATTGCGGCCTCCAGCGCCGTGTTTGCAACCCAGCTTTCCAGGGCGACGGGCTTACTATCCGCGTTCGCCGGTATGAGGCCTACTCTAACAGCAAAGTATCCAACACCGGCCAGCACGATCAGTACGAAAATTATGCCGCCGAGGAAACTTACGATCGATTTCATTGTTTTAGATGTTCGCCTTCAACAGGTCATAGGGTGGGGCCACTCAAGAAAATGACAAATGACAAATCCCTGCGCCACGAATATTTGTGGGCTCAATATTTGTCGAATCCAATGCGCGGGGAGTGCTGCCATGGCAGGCTCGCCATACCGTAACAATATTCATCACACCCGGGGGAAAACCGGCCTCCTCGATCAATTCGCCGAGCTGTAAAGGCCGAAAGGGGCATCTGTTCAGCGTTGGGGTCTGTGATTTTTAGCTCTGGACCGCCTCGTGCGAAGCGACTTGGCTTGGTCGAATTAAGACTAAGGCCACGGTGATCGCGACGATCAGTAGCCCGTTCACTCCCAGTTCCACCATGGCCTGGGAAAAAGTCTCCGGATTCAGATGCATTATTTCAGATGCCGTCTGAATCACTGCAGTAGACCCGGTTTGCCCCGCGGCGCCCCCGACTTTGGGAGCCATATGATGGGCTTCTTGGACAGAGAGGTTGGCAGCGATTGCTAGAATGCGCCGCGTTACGGAAATCGCGCCGATCACAAGAAAAGGGGTCAAGTCGCCTACCTTAACACCGGGTTCGCGTTTACGAATAAAGCCGACAACCGTACGTAGAACCTCTGTGATAATCAGTACCAGAAGCAGATCACTAAGGAGAGAAAAGATGGGGATCAAAAGCCCCGATCCACTCCAGATTTTCTCGATGGCACTGTAGAGAGCATGCCCGATAGTCGCAACCGCTGCCAACAATAACAAGGTTGCGACCACGACGTAAACGTAGCGTTCGGCCAAATCAAAAACACGCATTCCCAGAGGTGAAGATCCAGCCTTCTCATCGGCCGAAGGTAACAGAGAGTGAGGATCCCAGGTCATAACTTTTGATGAACGTTGCTTCAATGGAACCAGAAGGGGATGCGTTGCAAGTTTGATTCTGCTGAAAAGCCATTTCCGCGTTGTGCTTAACCCTGATAATTCCGCTACCGATCGGTAAAGAGCACTGCGACTCAAGCGGAGGAGCGCGGGCTGCAGTGTCAACTTGCTCGGGCATGCATCAGAGCAGCATCACTCCCTGCACCCAACCTAGCGTGGCTCGGAGACTGGCAAGTATTTTAGGACTACCAACAGGCAGATTGTCAGCACGGGCAAAATCCATCCGGTCCAACCCAAGATCGTGACGTGGGCGGTATCGATCGTTTGGTCCGCATTGGCAAATACAAAGCCAAATCCTCCAGCCGCGTTCAGCGCGCCATGGCCAATGACAGCCGGCCAGATAGTCCCTGTCGCTAATCGCATCCAACCGAAAAGAACTCCCATGATCACACAGAAAATCATCATTAAGAGGACACCCAACTGCGGGTGTAATGGGTAGTTATATCCGAGCAAGATTACAGGCATGTGCCAAAGACCCCACAACGCTCCACTCAACCCAAGCGCACGCCATTGCCCCAAGGGCAACAATTTGGATAGTAGAAACCCACGCCAACCCCATTCTTCGCCGAATGCGAAAACCGCATTGATACCCGGCGCAATCAAGAGCTGAGCCAACTGAATCAGGAGCAGGGTCTGAAACGAAACCCTTTCTAAGACGACCTCAGAGCCAGGCTGCTGCCGCAAAAGTTGGCGCAATCCGGAAAAATTCTGGAGGTCCAGCGTGTACATACCGAGCAAAGCCCCGACAAACGGCGCCGCGAGGACCAGGGCGGTTATCCCACACCACCCAAAGAGCCAATATGGAAGGCACTTCGGCCATTGACCTATGCCGAGACCGGTTACCGTGATGATTGGTTGGATCGACTGTGGCAGAAATACCCAGACCGCCAAGACGCCGATTGCGGGAGTGAGCATCAGGAGCGGTAACGTCCAGAGTGCCAGCGGGGTGTGCAGTCGTTCTCCGCTGAACCAGAGCGGCAACGCCAGTAACCAGTTCAAGGCAAACGCTACACCGTAGAAAAGGTAAATTGCTCTCGCGTCAACAGATCTGGAATCCGCGGCTTCCTTCGACATAGCCGAAAGGATAAGTGATTATCTTGCTGTTGCCAGCTCGAGCCATAAAAGGCGTACAAGCAGCAGATAAAGACTGTGCCCTGTGCCAGAAGGAAGAGGCAAATGGATCGCCAGGCGCAATCACGATAACCGCTGTCGGCTGCTTCAACAATAGGCGATACGCGAGCGTTATGCAGAATTCGCGCGGCAACCGTATTGCGACAACCTTTTACTCCGCGAACATGTTCTCGGCGAGCCATTCATAAACCCACGCCACCGTTGCTGCGCCCCCGAATCCGATCACGGCAAAAAACAACGCCGTGATGGCAAAACAGAAAATGCCGCCGACGTAAAAGTATCCGTCCTTCCCTAGAGTAGAACATGCAAACGTAATCACGGTGATCGCGGGCAACATGTTTGAAAATGGGATCGGCAACGGTAAAGAAAGCAGAACTCCGCAAACTAGAATACAAAGACCTTCGAGTCGTTGCATGGTGGGATTGGTCGCCAGAAAAGGAATTCTCGGTCGTAATAGAACTTCCATGATACGCGCCAGGCGACGCATGCCCTGAAGCGCAGGCGCCAAAAATATCTCGGGCAACTGCATCTTGAGAAGCCGCCTCGGCAACCACGGCTTTTGCCCGACCAGGAAACTGATCCCGAGAAATGCGATTGCCACGCCAAACGGGGTCGAAAGGCCCGGCAAAGGAATGGGCTGGACGAACGGCAAAGAAAGCAACAGTAGCAGGAACGTGTGGGCGCGATCATGGAGCAAAAAGATTACGTCGCCAAGGTTGATGCTTTGCTCTCGCGATTTCTCTTCAAGTTTTACCAACTCTTCCGACAAACGAAAAGCGCCATGGCTCGGCGAAGGTATGGAGGAGGCTGTAGGGCTTTCCGACATCACGCTAAGTTGGGGCGAACAGTAGCCGACCTACTTCGGGGCCTCAAGCCGCACAATCCAGGTCCGAAGCAGGGCAAATGCAGGGCCAGAATCGGGGGCTACAGTGCAACTCTAACGATGGTGGCGCTTGAAGAACTTCTCCAGCTCCATGCTCCAGAATACGACTGTTGAGAGGATTAAAGTGACCAGCAAATCGACTGAGCTCAGCGCTTGGGTGCCAAAGACCCGCTGCAAGAAGGGCACGTAGAGGATGGCGAGTGTCGAAGCCAGGGTCAGGCTGACCGAACAAATCAAAACGAGGGTTGGCCTGCGACCGGAAGCAAACGCCGAGTCACTCCACGAATGCGCAGCCAGCGTTTGGAAAATCTGTCCGAACGCCAGCAAGCTAAACACCATACTCTGCCAAGCTGGATTGTGGTGCTGCCAGTAAAACCAGCCCGCGCACAAGGAAATGAGCCCCATCAGCGCGCCAACCCACAAGATGTGTGTTGCGATCCCACGGCCCAAAATACCTTCCGATGGCGGGTAAGGCGATCGGTGCATGGTGTCTCGCTCCGGCGGTTCCACGCTCAGCGCAAGGCCGCTCGCTCCGTCTGTCACAAGGTTGATCCATAGGATCTGAAGAGGCAGCAGCGGTAGCGGTAGACCGAGCAAAGGCCCAAACAACATCACAAAAATCTCGCCCACATTACCGGCGAGCACATAACGGATGAACTTGCGGATGTTGTCGTAAATGGCGCGCCCTTCTTCGACCGCCGCAACGAGGGTCGAAAAATCATCGTCGAGCAGCACCAGGTCGGCGACCTCTTTGGCCACATCGGTGCCCGTGAGGCCCATGGCCACCCCAATGTCGGCCTTTTTGAGGGCTGGCGCGTCGTTGACCCCATCGCCTGTCATGGCCACCAGGTGGCCGCGGCTTTGCAGCGCTTGGACGATCTTGAGCTTCTGTTCCGGCACCACGCGGGCGTAAACGGAAACCTCGTTGGCCTGTGCCTCAAGTTCGCCCTCAAGCATGCGGTCTAACTCCGGACCGCTTAGGAGCCGACCCCCGATGCCGACTGCCTGGGCGACGTGGAGCGCGGTCAAGGGGTGATCGCCCGTGATCATGACCGGGCGTATCCCGGCCGCTTGGCAGCGGCTTATGGCCGCTTTGGCGTCGGCCCGCGGTGGGTCGGCCAAGCCGATCAAGCCCACGAAAACCAGGCAGCGTTCAAGTTGTGCCTGCTCCGGCAAGGCGTCCAGCCCTCGATAGGCGACGCCGAGCACACGATGCCCGCACGCGGCCAACCGCTCGCTTGCAGCGGTTAGGTCGCGGCGTGCGCCGTCCGTGAGCGCCACCGCGTGCTCGTTTTGCAACCATCGGTCACAGACGGCCAACAGGCTTTCGACGGCGCCTTTACTAAAGGCCGCGAAGCTCTTGTCGACCGAAAGCAAGGGCCACGCCGCTCCGGTCACGCCCGAAAGTTCCGGTTCGCTTGTTGGAAGCCGGTGTACGGTGGTCATGCGCTTGCGCCCGGAATCAAAAGGCCACTCAGCGACGCGCGGGAAGTTCGATGCCGGTTCGCGCAGCCCGGCTTGCGCCGCCGCTACAAGCAGCGCTGATTCGGTAGGATCGCCGATTGCCCGGAGTTGCCCTCCCTTTTCGGGCTCAAGCCGGGCGTCATTGCACAGCGTGGCGCCAAGCATTAACAGGGCGCATTCCGGTTGGCTCGAAATCGAAGAGGCTGCCGAAACAAATGCGATTTCGTGTCCCCCAGCGATGATCGTGGTGACCGCCATGCGATTCTCGGTCAGGGTGCCCGTCTTATCGGTACAAATGACGGTCACGGAGCCGAGAGATTCGACTGCGGGCAACCGTCGAATGAGCGCTTGGCGTTTTAACATTCGCTGGGCGCCCAGGGCCAACGCGATGGTCACCACGGCGGGCAGGCCTTCCGGCACGACGGCTACTGCCATGCTGACGGCCGTTAAAAACATCAACCGAACCTCCTCCCCGCGCAGCAGCCCAAAGACCACGATAATCCCGATGAGCGCGAGCGACGCGACGGCCATTGATCTGCCGAAGCGGTCGAGGCGCCGCTGGAGTGGCGTGGGTTCCCGTTTGACCTGATGCAGCAGGTCCGCGATACGACCCAGTTCAGTCTGCATGCCCGTGTGGGTCACAACTGCGGTGCCCCGGCCCTCCCGCACGGCCGTGCCGAGGTAAACCATGTTGCGGCGCTCGGCCAGAGGAACTGAACCCTCCAGGCACAAGCGAGCGACTTTTTCAATCGGCATCGATTCGCCTGTTAGCGCCGCTTCGTCGACGCACAGGCTTTCTGCCTCAAGGAGCCGGCAGTCGGCCCCAACCAGGTTGCCTGCCTCTAGGTGGACGACGTCGCCGCGCACCAGGTTACGCGCCGGAATGGATTGGACTTGGCCGTCGCGCCGCACCGTAGCGTTCGGTACGGCAAGTTTTTTGAGGGCAGCCATCGCTTTCTCTGCGCGGTATTCCTGGACAAAGCCCAGCGCCGCGTTCAGAACCACGATGGCCAATATGGCAATACCGTCCTTGGCATCGCGCAGCGCGAAGGAGATTGCCGCGGCGGCCAAGAGCACCAGCACCATGGTGGCCGAGAGCTGCTCCCAAAGGATGGCCCAGGGCGTTCTGGCGGAGCGTTCGATAAGCTCATTGGGACCATGATCGGCAAGGCGGCGCCGCGCCTCTTCGGTCAAGAGCCCCTGAGCGGGATCGACTTGCAATCGTCGAGTCAGTTCTTCAGCGCTGAGTTGATGCGGCTCAAAGCCTTTAAGAGATCCATCTAAAAGGGCAGGCATAGAATCAAATTTAAGCAGCAATCTATGGAGGTTAGGTAGGATCTCCCCCGTGTTAAAAGGCCTCCAGGTCTCTTGCAGCTGTCTTTCGTTCGTGGAAGGCCTTATAGGCAGCCGGATCGGCGATACTTATGGTGAGCGCCTGCGGACTGCGGAACGCGGATAATCCTTTTTCCTTATTGCGCCACAACGTGTCACCACGCTGAGCAAGCTCCAACTCCCAAGTGGTATCTTGCGCATTAGCCCGCAGAAGAATGTTCGCTTCTGCTTCGGACGGGCAGATCGTCTTTTTCGAGTCCTTGGGATTTACTTTGTAGTACCTGATTGCATCGACCCTTCCGTCGATGAAATGCACAGATACGGTCATACCGTTTTTAATAAACAAGGCCGTGTCTTTTTTTATCTCCATTGGATTCCCATACCGTGTTTTACACTCCTCCAATGTCTCGCCGATTCTGCATTGGGTTGTCCGAGGCGATGCCAATAGGGTGATCAAAAGCAACCCGAACAAAAGAGTTTTCATACCGGAGATTTAGATTTGTTAGAGCTTCCATCTGCGCGGAATGCCAGGAGCCGCAGACCGTTGAGACAGACGAGCACCGTGCTGCCTTCATGACCAACAACACCAAGCGGCAATGGCAGGGAGAACCCCAGCGCGGATATCACAAGCACGACGATCACCGACACTGCGATCGAGAGGTTCTGCCAGATTACCGTTCGCGCGTGGCGGCTGATGGAAATGGCGAATGGAATGTTGCGCAGGTTATCGCTCATGAGCACGACATCCGCAGTCTCCATCGCGACATCTGTGCCGGCCGCGCCCATCGCAATGCCGATCGTCGCTGTCGCGAGCGCAGGCGCATCATTGACTCCGTCGCCGACCATCGCGACTGGACCGATTTCTTTAAGCGACTTGAGCACACGAACTTTGTCTTCGGGCAACAGTTCCGCGTGGAATTCGTCCAAACCCGCTTGCTGCGCTATCGCGGCTGCCACACGACGATTGTCGCCGGTGAGCATGACGACGCGCCGGACCCCGAGTTCTTTAAGCGCGCGCACGACAGCTGGGGCGTCCTCACGCAGTACATCGGCGATGGCAAGGGCCCCCAGAATGCGGGAGGTCTTTTCGCCTATTTCCCCGATGAGGACGCACGTTTTGCCGGCGTCTTGCAGCGCCCCGATTTCTTGGCCAAGAGAATCTGGCACTGTCACACTCAGCGCCTCAAAATAACGCAGGCTGCCAACCCCGATTCGCCGGCCGGAGACCAAACCGCTTGCTCCCTTACCTGAGACTGACTGGAATTCGGTACAATCAAAAACCCGCAACTGCCTTTGTTTCGCTTCCCTGACAATGGCATCGGCCAGGGGATGCTCCGACTTTGCTTCAACAGAGGCGGCCCACTCGAGCACACTGAGCGCCTCAGAAGGCAGGTTGCCACTGAGATTGACAACTTTGCTGCCGCAGATGATGTCGGTTACCCGTGGTTTGCCTTCGGTGAGCGTTCCGGTCTTGTCGAAAGCGACTACTTTGATCGTCGCGGCCCGCTCAAGATGGACTCCACCTTTAAACAACACTCCTCGTCGTGCGGCACCGGCGATAGCCGACAGAATGGAGGCCGGAGTACTAATGATCAGCGCGCATGGCGAGGCGACGACCATCACGGTCATGGCACGATAAAATGTCTCGCGAAACGGTTCGTGCAGAAATAATAAGGGTCCAACGATGAGTGCGAGCGTAAAGACGATCACGCCGATCGCGTAATATTGTTCGGCGCGATCTAGAAAGCGCTGCGTCTCAGCCTTTTCGCTCTGCGCCTCCTCCACCATTCTGATCAATTTTTCGACCGTCGAGTCCTTAGCCAGCTTCGTGACCCGCACCTCGAGCCCTCCGGTCTGATTGATCGTTGCCGCAAAAACGGGATCGCCCACCTTTTTCAGAACAGGAATTGACTCACCGGTAAGAGATGATTCATCAATCGCGCTCTGGCTTTCCACAATCACTCCGTCGAGCGGGATACTTTCCCCCGGCCGTACGATGACAATATCGCCCACCGTGAGCTGTTCGATCGGAAGTAGCGCCGTCTCCCCATCGCGACGAGTGAGCGCCTTGTCGGGTCGAAGTTTCATCAGCGAATGGATGGCCCTGCGAGCCCGGCCGATCGCGTACTCCTGCAGGACATTTGACAATGAAAACAAAAAGAGCAGCATCGCCCCTTCAAACGGCGCCCCAACGACCGCGGCGCCGAGCGCCGCCAGCACCATCAGCAAATCGACATCGATCGTCCAATGGCGCAGCGATTGCAGGCAGGCTTGGACACCAAAGATCCCGCCAGCGAGGTAAGCAGCAACGAAAAAGCTGTTTGCCCACATCTGGCCCAAGCCGACGCGCGGAGCGATCCAACCGGCGATCATGAAAACAAATGTGGAAGCCGTGCAGACAATTTCGAGCCGCGCCCTGTAGTACTCGAACCACGCCTTGAGGCTCTGTGGCAGTTCACGGGGGATTGTGAACGCAGTGACCGGTGCGCCCGTTTCACGGACGAGGCCGACTACCTGTTCGGACCCCAATACCGCGTTATCAAAGGTGACGCTCATCACGCCGCCGATGAAGCTCGCTGTCGCGCGGCGCACGCCTTTGATTTTTTCCGCCTTCCTTTCGAGTTTGAGTGCACATGCTTCGCACGCACGTCCGCCGAGAAGCATGACGCATTTGTCGAAGCGTCGCTGCGCCTCCGGCGCGAGCCGCTCGGCGACCTGACGAATCGATTCGTCGCTGATCAAACGCGGATCGTAATCGATGGTCAAGGCATGCGTATCGGCATCGATCGCCGTTCCGATGATGCCCGCTGGCACCTTGAGAAGATGAGGAGGTAGCCCGCCACAGACCGTTTCATCCCTCAGTGATAGCGAATCCTCAGCCTGCCCCGAGGATCTCTCACCATCTCCAGCCTTTGCCTTAACTGGCATAAGTTACTGCTCGATTTGCAGATGAATGGCATCGCTTTCCCTATTGCGTTCGGCTCTCTCTACCGGCAACAAAAGGAATGCGATAACGATTAGCAGCCCTGCGAGGATACCGGCAGCGAGCCGCCAAATGTGCTTCGAGGCAGCAACCTTCACAAGCCATTGCCAGTTTAGCACGAGGTGGACCATCACGAGAATGATACCTAAATAGGCAATCCATGTATGAATATCGCCCCATTCATGTCGCCCATAACCCAAAAAAACAACTCCGCTCGCATTACCCGCTCCATGCGGAAGACGATAGGCCAATAGCAAGCCGGTCCCGGCAGTTACACAAGCGACCAAGTACAAGGCCAGATCAAGCATCCTTTTCCAAGTGTTCTTTCCTCGCCAACTATCCGAAGGCTTATTGGCGCCTTGGGCTTTGTTGAGATTATTCGGGGATTTAATTGTCGGACTCATAATCGTGTACCTTCCAGTTATCTCACTTATCGGTAGACGATCGGCTTTGGTTACACACCGCCTTCTTCACACTGGCGTTAACTTGCCAAAGGGCTCGGGTCGCCGCTTTACCGCTTTTGGCGAAAGCCCAGCTAGGATTGTTCTGAGTGCAGGAAATGGCGCCGCGTGCTTCTGGCATGCAATTGCCTGAAGCAAGCCGCAGATCGTTCCCTACTGAACCGGATATGCCAACCCCAAAAACAAGTGCGAATCGGACGATTCGAACGACATGCGGAAAGCGTTTGGAGCTTGCCGCCAGAATTGGAACAGATCCAGGGTTCCGTCTTTGCTCCCGGTTCGCTCCGACACTCGAAACCGAAAGCAAAGTACGGCCAGTGTATGCCAACTCAGGTGCAGCAAACGCCAATCAGCGCCGTTCATTCTCTGCGTCTCGTTGCAGATAGAGAGAGTCGATTCGGCGTGAACGGCGATCCGTCGAGCCGCTTCCTCCCTCAGATCCCCCGTTGCCCGTTTTGCTTTGCGCCACAGTAGTACTAGGACGTGGAAATCCTGGGGGCTTCCGCGTGCTATCCATGGCGAAGTCCATGTCGACGGTCTGATGGTCCCTGAACTGGACCAGCGTGTTCTGGGTGAAATAGCGGAGGGCACTTACCGTAACCTGCAGTTGCCCCGCCGGTATGCCGGAGATTGTGTACGTGCCGTCGGTGGCGGTCTTCGTTGAGTTGCCTCCGATGCTCACGGTGGCACCACTCAAGAGCCTGCCCGTATCTGAATCGCTGACTGTGCCTGTCATGACCGCCGAGGCTTCCACCAGAAGGAAATTCTGGGTTGTTACTACGCCGGAGACAACAGTTACTGAAACTTCGGCGACGTCAAAACCGGAGGCGCTTAACCTGACGTCGTTAGTGCCGGGGGTTAACCCGGTTAACGTATAGCGACCAGTTGCATCGGATACGACCAGCAGCGTTCCCACGGTCACGATCGCGCCAGCAACGGGCGTAATGGGCGTTTTACTGGCGTCGCCAATGAAACCCGCGAGTGAACCCAAAGCGGTGAGGACAAAATTCTCGGTCATCGTTGCACCGTTGGGGATGGTGAGGGTGATGCTGCTGGATACGTAGTCGGGATCAGAGGCGGTGATCGTGTAGTTGCCGTTGTAGGAACCGGGATCCAAAGAGACGCTGTAATTCCCGGAAGCGTCGGTTGTGATCTGAATCCGGCCAGGCACCGGACTGTTCTGAGCGAGAGTAATGGTCGCGCCCGCGATCTGCGAGCCGGATGTATCGCTGACTTTGCCGATAATCGTAAACGGTTTTGCGGGTACGAGCATGAAGTCCTGCCTCGTGATCGGCACGCCCTCGCTGACTGTAACCGTGGCGGTTGCCGGTACAGAGACGGAATCAACAGCTGAAACCTGATATACGTGCGGCGGAATTGACGGGGTTTGATAGAAGCCATTGGCATCCGTTGATAGCTGCAGCGTGTTTCCTGTTCCTGGCAGGATAATCGTGTCGGACTCGATGAGGATCGTGGCGTCGTTGATCGGGTTGAAGGTCGTGTCGGTCACTTGCCCTTCAATGATGCTGGGCCTTGGCAGTATCTGAATTCCCGCGCTGAGTGTCTTGCCGGCATATGAGGCTTGGATGGTTACGGTCTGCGCGGGACCGGTAACAGGAGCCGCCTGCAGGTTTACGCCGGCAGACCAATCCCCGACTGGAAAGTTAATCTGTCCCGGAACGCTTAACACCGCCGGATTATCGCTGGTCAGGAAAACAGATACTTCCGCCGGGGCCTGGGTGTCCAGAGATAGTATCCGGTTAGTTTGCGTGGATCCGGATACGATCTGCTCATCGCTCAAATTCGCGAGATTTGGAACGGGAAATATATTGTCTCCAGCCGGATTGTATGTAGGGCCGGGCGGGTAATGAGCGTTGACCAGGTTGATGAATGACGGCCAGCCATCGTTCCTGCCGGTCAGATTCGTGTACACGCCGCCCAGCGCGGCTGCGCCCGCGTTGATGATGTCAGTGATGCTGGATCCCAACTGGTTGTGAAGGTAGTAGAGGAAGCAGGTGGTGCAGCCAGTGACGATGTCGGGCTTATTATCATCCGGATTGTTATCGACGTAGTTTGGCCGGCCAGCCGAATTGAGCCAAAATTTTACAACCTCGGAGCCTGTGTAGCGAACATCCTGCAATCCGTTCGCAACTTTGAACTGAAAGCCAAGGAAACGGGAAAGACCTTCACCTTTACTGCCTTCGTCCGCGCCGCTGAACAGACCGCTGTCTTCGAACCAGCCGTTGTTTTTCGAAGCCATAAACATTTCGGTAACTTCTTGCACCACCAAGTAGCGGACGAAATCGACGCTGGTGCCCGATCCGGGATTGATCGAGACGGTTGGGCTGTAGCCAAACGGGAGCGAGATGTTGGGCGGATCATCCCAACTAGCCCCTCCGCTCGCGTTATTGATTTGCAGCGAGATCGGGAACGAAAATTCAAAGTTGACTCCTTTGAACCAGCTCGCCATCAAATCGAAATCAAATTCGCACTGATCGAACAGTCCCTGCGCGCGCGTGAGACCGTCGGCGGTTGATAAAGAAGTGTCATAGGAAATCTGATAGTGAGCAGTTTGCCCGCCGTTGGCGAGGCCCTGACTTGTCTGTCCCATTACATTTACCTCCTGGAAAAATCGATAAAAGTTGTTCTTGGATGGTTTCCTTTGCGGACTGCGAAGCGTCGCTACGCGAGTACAGCCAAAGGTGGTGGTGAATTTGCAGCTAAATTAACGGCGGACGATGGTCCTTTTATCGAGCGGCGTCTATTACTCGAATGGGTGACATTGATTGTAACCTTCTCTGAGCGAGAACGGGCACTCATTCCAGCCGGCGTGCGGATGCTCTTTGCCAAAGATGATAGATCAGAGCGGTTCGCAAATGAAGCGGTAACGGCCAAACTGCAAGTTCATGTATCTATTCATCGAGACTTTCTGCCACTGCGTCTCAATCCGGCCGAACGCGCCAAAGCCGCGAAAACGTATCTCGCCATCGTCCATCCATTGCGCCGTGGCGTGTCCCTGATCGTCGGTCTTTCCACTGAAGTTTTGGTCCGGTTTACCAGTTGAACGGATATCGTAATCAAACACCAGAGGGTCGTTGGGCCCGCTACCGACAACCTTGATTGCGAGTTCCTTAATCGAGCGCATGCGCGATGCTGCCGAACCGTGCTTTGACGCGGCATGTGTGCTCTGGTTCAGAGTCGTTTCTCCATAGAAAGTTCGCAACGGCAGACCCTTGGAGTGACGAAGGCGATTCTCCGTGAAGCGGCATTGGTCATAGGGCGGCAAGCCGACCGTCATGGCCTCTTCGTAGTAGTACTCACTCACCCCGCTAGGGCGAAAGACGCAACGGCCGGTGGCGAGGCGCCAACCATGGATCAGTTCATGACCCAACGCAATCCAAGGAGGGCGATCCATCCACGCCGCTTGTTTTGAAGTTGGTAGATTTGCGCCAACGTCTTGCAGTAGCGGATCCCAAACGACCCAGGCTCCTGTGCCTTGACCTGGCGTAAGGTGTGCCCCCCTAGCCATTTCAGGGGTGCTGCGCGCCCTGAGCTTCCAGGTAGACGCTGTAGAGTGACCGGCTGGCCGTGATGAACAGCCGGTTCTTCTTCACGCCGCCGAAGCACAAGTTCGCGCAGGTCTCCGGCAGATGGATCTGCCCCAGCAGGTCACCGCCGGGGCTGTAGCAGTGCACGCCGTCAAAGCCGGCGCCGCCGCCGCCGGCTGCCGACCACACATTGCCGTCGCGGTCGGTGCGAATGCCGTCGGAGCCGCCTGGGCCCATCTCAACAAACACCCGCCCGTTGACCGGTGTGGTCCCGTCCATGTCGAACATCCGGATGTGACCGATGTCAACTACATACAGCCGCGACTCGTCGGGCGAGAAGCAAATGCCGTTCGGCCGGTCCATCTCCGTGATCACCGGTAATCCCTCCCCGGTGTGGGCATCGACGCGGAAGACGTAACGGGGAAGTTTCTTGACGGCCTTGTCGCCCTCGTAGTTGCCTTCGATTCCCCAGCCAGGGTCGGTGAACCACACCGACCCGTCGGAGTGCACGGTGATGTCGTTGGGGGCGTTTAACGGCTTTCCCTCGTAGCTGTTCATCAGGACCGTGATGGTGCCGTCGTGTTCTGTCCGAGTGACGCGTCGGGTCAGGTGCTCGCAGGTCACGAGTCGCCCATGGCGGTCTCTGGTGTTGCCATTGCTGTTGTTCGACGGCTGACGAAATACTGTAACATCGTTGGTGACCTCACTCCAACAGAGCATCCGGTTGTTCGGGATGTCGGAGAACAACAGGTACCGGCCGTCGCCGAACCACACCGGACCCTCCAGCCAGCGGCCACCGGTCCACAGCCGTTCCACGACCTCCTGCCAAACCACGAGCGAGCGGAAACGTTCGTCGACAACCTCGACAGCCGGGTCTGGAAACCGCACGATGGTTCGGTCGTTCTCCCACGCGCTGAGAGCGGGTCTGCTTTTCGTCATATGCTCAACCTCGGCCGATGAACGGCATCTTCGTCGCCATCAAGGTCATTGTTGCGACGTTCGCGTCGAGGGGCAAGTTTGAGCCGTTATCGATGATACGGCCGCCCTGGGCTGTTGCTCACGCATGGCCCGGAATGCTTCCCGGGTGCAGAGAAAGGCCCCGGTCAGGTTGACGGCGAGCACCTTGTTCCAGACCTCGAGTTCAAGGGCATCAAACCATGGGAATTGCCCCGAATTCAGGGCCGAGACCTCGCTAGCTCAGAAGTTCTTGCGGCACTTTACCGCCGTTTTCTGCCAGTTTAGCGATCACTTGTTTGTGCAGCCACACATTCATCGTGGCCGAATCGTTTTCGTCGCCGGAATAATGCAATTCTTTCGCCAATAGCTTTCGGGCTGAGAGACTACTATCCATATCAACAAGCTTCATCAAGTCGACGATTGACTTTCTCCAGTCGAGTTTCTCTGGGTTCTTGGCCGCTAGACCGTCAAGGATGGCAGTGACATCTACGGTTTTCGCAGGAGCGGCAGTGACATCTGCGGTTTTCGCAGGTCCGGAAGGAGCTGAAGAAAGGGAAGAGACGGGAGATGCCGCGGGGGTGGTCGGACTTGGTGCCGTCGCGGAATCGATCGTGTTCGTTGGAGGTGCAGCTGTCGAGGAGGGTGCTGCGGTGGCGTGTCCGAATATCTTTGACATCAGGTTAGTAAACATTCCCATAAAGACGCAATCTACGCTCTGTCGTAAGAAGTTGCCAGTTGCTTCTCGCCTTTCGAATTGCCGCTTACTTGAAGCCCATTGACTGCGCCGCCGAACGCCGAACGCCGAAGCCGAACGGTGAACGGTGAACGGTGAACGCCGCCGGTGCGGACGATCCAGCTTGACGTCGTATATGTTCATGTGAACACTTCAAAACATGGAGCGCACTCCAAAAGCCATCCAGGATCTCCTCGACGAACTCGAAGCCTCCAGAGCATCGCGCAAACGGGCCTGGGAGGTCCTTCAAGAGATCAGGTGGGTGCTGAAGGACACGACAGGGCTTGAACTACCGCCACCGGCCAGGCGGACAATTGACCTGGAAGGGAGGATGGTCAAAGATGGCGTTCGCAGAACCCTTAAGGATCGCCAGAACGCTCTCCGCGAGTTGATTCAGGCTATTCGCGAATACCGCAAGCTTGCCGATAAACCGTTGACTTTACAAGGGTCAGACTACGCCCACGCGGTTCAAGTGCTGAACAAGGCGATCGATCGCGCCGAAATCTTGCTACAGTAGCCTGCATTGCCTCATTTTGGCAGTGCAGCCGCATTGCCACTAAACCATCGTTTGGCCAAATGGGCGACCAAGGGTGAAGCGAAGGCGCAACTCCATAGCAGGGGTCCGAACATCGGTTTCCAGGTCATCGCGAGCAAGGACGCTGCAAAGATCAAAGTCGAGAATAGGGAGGGAACCAGCTCGAGCAGTGCCCGACGAATTGAACGGGGAGGCAATGCCAGCAGTCCTCTCGCGAGTGCGTAAACCCATAACGATAAGGTCATCAGCGAGATCAAGACGAGATTCCCGCCCAGCACGAACATCGCTTCCGGCGATTGGACGAAGAGGGTCGACAGGCTGGTGGAAATGGGCAATAGAACAATCGAAAGAAGCAGCGCAAAATTGACGAGGCGAAAGCCAAAATCGACATTTTGGAGCAATTGAAAAAGCCGCAAATGCGAGAGCCAGAACATGGCGGCGATAGCGAAGCTGAGGAGGAGCCCGGCCACTTCGCCGGACATCCTGGCCAATTCCCGAGAAAGTTGAAGACCAGCGGAGCTAGCCGGAAGGTGAACATTATAGGCGAGCAGGGTCATCGCGACGGCAAAGATGCCGTCGCTCAAGGCCGATAACCGCTGAATTTCCGATAGCGAGTTGCTATTCGCCATACTGCTCTCACCTCAAGATGAGATCATGCGCGATCTGAGGCGAGTGGAAAACAGTCACGCCGGCCCCATTGAGGCGTTCAGGAGTGTTCACCGGCGTTTTAAAGCCAGGAGGTAAAGCGGGACGCTTTACGTAAGCGACGAATTCGGTCAACACAGTTTCTTGTCGCGGCAAGTCGCGACGTGGATATATTGCGGAGGCTGCTGCAGATTCGAGTCGCGTCCAGAAATCAAAGGTTGCCCCGTCCACTTGGAGCCAAGGAATGAGCACGAACGAAGTAGATTTAAACGACCCGTTGAATTGGTACATTGCTGATTCGATGGACGAATACAACGTCCGCCTGGATCCTGAGACGGCGAAGCAATTGGTGCATCGACATAGTGGGTATCCAAAACTGGTGACTTCGCTCAAAGAGGCGATTGCGGCGTTCGACAAAATGGGATGTGCGGAAAAGGCGGATTCGCTCAGGCACGAATTACGAGAACTTGGGGAGCTTGGTCAAGATTGAATCGCTTCTTCAAAGCAGCAGAGAACTTCCGGCCTGTCTTCCTGATCATCGAGCGACGCCCCTAGGAGATCACCCGAAAAATCGGGTAGAAAACAGAGAACGATAGTGTCATAAAAAGTGTCGCTTCATCGTCGCATTATTATGACGCACGTCACCATGTTCCGTATGGCAAAGCGGGACTCTACGCCAATATCAACTACTGAATGTTGCAAGTGGTAGAGGCTCACCGATAGGCCGACCCCCGCCTCCTTCAACCAAGGATGCCGAACTGAATAAAAAAAGAGGCTACAGTCGGTGTGATCTCTGCCGATTTGGTAGTTGACCAAGAGCTGCCTGTCCGTTTGAACGCGGCGCCGGGAAAGCTGTCGGCGGACTGGCGAGCGTCACATGCGGGTCTAACAGGATCGAATTAAGGCAAGGAGGTAAACGTGACAGTTGAGTTAATTCTATTTGACTATGTCCAAAAATCGTCGAGCCCTCGCATTTCTGGCATGCGGTGCACTTCTCTTTGCTTGTGGAGCAGGCCTTCTGGCGACTTGGGTACTGACGGCCGCCAAGCCCGCCCAGCTTTCCTGGGATCCACCGACATTTCGCAAGTCGGTCATGAGTTTTGGCTACAAGGTATATGCTAACCCGCAAGTTGGAGAGGGCAGATATTTTCTTAGCAAGGTTGTCCTGAAAAATACCGGAGGCCGTCCGATCCGCGACCTGACGGTCAGCTACCAAGTTCCGGATTATATCTCCTGGACGACTCCGGAGGTGGCCAGCGAGCTGCCGCCTGGAACGTCGGTAGTGAAGCTTTATTATCCGAAGTTCCCGGAACGAATTGCCCACTTGGCAAACCAGACGACCTCGGCGCTCGAAATCAAACTGCAATGGCGGGAAGAAGGAGGTGGCACGAAGGAACAGATTCTCAGAGATGATTTCACGATCTATGGCGTGAATGAGGTGCAGTACAGCGATCTTCCGGCCGACGACATCTTAACCTGGTACGACCAATGGAACTTAGCGCAGTTTATTGTCTGCATGGTGACTCCGAACGATCCGGTCGTTAAGGAATATGCAGCCGCGATTACCAAACGGATGGGGGGCACATTGGCGGGCGCAACGCAGGATCCGGAGCAGGTCGTCGAGTTGATGAAGGCGACCTACGATTACATGCGAGAAACGGGAATGCGTTATGCGAGTGCGGAAGGTGTCCCGGTCAGCATCGGCGACGTGCGGACTCTGGTCCAGACAGTTCGGTTGCCGAGGGATGTGATTACTTCGAACAATGGCCTTTGCATAGAACTAGCGATTCTGTGGGCGTCGATTCTCGATCAACTTGGTTGTCAGACCTGCATCGTTATGCGTCCTGGGCACGCATTTACGATCGTGCAGGCCGGGGATAAGTATTTTCCGGTAGAATGTACCGCGATCACCCCCAAGGCAGTCGGCTCGACGAGCGACGTCCCTTTCGAGAAGGCGATGCAGATGGCCATGGAAGATCTGCAGAAGCAGCAATATAAAATCTTCTATTCGGTTCAGCAGTATCGGGGCGAGGGTTATGCCTCCCCGGAACTGCCCGATGTGGACGTTGACAAAGTTAAAGGAATGTTAGTCTCTCGGGAGCGGGAGGAGACGGAGGCGACAAAAAATGTCGCCCAGGCTCAAAATCAGCCTCCAGCTCAGAATGCCGAAGAGGGCGAACAGGCGCAGAATCAGCCTGTTCCAGCTCAACAAGGGATGGCGCACTATGAGCACAGTGCGGGATTGCTCTCATTTTCTTATCCGGACTACTGGAAAGTTTTGCAGCCACCAACCCAGATGGGTATCACGTTCCGGGTCTACGATCCGTCGACCAGCATGGGAATGGATGTCGTAGAAATTCCCAATGCGAGTTCGGCGAGCGAGGCGTTAAAGACCGTTGGAAGAGCCTTTGCCCGCACTGGCAATCGCCTTCGGGTGGAGGATTCGAAGCAACAGGGTGATCTCACCGTGGTTTTAGGCCACACGGCCGGCTCATCGGGAGAGAACGAATGGTTTGGGGTGTTTCGGCCGGTGCGCGGAGGGGTAATCGGCGTTGCGGCAGGTTCTCCGGCATCTAATTTTCAATCGAACCGCCAGGCTCTCCTGCAATTGTTGGACACCGTACGTTTTCCATGAAGAGACTAATCTCGCGTTTAGTGATGCTGTTTCTGGCTTCAATGGTCACCGGCAACGTCGGTCTTGCCACTGATACCGTCAATCAGGATGCGGTGATCCGTGTCGATCCATACGGTGACGGTTCAATGAAAGTTATTTTTCATTTGTCGGCCAGCCGATGGGCGAATTGGAGACAGCTCTACGGAGATCATCCGGACGTGCTTTGGCGCGACCTTAAGCAAAAATTCGCTAAAGCGGCGCTGGATAAATTCGATTTGCAGAGGAACGACGTTGACCGGACAGCGACGGCGGACATTACAGCGCGCGCCCTGACCACGGTGCGTGGTGATGGAAGCCGTGGGATAGAAATGTTGAAGGATTTCCGGCTTGTTTCCAATAGCCCGCTGGAATGGGTTTTTGAGTCGACATCTCAGGCCTCGCCCGAGGCTCCAATTCTCGCCCAAACATTTCGAATCATTTTGCCTCCGCAGGCAATCAATGCGCGGCTGGACTCGCCGGGGACCGCGAATCAGCAGTTGGTTTATCAAATGCCCGAGAACTACGGAAACAATGCTTTCCTTTTGTGGACCGGAGTTCTGGCCACCGGAGCCGGCATTCTCCTCGGAATTTTAGGTCTCGTCTCAGCGTTTGCCGTTTCTAAGAGGCCTCCTCCGCTCCCTCCGGCGGTAGCAGGTCAAGGATAGAGCGGTAGCCTGGATTGCTCTCCACGTTTACCCCGAAGCCGGCCGTGCAAACCGAATCGCCTCAAACGGCCGTTATCGTGACGCCATTCTGAGCTAGTCTTTTTTCGTCATTGGACGTTCGGCTTTCTCCAGGAACGGCGTAAACAGATCGATAGGCACCGGCAAGAACGTCGTGGTGTTGTGTTCGCTGGAAATTTCTTTCATCGTTTGCAGGAACCGAAGTTGGAGGGCAATTGGTTGTTTGGCGATCATCTTTGCCGCCTGGACCAGTTTCTCCGCGGCCTGAAACTCTCCTTCGGCATTGATGATTTTGGCGCGCCGTTCACGTTCCGTTTCGGCCTGCCGAGCCATGGCCCGCTTCATGCCGTCGGGCAAAACGACATCTTTCACCTCAACGGAGGTCACCTTGATGCCCCATGGATCGGTTTGCCGATCGATGATCTCCTGCAGGGTTAGATTGATCTTCTCGCGTTCAGCCAGAAGTTCATCAAGCTCGGCCTGCCCGAGAACGCTGCGCAAGGTGGTCTGAGAAATAAGCGAAGTCGCTTTCAAATAATTTTCGACCCGGATGACTGCCGCCTCCGGATCGATGACGCGAAAATAAACGACCGCGTCGACGGTAATCGGGACGTTGTCGCGGGTCATGAGCTCTTGCCGGGCGACATCGATCGTCACCACGCGAAGATCCATTTTTACCATGCGGTCCACGACAGGGATCAAGAAAATGAGCCCGGGGCCTTTGGCTCCGTAAAGTTTGCCAAGCCGGAAGATAACACCGCGTTCATACTCGCGCAGGATCCGGACCGCTTGCGGAAAAATGATCGCGGCCAAAATAATAATCGGAACCAACCAGCCCACCAACGTTGCGGCTTCCTCTAACATGTCTCTTTCAGATCCGGGGTATGACTTTAACCAGCAAACCCTCAACGGCGATAATTTGAGCTGTGTCTCCCTGGTTGATCGGAGTGGCGGATGTCGCGTTCCAGTATTCCCCTTCGAATAGGACTTTGCCACCGCTTGAATTGATCGGTGTCAGTGCCTCAGCGAACTTTCCCAGCATCGCCTCCTTGCCGACTCTTTTGGGCAGACGTTGGGCCCGTAATCCTTTCCCGACAATCAGGAGGAAAAACCCAGCGGTCACAATAATGCTTGGAATAATATAAGCCAAGGAGAGTCTGAAAAGAGGATCCCGACGATCAAAGAGCATAAGAGAACCGACCAGAAAAGCGACAATTCCGCCGCCGGTGAGCACGCCGTGGGTGGGCGCGAACACGTCAACCACGAATAAGGCCACGGCCAGTCCGATTAAGAGCAATCCAGCGACATTCACGGGCAGGATGGCCGACATGTAGAGCGCAAGGACCAGGGCAATTGCGCCAACCACTCCCGGCAAGATAGCTCCCGGCGTAGTCATTTCACCGATCAAGCCGTAAATGGCGATCAGCATTAAAATAAACATGACTTCGGGTCGCCAAAACATTTGGAAAAACTGTTCTGAAATGGACATTTTGATCTCCACGACTTGGGCGTCGGCCGTTCGGAGCGGTCGGCCATTCACCACTCGCCCGTTGAGCTGGCTGAGCAAATCAGGGAGGTCGTGGGCAATGATTTCGATCACTTTCAGTTCCTGGGCCTTTTCCGCCGTGATGGACGCGCTTTCCCGGACAGCGGATTTAGCCCATTCAACGTTTCGATTGCGGCGATTCGCGATGGCTTCCATGTAACTGACGGCAAAACTTTCCAGTTTCTGTGTCATGGTCGGATCTGGTTTTGATTGGTCGCCAACAGGTGAACCGCCGAGGGCAACTGGATGGGCGGCGCCGATGGTAGTTGCCGGAGCCATGGCGGCAATATTTGCAGCGAGCGTGATAAAACAACCGGCACTAGCCGCCGTGGCCCCCGTCGGGGCGACGTAAACAACGACTGGAATCGGCGAGCCTAGCAGCTTCTGAACAATCACCCTGGTCGAATCGAGCAGACCGCCTGGCGTGTTGAGCTGAATAATCAGACACTCGGCACCTTTGGATTGCGCCTGATCGACGCTCCGGGAAATGTAGCTGGCGGTAGCCGGACCGATTGCGCCGTCGACGTTGCTCAAGCAGATTTTTTCGCCGCTCGCCATGTTGGCGAATGCGCCGAGACAAAAAGCCACCAGTAGAGCGGCCAACCTCATCCTCGTGCAAAGCTACCACTCTCTCAACGGGATGCTGCGGAATTCGCAGGAATCGAAAGGGCGAGCTTCACTCCGGCGGGAATTTTGTCCAGATTTCCGAAATGTTCATTTACACAGAGCGAAAACGGCCTCATCCGTGGCCGTACTATCGTGAAGAAGCTCGGCAACCGCTTCTCGTGCCGCTTCATTGGATGGAATGGGCCTGTCGATGGCTGGTCTACTGGCTAAGCGGATGGGCGTTCCTGGAGGTGCTCGAATACATCGGCACCCTTTCTATTTTTTTCGCGGTGATTTCCTATTTCGCTGAAAGTGGAGACCGGTTGAAGCAGAAACATTACCACGCGTGGCAGGTCATTAATACGGCTCAAGGCAAAGGAGGATCAGGCGGCAGAGTGGACGCCATGGAAGAGCTGAATCGGGACGGAGTACAGCTAGTGGGAGTGGATGTCAGCGACGCTTTTCTACAGGATATCGACCTGGAGGATGGAAATCTGGCCCGAGCCAACTTTAGTTCTGCGGATGTCAGAGGAGGCAGCTTCAAGGGCGCTCGATTGGAATATGCCAATTTGACTTCGGCAAATTTTCGAAACGGGAATTTTCAGAATGCCAATTTGCGGAATGCGAGTTTGCAGGACGCCGATCTGAACGGCGCCAACCTGACAGGCGCGGATCTTGAAGGAACAGACCTCAGCAAAGCCGATTTGCGGAATGCGGATCTTCGGAACATCAAGTGGCTCAAGATCGCCGATATCAAACTGGCCAACATTCTTGGCGTGAAAAACGCCCCCGCAGATTTTAGCCGTTGGGCGCTCCAAAAAGGGGCGGTTTCAATCGAATCGGACGCCGACTGGTCGAAGCTGACCGAGCCACCATGAGCTTTTAGCGTTCAGCGTTCAGCGTTAGCGTTCAGCGTTCGCCGTTCACCGTTCAGCGTTCACCGTTCACCGTTCACCGTCACCGGCGCAGTGGATCAAGACATCAAGCGCCTTCGTCAGTTCGCATGGAGGACGTTAAAGACGATGTACAATGCGCCGGAGAAGGTTGCCGCCCCGAGCATCACGCAAGCCGGCAGGGTGAGAACCCAGGCGAGCAAAATATTTCGCAGTGTTTTTGCCTGTAAGCCCGAGCGGTTTGCGGCCATCGTGCCGGCAATGCCAGAAGACAGTACGTGAGTGGTACTGACCGGGAGCCCAAATGAATCGGCGGCCATAATTGTTCCCATGGCCACCAGTTCGGCCGAAGCGCCTTGCGCGTAGGTCAGATGCGATTTGCCAATTTTTTCGCCGACTGTCACGACGATCCGTTTCCAACCGATCATTGTTCCGCAGCCCAGCGCGAGCGCCACGGCGACTTTTACCCACAGCGGGATGAATTGAGTCATTGGCCGAAGCTTGGAGCGAAAATCGTTCAGAATCACCCGCTGCTGAGGATCAGTCAGCCTACCTTGCCTGTTCAATTTGCTGAGGGACTCGGATAAGAGGTACAAGTCGCTCCGCAGAGCGGGGCGGTCTTCCTTGGCCACTTCGGCGAAACTGTTCTTCCCGTTCAAACGATTGACGATATCGCGGTTCTTCGCGGCCAGTGCCGGGAAAATATTCTCGTTAAATTGCCCCGTCGTCTTCAGGAACGAAGAGAGCACTTCAGTCGCCGAGTTATCTTCGAGGCTCCTGCCGTTCCCGGCCAAGTCGAGCATGGCCATCGTTTTCCGAGCGGCAAGCTCGAGCTCCGCAACCGCCTTCGGGTCCGCATCGAGGTTCAGCGCATAGACAGCCGGGATGATTCCGACCAGAATCAACATGATTAACCCCATTCCTTTTTGTCCGTCGTTGGACCCGTGAGCGAAACTGACGCCTGTGCAGGTTAAGACCAGAACGCTCCGAATCCACCATGGCGGCGCCTTGGTTGCGTCCGGGGCTCGATAAAGCTCTGGTTTGCGAACGAGGAACTTAAGGAGCAACAGCAGGATCGCCGAACAAACGAATCCGATGATTGGAGAGACGATCAAGGAGCTGAATACTTCCGACGCCTTAGCCCAGTTTACTCCCTCACCGAATACATGGCCGGAGATCAACGAGTTGGCCAGCCCGACCCCCATGATGGATCCGATCAAGGTATGGGAACTGGAAGCGGGCAACCCCAAATACCAGGTTCCCACGTTCCAAATGATCGCGGAAATCAAAAGCGCGAAAACCATGGCAAACCCCGCTCCCGAGCCGACGTTAAGCACCAATTCGACAGGGAGGAGTGCGACGATGCCAAAAGCGACCGCCCCGCTCGAGCTCAGCACTCCGAGCAGGTTCCACAGTCCTGACCACGTGACCGCGATCCAAGGCTTGAGACTTTGCGTGTAAATAACCGTTGCTACCGCGTTAGCGGTGTCATGGAAACCGTTCACGAATTCAAAGCCGAGTGCCATAAGCAGGGCAAGCAGCAGAAACAGGCCGGTGGCCACGCCGAGAGTCTCTCCAAATATTTCCATAGTAAGATCGCGGTTTTGCGCTCTCGGAAAAGATCAGTTGCTGCCCTGCGAGGCAACCGACGCTGCGTTACAATTCCGTTACATTGGACAGTTCAGGCCGTACGAACGATTTGACTTCATCCCTCTTCATAGGCTCCAATCACCTAGTTCGGTTCATGAAATCTATCCTTCTAAAGCTGGATGCCCATTCTCGCTTGTTTATTGCGATCACCGTTTCGCTGATTGTCTTTGTTTTCACCTTAGGTCGTCTCCAGTTTTCGGTCCAAGCCATCGCTGTCTGGAATGTTTTTGCGTGGACGGTGACTGTGCTCGCATGGTCACGAATTTTGTTGGCGGGCGCCAAGACCAGCGTGCAAACGGCTAAACTTCAGGATACAGCCCGTTTCGCAATTTTCCTGTTTGTGGTTTTCGCGGCGGTGGCGAGCTTGGCTTCCGTTGCCATCTTGATCGGCGGCGCCAAGGGCTTGGGTCACAAAGCTCTCTCCGAGCATCTTTTGTTCGCCGGTACCACGGTGGTTTCCTCATGGTGCCTGATCCATACGGTGTTTGCGATGCACTATGCTCACGGCTTTTATCATGACGAAGACGAGGGCCCGGAATTCCGCAAAGCCGGAGGTCTCGAATTTCCCAATGACAAAGAACCGGATTTCCTCGATTTTGCCTATTTCTCATTCGTGATCGGGATGACCTGCCAGGTTTCGGACGTGCAGGTTAGTTCGCAAAGCATGCGGCGGTTGGCTTTGGTGCACGGTTTGCTGTCGTTCGTGTTCAATACCGTCATCCTGGCGCTTTCAATCAATCTGGCTTCAGGGCTTCTCTAGGAGTTGTCAGTGGGAGTTGCAGTGACGGTGGGAGTTGTCGGTTAACGAGCGATGATTCCGCCGACGCCGGTTTCGCGTTCCTGGGGTTCCGAACTTCGCGCTGTCCTTTGCCTGAATCCTGAATAAACGTGCAGAGTATGTATTATTCCTGGCTCAAGGGATTTTCCGCCTGCGCGCTCCCAGTTATTTGGCTTACCGGCTGCGCGAGCTCCTCTTCGCACTTGTCGGTACCGATCGCCGGCGGGCAGCCTGTCAGTCTCGAGCGACAAGGAGCCGGCTTCAAACAAGATGAGAATGGCCGAATTATGGTGACCGAGGCAGGATTGCAGGCGGTCACCTTGGATGGAACTCATTATGTGCGCTGGAATTTCGCGATCAAGCCGAAGCAAGCGACCGTTCTCAGCACCATTCGGATAGAAGATGTGAGCGATCCTGTACCCTTGCTTCTGGTCAACGACCTCGCTCCGCAGCTCGATGCCGGCAAGTGGACAGAAAGCGCCGGATTAATGGATCTGTCGTCGGCAAGTGTACGATGGCTTTTCGAGCCAAAAGAGACCGTCAGGGTTTTTCGCTTCACGCTGAGTGAACCTGACGGCCGTAACTATCTATTGTATCAGGCTGCGCAATACTCCCCGGCTGCGAAGGAGGCGCTTCGAGCGATGGTCAGGTAGATGTGCTGATTTTGTTTCAAAAGATTCCCACAGATCGATGTAGCCAGAAGCCCATGCGGAAACGATAGGATTCGGCCAAATGAACAGAGATTTGCATTTGCTCTTCCTGGTAGTTGCTATGGCGGCGTGCTCGATTCCTGTTCTCGCCGACGAAGTTAAATCGGGGTCCGGATTTATTTTCCATCCCGCCGGCTACATTCTGACCAACAATCATGTTATCGCCGATTCAACGGAACCGGCCGTTGTCTTGCCAAATGGAGATCGAGTGCCGGCACAGGTGGTGGCCGCCGACCCGAAGACAGATCTCGCTCTGCTTAAGATAGCCGGGTCCAATTTTCCGACACTTCCGATCGGGGAATCGAAGAAAATCTCGGTGATGGATCCCATCCTCGCGATGGGATTCCCGATGTTTTCGACCATCGGCTACAATGTTTCCGCTTATGACGGAAAGATCAATGCGATCCGGGAATCTGAGCACTCGCCCCTTTTTCAGATTGACGCCAATATCAACCCGGGCAACAGCGGTGGCCCGCTCTTGAACGATAAAGGCGAAGTGATCGGGATCGTGGTTTCGAAGATCAACGCGATGCAACTGGCAAAAACGATGGGCGCCATCCCTGAGCGAATCAATTTCGCGATACCGATCGATGAAGCCCGTTCGATGATTTTGATTGCTTACCCGAGCGGATTTACCCCGTCGCGTCGGGCAACTCCGCTCCGAAATCAGGAGATCTTCGCCCAGTCTAAGGACGCCACCGTTCTCATCCTGGTGCCGAATAAGGCCCAGACCGTCCTTCGATCCCAGCCCGCGCAAAATGGACTCCCCTCAGATCTATTTGGCGGGATGAATACCCCACCGGTCGCGATGAAGCCGAGCTTGCTGGCCTTTGTCGAGGCGTTCATCCAGTCCGGGGCCTCAGACCGTCTGGAAAGTGCTATGCAGTTCTATGCACCTAAGGTGAATTACTATGACAAAGGCGCTGTCGATGAAGAATTTATCCGAAACGATCTGACTGACTTTCGGCGCCGCTGGCCGCGCCGGCAATATCACCTCTTCGATATCCCGATAGCTCGACCCGGGCCCGCACCAGATCAATACCTGGTGACCTACCGGCTCGGGTACGATTTGGAAGACCGCCGCAACGAGATGCACGGAATTTCCGAAATCACCATTCTGATCCAGGACAATGACGGAACGTATAGCGTCCTATCGGTTCACGAAATTCTTGAGAAGAACAATTCTCCTGGGCGCTGAACATGCTAAGATAGCGCGGCAGGGCATTGATGGGCCATGCCATACTCCCACGAGCAAAGACCAACCCCCGCATTGTTTATGAAAGCAATTTTTCTTAGCCTGCTAATTTTGGGTTCTGGAATAACTGTCCACGCAAAGCTGGTAACAAAAACGGTTAGTTACGAGCAGAATGGAACTAAGCTGGAGGGCTATCTTGCCTATGACGATTCGGTGACCGATAAAGGTAAAGTTCCTGGGATCGTCGTTTTTCCCGAATGGTGGGGTCTGAACGACTATGTCAAGGGGCGCGCGGAACAATTAGCAAACATGGGGTATGTTGCGTTTGCGGCCGACATGTACGGCGGTGCTCAGTCGACGACCGATCCCGTCAAAGCGAAGGAACTCTCCAGCCAGTTTTACGGCAAGCCATTGATGGCTGAACGCGCCCAGGCCGCCCTCGATCAGCTCTTAAAGACGGGATTGGTGGACGAACAGAAGGTGGCCGCCATCGGATTCTGTTTTGGGGGCTCAACCTCCCTGGCGCTTGCTTATTCCGGGGCGCCGCTGGCTGGGGTCGTAACCTTTCACGGCGCTCTGTTTCCCGCTCCTGCAGACACAGCTCAAAAAACTAAGGCGAAGTTTCTGATTCTTCACGGCGCTTTGGACCCGCTGGTCAACAAGGAGACGGTCGACAAATTCTTGAAATCGATGAATGACGACAAATTGGACTATCAATTCATCGCCTATTCTGGGGCGGTGCACGCCTTCACGAATCCCAACGCCAATAAAGCGCATGTGGAAGGCTTGGCTTACAATGCGAAAGCCGCCACCCGTTCCTGGAACCAGATGAAAATTTTTTTCAACGAGATTTTCAAGGACTGAAGTAAGCGAAGCGTCCTCGCTTTGCTCTCTTTCTCCCCGTTTTGGCGAGTCGAATTTCACCCGCGGCTCGGAAACTGCCGCTTGATCTGAGTGTTTGTTTCGTTCCCTTATCGCTATGGAGGCAGCAGAATCACGCTCCGGCGAGAACCTGTTCGATGTCCTGGACCATCTTCTTCGAATCGCCGAGTTGATCGAAGTTGTACAGCAGCTTCCATTTCCCTTCCGGATTGATCAAGTAGGTTAGAGCGGAGTGATTCACTGTGTAAACATCTGGGTTGGCTCCCGGATCGCGGATGATCTCGTAATAAGCCCCATACGCCTTCGCGGCCTCCGCGATGGCGGCGTCGGATCCGGTAAGTCCGATAAAAGAATCGCTAAAGTAAGGGACATAATTCTTCATCGTCTCCGGCTTGTCGCGCTGGGGATCTATAGTGACGAAGAGGACCCGCACTTTTTCGCGATCTTGAGGAGGCAGCATCTTATAAATCTTTGCCAGGTCGCTCAAAGTGGTCGGGCAGACATTCGGGCAATGAGTAAATCCGAAAGAAAACAAGACGGCTTTCCCTTTCATCTGGCTCAGTCGGAACGCCTTGCCATCCTGATCCAGGAGATGGAAATCGAATGCTTCCCTGGCGGGTACCAAGGCCTGCCCATAGAAATTCGCCTGAACGGTTCGATAAGCGAAGTACCGGCTAAATAGAAAGCTTACTAAGAGGGCCAGACCAAGAGCCGCCGCCGCCACGAACATTCGGCGGGCCATGGCCGGCTGAGATCGGACAGGGACGACATTCTTTTGGGGCTCGGAGACGGTTTCACTCATTTTGGCTCCTCTCTAGAGACGGGAATTTCAACATCGAGCCGTTGATTGCCAGGTGCAAATCGCACTGTCACTTTTACATGCTCGCCTTCTTTTGGGTGAGAAGTCAATCCCAGGATCATCAGATGATTGCCTCCCGGTTTGAGCTCGAGGATGTGCCCAGGCAAGATTTCCAAGTCTTCAACGCTTTGCATGCCCATGATCTCCTGACCGTTTTTTTGATTCCTGGTCGTGATCATCGGATCGATTTTCGTAGCAATGGGAGAGGTTGCGCCCACCAGTCTGATCGTCGACTTGCCAAAATTGGTGATCTTCATGTATGCGGCGGTGGCTTCGGCAACCGGCGGTACGGCCTGCAGCCAGGCGTTTTCAATTTTAACGGAGATGTCGTCCGCGAACGTGACGTTGCAGAGGCAGCACAGGAATAAGAGAACAAACCGGGTAATCATATGGGCAAAAAAATTCTCACGCTATTTGCGCAGTCCGCGGATGTACCGGACCAGGGATTCGACTTGGGCGTCCGATAAGTCCCGGTTGGGGGCCATCGCGGCACTTCCACCGACTGCCTGTGCGCCGTTTCGAATGACCGAACCAATGGTTTCATCCGTGGTGGAGTCTTGCCAGGAAGCGCTGGTCAGGTCGCGCACAGCTGAGCCGAGCCCGCTTGCTGCGGGTCCGTCCGCTTTTCCGTGGCGTCCGTGGCAGACAAAACAGCGAGTCTGAAAGACCGTCTCGCCCAATTGCGCGTCCGGAGCGGGAACTGTCTCCTCCGGAGCCTTTGAACAGCCGCCAATCAGGAGAAACGAAATCAATCGCAATCCAGGAAGCTGCAATCGCCTCATGGTTTTCACTCAGGCCGACCCGATGAGAATCCCGGTCAGAAATACCAGCACTCCGCCGAGAACTACCTGAAAAATGGCAGATAATAATGGAGTGTCCATGTAATGGTGCCTGATCCAGGAAATCACGGTGAGTTCGATTGCCACCACAAAAATCGCCACTACGGTCGCATAGTAAAAACTTGAAATCAGGTAAGGGAGTGTGTGTCCGATTCCTCCCAGAGTCGTCATCACCCCGCAAACGGTGCCGCGCAGCAATGGCTGTCCCCGCCCGCTGAGTGCACCGTCGTCAGACAATGCTTCCGCGAAGCCCATGCTGATCCCAGCGCCGATCGAGGCCGCCATGCCAACAAGAAAGGCATCCCAGCTGTTTCTGGTTGCGAATGCGGCGGCGAAGACAGGAGCGAGGGTAGAGACAGACCCATCCATCAGACCGGCCAATCCGGGTTGAACCACTTGAAGAACAAAAGTTCGGCGAGCTGCCTCGTCCTCCGCTTTCCGCTCGCCTGACTCGACTTGTTTGACCTCGAGTTCTTCGGCTCGTCTAACATGTTTGCCTTCCTCCTGCGCAAGGTCACTCAACAGTTGGCGAACAGGCGCGCTGGTTGATTTCTGCGCCGCGGCCTCGTAAAACCGCTTGGTCTCCTGTTCCATCGAGCCGATTTCGTTTCGGACTTGCTCGACTGTCAGGATCCGATTGAGCCAAATCGGCTTCCGGTTTACGAATCCCTTTACGTCCTGTCTGCGAAGCAAGGGGATGTAATCGCCGAATCGCTGCCGATAAGTCTCAGTTAAATGGTGCCGGTGGCCGGATTCTTCTTCGCCCATTGCGTCGAGGGCTTGTGCAGTTTTCGGATAGAGGGATCGCATTCTCTCGGCGAATTCCCCGTAGACTTTGCCATCCTCTTCCTCCAAAGAGATGGCCAGCGCGAGAATATCTTTCTCGCTCAATTCGTAAAACGACCTCGCCATATGGCGCCACGGTAAGCGAAGCAGGCAGCTTTGCATCCAAACGATTTAGAGAAAGAAGTTGAGAAGCAGGAGTTCAGGAGTTCAGGAGTCAGAAGTCAGGGTCGCGTCAAGAAAACCCAGAATGTGAGGAAGAGCGGGTAGTTGGAAAGAGCACAAAACCCGGAAACACAATACAGGACCCAGTGGGCCTCAATATTTCATCCGCCGATCCAAATTGCGGGGCTCACTTTTCGCTAACTGGAGGATCATGAGTCACTTCCGTCAGGTACCGGGCGCCGTTGGCCTTTAGCAATCTGTTTTTGGGACGGGAGCGGGATTTCGGCGGGTTGGGTGGCCCTTTGAGTAGCTTGGACTTGAGGCAGTTGGTTTCGGACCAGATGTAATTCGCCGCGATCCAGCAGTTCCCACTGCACTTCTTCGCCGGCCTCCAGGCCGATCGCCGCCGCCAAGGGCAAAGGAAAATAGACATAGAGCCGCGCCTGCTGATTCTTGGAGCGGATGGCTTGTATTTTAAGTGGATATTTTGTTTCCATAAATTGTAAAGCTAGCCTCTAGACTAGCTGCGTGGTAACCGCTTCTCCCCAGCTTCCTACCGACTTTCAGCTTCTGCCCTTTGATTCCTGGGGCTCGCGCCAGGTCTATCACCCTTAGCTCGGAGAGTTTTCGCATCACCCATTGCCTGCCTCATGGCCATGTCCAGGCCGTGCTCGGGGACAAAGCCAAAATTGCCCTGCGAGTCGGTCGACTCATCGAGGGCTTCTTCTCTGAAACTAGAGCTTGGGCCGCCGAGCAAGAGTTTATTCTCAAATCTTCACGCGTTCTTCCCGTGGGGTGCTCCTGACTTCTGAACTCCTGGCTCCTGAACTCCCGCCTCTTCCCCGCCTCCTCACATTTCCGTGAAAGAGGTGTGCAGGGCAACAATCTTCCAACCAGAGTCGAATTTTTGAATATCCATGGTGCTCGTGCCGACTACTTCCGACGCGTGCGAATTTTCCGGATATCGCATCGTCCAGGACACAATGCCGAATGCCAGATCAGGCTTCAAAAGTTGAACCTGCACTCGGGTCGGATTGACAATTCCCATGTTGATCGGGTTTCGGGACTGGTTCTTGTACGATCGGTACAGGTTTTCCCACCCGTCGAATTGCTCCGTGTCGATCACGGCCAACAGGCCTGGCGAATTCCAGTAAACAGACATCATCCCATCGATGTCGCGAGCGTTCCAGCGATCGAGCATTTTCACCAACATCTCGTAAACGATTTGGGTGTCTGTCTTGGGCGAGACCGCCGGATTCGGTGAAACAGTAGCAACTTGCGCGACGATCAAATTGCCAGCCTTCACGGGGCACTGATAGATAAACAGCAGCAGAGAAAGGAAAGGTGCTATCGCCCGGCGCCGTATCTTCGACATGGTATTGACAAACAAAAAGCTCTCGCGCCCACTTGCCAAGCTCGGGAGCACCATCTGAATTTATCGGAATTCCTAGCGGAGATCCTAAAATACGGAAAGCCCAAAAAATCGAACACGGCGCTTTCGGCGATTTACATATCGGTGGTGCTTGAATGGGCAGCGACAATCTTCCAACCATCGTCAAACTTTTGCAAATTCATGGTCGTATTGCCGACCACCCTTTGTTTCGAGTTCGGAAATGAGATGGACCACCAGGTGAGGGCCAGAGCCATATCCGGTTTCAGAAGCTTGACTTGGATGCGTGCAGGACTGATGAAGCCCATGGAATTACGATCCGGATAGCCGTTGACGTAGGAATCGTGAAGTTGTTGCCAGCCATTAAACTGCTCGGAGTCGACCACAATTAACAGCTGCGGCGACTTCCAGTAAGCCTCCAGATGACCTTCAATGTCGTGAGCATTCCATCGATCGAGCATTTTGAGCAAGGTTTCGTAGACTTGCTGACCATCGGATTTTGCCGCCTCAGGCTTGGAAGCCAGTGAGTCGAATAGCCATCCGCCCGGCTCCTCGGCCACGACCGGCAAGGAAAAGCAGAGCAAAAGTGCAAAAATAAATCGGACGAATATCCCGCGACGCATGACTTAAGCAGAGCCTAAATACGTACTTGGCAGGTTTCTGCCAGTCAATTTTTCAATAGCTTACCCAAAGGTTCTAGGTCGGTTGAATTTGTCCGAAAAGACCATCGGACGACTCAGAGCGAATGAATCTTGGTACGAAAAATAGTGGGTTTTATTTGCTTCGCGTAAATCTTTTTCCTAAACCCGAGAGCACCGCCGATCTTCAAAGTCCTGCGTCTGCCAATTCTCATCTTACTATGGATGGCCATCTATTGAGTCTCGTCGTACCCGCATTTAACGAAGAAAGAACCCTGGAAACCGTTCTCGACAAGGTATTCCATTTTCTTCCGGACGTTCATGAAGTGTTGGTGATCGATGATGCGTCCGACGATCGCACGCCAGAAGTTTGTCACGAGTACACCATTCGGGATCAGCGAGTGAAGCTGTTTCGGCATAAGACGAATCTAGGCAAGACGGCAGCTCTCCAAACGGGTTTTGCGGCTTGCACCGGGTCGATCGTCGTGGTTCAGGATGCCGATTTGGAATACGACCCGCGAGAGATTTCTGACCTTATCGCGCCGATCGAGGAGGGTGCCGCGGATGTTTGTCTCGGTTCCCGGTTTATGGTCAGGCGAGCGGGACGCGTCTTGTATTTTCACCACTTTCTGGCCAACAAGCTTTTGACCTTCATCAACAACCTTTGTACTGATCTCAATCTCACGGACGTCGAGACGGGCTATAAAGCTTCACGGGCGGACATCGCGAAGAACATGATTATCGAATCAAGCGGATTCGGATTTGAAATTGAGTTTGTGGCAAAGTGCAAGAAAATCGGCGCCCGGATGTACGAAGTTCCAATCTCCTATTACGGCCGGACTTACGCGGAGGGCAAAAAGATCGGCTTAAGGGATGGTCTGGATGCGCTCTGGTATTTGATAAAGTTCAATATTCTGACCGGAATAACGCAGAGTTTCCGCCCGGAGTTCCTGGCCACCAACGCCTACCCGAAAAGTTCCGGATGATGTGGGGAAAATGGACGGCTTCTACACCCATCTTTAAAATACGGGTAGGACCTGAATCTGCAAATCGTCCAAATCTGGACGATATTTCACGTTAGCGGTCAGCGAGCCGGTTCGCTGACGTCCGCAATCTCAGACCCTTGACGCGCGGACGCTTACATGGCAATCAAAGTTTATTTTCAAAATAGTTCTTAACAAGTCTCTAAGGCAGTCCATAGTCAGTTTTAAGCAGTTGGCAACGGTTGACGGCCGTCACTAAGACAATAGCCCGAGGAACACGCAGACAAGGATTGCCATGGATGGGACATCTACTTTGGAGAGGAACCAGACGAATAGTATTGAACCGGCCTGGTACTGTCTCCGATCAAAGCCCAAACACGAGCATATCGCCGCTGCGCATTTACGCTTACTGGATGTCATGGTGTTCTGTCCCCGGATCCGGTTCAAACGAGCGACCCGGAAGGGCCTCGCCTCAGTCACAGAAGCAATGTTTCCTGGATATCTATTTGCTCGGTTCGCGCTTGCAGAAATGCATCGGCAGGTCCGATATGCTCATGGGGTGAGCGGGATTGTGCGCTTTGCCGATCGATATCCGACTATCGAAGAGGACGTTTTGCTCCATTTACAGGGCCATACAGGTGTCGCGGGTGTTAAAGAGCTTAACTATGAGATTTCGGAAGGCGACCAAGTGCGGATCGTCGGGGGCGCTTTTGTCGGCCTGGAAGCCCTGGTTACACGGGTGCTGTCAGCCAAGGAGCGAGTGAAGATTTTAATGGATTTCCTTGGGCGAAAAATGGAAGCCGAGGTTCATCGCTCAAATGTTCTGCGGAAGGTGGACCACCCGCTTACGGCATGAGGCCGTCTACCACACCCACCGATGTGACCGGATCAATCCCGATCGCCGGTAGACATCCCCATAGAGTCACTTAACGAAATGATATGTGCGGCGGAGTCGTTCCATCCCACGATCACCGCGTTCAGATTGCTGGAGGTCTGCGTTGCCGTGAATGGCACAGTGACAGAATTCTGAGGCGGCTGTGGCACCGCGTAGGCACGTAGTCTAGCGTTTAAAATGGCATCTCTGGTGAGACGTTGGTGTGCGGAAAGTACTTTGATGTGCCCGATTCTATAGGGGCCATAGCAAAACGTTCTCGACAGTACCCGCTATTAACCCCTAAAAGTCAGCCAACTACAAATCAACCCAAAAATCAGTGGAAAAAGAAATGGGTATCCTCAGAATAAGAACGGTACCATGAGATGAGGGTTGTTGGAGAGCGTCTTTATGCAAATCGGATTCAGACAAAAAACATGTATCAAACTGGTTGCTCTCATTCTCCTGTTGTGTGCCGGTTGCCAGGCACCGAAAAAAGCCCCGCAGCAGCTAACTAGTCGAACGCCCAGTTTTCTGGTCGCCGGAGATGTCATAAGAATTTCTTTTCCGGCGGCTGCCGAGTTAAACCAGACACAAAAGATTGGTTCTGATGGAACGGTGAGCCTGCCGTTGGTTGGAGAAGTGACTGCCGCTGGAAAGACGGTGGGGGAGCTCCAAGTGGAATTGGCGCGGCGTTATAAGCCTCAACTTCAGGACAATGAAGTTATCGTCTCTCTGGACACCAGGGCTGTGCCGGTAGTCGTCTCGGGTGCCGTACAAAAACCCGGTAAGATTATCTTTGAACGACCGGCTACCGTGCTTGAGGCCATCATGGAAGCGGGAGGATTCACCCCGGAGGCGGACCTTAAAAAGGTCTCGCTCATACGGATCGTCAAAGGCCAACACGAGACGCAAATTGTCGACTTGAGAGGGCTCTTGAAAGGCAAGGACATTCCGGCCATTTATTGCTCGGGCGGCGACGTCATTTATGTCCCGGAAAAGCTCTTACTTTTCTGACCGGGACGTAGCGGCGTGTCAGAGTGCCGGCGGGTTGGCGTGCCGGCGCTTTTTGCGAGGTGACGAATTAATCTTTGTTTTGGGATAGGATGGTCGGACAAACTTGAGGAACTCCAACGAAGTTTGATATCCGTCAGCGCGGTCGTCGCCAAGGATTTGCGCCATGATTGGTGCTACGCGCCTCTCTGCGCCGTCACGCCGACATGTCGATTCGGTGGCACGACTCCGCCGGATGGCTTGCCGTGTCTCGCTGATGCTGCTAATGACGGTACTCGTAGCCTGCTCAAAACCTGCGAGCTCGATCCCAATCGCGGAGGTCGACTATTGGACATGCACAATGCACCCCGCAGTGCATGCTGAAGCTGCCGGGAAATGCCCGATTTGTGGCATGGATCTGGTCCCAGTCACCCGCCGGACAGAGGAAACGTCCAAACCGGGTGAGTTCATTGTCCCGATCCAGCGACAGCAGCAAATTGGCGTGACCTACGCCGAAGTCCGGCGCAGGCATATGCAGTTTGAAATTCGCTCCGTGGGAACTTTGGAAGCCGATCAGGCCGGGATCTTCGAGTGCGTGAGTCGAGTGGACGGTTACATCGAGGAATTGCAGGTTACCTCCCCCGGTGAGCGGGTAGCCGTCGGACAGCCCTTGATGACGATTTACAGCGCTGATTTGCGACCCCCGGAACAGGAACTGATTAACTTGCTCAAAGTGCAAGTCAACGGTAGCGTCGCCTCAGCGTCGATGGGACCACTGATAGATGCTGCGCGGCGCCGCTTACAGGTTCTAAATGTTGGCCCAGCTGAAATCTCCGAGCTTGAACGCACCGGGCAGCCCACTGACCGGTTAATCATCCGCTCGGCTTTCGACGGTGTCGTTAGTGAGGCGCCCATGCGAGTTGGCATGAGCGTGAAACGCGGGGACAAGCTGGCGACTATCCTGAACTTGTCGAACTTGTGGCTTTGGGCGAGCTTTTACGAGAACGAAGTCGGACTTTTACGAGAAGGTCAACCATTACTAGTCACTCTGCCCGCCCTACCGAATCAGTCTTTCCAAGGCAAAATAGATGTTATCGGCCCGACCATCGACCCGGTGAAAAGGACGGCCCTGGCTCGGATCGATATTCCAAATCCGGACGGTTTATTGTGGCCGGGTATGTATGCCAATGTCGTAGCTAAAATTGACGCAGGTGAAGGGCTGACCATTCCGTTTGACGCGATTCTGCCTACGGGGGCGCGAATGCTGGCGTTTGTGGACAAGGGAGCTGGCAGATTGGAACCTCGCTTCGTTCAGGTCGGCCGGCTATTTGTCGATCTCACCGATCCGAATCAGCAACGCTACTATCAAGTAATCAGTGGGTTGCAGGAAGGAGAACGCGTCGTTTCCAGCGCGAATTTTTTAATCGATGCCGAGGCGCAGGTCCAGGGAGCCATCAGGGACTTCGGAGGTACTCCCTGACTGATTAAATCTCCCGTGGACAATCCGCGTGCCTGACGATCCAATTCCAGAAAAAACTCCACTTCGCGAAACCGCCGCTACGCCGCCACGTCCTCACGTCGCTACGTTTCCTCCGGCCTCTCTCCCGGGTCGGATGATCGCGATCAGCGCGCGGAATCCGATTCTGGTCATCCTCTTGACAATCCTCGGGGTCGCCGGCGGAATCTATGCACTGTTTCGGACACCTCTCGATGCCATCCCTGATCTAAGCGACGTTCAGGTGATTATCTATACCGATTGGCAGGGACGTTCTCCCGACCTGATCGAGGACCAGATCACTTACCCAATCACCACCAAGTTCATCGCCGCCCCCAAGGTAAAATTTGTTCGCGGGGAATCGATGTTCGGAAAATCGTTTGTCTACGTCATCTTTCAGGACGGCACCGACATTTATTGGGCTCGCTCACGAGTCAGCGAATATCTGAACTCCATTCGCGGCTTGTTACCCGAAGGGGTAAATCCGCTGATCGGACCGGACGTCACGGGCGTAGGGTGGGTCTTCGAATACGCGCTGGTCGATGAGAGTGGAAAGCATAACCTCGCTCAACTCCGGTCACTCCAGGACTGGAACCTTCGCTACGCGCTCGAGTCTGTCAGCGGGGTCGCCGAAGTCGCACCTATCGGGGGGTTTGTCAAAGAATACCAGATCGATCTCGACCCTAACAAACTTGTTGCCTACCACGTTACCATTAGTGAGGTCGTGGACGCCGTCCGCAAAAGTAACATGGACGTTGGGGGGAAGAGCATCGAAGTGGCCACGACCCAGTTTGTCATCCGCGGGCGCGGCTATATCAAAACGACCAGCGATCTGGAAAGTGTCGTTCTTAAGGTCCAGAACGGAGTTCCTGTCTACCTTAAAAATGTAGGTGAAGTGCATACCGGACCAGATCTCCGGTATGGTGTCGCCGAGCTGAATGGGGAGGGAGAAGTAGTGGGCGGGATCGTTGTCATGCGTTACGGCGAAAATGCGCTGAAAGTCGTTAATGGCGTAAAGAAGAAGATCGAAGAAATCAGGAGCTCTTTGCCGCCTGGTGTTCGCATTGTGCCCACCTACGATCGGAGCACCCTGATTTACCGTGCAATCGATACCCTGCGGGAAAAACTTCTGGAGGAGAGCCTCGTGGTGGCGGTGATCTGTGTACTCTTCCTCTGGCATGTGCGCTCGGCGTTAGTGGCGATCATCACTTTGCCGGTCGCAATTATCCTCTCGTTTATTCCTATGCTGTGGCTCGGCCTGACATCGAATATCATGTCGTTAGGGGGGATTGCCATTGCCATCGGTGCCATGGTCGACGCGGCCATTATCATGGTCGAAAACGCCCATAAAGCTCTGGAGCGCTTTCGGGAAGAGTATGGGCGGGATGCTCAAGGTCTAGAGCGGTTCAATGTTATAGTAGGCGCCGCTCAGACCGTCGGACGCCCCCTGTTCTTCTCCCTGTTGGTGATCACGGTGAGCTTTATTCCAGTGTTCTCTTTGCAAGCCCAGGAAGGACGGCTGTTTCGACCGCTGGCTTTCACGAAAACCTTTTCCATGTTTTTCGCGGCTTTCCTTGGATTAGTGCTGGTCCCTGTCCTGATGACGTGGCTGATTCGCGGAAAGATCACGTCAGAAAAGAAAAATCCGATCAATGCTCTTTTGATCGGTTTGTATAATCCTCTGGTCAGCCTTGTTCTACGATTTCCCTGGCTGACACTTGGTTTAGCATCAGCCGCGCTGGCGTTTACCTGGATCCCCATCAGTCGGCTTGGAAAAGAATTCATGCCACCCTTGAACGAAGGGACAATCCTGTACATGCCGGCTGCAGTCCCTGGCATCTCGATCCGGGAAGCGACGAAAATCCTCCAGATTCAGGATCGTATCCTCAAAAAATTTCCGGAAGTCGAAAGTGTTTTCGGCAAAGCCGGGCAAGCCGACACGGCGACCGATCCGGCGCCGTTATCGATGTTCGAGACAGTCGTGCAGTTGAAGCCTCCCGAGCAATGGCCTGTTGGGATGAGCTGGCAGAAGCTCACCGCCGAAATGAGTCTGGCAACCAAAACCCCGGGAATGTCGCAAATATTTTGGATGCCGATCCAGACGCGGACTGAGATGCAAACCACCGGCTTGCGCTCGGTGGTCGGGATCAAGATATTTGGCCCGAGTTTGGAGGGCCTTCAGCAGGTGGGGACTTCGATCGAGCGAGCGTTAAAGGACCTCCCGAATACTCGGAGTGCCTTTGCCGAACGCACGACCGGAGGCTATTTTCTTGATTTCACAATTAATCGCGAAGCGGCCGCCCATTATGGACTGCGGGTCGAGGACGTCAGCCAGATTGTGGAAACAGCGATCGGCGGAAATACGATTGGCTCAACCGTCGATGGTCGAGAGAGATATCCCATCAGTGTTCGTTATGCGCGTGATTTTCGCGACGATATCGATGCCCTAAAAAGAGTCCTGGTCGCTACTCCGAGTGGAAGTCAGGTGCCGATCTCCCTGCTGGCCGATATTCGCTATCAGACTGGTCCGCCTGAGATCCGTGATGAAAACGGGCAGCTTGTCAGCTACGTCTTCGTTGATATAACCAGCAGGGATATTAACGGATATGTGCAAGCAGCTTCGAAGCGGATCAACGAGCGCGTGCAATTTCCTCCAGGCTATTACATCCAATGGACTGGTCAGTTTCAATACCTGCAAGCCGCCGAAAAAAGGCTCGCCATTCTGATCCCTTTTACGCTGCTCCTTATTTTCGTTTTAATTTATCTTAATACCCGTTCGCTGACGAAAACCTTCATCGTCTTGTTGACGGTCCCCTTTTCCCTGATCGGAGCGTTCTGGATAGTTTACCTGCTAGGCTACGATTTAAGCGTGGCGGTCTGGATTGGTCTTGTCGCTTTGGCCGGACTCGATGCGGAAACCGGCGTGGTGATGCTGCTCTATCTTGAATTAAGTTGGGAAAAGTTTCGCAGAGAAGGCCGTATGAACTCCCTGGCGGACCTCCTGGCCTCCGTTCGTGAAGGCGCAGTGCAACGGATTCGACCCAAAATGATGGCTGTCTGCGCGATTCTTTTTGGTTTGCTTCCTATCATGTGGTCGCCTGACTACCAGGCCGGTGCGGATGTTATGAAGCGGATTGCTGCGCCGATGATCGGAGGAATTATTTCTTCAGCCATTTTGAACTTGTTGATCTATCCCGTCATTTACGTCATGTGGCGCAAACGGCATTTGCCAGCGAGAGCCGCGGTTGTCAGTGCCCGGTAGTCAGTCTATCAGTTGGCGGGGCTAGCCCACTGACACTGCCCACTTATGGAACGACGCTTCGATACTTCGTTAATTGCGGAGTCGAAACTTAAGGACCGTTCATATTGTCCGATCAGGAAATAGTAATAAGGCTCAGCGTCACATGAAGAAAGTTTTAGCCATCAAGACCCCGGCAGGCGGGATCGTCCAAATCATACCTCGCGAAGACAGTGACACCGCCGTCGGTCTTTCATGGCGGGAACTTGTTCTGAGCGACGCAGCAAAAGAAGCCTCGCGTCTCTACCTGTTTGACGAGGGATTTATCGAGCATGCTGTCGGCACCCTCGAACCCGACATCGAGATCCAGCGTTTTCTAAGGGATATTGTCGATACGAATTGA
>CAVULL010000039.1:0-46813 GCA_963742335.1 uncultured Verrucomicrobiae bacterium
GCCCAAGTTCGAAGACCTCCGAGGTTCATCATAGCTGGTACCTCTAGCCGGCAATACTCCGAATGGCTTGGAGCGCACCGGTTGTTGTCGAAAAAGGCATGATCTACTGGGTGAACCGTCTTATTTCACGAGTTTTTAGCGGACGCCTGTACAAAGATTTCTTTGAGAGGGCTTTCGAAATAATTGAGGAGGGCCGGACACAACCATCCTTCCATTTTCCGCTCTGGCCAGCGATACCAATTGCCTCCGTATTCGGCTCAAGTCCAAACGAATCGGGCGGTATAGCCTGGAAAGGGTCTTGCCGAGAAGATGATTTTGAATCCCGTTGCGGCCTCCGGAATATGTTCGGTCAGCACATCCAGAATCTTGTCGGCCCCGCTGATAAACGGTTCCCTCACGAGGCCAGCAGAGGCGTCGTCGAATACCCACACCCCTTCCAACCTGTAGGGGAAAATGACAGACACGGCGTTCATGTTTTATCTGCTGCGGCTCCGTAGGCGTCGCAAGCAAGCCCGCCCAAATTTTTCCGTCGCATGAAGTTGTTCAGCAGAATCATACATCAACGCCTGACTCTGTCGCGGTCACCAGAAGACGTTCTCTGACTGCTTGCGGGTTGGCAGTGACGAAGATAACTGTCTTGGACAGCCGTTCCGGTTCTTGCGAGCGCGTGCTTTTCCAGCGCTCAAATTGTATCGACTTCGGAGCCTTTTGGAAACGGGCGCTGGGGGACAAGCGATATATTTCGATCTGTCATAACAAGGCAATGATCATCTTAATTTATTAATCAAAATTACCCGCTCCGCCCATACCAAAGTTTGGGGTGCAGCCGGTCCGCGCAGTCGACGCTCCGATTGCAGTTGCAAATCCATGATCTTTCTGTTGCGCCTTTCGATTTGTCCTCCTCGATCGCCAGTACGGCGTTTTTGCGGAGTGATGAAATACTTACGCTCTTTGGAGTCAAAGAATGCGTTAGATCGGGTAGCCTTGTAGTCGCGGACCTCAAGTGGTGAGCGCTCTGACCACGGCGGTAGTCGCCCGGGCAAGGACCCATCTCTCCCACGCTAACCCGGATCAGCCTTGCATCCTGGCAACAATTTTACCTCGGACGTGCCCCTCGGCCAGTCGTTCCAATTCTTTCGGAATTGCTTCCATTGTAATTTGTTCCGCCACGGTGACCATCTTCCCGTCCTGTACCAGCGCCATCAACTCTGTCACCATTCGACCCAAATCCTCTTGCCGCCGCCGAAAAGCCGGCGAGGCCATAACTCCTCCCAAACCGATATCGTGAATTGAGATAGAATAAGGAAGATCGGGGTACGACGGAAAGATCCGGGATGCCGGCAATACAAGCGAGTCGGCCTTCCGGGCCTAACAGGCCTAAGTTATCGACTCCGTTGCCAGGGCCTATGTTATCGATTATCACGTCGATTCCTCGATCGCCGCGATTGCTTTCGCGCGCTGAAAAACATCTTCCGAGCGATAATTGATTACCTCGTCGGCACCGGACTTCCTGACATTGTTCGAAGCGGAACAGGTGCCAATCACAAACGCCTTTGCTGCTTTCGCCAACTGAACGGCGAAACCGCCAACATCTCCCGCAGCCGCATGCACGAGCACAATATCCCTCTCTCGAACATGAAGGCGACGGTAAAGCGCGCAATAAGCAGTTAGGGCCGCGCAGGGCGATGTTGCGGCGTCGACGAAGGAAATTCCTTCAGGGATGCGGGCGAACGTGTGAGCGGGCGCAACGTTGAATTCCGCGTAAGATCCGTCCTTGCGCCAGGTGGTATGGTAAAAAACCTGGTCGCCGCGATTCCATGAAAGGACGCCTTCTCCTATCGTCTCAATTACGCCTGCGACATCGACCTCCAGGACGTGTGGATATCGCCACCCGTCATATCCCCGGGCGGCCACCTTATAGTCGACAGGGTTGAGGCTCGTGGCGCAGACTCTGACCAGGGCTTCGTCAACTCCCGGGCGGGGAGTCGAAATTTCACCGATACGTAAACTGGAGGGAGGGCCTGGTTTATCGAGGAGAACAGCTTTCATGAATTTCGACGCTATATTGGTTTATCCGTTTCTTCACATGAAGTCACGCCGTTCCGGCCGGAGGAATGATTGCAACACGTCGCGGCGACGTTGGTAAGTGATAAACTTACCGCTCCCCCGAACCTTCAACTACTGCGTTTCTATTTGGATCGTAGGCTCGCCAGGGGCCGACCTGATGTCTTCTGGCGCCTGCGGCGCCACTCCATTTTCTATTCTGTTGTGCCATCGAAGGTTTATTCTGCGGCGGTCGTCGGTGTCGAAGCGTTCGAGGTGGAAATCGAAGTCCACGCGGGATGGGGTAACACCGATAAGATCGCGGTGGTCGGATTGCCGGATACGGCGGTTAAAGAGAGCAAGGATCGGGTCACGTCCGCCATTTGTAACAGCGGTTTGCGCTGGCCGTATGGAAACGGATTACGATCAATCTGGCCCCGGCCGATGTCCGGAAGGAAGGCCCCAGCTTTGATCTTCCGATCGCTCTCGGGAGATTCTGAAACTGGAGGAAAACAATCGGTTGCCTGCCCTTGATGCGTTCTGCATCACTGGCGAACTGCCGTTATCGAGGCGATTGCGCCCTGTCAAGGGAGTCCTCTCGATCGCCTTGGAAGCCAAGCGCCGCTGCCGGCAGACTCTCATCGTGCCTCTCGAGAATGCCGGGGAAGCCGCCGTGGTGGAGGGCGTCGATGTCTACGGAGCCTGTTCGCTTTCGCAGGTCGTGCATTTTTTGCGCGGGGATATCGCCTTGGATCCGGTGCACTCAATCAACGGTTGGCCCGCCGCCGGATCGGCCGAACCGGATCTTGATCTCGGCGAGGCTAAAGGTCAGCAGCATGTCAAACGCGCCGCCAAAGTCTCCGCCGCCGGCGGCCACAATATCCTATTATAATACTCGAACCTATTCTTTCGCAACGAATCGTCGGGCTCAGTGCTGTCTCGGAACTAAAGGGGATTTAGATCTACCTATTAACGCGTAGCCTCGAATTTCCTTGGCGACCGCGATCTCGGCTGTCCTGTACGGAACGCTTAAGTGCTCGGTCTCAAGGAAATTTCGAAGAGCCTCTCTACGAATTTTGTTTGGAACTTATTTTCATTTTGTGGGGGGTGAGCTGATACGGATGTATCGCAGATGCCGTAAGTCCAACGGGACGTCCTCTGATTTCTGAGTGAGGTGACAGCGCATCGCAATCCGACCGTAATTGAGATCAATGACCGCTCAAAAATGCGGATGATACCCTGGAAATTCGGCAACTTTTGAAAGATCGGCTTTGATCGGCTTTACATTTCAGAAGAGCGTGTCGATTCTGAGACCGACCGCAAAGGTTCTGGGAGCCTTCGGGGTTTGCATTCGACTTCGCCGATGAATTCGCGCAAAGAGTCGCTTCGGTTTCATCACTGATGCCGGTATAGTAGTAGGTGCTCGTGTACAGGTTGGTTTTTTCGTTAAGTTGAGTTAGTGTCAGGGATCCTGGTCGGTCACCGCAAGGGGAATGGTAAGGAAGGCTGTTAATTGCGGCCAAAGCCTTCTTTTGGGGGTAGTCCCTTCAAACCATCTTTGGTTGCCAATAACCGGAATTTTTCCGAAATGGCCGCTAGCACGTCGCCGAAGTAAAGACCAGACGAGTTGTCGCAATCGAAATAGTCAAGAATCATGTATATGTCGGCTAGCCCCAGCTCGGTGTATGCTGTTTCTCCCGTAATCGAGTCGCGCAATTTCAGAGCCAGTTGTTCAAAGGCCGCGGCATTCTGCCGGATGATTTCTGGATCTGGCGTTCTTATGTGATTGTTACGATTAGCTTGATTCAGGTCTCTCGTACGTCTGCGCTCTAATGCGGCCTCCCGCAAGCCAGAAAGAAGACGATGGAGTTCGGCTAGATCGCTCTTGCAGCAACGAGCGAAGTATTCGAGCACCATCCGTTGAATAGCCCTTTTTAGATCGGGTTCGGTTTCCCCGGTTTTGGGGTCGCGATACCGGAGCGCCAGTTCCTCAAAGGCGTCGTTGTTGGCTTGCATTATTTGCTCTTATTTGTCTTCGCTTAACATAAGAGAGAATTATTTTTATAAGCTTCCCATTCGTGGCGTTTCTTTTGGCTTCTATATCCCGGCCCTTACTTGTTGAAAGGTGTACCTTCGCCTGGGAAGGATTCCTCGACACAGGTTTCTAAGTGGCCAGCATCTGCAAAAGGATACCCTTATACAGCTGGGTAAATAATGATGTAGCTTGCTTTTTCGCGGTTGAGACGCTAGTAATTTCAGATTTGTTCAGTTTCATCAGTTGAATGGAAGCCCGGGGATCGGAGTTGCGATCCGGCCTCCGGCGGTTACTTTAGGTCTCATTTTTTTAATTTGTCGAATTATAATAGAAAGGCCGAGGCTCACTCGGCCCCGGCGATTCAATGCTATGAATAATGGTGAGGTTGTACTGAAATCGTCGTCCAGCACTCAGACTGTCGTTTTGACTTCGAAATAGGGACTACTCCGGTGGCTCGTAATCGATTGTACTAGGTTTTCACCTTCCTTCATGGGAAAGAGAACAGGCACCCGGGACTTCAAACCGACTCCGCTGGTTAACTATTATTCGATCTGTGCTCTTAGCCATTCCTGAAAGGCTTCCGGATCGTCTGGGCCGCCCATGGTCACGGTATTGGCTACCGGGTCGTAGATTATCCACCCTTTGAGAATGGCTTCTTCGATCAGATCGGTTGTGGCTTGGATTTCGGCCTGCGATCAGGCCCAAGATACGGGTCACGCAGCCGGTTGAAATGGAATGCATCAGCTTGCTCTTGTGGTGTCATAGGCAAAGAGACCGGCTTGTGAACCGGCCCCGTGATAGTGTTGAGGTTTATAGGTGGCCATTGTACCCATATAGTCGTCACACTCGGCGGTGCTCTTCAACATGGCCGAATCTACAGTGTCGATCTCAGTTTTAGATTTATTGTCTTTCAATAGGACTCTCCCTGCGTTCATTCTATTGCGCCCGAAAGACAGACCTCCGGTCCTTTCGCAAAAGACTAAGACGCAATGAGACCCCCGACAGAGGTAAAACAGAGTTCGGCTCTTAAACGAAACGAATCCGCACTCGGGCCTCAGGTGTTACATATTGGCCCTGCTCCGAGTTATGAGAACCTGTTAAGGTTATGAGTCGCAGTTTTTGATGTTCTGAATAATTTCATGATTAAGAGATAGAATTGTACGCCAAACCCCCACTGTCAATCGGAAAAGTACACAAAAAAAGTGAGTTAGGAACATCAAACTTGCCAAAATTTCGGGGGATGGTTTAGGGAGAGAAGTGGACTAGGTACACCACATTTGTTCCAGCCAATTTCTAGATAAAAAAGGGGATAATGGAAATTGGAAGATGGCAACGGCGGAACGAAGAGGGGAGGTGCTCCTCCCTTGCCCAGTTCGGCCTACCCTTAGCGTAGGATTTGCGTCACCTGGCCGGCATCTACATCGCGCGAGTTCTTCGTCGTCGAGCACGATCTCCTTGAGCGAGCGGGGATTTCGTCGTCGCTCTTCGTCTCCCGTCTGCGAGAATGGCGACCGTGGTAGCGCTGGAAGCTGGATTGCTGCTATAGAACCCCTGATGGTGGCTCGGAGGCGCGTGTGGACCGCATAAAAGTTTAACCGACCGGATCGCGGACACGGATCCCCTCTAACTAAGCCCGCAGCTGACAACGACTGTTCTCCTCCAGGCGATCCCGAGCTTGAGGTTGGGCCTTGGCGTTCGCGTTTTTCGTTCGGTCCTAGAACTAATCTTCTGTAGTTAGTAGGTACGTCGTTTCTCGTACTTTTCGGTGAACCCGGGTTATCCCGTACTTTGCGCCTGAATCGTACTTATAGGGATGAACAGACTAATGTCTTCATCTGCCGTAGCAAAAATCGTCAATCGCGATCGGAAAACCGTCGTTGATTGGATCCGAAAATACCAACTTCCCGCCACGGTCCTTCCGAGCGGCCAATATCTTATCCGCCAAGATGAATTCGAGGCTTGGCTAAAGAAGCGCAACCTGAAGACGGTGGTATCGGCTTAAATGCGACGCACCATCAGAATAGTCCACGCACGCTACCCGAGGAAGAGATTTAAATTGAGAAAGATATTGGAGTCAGCGGCGAAACCCGGTCCATGCAACAGGTTGTCGATTATTGCCTTGGCGATATGGCGCGTTGGATTGAATCGCTCCTGAGGCGCCGTTTAAAGAACGGCGCAAACGCCTAAGAAAGAAGCCGACCCTGCCAGGTCGGCTCCAAAAAACAACATTGATAATATGCAACCTGAAGCTACTCTCGAGCAGCCGATAGGCAAGATGTCGCTACGGGAAATGGTCAGAAAGGCGTAGAGGGATGCCGCACGGACCGAACAACGTGCAGAAGAGGCTGGCAAAGAAAAATTTAACGCGGTTCTGGACGAGTTTAAGAAATCATTCCCCGAGAGCCTGCCTGTTTTCGTGCCGTGCCACCGAGCTTCAGAAAAAGCCCGTCACGTCTTGGAAATGCTTGAGCCAGGACAATTGGGCTGAATCAGATAATTTTTGCTCGCTCGTTCGGCAAATTGCGATGGGTGGCAATCTTGCGATCAAACTGGGCAGCGACAGTCAGAATCTTGTCACGGTCGACTTGGATCACGACGACCACATCGAACCGTTTCTACAGGCCAACCCCGCATTTAGAAACACGTTGCGCACGTTCGGGTCCAAAGGCGCTCAGTTCTGGTTTTACGCCACGGACGATTATCCCAAGGAAGTGCGCAAATTGGAAATCAACGGCACCACGGTAAACGCCGGTGAATTTCGCGGAGGCAAATGCCTCAGCGTGATTTGGGGCGTGCACGAAAACGGTAACGTGTATACCCGAGTAAATGACGTGCCGCCCATTAAGTTCGCGTTCGGCGACATTCTGTGGCCGACAGGCTGGAAATGCGTTGAACCCAAGAACAATTTCAAATTCGGCAGTAATGGCAGTCACAACGCCGGGAGACCGCTCGCCGGTAAGCGGGGAAAAGGTCGCCGCATTGGACTGGGACCGATACAATGAGGAATTGAAGAACGGCAGCGGCATCGTTGAATCTTTGGTGGAGCGCTGGTTCAGCGACGCCGTTCTCGAAGGTGAAGAATGGTCGTGCGGCGACATCACCGGACGTGCTCAAAACGGTAAAGGTTCTTTCCATATTCACCCGGAAGGATGGTGTATAGATTTTGATGGCTCCTGGAATAAGAGCAGCCTCGTCAACGCCATCATCTCGGATTACCGGCGACATTGTGACCGATGAGACCATCACCATCGAAGATGTCTTCGAAGGTATCCTTGAAGACACTGGCGAGGATTTCTCTAAGGCGGCAACGGGTTTTGATCAGTACAACGTATGGTTCGTCAAATCCAAAGAGAAGTTCCTGTGGCACGCGCCTGACAACACGTGGTCATTGCTTTCGGCCGCCATGCTGAAAGTGCAGTTGTGCGTGGTGTACGGGCTTCAAGAGGTCAATCCCGAAAGATGAAAATGGTATTCCGACTGACAACAAATCCGAGGTTGAAATGGTGGTATCCGACGCCATTCAGAATCGCCGCGTGGATTTCGAGTTGCGCGGACTTGCCGGTCATGAGGCTGCCATCGAACAGCTACCTGACGGTACCACCTACATGATTGAGCGGTCGGGTCGATGGATGGAACCCGTGAAAGGTGACTGGTCGCCGATCGAGCGACTAATCAACGGCTTGTTCCGTGAAGGCCAGGCGGAATACGTCCTGGGAAATCTGTGCATTTGGGTGCGCGACTATTACAATCACGACTACGCGCCACGGCCGACCATGGTGTTGGCAGGCCCCAAAAAATGCGGCAAAAACCTGTTTCAGGAGGTAGTCGTGACGGGGATATTGGGTGGCACGTTCGTCGACCCGACCCAGTACATGACGAGCGTCACATCCTTCAACAGTGATTTGTTCGCCGCGCCGCATCAGTTGATTGCGGATTCCCTTCACTCGAACGACCAAAAAACACGCGCCATCCTGGAGAACGCCATCAAGATGGTCAGCGCCAACCACGGTCAGCGCATTCACGGAAAAGGTAAAGAGGCGCTCAATCAAATCGACCCATTTTGGCGGCTCACGGTGAGTTTGAACGACGACGGTCCCGGGCTATCGGTATTGCCAAGACCAGACGGGTCCATGGCGGATAAGATGTTGTTGTTTCGGGCAAGCCGGCCGGAGGATATGCCGCACACGGACGAGGACATGAAGACCGTGTACGTGCCTGCCATCAAAAGCGCCATTCCGGCATTCGTGCACTACCTTCTCTATGAGCACCGCATCCGACCTGAATTAAAAACCGACCGCGCCGGGATCGTGCCCTATCAGCACCCAGATTTGGTGGCGGAGCTTGTTGCCGAATCAAAGGAAGCGATTGTGGTAGACAAGTTGTATCAATTCTACTTCCACTTAAGGGTGCAGGAACAGAGGGACCAGCCCATTACTCTTGCAATCCACACGCATCTACGATGCGCTCGTGAAGCGTGAAGACATTCAGAAGTCGTTCGATCGGCTGAAAATCAATGAGCCGAACTTCGGACGGTTGCTCACCGCGATCTCGGAACGGCCCATCGAAGGGGCTCCTGTTTCCGTGAGCAAACTGAAAACGAAGGGTAAGATCTCTTATCGCATCACCTGTAATAAAGCCGATGGCTCCGATGAGGGAGCCTGCGGCTCCGCCAACAAGGAAGTAACTAAGGAACGCCGACCGCCGAGCGTCGACCTGCTGGAGTTACTCCGTAAGCGCACCCAAGTAGGTTGAAGCCAGCATGTTCGATTCGTTGATATCACCGAGCACGCTGTTTGCAGCGTGTAACGCGGCGACCGAGGCTCTAAAGCTTAAGGTAACCTCGTTTCTCGGCGGACTGGATACGCCGGTAAGCGGTCGGGGCGAACTTGGAGAGATCAACCTCGCCGCTTGTCTCACAGCGATCATGATTTTGCTTTTTTTGGGAGACTTGAAAATTCGTTAGCGTATGTTTTCGCAGCCAGGAGGACTCTGGGCCCATTGGACTAAAGGCCAACTATCCGTCTCAGAGTCACGATGATTTTACCGCTTGATAAAGCCAATTGTGCAAACCAATGGGTATAAAAGTCAAGCCGTCTGATGGTTACCCCAAAAAGTAAATCGGAATGCTGGGTCCCGGCTAGCGCAACCTCGATTGCTGCGGACAAAGGCGTCTTGGCACTCAAATCAGTTCCGGCTCTCTGCATCCAGTTTCACCGGCAAGTCGAATTCCAGAGTCGCCCCGCCGTCGGGATTTCGCGTCGCCCACGGTTCTCGACGATCGAGCGCACGATCGCCGGACCCATTCCCTTCAATTTGGTCGTGAAGAAAGCATCAAAGAGCCGTGGCATGACCTCGGGATCGATGCCCTTCCAGGAGTTGCCGTGCTTTTCGACGTTGATTATGCGGGCATACAGGCGCCCAGAATTTCGAACAAACCGGCAGTGCATCGCCTCTCCCTCCCTTCGCCTACTTTTGTGATGTTTGCGCCGCACAAATTCTTTCCGAGCTGGAGTTGAGTAACAACCTGGCCGCTCGGAGCCCGAACTCGATGATCTCTCGAAGCTTAAACGATCGTTGCGCAAACTGCTCAATTACGAGTTTGCCGTGCTACAACGCGGCGACGCAACCCATCGCCTCAAATCTAAACACATGGACGCGCTGATCGATCCGGTCGATTCCACACCCCTCCCCACTCCAGAGGAGGATCAAGACAACAAACCCGCCAACGCGGTTAAAGTATTCAGCTACGCGTGCAAAATTGCCTACCCCGATGAGGCGGCGCATGTCGAACATCAACTCACGCTGACCCACCGGCATCGCAATCTCCTCACGGAGACCCTCCTGAAAGGACGGGAAAAATACCGAGAGATCATCAAGGAACACCTGGGCCTAGATATCAAGGCCCTGGAGGAACAAGCCGAAAAGATCACCACCGAAATCAAAGCGGTCCACCTGGAGATCTCCGACTGGAAAAAACAAAACAGGACAACTAAAACCCAGCCAGACCTGTCCGACAGACTACGGCATCTGAGAACGGAGCGGAAGCCGATCTTTGAAAAGATCAGGGCAGTGAAAAAAGCCGCCAAAGAAGATCCCTCTATCAAACCATTTATAGAACAAGCCAACAAGGCAGTCGACGCGGCCATCAAAGAGGCCCGTAACCACTACAGCCGACAACTGGGGCTCTACTGGCCCAACTATCTGGAAAGCGAGAGGGCCGCCAACCAGGCCCGCTTCCAAAGGATGGACCCAAAATTCCACCGGTGGACCGGTGAAGGCAGCCTCGCCATTCAATTCCAGAAAGGCTTAAGCGTCGCCGAACTCTTCGAGTGCCAGGACTCCCGGCTGCGCCTGATACCACCCAATATCGCCAATACCAACCCTCTCCGGGCTAACGGCCAGATCCGGGGAAAAGAGAGACACGTCCGGGCGCTTTACCGCGTCCAATCCAACGAAGACCGTTCTCCCAGATGGATTACCCTCGAGGTAACAATGCATCGCATGCTGCCTGCCAATGGGATTATCAAATGGGCACATCTGCAACGGCAAAAATCCTCGGGCGCAATCGGTAAAACCTACATCTCCTTGATCAAGGATTATGACTACACGTTACGCCTGACCTTGGAGGAACCGCCTCAGGAAGAAAGAAATAAAGCCAAAGTCGCCATCGAAGTAGGCTGGCGGTTATTTGAAACCGGCCTCCGCGTCGCTGTCGCGCTCGGAGAGGACGGCGACCTGAGAGAACTCTACCTACCAAAACAGTGGCTGGACGGAAAAAGAAAGGCGGAATCTCTGGGATCGATCATTGATCGAGGAACCAACCAGACCGCTCTGGCGATCAAAGCAGCTCACCCGGAGCTCTGCAAAAAAGCGGAACAACCGGAACACCCCGAAAAACCCACCACCGCAGCCACTCCGGCCACTCTGGCCTGGGCCGGAGACAACCCGCGCCGGCTAGCAGCCGCGCTGCTAAAAATTCACCGGGAGGATCCCACGCTTCAGCCCGAACTGGAGAAATGGCGCAAACACCATTTTCACCTTTTGCGCTACAAAAAAGGGCTGAACGATAAACTAATCCGCATCCGCCGCGAGATCTATCGCAAGTTCGTTTCCGACCTGACCAAGAAGTATTCCATCTGCGGGATCGAAGACTTCGACTTGCGCCAGGTTACAACAAAAGATCAGCCCCACGAGCTCGTTAAATGGCAGCGCACAGCAGCCGGAATCTCGTCCCTGCGACTCATGCTGTCCCAACGGCTAACCGCCCAGAAACTGTCGGCGGAGAATACAACTCAAAAATGCCACAACTGCGGGTCCCTTGAAAAATGGGATGTCGCCCACGCTGTTTGGCACCGGTGCAAACAGTGCAATAGCCGGTGGGATCAGGATCATAATTCGGTACGGAATCTCTTGGATTTGCTCTGCGAGAGCCACGGTGATGGAAAAGAGACGGACACCGCTCGCAAGCAGCAAGTCATTGAAGACGAGGAACGTTAATAAAAGTTGCAGCCCGCAGAGACTAAAGGTATCAACAGACAGATAAGCCTCTCGCAAAGAGGCCAAATCGCTCTTTGAGAATCAACAACTTACATTAAAGCCCCCTGCAGAGCCCGCGAAGAGGCTTCATTTCTTCGACGAGATCGATCCGAGGCCTTTCGTGGCGGCTTTAGATCCCTGCAGAGCCCGCGAAGAGGCCTTCATTTCTTCGACCAAAGGATGAAGCAGGACGGTTTATAATGTTTTGGATGGCCTATGGGTCGGCCTCACGACTCGGACGGACTCGTCCGCCAGCGAGTCTCGCTGCATGCGTGGGTTGCAATAAGGCCCTCCAACCGAATTTGGCGGGAACTCTGGAGGTGGCGCAGCGGATCGCCGGTCATGCCGACAGCCGAACAAGGGGTAACGAAAGCTGCGATACCACCCAATACCAGCCGACCGCAAGCAAGATGACCTCCGGTTCGAATTGCCGCCACTTGAACAGAACGGAAACTGAGGGTGCGAGGAGCATTGGCCCAGCTTATCAGGTCAAACCTCCAAGCTTGCAACACTTTCAATTAATGTGGTTTAATTCTCACGTAATGTGGAGAGTGGTCGAGTTAAACTGTTTAGGTTAGGTTAGTGCACTGGTTCTTTCGCTGGAGCGACTCAATCGCCGCGTTTCGTCAGGATGGTGTGTTAGCTTCATGCGATCGCAATTTTCTCGCGGGCCAAGGCATCGTTCACAGCAACCGAAAGATCGCTTCGCAGCTGAGCCCAGTCCTCATGGCGATCCGTCCAAGCTCGAAGTTGAAAGGTTACCGCACCGGCGCTGAAGTTGACTACGTAGACTTGCGGCAATGGTTCTTTTGCTACACCAGGATGAGCAGCGGCAGTACTTTTCAACAATTCAACCACGCGTTGAGGATCGGAGCCTCCAACCACGTTGACGGAGACTTCGACCACGCGCTGGCGATCCGAAAAGGTCCAGTTAAAGGAGCGCTACCCGCGCGTTGCTCGTTACTATCACCTTGCCTATCACGGGCAGCGGCCCGAACTGCAATAGGTTTCCCCGGTGAGGCAGAAGCTTGCTGGCTTGGCGCCGCGCCGCCGCTGGAAACCAAAGCCAGAATAATAAATAAAGCGATTCGAATTGCTGGGTGCATGGAACGCCAAAAGAGAGGGTCAGAGCGCGCCCCACCTTATGGGTGGAGTCATTGACTCAAACCGAGTTGTTGATTTCATCGATTAAGGATTCTTGGCCAATATCCAACTAACGGCGGAATCTCGGCCGGATTCGGGCCTGGTCCTGCGCAGGCAGACCGGCTTAGTTATTACCAGGAAGGACGGCCGGTGGATTTACTATTCACTTACTGATCGGAAAACTGCTTTGATCGAGGCTCTATTCTCCCACATTCAACCGGATGGTGGTGCCGACCCGCGCCTCCGCCGTGACTTCAGGCGAATTGAGCGCCGTTTGGCTATTCGGGAGAATGGGCGTTGCGTTCTCGGATTCACGGAGCTGGAAAAACATCAAGCCGCTCTGAAATAATCGATGTCTCAAGTTCCAGACATTATCGAAAATTTGCCGCCACGAGCTGCGTCAGCTCTCTATGAGATCGCTCGTGGCATGGAGCTCAAAAAATGTCGCAAGTGTGGCTGCATGAAAGACGCTCTCGATCAGGCAGAAGGTGTCTTTGTGTCTTCGGAAGAACCAGAAGTCGCTCTCTTCTGCCTCGCATTTCCGAATATCAGGCGAGGATGGAGCCGCTGGCCTACAACTGCATTGGCCGTAAAAAATGCTGGGGTGCGGACGCTATTATTGAGCTCGCCAACCAGTTTGACGAGGTGGAGCTTGATACGTGTGGAAGCGGCGATGAGCACGCCTCCGGCGGAATACAATCGGCTGTTTCCTCTTCGAATAGATACGCGCGCTCGTCATCGATAGCCGGTTGGCCGCCGCACCCGGGTGACTATGTCTTGGGCAACCCTGAGGGTACCGTGGCCATCTGCACGCTTTCTAATCGCGATCTGCCTGTCCGTCTTATTGCTGCCGAAGAACCGGCTGTGGCAATTGCGGGTCGCTGTGACACCGAAAATATCGGTGTTGAAAAAGTCGTTCTAAATCTGCTGGCCAATCCACGGATTCGCTGGTTGGTAATCTGCGGCACGGAAGCCAAAGGCCACCGCGCCGGAGACGCTTTCCTCCGACTGAAAGAGCGAGGTGTTGATGCTGATATGCGGGTCCTGGAGTCAGCTTCCTGGCGGCCAATTCTTAAAAACTTGACGCTCTTGGACGTGGCGCGGTTTCGCCAGCAAATTGAGGAGGTTAACCTCATTGGCACTACTGATATAGAGGGTATTCTCGCTGCCGTTCGCGACTGCTCTCACAGACCGCTACAGGCATTTCCTGCTGTTTCCGACGAGGCCGCCGGCCGCGAAGACACACTTGCCGCGATCGAACACATCGCTGCCAAGGCTCCAAAGCAACTAAGACTTGATCGCGCCGGGTTCTTTATTGTTCTGCCGCAGCCGCAGAAACGTCTGATTATCTGTAACATTATGAGAACAATGGTCGCTTGGCTCACGTCATCGAAGGTCGGCAAGCGGCGCTGATCGCTTCTACAGTCGTGGAGCGCGGATTTGTGACATAGCTAGACCACGCCGCCTACCTCGGTCGCGAGCTGGCCAAGGCCGAAGCGGCGCTTTCGAATGGCATCACTTACGAGCAGGATGCCGCCCTCGGCCGGCTCGCAGCGGCGGAGCCGCACAAAACGAGGGAGTCCGACTGCAAATGCAGCTAGACCGTGACTTTCGGTCCGGTGATGAAACCGCCTTCGAAACCCACGCAGGTAATGAATATGACCACAAAAAACAGATGGCCAGGCGCACTTTTGGCCGTAGCAATCACTCTAGTCTCAGGGGGCATTAGGGCGCAGGATCAGCAACGACAGCAGCGAACGCCGCAGGACGCTATGACCGTTAATGATCTTGCCGGTAAACCCGGTGAGCACCTGGGCCAAGTGGAGCTGATCGGTGTTGTGGCCGCTGTCTCACAAGGACAAGGCTTTGTGCTCGTGGACAGGCCCGAGTATGCCGATTGCGGCCTGAGCTGCTTAGCCGAACCAGGTACAAAGAAAATACCGGTACGCTGGAGCTGCGACGCTCCAAAGCTTGAACAAACTGTCCGTGTGGCGGGCATCTTGAGCCAGAGCGAGCAGGGTCTAAGTTTTGTTGCACAGGAGATTGACATCCAGTGATTCTGACGAGACTAATTCCTGGGGTCGTCTTTGTGGCAATCTTTGTAGCTCACGCTATTTACGTGGGCGCATATGCCGCCTCGGCTCCTGCCGGTTGGACGGACTTCGGCATCAGCGCCGATGTCGTCGGGCCGCTGGGCCTGGGGGCTTACTGGCGGGGGCAAGACTATTTCATCGGTTCTCCTATGCGTTGGCTGCGGCCTTCGCGACATGGGCGCTCAGTCGCACCATCCTCTTTCGTCAAGGAAGGATCGTTTCGGCGGGAGCCGCTGCCGGCGGGGTGACGCTTTTGGGAGCGCTCATGGCCGGCGGCTGTTTTCTGATCGGCTGTTGTGGATCACCGATGCTAGCTGTCTACCTGAGCCTGTTCGGCGCCAAAGCCTTGGGCTTAGGCAAACCCTTAATGGCCTTGGTGACTCTGGTTTCCGTCAGCTGTGGTTACTGGTACTTTTCGCGTCGTCTCGCGCGGGGAAGCACCTGCATGGACGATTGCTGCTCTCGGTCAGACACCTCCACTGGGGTTGAGAACATTAACAGATTCAAATAAGATAGAAGCCACAAAGAATGATCTCATACGCGGCGGCTATCATTCGCAAGGAACGGCTAGACCTCGCCAAACAGTAACTAATGCGCCATCCGAACGGTGAAGCAAATACGGCGCTCCCCTGCTCAGTCTTGGCCAAATCGCACGGTGCTGGGGATTCCTTCAAAATCGTAATTCCCCGGGCCTGCAATGGACCCGTACCTCTACCCCGAGTGAACCACATGCCTCTTTCTTTGGCGGGGCAGTACATGATCTCGACCTGATCATTTGTGGTGGCGTGGTAGAAGGTATTGCCGGTGTTCTCCTCAAGGAACTGGAAGAATACCTGCCGCCATGGATGGTCCAGGAACGGGAAATTTTCTCTCCGAGGACTTCGCGGCCGCAACCGGTCGATTTTGGCGCTTAGGTGGATGGCGGTGCCAGCGGCGCGGCGAGTACGGGCGTTTCGGCTTTCTTTGGATGCGGCTTTCCGCCGCTGAATTTTTCGACGAGATAGAAGAGCACCGGGATGAGGAAGATGGAGATGAAGCTGGCGGCGAGCATTCCGCCGATGACGACGTAGCCCATGACCTGACGCGAGAGCGCACCGGCGCCGCTGGCCTTCGCCAGCGGGACGCAGCCGAGGATGAAGGCGAAGCTGGTCATCAGGATGGGGCGCAGGCGGAGCTTTGCGCCTTCGAGCGCGGCTTCGATGAGGGCGAGGCCCTCCTCGTGTTTCATCTTCGCAAACTCGACGATGAGGATTGCGTTTTTCGCAGCGAGACCGATGAGCATCACGAGGCCGATCTGCGCGTAGATGTTGTTTTCGTATTTGCCGACCATCAGCGCGGCGAAGGCGCCGAAGACGGCGATCGGCGTGCCGAGGAGCACGCTGAAGGGCAACGTCCAGCTCTCGTACTGCGCGGCGAGGATGAGGAAGACGAAGAGCAGCGAGATGCCGAAGATGACCATCGGCGAGACGCCTTCGCTGGCCTGCTTTTCCTGGAAGCTCATGCCGGAATAGGCGAAGCCCATCTCATCCGGCATGGACTCCTTGAAGGCTTCCTCCATCGCCTTCATCGCCTGCCCGGACGAGTAGCCGGGTGCGGGCGCGGCGTTGATTTGTGCCGAGCGATAGAGGTTGTAGCGCATCGTGAACTCGGGGCCGCTGATGGGTTTCGAGTTGGTGACGGCGCTGAGCGGGACCATCGCGCCGTCCTTGTTTTTCACAAAGAACTGCCCGACCTGATCGATGTTTGTGCGGTAGTCGCCCTCGGCCTGCACGAAGACCTGCCACTGGCGGCCGAAGCGGTTGAAGTAGTTCACGAAGTAGCTGCCCATGAAGGTCTGCAGCGTCTGGTAAACGGCGCTCAGATCGATGTTCTGCTTCAGCACCTTGTCGCGGTCCACATTCAGGAAAATCTGCGGCACGCCGGGCGAAAACATCGGCGTCACTCCCGTGAGTTCCTTCTTTTCGCGTGCGGCGGCGACGAACTTCGCGACGTTCTCGGCGAGGAAAGCGACGTCCTTGCCGGAGCGATCCTGCAGCATGAAAGTGACGCCGCCGCTGGCGCCGATGCCCGGAATGGCGGGCGGCGAGAAGGCGAATGCGATCGCGCCGGGCACTTTCCTGAGACCCTCATTCACGTGCTTGAGGATGGCGTCGTATTGCTCATCCGGGGCTTTGCGATGTCCCCATTCCTTCAGCGAAATGAAGAACACGCCGCTGTAGCTCGTGTTCACCCCGGTGAGAAAGTTGTAGCCGGTGACCGTACTGACGTACTCGACTCCGGGCGTGGCCTTGAGGATCTCCTCACACTCAGCCATCACGGCGTCGGTGCGCTGGAAGGACGAGGCGTCAGGCAGGATGACTTGGGCGAAGAAGTAACCCTGATCTTCCTCCGGCAGGAAGCTGCCCGGGATGCGCTTGCCGAGCATTCCGGTGAGGAAGGTGATAGCCGACGAGCAGGATGATGGCGACGAGCGATTTGCGGATGAGGAAGCGGCAGACGCCCACATAGCCATTGGTCGCGGCGCCGAAGCCGCGATTGAACCCGTCGAAGAACTTTTGCAGCAGTCCGTTGCCTTTTTTCTTCGGCTTCAGCAGCATCGCGGAGAGCGCGGGCGAAAGGGTGAGCGCGTTGAACGCGGAGATGATGACCGATACGGCGATCGTCACGGCGAACTGCTGGTATAATCGCCCGGTGATGCCGGGAATGAACGCCGTCGGCACGAAGACCGCGGCGAGGATCAGCGCGATGGCGATGACCGGCCCGGTCACTTCCTGCATCGCCTTAAATGTCGCATCTTTCGGCGAAAGCCCGTGCTCGATGTGATGTTCGACGGCTTCGACGACGACGATCGCATCATCGACCACGAGACCGATGGCGAGCACGAGGCCGAAGAGCGAGAGCGTGTTCACCGTGAACCCGAAAAGCGGGAACAGCGCAAACGTGCCGACCAGCGACACGGGCACGGCGAGCAGCGGGATGAGTGTCGCGCGCCAGCCTTGCAGGAAGATGAAGACCACGAGGATGACGAGCACCAGCGCCTCGATGAGCGTGTGCTGGATTTCCACCATGCCCTCGGTGACGGCGAGCGTGGTGTCCAGGCAGACGACGTATTCGAGGTCCGCCGGGAATTTCTCCGACAGCTTCTTCATCGTCTTCTTCGCGCCATCAGCAGCGGCGATGGCGTTGGAGCCGGGGAGTTGGTAGAGCGCGATCAGCGCGGCGGGCTTGCCGTTAAGCCGGCCTGAAATCGCGTAGTTCTGCGCGCCGAGTTCGATGCGGGCCACGTCCTTCACGCGCAGCATGGAGCCGTCGGGATTCGCGCGGACGACGATTTCGCCAAACTCCTCGGCGGATTGCAGACGCCCCTGCGCGCGCACGGCATAGGTGAACTCCTGCCCCTTCGGAATCGGCTCGCCGCCGACCGTTCCCGCGGGGTTCACTGCGTTCTGCGTCTGCACGGCGTTAAGGATTTCCGGGATCGTCAGGCCGAGTTTCGCGAGTTGGTCGGGCTTGACCCAGATGCGCATCGCGTATTGTCCCGCACCGAACACCGTCACGCTGGCGATGCCCTTCACGCGGGTGAACTCGTCGTTCAGGTTGATGTTGGCGTAGTTCGCCAGGAAAACGTTGTCGTAGGTTCCTTTCGGCGAAAAGAGCGCGAACATGATGAGCGGCGACGACGTGGATTTCTGCACCGTGACGCCGAATTTGTTCACGTCCTGCGGGAACTGCGACGAAGCCTGGTTGCTCCGCATCTGCGAGAGGATCTGGTCGGTGTTCACGTCCGTGCCGACCTCGAAGTTGACCGTGAGCTTGAGGGTGCCGTCGTTGCCGTTGACGGACGACATGTAGTTCATGTTGTCCACGCCGCTCATCTGCTGCTCGATGGGCGTGGCGACGGACTGCTCGACAGTGAGCGCATCGGCGCCAGTGTAGGTCGTCTTCACCTGGATTTCCGGCGGAACGATGTCGGGGAATTGCGCGACTGGCAGGCTGAGGTAGGCGGCAATGCCCACGATCGTCATGATGATCGAGATGACAATCGCGACGATGGGGCGGTTGATGAAGAAGCTGGACATGGCAATTCCTATGTTTCCGGGTGATCAGCGGGCTTCGTTTCGACTGCCGGGGCGGACGATCTCTCCGCAGGAGGAATCCAGGGTTTTGCTGTTACCTGCACGCCGGCTTTCACTTTCTGAATGCCTTCGACGATCACTTTCTCGCCCGCCTTCAGCCCCGAGGTGATCACCCAGTCAGTGCCCAGGCGCGGCCCGACCTGAACGGGACGGATTTCGGCCTTCCCATCCGCGCCGACGATTGCAAGTTGATAGCTGCTTTGAATTTCCATCACTGCGCGCTGCGGCACGACGACGGCATCCTTGAGAGTACTCGCGATGACGCGCGCTCGTGCAAAAAGACCCGGCCGCAACACGCTGCCCGGGTTCTTCAAAATCGCCGTGACGAGAATCGTGCCCGTCGAAGCGTTCACCTGCCGGTCCACAGAAAGTAGCCGGGCCTTGTTCGGAAAGGTTTTGCCGTCTGCGAGGATGAGTTCAATGGACTCACTTCGTTTGTCGAGTTGTACTGCAAGGCTCTCCTGAATGCGGTTCGCTGCTGCAAGATATTCGGCTTCGCTGACTGGGAAGACGATCTTGATCGGATCGAGGGTCGAGACCGAGGTGAGCACTGTGCTGTTCGCCGTACCGACGAGATCGCCGACCTGTGCTCGCGCGATGCCAACGATGCCTTCGACCGGCGACGTCACCTTGCAGAAATTCAGATTCAACTGTGCCTGCTCGACGTTTGCCTTGAGTGCCTCGACTTTGGCCACGTTCGATAAGTTGAGCTGAATCTTGTTTGTGTGCTCCTTTTCGGAAATCACCTTCTTGTCGAAGAGTTCCTGGCTGCGTTCAGCCTCCGCCTGCGCCGCGAGTTGCACGGCCTGAGCGTCCCCAAGCTCGCTCTTTGCCTGTGCGAGCGTCGCCTCAAATGGCCGCGGATCGATCTGGAAAAGGACGTCGCCTTTCTTCACAAGTGCACCTTCCTGGTAGTCGCGTTCGAGCAGGTAGCCGGTTACACGCGCCCGGATTTCGGCGTTCTCCGAACCATCGAGAGTGCCAATCCATTCGCGATAAACCGGCACGTCGCGCGTACCCGCGTCGATCACAAGCACATCGGGCGGCGGCAAGGCCTTGACCGTCTCTTCCTTTTTGCACGCTGGGAAGAAAATGAGAACGCCTGTTGCAAGTGCTGTGAGGCCGAGAGCCAAGTAGTTTCGTTGTCTCATAGTTATGGGCGAAAGGAAGAGGTGTTAATGGTTGCCTCGGCCTGGAGAGCAATCGTAGCGGTAGTATCAACGTCTGGCGCAAGATTGTGGCTCTCGACATTTATCGTCGCAGGGCCCGCGAGTTGCAAGGTTCCATTTTGAAAGGTAAAGCCGCCGCTCACGTCATTATTGAGGTCCAGCGTGCCAACGGTAAAAGGCGCTCCAGCTAGGGACACATCCGGGCTACTGCCAGTCGCCGCGTTGAAACTGGCCGTTGCGCTCGAGCTATTCGGTATTGTGGCAGGCCTCCAATCGGACGCTGTCCCCAATTCCCGACTGTGACATTCCAGGTCTGACCGATCGCAGCCCCGGCGAGGATCAACTGGACGGCCACGGCGCCCGTTGCTGCGGCCGGAAGCAGGCGTTTCGTTCTTTGATGGCCCAGTAGAAACATTCGTGTCACCAGGGGCAAAGTAGAACTGAGGAGTTTGCAACTCTAAAACGTCACGCCGTACTAGACGGGATCTGGTACCTTGGCCCATCGACATTGGGCGCGGCTGGGTTCCACCAAGTTGGTGCGACTTGACGAGGTCGGGAGTTGCTCGGGTCAGTGCGTTTTTTTCACCTCGGCCCGAGCACTGTCGTACTTCCTCTTCTATTCTGCGAAGTGCTATCCTACGGCGGCCTCGTTGCTGACAACGACCATCTTACCTCACCTCAATAGGAGCGATCAATCGCATGAAACGCGAGTGGACCGACTTGGAGTTCGCCGACTGGACCCTTCTACCTTCCGAGGCCGCGCTGTTGGCCAATAAGACCGGTCCGACTCGCCTCGGCTTCGCCCTATTGTTAAAATTCTTTCAGTACGCCGCCCGGAGGCTGGCGCCCCTGGAAGTTCAATTGAGAGAAATGTAATCGATGTTCTCAGCGTTGCCGGACCCCCTGGGAGTCTATTCTTTCCCGCTCCGGATCCTTAGGCAATACTGGGGATCCGGAAATGGGATCGTCGCATCTCGCATCATTGATCTTGCGGTATCAAATATCCCATTATACAGGCCCCTCGGCCGGTGGATGCGAAGGCGGACCTGGCGGCGAGCGTCTCGGATGTCGGCGGACTTGGATCACTGAATTAGGGCAGACCTCAATTTTCGCCTAATCACGTACGCTGGAGCTGATGTCGCTCCGGGGCAACGCCTCAACTAATGTGGTGTAGATACAGGGAATCGCGTTACGACGCTTTCGCCGAAAACGCTTTCCTCGTCTTTTTGGCTTGCCCGGTAATTAAGGTGCATGAGCGAGTTACTGAGTCCACCTCAAGCCGGGGAATTAGTGGGTCGAAAGCGAAGCGCCATTATCAAATGGATCCATACACGTGGATTACCCGCTACAAAACTGCCCTCCGGACAGTATTTGATTCCCAAGGATAAGTTCGCGGCTTGGCTCGAAGAGAGAGGCGTAACATTGCCCTTAAACTCCGGCAACTAACGTTGGATGTAAATTCTACTCACAAAACGAACAAACGAATAGCCCAGCTTCCCGGGCAAGGAAAAGCTGGGCTTAAGAATCGATGACAATGGCAACGTACCCACTTTTCAAAGCTGGACAAAGCAAAATTCTCTTCCCGGCCAAAATTTTTTCACTCCGGGATATCATCTCGTCTCTTCACGAGTGCGTCGAATGAAATGACTAACATGATTAACACCTACTACTATGTCAATACCAGCGCTCAGGTCGAAGCGATTCTCCGCGACGGGTTCATCAACGAATGCAAGGAGACCACTACAGGCATTAGTGGCGTTTACCTGGCTAATTCGCCAGGGGAGCCGGATCCAGAGTATCCCAATGACCAACTCTTGGAAATCATCTTATCCCCAGAGATCTCGATCTCTAAATTTGAACTGTTTAAAGAAGGCGCCCGTTGGCGAGAATGGCTTGTCCCGGCCGCCCTTCTCAATGAATGCGCGGAGATTCGCGCTCTGCCAAAAACGCAATGAACCCAAAAGTGCACGCAATGGCTTGACCGGTTGACGCGTGATCAGGCACGATTGGACCGAGGTTGCTGAAAAACGCGTTGTACGTCGCATGCGAGCGATCTCAGCTGCGTTTAATCCCGGCTTGCTCTCTCTTTCCCTTCAACCCGAGTTAACACTTATGCAAAGTACAAAACCCAACTAAAACGCCAAGCCGCCATATCGGCTATCGCGCAAGTGATCCAGGAGTATGCTGAGGACATAAACGCCTATCTTCGCCAAGAGAGCACCTATTGCTTTGACGAACATCTAGAGGTAGACGTCGGCGATGGGGATAAGACGCTGAATGATATCGTCCAGGAGGCCGGGGAGACCGAATATTTCGGTTGGTTGGAGGATGCCCTAGAGGAGTGGCTGGTCGATCGTGAGTTCATTACCGAGAGACAGTACCCGCCAGTTGCCGGAGACGAAAATGGGCGGGAGGAGATTCTCTGGGATTTCGTTTCCGCTTTTGCCGCTCGGACGAAGTACCGTGACTTGCTACCGGCAGCGAAACCGAATGATGTCCTCGCACGATAAAATGCAAAATCCCTGACTCCGTACTCCCTAGGATGCAAAGACGCAGCGGAGAAGCGATAAAAACTTGTTTGTTAGTTGGAATGTATAATTGTTAGTTACCGAGTATGAACGGATACTTAGAATTTCTAAAAAGTTTAAGCCAATATCAGCAGAGAGCCGAGATCGGGCGTTTAGCGTTTTCCGAACGCTGGGGCGGTTCGTCCTTGGAAAAAGACCTTTTGCAAGTTCCGGCGATGATTGCTTATAGCAAATCGATTGGGGTCAATCCAGCTTTGTGGGAATTTGATCTTCGCCATTATGCGGAGGAACCCGACGTGATTGGATCTCCGGTGTTTTGCGAGGACGAAGCCAGGGCCCCGTTTACCTTTCGCTACGAACACGTAAGCGGCAAAAATCTAGTGATTACGGGGATCATTTACGTCGACGACAATCAAAGCGCCTTGATCGGCACACTGGCCTGTTCGTCGACCCAAGAGCAATCGTGCAGAGCAAGGCGGCTGGTGGCCGCCGGAATCGAGCCCGATACGATCGAAACAGCTAGTCACACTATGGCAAAGTTGCGACACAGGTTGCTAGAAAGTCCTTACTTGGATTATTTAAGGGCGCTCCTGCTCCAACAACGACGCGAAGCGATTTTTCATTTAGCCGACGTGGCTTGGGGGACAGAAATACCGACGCGCTCAGGTTCGCCATCCAATCCGCTATTCCTCAATCACCCAAAACTCGCTCCTGAATTAGCAAGGCTCGGAATATCGGACCTGTGGGAAACGTGCCAAGCTCACGAGGTCGGGCCCGTCGAGTTCAACGGAGGGCGGTGCACTGCGCCGCTGACGTACTACCTTTACGGGGAAGGCGAACTGTCGAAGTACGATGAAGGTGGCTCTGGTTACTTTGCAGAGGTCCATATCTTGGCCGGCATTGGTAACAAGCCTGGAGGAGGTGGCGACATCTCAATCGAAAACATGTGGTTTCGCATCTACTCGCTAGATGACCCAGAAGACGATGGGATTCCGCTTCTCGTTCCCTAAAGGCGAGAGAGGCGCACTCTAACCACAAGCCGAACATGGCTTCTTGAAATGCGCCAGGCTCGCCCTCCTAAGAAACTAGATCAGGATCAACTAAAAAATTGAGCCGAGACTAATAGTTTCTTACCTGCATTAAAACTGTTCACAGTTTGGGAGGCTAACTAATCTCTGCGCTCCCAACTGATCCGCAAAATATTGATCAAGCTTGCTGGGAGCGATCCCTGAAGTAGGCAGGAACGCTGAGCGAGCGCCAAAAGCTCAACATCGCAGAATTACGCATCGCGCTCAAAAGATGTTCCGTCGACTTCGTGCTGGCCCGTCTCGGGGAAGGCAACCAGCTTTGCCTTTGCGTTACGCCCGATATTTGCCGGGAGATCGCCGCCCGCCGGAGAGCCTTGGGTTCCCTCGTTGACTGGGGTGTTCCAAACATTCGCTCATCCTGTAAGCTCCATCATCCATAGTTGGGGAGAAATGAAGTTGTATGAATAATCCAGTTTCTAACAAAGAATCCTCGAAACCCTCTAAATCTATCAAGCAGTCCCATCGGGTGGAAGCCCAACTCGCCCATCTGGAAAAAGAAAAAAGCGAAGTGGTGCCGGAAACCGTGACGGCTCCCTTGCCGGAAATGGAAATCATTCCCGTCTCTACCCTCCCACCCGTCGAGAAGGTTCACGTCGAGACGGAAACCTCCGAACCGGTGGAAATCGTGCCGGAGTTGCAACTCCGGAAAGTTGAGCAAGCCGACCGCAAGATGCTAGGCAAGATAAAACGCGCATTTGTGAAAGCCGGGGTTGAGGCTGGTCCTGAAGCTCAAGCCGCTTTCCTTAACGATTTGCTAATGGCTAAGGTTTCCGTGCTCAACCGTTCCTCGGGTCGTATCGCCCGAGTGGTAAAAGGCGAGCAAAGCATCGCGAGCTTACTGCTAGTCCGGGTACCGAAGAAATCCGCGTAGACCGCTCGTTCTAACGCCCTCATGAAGGCCCCTAGGAGGCGATCCTGAGGGCCTTTTTCGTTTCCCTGGATAGAAGATATCCGCCGAGGCCTTGGGGCCCCCAAAAAGCGGCGAAAAATATAGAGAAATGTATGAGAATGAATCTATACAACGTCTACTTCGTTTCCAAAGGCACGGGTCCTCGAAGTGTCCAAGTCGAAGCGCTAAATCAATCGGGCGCGAAGGCACAGGTTGAGGCTCGATATCCGGGCGCGTACAACATCATACCGAACCAGCAACCTTCCTCCACGAAAAAGAAATCAGATTAGTCACCAATCTGGAGATAAATTTGAGGGCCACCAAGGCATGGCCTGCACCAATAAATGGGAACTAGCTAAGAAGAAGCAAAGGGGTTAAAATAAATTCCGGGCGGGGCCACTCCTCCTAACGTAAGTGGAGGAGGGGCCTTTTTTATAGGTAAGAGATAATATTGTGAATATGAATCGCTCGCCCCGATCCGGTTTCTGCCTCGCAGCCCCAAGTCGTCGCTGTTTCCTAACGAACACCCGGCCATGGTCCGCTCGCTCTTTCGTAGGAAATGTATAGCCGCTTTAAAAACTCTAGACGGACGAGCTTCGCTGGTGAATAGTTGACCGCATGAGCATTGGCTTCAAGACCTCTGGTTTCCAGTGAGGAAATCGCGGGTCCCTTCGCGGTTTCCTTGGAATGGAAACCGATGCACATCAAAAAACTGACCAATAGCAATGCTCTATATCGGGGCGAGTTGCTGATTGTCTTGAAGTGTTTGGGGCGCTATGACGGCGCCCTTACCGACCTGAGAACCGCTCAAACTGGAGTCGTCCGATTCTACCGGCATCGCCAGGAGCCAGTTTCATGGGTTAGCCGGTGGAAGAATGGCAGATGCTTCAGACACCCAAGAACGACAAATGAGCGGCGCGCGAATTGCGCAACCAGCACAATCAGGGAAATCATCGAAAACCACGGTGTCACCTTCAAGGTCCGGCCAACGCGGAATTCTCACAGATTGCCGACCACTTACGACGATATCTTTCTTCGATATCAACGAAGCTGGAAAGGGCATCGTTGCGTCCAACGCAAGAATACCCGCAGCATAAATCGTCGAGTCCACAGCCCTACATTCTGGGATTGCTGAAAGGGCGTGTTAAATTTGGACTCGAGGACTCCCAGTTAAAAGGGGAGTCATCGCTTCCCTCCGGGTAATTACTTTTAACAGAAAAAGCGTCGATCTAAACTTTCTTGATAGGGCTTTTACTCAAGCAGCGCCCAAAGCCTCTGGGCGTGATAGAGGCATCAGAGGCGCGGAACCATTCGAGGAAACATCTCCATGTCAGGGGAACGGTAACCGGAATCGAAGCTAATCGGCGGGGCGACGTTATCCTTCGATTCGGATTCCCGCACGAAGTCCTCAGGGCAATCGCGCCAGCCACTTGCAGCCTCTCGGCCATGCGTGTACTGGAAAAAGATCAGGTAACTTGCCGGAAGAATGCGACCGAATCTGAATATCACTTTAACCGAAATGCCTTTTGCTGATCTGCAATACTGCCTGCGAACCGCTTCGGGGTATCGAAATATTCCGCTAGGAAGTAGTGCTAGCTCGGGGCCATTCTGTTTGAAAACCACTGTATGAAAATCCTCATCACAGCGGACCTCCACTATCGGGAACAATGGTTTCGGCTGGTTGTAGTCATGCGCCGGATTGGGATCTGATCTGCATAGCCGGGGACCTGCTCGACATGTTCAACGCTGAGCCGAGGATCGTGCAGGCGAGGACCGTCAGTCGATGGATCCGCGAATTGGCCAAGGTAACTCGGGTCGCGATCTGTTCTGGAAACCATGACGATGCCGGACGCCAAATTTCCGCAGACCGGGCGCCCGTATACGAGTGGCTTTTTGCATTGGGAAAGGAGCGAAACATTATCACCGACGGTGTGACGCAGGTTGTCGAAGATTTGATTTTGACGGCCGTTCCTTATCATTGTTCCAAAGAACAGAAATCAGTCTGGCTTGACCGGGGAAGCACCCTTCGAAGGCAACTCGGGAGTTCGTGGCTTGTGCTCCACCACGCGCCACCGATGGGCTTTCCCGGTTCCGTCGGCGAGGAACGCGAGGCAGCAGAGCTCTTCCAGAGATACCGGCCGGCATATTTTATTTCCGGACACAGCCATCAGTTTCCGTACTTGACGGGAAGGAGCTGGACGCACGTAATCGAGGGAGTGCATTTGCTGGTGCCCGGACAGCTTTTGGCCGCGCCCTTTCCGAACCATATCGTTTTGAACACGAACTCAGGGCACGCGCGGTGGGAAACGTCGAGTAAGGAGTGGATTCCTGAAGACTTGTTCACGAAGTTTCCGCCCGCATGAGCCTGCGAGCCAATGCGGATGCCAGCGAGTCGTCTCGATACTCGTGAACCCGCGTCGTTCTAGCTAGCAACGAACAGGTTTGGACGAGGCCTGTTATTTTGTGGTTCTCATTTGGACCGAAGCAGGCTTTCGGATCACTTTCGCATCAAGGTCTATGCCGGGGATTCGCTCTTTAATACTCAGAGGGGTCCGGGGCGCTCGACCCGCGATAACCTACATGGGGTTTTTAAAATGAGCCGTCGGAGTTTGTGGCGAGCTTCACTGGCCTGCCGTGAGGTGTGCTCCTGTAGGCATCCGCCCAGGCCTCCTTGCGGGCAACCAAGGTCGCCGAATCAGCCAAGCCCCTAGCCGTAACCAGGTGCTCGAGAGCCGCAAGCCAATGATCATAGTAATGCGAACCGTCGTCGGGTTCCCCGCGGCTCGTGGCGGCGTTGAGCTCGTCCCCAAGCGCGGCTGTCCACTCCTTCCATGTGAAATACCCCTGCTCGGAGAGCCTCACCGCAAGTGCGAAGGCCTGAGCTTGCCAAGGCTCGGCAAATACAGGCTCGCCCATATCTTGTGGCAGCCGCGGCGACGCTTGGACGCGCGCGGTTTCCGTTATGGAATTAGTCGTAGTCAAGGTAACCGTCCCACATGTCAATATACACGGCATCGCGCTCCGAGGCTTGCTCCCCCCACAGCTCGCGCGCGGCGAACCGCACCGAGTACAGGCGCTGTGGATTCTCACCGAGGGAATGGGCGTTAGTATCCGGGAAGACGTGGACGCCGTGGTCCCGGTGGATCGTGCCAACCTTGCCGCGCGCGTAGCGTGGCAGGCGTGTGTGCCCAGTCGGATGGATGTTGCGGGCACGTACACGACGACCCACCGTGAAGCGAGCCGGCGCCGGTACTTCTCGACTCGCAGGTTTACCCTTCGCGACTATAGCCGGAATGGCACTCGCGATAAGCGCGGGCGTAGCCTTGGCCAGGCCTGGCGTCGGCTGGCCGCTCTCAACTTCCGCGCGAGTGATCATCCCGTTTTTAACCATTAGCTCTATGAGCGAGTTTAGCCGTTGCTCTCGTATTGGATCGGGCCCATGCCGTGCATGCCGCCCATGTCATGTACGCCGTTCATAGGTTGGCCCCTGCCCGCGGCATCTCGACTTTGGCGACGCCGATCATCGCATCGCGTGTGACCAATGCAGCGAGTTCCTCCTCGCTCAGTTTTTCGCTACCTGCCGGCCGCTCGGGTAGCACCAGGTAGCGCACTTCCGATGTGCTGTCCCAAACACGTATTTCGACGTCCTCCGGCAGCTCGAGACCGAATTCACGCAGCACGCCGCGCGGATCGATTACGGCCCGGGAACGGTAAGGCGCGGACTTGTACCAGACCGGCGGCAACCCGAGAACCGGCCAGGGATAACAGGAGCACAACGTGCAGACGACTAGGTTGTGCACCTTAGGCCCATTGGCGACCACGATCATATGCTCGCCTTGTCCGCCGGTGTAACCGAGTTCCGCGATTGCAGCGGTGGCATCGGTCAGCAGGCGCTCCTTGTAAGCCGGTTCGACCCAGGCTCGCGCTACCACCTGCGCGCCGTTGCGCGGACCGATCTTATGCTCGTAGGTATCGATCAATGCATCAAGAGCTGCCGGATCGACCAGCCCCTTCTCGACCAGCAACGATTCGAGCGCCTTGACGCGAAGGGCGAGGTCCGAAGGAATCGCATGGTGGCCGTGAACATCCTCTTTTTCCTGGATGAGATCGTGTGTGTCAGCTTTCATATTGACCAGGAATTCCGTTTTAGAATTCAAAGATAGATGGACGAGTATACACCCCTACCTCGATGGCGGCCGGAATCTTTGTGAGGACGGAACTGCAGTTAAGTGGTTGGGTCCCAATCTCGGTCGCTGATCGCCGGGGAGGGGAGGGCTGAGGCTGAGAAAACGGAATCTGAAGAGGCGAGTCGGGAAAATATCGAGTCAGCAGTGGACTCCCGAGGACGAGGCTTACGACTATTTGGTAGTGAAGTTTTCGCGGGAATGAACCTGCCGGGGCAAGGCGGACCTGCGCTTTTGCCTGTAACGCCGACGTTGACTGACTACACGATTTGCGGATGTCGAGCGGGCAGGAATTCAGTTCCGAAATGGGATTTGACGCTGTAATATGAAGTAACACGTCATTGCTTGTGGAACGGGACAATAGTTTGCCAGGAGCCGTGCTGGCCGAGTTCGGGAAGGTGGTGTTGCTGTCGGTTGACGTCGCCATTGAAGAGCGCTTAGGTCCATGAAAACGGAGCCCCAACGCGCCTGCCCAAGCTGCGGTAACGAGTTTTCTGGAGCAATGGAATTCTGTCCGGTATGCATGCTCCGCAAGGCTCTTGCGGGCGGGGTTGAGTCCGGCGAGTCTTCTCCTACCCAGGATACGGTCACGCCGACAGCGCAGCGATTCGAGCATTATGAATTGGTGACGGGCGAAGATGGGAAACCAGTCGAGCTGGGTCGGGGTGCGATGGGCGCCACTTACAAGGCGTTCGACGTGGATCTGCACTGCCCCGTGACACTGAAAGTCATCAGCGAAAAATATCTCGGTGATGAGTCGGCGCGACTTCGGTTCTTGCGGGAGGCCCGCGCAGCGGCCAGCGTCCGTCACCCAAATGTTGCTTCGGTCTTCCATTTGGGAAGAACTGGGAGCAGTTACTTCTACGCGATGGAGTTTGTGGAGGGAGAAACGCTCGCGAATCTCATCAAACGCTCAGGTAGGCTTGAGGTGAAGCTGGCGCTCGAAATCGCGACGCAGGTCGCCGCCGGTTTGGCTGCGGTGCACAAGCAGAAGCTCGTGCATAGGGACATTAAACCAGAGGCACAGGCTTATTGTGCTCATCAAGCTTGTACCACAATGGTTTGCGGCTAAAGCGGTTATACACCTGCTCCAGTCTCAGGGCTAGTGCATCGTATCATAAATAGATAGCATACTTTTTTTGTTTATGTATAATTAGTGGGTGCCAGCAGCGAACCGAATGTTAGCAATGGAAGAAGGTGATCGCGGCGAATGCGAGCGGATTGCCCGGAGCCGAAAGACGGCGCTGAATGTCGCCAAGCGGGCGCAAATGCTCGTTTTAGCGGCACGTGGTCTTTCTAATCGGCAAATTGCTTTGGAGTTAGGCGCGAACGAGCATGTGGTCGGTCGGGTGCGTAAAGAATACGACCAGAGAGGATTAGCTGTCTTAGAGGATCGAGCTCGCCCTGGACGACCGCGCAGCAGTCGGGATGAGCAAAGCGTTCAAAAGGTGGTTGAAACGGTCTGCCAGGCGCCGGCGAAGGGGCTTTCACGCTGGAGCGCGCGGACGCTGGCTGGGCATCTGGACATTCCTTCGGCCACCGTCAACCGCATTCTGCGGGAGAACAAATTACAGCCTCATCGGTTGCGGACCTTTACCTTTAGCCCGGATCCCCAATTTGGAGAGAAGTTGCTCGAGGTCGTGGCGCTTTACATGAATCCTCCAGACAATGTCGTGGTGCTCTGCATGGACGAGAAGACCGGTATCCAGGCTCTTGATCGAACTCAGCCGATGCTACCGCTCCGGGCCACTAAACCGCGTAGTTGGACCAACGAATATGTGCGACATGGGACACGTACGCTATTAGCCAGCTTGGATATTGGCACCGGAAGAGTCATCGCTCACGTGCGTAAAAGACGCACCAGCAAGGATTTCCTGTCCTTTCTGGACTCGGTGGTCAAAGAGTATCCGAACCAACGGCTCGCGATCGTACTCGACAACCTCAACACCCACACTAATGAAGCAGCCAGAAAATGGTTAAAGAGCCATCCGCTGGTGAGCTTTCACTACACCCCGACCCACGCTTCATGGGTAAACCTCATTGAATGCTTCTTCAGCATATTGACCCGTCAAGGTCTTCAGCAAGCCGTTCATCAGTCAGGACAAGAGCTAGAAAATTTTCTAAAAAACTTCATCCAAGAGTACAACAAACGATGCGGTCCATTCGAGTGGACTAAGGGTCCGGATAAACTTCGCCGGATCATTGAATTAACTGACCAATGGCAGGCTGAATAGTATGTCATGTACTTATGATACGATGTACTAGGTGGCGCTTCTGGGAGGGTAAGCCTCCGGCCCCGGCTCCATTCCAGCCACTCGATCATCTGCACGCTCGCGCTGCTGCCGATCGGCTTCTTGATTTGGCTGTGTCCCAGTCTTCTTCTTGTTGGCTCGTTCCGAAGTCCTGACAATATCTTCGGTCCCGACACGCAGACCTGGTTGTTAGTGCGGCTTGAACAATCGCAGCTGCCAAGCGCACCTCAAAGCGCGCCAGCGGAGACGAAGGAGTCATAAGGCTGGGAGAGGTCGTGTCAATCACGGCTAACTCGCGACTATAGATAAGTCGATCTCACATCTGATGAATCGACTTAACTTTAGAGAAGTTGGCCAATGACACCACAACAGACTGTGCTGAACATCTTATCCTGCTTTGAAACCCGATTCTCGTGACCAATAATGTCCTCTGGCGTTCATATGGACGCCCCAGTGCAACACGCTTCACGTACTGGCAGGGCAGCACCTTGCGCCATACGTCCGTATCCGGAGATATTTCAATCCGGCAAATATCCTGCCGGTAGGGGTCAATCAAGATCTCCGGCAACAACTTCGTTTTCGTTTTCAACTTTCTTCCTTTCTTGTTCACTTTAATTCCCCACAAAAAATTCCAATCACCGCCAAGAACACTCCTATACAGACGAACCTCACCATCGCCATAGCGCCGATTCCGTAGTTGTCGTTCGCCCATTGCATGGCGAAAGTCGCAATCGCATACGGCAGCGCGAAGAGGAGAAATGCCGCCGCTCCTCCGAGGCATTCCAGCAGCCATAGCCAGAGCTCTTCCAATGCTTCTTTTAATTTGTTCATTTTTCTTCCTTTCAGTTTTCACTGCGGTTTTATCCCGTTCGCTGTCGTGCTAGCATTTGCTAACACCGGGCCTCCTCGATGCTAGCACAAGGGTGCCCGACGCTAGCACGACGGCGATGATGCCGCTGATCCCAACGTGAAGCGAACTAGGGAAGTTCTCCGCCGCGACTCCTCCTCTCTTTTGCCTCAGACGCGTTACGTTCTTATTCCTGTGCACGGAACGGGGCATCCTGGTTCATCACAGTAACCCCTTTCTGAACCCCTCGGTCATCTTTCCCAGCAGAACTCCGCGGCCTTTTCCTTGCTCCGGATCAGAATCGAGCGTTTCACAGGTCCTCCTCTGCGTAGGGCGGGATCGGCTCGACCGGCAGACTGATCGCCTCGCTGTACGGGATCCAGATCTCGTCTAAATCCTTTTCCAGCCTGCGGCAGGATCGGATGAACTCTTTCATCTCATCCTCCGACAGAGCGTGCAGGCGGAATTGCTGGACTTCAGTTATCCCTAGTTTTTCCCGGCACCTTTCAACCGCCAGCGCCAGCGCGGCGCTGATGGGTTTCATCTGCTCTGTTGACAAGTCAACATTCATGCCTTCCTTTCTCTTTCTGGTGGTTTTAGTTATGTGGTAATCCTGCTCGACAGGTCCAGCGCTTCGATGGTGTAAGGATGCGCATCGCCAATCGATGCGCATACCCCGGGGATGAACGAAGGGGCATATCTGATCACTCCTTTTCTGACTTTCTCCGCGATGCCGTGAGTGAGCAGCGTGTCTGTATTCCCAAGGAGGCACCGGCGTCTGGGTATCACTCCAGAGCCCTAGCCGCTCTTGCTGTGCTGCAGTCTGCGCGGCGCGATAACTGGCCTGGAAGCCAAACCAAAACAAGACCTTGTAAGGCGTTTAGCCCGTTTGAATTACCAGCCTATAATAATAAGACTTTACATAATGTCGCCTAGCCCGACCGTAAGCTCGGACACTAAAAATTGGCAAGGATTCGAGCAAGCCATAAAACTGTAAAATGCTCGACCTCAGGAGGAGAAAGATGAGCTTCAGATCGCGCCAGCGAATCAAATTGGCTCCCGGTCTTTTTGTGAACCTGGACTGGGGGCTTCCTTTAATCTCAATGGACGGAAAACGGTGCAGTACCCACCTCAGCAAAAGAGGCATGCGTGCGCCGGCCAGTATTCCCAGAAACGGGCTATCCTGCAGCACCGAGACAGAGAAATACGCGGATGAGATCGCCAATCCGGTATCGTCGCAAACGACTTCTTCGCCTGCACAAACGCCGTCGGCTCTCCCCGGGTCGAACACCAGTCAGGTAAAACTGATTTGGATCTGGGCGAGCGCGATTCCTTGCACAAGTCACAAATCCGCAGGCATTTGTGAACGCTAGCTAGAGAACGACGGTTGCTCGCGCGGGCTAGGAGGGGGCGCAGCATTCGCTCTGAAGGCTGCAGCAAAGGGTTTGGTTTGCTCCGAGGGATAAGATAGCGGACTACTGTGGTCGGAAGCTCAGGCCAGGCAAGCCTGGTGTCTCGGAAAGAAGAATCCTCTGTCATCTGTGTCGGAACTCGGGAGGAAACGACGAACAATCTTTCGCCGTCTGTCGGAAAGACAACACTATGGAGAATCCTTCGTCGTATCCTGGGAAACAAGATCACGGAGAATCCTCTGTCGTCTCCTCGGAAACACCAGTCGCTGCCATTAAGATCAGCCCCTCGACGAGAATGTTTAAGGGCATGAGATTTCTCCTGCCCTTTGTTCTTGCGTCTGCCTCCATTGGCCATTCGCTGTTTCGTGCTCGGTCGCGCCGTTCGCTTTCGCGATCGCAATACGACCTGGATTGGATCCTTGCCGCTACGCAAAAGGTGCAATTTTAGGCCCAGCCTCCACACCCGCAGCCCGAGTTCGTTCCAGTGATTCTGCTGCGGAGCAACCCACGGTTATTGCCACCGAGCGCCGAGCATGGTTCTAATTCGTGGGCTTTGAATCGCCTAGTTCGTTCTTTGGCGCCGCTGGATCGTTGTCGTCACTGCTCGCGACCCAGGTCATGAAAGTCTGATAGCCCACCGCCAAAAGCGTTGCGCCGACAAACATCCCTAATATTCCCGCGCTCGCCATACCACCCAACGCGCCTAATAGAATGACTGGCATCGGTGCATCGACGCCACGGCCCAACAAAAGTGGCTTTAATACGTTGTCGGCCATTCCGGCAAGCACAAGGATGATAGTATGCGTTGTGGCCATCCCGGTGCTGTAATTACCACTTGACCAGATGTAGCCGATGACCGGCACGGTGACGATCAGCGCCGGCACCTGCGCAATGCCCAATACGAGGGCAATAATCGCGATGACGCCTGCCCAGGGCACGCCGGCGACAAGCAACGCCAGCCCAATGATGGCGGCCTGAATGAAAGCAACGCCAATGACGCCTTGCGCAACCGCGCGAATGGTCGCCGTGGAAAGTGTGGCTAGCGCCTCACCTCGCGCCGTTCCGGCAAGGCGGACGAATATGGCGCGACTGGCACGTGCGCCCGATTCGCCGTAGGCTACAATGATGCCTGCGATGATGAACGAGGCGAAGAACAGCAGTATTCCGCCGCCAATGCCGGCGACCAACCCAAGCGCCTTCTGAGCCAGATTCCCAATTTTCGGTTGCAGACTTTGCACCAGCGCGGGCAGATCGTCATGCGCCCTTGACCAAACGGAATACACTCGTTCGCCGACTATCGGCCACTCCTTCACGCCTTCTGCCGGCGCATCAATCGCCAGCGTGTTGTCTTGCACGTTGCCAATGAAGCTACGCACGGAATCGGCCAGCGAATTCATCAGCAGCGCTGTGGGCGTAACAATGGCTATGGCGCCGAGGATCACAAGCAAGGTGGCGGCCAGCCCTTGTTTACCGCGCATCCTGCGAGCGAGCATTTGATGCAGCGGATACAGCGTGACCGCCAAGATGAGCGCCCAGATCATTAGCGCAAAGAACGGCGCAAAGACCTGGAAGGACAGCATCGCCAGCGCCGCGATCAAACCGGCGCGAATGAGCACCTGAAGCATGCGCGATGCAACGAGTTCCGCCAATTCTTTGTTGCTATGTGAGGGCGTATTCATTGGAGGTATAACCGAATTTTGTAGATGAGGAGATAGAGAAAGGCGCATCCTTTCAATAGAAAAAGAAACCAACGCCCGCCTCACCCGAGGAGCCGAAAAGAAGTGATGCAGCCAGAATGGACGTTAATGTGACCTCGCTCCAAGAGCGAGTAAAAGTCGAAGCGAAAAGCTATCTGGAACAACTCTTGAGCGAAGGAGCGCGGAAGCTGTTGCAGGCTGCGATCGAGAACGAAGTAGCCGAGTATCTCCAAAGCCAAAGTGGTCGCCGAAGCGAATCTGGAGAACGCAGTGTGGTACGTAACGGTCACCTGCCAGAAAGAGATTTGGTCACTGGAGTAGGTCCAGTCAAGATTCGCCAGCCACGAGTTCGGCATCGCGACGGAGAAAGTTTTTCCAGCGAAATTCTGCCCAAGTATATGCGTCGGGTGCCCAGCGTTGATGCGCTGATTCCGGCCCTGTACTTGAAAGGCATCTCGACGGGCGGCTTTAGCGAGGCCCTCAGCGCGATTTTAGGAGAGAAAGCGGCCGGCTTATCGGCGTCCGCGTGGTAATCAGGCAAAGCCCCTTATTGAAGGCAGCAAGCTCGCGCAAAAGTGCCTGGAGGGAAGGTTCACGTACGCGCCCTTCTTGTGGACCAGGCGGGTTTTGGAGCGGCTCCAGGCCATCCAGAACTAATAAGGTTCGCCGATGCGCGACGAGTTTTGCAAGTCTCTCGCCCTTCTCCCAGGCCGTTCCGATCCGTGGATCTGGATTTGCAAACCAGTTGAGAGCCGCATCAAGGAATTCATCTGCGGACGAAGTGTCCCCGCTGCTGCCCTGTCTGTAGAAGGACCAACCAAAAACAAGCTCTGCAGAACGATAATGGTCAGTAGCCATCTGTCGGAGCCAATGGTTAACGAGCGTGGACTTTCCGACCCCACCCCAGGCAACAATCGCAACGACGTTGGCATCCTTGTTTGCCCAGGCCTGATCCGCTAGTATTTGTCTGCGAAGGCAGTCTCCGATGAGAGCGAGCGACAACTCAGTGGGAGGTAGCGCGGACCGGGTTGCCGAGATTCAGGTCGGGAACCGTGCGCTAGTCGCCGCTGAAGGACGGCTGAAGCCGTGAAAGCGGAATCTGAAGGATCTGTGCAGCGGGAACCACGCACGTGCCCGGTCTGCGGCACGAAGTTCTTCGCCACCGCCGATCGGGAGTTCTGTCCAGTCTGTATCCTGCACAGAGCTTTCGGCGCGGAATCTGCAGCGACCGAAGAATCGGGTTCAACATCTGAGTTAGCAGCCAGCGCCGAAGAGGGCTGACGGCGGATCGCAGGTTCGCCGATTCGAGAACTACGAAGTGATGTGGATACGGATGGTAGACCGATCGAGTTGGGTCGTGGGCAATGGGCATCACCTACAAGGCGCTCGATGTTGATCTGCGATGCCCCGTAACCCTTAAGGTCATTAGCGAACGGTAGCCCAGGTGTAACACCGAGGCGACGTTCGAATGGCGCACCTTTGCCGCCGCCCGGGCCTCGCGCAAAAATCGGAGCCGCGCCGATTCGTCACCTAATTAGCCGGCGAAGACGTTGATTCCCAGGAACAGTCCAGAGAAACGCCGGTGATCGTCTGAGCCGATGGGCGGGCCGGTAAGCTGCCTCAAATACCCTCGCCCCCAGTCCGGACTGCGATAATGATTCCTGCAGATTCTTACCATCACTGCAAAGCCTTTATATTTTAATCACCACGCTTTACCGGACGCGGTATTTAGCATCCCCTCTTTTGAGTAACTACCTCTAGGAACGACACAGCAACTTTGTTCACTTTTTCGCCAACTTAAGCAACAGATGATCAAAGAAGCCGGTCCTCCGGTATCCAAGTCTCGCTGGTGGTGTGCCAGGAGTTTTCTCCGGATTCGGTATCCAGGTTGATATAATTCGGAAATGCCGCTCTCACCAATTGACCTGGCACCAGCAGACGTGTCTCGCCGAGCCTCTGGTTCCAGCTTTGGCCGGACGTGTAAGGAAATGCATGATCATGACCGGAAACAAAATAATCGGGCCGATAAGCCGCCAGAAGTTCCGCAGCTTCCGATTCTTCACCTAGCGTTCAAGGTTGTCTTGGGCGGAACGTGATGAAGAACGATCCACGGTTTCCCGGTTTGTCTGCGAATCGTAGAACCGCGATCGAGCCAGATTGATTTTTGCTCCTTGGAGCAATGATACGGCGTCGTCGTTACAATTAACTTCTCGAGCTTTTGCGTTGAACCATCCGTAGTGATTCTCGAGTGCGCGCCGAGATCGATGAACCATTCATACAGCGGCACTCGATCATGCGAGACTAGTCGGCCAGCATTGTCGTGGTTCCCCGAGCAGACTGCGACTATAAGGACGATGTCCGCAAGCTCCCTGATGAGTCTCCCAACTTCCCGCGCTTGTTCCTTCGTGGACTCGACCGCGAACATATTGAGCAAACCTCCGGCAATACAGACGAGATCGTACCTTGGCGCTTGTTCGATCAGCCAACGAAACCAGTCATGCGATAATGGAGATCAGCGGTTAAAAGAAGCTTCACTCTTTTTTCAGTTCTCGTCCCCTAATCGCCACCTGAGCAGGTCCATACTCGCGTGAATTCCGCTGCACTTGTTGCCATCTGAACTGCCAAACAGAATTTCCTCCGCAATCCGGCGGCAGATGGATGAACTTTTTGCCATCGACGCCCAGACCCGCCAAGAACGCTTAAGCCAAGAGGATCGTCAGCTTCTGCGGATTGGAGAAATTCAAGCCGCTCGCTCGGTCATGAATAACTCCGAAACTGATATCAGCTGCGATAAGACCTTAGCCGGATGAAGAGCAAAACTGGTCTTGACTATCTTTTCTGCATTTTGTATTTGCTTTACATGCCAAATAATACTGGCATGCTGGCACTCAAACTAAGGAGTATCGACAAAATGAAAAAAATACTTGTCTTAACCGTTGTGGCGATTGTGTCACAAGCAGTTGCCATATTTGCCGGAGAACCAGTAGTATCTTCGAAGGAAGTTGTTGCGCCGGCACCGCCGCCTCCGCCGCCAGAGTTCTTCAGACCGAATGAATTCGATATTGGCGCTTTCGGGAGCTATGCCGAAGGCGAAGGGGGCGGTAACCACTTGCACGGTTGGGGAGGAGGCATGGACTTTACTTATTGGTTTCCATGGAAATATGCAGGTGTCAGGTTCCAAGGAGCGGGACTAGATGTCAGTGGGGGTGGCGGTTCACGAAGCAGAACGGTTACTTTTCCTGACGGGGAAACTGCAACTGTTACAGGAGGCGGAGGCAGTGTGGGGGCGGGTGTGGTTACGGCAGACATCTTGTTGCGATTGCCGTTAGATGCCTACTGGCCGAACATTCATCTGGCACCGTACGTCTTTGGGGGTTTCGGTGGCATCTTTGTCGGCAGCGTTGGGAACGGCAACCGTACGTTTGCTGAGAGAACCGTTTTCGTGAGCACAACACAAGGTGCTCCGGCCGACCGAGCGGTCACTTTCAGGGGTCGAGCCCGCAGTAGGTTACAGGAGGACTTTCCTGGTGGCAACCAATTCGTCGGGCATATCGGCGGCGGCCTCGAATATCGCTTTACTCCCCATATCGGGATTTTTGGCGAACTTGCTTATGTCATCCCGGAGTTGTCAAACAACAACTTTATACAGACTAATTTTGGCCTCAGATTCGCCTTCTAAGTAAAAATAAAGAACGCGAAGTGACGGGCGGAGCTCGACTGTGCTTCGCCCGTGGCTTCATCGAAAATGCCGCGGAGAGTATCGACTGAGTTATTGAACCTCGTTGGCGAGTACGGAATGGCGTACCGACTCGCCCAATTCTCGCAATCGGTTTCCAAGATGTCCTTAGGTTTCGTGGTCGAAAGCTCGGGCCAGGATTTCAAGATGGCCGCAACAATCTGCGCGCGGTAATGCTTGGTGGATGGCTTTGTGCTGACATCCTTACGGACTCGATCGAGGTAAACTCTAGCCATTGATTCTACGGTAGCCGTGCCCGTCTCTACGGTTTCCGACGTTTTGGCGGTTCAGCGAAACTCTTTGATCAACACCGACAGGCGAGCTTGCGCTACACTAAAGACCTCGGTCTTGAGACGCGTCTTCTTTTCTGATTTGACGCTAGAACCGCTTCAGTACTTGATCCGCAGCCTTTTTCGATTTCATTTGTAGCCATACATATCGCATGTTGTGCTTGATATAAGTGGGTTAATGTGCTTCTTTGGTGGCCATTAATCGTAAACCTCTTCCTCTTCATCTCGAAATTCAGCGCCACCGCGGTAATCCGGTCGGCCTGATCCGCTCTTCCTATCGCGAGAACGGCAAAGTCAAACATTCCACCCACGGCCGCCTCACCGGCCTGACTCTAGAGCAACTCAAATTGTTGCAGGCTGCCTTCCGCGGCGATGTCGTCCCTAAGGGCTCCGCAGAGGATTTCCAGATCCTTGCCTCCAAGGAGTATGGGGCCAGCTATGCACTGCTGGAACTGGCCAAGGAACTTGGACTGGACCGGGCTCTTTACTCGCGCAAAGAAGCCTGGGTCCAGGATTGCCTGGCGATGATCGTCGGACGCATCGTCTATGCCGGCAGCAAACTGGCGCTCTCCAACCAGTGGAAAAACACCGCTCTGTGGGAACTGTCGGGCGTGGAAGGCAAAGTCGATGTTGACCTCCATTGTTATCTCCCAATGGATCGGCTCCTGGAGCGCCAGAGCGCGATCCAGCGTACTTTGGCAGCTCGTCATCTCCAGGATGGTCACCTGGTGCTCTACGACATTACCAGCAGCTACTTTGAAGGAGCCTACACCCAGAGCGACATCGTCACCTTCGGCTATAATCGCGATGGCAAGCGAGGTCACGAACAGATCGTGATCGCTTTACTCTGCAGCGCGGAGGGTTGTCCGGTCGGAGTCGAAGTTTTTGCCGGGAACACTCAGGACGCCTCCACGGTGCCTGAGAAGATCGCCCAATTGCAGCGCCAATACGGATTAAAAGAAATTATCTTTGTCGGTGACCGGGGCATGATTACCAAAGCGGTGGCTGACAAGATCAAGGGGACCGAAGGTCTGCACACCATCTCGGCATTGACGAGATCGCCAGATTGTCGAACTGCTGGAACGCAAGGTCATCACCCCGGAGCTTTTTGATGAGGAAAAGATCGTTGAGGTCTTTGACCCCGAAGAGCCCAAGCGGCGTTATTGTCTGTGCCGCAACCCGCTGACCGCCGGGCGCGAAGGCCAGACGCGTGAGCGGCTTCTGGAGCGCACCCGCGCAGAACTTGCCAAGATCGCCGCCTCAAAACGTCGGGCCAGTGCCAAGACGCTCGGAGCACGCGTGGGCCGGGTACTGGAGCGTTCCAAGATGGGCAAATTCGTCCGCTGGGACGTGATCGATGGACGGCTCTCCTGGAGCTTTGATCAGGACAAGATCGTGGCCGAAAAACTCTTCGATGGCTGTTACATCGTCAGTGGTGAGGTGCCCAAAGAGAAGATGGCTGCTAGCGAAGTAGTCGCTTCCTATAAAAAGCTAGGCTTAGTCGAGGAAGCGTTCCGCAGTCTCAAGACCGTGCAACTCGAAGTCCGGCCCGTCTACCACAAGACCGATGATCGAATCAGAAGTCACGTCTTCCTCTGCACGCTGGCCTACTACTTACAATGGCATCTCAAGCAGCGGCTTGAACCTTTATTCGCCGCCGACGGCACCCACAAAGATCGACAATGGACAGTGCGCAACGTGATCGAGCGCCTAGCGGCGATCCGGCGTGACAAGATCGTGATGGGCGACCTGGAGTTCGAGAAAGTCACCACACCTGAACCCGACCAGCAAACGATCCTCGATTATCTCAAAGTGCGCTTGTAGCCATATTCCTGAAATCTGAAATCTGTTTAAGATTCTCTTAACCAGCCGGTTACAAAGCGAACGAAAAAGAAAATGCGTTGAGACTCCTCCAGACTTCCTTTCCATTAGCGAAGAGTCGCGCATAGTACTTGCCGGAATCAGCGTCTTTCAGGAGAAATTGAACCTTGGTTTTCTTCCCGCATGATCCTCTCGCCTGACCAATCAACGTATCTTCCGCAAGTCCGCGATGTATCTCCTGAAATCGTCGAGCGTGAAATTCATGTCGCCCACTGCTCCCTCTCTGACGTGACTCAAATACGTTAAATATTCGGACACCGGATCGGCATCGGCGAAGGTGCTTACAGGCTAAGTTCCAATTCGAGCAGATAGTCGCGCATTCCCCTGAGTTGCCCTCAGAAGCACGCAACGTCGTTTGGCTTCGGACTGATTGTCCCTCATCACCGCAAAGTCCTCCAGGGCTTCCCGCAGTTCCCGCTCGATGAGATCGCAATACGTCTCAAAAGGCAATTCTTCTTTCCCGTTCTCCGGCATGCCTCATTTCGACCTCAAACTCCGGTCAATGTTCAGCCTACTCCGTATTGCTTCGGCTGTCGAAAGTGCCCATGATGCCGGTCATGAGCGAAGATTCACCCCGAAGAATCAATGACTACTATGCCCGCGTTACTCTTCAACGACATCATGTGGGAAACCCTTCTGAATCCGATGAGCGAATAGAAGTTGTCGTTCGCATTCCTGAAGAAGTAGCGAAAACCTTAGCGGGGGGACGAAAACCATCGGTGGTTATTTTTGATGTAGGTTCGCGGGTTAGGAACGTAGCAACCGAAACAGCGGGAGTACCAAATGATTCATCCTCACGGATTTCGCCGCGAGGACGGTATCGGCTGGTTTGCACATGCAAGCCCGAGCATTTAAGTTTCGCAGCCAAGACGCTCAACCGCGCTGCCAAGGACATCGAAACCGCATCATGAAGAAACTACTCACATACGGCTTAGCCGCGCTCTTAATGACGGTCACAGCGCTGGCTCAATCGCTACACAGCATCACGGACGATGTGCTTGCGGCTTACTCGAAAGAGGATTTTTCCACAATGATGGCCATGTACGCCATCAAGGACACAGATGCCGTCAAGAAAATGGTTTCCGAAGGCAAGGTCGTCGGACTCCGTAAAGGGGCAGAAGTGTATTTGGAGAGCCTCGATATGCGCGGCAGTATGGTTCAGGTGAGACCGAAGGGAAGCACTACAACCGTTTGGATTCCATTTGAATTCCTGAAGTGACGGCCCACCGATCGTAACTAAAGGCCACTCTGGAAACGGGGTGGCTTTTTTCGTTTCAGAACGCTCCAGGACGCGTTTAAGTTTAATTAAGCCGGACCCAGCACCCCGGGAAAATCAGGCACGCGCTAGCTAGCTGGAACGTAACGCGGCCACGCAACCCATCGCATCAAATCTAAGCACATGGACGCGCTAATCGATCCGATCGACTCAACACCTCTCCCCACTCCAGAGGAGGATCAAGACAACAAACCTGCCAAGGCGATTAGAGTATTCAGCTACGCGTGCAAAATTGCCTACCCCGAGGAGGCGGCGCATGTCGAACATCAACTCACACTTACGCACCGGCATCGCAATCTCCTCACAGAGACCATCCTGAAAGGACGGGAAAAATACCGAGAGATCATCCAGGAACATCTGGGCCTGGATATCAAGGCGTTGGGGGAACAAGCCGAAGAGATTACCACCGAAATCAAAGCGGTCCAGCAGGAGATCTCAGACTGGAAAAAACAAAACAGGACAACTAAAACCCGGCCGGATCTGTCCGACAGTCTACGGGATCTGAGAACGACTCGAAAGCCGATCTTTGAAAAGATCAGGGCGGTCAAAAAAGCCGCCAAAGAAGACCCGTCTATCAAACCATTGTTAGAACAAGCCAATACGGTTGTGAACGCGGCCATCAAAGAGGCCCGTAACCACTACGGCCGACGCCTAGGGCTCTACTGGCCCAACTATCTGGAAAGCGAGAGGGCCGCCAACCAGGCCCGCTTCCAAAGAATGAATCCAAAATTTCACCGGTGGACCGGTGAAGGCAGCCTCGCCATTCAATTTCAGAAGGGCCTAAGCGTCCCCGAACTCTTTGAGTGCCAGGACTCCCGGCTGCGCTTGATAGCACCCAATATCGCTAATACCAACGCTCTCCGGGCTAACGGCCAGATCCGGGGAAAAGAGAGACACGTCCGGGCGCTTTACCGCGTCCAATCCAACGAGGACGGTTCTCCCAGATGGATTACCCTCGAGGTGACGATGCATCGCATGCCGCCTGCCAATGGGATTATCAAATGGGCCCATCTACAACGGGAAAAATCCTCGGGCGCAATCGGTAAAACCTATCTCTCCTTGACCAAGGATTATGACTACACGTTGCGCCTAACCTTGGAGGAACCACCTCAAGAAGAAAAAAACAAAGCCAAAGTCGCCATCGAAGTAGGCTGGCGGCTATTTGAGACCGGCCTCCGGGTCGCTGTCGCGCTCGGAGAGGACGGCGACCTGAGAGAACTCTACCTTCCGAAACAGTGGCTGGACGGAAAAAGAAAAGCGGAATCTCTGGGATCGATCATTGATCGAGAAACCAACCAGACCGCTCTGGTAATCAAAACAGCTCACCCGGAGCTCTGCAAAAAAGCGGAACAACCGGAAAATCCCGAAAAGCCCACCACCGCCACCTTGGCCTGGGCCGGAGACAACCCGCACCGGCTAGCAGCCGTGCTGTTGAAAATTTACCGGGAGAATCCCACACTTCAGCCTGAACTCGAGAAATGGCGCAAACAGCATTTTCACCTTTTGCGCTACAAAAAAGGGCTAAACGATAGACTAATCCGCATCCGCCGCGAGATCTATCGCAAGTTCGTTTCCGAACTGGCCAAGAAGTATTCCATCTGCGGGGTCGAAGACTTCGACTTGCGCCAGGTTGCAACAAAAGATCAGGCCCACGAGCTCGTTAAATGGCAGCGCACAGCAGCCGGAATCTCGTCCCTGCGACTCATGCTGTCCCAACGGCTGATCGTCCAGAAACTGTCGGCGGAGAATACAACTCAAAAATGTCACAACTGCGGGTCCCTTGAGAAATGGGATGCCTCCCACGTTGTTTGGCACCGGTGCAAAGAGTGCAAGAACCGGTGGGATCAGGATCATAATTCGGTACGGAATCTTTTGGATTTGCTCTGCGAGAGCCATGGTGTGGATAAGAGACAGACACTGCTCGCAAACAGCAAGTCATAGAAATTGCAGCTCGTCGAGACAAGAGGTATAGTGAACAGAGTTCCACAAAAGCACCTGCAGAGCCCGCGAAGAGGCTTTATTTCTTCGACGATATCGGAGCCTTCGGGACCTATGCGACAGGTGTCGCCTTGTAGAGTTCGCCCGGAGGCGGGGGGCCGCTGTCGCTGCCTAGGGCGTGTTTGTAAATCGTCTATGTGAGGCGAAGAGTGAAACAGGAGGGCGAGGCAGACGACGTTGCGATCAAATACGCAAGATCATTCGCCGTTGAACTTTTGGTTGAACTTTCTCCGATTTTGGACTTTTCGGACACTATTTTACGAGGGAAAACGCGAAAAAATGGCATAGCGCGCATCGATATGATGGTGTTCGTAGGCATCTTCGATCATCGCCACCGTTGGATTCTCGCCCGCGGGTGTGGAGAACGACCCGGTGATCAGGCTCAAGAAAGATCGCTGTTTAGACATTTCTCCTCCGTGAGGGAGGTTTAGCGTTTTCTAAATTATTCACCATAAGAATACCAGAAACTCGTTTTTTTTATCTACCAGCTGACTTGCTTGAATCGGCGGGCACTTCTTGAGCATTTTCCCGTGAATTGAACGCCGAGACTCGAAAGTAGCCTTCACCTTCCGCACCAAAACCTGCTCCCGGCGTAACCACAACCTGGATATCCCGCAACATTTTGTCGAAGACCTGCCAACTACTGTAACCGGACGGCACCGCGACCCAAACGCGTGGCGCATTTCGCCCCCCAAACACATCAAGGCCGGTCGAGCGTAGGGATTGGGCAAGAATATCCGCATTGCCCAGGTAGTGACTTATCAAGGTTTGCACTTGTTCTTGACCTTGATCCGAATAGGTGGCTGCGGCTCCTCGTTCTTGATCTGCAGATTCGATACTGCCGAGGGAACATGGTCGCCGTCCTTGATGCGGGTCTTCACCCGGGTGCGTTCGTTCTTGGGGAATGAGTACAGCACATACACCATGTCAAACTGCAGCTCGCGCTTGGGGTAATGCACTGCTGTGATGTCGACGCAGTAGTCGAAGCCCTCGTCATCGCGCATCCGCCGCAATATTTCCGGCAGGATCGACTGATCGACCGTGAGGTACGTCTGTCCCAGGTAACGCAGTCCCTCAATTCCCGACCCGTATTGTTGGCGCAGGCTCTTCACCAAGTCCGACTCCCACGGCTCCGGAACTGGCCCTGCGGGTTTAGCGGGAGCGGCTGGCGGCTTAGGCGCTGCGGTTGCAGGAGCGGCTGGCTTGGCTGGTGCGGTCGCAGGAGCCGCAGGCTTGGCTGCCGCAACGGGTTTGGCTACTTCGGCTGGCTTGGATTCTGCTGCTGGAGCTGCCTTCCCATCTGCGCCGCCAGGTGCCGCTGGCGTCGCTGGAGGCTTGCGGGGGAGCGGCAGCTTCCGCGGGCGCCTTCGCGCCCTCTGGCTGAGGCAAAACGGAATCTGGTCCCTTGGTCTCTTCGGGCATTGGATGACTCTCTACTAGCTGCCGGGTTTCTTCTTCCTGGCCGAAGCTTAAGTTGTAGCAGCTTCAACCACTAACTATGACGTGACGTGCGAGGATCACGACAGACTGTGACTCCAATCACAACGGTGGAAAAATCATTTTCCGTTTGCTTGGCGACTCGACAACATTTTCGACCCGAGGTCAACGCAGTGCGCCAAAACAAAACCCATCCGTGCAATTGATTACGGATGGGGTGGTAACTCGTTGCAGCGTCGGAGCCACTACTACACCCACTCCAACGCTCCCTTTTTCCATATCCAGATGTATCCCACGATCAGGATGCCCAGAAACACGCCCATTTCCAGCAATCCAAAGAGGCCAAGCAGCTTGAATTGCACAGCCCAGGGAAACAGGAAGATCGTCTCCACATCGAACACCACAAACAAAATGGCGACAATGTAGAAACGAACGGTGTAGCGTCCGCGGGCATCATCGAACGGCGTGATGCCGCATTCGTACGGCATCAGCTTGATGGCGTTGGGTTTTCTGGGACGGATCAGGGTGAAAAGGGCCAGCGTCCCTGCGGCTACTAGGAAGGCGACCAACGCAAAGATAAAAATCGGTACGTAATTCTGCGGCATCGTGAACTGCCCTTATTATCGCTCCGCATGCGAGCGTCGTTAACCGGAAGCGCCACTATATCGCCCCCCGAACTTCGATTCTATGACACACGTCACAAATTGCACAGGCTTAAGATTGACAGTTATGGCCAATCCGTACGTGAGCCTCGCAATTTATGTCGCTGTCGCTTTCTTTGTCATTCGGTTCGCCAGGTCTGCCTACAACGAACCGTCTGTCTATGTTCGACGTGTGTTCCCTTGGATGCCCGAGAAACCCTGGTCTTCTCTTCGAATCTCATCCGCGCGCTTGCGGCTGTTTGGATATTCTGCGGGGTTCTCTTGGTCCTGTCCGGCATCTCGCTGCTTCCACCACTTCGCGTACTTCACGGTGGGGCCATGGTTGCCGGCATCATTGGCGTATCAGCGGCTGTGACCTTCTTCTCGCTGCCAAAGCAGTGACTTCTCAAGCCCCGCGGGATGATGATCCTGAATTCATAAGGGCTGTCATCCGCGTTTATGAGCTTGTCATCCCTCGCGTCTCCGCTGCGGAGACGCGGGG
>CAVULL010000040.1:0-279565 GCA_963742335.1 uncultured Verrucomicrobiae bacterium
TAACGCCAGTTACCGCGCATGAGCGCTGAGGCGAGGTTGATGGCGAAGGCGGCGTAGGCCCACTCCCTGAGCCGCGCCGGCACCGGCGCAAGCAACAGCACCACGCCAAGGAGATTGGCCCACGAGAGCTCCACCCGGAAGTAGGCGGGGAAGCCGAGATGGGTGAACGCCCGCGCCAGGCACAGTTCCGTGTAAGCGGTGAAGCTCATTTGCAGGCAGAAGAGCACGGTGACGATTCAAAAGACATGGTCTTGGCTTTTCCGCCACCCAGGGCTTCGAGCTCCCACCGGATATACTGTAACTGTGCTCTCGTCCTCGGCTGTTTTGCTGCTGAGGACGTATTCAGCGCCACGGCAGCGCGAATGAGCTCCTTCAATGTCTTCTCATCAATCTTGTCGCCCTCATGAAAATCGATGGCACGCCTGGTGTTGCCTTCGAGGCTAGAATTGAAGAGTCCGGAAGGGTCGTCCAATGAGGCGCCCTTGGCGAAGGTTACCTTCACCGCATTCTTGTATGTCTCACCGGTGCAGATCATTCCGGCGTGAGACCAGACCGGCACCCCTCTCCACTTCCACTCCTCGACCACTTCAGGGTCGGCCTGGTTAATGATATTTCGGATCCGAGCGAGCGTCTCGCCCCGCCAATCACTCAGCTCCTTGATTCTCGCATCGATCAGCTGAGAGGGAGATTCTCCCCCATTATCTTCCTTCGAGTCGCTCTGCTTCTGCTTCATGGTTGGTGTAGCTCACCCGTCACTGGTCACGGTAGAGTTTACCGTGTTTGAGATTCCCTGCCTCGGGCTCAATGGCGGACCCGCATTCAAGCACAACGAAGCGTTCTCGTTTCAGGTCGCAACCGCTGACCAGGCCGAAACTGATCGTTATTGGAACGCGATCGTCGGCAACGGCGGCGAAGAGAGTGCGTGCGGCTGGTGCAAGGACAAATGGGGATTGTCCTGGCAGATCACGCCGATCACTCTGGCTAGGCCGCGTCCCATCGAACCCGACACGGAGGCTGAATGGAAAGCCGATTTTCCGCGGCCACCCTGTCCGCGGTCAGCAATTCGCATGCGGCCAGGAGATACTCGATCGGGAAGGCAAGGTCGTAGTTGCGATTCCTCTTCTCCTCGACTAATCCCGCTAACGGTCCAGCACGTCCCCGTTCACAATGAAGGGAATCGGCAATTAACTCCTCCAGGTCGTCACGAGTCAGAGGTGCAAGGACGATGTCATGCACGATCGCTTCGGCCCGGCGCATGGTTTGCAGCTTGCGCATCAGTGGATGCGCGGGGGGCCACTTCGTTGTCACGGTAGGCACCAATCAACAGCAAATCTTTCACGTCCGGATGCGTCAGTAAATCCTCCAACAATGACGTTCGCCGGCTTGATGTCCCGGTGCACGAGTCCCTTTGCGTGCAGGCAACCGAGCGCCTTCGCAATGCCGCTGACCACGCGCAGGAATTCAGGAACGGCCAGCGGCCCGTCGATCATCTTGTCCAGAAACTCGCCGCCGCGATCCTCGATAAGGAGCGATGGTCGCCCTTGGTACTTCACGAGTTCAACAGGCCGCGCCGCCCACGACGGTCCAACATGCTTGGAAGTATGGCGCCGTACTAAGAGGATCCGGAGGCCCCAATTCTTTTCGGTTTTATTCTTTCGGTTTCTGTTCAATTATAATGCCGTTTCAGTAACACTGGACTGGTAGACGCCGAGTCCCGAATCAACCACAACCCCGTCTCAGTTACCAAAAATGGGCAAAGCTCTGGGTATACTTCTTGGTATCGCCACCATGGCGTTTGCTATTGACTCAGCCGAGGCAAAAACACAGCTGCGCGTTGTCGTCGCGTATTACAGCGCCGCGACCCAAGGGATCTTTGAAGGGATGGCCAAGGACTTCAGTGCCGCCCATCCCGATGTCGATGTCAAGATCGAAGTGGTGCAATGGGACAACTTGGAGCAAAGGCTTACCACCGATATCGCCGGCGGTACCGCCCCCGACCTCGCGATGATCGGCACACGTTGGCTAGTGGATTTCATTAAGAACGACGTCGCTGAGCCGCTCGATTCATACTTGACTCCCGAGTTCAAAGCCCGGTTCCTGGAAAACTTTTTAGGACCTTCCACTATCGGCGGAAAACTCTACGGGTTGCCAGTCGCTGCCTCCGCCCGCGCGATGTACTACAATAAAGATCTTTTGGCTGAAGCCGGAATAAAAGATCCACCTGAGAACTGGGACACGCTGGTGGCCGACGCGAAAAAAATGAAGGCGCTCGGAAATGACATTTACGGGTTTGCGCTACAGGGCAAGGAGATCGAGACCGACGCGTACTGGTATTATTCGCTATGGACCCATAGCGGTGAATTGATCGAGCGAACCAAGTCAGGAATCGCCAGTCCGGCCGCTGTTGCCGCCTTGTCGCTTTATCGCAGTCTGATCGATGAGGGACTGACCGAGCCCAATCCGACGGGCTACAATCGTCAGGATGTCGAACGGCTTTTTAAGCAGGGACGCATTGGCATGATACTGACCGGGCCATGGTTACGGGGCCAAATCAAAACCGACGCTCCGAATCTTAATTATGGTATCGCACCGATCCCGGCCGGAACCACCAAAGCCACCTACGGCGTGACGGACAGCATGATGCTCTTTAAGTCGAGCCCACAGAAAAAGGTCGCTTGGCAGTTCCTGAGCGAAGCCGCGTTCAACCCGAAATGGCGAATTGAGTTTACGACCAAGGAAAGCTTCTTGCCCGTTACCAAGGTGGAGGCCGAACAACCGCAGTTTACCAATGATCCGCAGCTCAAGGCATTCACTGACATGTTGCCCTATGCTCATTTTGCGCCGCTCATCCCTAACTGGGAACAGATAGCCGACACCACGATCAGTGCATTGCAAAAGGCTTACACCGGTGAAGCTAAACCGGAGGCTGCCCTGAAGGAAGCAGCCGGGTCGATCGATTCTATCCTCCAGCAGCAATAGGCTCGACGCTCGGAATAACTAATGCGGGGATACGCACTTCAATCCAGCGGCATAAATTCTACTCAGTTTGGTCGCACTACCGCGCCTTATCTGCTGATTCTGCCAAGTCTTGTTCTGACGTTCTGGATAATCGGTTACCCGCTATGGGATTTGATCAACATGTCGACCCATGCGGTTACTCGGTTCGGACAATTTAAAGGATTCATCGGACTTGCTAATTTCGCTCATCTCATTGCCGAACCATTATTCAGCGGTTGCCTTGTAAGAACGCTAATTTGGACCATCAGCGTGGTCGGCGGGTCGGTCATTTTGTCGGTGCCGATTGCCTTAATTCTCAACGAAGAGTTTGCCGGCCGTCGAATCGCTCGGGTCATCATCATGCTGCCCTGGGCAGTTTCGTTGACCATGACCGGTATCGTGTGGCGCTGGGCACTGGACGGTCAATCCGGCATGCTGAACGCCACCCTCTTCAATCTAGGAGTAATCCGGCAGCCGATAGCGTGGCTGGCGACAGCCGGTACCGCTTTTCCGGTCGAGATCGCAATCGGAATTCTGGTTTCTATCCCGTTTTCGGTGACGGTATTTCTGGGGGGGTTAGCCTCACTTCCCAGCGAAATCTATGAAGCGGCAAGGATCGACGGAGCGACCGCCTGGCAATGTTGGCGTCACCTGACATTGCCGCTACTCCGCCCATTCATCAATATCGCGCTGGTTTTGAACGTCATCTACGTCTTTAACTCCTTCCCATTGATATGGGTTATGACCCAAGGCGATCCGGCCAATAGCACCGATATCTTTGTAACCTGGCTGTACAAACTCGCCTTTCGTTATGGCAAGCTCGATAGTGCTGCAGCCCTTTCGCTAGTCATGTTCGTCATTCTGCTCGGTTTCACGATTACCTATGCGGTACTGGCAATGCGGGAGGAATCCATAGAAGTTAGAAAGTAGATTGCGGACTGTGAATATGAGATTACGGATCAGCTACCCACCGGAGCGCTCATATATCAAAAAAAGTGCTCTCTATTGGCTCTGCTTATCGCCATTCGTCATTACGACACTTTTTCCGTTTGCAGTCATGATTTCGACCGCAATCAAGCCGCCCGCCGAGGTCTTGGTGTTCCCGCCGGCTTGGCTTCCTAAGCACATTCGGATGCAAAACTTTGTCGACATGTGGCACGCCGTCGGCTTCGGGCAGGCGCTGGTCAATAGCACTCTGGTCAGCTGTGCTACCACGGCGCTTTGTCTATTAATCGCGATTCCCGCCGCCTACGCAACCGGGCGGATGCAATTCCGAGGTAAACGCATCTTTCGCCAATTCCTGTTGGTCACACAAATGCTGTCGCCGGTCGTTCTGGTTCTGGGGATTTTTAGGCTGATGGCAACATTGGGCTTGGTCGATCAGCTTTGGGCATTGGTCCTGGCCTATACCGCGTTCAATCTTGCGTTTGCTATTTGGATGCTTCAGGCATACTTCGGCACGATTCCGATCGAATTGGAAGAAGCAGCCCGGCTCGATGGAGCTTCAACCTTTCAGAGGCTTCGTTTGATATTGCTGCCTCTGACCCTGCCGGCGCTGGGTGTCACCGCCATTTTTATTTTTCTCTATTCTTGGAACGAATTCGTCTTGGCTCTCACGCTGCTTCGATCGACCCAGAAATTCACCCTGACTTTACAGATTTTCTCTCTAGTCGGGGGCCGCTACTCCGTCGAATGGGATCATGTCATGGCGTCAACACTTCTGGCCAGCGCGCCAGTTGCTGTGGTCTTTGCGTCGTTGCAACGCTATCTGGTTCGCGGTTTGGCTCTGGGCGCAATTAAATAGTACCGGCAACCGGCGAAATCGGCAATAATTCCGTGGCTTCTGTTTCGTTCATGACGTCCGCTCTCCAGGAATGGGCAACGTGAACTGAAAGACTGCGCCCCGAGGCGCATTGGCCATTGCCCACAGCCGTCCTCCATGGGCCTCGGTAATCGAACGACTGATGGCGAGTCCCATGCCCATCCCTTGAGATTTAGTCGTATAGTAGGTCTCGAAAACACGCGGCAATTGGGTTGAGTCCAACCCCGGCCCAGAATCTCGGATTCCGACTAGTACAGAGTCTGATTCGCGATTCGGTTAGAGTGTTACCCTCGACCGCGTTTGTCCCGGCTTCGCCCGGAATGTCTGAAACTCTTTGTGAACTGACACACAGTTCCCTCGAACCCTCGCTGACTCCGCTCATGGCCTCGATCGCGTTGACCACCAGATTGAGAATCACTTGTTGGAGTTGGATCTTGTCCCCGATCACCATTGGTAGATCCTCAGCGCATTCAGTCCTGAGTGACACACGATTCCTTTGCAATTCCGCCTGGGTAATCGCGAGAACTTCTTGGATGATCTCGTTGATATCCACCGGCTCTTTCGCGGCGGGAGTTTTTTTGAAGAGAGCCCGCATGCGTGCGATCACACCGCTGGCCCGATTTCCATCGCGAACGATGCGGCGAACCGCTTCGCGAGCTTCAGCGAGATTCGGCGAATCCCCAGCCAGCCATCGCAGGCTGGCGCTTGCATTAGTTGACATGGCCGCTAGCGGCTGGCTGACTTCGTGGGCGATCGATGCGGTCAGCTCGCCCAACGTTGTCACGCGCGCCACGTGTGCCAGCTCCGTCTGCGTTTTCTGCAACGCTTCTTCGGCGCGTTTTTGTTTGCTCAAATCGAGCACGAAAGCGACGCCCTCGTCATTACTTCCTTCGAAGGTCGCGCCGCCAATCATGACGGGCACGCGGCTGCCGTCCTTTCGAAAATACTCCTTTTCTAACGGCTGAAAGATTCTAGTGGTCGCGATCTCCGCCACGGCCTGTTCATCGCGGTCACGCCATTCAGGTGGCGTCAGTTCGGTCCAACGCACGCGACCCGAAAGAAGATCTTCGCGGCTGTATCCTACCATCCGGAGAAATGCTTCGTTAGCCTCGATAATCTCACCTTCGAGATTCCAGATGAAGATCCCAATAATGTTGGCGTCGAACAGGCGACGGATCTTTGCCTCGCGCACCTCGAGCTCGCGGTAAAGACGGGTATTCTCCAAGGAAATCGCGGCTTGCGACGCCAATAGTCTTAATACCGTGAGCCGCGCCGGAGTAAAGACATGAGGGGTCAGACTATTTTCCAGGTAAAGCAGACCGATCAGTTTGGCCTGATTAATCAACGGGATGCAGAGAATTGACCGAGCGTGGTGCCGACGAATATACGGATCGGAAGAAAATGCATTCTGGGCTGATGCGTCGTCCAGAATCACACTCTCTTGGGTCCGCATGACGTAATGGACGATCGATTCTGGCACCGCAGCATCGGACACGACTGCTGCTCGCAAACGTACGATGATTGCGTCCCCGCTGGTCGTGGCTTCAGCCTCGATCCGCTGCTCGACATCTCGGGGGAGAATCAACACGCCGCGCTCAGCCCCTGCGTGCTCAATCGCGGTGCGCATCAACATGTCGATCAGCTTTTCGAGGACGATCTCGCCCGACACGGCCTGCGACACTTTGAGTACCGTCGCGAGGTCCAGATGTTCCACCGGCGCCCCGATCGTACCGGCGGGGCCAGAGATCGGCTCTTCCACCCGAAGCTGTGGGTATAGGTCATCGAGTTGCCGCACCTTGCCGTCGGCTCCCCAACGGAGAAATCCGTATCGGGCGTCCCGCAAGTAAGCATTCGCGATCTTCTCGAAGCCTCGTGCTGCATAAAACCGCGCGGCGAGTTCGTTCGCAAGCGCTTCATTGTGTACAAAACCATTCGCCCGCGCTGAGCGGATCGCCTGCTCGTAAAGACGCTCAGCATCGAGCTCTCGGCCCTCAATGCGGGCAAATTCGGCCGCCGCAAGAGCGTACTTGTCCCGAAAAGTCGACGGACAATTCTCCTCCCACTCTTTAAGCTGCGCCAGGTGCTGGATCATTAGATCCAGCAATTCGCTCTGTTTGTCGGGCGGTGCCTCTTTCCAGAACCCGGCAGCTGACAGTGCGGTGTAGTAGCAGTAGTCGAGCAGTTGGATGTGACCCTCCGATGCCCAGAGAAGTGCTCTTGCCTTTTGGCCTGCTGCGATGGCAGCCGCATAATCGCCAGACATAAAGTGCGACCACAGCCTTAGAATCCAATACCAGCAAAGCTTGGTTGGCATCGGGCTCTCAAGCAGTCGCGCTTCAAAGGCGCGTTCATCATCGGCGTCAGTGGAGGAACCTCCCTTCTGCCCCCGAACGTTCTGAACGAAACGCTGGATGCTCAGGACAGCGTCTGCTACATCCCGGAATTTGGCATTCTGGGCAAAATCGTGCGCTTTCGTTGACTCCAGCCAGACCTGGTCAAGGTGTTCTCCTCGCAAAAGCAGATCGGTCACCAGGTGGTGGCTGCTATAGCATGCAAACGTAAGATCCCCAGTCTCAAGCGCGGTATGGAAGGCGGCTCTTACAGAGTCTATGGCGGAGTTGAGGGGCTGTGTCCAGAGAAGTACCGTCTCCATCGCGTAATACACCTTCGCTTTCCAGCCGAGGAAGTCGTATTTCTCGACCAGGTCGACGGCCAGCTTTCCGAATCGATACCCATCTTTGTAACGGTGAAAGACAGGACCCAGGATTACGCCAAACCAAGCGTAACCATGCGTCGAAGCGGCTGTTATCCCGTATTTGACACTTACGTTCACCATGTGGCAGATGAGGAGCCGGAACAGATTATTATCGGTATTCATTGCAGGCGCAGACAGTGTAGACAGGACACTCATTGCCGCCTGCATCTCCCGGTCACTCATCCTGGGAAGCTCTATCAGGCTTGCAATCGATCTCCCTTTCAGATTCTTCCACACTTCTTCATACTCGTTCTGTACCTGCTGGGGGGTGGGATGCGGCGGCATCTCTATTCCAAAAAGGCCAAGGCACTCTAGCGCGATATCAACGGCCTGCCCATTCTGCGTTTTGAACACGCAGAGTTGGACCCACAATCGATATGCCGCAGCCTTGTCGAGTTTCGACCTGGCTTTCTGGAGCACTTCGGAAATCAAGCGCTCAGCCGTTTCAATGTTTCCAGTTAAAAACTCGCACTCGGCTCGTTCCAGCCACAAGCCTAGCGCAAGGTCATAGCGCCTTTTCCAACCACTTCGCCCGGCCATGGCCATTCCAAGTGCAAAATAGTTGCATGCCAAAGCATAGGCTGCCGAGGCCTTGGTCTTCTGCCCTGCCGCGAGGTTGAGCTCTGCGACTCGCTCTTTCTCTGTGCGCTCGGTAATGAGGGCAGCGCCGGCATTCAGCTGATTCACAACTCTGAAGATATTCTCGGCGATCTCTTCCGGCGTCATACTTGAATAGAGCTGACGACCGATGCGCAGATGGGCCTCGGCGCGTAATTCTTCCGGGATCAGTAAATAGGCCGCTTCCTGGACACGGTCGTGGCCAAACTTATAGGAAGCCTCCAAACGCACGATGAACCCCAGACGCAGAGCCTCCCACAAATCCGAATGCACCTCCTCCTCCGATGTCCCATGAACGATGGAAAGCGTGGCGACTTCGGCACTGTTACCGAGACAGGCAAACTCTTTTAGTGTCTTCTGGGTCTCGACAGGCAGACGGTTCAGCTTTCCAACCATGAGGTCGACTACATTATCGGTGTAGCCCTTGGCGTGAATGCAGCCGAGGTCCCAGGACCATCGCCCCGAGCCATGGTCAAAGTTGAGCAGCCCCTCTTCGGCTAGCGCGGAAATAAACTGGATAGCGAAAAACGGGTTACCTCCCGTCTTCTCATGTACCAGGAGCGCTAATGGCTCGACCCGGTCCGGTGCGCAGCGGAGCGAATCTGCGATTAGTCCTTCCAGGTCTTCCTTGGCAAGCGGCGCTAGCGTGATCTCCTGCACGAGCGCGCCCGCCCGGCGGATCGCTTCCAGCTTGCGCATCAGTGGATGGCTGGCGTTGACCTCGTTGTCCCGGTAAGCGCCGATCAACACCAAGTACTGCACATCCGGCTGGGTCAGCAAATCCTCGATCAGATCGAGGGTGGCCGCGTCGAGCCATTGCAGATCGTCGAGGAACAGTGCCAGCGGATGCTCGGGCCGCGCGAAGACGCCGATGAAGCGCCGGAACACCAGCTTGAAACGGCGTTGCGCATCCTGTGGTGAAAGTTCTGAGACGGGCGGCTGCTCGCCGAGGATAAGCGCCAGCTCGGGGACCAGATCGACGATGAGCTGTCCGTTCGGGTTCAACGCCTCTCGAACAGCATCACGCCATCGGCTCAGCTCGGCGTCGCTCTTCCCGAGAAGCGGCCGGATCAGGCCTTGGAAGGCTTTCGCCAGAATCGAATAGGGGATGTCACGCTTGTACTGGTCGAACTTGCCCGATGCAAAAAGGCCGCGGGACGGAACCTGCACCTTGTGGAGTTCATTGACGACGGACGATTTGCCGATACCCGAATATCCGGAAACGAGCACCAGCTCGGGATTGCCGCTTGCGACGACGCGGTCGAAGGAGGTGAGCAAAGTATCGATCTCGCGCACTCGCCCATACAATTTTTCAGGAATCAAGAGCCGGTCTGGTACGTCGTACTCGCCAAGCGCGAATTCGTCGACTCGGCCGTGGGTTTCCCATTCAGCAAGGCAACGCCGAAAATCAATTTCAGCGCCTGCCGCTGTCTGGTACCGTTCCTCGGCTGTCTTGGCGAGCAGCTTCATGATTACGGCCGAGACGGAGGCCGGGACATTGTTAAACCGCTCACGGGGGGAGACTGGCTTCCTGGCAATGTGGCAGTGCACCCATTCCATCGGATCAGACGCCGTGAACGGAAGCGTCCCGGTCAGCACCTCGTAGAGCGTGACGCCAAGTGAATACAGGTCGCTCCGCGAATCGATGGAACGATTCATCCGCCCAGTCTGCTCGGGTGCCATGTAGGCGAGTGTTCCTGCCACAAGCTCCGGAGGCTCGGGAGCCTGCCGCTCGCGAGGAAGTCGCGAAGCGATACCAAAACCCATGAGCCAGCACCGGCCGGTGACAGAGTGCACCAAAACATTGGCCGGCTTAATGTCCTTGTGGATAATGCCGCGCTGATGTAACTGATCGATCGCGCTAGAGAGACTGATAGCCACACGCAACGAAAATCCTAGGTCCAATGGCCGACCGAGTGATTGATCGAGAGGCACACCGCCGGGATCCTCCAACGCGAGTACCGTCCGATCCATGTGGCGGGCAATTGCCATTGGTCGGGCAAACCACGCCGGGATCCAGCTCTTCTCTAAGAGAAAATTCGTGCTCTAGCCGCTTTAGACTTTCCGGCCTTGCATACTCCGCCACAGGCGAAAGCACTAGAGCCTGAGATTCACCATCCTGACTCCGCCCCCGATAAAGGACAAACTCGTCATCCTTTCGCAGCACATCGAGGACATATCTTGATAGCTCGATCACAGGCCGGCTACGCCAGAGTTTACACGATTTTTCTTATGATCACCGAGCAAAACGCAGTTTAGTGCTCCGATTGATTTCTCCCAGGAACGTTCCGCCGGTGGCGCAACAGGTTCCCGAGTTGATTACCGGCCTGCGCCGGAGCGGTTTTTCTTGAGCTCATGTAAAATCGGATCGAACCCCAGAGTAAGGCAGGTTTACAAACGCACAATCACTTCGCAGGTGAATAAACACTTGGTGTCCGGCACTTCGGGCCTCGAAGCGCGACCGACAAACGGCTATCACTCCTCAAGTTACGCCGTCGCGTTTTCGGGCCGAACTCTCAGACGAGACTACCCTCGCCAGGCGTGCTCTTCCAAGAACGCCGGCAGTGGCGGATTCGTGATTTTGCTTGCAAAGTTCGTGATGGTCGATGCTGCGATCACTGCAACGACCCCCGGCACGTGTTCTTTCGCCAACCGGGCCTTGCAAGTGGCCCGGAGAGCACTTACGCACGATTTATCGGTGATCGTGGAAATTTGCCTTCTTTCCGTCGAAACGGTTGATAACATTCGGAAAGAAAGTTTTAGTCATAAACTTCCGCGGGATCTGTGTGCATAGTTATTCTTGGGCTGTCCTTTGAAACGCCCTGAAAGACTCGCATTAATTGCTGGCGGTTCTGCCGGTTAACAAGTTACGGCAATTGGCCGACAGCCCAATTCTGCCCTGAGCGGCTGCGCTAGCCAGGTGGTTGAGGTATGGAACGTGCAGGCCTACCACGAAACACTAAGCGACGGGCGAAAATCGACTCAACCTGCGAAAGGCGAGCGGGGTAAAGCTACGGAATCCAGAAAGCAAAAGACGCACTTTGTGGCTTCCCGGCCACTTTATTTCCGGAATAGGGCCGAAGCGGAAGTCGCACGCGAAATATAGGTAAATAGATCATAGAATATGAAGAGACTAATTCTTGCTTCCCTACTAGCTGTCTTCACGGCCTCCGGCGTGCTGGCGCAGCAACTCACCGTTACCATCCCGGGCGGACACGACCGTGAATGGTACGAGCATCACGGTTATCAATGGCACGATGGTCAGTGGTATCGCGGCGAAGAACGAGAACGGCACGAATACCGTGAACATCATCGTCACAACGGCTACTGGAAGGACGGCCATTATTACCGTTACGGCGACGAAGATCACGATTAAAATTCTGGTCGTCGGAGCCGGTGAAGGGAAGCCCCGGAACGACTCTGGTAAAATGACGAAATTAAAAAGAAGGCGACTCGAAACTAGGGTCGCCTTTTGAGTTTTCTACAACGGCAGAGGGCGGGAAGACTGCCCCAGGTAGCGGGCGACGCGGGAATGGGGAGGAGCTTTTTAGCTTCCGCTTCCGCCTTCTCTCACGATCGGGTTAGTTGTCCCGAATCCCACCTGGGACTACGGAGGAGGAGGTGGTGGCGGTGCCGGCGGGCGCCGTCCGCCGGGTAAAGGTGCATGGTTGGATGGAGCGGACTAAAGATTTGTGGTTTCCGCGGGAATAAATCCTGGCTTTTGTGGTCCAGAAATTACAGCGGGCAGGTCTCGCGGGCCCGAAGATTCCGGGGGCGGAAGGGCACTTACCGAACGTACAGGAAGGAATAAAATCTTCTATGCAGTTTATTAAAAAAACAAAAGACCAAAGCAAAAGTGTCGCCGACAGCACTTGCGACGTCTCCGTCAACCAGATTCTCATGACGAGATGTTCGCAATGAGCCGGGAATTCAATGTTTTCCAACGGAGGTGGCCATGACACGCACCGGGAAAGGAGAGATCGATGCCTACCCCACGAACTGGCGTTGGGAAAAAGATACGCTCTGGGCTGAGGCCACGGTGCTCCTTTATAACTTTGACGTGGACGGATCGGACTTGAAGAAGGAGCACCTGGATTTTCTTCATGACCAGGTCCTCTTTTTCTTGGATGACGGCCCGGACGCGCGTGTCGGAGTAGTCGGTCAAGCCAGTTTGACCGGCGAAAGCGGCCATAACGACGAACTTTCAACGAAACGGGCGAAGGGGGTGATGAATTACCTCACCACCAAAAAGATTGCCGCTTCAAAATTTCAGCCGAATGAGCCGATCGCGCTGGGCGACGCTCCCTCAGGTCCGGTAAAGGAAGACAACCGGGATCGATCAGTCACGCTTAACCTGAAATTCTCCGTAACGATCGAGGATCTTTACCTGTTTTCCGACGACTGGACACACCGATTGGACTGGGACGACATCATCGGAGTGGACACGGCGGATCATAGCAAGAGTATCGACAAGATTAACATCGAGATGACGGCGTGGGGCGCTCCCAGGTATTGGATTCTCGGCGGGGGTAAGCGAGTTCCGGTGATGCCGGCTGAGATCCGGTGAGGTGCGAAGCCGGTCGCCAGTCGAGCTGGGGCTACTCCACGATCCTCAAGCCAAAATGGGTTGGTATCCCGATGAAGGATGCCTCAGCCCCTTACGATCCGCGGTGGAGGCCGAACCAAGTACCGCCATCCATCCCCATCGACCAGGCAGGAGACTTTCTGACCGTGGTAGAAGGAGAAACTCAAGAGCTGGCAACCGTGGTGAAATCAGGCTACTGGAGCGATCGCGCTTCCGGTCGACGCTCGGCTGGGCTTCTCGAGGTATTGCCGAACAACCTGGCAATGCCGTCAACGACTCAGGTGACGAACGCCTTGAAAGCATCGCCGCCTTAAGACTTCTCCAAGCCGGCGGAGTGGAGGTTCTCGAGGTCGAAGCCATGGTGAAAGTAAAAAAGGATCCCAAGAAGGGAGTTGCCAAACGACTCATCCGCAGCCCGGCAGATGTCTTCTATTATTCAGGAGACGCCAACGATGACGGTTGTCTGGCGATCGGCAAGGATTGCTGGGCCACGCCAAAGGATCTGAAAGGTTATTGGCAGTGGCCATTCGACCTGGAGGTGCTGGTTCTCGCCGGTTGTTCGGCCTTGAACGTCACGTTTTCTTACGGCATCGCAAATGGTCCGGGAACGGCGTGGGCAGCGCTCCTTAAGCGCTGGGGCGGCTCGCTCACCGCAATCCTGGGGTACAGGGATAAAGCTCCTTTTGACAGGATCGAAGGTAAACAGATCGCGGCATTAATGGGCCAAAAAATAGCTGCCGGCTTGCACCCAGATCAATGGGTCCAAGTCTGGCTTGAACTCCATGTAGATTCCACCATGAAGAGGTGGCCGGAATTCCGTAATGCCGTGGGTATGGACGAAAAGGGTTATTACTGGATTGAAAAACGGGGGGCCGCGCGTCAGTTCACTGGCGATACTGAAAAGTTCAACCAGGATTACAACATCATGGGGCCTAAACAAATCCTGTAACGCGTTTTCCAAAGGCCCTCCCGCGGCCAACCGCGAAAAGGTGAAGTTTTTACGCTTAATCTCTTACCTGGGGAATCGACCGCTTCCCGTGGCAAACCCGGAGGTATCTCACCTGGACAAGAGCACGAGCAGGCCACTGTTGCGGCCGTAGTTCCTTTTGGACAAGCGAGACCTTTTCAAGGAGGGTGCGATCGTTCTGGAGGCGTTGAGTGAAACGACGAATGGCGATGCCGACAGCGTTGTGATGAATCCCGCCTGCCAGTTGCCCAAGTTCTTTGAGGCTCAACCTACCGCGGTTTCTGCCGATCAAAAGAGCGGTCTGGCGTGCACCGTTGCCGCGAGCAGATAGCAGTTCTTCCCAGGGCTCATTCCAAACGTTGCTGACTGCTTGCACGATTTGTCAGTGCTTCAAGCGCTCCTCGCCGGACTCCTGTCTGTTGATCTCGGTCGCCCCGGAGAAGCTTGCGCATCTGAGCCACAAATTCCGCGCTACCGAGGAAGACAGTATACTTAACTTGCGCCTTCCAGTCCGTCTCCCAACGTCCCATGGCTGCCGCTTCCCGCAACTGTTGACGAAACGCCTTTTGGAGCTGGCATTGCGAGCCTCGGCCGAAGAACGCCAAGATGGACTCGGCGCATAGCCAGGCGGGTGCTGCTCGGGTTCCAGCGAAGAGAGCGTACGAACTCCAATGGTATCGTTCCAAAGCATCCATCCGCCGCCGCGCTAATTTCGCTGTTATCTCGGGTGCGGCGACGTCGCGAGTCTCGTGTCCGCCCAGGGGGGCAATCCGTACCGAACCTGCTCAAAACCGATTCACCGAGCAGATCGGCGGCGACATCGACAACTGGAATCTACAGCGCGGGCGAATGGTTTTGTACACAATGAAGCGCTGGCCAACGAACTCGCCGCGCGGTTTTATGCAGCACGCGGCTTCGAGAAGATCGCAAATGCGTACTTGCGCGACGCAAGGAATCTCTGGGCGGTCGCGGGATAAGGCCCCGTCAGCCCTTTGAGCTCTTGAGCGCCCCTACCCAGGGCCTCAACTCAGTTGCATCTCGATGCTATGCTCTAGCTGATCGTTCACCAAGGGGATGACTCCGTCGCTCAATTCCACTCCGTTGAGGGTTATTTGACCGGTGCCAGGTGAGCCATACGACCTGGAGATTGAGATACGGTAGAGTGTTCGCCGGTAGCGATAGTCGATTTTACACGTCGTCCAGGCTTTGGGAAGCCGGGGTGTTAAGCGCAACCGGTTTCCTTCGAGCTTTAACCCCAAGAGTGTTTCAGTTAAAATCCGGTACATCCAGCCAGCTGAGCCGGTATACCAGGTCCAGCCGCCCCGGCCGGTGTGCGGCGCTACGGCGTACACGTCTGCGGCAACTACGTAAGGCTCCACTTTATAGGTGGCGATTTGGTCTGCCGTAGTCCCGTGGTTGACGGGGTTAAGGATTGAAAATAGTTCCCAGGCCCGATCGTGATCTCCTAGAAGCGCACGCGCCATGACGAGCCAGGTGGCCGCGTGGGTGTATTGGCCGCCATTCTCCCGAATACCCGGGACATAGCCCTGGATGTAGCCGGGGCTAGGCACTGAATGATCAAAAGGCGGATCAAAGAGTTGGATCAGCAAGGGATGAACAAGGCGCTTTTCGGCGCACGCAAGCGCTTGCCGGGCGCGTTCAGGATTTCCGGCTCCACTAATGACCGACCAGCTCTGTGGGATGGAATCGATCTGGCATTCCGTGTTCGTATGAGAACCCAGCGGCTCTCCGTTATCAAAATAAGCCCGACGGTACCATTGGCCGTCCCAGGCGTGTTCCTCAACGTTTTCCTGGAACTTTCGCGCTTCAGTCAGGCAGCGATCGGCAAAGGCGAGATCGTGGCGCTCATGAGCCACTTCGGCAAACTGCATCAGTACGTCGTAAAAGAAGAATGCCAGCCAGACGCTTTCCCCACGTCCATCTTTGCCGACCTGATTCATTCCATCGTTCCAGTCACAGCTCCCCATGAGTGGCAGGCCATGAACGCCGATTCTCGAGAGCCCACGCTCAATAGCGCGCACGCAATGTTCGTAAAGGGTACCTGAGTCCTGGGAGCGAGTCGGTTTTTCATAGTCAGCTTCTTCCTCGGGTCTGAGCTGCCGGCCTTCCATAAAGGAAACATTCTCATCCAGAACGCTTGCGTCTCCAGTAAAGGAGACATAGTGGCAGGTGACATAAGGTAGCCACAGGTAATCGTCGGAGGTACGGGTTCGCGATCCCATGTCTGTCGGCGGGTGCCACCAATGCTCCACGTCGCCCTCGCGGAATTGATGGGCCGCGGCGCGCAGGAGATGTTCGCGAGTCAGGTCGGGCCGGGCGTAGACCAGCGAGGCGGAGTCTTGCAACTGGTCACGGAACCCGTAGGCCCCGCCGGACTGATAAAAACCGGTGCGGCCCCAAAGCCGGCAGCTCAAAACCTGGTAAAGCAGCCAGCCGTTAGCCATCAGGTTGACCGAGGTGTCGGGCGTTTCCACGTGGATAGCTCCGAGCGTTTGTTGCCAATAGGCTCGGGCCGCTTCAAGGGCTGAGCGGGCGGCGCCGGCCTGGCGGAAGCGTTGAATTAAGCTTTGTGTTTCGGCTAGGGTCCCACCGGCTCCTAGACAAAACTGGGTTTCTCGCTCACTATCATCCGCCAATTCAAGAGTGACTTGCACGGCGGCGCAAGGATCCAGGCCAATGCCGGTGTTGCCGGAGAGGCGCTTACGGCGCATGGCGGCAGGCTTGGTAATGCTGCCGTTGCGGCCTAGGAATTCGGTTCGGTCCCCGGTTAAGGTGTGCGGCAACCCGCCTACATCGACAAAGGCGGTTCTGCCAGGGAAATCGGTGTTGTAATAGTTGCGAGCCAGGAGAGCGCCGGTTTGAGCATCAACTTCAGTTTGTACATAAAGAGAGCTTTTTTGGCGTTGCTCACCCAACACCCACTCGTAATAACCGGTGACCGAAATTGAGCGCGGGCGGCCCGAGACGTTGCGGAGTTTTAAAACAGCTAATTTAACCGGCGCATCCATGGCTACGTAAACGGTCAACTCGGACTGAATACCGTTTGCAGTGTGTTCAAAGACGCTGTAGCCAAAACCGTGACGGATCACGTAAGGGGTTGCCCCTCGGACTGGCAATGGGGTCGGAGACCAGAAAGCGCCGCTCTTCTCATCGCGGATATAAAAGGCTTCGCCGGTAGGATCTGAGACCGGATCATTATTCCAGGGTGTTAGGCGCAGCTCATGCGAATTCTCGGCCCAGGTGTAACCGCAGCCGCTTTCTGAAATGACTGTCCCAAAAGAGGAGGGGTTAGCGATCACGTTCACCCAGGGGACGGGTGTCGACTGGCCGGCTTCCAACGTAATGACGTATTCACGGCCGTCGGGAGTAAAGCCGCCGAGACCATTATGGAAAACGAGCTCACGAGCGGCTAAGGGCTCTGGCTTATCGGGTGGAGCGTAGCGCTTAGGCCGTCCTAGAGCGGGCGGTAGCCGTTTCGGTTTCTGGCCGGAACCCAGTTGGTCGGCCAGGCCTCCATCTTTATCGGAGAGGACCAAGCGGGCGGCGGCCCCCAGCAGCGCCAGGTCTTTTGACGGTACCTGGCTCAGGTGCCGGATACAGACGCCGGTCGGTTTACCCAGCGTTTCCTCTTTAACTAAACCATTCATCTGGTTGTGTAGATCCCGCGCAGAATTGGCGGGGCCGCCAATCAACATAACCAGGTCCACCGATAATCCCTTTATTTGCCAGTAGGAATGGGCCTGGATGAGTTCCTGAGCCAGTCCGAGTTTCTCAGGGTCACTAATCCGCAAGAGGACGATCGGGATATCGCCCGAGACCCCATACTTCCAAAGTCCGCTTTGTCCGAGCCGGTTTTTAAGTAACACTCCTTTAGTAGCGCGGGTGGATGGGTTCGCGTAAAGAAGCGCGCCCGCGGCCTGCGTATAGAGCTGGGCTTGGGCTTCGGTGATCCCGAGCTCATCCAAGGCGACATCTACCTGAGCCAGCTCAAAGCAGTGGTCGATTGTTTTCGTATCTTGATACTTCTGGACGAGCGCCAGGGTGGACTGGCGCTCTTCGGTCACTCCAAACACAAAATCGACACGAAGCGTTTGGCGCGGAGCTAGTTTAAAGGAACGCCTGAGCGAGACGATCGGATCAAGAACTGAGCCTATCGAGCCGGAGAGAGATAAACCATGCTGCATGGCCGCCGGGTTCTCCGGCGTGCGGCCGCGACCGATAAATCTGGCACGGTCGGTCTCACAGGAAATTTCATCTAAAGGGCCTTCACTTCCATGGATTGAATGAAATAGACAAGGGTGACGATCGCCCTCGGAGCGGGGACGGCGGGTGCAGAGAATGGTTCCAGTTTCTTTCAAGAACTCCGTTTGCACAAAGAGGTTGCTAAAGACTGGGTGGGCCGCGTCTGCTCTTGGGTCGGCGAGAACGATTTCGGCGTAGCTGGTCAGTTCGATTAAACGTTCGGCGCTTGAATGGTTAATGAGAGTCACGCGGCGCAGCTCGACATCGTCATCTCTGGCAACGCAGATTTCGGTGCGGACTTCGAGTTCGCCCTGGCGGTGGCTAAATTCGGCGGATGCCCCGGAAAACCTGGCTTCGTACCCCTCGGGCAGGTGCAGGGTTGGCTGATAGGTGGTTGACCAGAATTCGCCGCTCTCTTTGTCGCACAGATAAATAAAGGATCCAAAGGCGTCGCGGGTGGCGTCTTCGCGCCAGCGGACGATGGATAAATCCTGCCAGCGGCTGTAGCTGCCCCCGGCGCCCGTGACCATCAGGTGGTAGCGGCCGTTGGACAGGAGATTGACCCGTGGAATGCTTGAAGAGGGGGTATGCATATGATCTTAATTTTGGCCTTAAATCAATACTCACACTCTATAGCACGCGCTGCCTCTTTTGCGACGTGTCGCTCAAACTCGCATAGAGGGAGCCAGGATCTACCGTGAATGACACGGGAAACGCAGTCATAGGCATGGCCGGCTCCGGAATGCTTGAAATTACCAACGCGGGAACTGTCAACGACTCGAATGCCACGGTGGGCGCGCAACCTGGATCTTCCGGTATCGTGATCGTCGATGGCCCGGGTTCGCAGTGGAACAACAGTGGAATTTTAGATATTGGGCCGGCCGGCTCTGGTGTCGTCGAAGTGGCGGATGGAGCTGTTATAATCGCCGAAGGTGGCACGGCGGTAGATCGGAACGGGGTGGTGATAGGGGATGGTACGATTACAACTCCAAACTTAACCAACAATGGCACCGTGATGCCGATGGGTCCCAGCGGCACGCCCGGTACCCTGACCGAGAACGGCAATTATCAACAGGAATGAAGCGGCGCGCTGGATATCGGGATCGGGGGGCCGCAACCGTCCCAAGCGGACGAGTTGAAAATCAACGGCGCGGCGAAACTGAATGGGACATTGGAACTTGGCTCTTTGAATAATTTCCACCCGTCCACCGGCGATACTTATGAAATCTTAAGCGCAGCGGGCGGCGAATCAGGGAGATTCTCCCAGGTTGTGGACAGCTCGAATACTGCCGGGTTGACCCGTCTGGATATCTATGCGCCAAACGGCCTGCTTCTGATCTATCTACCTCCCGGCCACGGAGCGATAGACCTGAGCACGTCGACATTGTTGCCAGCGACGCTGACTGCGGGCGACGTAACTGGCTTTCTGGTATCGGCTCTTGATCCGACCGCGGAGCAGTTAAGTTCGGTCTTTGAAATCTCGTTCTCCGGTGCCAATACCCAGCGGTTTAACATTCAGAATCGATTCGACGATATCGTTGCCGGCTCAACCGGATTTGTTTCCAACGTGAGCTACCCCAAACCTGCCCCAACTGGCAAAGAGGTGACCGAAGGCAAAGGGGCCGTTGAAGGAAAGACGACTGAGGAGGTTGCCCCATCTACTGCGCAGCCGGCTCCTGAGAATCGATGGGGCGCATGGGTTACTGGTTTCGGAGATTTTGTCAACGTCGACGATGAGGGCTTGGCAAAGGGTTACGATTTCACCACCGGAGGTTTCACGATCGGTATTGACTATCGATTGACCAAGCACTTTGCGGTCGGACTTATGGGTGGTTATGCACATACTTGGACCGATCTGAATCCAACCGGCTCCGTAGATGTCGATACGGGTTGGGGCGGGTTGTACGCTGGATATTTTAATCAGGGTTTCTACATGGATGGAGCGGTTTTTAGTGGGCATTATACCTTGGGAAGCGTTCGCCCGGCGTTACTTGGTGACGCGAACGGAAGTTCCGAGGGCGGAGAATTCAGCACTTTCGTGGCTGCAGGTTACGACTTCCATTTCGGGCCGCTCACGATAGGACCAACAGCGGCGCTGCAGTACAGTTATGCGAGCCTCGATGGCTTCAATGAGACCGGTTCTGTTGCGCCGCTCAAGGTGGGCTCAGACTCTGAAGATTCGTTGCGAACCGATTTGGGCTTCCGCTCATGGTACGATTTCCATACCGGGCAGGTGTTGATACGGCCTTTTGTGAGAGCGGCCTGGGAACATGAGTATTTATATTCTGCTCTGCCGATATCAGCTAGCCTTGTGGACATTCCCGGTTCCCCCGTAACGATTTCCGGCCCGAGTTTAGGCCACGACAGCGCCTTGGTTAGTGCTGGAGTATCGGTCCAGTGGACCAGGAGCTTCTCGACCTACGTCAGTTATGATGGCCAGCTAGGGCGCGATCGATACAACTCAAATGGCGTCTCTGGCGGATTCCGACTTACATTTTGAATGCGAAAGGCAGGCTGATTTACGCTCCGCCACTGATTCGAATCCGAAGCCGGGTTCTGTACCGCGCGTGGTTCCGAAGGAAGTGGATCTACACGGCGCGGCCGAAGTGCTGAACGCTGTGGAGAAAGCAGCAATGCTGATCGGCGCCGCGGATTCCGCTACTACGGTTTGTTTGAATCCGGGCGCGAGGGAGAGTTACCCCGCCGCTGCATCGCCGGCTGATTTCGCCTTACGGCAAAACCAAATTGTCACAGATCCTGAAAGAATAACGATCGCCATCACTAAAAAACACTCGCTGAAAGCCATCACAAATGAAGATAGCTGTACCGCACTTTGCAGCGTTTTGTAGGCGCGTTTCAATGCGGCGACTGGATCGGCTCCCTGCCTAGTGAATTGGGCTGCCTGAGAATTCAGAAAGCTCTGAACCTGCAAACTATAAGTCGTCACTCGTTCACCGATTCGAAAATCGTGAAACTGCTCCCGCTGGGTGATCATTGTGCTGAGGAGTGCCGTGCCCACGCTTCCGCCAATGTTGCGCGCGATATTAAAAAGAGCAGAGCCATCGCCCTGTTGCTCCCGCGTCAGACCAGCCGTCGCGATCGCAGAAAGAGGCACAATTGTAAAAGGCTGGCCTAAAGCTCGGATAACATTGGCCAGTTGGAATTGCGGGCCACCAAATTGGGGCGCCATGTGAGTATTCAGAAAACAGCTTGTGCCAAAGACGGCTGCCCCGAAGAAAACGATTAATCGTAAGTCGGTCGTTTTCATCAGGCGCGGAACAAATGGAAAAATTAGCAATTGCGGTAAACCGATTAAAATCATGTACTCTCCAGTCTGGCGGGCGCTGTATTGCTGAACTTGCTCCAGATACTGGGGAAGGAGAAAAACGGAGCCGTAAAGGCCAGCTCCCATTATGAAATTGACGATACTGGCAAAAGCCAAATTTCTATGGAGAAGCAAGCGAAGGTTTACCACGGGATTCTTGCCTACCAACTCGGTGATCAGGAAGAGCGGTATGAAAACTACGGCGAGTTCGAAGCAATGTTGGATGAAGGTACTCGTGAACCAGTCTTGATTTTGGCCCTCTTCTAAAAAAGCGATGAAGGAACCGAGACCGATGGCCATGCAGGCGATTCCCAACCAATCGCCCTGTTTCAGCAGCTTAAGATTGGGCGGTTGCGCGTCAATGGAATAGAAGATCGCAGCAAGCATCACCGCCCCGGGAAGAAAATTAATGTAGAACACCATCTGCCATCCGAAACTGTCTGTCAGCAAACCACCGATATAGGGGCCGACCGCCGGCCCCAGGGTCGCAGTTATCCCAAACAATGCCAGGCCGAGTGGACGTTTACTCGGAGGCAACATCGTGTTAGCCACAGTGAACGAAGTCGGAATCATCACGCCTCCGGTAAATCCTTGCAGCGCCCTGTAAATCACCATCTGAGTCAACTCTCTTGCAGTGCCACAGAGTCCGGAAAACACGAGGAAAAGTGCGACATTACCGAGTAGGTACCAGCGTAAACCGAAAACCCGAGATAACCATGCGGTCAATGGTATGGTAATGATTTCCCCAATGAGGTAACTTGTCGAAACCCATGAGGCCTCCACCGAGGTCGAAGAAATGCCTCCAGTAATTTCGCGCAAGGAGGCGTTAGTGATTTGGATATCGAGAACTGCCATAAAGGCTCCAAGCATGGAGCCCATAACAGCGATCCAAGTGCGAATAGTGACCTTTTCGTCCAATTGATTTGGCATAAGTGTTGCCTCCAGCTGCGCTCAACGTTTCGTGTCCGGTTGTTTGTCCTCGGGCATCGGGCGAGCTGGCGCCGTCACCGCGACGGAAGGCTCGCACGATAATCCCGGGACGATGCGGCTGGCGACCTCACCCAAGCTGCTTGGATCAAAGACGATCTTCACCGGGACGCGCTGCACAATTTTGATGAAGTTTCCAGTAGCATTGTCCGGTGGCAGCAGAGAATACGTCGCTCCTGTTCCTGGCTGGACGCTATCCACCCAGCCGCTGAATTTTTGGTGAGGAAAGGAATCGATTCTGATCGCCACGGGCTGGCCGACGCGGACTTTTTCCATTTGAGTTTCTTTTAGATTTGCCACCACCCAGACATCGGGTTCCGAGATCGCCATTAGCGCCTGCCCCGGTTGGAGCCGGTTCCCGCTCTCGACAGTGCGTTGCCCGACTTGGCCATCCGTCGGCGACACGATTTTTGTATACGAGAGGTTAAGCTCGGCCTGCTTGACCGCTTCCTGCGCCTGCTGGACCTGAGCGCGCGCAGCCTTGACCTGAGCGTCGGCGAGGCTAACCTGTGCCTCCGCGGCAGCGACTTGCTTCTTGGCGGATTGCAAAGAGGCATTGTTACTGCGAGCGGCCTCATTCGCATGATCCATTTCCTGGGGTGAAATGACGTGGTTTTTGAGCAGCTCAGAATTACGCTTCTGGTCGGAATTCGCATTTTCGGCGCTTGCTTGCGCGCTTGCCTCGCTGCCTTGGGTTTGACCCACATTGGCCTTCGCGACCTGCAGCTGCGCTTCTCCTTGCGTGACGGCCGCCTCTGCGGAACTGAGATTGGCTTGAGCCTGTCTTAAGCTGACCTCATAATCCCGTGGATCGAGTTCGACCAGAACCTGCCCTGCCTTGACTTGCACATTGTCGTCGACCAAGACACGTTGCACGGTGCCATTGATCCTCGAGCTGATTTGATGGATGTGATTGGTCGTGTAGGCGTCGTCAACGGATTCGTGGGTGCTCGCATACTGCCAATACCGAAAACCAAAATAACCGCCCACGAATAAGATAACGACAGCAATGAGGATCCAGATCGGCACCCGTCGCGTTTTGTGTTGCCGTTTTTTGTCTTTCTCTTGGGAATCCTGGTCTCCGTCAGGGGCGAAATGGTGTTTAGCTTCTTCTTCAGCCACCTCAATCCGTCTAGAAACCGGGTGTGGATCTTCCCGGGTCACTGCATTGTTTGAAGCGTTCACATGACTATTTCGTCCTCGTCGCTTCATTCGGTTTGGCGCAATTGAAGCGTTACCCAGGTGACGAATAACGAATCCGATTGGCTATCGCGATTCGATTATACGGGTAGTTAAGCGAGTCAGACGGCCGCAGACTCAGGAATCAAGAACTGCCAGAAAACGTGGGAGAGCAATGAGCACAGAGAAACAACACACAGCAGCTAAGAAGAATATAAAGAAGGCCGCTGCGGCGGCAAAATCTAAAAAGACCATCTCACAGCTGCCGGCAAAAACCCGAACGGCGCTCGGCAAGAAAGGGGCAGAGGCTGCCAAAAAGGTCAGTTGATAGGATCTTGCACTAAGCGAAGCTTTTAGCCAACTTTTGGAAAATCGCGTTCTAAGGCGCCTTTCCATCCGCGACCTTGCAGAAAAACCGCTTCATTCTCCCTCGATTTTCGTATCCAGCCTCATATGGAAAGGCGCATCTTTTCGATGAGAAAAAGAAACACGGCAGCCTCACTCGAGGACGCCTCTGAGCCCAAGCATATGCGTCGGGCCCCAGCGTCGATGATTTGATCCCAGCCCTTTACTTGAAAGGGATCTCCACGGGAGATTTCAGCGTGGGTCGGCTGCTTCGTTGTTCGTCAGTCACGTATCGATCCAGATATGCTCCTTCCTCCCGCCTTGCAGACGACCCATTTTGAACGCAACGGAACCGAGGGATTTAGGAGACGGTGCACTAGCACGAAATGCCATGATGGCCTTCCTAAACGATCCTCCACGTCCTTATGCCATTCTCTTCGTGGTCGCACGGTCGCTCGTTCATGATGGGAGGCCGGTCGGAATACCAAATTGGCGGATCTTCATCATACAAATCCACAACTCTTTCCGCCTCGGTTGGGAGTGTGCTGAGAGCCGCACTTTTGGCAAGATCGAGTGCAATTACCTCCTTGAGGCTTTCATTTACTGATTCCGATTTGCGCTGAACGAGTTTCTTCGGAATTTCAACCAACACTTCCCGCTCATCAGTGAACGTGTGCCCGATTTTCGGGGTAAACTTCAATTGAAGGTAAAAGAATTGATCACTCATATTACATGGGGGTTATGCAATTTGTGACGTGATAGAAACGGAAGGTCATAGAAGAACGCTAGAGGTATTCAAAACGCCTGAGGAAGCACGCGGTTAACGCCATTCTATCTTGTTGGCTTTGGCTTGAGGTGAATGAAACGATCCGCATTATGTCTCGTTGATAGAGAAGCTCAGGCTGACGCCATCGTCGGAAAACTTAGAAGCGCTGGTTTCTCCGATAATGATATTTCTGTACTGTTCTCCGACAAAGGAAGCACACGTGATTTCGCTCACAAGAAGGAAACAAAGATGCCCGAAGGTGCGACCGTCGGTGCCAGCACGGGAGGCGTCGTTGGCGGCACGATCGGATTGTTACCCGGTATCGGTGCATTGGCCATACCTGGCTTGGGCCCTTTCATTGCCGCTGGACCTATCATGGCCGCGCTCAGCGGCGGAGCCATCGGAGCCGGGGTCGGCGGACTCACCGGAGCCTTGGTCGGTTTGGGCATCCCCGAGTATGAAGCCAAGCGGTATGAAGGAAAAGTAAAGGAGGGTGGTATTCTCATCTCAGTTCATTCCGAGAGCAAACATGAAACAGCCAGCGCAAAAAGCATTTTCAAAGAAGAGGGCGCCCATGACATTTCCAGTACAGGAGAAGCCCATTCCGACGTCAAGGCCGAAGATGTTTCTGACACCGCAAACTAGGTTCCGTGAAATTACTCCGGGAAGTAGCCTCTCGGAAAACGACATGCCTTCAAGTCCAGATTCTACTTTAAGAGAGACAGAACGGGATTTGTAGAGAGTGGATTCAGGAAAAGATGGTCAGGCGCCGGAACGCCTGGCCCATCTTTTTCGCGGTTTTTTTTGCACAGGCTGATACTCGATTTGGCGAAAAGCTGATGACTTACGAGCCACGTAGGAAAGTGTTACATCAATGATTCCGACTTCAATTATTCGTATTTGGTTCCTTGGGTTGTTTTCCTGGGTCCTGCTAGGTGCCGGTATTTATCTAAGCCACAAATGGTATCAGCACGCATGGAGCTATGATTTCAAGCTCCACCGCTCCTGCTTTGACCCACACATTGGTTACAATTACGAGACGCTTCTCCTGGTTCTTGCGGCAGGTCTGCTTTTGTGGATTTTGGCCGGCGGCGTGATTGTACGAAGTATTCTGAGTCTAATTCTGAAGGCCCAGTCCGCTGGTAACCGGGCTGCACTGCCAAAGCGACAATCCCGAGAGGGAGCAACGGTATCGCGTTTGGGTCGGCCCGATGGCTCTGAACTACGGGTAGAACGTTATGGAAGGGAGGACGCTCCACCAATTATTCTGACACACGGTTGGGGAGCGAACAGTACGGAGTGGGACTACCTAAAGAAGGAGTTAGCAGACGATTTTCGGCTTATTGTCTGGGATTTGCCTGGACTTGGAATGTGCTCAAAACATTGAAGCGGATTTTGTTAAAGACTTTGATGGACTCGATTCGGCCTAAAGACTAGCGAAGGGATTCCGTTAAAGCGTTTGCACCCCTGAATTGGCAAAGAGGATCGGCATGTCTTCACCTTTCCTTTCGGACATAGAATTTGGAAGACATTCGTTGGCCGCAGCAAGTAGATGCGCCCAATGCCGTTGACGTTCATGGTGGCGAGGATTTGCAGATCGAAGATGTCGCCGCCTGGGACGGGACGCCGGCGCAGCAGGCGCACGAGTTCTTCGACCGTGTGGGCCGGCGGTGGTCAAAGGTGAACTGGCGATGCTGCGGCAAGTGTGAACGAACCTGCTAAGCAACGCCATCAAGTTCACCAAAGGCCGCCAAGTCCAAGTAACACAGATCGAGATCGGTGCCCAGAACGGCGCCGGCGAGCAAATCTACTACGTCAAAGACAATGCGCCGAATTCGACATGCGCTTTGCCGGAAAGCTGTTTGGAGTCTTCCAGCGTCTCCATGCCGAGAAGGAATTTCCGGGCACCGGTATCGGTCTTGCGATCGTTCAGCGCGTCATTACCCGATAGGAGTAATGCAGGACCGATTCGAGTGCAAAATTCTCCGTCCGCTACTGGAGAGCGTTCGATCACTCCGCCTACGATATTAGCTCTAGTTAGATTGATTGAATCGCTACAATGGCTTCTTAACCTTTAGTGGCTTGCTTCGGCGGGATAACCGCCTTTCTTCCTTTCCCATTTGCTTAAGAATTGTGTTCGGCTGCGAGATATTTCGCTATGCATTAAACTTTGATGCCAGAGCTCGATCAGCCGCGTTTTTACGTCAACCGCTTTGGGCCGCAGCGGTGATTTCGATCTTAAGATTTGAATCTTTGGCCGCTTCGCTTGCAAAGAATCTTGCTCAGGTGCCGAAGACTTTGTATTTGCTTCCGCCTCCACGCCAGGTTGATCTATCTCGGGGGCGGGCGTCGTGAAAGTAGTCTGGGTCGAGGCCGCGATTTCCATCCTTTGGGGAGGATCTTTCTCTGGAGAGATCTCAGGCCCCTTGTGATTAGCGGGAGGCGCGGGTTGCGGAATCGATTTGCCATTTAAATTCCTTTGGTTCAAGTCAACGACGGTAACGGGGATAGCGGAGTCGCTACTAGGCACGGGATTCTCTGCTGCTTGTTTCCTGTGCTCTGAGATCTGACCTGCCACTGGGCTACGATCGCCAACGCCCAGCAAGAGAGTTGCGGTGGCCACAAGAGCCAAAACTCCCAAGGAAAGCCATGCGGTATCACGGTTAAATCTTCTGATCACAGCCTGCGTATTGGGTAAAGCCGCGGGATATCCCGGGGTTTGTCGAGCAGCGAGTACTCTCAACCTTCCCTTGGCTAATAAAAATGCTGACGTTAGCCTCTTCAAGAAGTAGACGCTGCTCTCAAACCGTGGAGAGCCTTGTAGGCCATGGTAAAGAATAGCATTACCGGCGTCGCCCAGCCCAGCTATGGGCTCGAACCAGTACTTGAGTTCTCCCTTTCTCTTGTTTTTCTCGCTCGCCAACAGTTCATAGATAAGCAGAGCCGCTTGCCTGACCGCCCACCGCCTTGGACTGGCCCGCCGTCTTTTCGATAGCCGAAGAGTCCGCTCAATATTCTTTGTAGGCTTTACGAGTCGCCAGAGGTCCAATTTGATGGAAGATGATGCCAATTCGGAAGAGTCCTGCGGTCCGTAATCGACGGCAACCGAGCGCCCCTTTTCGGCAAATAGCCACCGAGCAGTGATTGGATTATTGAAGCATGCAAAAGGGGCGGCAAAATCCAGAGTGCCTGCTAATGGAGTCATCACCGCAAGTACATCTTCCACTTCAAGACGTGATCGCTCTTTGAGAATCTCTTTTATGGACTGGCCCTGCGGAGACTCAGTAATGACAAAGCAGTTCGCTTTATCGGAGATCACCTCGAGGACATTCAAAAGATGGGGATGACGCACTGAGGCAAGTTCCTGGATTTTCCGCAGCCAAGCATCACCGGTGCGTCGAGAAGTGGCTACGGTCTGTCTGACCGTTACAGTTTGATCCAGTACGAGGTCATGTGCCTTGAAACCGTCGCCATCTATCGTTTTCAAGATTTTGAAGCGGCCTGCCAAGACGCTGCCAACGATGGACGCTTCGTTGGCGGCGCAATTCGATCGCATTTGGATCTTATGCTTAATTGAATCCAGCCCGGGGAGGACGAGCGTATCGGTTTCCGGCTGTGAAAGAATAAAATCCGACGATTTTGAAGAACGTTCGCTGATTGCTTCCGGTATTTTCAGGAGGCGCTTGCGCGCCAGCGTGACAGGCTGAACAGGGACTTGGAAGAACCCGGGATTCGTCACGCCAGGCCGGTGTGAAAACACATTCATGTGTAGGAAACGATGCACTTCTTGCGCGGTGTTCTTTTTGACGGCCCTCGATCAGGTAAAATTCGGTTTAAGGTAGAAATTCTCTTCAGAAGGGCATCTGCCAAAGTACCTTTACGTAGAACGCAGTCGATCAAGTGGTTGCTTTAGAAAGACAGGCCGACGGTCAAACGGCGACATTTTCACGCACCAACGTGTGACGGGGATTCCCGACGTCCTCAAGGTCTTCGCCTTAGTTGCAGCTGCCTTGATTCTCCCCGCGCCGGCATACGCTGGCACAGATCCCGGTGAAGGCAACAGCGGCCAAAACAACGGCAACCAATATGGTCGGAAGCCGTCTGCCACATCCCGCATCTCAACCCCTGGAGGCAACTCGTTTTTCATCTGGGATACTTTTCACCTGACCGGCCATGAGGCAGGTGTTACAACCATATTCTTGCCCGCCACCCCAAGTTTGGGTTCTTCGCGGAGCACCTCTGGCCATGGCGCAAAATCCGCCTGCCGTGAGTGCCAGGCTTGCCGGCACGAAGTTAGAAAACGTTGTGCCACTTTGTTCCAGACCATGGTGCGCCCAAGCATATAGGCCCTTTGGCGCATCGCGTCTCGACGTTTGTCGTCTTTGAATAGCGCGATAAGCTCGCGGGCGATAGCCTGGCTGTCTCGAAAAGGCACTAGAACGCCACGGCCATTTGAGAGGAGTTCCTCAGCGTGCCAGTAAGGCGTCGCAATGATGGCCTTTCCGCAGCCGAAGGAGTACGCAAGGGTGCCGGACGTAATCTGGCTAGCATTGAGATACGGGGTAATGTAAATGTCCGTCGCATTAAAATACTCCATAAGCTCTTTGCTCTGGACGAAGCGATCGTGGAAGATCACGTTTTTTGCGACACCCAGTTCCTCGGCGAGCCGCACCAGATTCATCCGATAGGTCTCGCCTTGATCACGCAGGAGAGTCGGATGGGTGGCGCCTAGCACAATATAAATAAGGTTAGGAAAGACCTGCAATACCTCAGGAAGGGCGCTAATAACGTACTCCAGGCCCTTTCCCGGTGAGATAAGGCCAAAGGTGAAGAGGACCCGCTTGCCTTCCAATCCGAATTGCTTTTTGTGTAGATCCGGATCGACGAAGGGCATATCCGGAATGCCGTGTGGGATAAGGTCGATGCGATCGGATGGTGTGTTATAAGTCTCTTTCAAGATCCGCCGTCCGCGCTTGTTCATCACAATGAGTCGCGTAGACAAACGGATCAGTTCCTGCATCACATCCATTTGTTCCAGACTCGGCTCCTCGAGAATTGTATGGAGATGGGTAACGATCGGGAGATCGAGTCGCCGAAGCAATGCGAGCAAATGGCTACCAGCCGCTCCTCCGTAAATGCCAAATTCATGTTGTACGCAGAGCACATCGACATTCGCAGATTGCAGGAAGTCCGCTGCCAGGCGATAACTGGGCAGATCCTGTTCGGCGATTTCGAATCGCACATCCGGCGAATAGGCGTAGCCCTCCGGCCGATCATTCACGGCAACGACGAAACATTCCGGCCCTGATCCATGGTGCGTCAGAGCCTGGCGAAGGTCGCAGGTGAATGTTGCGATGCCGCATTTGCGAGGCAAATAATTCCCAATCAAGGCGATCTTCGACAATCTTTCCCCGGACATAAGAGCAAATTCGTTTACATCGCCAAACGTTCCTCCCATTCTAAGGACGCGTGACGAAGACATTTCGCGCCTCTCCTCGGCTTTGGATTCATCAGTTGAATCAAGGCCGATCGGAGTGCGGATTAAACACGAGTTGTCTGGGAGGAGTGGAGCACCGGGACCGAAATTTAACCTTCAGTATTCTTTGTGCGATTTGCGATGGCCTTGACTGCGATATTGCATCCGTGACTCAAGATATTCCCAAACTTCCCTCCTGAATCGATTCCCTCAATATTTTGGTCTTTCGTAACAGTGAAGCGGATCAGAACCTCATGAGATCGGCTCCATGTCTCGGGCGCTTGAAAAGGACATTCAGGCTGAACCAGTACAGTTTCTTTTTGCGCTTCTGATGCCCTCGCCCAAGCCAAGAGCCGTCTGGCCGTGACACGCGCCAAACAGTTGTGGAATTGCGTGAGAATCGGTTCCAAAAAAAATCTGGCCTTCGCGACGATCTTTTGCGGCTTCTTTAGCGGCTTCGAAGCTTTGTATTCTCACTATAAAAACTACTTTAATACAAAGCAGGTCGCCTGTGATCAGAGGCAGCAACGTCGAGCTTCACCTGGGAACGCCCACGGGACCTGGAGACCCAGCAGGGCATGGCCGACGTGCCCTATAGCCGAAAGGCCGGCAGCGTAATCTCCGGGCAGGCGGCGGGCTGGCTTCATCGCCAAGTCCACCCACCCGAGTCTCGTGAAAAGCAGCGGGCCCGCAGCTGCATCTTTGTCAGCTATGCATCGCCAGACTTGGAAATCGCGCGCTTCGTAGTCAGCCAACTTCAGAATGCCAATTGTCTCGTCTGGTTCGACAAAGAACAACTCCAGCCGGGCGAAAATTGCGAGGAAGAACTGCACAAAGCAGTTGAGGAGCGCTGCGGCCTTTTCTTGAGTATTATTTCCTACCACACCGCAAGCCGGCTCGAGGGTTACAACATTTTCGAACGCAATCTCGCAGCTAAACGGCGCGAGCTAGCAAACGAATTCAAAAGTATGGCCATCTGTGGCAGATGATCGACGCCTGGAGTCGCGAGGATCCCACGCCGGTTCTTTGAGCAACTGGCTTGAAGAAAAATCCGCTGAGCTTAGATAGGTCTTCACTTAACCGCGCCTAAGGATAAACCGCTCACGAGGTGCCGTTGCATTGCGAAGGTCAGGACGAACATCGGCAAGAACATCAATACGACAGCTGCGCCAATGTTTCCCCAGCCGATTCCCGTCTCGCGAATAAAGAGGGTAACGGCGACTGGCATGGTCATTGCCCGTTCGGTCGAGGTCAGTACCAGGGCAAACATGAATTCGTTCCAACTGAACAGGGCGGTGAGGATCGCCGTGGCTGCTACCCCGCCCTTGGCGAGCGGGAGTGCAATACGGAAAAACGCTCCAAACTCAGAACAACCGTCCACCAAAGCGGCATCCTGAAGTTCTGATGGAACTTCACGAAAGAAGCCCCGACTTACCCAGACGACAAAGGGTATGTCAAAAGTCAGGTAGATAACCATCAGACCGAAGGGGTCGTCGAGAAGCGACGCATTCCGCAGCATGATAAAGAAAGGGATAACGACGGCGATTGGTGGCAAGATGCGCAGTGAAAGAAACCACATTGCGACATCTTCCTTCCGTCGAATCGGGAATCTCGCCAAAGCATAGGCGGCAGGTAGACCAAAAAGAAGCGAAAGTGCGGTGGCACCAAGAGTTACCTTAACGCTATTTCCAAGGTAGTCAGCAAACGGATAAAGGGCAAAAATATTCCGGTAGTTCTCGAGTGTCGGTTTGAAAATGATCTTCGGCGGCCAGCTTAAGGCGTCGCCTTCGGTCTTAAAGCTCGTCAGGATCATCGCCCCGATCGGGATCAGGAAGACGGCAAGGACAAAGCCAATCAGGACAGGGCGAACGCCTCGCCAAGCGATCCGAAGGAGTTTAGCGCGCTGGACTAAAATTTCTGAGCTACTCTTCATCTGCTTTGTCGGAACAGCCCGGTAAAAACGGCTACATTGGCCAAGATCACGATGATAATCAGAGTCACGTAAGATAATGCGGCAGCGTAACCGAGATGGAAGAAGTTAAAGCCTTGTTTATAGGTGTAGAGACTTATTACCTCGCTCGCAGTCCCCGGACCGCCTCCGGTGAGGACATAGAGGAGGTCAAAGAATTTAAATGAATCAATCGTTCGTAATAGGACGCACACGCCGATCGTTGGCAGCAAATACGGCAGGGTGATGAAGCGCAAAATCTGCCAGGGTGATGCGCCGTCAACTACCGCTGCTTCGACCGGATCCTGGGGCATCGCTTTTAGAGCCGCCAAGCTGATCAATGCCACAAAAGGTGTCCACTCCCACACTTCGCCGATCATCACAGACAGCAGCCCGGTGGAAGCCGAGCCGAGCCAGTCTAGCGAAGGTAGGTGGATCAGCCGGAAAAGGAAATTGATCCAGCCCACATCAGTATTAAACATCAACCTCCAGATCAGACCGACGACCACTGGCGTTGTCATCATGGGTAACATGACGATCGTTCGAGTGATCCCGACTCCGCGTCTTTGGCCGTTCAAGAGAAGAGCAATGAGCAGACCCAAAAGGGTCTCTGCTGCGACCGTCCCGGCTACGAAAACCGCTGTGACTTTAAAGGCGTTCAGAGCCCGCGGATCGGTAAAGACCATCTGGTAATTCCCGAAACCTTCAAAGGTCCACGCTGCGTTCCGTCTCATGGTCGGCCAATCGCCGAAACTCAAAACCAGAGAATAAATCGAAGGGAATATTGTCAGGCAAAGGAGAAGAAGAATGGCAGGAGAAAGCATCAAGGCCGCCGCTCTCCGGTTAATCCAATTTAGGAGCGGTGACCTTGAGTAACGGACTATAATATTATGATTCGCGGATTTTGTCGTCTGGGCTAACATCGTTACTTTCGCTTCACGAACCTCTAGCCTGACTCACCGCTCAATGTGAGGATCCAAAATTGTCTTGCACGAATTGCTTCGCGAATTATGTGCGTTTCTGGAGAAGTTGTTTGAAGGCGTCATCAACTCTTCCCAGTGCAACCTTCGCGGTCGCCTGGCCGGTCATGACATTTGAAAGTTGCGCGGCAAGCAGATCGCTCATCTCAACCCACTGTGGAATTCTCGGACGGCCCAAAGACTCTTTTAGCGACGCGAAGGTTGCCGGATACTCGATAAATTTCTTGCCAAGTTCAGGGTCCGATAAGGTCGAACTCCTCGCGCCGGTGCCGAATTTCGCGAGGCGTTTCTCCATATCTTTGCTGGTAGCCCACACGATAAACTCCCAGGCTGCCTCTTTATTCTTCGAGTCAGCGACAATTCCCATGTTCCAACCGCCGGTGGTCGCGGTGCGCTTGATGCCGCTTCCTTGTTTCACCCCTGGCACTTGCGTGATGGCCACCGTCTGCGCAACCTTGGAACCCTCACCCACAAATTGGGGCGCTGCGTTCTGCCATTGCAAGTTCATCGCCGCCCGACCTTGCTTGAAAGTGGCGGCTGATTCGTCGTAATCCTGTGCCAATACTCCCTCATTGCAGTACGGGAGAAGGGAACGCAGATATTCAATCGAGTTTATCCCGGGATCGGTAGCCATCGTCGGAAGAAACTTGGCATCATAATAGTAACCGCCCATCGAACCAAGTACGTTGAGATGAGTACAAACCAGCTGGACCCCGCGTTTCGCCATCATGGTGAGTCCGGAAATACCGTTTTGCGATTCCTTCTCATGAATTTGTCGAGCCGTCTCACTCAGTTCTTCCCAGGTTTGTGGCGGCTGAAGACCGTATTTTTCAAAAATGTCTTTCCGGTAGTACAAGGTAAAGACCGCCGTGATGAAGGGCAAGCCGTACAAGGTGTCCTCCCACATGCACTGCTCGTGAAGAACCTGCGGAATGAAATCGTCGTAACTCAATGCTTCCGGATCGGTCTCTTTAACAAAGTTGGTGACCGGGTGAAGCCACCCCTGGCCCGCATATTGGCCCATCCAGACACAATCCACATGAACGATGTCGACATTCCCAGTACGTTGATTGACCGCAGTGAACTGCCGTTCCTGCAAAGTAGGATAAGGATAGATATTAATATTGACCTTAATTCCGGTAGTATCCGTGAACTCCTTTACTATTTGCTTTAATCCGTCCGATCGGGCCTCAGCAACTAAGGAGACATTCAAGGTTTTTCCAGACCAAGTCTTTGGCAATTTGCCAAAGACGACATCACCTGGTTTCGTGGAACCGGCGGCGTCCTGTTGCGCTCCAGCCCCTAAATTGGGACCGAACGCGCCGACGGCGATTCCCGCTGCTAAGCCTCGTTTGATGAGTTCCCGGCGAGTAATGCCTCGACTGATATTCTGACCAAGGTTGATCGGGTCGTGATGGATGTTCATTGGTATCTTTCCGGATTCTTCCTGAAACGATTGGGGGGGAGGATTTGTCCTAGACTAACATCGGAAGATCTCGCGCGAAAGAAAAGTCTTTGCAGCTTGCTGAAAGCCAGGCAGCCCTGCTGAGGGCGGAACAAAGCTTGAGTTACCTCTGGTCACAAGAGTGAAATCGCTGGGTCGCTGGGCTGAGGTGTTTGTTATTGGTTGACACCTGAAGCGCTAAACTTGTAAGCTTTGCCAGCGGGAGCCGTACGATTGTCCTTGCTCGCCACTCGATTCATAAAGGACACAGCACGATCGAGACATCCGATGGCCAAAATACTAGAAGCGACCGAGGTGGCACGGATGATCGACATCAGCGCAGTGCAGACTTTTCATGAAGTCGCCGATGTAGTGGAATTGGCGCAAGTTGCACGGTCCTACGGGTTTATTGCGGCGCATGTCCTGCCGACTTTTGTGCCCTTGCTGAAAGAACAGCTTAATGGATCGGACACGCTCGTCGGCGCCCCAGTCGGTTTTCCTTCGGGAGGAAGCACCACCCGGATCAAGCTGGCGGAGGCGCGCGATCTTGTCGAGGCGGGAGTGCAAGAGATGGACTTGATGATAAATGTCGGACGCTTGCGCTCAAGGGACAAAGGATACGTTCTGGACGAAATCCGAACAGCAGTCGACGCCGTTTCTCCAGTTCCGGTCAAAGTGATTCTGGAAATTCACTACCTGACTGATGAAGAGATTAAGGACGCTTGTGAGATATGCATTACCGCAGGGGCAGAATTTGTGAAGACTTCGACCGGTTGGGCTCCTTCAGGAGCCACCCTGGACCGCGTGGGATTTATTACTCGGTTCGTGGGTGGTGCGATCAAGGTGAAAGCCTCCGGAGGAATTCGCGATCTGGAAACGGTGGAAAAAATGTTGGCGCTGGGAGTAAGGAGATTTGGCATTAACACGGAGGCTGCGATTGCTATTCTATCTCAGTGCCAAGCGCGTGGTCGCAGTCGTGAATCGAATGCCACGCCTTCGAAAGTAAGTTGAAATCGAAGGGTATATTTCTCGCCTTAGTCTTAGCTGCTTCTCCTAAACCGATCGACCACGTGCGGAAAGAGGATTTTATTCTAATCTGGTCGTTATGAAACAGTTTGTCATTGCGTGTGATCTCGGAACTGGAGGGAACAAAGCATCCATCTACGAGGCGGACGGGAACAGTCTCGCAGAATACGGTTGCTCCTACCCAACGTTTCATCCGGAAGCTCAATACCACGAGCAACGCCCTCAAGATTGGTGGCAAGCGATAGTAGCAAGCATTCGCGGTCTGATGTCGCAGACCCAAATCGACGTCTCGCAAGTGGAAGCGATCAGTTTGTCAGGCCATAGTCTTGGCTGCGTGCCGATCGACCGCGCGGGGAATCTTCTGCTCGAAACCGTTCCAATCTGGTCAGATACTCGAGCCACCGCCGAAGTAATCGATTTCTTCAAGGAAGTAAACGAGCATGATTGGTACTTAAAAACAGGGAACGGTTTTCCGCCTCCTTTGTATACCGTCTTCAAGGTGTTGTGGCTGAAGAAAAACCGGCCGGCCGTCTTCGACAAGTGCTTTAAGATTCTTGGAACGAAAGACTATATAAATTATCGCCTAACTGGAAAGATTGCCACCGACTATTCTTACGCGTCGGGTTCGGGCATCTATGATTTGGTAAATTGGGACTACGATCCGGCACTGCTCGGAGCCAGCGGGCTGGACCGCTCATTGTTCGCTGATATTGTTTCCTCGACCAACATCGTGGGAGAACTGACTGCCGAAGCAGCCGAGAACTTAGGATTGGCGCGCTCCGTCAAGGTTGTCGCGGGAGGCGTCGACAACAGTTGCATGGCTCTTGGGGCGGGAAACATCGGTGAGGGGGACGTCTACAACTCTCTGGGTTCGTCCAGCTGGATCGCCGTTACCTCGGCCAAGCCTTTGCTCGACGTCCGAGTGCGCCCTTTCGTCTTTACGCATGTTCTCGAGGGAATGTTTAACTCTGCCACCTCCATCTTCTCCTCCGGTACGAGTTTCGAATGGATGCGCGCTCAGCTTTGTCGTGATCTGAAGGCGAAGAGTGCGGACGAACAGACCGAGGAACTTGCCTACCAGGAAATAATGGGTCTGGCGGAACAGGCTCCAGCGGGAGCGAATCGGTTGTTCTTCATTCCAACGCTCGCGGGAGGCACCTATCTCGAGGGTGGCCCTGACGTGCGGGGAGCGTTGGTCGGGATCGATCTCCGTCATACCAGGGCCGACATCGTCCGAGCGACGCTCGAAGGAATCGCGTTCGGACTGCGGGTTGCCCTTGATGAACTACGCCGAATGACAAAGGTAAAGGATCAGATCATGATTTTCGGTGGAGGGGCCAAGAGCCCGCTCTGGCGGCAGATTTACGCGGACGTTTATAACTGCACAGTGGTAAAAAGCAGGATTGATCAGCAAACCGCCGCCCTTGGGGCAGCCGCCCTAGCGGCGGTTGGAACAGGCATGTGGTCGAATTTCTCCAGGATCAAGGAACTTCACACGATTCAAGAGGTGTCATCTCCAATTCCGGCCAATGTTGAAGTTTACGAAGCGCAGCTGCCGATTTTTAAACTGGCAGCTCAGCAGCAGAGTGAGCTCGGCTCAATGATTCGCCAGCTCAAAAACTAACGCATAAGATGCTTAACGGCACAGCGATCTATGCGGATAAGTACAGGTGCAGAGAAAGGGGTCGCGTCTATACAAAAGACAAAAGAAATTAGTATTCTGCCCAACGACTAAACGATTGGAAGCAGGCGGCACGATGAGAGCTGACTTTCTCATGTGCGGAATCGGAAGTGATGCACGCGGCTTCCTACACAATAAGCGAGCGGTTGTTAGCGAGGCTCTAGTTCCTTTTGGACAAGCGAGACCTTTTCAAGGAGGGTGCGATCGTTCTGGAGGCGTTGAGTGAAACGACGAATGGCGATGCCGACAGCGTTGTGATGAATCCCGCCTGCCAGTTGCCCAAGTTCTTTGAGGCTCAGCCCACCGCGGATTCTGCCGATGAAAAGAGCGGTCTGGCGTGCACCGGTGCCGCGAGCAGATAGCAGTTCTTCCCAGGGCCCATTCCAAACGTTGCTGACTGCTTGCACGATTTGGGTCCATGTCAGTGCTTCAAGCGCTCCTCGCCTGACTCCTGTCTGTTGATCTCGGTCGCCCCGGAGCGATTCAAAACATGATACCATGCTCCTGGGAAGTCCACCCGGGTTGCGCGAGCCATGAGAACCGACAATGCAGTTTTTACGAAAAAACACAATACATATGTGTTTGGTAAAACAAAAGAATCCCATTTCCTTGATGGGCATTTGTGTTTTGTATAGACGCGACCCTATTCCCGACCTCTATTCCCGACCTGAGCTGGCAATATTCATTTGCGGCGTCCAGCGCCGCCCGTTTGTTGCCTGCCTTGCGGCGCTGTCAAGCGTACGAAAGCTCAGTGCTCTACAGCCAGTCACAGGCTTCAGTACAGCTTGAAGCGCCCCTTCGCTTAAGCCTCGGCCATTCCAAAAATATGGTTGTGATCCAGGCCGATAGTGCACACATTTCAATACGATTAAATCCCAATCCCAAAACCAGAATACCAAATTCGGCCCAGAATGTCCCGCACCAAAACCCCAACCCTCAACATCATCCTCGGCGCCATGACCTTCGGCAAGCCAGGCGCCGAGCAAACCCGCGTGCACTCCCTTCCCGCCTGCTCGGCCATCCTCGACGTATTCCAAAGGCACGGCCATCGAGAAATCGACACGGCGCGCTTCTACGGCGAAGGATCTAGTGAGGAATATCTCGGCCAGCTGGACTGGCAAAAACGTGGACTGATCATGGAGACAAAGTACTACCCCACCGCGGGACGCAGCATGTCCAAGTCCAACGAACCTCCCGGAGGATGGAAGCATACTCCCGAACACCTACGGCAAAACCTCATGGATAGCCTGATGGCACTCAAGACGGATAACGTGGACATGTGGTACTTGCATGGTCCGGATCGGACGACGGATTTTGAGATTACGTTGAAGGCAGTGGACGAGTTGCATAGGGAAGGGTATTTCAGGAGGTTTGGCATCAGTAATTACATGGCGTGGGAGGTGGCGCGGATTTGTGAGATTTGTAGGGAGAAAGGGTATATCATGCCGAGTGTGTACCAAGGTTTGTATAATGCTCTGCATCGATCCGTAGAACCTGAGTTGTTTGAGTGCTTGAGGTATTATGGTGTGGCATTCTATAATTATAATCCTCTTGCCGGCGGGTATTTGACGTCGAGATACGAGAGGGATACGAAGGATGAGGAACTCGAGAGCGGCTCAAGGTTCGATCCACAAAAGTGGCAGGGGAAAATGTACCGCGCGAGATATTGGAATGATGCGTATTTCGATGCCCTGGATTTCCTCAGGCCGGTAGCGAGCAAGCTTGGGGTCACAGAGGTGGAGTGTGCTTTGAGGTGGATGACGCATCATTCGAAGTTGAAGGGCGAGTTTGGAGACGGCATAATCATTGGAGCGAGCCGTCCGGAGCAGTTGGAGCAGAATCTGAAGGCGCTGGAGGATCAAAGATCTCTATCAACGGATATAGTCGCAGCCTTAGATGCTGGATGGGAGAGGGTTAAGGCCATCAGTGGTAGATATTGGCATTAGACAGAAATTTTGCCGAGAGGCTATCCAGCCGGGAGAGAGATTCATGTCCAGCAGAATCTTCAAGCGGTCTGCAAGGGTGGTTCGCGCTCCTCGGATCGCCAGGCAGCGTATGCTACCGCGGCCCGAATATCCTCGGATTCCAAATAGGGATAGAGTTGTAGAATCTCCTCAAATGAAGCACCTGAAGTGACTAGTCCAACCATGGTCCCGACCGTTATCCTCATACCACGAATACATGGTTTGCCGCCATGATCATCGGATTGAGAGTAAGTAGCGGAAGAAAAACTGTAGTAAATTGTAGTCGATCTACATACACGTTTTCTCTGAGTTTTTATTATTTCTTATCCTTTGCTTGCCCGCGCCTGATGGTTGTGTCCTCGGCCACGCTGCCAGAATACGATTGCAGTTGGTATATATCTACCGTCAGTTGTCTTGCGCCATTCTGGGACCAATGTCGGAGACAGCAATGTCACCTTCATCGTCGCTCCAGTCCGGGACATGTTTGCTGCTGATATTTTACAACTCAAAGAGATTTCGTGCGTTTGCCCGCTTGAGGCTCACAGGTCGCCGGCGATTTCCTTGCCTTTTGGCCACTCTACCGAGTAGCTAAATTCGATGACTTTTTTAGCCTTAGACCCAAGCTCGATGTTCCAGCTGAGCTTACCGGAATCCTTGTCGGCAGTGGCCGGCTTATCCGAAAACGGCCCCTGATTCACCACGATGTCGGCGGTTTTGGAGACAGGGAGCTGATCGTACATCAGGAGCTTGATCGGATTCGCGCGAAAATTCTGCATGGAGATTTGGTACGTCCGATCCTCGACCGCTCTCTTGTTCAGAATCCCGGTTTCAGAGCGCTTATGCACCGTCTCCTTGCGTTCGGCTTTGATCGAATCGTCCTGGCCGACGTATAGATCAAAGTCGCCGCCGGACGGCAGCAAGCTCAATGGAATAGTGCCGGTAAACTCCCCGTCCCGGAAAACACTGACGGGGCCTGGTAAGAGCAAAGCAGGACTGGTATTTACCAGGTGCACCCGCAAGAACACGCCCGGATCGAGCTTAGGGGTCGTCACATACTCCGGGCCTCCTTGGAGGTTTAGCAAGGTCACGTTGGTACGATGAGGCTGACCGTCAGCGGGAATGACCACTGGCAGCTCAACCTCGTAGGCGACAGCAAGGCCCGTTGTCTGCACGGCGGCCTCTGCATTCGTGCTCTCTAGTAAGAGCTTATCCGCTTGGGCCGGCGCCTCCGCCCGCATGGGGGCGGGCATGTTTGAAGCCCGGGCTGCGGGCATTGGCGTCGGCTCTGGTATTTTGAAGTCCACGAACGCCGGTTCCAGGTCGGGCATTCTTCCGTTGCGCCCCGGCTGAGCAGTCGAGAGAACAAGGCGCACGTCGCTCCAGTCCTCGGTCGTCTTTTGCCGGATCAACGCGTTATAGAGGAGTTCGACTCTGCCCGTAGTCGAATCAACACGAGCGTCGTAACTGGGAGCCCAGGAAGCGTTTCCAATCACGTAAGAGAGCGTGAACTCGGCCTTGGCTGATGCCCCGGCCTTGACACTCACGAGCACCTCCCGCTGGGATTTCTGCTGGCCACTGCTAAGGGCCTCAAGTTCTCTTTTCACGCGGTCTATCTCCGGCTCCAGTTTTGCCTCAGAACGCTCCACCGAAAGAACGTTCTCGGCAACGCTCGAGAGCTCGTCGCCGTAGTACGTGTAGAGCTTCTTGATCTCGTCGACATTAACCGTTTCTTTTTCCCCTTTGCTCAGGCCGGCGGCCAAGTTTCGAAAAAAAGCGCGTTTTTCCTCGAGCACGCTTTTCGTGGCAGAAAACGATTTTTTCTGATCCTCCAAGCCCCGCAACTGACCCTGAAGCTCCTGGGTCCTTGGCAGCGCGCTTGCAGTCAGGAACTGATTCCGGATATCAATTCCCTCGATCGTCAGGGCGGCGTCAGACTGGGCGTGGACAAGCACAGAATCCTCTTCCAAGTCCTCCGGGAGACCCGCAAACTGCAGAACGCTTGCTCCTTCCGGCAGCGTCACGGTGCCAGTTCTTGTGACGCGAGCCCGGTCGGGATAAACGGTCACTGCCCGAACCGACGAACTCACCGGGGTCGGTTCCTGCCCATAGAGCGAGCACAGCGTTCCCATCATTGAAACAGCCAGGAGCCAGGTCATTCTCATCATAATACTCCAGGAGACTAAAGAACTGAATCCTGCCCTCGTCATGCAATCTAGTGTAAAATTAATGTAAAAAGGTCGCTAGAGCTTAACCCTTAATGCCTTCTTTTACCTCTCTCTCCTCGAGTTAAGCATTGTTAAAGCGTTCTAACATTTCACGGGGGGAGGCCTGGCCTCAGGACGCTGCCCTCCGCGAATAAACGACCTCCAAAACTTATTTCTCACGCTCGTTGACGCCAAAGAGCAGCACAACCTGCAGCGCCGTGATGCGCTCCTGGTGGAAATGCGCCGGCTCCAAGAGAATTGGCCTCAGGATGCCGCCGTCCGCGAATACGGCCAAAAAGGGTCAGTCAATGGGTCAGTCAAGAATGGCGCTAAGTTAAGGGCGGTTTGGGATGATTTTGACGGGGACGTTTTTTAACTCCGGGAACCGAACCGAGCAGAACAATTTGGCTTATCTCACGCATTTGATGGAGGAGTTCTTCAAGCCGCCGGTGATTGGCGATGGCTTGTGCGAAGAGGGAAGCCTGTGCTTGTGACAGGGCGGTGGTGAGAGTCTTAGCCTTTACTTTTCGAGTGAGGCGCCAAGCGGTCGGCGCTTTGTGCATTAGGCTACCTTGAGCAATCCAACCTAACTGGGCGATTTCGGATTGCAGCTCTTGATAGCGCTTTTGCAGTTGGCGCACCTCTTTGGGAGATAAAATTCGTTCCATCATAGGATTAAACTCGACTTTGTGTGGACGTATATATACGCATATGTATGCGCTTCTCTTCCACTCCTTTTTTCTCTGCTCTGGGTCCCTTGCTTTTCGGTCGGCCGCCGTGCAGCGAGCTGAAAAAGTTGCAGGCTCAGGCCCAGGGCACTGATTCGATTTCGGAGTTGCGCAAAGCCTTGGGCCAATTCGTTCCCGATGCGCTCTTTGGCCAACGCCAGCGGGGCGCTCGGCAACGGCTTTTTACTCCGCTGGTCACTTTCTGGGCGTTTCTTTCTCAAGTGCTCAGCCCAGAGAGTGCCTGTCGCGACGCCGTGCGTAAAGCGCAGGCTTGGTGGTCGTTGGGACGCCGGCGGCCGATCTCTGCGAACACCAGTGCCTATTGTCAGGCGCGCACCCGCCTAAGTCAAAAGACGCTGGAAACTATTCATCGCCAGACCGCGCAGCGACTCGAATGCAATGTGCCCACCGATAGCTTATGGCTCGGACGCAGAGTAAAAATCGTCGATGGTACCGGCTGCTCGATGCCCGATACGGCAGGAAATCAGAAGATCTATCCACAGCCAGGAAGTCAAAAGCCAGGGTGTGGCTTTCCGGTCATGAAGCTGGTGGGGCTCTTTTGCCTGGCCAGCGGCGCACTCTTGGAGGTCGTGCGCGGAACTTTACTGATGCACGAAAGCCAGCTCTTCCGACAACTTTGGCCTCACCTCAATCCACGCGATATCCTCTTAGCTGACCGGGGATTTTGTTCCTTCTTTTCCATCCACTCTCTCCAAGCGCGAGGCGTCGATTCAGTCATGCGTTTGCATCAACGGCGCCGGGTCGATTTTCGACGCGGCAAACGGCTCGGTAAAGATGATATCTTGCTCGAATGGACAAAGCCGGCTCAACGCCCGGAAACTCTTAGCGCTGAGGAGTTTAGCGCTCTGCCTGCCACACTAACGGTTCGCCAGATCAGATTGACGCCTAATATCAAAGGCTTCCGAGTGCAGACGATCATTCTGGTCACGACTTTACTGGACCCAATAGCCTTTCCGGCTGAGGCGCTTGGAGAACTCTACTTCCAACGCTGGAGCGTGGAGTTACATTTCCGCGAAATTAAGACGCTACTCCGACTCGATGTCCTGCGCTGCCTAACACCGCAGATGGTGCACAAAGAGCTGCTGCTCCATGTCATCGCCTATAACTTGATCCGAAGCCTTATGCAGCAAGCGGCCATCTGTCATCACGTCGATCTTAGCAGGATTAGCTTCAAAGGCACCCTTGATACGCTCCATCACTTTGCCGACGCCATTCGCGCCGCTGATGCTAAGCCTCGAATCCAAGCGGAATTGTATACTGAAATGCTGCGAGTCATCGCTCTAGATCAGTTACCGATTCGACCTCATCGCTCTGAACCTCGCGCTAAGAAACGCCGACCAAGAAACTATCATTTGTTGACCAAACCCCGAAAATCGATGCGCATTACCCAAAACCGCAGTCATCACAAAGCCGCCTTAACTTAGCGCCATTCGGGTCAGTCAACAAATCTTGACAAGTCTGCGTGGAGGAGAGAATAGCCAGGGATGGCTTGGCAACCACGGACTGAGTCTCCCGCAGCGATTTATCATGTCATGGCAAGGCAGGCTTTACGAAGGCGAAGGTTCAAGGGTACCTTTCCTCAATCGCGCATGCTGAAGTTCTGATCCTTGTTCCTCCAAACAGGAACGGCTATGCTCCAACAATGCTCGATTGGAATCAATGTCCGACTGTTGAGCGCGTTCCGGGGAAAGTCAGCGGTGTGTGGCTGTTCAAAGGCACGCGCGTGCCAGTAAAGGCTCTTTTTGAGAATCTTGAAGGCGGAGCCGGTGTGGACGATTTCCTGCGCTGGTTTCCGGGCGTGAAGCGGGAGCAGGTGCTCGCGGTCCTTGAATTCGCCGAGCAGAGTCTGACTGTGGCGTAAACAGGAATCTCAACTGCCTTGCGCATACTATTCGATCAGGGAACACCAGTACCATTTGCGGCGATATCTGCCTGGCCACAGTCGCATTCAGATATCGCCGTAACACGTTCCGAGGCGCAAGCACCCACTTGATCAACAGTAAATGTCGTGATACAACTTCATCCCACGCAACCGAGGAGGCAGCCATAAGCACGGACGAATTCCGTAGTAACGACGCGGCCAGCGTCGCAAGAGTCGAGACGAAGCTCGAGGTGGTCGTCATCCCCGTCTCGGATGTCGACCGCGCGAAGGAGTTCTACGGGAGGCTCCGGTGGCGGCTCGACGCCGACTATGACAACGGTGACGACTTCCGCGTGATCCAGTTCACGCCGCCTGGCTCCGGATGCTCGGTCATCTTCGGCAAGAATGTCACCGCCGCAGCACCCGGCTCTGCCCAGGGCCTGTACCTGATCGTCTCCGACATCGCCGCCGCCCGCGACGAATTGCTCGCTCGCGGCGTCAAGATCAGCGAGGTTTTCCACGACGCCGGCGGCGTGTACGCCGGCCCGGACGAGCCCTACCTGTTTGGGCGGCTCCGAGTCAGCGGTCCGGATCCCGAGCATCGCAGCTACCGCTCGTTCGCCTCGTTCAGTGATCCGGACGGCAACGGCTGGCTGTTCCAGGAGATCACGACGCGACTGGCCGGTCGCGTTGACCCCGCGACGACGACCTTCGCGTCGGCGAACGATCTGGCGAGCGCGCTTCGGCGCGCCGCGGCCGCCCACGGGCAGCACGAGGCGCGGACGGGGCAAGCCGACTCGAACTGGCCAGACTGGTACGCCGAGTACATGGTGCGCGAGCAGGCCGGCCAAGAGCTGCCGAAATGAATGATTACGACGCGACCGTCCTGAGCTACAGCGCCTCCTCGACCATCTGTGCAAAGGAGATATTCTGGTCGTGTGGAAGCTGGACTGCTTACCGGAAATGGAATTTCGGGCACATCGTCCCAATGTCCGATCGCTCTGGCATTCTCGGGCCGCACTCCGATAATCACGCTCGGGGCAAGGTTGCGGAGTAGATAGACCAGCTTTGTAAATTCCTGGTCGGTTAGGAACCGCGCAAACTGGACGAGCGGTTTACACCGGGTTCCTTTGAGACTCCTCGCATCGACCAGCTTTGGCCTGATCTGGGAGTGAGTTAGGTTAAATTGCACCGCCACATCCGCAATCTGGCGGCGTTTCAGATCAAAGTCGGCGTCAAGCAGGCTTTCCAGCATCCAGCGTTGAGCCGCCCGTTCCTCGGGATCAATAACCGCCGACTTTATCAGTGAGACCTTGTGTTTAAGGTTTTCCAGGAACTCGGTCGCGCTTCCGTTGGGCCGATCGCTGGGGATATTCTCGGGCCCGAGTTCGTCGAGGGATTGATGCCGGGCATTGTGCTTCCGGGTTTCTTGAACCACCGAGTATAACGCGTTGCGCGCATGCCAACAGATATAGGTAAAGGAACTTCCGCGGGAGCCGTTCCAAAGATGCAAGGAACGGCACAACTTCACATGGAAAAGTTGAGCAGTTCTGCTGGCATGGGTTAAAATGGCTTCGATGAAACTGCCAGACCTATCACCGTGGATCCGGAGATTATGATGGGCAAACCGTGCGTGAGCGGTACCCGAATTCCGGTGTACGTGCTCTTGCAAAAAATGGCGGCCGGTGAAACCGAAGCAGAACTTTTGAGTGTCTATCCTCAATTGAGCAAGGTTGATTCGATTTTCGCCGGCCGGCATTCCCGGTGTTATTTGGCTTCAGCCTCGGCCTCCGACTGAAGCAAGAATTCAATCAATCCTTGGTAAATGGCTTCTCAAACTCCGCGAAGTAAATCTTTACGGGCAACTCGTGAAAGGTATCGTGTCCGCGGCACTGCTGCCTAAATCAATAGCCGCTAGACTGCCAGCGCACAACAAATGTGGGGTTCCACATTTGTTGTGTTATGTGGAGCGCGGAGCTATGTGCTGCGTTACAGTCCGCACATGCACGGGAGATGTTTTTTCAAGCTTGGTTGATCCATTCGCTGCACATAACTTATCGCGCTTTTCTTCGCGCATTAGCTCCGCGGGATACTGGCTGGCCGCTGACGAACGGGGCTCCTTGGGCACCTCGGATTTTCGCACGAATCTCAAGGCAGTTGGTCGGACACAACCACGCTTGGGGTTCACCTTTGTATTTCCACCTTTCAGGTTTCCGCCCCCAGGCTTAGCGCACAATTTTTTCATTTGGTGTAGTCAACCTTTTATTTTCAGAACGACAGCCCGGTTACGCACAACGAGGCCAAATGGCTTCCTGCTCCGAAAAGACCTTTCAATTTAACTATGCGGCTCTATGCTCCATGTCCGACGCGCTGACCGGTAAATGGAACCTACCGCTGCCCACTAGAGGCCAAGCGCTTTTCAGCATTACGCTCCATAAAAGAAAGGCTATGAACGAAGTCGCATCTTGTGAGGAGTCGGCTAGCCAACAAGTTTCACGACGCCGGGTTGCTATCATTGGAAGCGGTCCGGGTGGTTTAGTGGCGGCAAGATACCTCAAAGATCACGGGTTCGAGCCGGCGGTCTTTGAGCAGGACGACGACGTTGGGGGTCAGTGGAACGTTCGCTCTCCTCACAGTGGCGTCTGGCCTTCGATGGTGACCAACACAAGCCGGTGGCTAACCTGCTTCAGCGATCTCGCTTTAGAGCCGGAAGCTGCGATTTTTCCATCCAACAAGGAGATCCTTGCGTATTTGAAGCGTTATGCACGGAGATTTGACATCCTTTCACGGGTCCGCTTTGGTGCCCGCGTCGAGTTAATCGAGCGCAACCCGCAAGGCGTTGGATGGCTAGTGCGGTCGAACGACGCAGCAGAGAAGAGCGAAATTTTTCCGTATGTCGTTGTCGCCTCCGGGCGCTTTAACAAACCCCTGATTCCGCCGCTGCCTGGGCTCGATTCGTTTTGCGGTCAGCTTGGCATGCTCCACAGTTTTGGATATAAGGATCCGGAGAGCTTCCGCGGCAAGCGCGTGCTCGTGATTGGTTGCGCCATTAGCGCGCTCGAAATCGCAAGTGACCTTGCAATGCTTGGCGCCTCGCGCGTCGTATCAACCTATCGCTGCCAACGCTACGTCATGCAAAAGCTTGTGGCCGGGGTACCAAGCGACGTATTAGCGTTTACCCGTTTCGCCGCGCTTAACGCCGAGGTGACACCACGGGAACTCCTTGGAAAAAAAATGCAGGACTACATCCTTCGGGTATTTGGCAATCCGGAGCAGTTTGGCGCGTTCAGACCGACCGGTAATTTTTTAACCGTTGGACGGGCATTGACTCAGCATTTTCTGCCGCTGGTTGCTGAAGGCCGGATTGCCGTTAAGCCCTGGATCAGGGAGGTCCAGGGCCGGAACGTTCGGTTCAGCGACGAAACCTGGGAAGAGTTTGACGCAATCATCTTAGGTACCGGCTTTGAATTGAGTATCCCATTTTTGAGTCCTGCAATTTCCGACCTCCTCGATCTGGACGCTCTGCATGCCGACCTGTACAAATTTACATTTCATCCGGACTTGGCTGGCCTTGCTTTCCTTGGTCTTTGGGAACAAACGGGACCTTATTTTCCACCACTGGAACTACAAGCTCGCTGGATCACTTATGCCTGGAGCGGAATACGACCGCTTCCCACCCGGAGTCAGATGAATGCTGCAATCGCGGCATACCGGGACGGGCGAGAAGAATCGCCACTGCAGGCGATGCATCGCATGGCGCTTCTGTTCGCGCGCGAAGCGGGCGTTGAACCCGATCTAAAGGCGTGGCCACAGTTGGCTCCAGCGCTATTGTTTGGTCCGCTTTCAGCGATTTCATTCCGCTTGAGCGGCCCTGACCACCTCCACAACATTGAAGCGCGGATCGCAGCCGAGGCGCGAGCGATAGGAACGGCTGTCGGTTCCACGTTTTCGAGTGAACAGGTGTCGCAACTCCAAGATTTAGCCGCCGCTGGCAAAGACCCTGAATTTGCCGAATTTGTCAGCCGCATCACGAAGCTTTAGCAGGTCCGAGTCGAGCAATTGCTTTTGTCGGAGGCCATCTGACTGATAGTTCACGTGGTCATGCGGAACGTCATACTATGCTGCTAGTTAAGTTAGTAGGGTCCTCCATGCCCTTAGGTAACGAGGCATGGTGATAGCGCCGAACGGAAGGAACTAAGCCGAAAAATTCGGTGCGCTGGTGCGCGTGTTTTTGTGTGAAGCGCAGTACCGAAAAAATTTCCGGAGAGTTCCAGTCAGCGAGGTAAGATTTTCGTCCCATTGATAGCTAAAGGTATCGGAAACCAAGAAACAAAGTATTGGGCAATCACCTCGCTGAGCCGGAGGATCTTTTAGTAAGAAAAGAACGCGGACACCCTCTGTAAGTATGTAATTTCTGTCCACGTGGCCGAATTCGAGGACGACGACGAGGACGATTGCGGAGAGCTCGAAGGGCGGCGGCTTTGTCTCAGTCGATCGCTTCGCGAAAGACGATCACCTCCATTTGCAAAGGCTTGATTCCCTCCTCAATCCTCCCTCTTTGTCGTCCTCGTCGTCGTTCTCGACATCTTCGCCTCCGAGCAAAAATGCGCTTCTTGTTTCCTTGTTTTCCTCGACCGTGTTTGTCAACCCAAAAGCGCTTTTGACCAGCAAAGATCAAAGACCGAGCGCAGGATAACCTCAAAAGTAAAAATCATTCACTCACATACATGGTAATAATATGTTATATATGGTTCAATGGAGCCCCTCTTTGATCACGAAAAACTCGACGTCTATCAGATCGAACTCGCGTTCATGGCCTGGATCGCCGACTTTTTGGACGATGCTTCTCGATCGTCGACCCAGCACCGACGCGAGTTGATTGAACAACTTGACGGCGCGAGTCTCTCGGTACTTCTCAATACGGCTGAAGGGAACGGTAAACGTCAGGGTCGTCAACGCGCCAAGTTTTTCGATGAGGCCCGTGGCTCGGCATTCGAGTGCGCCGCCTGCCTCGACGCGTCCGTGGCTAAGCGCCTAGTCCCAGCCGATCGTGTTCGCCCCGGCAAGGAAATGCTCGCGCGTGTGGTGGCAATGCTGACCCGATTGATCGATCGCTTCGATACGAACGACACCCGCAATCGCACGGCTTGATTCCTTCACCGTTCTTTATCGTCTCGTTCCAGATATCTTCGCTCTGAGCAAAATGCGATTGTTTCCTTGACCCTGCTTGTCACCCCAAAACCGCTTTTAACGATCACCGCTAAAAGACCGACCACGAGACCGAGAACGACGACGAGAACGATTGCGGAGAGCTCGAAGGCAGCGGTTCGTCCAGCTCAAGCGCTTCGGTACGGAAAGATCCTCTCATTCGCAAAGCTTGATTTCTTCCCCAATCCTCCTCGTCGTCCTTCGTCCTCGACTCCTTTGGCTGTAAGCAAACGCATCCGCCTGCTTTCTTCGTTCCAGTGTTTTTTCTCTGCTCCAAACCCTTTAACCAGTAACGGTCGAAGACCGAGGACGAAGCGTCCCATGAGGGCGAGGCTTTGCCGCGGTGCCATCTGCTTTCGCCCTTGACGCGGGCTGATTCCCCGATCGTAGAGTACGACCATGTTTGTAATACTAGGAGCGACCGGTAAGGTCGGGCGGACTACGATTAAACAACTCCGCTCTCAAGGAGCATCTGTCAGGGCCGTGGTGCGCAAGAGTTCAAACGCTGACGACCTTAGTGCGTTGGGATGCGAGATCGCGGCAGCGGATCTGAACGAGGTGGCAGCCATTAAGATCGCAATTAGGGGTGCCGATGCGGTGCAAGTCATTTGCCCGGTCCAAGCGCAGGCTGAGGATGCGGCCGGGGCGATGAGAAAGACGATCGATGCGATTACCAGCGCTCTCACTGAGATTCGGCCAGCCAAAGTGCTGGCGATCTCGGACTATGGTGCTCAGGTGAGCGTTGGAACCGGGATCACTATGATCTTTCATTACTTGGAGGAACAGTTTCGCCGGTTGCCCACGGTCACGTTTCTCCGTTCGGCTGAGCATATGCAGAATTGGGCCAGGGTGATCAAAGCGGCTTCTGAGACCGGTGTGTTGCCAAGCTTGCACCATCCGGTTAGCAAACGATTTCCCACGGTCTCAGCGCAGGATGTTGGCAGTATCGCAGCACAACTTTTGACGGATGGGGTGACGGTTGCGGCGCCGCGAGTTGTGCACGTTGAAGGACCGCGCCGTTATGATGCTAATGAAGTGGCGGCAACCCTGAGCATTATTCTTGGGCGCGAGGTTGTCGCTCGCGAGCTTCCTCAATCAGATTGGATCCCGATTTTGACTCGAGCGGGTGCCGGCCCAAGTTATGCGAGATTGGTTTTCGATCTCTATGTGGCGCATAACGCCGGGCGCATCGATGTCGAGCCGGGAGCTACTGATATCCGGTTTGGTACAACGGAATTGAGGGATGTTTTTGTTTCTTTGTTAGGGCGGTGATGACGGCGACGATTTAATGGTTTTTGCTGAAACAGAAGATCACAAAGAAACCGATACGTGTTGCCACACCCAAACCGGCCGCAACGGCTCACTTTCCGCTTCCAACTTTTGTCCTGACGAAGCGATTTTGAGAGACGTGAAAGTCTGGCAGACTCGTAGCCTCTTAACAGGCAGAGCAGCTGATTTGCAATCAGCAGGTCATCGGTTCGAACCCGATTGCCGGCTTAGATTCGACAATGGAGTTCTCTTCACTGCCGACGACCGTCCTACCCCTGGCGGTGGGGGGAGCAAAACAGGGGCCATTCGGCAGCTGGTATACCCCGTACACAGAACGGACTTGAGGTTTTCAATCGAATCGTGCGTCTGCAGAGAGAAAACTGTATATTCGTCGACGATGGGCGGCCGCCTGCCAGAGTGTCTCGCCAACTTATTTATCGTGAATGGTTCGGCTTGGCCCGTGGTTGCGCTTATCGGTGCAGAAGAACGATTGCGATAGCGGCGATAATGCCTAAAGGGATAAGGATGAAAAGCGCAATGCGCATGCCAATCGCTAAGCCGTTTGCAAGCGGGGAACGACCGGGTGGGACGGCCACCAACCGCGTGAGCCAGTCAGCGAGTTTCATGGTTCCCAGTGAGTTACGGATACAGTATACCGATATTGCGGCGGTTACAGACTGAATAATCCGTGTCGTGCCAACAAGCGGTCTGCCGGCAAAGGGGCATCGGTGCAATTGGGTTAGCGTATTACTTGGGGCAACGCTTCGCCGGATGACCCTAGGCCAGCTAGGCCGCCATATGGGCAACGTCGAGTACCCGGCGGTCACGCGTTGCTGCCATTCTTCAGCTATTCTTTAAGCAAAATTCCGAAGTTGAGCTAAAAGCTTGTAACGTGGTTAGAGAGTTGGAATACCATATCAGGCCATCGCCGATGTCATGTTTCCTTCCCAAGCCGGCTCAGCGCAGCGCCTCAAGGGCAACGGAGTAGACGCAGGCGGTGGAAGCCAAAACTGGACCTTTAGTTCCATTTACGGCTTTCGGTGGGTGATCTAAGAATTGCGCTGCAACTGAATGCTCCGCGCCCTCGCTCACCGCGCCGACGCCAGCACTCAGAGCCAGGCTTAAACCTTTGCCCACAGCGATGTCCGACAAAATCCGAAGTTATACTGAATTGCGGAAATTGATCCGTGCCTCACTCCGAATGCAAAACCCCGAATGGGTCGAACCTAACGGTGAATCGCCCATCTGTGATTCCTACGAGGCTCGGTTCGCTGAGTTACTCGGACTTGGCCATCCGTTAGAAGACGAGACGGCCAACTCCCAAGTGGCATTCGGCTAACCAGATGGGGAGTTTGTTCTGTGTCTATACCTCTGGAAAATCCACTTGTGATTTCACTGAATCTCATCCGTCGGTTTGGACCGCGACCGATCTTACCGATATGCTTTGCCGCGGGCCTCAGAATCGCCACCAATAACGTGGAACCTTGGTCTTGTAGCGCCGGTATTCGTCGCCAAACTTGCTTTCCAGATAGCGCTCCTCACGTAGGATGATGCCGTACAATAAGCGCCAAGAGCAAATGGAACCCAATCGAGGCCGAAATCGATGGCGATGTTGATATCAAACGGCAAGCGCCCGTTTGAGGATGTCGAGCCAATACTGAGGGCGCTTGAGAGCCTTGATCTTAATAACAACACACCAAGATATTTCCGTTCAGTGAGTACGGCGGAACAGGACGTCGAAACAATGCGATGGCTCGATTCAAAACATGATACCATGCTCCTGGGAAGTCCACCCGGGTTGCGCGAGCCATGAGAACGACAATGCAGTTTCATGGTAAGAACACAATACATATGTGTTTGGTGAGACAAAAGAATCCATTTCCTTGATGGGCATTTGTGTTTTGTATAGACGCGACCCTATTCCCCCTCTATTCCCCTCTATTCCCCCTTTCTCTTGAACTTGATAGCGGGCATACGGGCTAATAGATGAATCCGCAAACAAACATTTGGCAGAATCGAAACCTTGCAAATTTTGACGCCACATTTGCCACTTCACCGGTGAAAAACCCTTGCGCGTGCTAGTCCGTGGGTAAGCTTTTTCATGCGCACAGTCTGGATCCTCGGCGATCAACTACACGAAGATCATCCAGCCCTGGCCCGGGCGGACCCCAAAACGGATCGGGTCTTGTTCATCGAATCCCGCGAGCGGAGCGAACAGGTTCGCTACCATCAACTGAAGCTGGTCTTGATTTTTTCTGCCATGCGACACCGGGCCGAGGCCTTGCGCAAACAAAGCTGGAGAGTTGATTACGTCGAACTGACGGGCAGCTTTGCCGACGGATTGCAGCACTACGTCCGCCAACATCATCCGCAGTCCATCCTGGTTCAGGAGCCCAGCCAGCACCACTTCCGGCAGGCGCTGCCCGCGTTGTCGCGGCAACTGGGTGTGCCCATTGAAGTTTTACCGTCGAACCAGTTTCTCGTCCCGGAATCTGAGTTCCGCGCTTGGGCTGGCGAGAGCAAGCGGTTGCTCATGGAAAATCACTATCGGCGTGTGCGAAAAAATCTCGGTATCTTGATCGAACCCAAAGGCGAGCCGACAGGTGGAGCTTGGAATTTCGACAGCGCCAATCGCAAGACGTATGCCGCATTGGCGAAAAGCCAAATCACAATTCATGCGGCGCCGCGCGAAATGCTTGATCAGATAACCCGTAATGTCATCGGGCTGGTAAGAAGAGAATTTCTCCATCACCCCGGAGATGCGCATCGCTTCTGGCTGGCGGTGACCCGTGAAGAAGCGTTGAACTGGCTGCATACATTCGTCAATCAGCGGCTATCGCATTTTGGGCCTTGGGAGGACGTGATAGCGCAAGTTGAACCGATCCTCTTTCATTCCGTTCTAAGTCCGCTCTTGAACATCGGCCTGCTAAAACCGAAAGAGTGCCTCGACGCCGCAATCACCGCTTATCGCTCGGGGCTGGCCCCTTTGGCTTCGGTGGAAGGGTTCGTTCGCCAGATCATCGGCTGGCGCGAATTCATCAACGGCATCTACTGGCACCGCATGCCGGGCTACGATAAGCTTAACGAACTCGAAGCGCATCGCGATCTGCCTGCCTGGGCTTATACGGCCAAGACAGAAATGAATTGTCTGCGACAGGTCATCCGGCAAGTCGTCGAGACCGGGTATAATCACCACATCCAGCGCCTCATGGTGTTAGGCAATTTTTTTCTGTTGGCAGGCATCGCGCCGTCGGCCGTTCTGCGCTGGTATACGGAGATGTACGTCGATGCTCACGACTGGGTCATGGCCGCAAATGTCATCGGCATGATCCTGCACGCCGACGGCGGCTATATGGCAAGCAAGCCGTACGCCGCCGGAGCCGGTTACATTCAAAAAATGAGCAACTACTGCCCGAGCTGCCGCTACAAACCGGACCAGCGTACCGGCCCCGATGCCTGCCCTTTCAATTATCTCTACTGGAATTTTTACGCGACCCACGAGGAGCGTTTCGCCAAAAATCCACGGGTAGCTATGATGATCAAGACGTGGCAAAAGAAGCCCGAAGCGGAAAAGAAAGTGATTCGAAAGCAGGCGGAGTTATTTCTTAACGCGCTTTGATTTCGGTGTAAGCATTTTACCAATGACTCAGAAGATTGAGGATGGTGTGGCTGGCGGAGAATCCTGAAAGTGCCGCCCCCTCCATGCGCTGGCCGCCAAAGCATCTCCCGCAAAAACCGAGGGAGCGGGTGCCTGGATCACCAGACAACGCTCCGCGTACAGTGCGGTTGGCTACGCTTTCATCTCAATCCGATGCGCGGAGTGGTGATGGGTTAGGGAACGCCAATTGAGCGGCGGGCACGCCTGCGCGTTATTCCGCATGCCCAGCAGCAATGATCCTAGAAATCATTGGTTTTATCCGATTTTGACGACGCCGCTTTCAATCCCTACGACACTACCCCAGTTGTTAGTCCTCCGTGCCCGTCACGGCACGCCGCCATCGCAACGGGAAATGCCAGGGCAGTCCACGCGGTCATGCGAGACTCTTGGTAGGGCGGTCCGACCGAGAAATTTATGGGGTAAACGTTACGGAACACGGCAACGCCGGAAGCCCCGGCGCGGGCGAAGCGCAGATTATTCTCGACGAGAGCAAGGGACCGTATTGAAGACCTGCTACTCGAGCAAATACCGAAAATCCTCAAGGCTCAATGTCCGGCCGAACGCTTCTTCGCCCAGCACGTCATTGGCCATGTTGGACTTCCGAATCTGCAGCTGACGGATTTTGTCCTCGATCGTGTCGCGGACCAGCAGTCGATACGCAAAGACAGTCTTTGTTTGGCCGATTCGATGGGTGCGATCAATGGCCTGATTTTCGACGGCCGGATTCCACCATGGGTCAAAAAGGATCACGTAGGATGCCGCCTCCAAATTGAGTCCGGAGCCGCCGGCCCTTAGCGATATCAGGAATACACCTGCACCCGGAGCACGCCGGAAATCTATGATCAGATCGTCGCGATTTTCCGTTTTCCCGGTGAGCTTAAAGAGCGTGCAGCCCAAATTACTGATCCGCTCTTCAATGAGACGCAGCATTTCCACAAATTGGCTGAAGACCAGCACCTTGTTTCCCTCCTCGATCAGGGGTTCCAGCAGATCGACGAGCGCCTCCAGTTTCGCGCTGGTCGCTGATTCGTCTTTGAGTCCGGCCAGCGCGGGATGACAGCAGATCTGGCGGAGCCGTAACAGCGAGGTCAGCAGATTGAAGCGCTCCCGGTCGAGTTGCTCCCCATCCTGGATCTTGAGGAGATTCTGGCGGGCGACCTTGATTTCAGCGTGGTAGAGTTCCTCCTGCTTACCCTCCATGGTGACTCGAATATCTTCTTCAATCTTCGGCGGCAATTCCAACGCGACCTCTTCCTTGGTCCGGCGCAAGAGGAATGGACGCGCTCTGCGGGAGAGGCGCAATCTGGACTCGGCATCGCCTGAATCCTGGAATTCGCGTCTAAACGAACTCTGCGTTCCGAGCGCTCCCGGCATCACGCAACTCATCAAGCTCCAGAGATCCAGCAATTTGTTTTCGATCGGTGTGCCCGTGAGGAGGATCTTATTCGCGGCTTTTAACGCGCGGGCGGACTGAGTCGTCTGCGAGCTTGAGTTTTTGAGATATTGCCCCTCATCAAAAATTACGGCATCCCATTCGATTTGAGCCAGATGCTCGCTCAACATCCGAAGCTGGGTGTAATTGAGAACCAACACCTGTCCTGGCTCAATTGCCTTGTCGTGCAGTTCCGGTTTCTTTAAAGCTGCGATCGGAAGTGTGGGAAAATAACGTTCTGCCTCACCCACCCAATTGTCGACCACGGACTTGGGACAAACAATCAGGCTTGGGCCGGAAATGGCGGTGGTGTGCCGGAGCCAGGCAATCCAAGTCAATGTCTGGATCGTTTTTCCCAGTCCCATGTCGTCGGCGAGAATTCCGCCAAATCGATTCGAGCTGAGATAAGCCAAATAGTGGAATCCAGCGATCTGATAAGGTCGTAAAGTGGCTCGAATGGTGTCTGGAATGTCGCAGACGACTTCTGTTTTGATTTCCGCAAGCCGTCTCTCAAGCTCTTGATGAAGTTCTTTTGGAACCAGATTCGCGGTGAGCAGTGAGCGTAGCTGCAACAGATGCAAACGCTGCGGACCAGCTGCCAGGTCGCGCGGCGAAATCCCGAGTTCGTTCAGCGTCTTGATCAATTCTTGAGGTTGTCGGATCGACAAACGCTGATAGGCACGTGCCGAAAATTGGACCAGATTACCGCGAGCATCGAGGAGCGCTTGGAGTTCCTCCGGAGAGAGCGCCAACTCCGCTTCCGACCAGGAAAAGCGCAGATCAAACCAGTCGTCTCCTGCGTCATGGCAATCGAATGAAAGATCGATCTCGAGTGGTTTAGTGTGTAACCCTTTGAGTGATTCAGGGGTCTCCAATTGAATATCGTCAGGCAGTGATTGCGACCATTTTGCAAATAGATCAACGGCCCGTTTCGGATTCTTGACGCGCCAGGATTTGGAACTGGGGTCGTATTCGGACGGCAATCTCCCGAACAATTGGTTGTAAGCCGTTTGATCCTCGAGTTGATAAACGGCGAAGTGATCGCCTTCCTGCACCACGCGTTTCCCCGAGAGACTCCAGCCAAAATGGCCAGAAGATTGGATCTCCGTTCCGTGATGTGGATCGACCAACTGAGGAACAAAGACGACCGATTCGCCCCATTCGGTCGGCTCGGTGCGGACCCGAAGAACACGTTTGGGCTGCATGCGAGTCACCCGTTTGGCCAAAGCGTCCGGCAAGACAGGGATCGTATCGAGCAGATACCGGATACCTGGAACGGACTCGACCGCAGATCGAGGGATCTCTATGACTGGATCACACTCTAGAGAGTCCACCGGAAAGGGGGGCGGACCCGCTTCCAGCAAGGTGGATCCAAACCAATAGAGAGTCATCGGTCCCGGAAGCATCAGCAGCCTGGTGTCTGGTACCTCGCCCTTGTGCTTGAGTTCGAAGCGGTACAGAAAATCCGAAGCTTCGACCATCTCCCAACCGGTGCTGTTGCTTTCCAAGTGCAATGGCTGACCGTCAGACCCCACGGTTCGCCGCCTGATTTCGTCTGATTGAAACAGACCATTTAAGCGACCGGCCAACCCAGGGGTCAGCGGCAGTCGGACGGGTGGCTGATAAGCATCAGCGAGAAAGTGTTGCAGCACCAAGAGTAACGATTCGCTCGGAATTTGCGAACGTCCGGAACGCCAAGCCGTCGCCAGGAGATGCAATTCGTCAGAGCGCACAGGTCGGTATGGCTCATCGCTTCCATCTTTCACCTCGAGGCAGAGATACCCTCCATCCACTGCCCAGCGGAATTCGGAACCAAGCCGTTGATAAACACCGGGTTCATTGTTCCGCTCAAAACGAATGATCCACTTTCGCGCTTCCTGAGAGTTATTCCATTTTTCGATTAAATCTTTTGAAGGAGTGGTGTCGTTCACTTCTCCGAAAAGAGACGGGACCTTGAGTCCTCTTTGTTGCAAATTGGCGACCAGGAAATGCCAGAACTGGACCCGGGACAAGCGCTCGCCGGAGGCAATTTTTATTTCGGACCAATGCTCTTCTGCCGGCCAATCCGAGAAGAGCCCTTTCAAAACGCGTCCGTTGATCTGATTCCCGGCCTTGTAAGTTTGAAAGAGCTCTTCGAGGCGTTCGACAAAGTCAGTCAGCTTTTCGGTCAGCAGCGTTGGATCCGTTACCAGCGAAAAATAGTCCGTGACGCCTTTGGCGTTTTTGCTCTGCTTATTCTGGACCAAAGCTTGTTTCCGGAATCTTTTGGAAAGAAAAAGTAACGCGGCATAAACATGTTTGCACTCATTCCCAATTTGGCAGGTGCAGAGCAGGTTCGATGCGGACTTGCCGAATGAGAGGGTGACCTGGTACCTTTTTCCGTCTTTCTGATACACCTCCCCTTCATAGGTATTTGGATGTGCGGTCTCGTTGAGGGATCGGACGCGGCCCTCTTCAAACAGCCGTTTTCCTCCGTTCACAACAACGACACTGAATTGACCAAGCGCGGCCTCGATCGCTTGTAAGTCAAGGGGCGCCCCGGCTCGATTCATAAGGGTTTATTCGGCTCGGTTCTTACACTTTTCAAGAAGGCTGCTGGGGGGGTCCGAATTGCCGAATCCATGGTCCTCAATAAGGATAAAGACTCATCGAGTCAACAGCCAACAACCTGAGGTTGCGCCGTTATACAGCAGCAATTCGGCGGCCCAAACGATTCGGCGAACCAAGGCCCACGCCGCCCAAACTCTGAAAGTTTTGAAGAATCAGATAAGTCATCAGTAGATTTTGCTGAGAAAGCATCTTTTTGTGTCGCGCACGTGCTGCACGACGGCTACACGGATCAGCTTTATGCGCTGCTGCCTGTCTGGCAGTCTGAGTTCGGACTCTCATACGCCGGTCTCGCGGTGGTACGGGCTCTCTATTATGGCACCATGGGCGGCTTGCAGGTTCCGGGCGGCAGGCTGATTGGCAGGCTAAGTCCACGCATGGCGCTCACGCTGTCGACTCTCGTCGCGGCAGCGGGATATCTGGTGATGGCAGATTTTCCATTCCCGACAAACGACAGCCTTCGAAATCGATAGAAACCAAGCACGGTCGAGGAATTGAGCCATGTTTCCGGCAGAGGGTTGCTGTGGCCTAATCCCTGCCCTGCATGGCCTGTAAAAAAAAGCGAACCTTGCCAGAAGCGACTTTCTTCGGCACCTAGGAAGGCAAATGTCTTTTCCTGACGTCACATACGCGGTTTCACATTGGGCCTTTCTGTCCACATTGGTACGCCTCGCTCTCGCGCTCGGTACCGGCGCCTTCGTCGGGTTGGAACGCGAACACCGTGGCAAAGGTGGCGCGAGAACATTTACCTTCGCAAGCTTGATCGGTTGCTTGGGAGGATATGGACTTGTTCAGCTCCAGGAGACTTGGGCAACAGTGCTTTTGATCGCAGCGTTGGGATTCGTAAACTATGTTTTGTGGAAAATCTACGGACCTCGCAGCATCGATATCACTAGTTTTTGGTGGTTTGGTCAATAGCACGGCAGCCGTGGCAGAATAGTCGAGCCGGGTTCGCGAGGCCGGTGAGGGTTTTGTCAAGCCGGCGTATCGTGGGGTGATGCTGGCGACAGGAGCGATGCTTGTTCGTAATTCTTTGATTCTTGCGATCCTAGCTCTCCAAGCTTTCGCCTATAGCGTTGTCCCGATGCTAGTTATGCTTGGAGCAACGGCAATTTTGCTTCGATTCGGTGCGGCTATCGGGACAACGAGCGAAGCGCTACTAGTAACAGCTGTGTTTGCCTATTAGGTGAAGCTTTTTATACAAGCTCGTCTCCGGTCGGCGGTTGGAAAATAGTGATGTATCTATCCATTTCCGTTTTGGGAATTTCAAACGCGCCTTCAGGGAGGTTTCGATTTCGTTCTTCCAAACGGCGATATAATTCGAAATACGGAACATCCATATAATGCAGCTTGAAATCTGCACCCAGCTCTTTCGCCCTGTTCCTGTAATCATCACGCTCAACACGCGCCCAACAGCCATAATCAAGGATTACATCGCCGCCCATTTCCAAGACATGTTTTGCAACGTCCCACATGATCTTTTCTATGCGCTCATGTCTTTCATCGTGATGTTTGTGCCCGACATCATGACCAAACAGCTTCAAGTGCCAAACATCAAGGGTCAGCAGGAGCGCATTTGTCTCCCCAGCAAGCTGACGGGCATAGGTTGTTTTTCCGCTGCAAGGTAATCCAATCATCAAATGTAGTGTCGCCATGTTCACCCGTCCATTTCCTACATCCTATCGGCCGCGTCTCGACGCAGCTGGCAACTTAGAAAACGCTGATGCCACACCCTCTTTGTATCTTACCTCCCGCCCCAAACACAAGCCCGCTTGCTCCCGCAGCCGACCAACCCAGCGACAATGCATGAAGCTGTTAAAGTCTGGGATTCGATGGCTGTCACGGCTTCAGTCATCAATTCCGTTTTTCCTGCTCCTGCTGGTCCCTTGAAAGAGATCACGAAATCCTTTGAGCCCAGAACGTGACGAACCGCCTTGCTCTGTTCCTCGCTGGCGGCCACGCCCCATCACCCCCAGTAGGCCCGCTGCTGGAAGCCGTGCCAAGCGTGGCTGCCCAGCAATCGCCGCATTCAATAATTCCGGGTCTCAATCCGGTTTCTGATCGGGTTGATAAAAACGCTCAATCCACGGCGGCTCCCGGCCACATGTTGAGGGCTGGTCCGCCTTATTGTGTGACCGGTAGTGGAGATCGGTTTGTGCAGAGGATTTTCATTTTGCAGGTTTGCCGCCCCTTAAGTCAATTGGCATTTCGAGGACCGTGAGGGATTTCTTGACGTGTATATACGATTGGCTTAGCATGTGTATACATCAAATTGAGAGAGCATACCATGGCTGTGACAATGACATCGATAAGATTGGATACCCAGCTGGCAGACGAAGCCGCTAAAGTTCTCGGGGTGAAATCCCGCACCGAAGCAGTACATGTGGCACTCAGGGAGATTGTGGCGTTGCAACGGTTTAAGAAGTTGATGAGAAAACACGCCGGGAAGCTGTCGTTTGCAGGGCACGGTGAGTAACTTCGTCATCTTCGACACTTCGATTTTTATCGACCACCTACGCACCGGGCGTCATCAGCAGCGGATCGAATCAGTCACTGGCCTCATCCGGACCTCTTCGGTAGTTTTGGCCGAATTGTGGCGTGGTACCACGAAGCCTGCGGAGGGTAAATTTCTGGGAGTGCTGGAGAGAAACCATCCCATCTTGACGCCTACAGAAAAAAATTGGTTGGAGTCGGGTCAAATACTCGGGAAAATTCACGCGGACAGAGGATTCACGCCCGGGAAGCTCCGCGATTTGCATTTTGACGTTCTTATCGCGCTTACAGCTCGATCGCACGGAGCCCGGCTCATTACCTCTAATCGTTCCGATTTTGAGCTGATTAACACCTACCGAAAATTCCAGCTCGAAATATGGTAGATGTCACCCTGTCACCCTGATTCTGCGGCCCATCCGCGCCACCGGTCCCATCAGTTTTTCGTACCTCTCCTCACCCGCGTTGGAGGAGTTCTGTAACCGGTGAGGATCCTCATCCCTCATCCGACCAATTTGCAAAAAAGGTTCAATAGCATCATTTCACCGATCGAGCCGGCGGCGGAGTTGGCGATGCGCGGGTCGCCGACGACGACCGCCAAGCATTGGGCGCGAGAGATGGCAACATTTATCCGGTTGCGGTCGAGGATGAAGCCAAGGCCGCGTGCACCGTATTCGCCGTAGCTGGAGCAGAGGGAGAGGATAGCTTCCTGGCCCTGGAACCTATCTACGCTGCCGGCGCGTGCGCCACTCGGCAGGTCTCTTTGAAGCGCGCGGACTTGGGCGTTGTAGGGAGCAAAGAAGAGGAAGTCATTCAATCCCAGCGCCCTGATGCTGCCATTTTTGGCGGTATACGGTATATAAACGCCCAAGCATTTCAGCGCCCCTTTAGCTTTAGGGCCTATTCGGGTTGGGGAACTTAAACCTAGGGTAAACCGGGTTTATCCTGGGCTATGCTATCTTGGCCCTTCGGGCCCTGCAGTTTGGACACTTCGAGAGGCCCGAAGGACCGACGCTAAACGTAAACCAGGTTATAGCCTGGTTTTTCCCATCGGCATTCGCCCGAAGCTGAAGAGGCGGCCGATGCCGTTTAGAGTGTTCGCGGATCTATCATCAAAATGCGCTACGTTTGGTCACCGCGTCGCGTGCCTTTCCGAAGCCCCTTCAGGGCTGGACGCGTTCAAAATCCTCAAACCCAGGCTGAAGCCTGGGCTATGTTTCCTCGGCCCTTCGGGCCTCCCGAAATGTCCAAACTGCAGGGCCCGAAGGGCCGTAGGATGACCAACGCTAAACATGTACCAACCCTGGGCTAAGTCGGGCCGCAGACACCCGCACTAAACACATACGGTGCCATGATTTCTCGCGTGTGCTCCCTAGACGGCGCCCCGGGCTTCGCTGTGGTAATTGGCCAGAGCCACAGCCTCTCCGAGATCAATCGTCCCGTCAAAAAGGGCCCTGCCGATAATCATCCCATATAACCGGGGCATCGAAGCGAGCTGTTTAATGTGTTCGAGGGTCGCCACGCCTCCACTTGAGATGACGTTGCAGCGGGTGCTGTCGAGAATTTTTTCCAATACAGGGAAGTTCGGCCCAATCAACGTTCCATCAGTGGCAATATCCGTGAAAATGATCGTCCCGACCCCGAGCTTCTCGACCATTCGAATAAAATCGAGAACATTGATCGAGGTGACCTCGGTCCACCCTCTGACCGCGACGAAACCATCCCGCGCATCGACGCTCACCGCGATTTTGTCCCCTCCGAAGTGGTTGACCAGATTCTCCAGAAAAATCGGACTGTCCACCGCGCCGGTTCCCAGAACAACCCTCGAAACACCAGCTTTGATAAAATTAGTCGCGGCTTCGAGGGAGCGTATGCCACCCCCGACCTGAACCGGAATGTTCAGGGTCCGGACCAGCCGCTTGATCATTTCGATATTTCGAGGTTCGCCTGTGAAGGCGGCATTCAGGTCTACGACATGGAGGCAATTTCCGCCTTCCTCCTCCCAGCGCCTGGCATACCCCAAAGGGTCGTCCGAATACACCGTCTTGTCCGCAATTTTGCCTTCGCGTAAACGCACTACCTGCCCGTCCAGCAGGTCGATCGCCGGTAATATGATCATGCTAGTGAACTAACAAACTGGCGCAGAATTGCCAACCCGTTCTCCTGACTTTTCTCAGGATGAAACTGGGTGGCCAGCAAATTGTCGGCTACGATCGCCGCAGCAAACTCTTCGCCGTACTTTGCCGTTGCAGCGATGATGGACCTTTTTGCAGGAACAGGATAGTAAGAATGAACAAAATAAACAAAGGGCTCGATGGGCAATCCCGGGAACCGCTTATAAGCCTCTGCGGTCCAGTTGACCCGATTCCATCCGATTTGCGGCACTTTCAAATCGGCGACCTTAAACCGCTGTACCGTGCCCTCGAACAGCCCAAGACCTTGCACTCCCGGTGATTCCTCGCTCCCCTGAAACAAAAGCTGGTATCCCAGACAAATACCGAGAAACATTTTCTGATCCGCCAGCCAATCTCGGATTGGGTGGAAAAGGCCGCGATCCTGGAGATGACGCACTGAATCCCCAAAAGAACCCACTCCAGGGAGGACCAAGGCATCCAGCCCGCCCGGAATCGGACCCGATTCAATGCGCCGGGGGTCAGCGCCCACCGCCTCCAGCGCTTTCGCGACGCTCCGCAAATTGCCGGAACCATAGTCGACCAATCCAACTCGCGCGCGCGACGTCACAACGTCCCTTTTGAGCTCGGAATGCCCGCAACTCGATGGTCTATCTGGCAACACTGATCCAGAGCTTTGGCCAGGCCCTTGAATATTCCCTCCGCCATATGATGGCTGTTCCGACCCCGCAGGATATCGACATGGAGATTCAGGTTGGCATTGGAACTGAACGCTCGCAGGAACTCCTCCACAAGCTCAAAGCTAAACTGCCCGATAGACGCCGGATTGTCCGGTGGCCTGAAATGCAGATAAGATCTGCCGCTCAGATCGATCGCGATCTGAACGAGAGTTTCATCCATCGGTAAGAGGACCCACCCATACCGTCTGGTCCCGGTTTTATCTCCCAAAGCTTGCGCAAGACATTTGCCGAGAACGATTCCCGTGTCTTCGACACTGTGATGATAGTCGACCGCCAGATCTCCGCGCACGTCGATCTTGAGATCGAACAAGCTGTGTCTGGTCAGCAAAGTGAGCATATGGTCGAAGAAAGGGATACCCGTCTGGATGGAACCGGCGCCTGAGCCCTCGATTACGAGGTCGACGGAAACATCCGTTTCCGCGGTCTCGCGCCGCAGGTAAGCGCGTCGAGTTTCAGTCATTGGACGAAAAAGATAGCACAACGGGTTCTCGGCACCAGACCAGGAATCGGAGAAGAAAAAAGTAAGTAACCGCTTGCATCGGGAGTAAATGTAAGTAAGTACTTGCATGCGAGAATCAGCACCGGCCCTCGAAAGTAAGCGTTCGACCAGTTCTTCCGTTGATCTGACCCGGGAACGGCTCTTGGACGCCGCTGCGGAAACTTTCTCCAGAGATGGGATTCGGGGCGCGACGACTCGCGAAATTGCCCGGAAGGCTGGAGTCAACGAGGTGACTCTTTTCCGGCATTTCAAAAGCAAAGAGCAACTTTTGCGCGTCGTCCTCCAACGCGGGCTGGCTTCGGAAGTGGCCATCATGGACCAGCATTCTTCCTGGAAGGAAAATCTCCGTCAGAGCATGGGAGAGTATGCGCATCACTACTATGCACATGTGGAAACAAAGCAGGGCATCGCGCGTGCTTTTCTCGCCGAGGCGCAGGTTCTGCCGAAGTCCATGCAGACGATGATTGCCGATGTGATCCGCCCGGTCCGGGAACGCCTGGTCCTTATTCTCACCGAAGCTCAGCGAGCAGGAGTGGTCCGGAACGATTTGAACGTTGAATGCGCGCTCGATGCCTTCAAAAATTCGCTTTACGCCGGGATGTTGCGTCAGGGCCCTTATCTCCCGCGGAATTACACCACGGAAACCTACATCTCGACAGTAGTCGACATCTTCGTGCGCGGAATTGAAACCTGCACCAAATAAATTCCTGGAGTCTGTTATGGCACAACAAGTCGAATTAGCGCCCGCCGCAGCACGACCGCAAATGCGGGACGGCAGAGGAGCCGAAGCGCCTCGCAAGGCATCCAGGACTTATTCAGTTAAACGTGTTGTCACGACCCTCGCGGTTGCTTTGTTGTTTGCCTGCGGGGTGATCGTCGGGCTCATCTTCTTCGTCAATTCTGCGGCCTATCAATCGACCGACGACGCCTTCATAGAAGGGCATATAGTCCCGGTTTCAGCCAAAGTCGCCGGACGCGTCCAATCGGTCTTCGTGTTGGATAACCAGACGGTGAACAAAGGTGATCCGGTTGTTGAACTTGATCCGCGGGATTTCGACGCTGCGGCCCGTCAAAAGGAAGCGGCTTTGCAAAGTTCTCAAGCCCAGGCCACAGCCGCGCAGGCTGCGCTCCAACAGGCGATAGCCCACGTCAAAACGACGCAGGCGACCGTCGAGTCGGATCGGGCGACTGAAACAGCAGATGCTGCGCAGAACGATAAGGCGCAGAGCGATTACAAGCGCTACGAGGACCTTAACAAAACAAAGGTGGTTTCGCCGCAGGACGTCGATCAATTCCGCGCGGCGGCCAGATTTGCTCAGGCTACGTTAGAGGCTGCTGACAAGAAGGTGCGAAGTGACGAAGCACAGGTAGACGAGGCGCGCGCTCAGGTCGATGCCTTTGCCGGATTGGTCCAAAGCGTTGGCGCACAGATCAATGAATCCGATGCGAGTCTGGCAACCGCGAAGTTGAATCAATCCTACACCCGAATACTGGCACCCGAGTCAGGCTGGGTAACTCAAAAATCGGTCGAACCTGGGGAATACGTTCAAGCGGGACAGAATTTGTTTGCCCTGGTCCCGAAAGAGGTCTGGGTCACCGCCAATTTCAAGGAAGATCAGATCCGCCGAATGCGCCCCGGTCAGACGGTCGAAATCGCGGTAGATGCGCTTCACGGCCAGAAGTTCCCAGGGCACATCGATAGCATTCAGGCCGGCAGCGGAGCTCGGTTCAGTCTGCTCCCCCCTCAGAACGCGACGGGCAACTACGTGAAGGTGGTTCAGCGTATTCCAGTCAAGATACTCTTCGACGGACCGCTCAATACCGAAGGTGGATTGCCGCTTGGCCCCGGCGAATCCGTCATCCCCTCTGTGGAAATCTCCAGCCCATCGTACTCGCCGCTGGCCGTCGGAATCGCTTTCGTCCTGTTGGTAGTTGGCGTTTCTTTCATTCTCAACCGAGGATTAGGCCGCAAGTCGAAGATCTCGCAGGCTCCAATCCCTGATTAGTTTTTTCCGGCGTTTTATGGCAGTTGCATCGACGTCATCGACCTCGTTTGAAGGGGATAAACCGGCGGTCAATCCCTGGTTTATTGCGTTCGCCGTGATGTTGGCGACGTTTATGGAGGTTCTGGACACCTCGGTTGCGAATGTGGCTTTGAATCACATCGCAGGTAACCTTTCGGCCAGTACGGATGAGGCAACCTGGGTTTTAACAAGTTACCTGGTCTCCAATGCGATTGTCTTGCCGGCAACTGGCTGGCTGAGCCGATTCTTTGGTCGAAAAAGGTTTCTCATCACCTGCATCGTGATTTTTACGATTTCATCCGCTCTCTGCGGTTTAGCCAGCAGTCTGGGGATGCTGATTGTGGCGCGAATCGTGCAAGGCGCTGGGGGCGGAGCGCTTCAGCCCATTTCTCAAGCGGTTCTCCTGGAAAGTTTCCCACGGGAAAAACGGGGTTCCGCAATGTCAATTTATGCGATCGGTGTCGTGGTTGCGCCGATTCTCGGACCGACGATTGGCGGATGGTTAACCGACAATTACTCGTGGCGCTGGGTGTTCTATATCAATATTCCTATCGGAATTTTGGCGGTCATTCTCTGCTCCATTCTGCTGGAAGACCCCGCCTACCTCAAGGGCGCGCGCCCTGGCAAGATCGATTTTGTGGGGTTCGGCTTGTTGATCGTATGGATAGGATGTCTTCAGGTCTTGCTCGACAAAGGGCAGGACGCCGATTGGCTCTATTCAAATTTAATTCGAACCCTGGCCTGTATTTCCGTGGTGGGCTTCTGCGTTTTTATCATTTGGGAGCTACGCGTTGAACACCCGATCGTAAACCTGCGGATCCTTGGGAACCGCAACCTTGCGATCGGTTCTCTTCTTTTATTTTTAGTAGGCGCAATTCTTTATGGGACAACCGCCATCTTGCCTCTTTTTCTGCAAAACCTGCTTTCCTACACCTCCTACAGTGCCGGGCTGGTGATGAGCCCGCGCGGTTTTGGAGCGATTATCGGCAGCATTATTTCCGGTCGAATTCTCGCCAACCCGAAAATTGATGGACGCGCCTGGATTGGCGGCGGGTTCGCGATCCTGGCTTTCTCAATGTATATGTTTGGTAATCTCACCACTGAGATCGCGCCGCGAAACATCATCTTGCCGATCATTATCAGCGGTTTTTCGGTTACCTGTATCTTCGTGCCAATGACCACCTATTCGATGGCGACGATCTCGCGTGAAAATACGGGTGAGGCGACTGGATTGACTAATCTGCTCCGCAACCTCGGGGGAAGTGTCGGGATCTCGGCAATTACTACCTTGGTGTCCCGGGGCGCCCAAGCGCATCAGGCCCTTCTGGTTGGCCAATTGAGCCAGTTCAACCCGGTCTTCAATGAACACATCGCGAAAGTGCAAACGGCGCTTACTCCGCAAATCGGTTCGGTGGCCGCTCATGATCAGGCCTACGGATTGACCTACGCGACCTTGCAGCAACAATCCATGCTCGGGTCTTACGTTGACCAGTTCCGGTTGTTAGTGATCGTTTGTCTGCTTTGTACCCCCTTGGTGTTCCTTTTCAAAAAGCCCGTCCGCGCTCCTCGGCCCGCGGATCTGGCCGCCGCGCATTGAAAGAGGGTTGCCGGGACAAGTTGTCAGTTGGCACTTGGGTGTCAGTTGGCAGTAGAGAAACTGAACTATTGCGTCCTTACCGAAGTAAGCGAACCGTCCCGGTTTGCGCTCGAAGAGGCAAAGCAACTCCTGAACTCCTTCCCAGCCGCCCCCTTGACGCCTACATCGTTCTCAGCTGGCGATGGAGGCTCAGGAGAAGGCAGAGAAGGAAGAGCAAAGTGAAGCCGTTGATAATGCAGGAGTTGAAGACAAAGATGTTCAGCTTTTGGCCGAAGTAATTCTTTTCCGGGCCAAAAAACACGTTTCGCGACTCTGAGGTATAGTCCTTCTGCTTCATTTGCGCGTCGGTGAGCAAGTCGGTGATCTTTTGATTTTGAAAAAGTTGTTCCGCCGTCACCTGCGCACTGCCTGAATCAAATTTTTGGCGATCGAGTCGAGCCCCTGCGATGACCTTATCGATCTCGTGCATTTTCTGATTCACCTGGCCGGAATTCTCTCCGGCGAGCCCGGAAAGAATCGCCAAAGTTTCCTTGAGATCATCAAGCCGATCACTTTCTGTGCCTGTTAGATCCTTCTGTTTGGCCAATTGCTCGATCTTTTCGGTGAGAATATCCTGCCGCCGAGTAAACGGATTCAGCTTGGCCTGCGCGACCACCATCGCTTCGTAGGACCAGCGCGTCGGAATAAACTGACAGATGAACGGAACCTCGACATCCTTTGGTTTCATTCGCTCGTCCGCGGGTTGCTGATCTTTTGCTGCACGGTCCCGGGTAAGCGCATAAAGGAAATCCAGATTCCGATTCATTTCGTCGTACTTGATCAGCGCGCCGCCCAGGATGATTTGAGGTATCAAGACCAGCGGGACGATGTTGGCCGCTGTCTTCGCATCATTCACCAGAGAAGAAATTAAGAGCCCGCCTGCGACACCTGCGACAGCCGTAGTGCCCATAAACCAGAGATAAGGCCAGAACATCCCGCGGATTTCGAGGATTGCATCACCGATCAATAAAAAAAGCACTGACTGGATGATCGCGAAAAGCGATAAGGTGAAAAACTTTGAGAGCACATAATACGGCAGATGAACGTTCAAATTCCTTTCTCGCTCAAGGATAGGACGATCCCGGATGATATCATCGCAGCTGTTTGTCAGGCCCAGGAACATGGCCACGACCAACGCAAGAAAGAGGTAGGTTGGAATATGAAATGCCGAGGCAAAATCGTACTTTGTGTTCTCAGCGTATCTCAGCACAAAGCCTATCAACGCGGCCAGAACCGGTGCTTCAAAAATAGTGGTCCAAAGGTTGGTCCGATTGCGCAGTTTGCTGACGAAGGCCCGCCTTAAGATTGTGCTGACCCGAACACCCTCGTCGCGCCAGCGCGTGGGCTCCTTTTTTTCGCTGGGAAGCGGTAGAACGGTCGGCGGTTCCTGTTTCAGGGAAATCTGGCGCATCTCCTGAATTAGCCGGAAGGACTCGTATTTATCTCGCCAGTAGTCTGGTGAATATCTCCTGGCCGGTATGAGTTGACCTTTACTGTTTTCCTCGTAGATGATGTCGCCGCTCAAATCCCGCAGCGGTGTCTCCAGAACGTCGAAAATAAATTCCGGCCGTGTGGTGCCGCAAGAAGGGCAGCCGCCAAGCTCGGTCCCGAACTGCTGTTCATGTTCCGCGGTAGCAAAATACTGCAGCGTTTCCTGAGGCGTTCCGAAAAAGACTAGCCGACCCCCTTTGTCCAACAAGACCGCTTTGTTGAACATTTGGAAGATTTTCGAAGTTGGTGTGTGGATGGTTACCAGAACAATCTTATTATGAGAAAGGCTCCTGATGATTTCGATGACGTGTTCCGAATCTTTCGATGAGAGCCCGGAGGTTGGCTCGTCGAAAAGATAGACATCCGCGGAGCTGATCATATCCAGTCCGATGTTCAGCCGTTTTCGTTCGCCGCCGCTCAGATACTTTTTTACCGAACTGCCAACAACGCTGTCCCGGCGCTCGGAAAGTCCTAGTTCGATCAACTTGCTATCGATCCTCCGGAGGCGATCTTTCGCCGAAAGGTGTGGAGAACGGATCGCCGCGGCGTAGTCAAGGTTCTCCAGGATGGTCAGATGTTCATCAAACGCATCATCCTGAGGTATGTAAGCAACATACCCTCGGAGTGTCTCCAAGTTGTTATAGAGCGACTGCCCGTTGAGCAAGATTGAGCCGTTTGTCGGCGGGCTTTGTCCGCAGATCGCTTTGAGCAGGGTGCTTTTTCCAGAACCACTGGCTCCCATCACACAGACCATCTCTCCCCGGGTCACCGCGAAGGAAATGCCATCAAGGGCGACAGCGCGAGTCTTAAATCGAAGTGAGAGATCCCGGAGATCAAGATGCCGGATGATGTTGCGTTCTTCCTCGATAATTCGCTCGGAAAAGTCGCATCGCAAAATTTGTCCTGTATCGATGCGGATGATGTCGCCGTCGATCAGGTCCGCCGAGTTGCGGACGATCGTTTCCCCGACCATGATCGGGCGATCAGCCTGCAGAACCTCCAGCTTCCCCACTCGCCGATCATAATCGCACGAGATTTTCAGGAGAACCTCGCCGCTGGTCCCGGGGCTGAGCAGAATGTCATCTTCCTCAAGTAGCGAGGTATTGTTGGAAACCAGATATTCTGATTTCGACGTCTTCAGTTGAAACCGGCCTCCCATGGCGCGGGCGCCCCGACGAAGGTCGATTAACGGAAGCAGCATTCCATTTCCGAAGACGATCCGGTCCTCAAGGTTTCCCGAAACGGTCGTGCCGGCTTTCAAGTCGATCCCATTGAGCGTGGCTGGCACATTCTTGAGGGCTTTTACCTGGACTTTCAGACCAAACTGAACCTCCAGGCTGCTCTCCCGGGTTCTGGATTTTTCGAGTTGCACTTCGTCATTCGGCGCCACTTTCACGAAAATGTGCGGAAGATAGACATTCTTCTTGGCGTTAAAGTAGAAAATCAGGTCCTGGTGACTAATGACTTGTTCGTCCACCAGAAGCCGCTGGCCAGGGTAAATCCGACAAAACTCGCCGGGCGCTAAAGCTCGTCCTCTCACCATCACCGGTCGGGAACTGAGATTTTTAAAAAGGATCAGCTCATGGTACCGGTACGCCATCAGTCTTTCCTCTCGACCCAATTCCTTCAATTGCACGTCCGCGGTGGGTTCTGAACCCAGGAGGATCGATTCGAGAGGAGAGGTTCCCTTCTGGTAAACGGAAGGGTCCGCGGTATCCGCGGCGTTCAGCTGATAAACGATATCGATCGCCTGAGCCGCCATGCCCAATTGCGACATGAAAGAGTAGTAGGCGATTACTTGTTCCTGCTGCATCCCGGCCTTGGCGATCAGGTCATACAACTGGACGCCCAGCATGATCTTACGGTCCTGCGGCATCTCTTCGGCGAGGCGTTTTGCCATCAGCCCAAGGTCTTGTTGCTCTTTCAAGGCTTTCTGAAAGAGCGAACGAAGATCAGAATAAACCGCTTCCGGGTAGTCGTATCGCAAGAAGCCCAGGCTGGAATCGAGTTCATCCTCCAGGATCCTTCCATCGACTTTCGTAAATCCTGCCAATACCTGGATCAGGAGCGGCAGGAGATTATGATCGTCGGGCTGCCTCCGCCGTTTTTTGGTCAGGCGCCGAAAAGTCGAGGAAGCGAAATCGCGCGCTTTTCGGGCGAGAGGTTTTGGCTTCTGAACCGGTGCGTCCAGTGTTTGAGGCATTACGGGTTCGAGACTAGCTTCTGTTCGAAGCAGAAGCAAACAGGCTCTGTTTCCTTGCCGGGTGGCCCGATTTCCTCTACAATAGACTAGTTCGTTCCAAAGAGTTCAGGTATGGCTTTGCTTTCCAGCTTCAACGAGGACCGCCCTGTAACCTATTTCAGGGGACACCCGATCTATTGCGCGACAATTCTCACAGTTGCTTACGGGATCGGCGTTCTCGCTACTTTCCTGGCAAAAGCATTCGGCGGCTGGGAAGCAATCGTTTCCTTGCTGGCGTTTGACTCTGGTCATTCGATTGTTGGCGGACAGATCTGGCAGATTTTCACTTACTCCTTCGTCGACGTTCCGAACTTCTTCAGCATTATCGGTCTTCTCTTTCTCTATGTCTCTGCGGTCGAGATCGAGAAGTATATCGGCCGAGCACGCTTCCTGACTCTCTACGGGGTCATTGTTCTAATTCCGGTGGTGAGTCTTTCCGCCGTCGGGATGATTCTAAATATTCCAATCCTTTTCTTCGGCCAGACGCAGATCATGATTGGTCTTTTCATCGCCTTTTGCACTCTGTATCCCGGCGTTCAATGGGGCGGTTTTTTAACCGCCAAATGGGTTGCCATTGCCAGCCTGGCTCTCTCTTCGGCGGTCGATCTTTCCTCTTCCGCCTGGGTTTCGCTTGGTGAACTTTGGCTGATCAGCGGCTTTTCATTTGGCTATATCCGGTTTCTACAAAGAGGCGGCGAACTTCCTTCTTTCCACCTGCCTTTGCGGCGCCGGCCAAAGTTGAGGGTGGTTCAAAGGCCAAAATCCCGTTCACGCTCTGCCGCCGTCGAAAGTAGCGGCAACGCAACCGTCGAGATTGATCACCTGCTGGAAAAGATCTCCAAGCACGGCCTCAACAGTCTGACCTCCCAGGAGCGTGCCGCTTTAGAGCGCGCCCGGGCAAAGCTATTGGAGAAAGATCAGGGATAGTCAGGAGTCAGGAGTCAGGAGTCAGGAGTCAGGAGTCAGAATTCAGAATTCAGAATTCATAAGTCGGAGTCAGGAGTCAGAGCGGCCCAACATCAAGTTTCAGAGAAGTGTGATTCTGCTGAAAAACCCTCTCGGTTGAAAAATCTTAAATTTTTGCGGGATCCAATCGCCCCGCCTTTATAAGTCAGAATTCAGAATCTGTTCATTGCGCGTCCCTTGGCGGATTTTGAAAGATGAGCCTTGCTCATCTACTCGCAGCTTTGAACACTGACTCCTGACTCCTGAACTCCTTCCTCAAATGCCTTCTCCAGTTGATCGATTGCGAAATATTGTGGCTCAACTCCGATCGCCGGAGGGCTGCCCCTGGGATCGCGAGCAGACTCACCAGTCTTTGAAGCCGCATTTGATCGAGGAATGTTACGAATTGATCGACGCGATTGATGCCGGCGACGACAAAGAGATGAAGGAAGAACTCGGGGACCTGCTGCTGCAGGTCGTCTTGCATTCGCAAATGGCTTCAGAAGATAGTCGGTTCGACATGGATGACGTCGCCAATCTGATCGCTGATAAACTGGTAAATCGGCATCCTCACGTCTTTGGAGAGACCCGATTGCCGGATAGTGCAGCGGTCCTCAGGCAATGGGAAGTGATTAAACGCGCTGAGAAACGGGAACGCCAATCGGTTCTCGACGGCGTACCCAAAGCACTCCCGGCCCTGGCTCGCGCCCAAAAGGTGCAAGGAAAGGCAGCTCGAGTCGGTTTTGATTGGAGCGAGGCTGGCGGGGCCTTGACAAAAGTGCACGAAGAACTGCGCGAAATCGAATCCGCACCTGAAAACCGACTTCAGGAAGAGGTGGGCGATTTGCTTTTTGCGGTCGTAAACTTCGCCCGGAAAAAGGAACTGGACGCCGAGCAACTCCTCAATCGGGCGACTGCGAAGTTCGTAGCCCGGTTCCGGGCGATGGAACGCCTGGCGGATGATCGGGGCCTGGAGTTGACCTCCCTCACATTGCCGCAGATGGATCTTCTGTGGGAAGAGCTGAAGGCTGCTGAAAATAGCGTGCCGCCTTCCTCGTTTGCAGATGCGGCCAGCCGCGTTAGGTTCACGGATGGCTGAAACACCATTCCCTTCGCCCGAGGAACTCCAGAAGAAAATTCAGGAGTTCATGAAGGCGAATTTCGGCGAGCACGTCGCGGTTTCTGCTTTTACCCAGCAGACCCCGACCGACGATCCACCCGAAGAGCGGCCGGAATCGATCGATCCATTTCAATTCAACGCGACACCGAAGCAGATCAAAGCGCATCTGGATCGGTTTGTGATCCAGCAGGATGAGGCGAAGAAGACTTTGTCCATTGCGGTTTGCGACCATTACAATCACGTTAATCGCACTTATCGGCTGGAAAAAGAAGATCCGGAAGCTGCCAGGCGAATCGAATACAGCAAGGGAAACGTTTTGTTGCTCGGACCCACAGGTGTCGGAAAGACGTACCTGGTCAAGCATATCGCCGACCTTATCGGTGTTCCCTTTGTCAAAGCGGACGCCACGAAATTCAGTGAGACCGGCTATGTGGGCGGAGATGTCGAAGACCTCGTTCGCGGTCTCGTGCAAAAGGCCGACGGCAACGTTGAAATTGCGCAGTACGGAATTATCTATATCGACGAGATTGACAAGATCGCGACGAGCTCAAATGTCAGCGGGCGCGATGTGAGCGGGCGCGGAGTTCAGACCACCCTTCTGAAATTGTTGGAAGAAACGGAAGTCCCGCTGCGGAATCCGATGGATCTTCAGTCACAGCTCCAATCCGCCCTGGAGTTTCAGCGACGAGGTAAGGCCAAAAAAGAGGTCATTAATACCCGCCATATCCTGTTTATTTGTAGCGGCGCTTTTGACCGGCTGAAAGATCAGGTGGAACGGAGGTTGCGGCAGGCAAGTATCGGTTTTGGGAATAGCGTGGTTCCGACCGATGGTGTCGAAGTACTTTCCGCAGCCACCACCCGGGATTTTATCGATTATGGTCTCGAACCGGAGTTCATCGGGAGATTGCCGGTCCGAGTGGTGTGTCATGAATTGTCCGCCGATGATCTGTTTGCAATCTTGAAGACCTCAGAGGGCAGCGTGATCCGGCAATACACACGCGCATTTGAAGCGTTCGGCATCGGTGCCCAGTTTGACGATAACGCGATGCGGGAGATAGCGCTCCAGGCCTCAGTGGAAAAGACCGGGGCGCGCGGCCTGCTCACGGTCTGTGATCGGTTGTTTCGTGATTTTAAATTCGAGCTGCCAGGATCAGGCGTACGAACTCTGGAGATAGATTTGGACCTCGTCACTGATCCTGAAAAGGTATTAAAGAAACTTCTGGATCAGGCTCAGGCAGAGGCCGAATTGAATCAGGCCGAGATGGTCCGCCAATTTGCCTCCGTCTTTTCTCAAAAGCACGGGGTTCAGTTTGAAATTGAAGAAGAGGCAGTCGCCAAAATTGTTGAGCGCGCCAGGGAGACCGGCAACAACGTTACCGATTTCTGCAACAATCTGTTCAAGGATTATCCCTATGGGCTGAAGCTTTTGAGGGATCGAGACACCAATTTAATTTTCAAGGTACCAGTCTCCGCGATCGAAAATCCGGACAGATTTCTTAGCGAACGCGTGGTTGAGTTCTACCGGCAGGCGAAAGAGGCCGAGACGTCTCGATCGGTCTGATTTCGAGAGAGGTGAGCCCCCCCTTTCCGATTCGAATGATGCAACGAATCGATTACCCCTCGCTAATCCAGGAGTTGATTCGGCAACTGCGGCGAATGCCTGGGATCGGGCCGCGGAGCGCGGAGCGAATTGCGCTCTGGATGGTCCAGAGAAAAGAGGCTCGCGCGGATCAGATTGCAGAAGCGATTTCAAAAGCCGTCTCGGGAATTCGTTCTTGTCTGCGATGCGGTTTTTTTTCCGAAGCCGATCAATGCGCGATCTGCTCTGATCCAGAGCGCGACGCGCAGAGTTTGTGTGTGGTGGAACAACCAACGGACATTCTTTCGCTTGAGCGCAGCGGGGCGTTTCGTGGCCTTTATCATTCCCTAGGGGGGCGATTGTCGCCCTTGGATCATATCGGCCCCGAGGATCTTCGGATCGATTCCCTGGTTCGTCGGGTGAAAGAAGGCCAATTTCGCGAAGTGATATTTGCTTTGAGCCTGGATGTGGAAGGCGAAGCGACCCTTAGTTACCTCGGGGATCTATTGAAGCCGGAAGGGGTGAATATTACCCGGATTGCCCAGGGATTACCGGCCGGCTCGGGCTTGGAAACGGCAGACGAACTGACGTTGGCACGAGCGTTCAGCGGTCGGACGACACTTCGCACTTAATCGTTGAGAGAGTGTCGCACGGAGCGCACCGAGGAATTGAAGGTCAGGAGAAGCTCTCGAGAATGGTGTCGCCTCGGTGCTCAGTTCTCGTACAGCGGTTTCCGTTAAATTAAACCTGCTCCGTGGCTCCCGTGCGACGGTTCTTTGGGCGACGTTTGCATTCCGGCGCTTTCCGCACAATTCTCTCAAAGTGTCTGAATCCTCCGAAAGCGTTCTGGTTGCTATGTCTGGTGGTGTGGACAGCAGTGTGGCGGCCCTTCTTCTGCAGAGAGGAGGACTCTCTGTCGAAGGGGCCTATATGAAGAACTGGATGAACGAGGAAAACATCGTCGGGGATTGTCCATGGCAGCAGGACATCAAGGACGCGCGGACAGTCGCGGAGGCCCTGCAAATACCCTTTCGAGTCGTCAACCTGATGAGGGAATACCGGGCGAGAGTCGTGGAGTATCTGTTGAAAGGGTACCAGACCGGGATCACACCGAATCCGGACGCGATGTGCAATCGTGAAATGAAATTTGGAATATTCCTCGATTTGGCAAGAGTGGCGGGTTTCGGTGCCATTGCTACTGGGCATTACGCGCGCCGCCAGCGTCAGGGAGATGGTTCATGGGAAGTTTTGGAGGGCGTCGACAAGAACAAAGACCAATCCTATTTTCTCGCGTTGTTGCAGCAACACCAGATCGCTGCGGCTCGATTTCCAATCGGTGAATTGCACAAGGCCGACGTTCGCAAGATGGCGAGCGAATTCAATCTGATTACCGCCGGGAAAAAGGACAGCCAGGGAATTTGCTTTATCGGAGAAATCAAAATGCGCGATTTTCTGCAAACGTTCGTCCCGGATAATCCCGGACCGATCCGAACCCGGCAAGGCAAAGACCTCGGTCAGCACAAAGGACTGCACCTTTACACGCTTGGGCAGAAGAGAGGTGTCGGCGTGCCTTCCAACACCCGAAACGAAGCCTATGTGGTGGTCGAAAAGCGCTTCAGTTCGAATGAATTGATCGTGGCCTTTGATCGGCTCGATACCAAAGGACTGTACGCCCGCCATTGCCGGATCGGCAGTCTTTCATTCACCAACAAACCGCTGTCCACAAACACAAAGATCGCGGCGAAACCCCGGTATCGCGCCAAGGCAGCGCCGGTCTCATTCGAAGCGCTCGGGGAAGGATCTGCCCTCCTGGAGTTCGATCAGCCGCAACGAGCGCTGACTCCCGGCCAGATTTGTGCGCTCTACGATGGCGAGCGACTTCTTGGAGGTGGGGTTTTTGAAGAGATATTCTAAATGGTGAGCAAATTGTCTGTCCGGGACTTTCGTTGTTTCTCGAATCTGGAAATAGAATTTCACCCGGAATCCACCTGCATTATTGGCCGAAACGCTTCAGGTAAGACATCACTTCTCGAGGCCGTGGCGGTCTTGACGCGGCTCCAATCGCCAAGAACCAATTCTCTTGCTCAGATAGTCCGCCTTGGCGCTAAAGGTCTCGTCACAGATGGCTTTGTCTCAGACTTTCATCTCCAGTTTTACTACAGCGCCAGTCGACGGAAACTCGCGCTGGATGCGGTCGAACAAAAGAGCTCAAGTACCTACCTTGACGTAGCCAAAGTGGTCTATTTCGCCAATTCCGATATTGGTTTGACTCGTGGTGCAGGCGACACTCGAAGGCGTTTTCTCGATTTCGTCGGTAGCCAATTATTCAAAAATTATCGGGAGATCCTCCGGTCGTATGAAAAAGCGCTCCATTTACGGAATCGCTATTTGAAGATGATGCCTGCTCGCCCACGCGAGGTGAACGCCTACAGCAAACCCTTATTGCAATTTGGCCATCAACTGACTGCTTTACGCGCATTTTTGTTGGAGCGTCTGGAGCCCCACGTGGTCGAATCATTCGCGGCAATAAGCGATCTCCGTGAAACGTTGAGATTGTATTATCAGCCAGGATCGACCGCCGATTTTGAGAAGGCGCTGCGAGAATCTGAAGGGGAGGAACTGCGGCTCAGGATGACCGTTGTCGGCCCCCATCGAGATGATTTTCAACTCAATCTTAACACCAAGCCAGCCGATGTTTTTGCCTCTGAGGGCCAGCAGCGCACCATTGCCATCGCTCTGAAATTGGCGGAGGCAAGGATTCTGGAACTGGAGTTCAAGAAGCCACCGCTGCTGCTGCTCGATGATGTCTTCGGTGAACTCGACCCAATGCGGAGAAATCGATTATTTTCGGCACTCCCATCACGCGGCCAACGTTTCGTGACAACCACACACTTGGATTGGCTCGAATCACTACCAGCCGGAAAGGTGTATCGCATTAGCGAGAGCTCGTCTGGCGAACGGGTACTAGAATCGGTGAGCTGACCGGAACCTAGTGTCCTGTCCCCGAAATACGAGGTATTTTGCCGGAGGTCAGTTGGCTGTTTTTCAAGGCGCGAGCGAAGCGCCCATATCTGAGTCATACGGGTCGATCCGCCGCGGCGGAGGAAAAACAGCCAACTGGCCCCGGCCCAGAGGATTGCGATGAAAATTGGCCGGCGGCTGCGTTGCTCGTCGGTCACGTATCGATTCAGATATGCTCCCTCCTACCGCCAGTCCGGCTCGGACCGCCTTGCCGGCGGCCCATTTTGATCGCAACAAAATACCTCGTATTTCGGTGACAGGACGCTAGCACCAAGCTGTGTCCCGGTTCCTTGCTCAAGCCAGCGGAGATCGTCGCCCATAAATTAACCGTCTCGCTCGCTACAGGCAAGACACAGGCTGGAAGCCGATGTTTATTTCGCGTCCGGTTTTTTCGTTGGTGCCCGTTGGGGATGCTATCTGGGCGCCTGTTCCGCTTTTAACTCAAGCTCAGCTTGTACCCAGTCAGACGTTTCATCGCCTGGAATCCCCAGGCTTTTACGACGTTCGCCAATGAAGTAGGCACGGAGTTGCACCTGCTCGTAACTCGGTTCCTTCTTTTGGCTGGAGCGAGCTGGGCGCTTTGCACTCCCGATGCCTGTCACCTTGCGCACTGGCGATTTTTCCGTTACCGGCGCGGCGGGGATTTCCTTTGCGGGCAGTCCTACGATCTTGGATTTCTTGACGCTTCGTTTTTCCTTCGCGACCTTCTTCGATTTCTCTTCGCCTTGCATCTTTCTGCCTTATCGTTGTTAATAATTTCCCAACAGTCGATGTCGCGCATATTAATTCGAATCAGCATACAGTAAACCGAAAAAGCCTGGATTTTTATTCAGATCGTGCAAATTACTGCAGCAAAGAACTGGATCCGTGATTGCTAACTCTTTCAATTTGAAGCCCTTCTTCACAAAACGTTCTGATCACGTTGGAGTGAAGATTTGTGGCATCAAAAACCAGGCTGACGCCATCGCGGCAATCCAATGCGGTGCGGACGCTCTGGGTTTCAATTTGTATCCGGGATCGAAACGCTTCATCGAATGGCGAAGAGAAGCGGCGTGGATTCGCGACTTGCCTGGCGAGGTTGCACGAATCGCGGTGGTCGTTGATTTGTCGTTGGATGAAGCAGGTCAACTGCTGGAGACAGATCTGTTTGATGGAGTGCAGCTTCACGGAGAAGAATCCAGTGCATACTGTCAAGCCTTGGCGCATGGTCGCAAGCTGGTCTTCAAAGCGGTCCGTTTCACAACTCTTCAGCTCCTGGAGCGTGTCCGCGCTTACCCGGTGTTTGGTTTTCTGATCGACAGTCATCGCGAAGGTTCATTTGGCGGAACAGGAGAGCCTTTCGATTGGACACTTCTGGAAGGTGTTGATTTGGAGAAGCCGTTGATCGTAGCCGGCGGGTTGACGCCGGAAAACGTGGCGAGCGCGGTGCGGAAGATGCGACCCTACGCAGTCGACGTGGCAAGCGGAGTGGAAAACGGCCAAGGCCTTAAAGACAAAAAAAAGATGGCGGATTTTGTCCTTGCGGTTCGAGGGAGCTGAATCTCCATCCGGGCGACGAATCATTCAAAAAACGCCCTGAATTCCTTTTTTTCTTCCTTCGGTGCCTCTGTTCAAATTCTCTGTCTGGTCCTCAAAGCAATCACGGAAATGGATATGCCACTTACATACAAAATAGCTGTTTTAGCCGGCGACGGTATCGGACCTGAAGTGATGCTAGAGGCCATCAGCCTCCTTCAACATTGTGCTGATCTTGATCGGTTCCGCGTCGAATTAAGCGAATCGCTAGTGGGCGGAGCGGCGATTGACGCATCGGGTAAAGCCTTGCCAAAGGAGACCCTGGCGAATTGTGAGGCGAGCGACGCGATCCTCTTTGGTTCTGTCGGAGGTCCGAAATGGGAAGGTTTACCACCGAATGAACAACCTGAACGCGCGGCTCTGTTGCCCCTGCGGAAACACTTTCATCTCTATGCCAACCTGCGACCGGCACTCTGTTTGCCCGAGCTGTCGGCGGCTTCTCCGCTGAGAGCGGATCTTGTGCAAGGAGGATTTGAAATTCTTTGTATCCGGGAATTGACCGGAGGCCTTTATTTCGGCCAACCAAAAGGCACTCGCAAAGAGAACGGTGATACCGTTGCCGTTGATACGATGGTTTATCGAAAATCTGAGGTTGAGCGGATCGCCCACCTGGCGTTTCAGATCGCCCGATCGCGAAAGCATAAACTTGTCTCAGTAGACAAGGCTAATGTGCTCGAAAACGGCCTCCTTTGGCGCGCGGTCCTGAAAGAGGTCGCCTCCTTTTATACCGACGTGGAATTGACTCATTTGCTGGTCGATAACGCAGCGATGCAATTTATCCGGGCCCCTAAAGCATTCGACGTCGTAGTGACGGAGAATTTATTTGGCGATATTCTCAGCGATGAACTGGCGATGTTGACCGGTTCGATCGGGATGTTGCCCAGCGCTAGCCTGGGCACCGGTCAGCATGGCGATTACCGCTTTGGTCTCTATGAACCGAGCGGAGGATCGGCTCCCGACATCGCAGGCAAAGGGATAGCCAATCCGATCGCCCAGATTCTCTCGGTCGCCATGATGCTGCGCCATTCGTTCAATTTGGACGACACCGCCGCTCGTATCGAATTGGCGGTTCGCAAAACAATCGCCAAAGGGTTACGCACAAAAGATATTTGGTCCGAAGGAACCAACCTGGTTTCGACCAGGGAAATGGGCCTCGAGATCCGGACGAACCTTGATCGCTGAATCGTTTCAGCCTTTTTCTGTTAACCGCTGAAAACCCTGCATCGCCACGACGGCCAGCAGTTCATCTCGGTCGCGATAGTGGCGATAAGGCGCATTGTCCCCGGCTAAAGGCCAGCGTCTGGTCCCGGCTCGCTCTATTTAACCGCTCCAAAGGTCAATCCTTGGACCAACTGCTTCTGGGTCATCCAACCAAGCACCATAATCGGAGCGACCGCCAAGAGGGAAGCCGCGGAAAGCTTGGCGAAGAAAAGGCCTTCCGGACTGGAGTAAGAAGCGATGAACGCGGTCAACGGCGCCGCGTTGGCACCGGTCAGATTGATGCTCCAGAAAGCTTCATTCCAGGCAAAGATGATCAAGATCAGCGCCGTAGAAGAAAGTCCCGGAAGGGTCATCGGGCGTAAGAGGTGCCAAATTTCCTGCCAGATGGTCGCTCCGTCAATGCGGCCCGCTTCCAGGATCGCGCCAGGGACTTCACAAAAGTAGGTATAGGCCATCCAGACCGCAATGGGGAGATTCATCAGCGTGTAAATGATTATCAATCCCAGGATGTTGTCTAACAGGCCGCAATTCCGAAAGATCAGGTAGATAGGAACCAGAACGCCCACCGCGGGCATCATTTTTGTCGAGAGCATCCAAAGCAGCCTCCCCTGTGTTTTCGCTGTCGGGAAGAACGACATCTTGTAGGCTGCAGGAATAGCGAAGAGGAAGCAGAGCAAAGTCGACCCCACCGAGACGTAAATGGAGTTCATGACAAACGTCAAATAGTTGCTTCGGGCGAAGACATCCTTAAAAGAGTCGAGGGTCGGGATAAAGATCAGATCCGGGGAATAAGCGCCGCGCTCGGTTTTGAAGGCCGTGATCGTCATCCAGAAAATCGGAAAGAAGATCACGATGGCAATGATCCACCCGATAATGCCGAAAATTAATTTGCCAGAGTTTTTCATGTCAGCGGCCTTTAAGATTTTTAGCAAGCATCTTGACCAGGAAGTAAGCGACGATATTCGCCAGAACCACGGCGAGAATACCGCCGGCGGATCCGATGCCGACATTGAATTGTTGGATGCCTAACGAATAAACCAAAAAGGCCAGATTGGTACTGGCGTGTCCCGGACCTCCGGCAGTTGTCGTGTAGATCTCAGCAAAAATTGAGAGCAGGAAGATAGTCTCGATCATCACCACCACACCGATCGCCCGCTGCAGGTGAGGAACAACAATATAGAAAAACAACTGGACGGGATTTGCTCCATCGATGGCTGCCGCTTCCTTCTGTTCCTGATCTAACGATTTGAGCGACGTAAATAGAATCAGAAAAGCAAAAGGGAGCCACTCCCAGGAGACGATGATGATAATAGAAAGTAAAGGATAGTCGGTAAACCAGGCGATCGGTTGAAGCCCGAATGTTTTCAGGACGAAAGCGACTAGTCCGTAATCGGGATGCAGGATAAAATTTTTCCAGACTAACGCGCTGACCGTCGGCATGACGAAGAAGGGAGCGATCACTAGCAATGTTGCCACATTCTTACCAAAAAATTCCCGATCGTAGAGGACAGACAAGAGTGTCCCGACCACGATCGTGATAATCAGCACCGCGCCCACCAGAATGACGGTATTAATGATCGCCGGCCAAAAGGATTCGTCCTCGGTGAGAAATTGATAGTTCTCTATTCCGGCAAAGCCACTGATATCGGGATTCAGAATACTGAATCGGATAAACGAGAAGTAAATCGTCAAGGCCAGCGGAACGATCATCCACACCAGTAAGGCGATAATCGACGGCGCCTCTAGCAATGACAGCAGCCGGTTGGGTTTATCCTCGGTCCCTGGCGCCCCTACTGCTTCCTGGGTTGCTGCGGTCATAGGTCTTGATTACGTCGTTGAGGCCGGCTCGCAGCCGTTCATGCGAGCCGGTCTCGATTAGAAAACAAAACTACTTCTTCGGGTAGCCTGCCTGTTTGATGGCGCGGGCAACCGCGTTCTGACTCTCTTTCAGCGCTTGATCGACGGTCGTTTGACCAGCCAACGCTCCCGAAATGTTTTTGCCGACTACCGTGCCAAACGATTGGAACTCAGGGATACCGACAAACTGAATTCCCGTGTAGGGTACCGGCTTAATGGCGGGATTTGTCGGGTCAGCGCTCTGCATCGCTTGCAGGGTCGTGGCAGCGAAGGGAGCCTTTTGGTATTCGGGATTTTCGTAGGTCGACTTCCGAGTGCCTGGCGGAACGCCGGGCCATCCGATGTCCTCGGCTACCAGCTTGATATAATCTTTTGAAGTGGACCACAAAGCGAATTTCTCTGCGGCTTCGGCTTGTTTAGCGGCTTTGGGAATGGCGAAGGCCCAGGACCAGAGCCAATGCGACCCGTTCGGGGTGGCCTCAATCGGACTGGGGGCGTAACCGATCTTACCGGCTACTTGGGATTCTTTCTGATTTTCAAGCATGCTGCCCGCCACTGTCGCATCGATCCACATGGCTGCCTTGCCGCTCGTCATCAGGGTCAAATTCTCGTTAAAGCCGTTCGAGCTCGCCCCTGGAGGCCCATCCGCCTTCAGAAGATCGACATAGAAGCTGATCGCCTTCTTCCACTCCGGGGTGTCGAGGGTGGGGTTCCACTTCATGTCAAACCAAGTGCCGCCAAAGGTGTTCACCAGCGTACTGAGAAAGGCCATGTTCTCGCCCCAGCCAGGTTTGCCGCGCAAGGTGATGCCATAAAACCCTTTTGATTTGTCAGTCAAGGCATCGGCAATTTTCTTGATGTCCTCATACTTCGGCTGGTCGGGCATCTTAAGGCCCTTTTCTTCCAGGAGATCTTTTCGGTACATCAGCATGGAACTCTCGCCGTAAAACGGCAAAGCATAGAGTTTCCCGTCATAGGAAAGCCCATCTCGAAGGGATTTGAAGATGTCATCGGCGTCGAAATCGGCCGGTAAATCTCCCATCGGGCGCAGCAAGCCTTGCTTCGCAAAAATGGGGGTTTCATACAGACCGATAAAGACGATATCGAACTGGCCGCTCTTGGTCGTTACATCGGTGGTGACTCTTTGACGGAGGACATTTTCCTCAACGATGACCCAATTGAGCTTTATATCTGGATTCTTTTCCTCGAATTTCGGAGAGAGCTTTTTAAGCTCAATCATATCCGGGTTATTGACCGTCGCGATGGTCACTGTCTTCTGTTGTGCTAGCGCGGTAACTGCCGATAGCAAAATAGCTACTAACGGCGGGGGGACGAGACGATTCATTAGTGGTTGCTCCTGGTTTAGCGGGTAAAGCCTTTTAATCGAGGCTGACTGCGGGATACGCCTGACTGGTTGAATAGTTCTCATCCAGCGGTCGAAAGTGTCAAGCAATCTCCCAGTCTTAGGATAAGTTTTTTTCGCCGCCAAACTGGCAAAAAACAGCATCTAATGCGGGTTTCAGGAGCCATGACCCTTCGGCTCCTCCACAGCGAAATGGCATTAACACTAGAACGAGCGGATTTCGTTCAATCGCCACGTTAAATAGAAGCACGCATCACCAGGATATTTCAAATGACCGTGGTGGTCCACCGCGCGCCAATATAGCTAGACAGAAGCGTTGTCGTTTCTTATAGATCGAAAAGTCAAATTACCCATTGCCGCCCATGTTGTAGTCCAGGGCTGCTAAACCGTACGAAGACAATGACAACGAAGCTAAACGAAAAGAATCTCCAGCTGCTTGGACCCGGCGTGCGCGTGCCGTCGTTTGACCGGAGCAAAGTTGGGCAAAGTATTGTTCACATAGGGGTCGGCGGATTTCACCGCGCTCATCAGGCAGTCTATGCAGATGACCTTTTGCATATCGAGGCCGGAAACGAATGGGGGCTTTGCGGGGTCGGATTGTTGAAACACGATGCCCGGATCCGCGACGTCTTACTCTCGCAAGACTGTCTTTACACCGTAGTCGAACGCGGGGCGCATGGCGAAAGTGCTCGGATCATTGGGTCGATTGTCAATTTCATCTTCGGCCCTGGCAACACTCAGGAGGTAATCGAGAAATTGTGTTCGCCGGATTCTCGGATCGTCTCTCTGACGATCACCGAAGGGGGGTATTATGTCCATCAAGGAACCGGTGAATTCGACGCCCAACACCCGGATATCCAGCATGACCTGGCTGAACCGAACGAACCGACCTGTTCGTTTGGCTATCTTCTCGAAGCACTTAATCGGCGCCGTACCCGCGGAATGCCGCCGTTTACGGTCATGTCGTGTGACAATCTGCAAAGCAATGGCGATGTCATAAAAAAAATGCTGCTCGCCTTCGCGGAGTTGCGCGATCCAAAGTTGCACAACTGGCTAAAGGAAAATTGCCCTTTTCCGAACAGTATGGTCGATCGAATCACACCGGCTACCACGGACGAACATCGCGCCCTGGTCAAAGATAAATTCGGCATCGACGATGGCTGGCCCGTCATGTGCGAACCGTTCAGGCAATGGGTCATTGAAGATCATTTTCCTCTCGGACGTCCCGCTTGGGAGCGGGTGGGCGCTCAGATGACCACCGATGTCCTTCCTTATGAGAAGATGAAACTTCGCCTGCTCAACGCCAGCCATCAGGCCATGTGCTACATCGGCATGCTGCTGGGGTACGAGTTTGCTCATGAAGCGATGGCCGATCCAGAGATCAGCAAGCTGATCGAAACGATGATGGAAATCGAAGTGACTCCGCTGGTGCCAATTGTTCCCGGAGTTGATCTGGGCGAGTACAAGAAAACATTGATCGAACGGTTTGCTAACCCCGCGATCAGAGATCAGCTATCGCGCATCGGAACGGAAGGTTCAGCCCGAATCCCAAAATTTGTTCTGCCTTCGATTGCTGAACAACTGGAGCGAGGTGGCCCAATCAAGCTCCTCAGTTTTACGGTCGCATGCTGGTTCCGCTATCTCACCGGAAAGGACGACCAGGGAAAAGAAATGCCGATCATCGATCCGATGTCCGAAAAGCTCTGCGAACGAGCCCGTTCGGGTGGCAAAGATCCCCAAAGCTTGCTCTCCATGCGGGAGGTCTTCAGCGAAAGTCTGGCCAAGGCGCCGCGTTTTGTCGATCAGGTCCGTGAAACTTTAGAAAGCTTTTACGACAAAGGTGCCCGAGCCACGTTGGCTAAATATATTCAGGCATAGGTCTGCCGCGATGCTTTGAATTCAGAGGAGGAGCGATAAGGACATGGACTTCGAGCTTCTCCAAAAGCCTGAACAGTTCTGCTGGTGGCTCTGCGTCGGTGACCAGCGTTTCGATCTGTTCCAGGGACGCAATGTGACCGAGGAGTTTGCGGTTGAATTTGGTGGAGTCCGCCAGGACGATCGTTCTGCGAGCGGCGGCCATCATGCTTGCCGTCATGGTGGCCTCTTGTAGCAACTCGGTAAAAAGACCATCGTGGGTGATCCCGCCGACGCCGAGTATGGCACTATCGGCGCTGACGGCGATGGTTCCGGAATAGGTGACTGAACCTACCGTGCTGTGAGACTCGGCCCTGTATTCACCTCCTAAGAGGACGATATCGCGTGCGGCCTGGCGTGGTATCGCGGCTGGTATGCCCAAAGCGTTCGTCACCACCGTAAGATCCTTTTTCTCGGACAGTTCGAAGGCGAATAGCCGGGTGGTGGAGCCTCCATTGAGGATCAAGCTTTCGCCATCTTTGATCAATTCAGAGGCGCATTGTGCGATGCGCGTTTTCTCGGCGATTCGCGAGCCGATCCGTTGCGCGGACGAAGACCCGCTTTGGGCTATATAATCAGCCGGGACGGCGCCTCCGTGGGTTCGACGGACGAAGCCGCGAACTGAGAGAAGATCAAGATCGCGGCGGATCGTGTCGGCAGAGACTCCAAATTGCAAAGAAAGTTCGGCTACGGAGAGCTGACCTTGCCGCTGAGCGAGGCGGATCAACTCGAGTCGTCGTCGAGCAGGGAGAGATCCGTCACGCATCAAATCGGGCATTTGTCTGGAGCCCTCAAGGGGCATTCCGCGCCAGTTATTTTCGAGGACGAGCTGTTTCATTTGTGTTTGCGCTGGGGAAAAGCTGAACAATGCGAGCTGAAGGGATCGACGGCACCCTTGCCCGTTGAGTTGGTCTTATGATCTTTTGATAAGCGAATATCAAGCATTTATTTCTGTATTGATACAAAAGATCCGCCTAACGCCAAACACCGCACGCCCGCTGAACGCTGAACGCCGAACGCCGAACGCCGAACGGCGAACGGCGAACGGCGAACGGTGAACGGTGAACGCCGAACGGTGAACGGCGAACGGTGAACGGCGAACGGTGAACGGTGAACGGCGAACGCCGATTCGAAGAGGCAAAGCGGGACGCTTCGCTTAGTGCGCCTGAAAGTGCGCACCAACAGTGGGGTGGAAGTCCCCATCGGACAGAACACTGGCTGTCCGTAGCTGAAGGAAACTGCGTCGCCGAGAGGCGGGGTGGGGAGCAACCGGAAGCGAACGACCAGTCCATAATTAAGAAAATGATGAACTCGATACGGCCTGATGCATTGGCGAGCCTGCTAACTAAGTGAAGGCGAAGCCCAGAACGGAAGCCGATCCGGAAAGGGAGAACGGCAACTTCGCGACCTGACCTGCGGCGAGACAGTGAGCGTAGGGCCAGGAGTGCATGGGGTGGGTGGAGACAGAATGGTCGGAAGTTGGAGCGACATGAATCAGGGATCACGATTCGGGAAAGGAACGGCGTTCATGGTCTGCAGAAGGTCCGAAGAACCGTACCCGAAAGGTGACAGAGCCTCCATAGTAGCGCAGAAGCGGGGTAATGCCCGTGGAGCCAAGGGAGGCAGGAAGGTGGAAGCGTGAAAGACAGACCACAGGAACAAACACCGTCGGCAGTGCCCCAGAGGGCTCCACAAGACGGAGAGATCCGTGCCCGGTGGGCATGGGTGGAAGCTGAGGTCTGGACGGAGCGCATGTTGGCAACCCTGGAAACGGGGATCGAAGGAGGAAAATGGTTCAGACTGATAGACAAAGTCTGGAGTCCAAGGAATCTTGGACGCTCGCTCGAGAAGGTAGTCGCCAAAGGCGGAAGCGCCGGAATCGACCATCAAAACGCGCGACAAATTGAAGAACGTAAAGACCAAACGATAGCGAAACTGGAGCAGGAACTAAGAGTCAACCAGTACGAACCGCAGGCGGTCAAGCGGGTATGGATACCCAAGCCGGGGAGCAACGAAAAGCGACCCTTAGGAGTGCCGACTCTGAGAGATCGAATTGTGCAAGGAGCCCTGCTTCATGTCATGGAACCGATCTTCGAGCGCGACTTTGCACCCCAAAGCTATGGATTCCGACCTGGGAAAGGATGTAAGGACGCTCTGCGCCGAGTGGACGAACTGCTCAAGGGTGGCAGCCACTGGGTGGTAGATGCGGACCTGAAATCCTACTTTGACACCATTCCGCAAGAAAGACTGATGGATCGCATCAGGGAGAAAATCGCGGACGGAAGAGTATTAAAGCTCCTAGAACAGATGCTTCAGGCAGGAGTAATGGATAGCGCTAAAGGATGGCAACCGACTGAGCAAGGGACCCCACAAGGGGCGGTGATGACGCCCCGTACACAAAAGATAACTTCGAGTTTCGGCGGGTAATTTCCTTCCAACGGAGGTCCCCACAAGCGTTGAGACGGAAAGGAAAATTGCCTTGATTGTGTCATATAGAGTATTATATATGCGTCCATGTGAGCAGAGCTTCAGCCCTCGAACGAAGCCAGCGTGTAAATATGGCCCTCGATCTGTTGAAGAAGAACAACTCTCCCAAAGAGGTAGTCTCTTCGCTGGTGGCCGCGTTCGATCTCTCTACGCGACAAGCTTACCGTTACCTCCAGCAAGCTCACAGGACTCGCAAACCGCTTGCTCTTCCGGAGCCCAAGACGGTTTTCACCGTCAAACTGCCGCTAGTTGTCGTTCAGCGCGTGCGACAGATTGCGCGCGGGCGCCGTCAGCCCATCAGCGATTTGGTCACCGAGGCATTGGAGGATTTCCTGACAAAACGCAGAACCCATGGCTGAGCCCAACAGCCGAGGAGCCATCCATGTTCAATTCGAATGCCGAAATGATCGTTATTCCCCGCAGAAGTTGGCGCAGGTTTATCGGATTCTCGTCCCTGGCAATGAGCCAAGCAGCCAAATTGCGCAACCCCTAAGCCATGAAACGCAACGCAGCCATTTATGCCAGAGTTTCCTCGGATCGTCAGAGAGAACAAAACACCATTGCCAGCCAGACAGCGCTGCTGCTGGAGTATGCCACGGCTCATGATTGTGTTGTTCCCCAGGATTGGATTTTCCAGGACGATGGTTACAGCGGCAGTGTTTTAGCCCGGCCCGGACTGGAGCGGTTGCGAGATTTGGTGGCCGAGGGCTTGATTGAGACTTTGCTTGTCTATGCGCCGGATCGGCTCAGCCGCAAATACGCCTACCAGGTTTTGTTGCTCGAAGAATTCAGCCGTTGTGGAACAGAGACGGTTTTTCTGAAATCCGCCGGTGGCGACAGTCCCGAGGAACGTTTGTTGGTACAGTTTCAAGGCATGATTGCCGAATATGAGAGGGCGCAGATCGCTGAGAGGACTCGTCGAGGCAAAAGACATCGGGCTAAAACAGGATGTGTCAATGTGCTTTCAGGAGCACCGTATGGCTACCGATATGTCAGAAAAAGCGATGCGGCAGAAGCCTATTACGCGGTGATCGAGGCGGAAGCCGAGGTGGTCCGAGAGGTTTTCGAGCTCTATACTAAAGAACTTTGGAGCATCGGAGCAATCGGGCGTCACCTCAACCAGCGGGGCGTCTCGACGCGATTCAATAGAGGACCGTGGGAAAGATCGACCATATGGGGAATGCTAAGGAATCCAGCCTATCAGGGCACGGCTTGCTTTGGGAAAACTGAAAGGGCCCCGCGCCAAAGGATCACCAAGCCTTTACGGCAGAAGGGCGGCTTTTCGACACGATCCAGCACAAGTCGCGAACGCAACGCGCAGGAGTGGATTCCTGTCCCGGTTCCTGCGCTGGTCAGCGAAGAGATCTTTGCCATGGCCCAGGAACGATTGGTTGAAAACAAGCGCTTCTCGGCACGAAGAACGAAGGCGCCGACTCTTTTACAAGGGCTCCTGGTCTGTGGACAATGTGGCTATGGGCTATATCGGACTTCGACCAAGACCACCAAGAGGAAGCTTCAATATTATCGGTGCTTGGGTTCTGATCGGTATCGTCATTTGCGCGGACCGGTATGTCAGTGTCGGCCGATTCGCCAAGATTACCTCGATGAACTGGTGTGGGAGCAAGTCATGAGATTGCTCAAGGCGCCCGAGTTGGTGCGAGCTGAAATTGACCGGCGCATGGAGGAAAGTCTGAGCACCGATCCCATGCAACAGCGCAAAATCAGATTGGAACGGGAGTTGAAACGGACCGGGTCCCAGCTAGACAAGTTATTGGACGCTTACCAGGAGGACCTGATTGGATTGGTCGATTTGAGAAGCCGAGCTCCGGAATTAAGGCGCAGACAAGCCGCCATAGAGAAGGAACTGGAAGGAGTCGCTTTGCAAGCCCTGGAGAAAACCCGACTGACGCAGCTAAACGCCTCGATGGAAAACTTCTTGGCTGCTTTGCAGCAATCGGCAAAGACTTTGGAAATTGCTGAGCGACAAAAGATCGTCCGGCTGATCATCAAGCAGATCATTGTAAATGGCGATACTTTGACCATCCACCATTCCATACCCATCTCACGCAGCAGCCAGGAGAGCCAACCGAGCACAAGTTATCTTTTGTGTACGAGGAGTCATAAGCCCAATGTTATCAAATATCTACTTAGATGGGTTGGACTGGCAGATGGCCAAAGGGGGCTTCGAAATGGTGCGCTACGCCGATGATTTCATCGTGCTGTGCAGCAGCCAGGAACAAGCCCAAGAGGCCTTAGAGCGAGTCCGGCACTGGGTAGAAGAGAACGGTCTGACCTTACATCCGAGCAAAACGCGACTGGTAGATGCCAGTCAAGCCGGAGGCTTCGACTTCCTAGGCTATCATTTTGAACGGAGTATGAAATGGCCACGCAAGAAAAGCATGGGTAAACTTAAAGACACGATCCGAGATAAGACCCGACGCACTGATGGACGCAGCCTCAAAACCATCTGCGAGGACTTGAACCGGACCCTGCGAGGATGGTTTGGATACTTCAAACACAGCAAAGGCAACGTATTCGAGTCCGTCGACGGCTACACGCGAGGTAGACTGCGAAGCATTCTACGAAAGCGAGTAGGCAAGCACGGGCGCGGATGCGGTAGAGACAATCAGCGCTGGCCAAACGCCTACTTCTCCGCAGTAGGCTTGTACTCCTTAAGACAAGCCTACCTTGCGGCACGCCGATCTTCATGACAAGTAACCACCAACTGGAGAGCTGGGTGCGGGAAATCCGCCTGCCCAGTTCGGAGGGAGGGGCGACCTAATCCGTCGTCCCTACCCCTATCTTGCCTGCAAAGCGAACTGGCAGTTTGATTGGTCAAACCGCAGAACTCTTCCTACACTCTCCATCTGCCACTGCCCATGACCAAGGATCTCCTGCTTGCGATCGACGTCGGAACTGGAAGCGCCCGAGTCGCGCTCGTAAGCCAATCCGGGCAAATCGTCGCCTTCTCGGCGACAGAGTACCATCAGGTGATTCCTCGTTTTGGGTGGTCTCAGCAAAGTCCGCGACTTTGGTGGGAAGGAGTCGTCTTCAGTATCCGTCGGGTGCTTGGGGAGGTTCCCGAAGCCGCCGATCGAATTGCCGGGATCGCCGCCTGCGGACAAATGCATGCGACGGTCTTGATTGACCAGGCTGGCGAACTCACGCTGGAAGAGGTGCCTTTGTGGAACGACAAAAGGACTCGCGAGCTGGTCGCTCGATTCCATTTGGAGCATCAACCTGATGCCCTGTTCCCGGCAACAGCCAACCCGCCGGCGGTGGCCTGGCCGGCGTTCAAACTGGCCTGGATTAAGCAGAATGAACCCAAGGCGTATGACGCCGCCCGAACGTTTTTGACTCCCAAGGATTATATCAATTTCAGGCTTACCGGTGAACGCCGGATCGACTTTTCTGAAGCCTCCTGCAGTTACATGTATGACGTTCGGGACGGGAACTGGAGCGAGACGATTTTGGCTCTCTTGGGTTTAGATTCGCAAAAATTACCCGCCCTTGGCGCCGCTACTGATCTCCTCGGATTGGTCACTGAAGATGCGGCGCGGCTCACTGGTTTAAGGACCGGGACGCCGGTCGCAATCGGTGCCGGCGACTTCCCAGCGGCGCTCCTGGGGACTGGAGTGACAAATCCTGGCGTGGGGTGCGATATCACCGGTACTTCAACGCTTCTGGCCCTGCTTTCGGTGCAGCCGGCGTCCGATCCGGTTATCTCTAACCTGGCGTGCGTTACCGGCGGCTGGGCCGCTTTCACTATTGTCGATGCAGCCGGAGACGCGATACGTTGGGCGCGGACGTTGTTACATGATGCCGAGCGGGGTTTTGAGGAAATCGTTTCGTTGGCCGAAGGCGTGCCTGCAGGATCTGATCAGCTTTTATTCCTGCCTTTCTTGAATGCAGAACGCTTTGCGCGGAAATCCAATTCTCGGGCCCAATTTTTTGGTCTCACGAGTGGCCATAGCGCGGCGCACCTGCACCGGGCGGTCATGGAAGGAGTTGCCTTTGCCTGCAGGAGAAATCTCGAGTTGATGCGCGGACGTGGTTATCGCTTCGACCGGATGGTCGCTGCCGGCGGAGGCGCCAAGAGCCGGTTGTGGCTCGAAATCAAGGCGAGCGTTTATAATTGTCCGATTCTGGTTCCTTCCGAGCCGGAATGCGGTGTCATTGGATGCGGAATGATCGCAGGGTGCGCTTCCGGTCTTTTCTCAACGCTCGAAGCGGTTATTTCCGAGCAGGTTCGATACGACCGGGAAATTCATCCCAACCCATTATGGATTGAACGTTATGAAAAGATGCAATCGTTGTTCGAGGGCCTTTACGAGAGCAGCGAACAATTCTGGGATCGATTCGAGCGCTAGTCGGCGGCCAGAATACTTCGGGCACAGGTCTCGTCGGTCACCAGTCCATTGATCCATTGTCCTCGTAACGCTCCCAGCACGGCTCGCGCTTTGTGTTCGCCGCCGGTAAAAGCGATTACCGGTTTTTTTGGCGGGCGCCGGAGTTGGATGCTAGTCACCCGCTGTTGGATGGAAGTTCGGACGAGTTCTCCTGCCTCGTCAAAAGCCCAACCGAGGTTGTCTCCTACTGCGCCCGCTTTTACCAGCTCGGTCACTTCCTCCTTGGTCAGAAATCCGTCGCGATGCAGCGGGCATCCCAATCGCATATCTCCGATTCCGACAAACGCCACATCGATCTGATTCGAGAGTTCTTCGACAATCCTGTAAAGACGATGATGGCACCATTGTTTTAGCTCTTCAGGCGAATCGGCCAGTAATGGAGCAGGTATCAGGAAGCATTTAGCTCCGATCTTTTCCGCAGCTTGCAGAGCCGCATCGTAGGGATTGCTGGAACCGTCCCGGGCGATCGTTCCTACCAGAGAAAGAATGCGATGCTGCGGTCTGGCAAGCATATTCAGCTCGCTGACGACTGCTTTGATCGTCTGACCTGATCCGAGCGCGATGATTTTTGGTTCGATGTCGTTCAGATAGGATTCCATCACTTGGGCGGCAGCGACGGCAATCTTTCGCAAAATCTGATCGGGGCTATCGGCATTCACAGGAACGACGTCGCAAACCACCAGGTTGTATTGCCGCCGCAAGGCGATTGCTAATTCCAGGCAACTGGCTACCTTGTGATTGACCCGCACCTTAATGAGACCGCGTTCCAGCGCAAACGCCACCAGTCTCTGAGCAGTTGGTCGCGAAATCTGCAGCTTCCGGGCAATCTCATGCTGGGTATTTCCCGCGACGTGGTAGAGCCAGGCGGCTCGTACCGCTAGTTCCAGCTTTTCCTCTTGTCTTGCCGATGACGGATCCATCTGTAACGCAACGGGGCGGATTGAGCCGCCATTAAGCTACTTCGCCCGAACAAGAATCAAGCCTGCTCTTTCGAACATGAGCGGATTGGGAAGTGGAGTCAGGAGTTCAGGAGTTGCAGGAGTCAGGAGCCAGGAGTCAGGAGCCAGGAGCCAGGAGCCAGGAGCCAGGAGCCAGGAGCCAGGAGCCAGGAGCCAGGAGCCAGGAGCCAGGAGCCAGGAGAAGCCAGGAGCCAGGAGCCAGGAGCCAGGAGCCAGGAGCACCCCACGGGCAAGTGCGCGCGAGGAATTGAACCTAGCACACAACCTGTGTCCCGGTGATCAGCGTGCCGGCTTTGGGAAGACTGCTCCTGACTCCTGACTCCTGTCCCTCCTGCACCTCCTGCACCTCCTGCCCCGCACTCGTGCGCTAATTCCGCGGCAACTTTTGCCTGCCGGTCGATTTGTTCCTGGCTCTTTCGTCAAGCAGAAAGGTCTGGGCAATCTTCAAAAGCTTCTGGAAGTGACGCAAGTTCTTGTCAATGAAGAGGTAGCAACCAGACTATTCGCAGCCTTAGTTGTCTGGCACGAGGAATGCTCTGCTCGTCAATCATGACACCCACCGCCCGACCCGATCACAATTCTTCCCGACAGTCACTTTCTTTGACCGTCCTGCGGTCGTCTCAGGAGCGGGTCCGCACGACTAAATCGTTGGTCAACGATATGCTTCGCTGGCCTGATCTTCACAATATCGAAAATCCCCACTTGCGAGCCGCATTCGAGGCGCTCGAAAAAGCCGAATTGGAGCTGAGCTATCTGAATTAATCTCGGGCGATTCGATTCCGGGGTTAAAAGGTCGCCTAACCGCTTAACTCGTCAGATTTTCATACCGACGGTCATTTCAAAATGAAATCTTCCACGCCCTTGGCGAATCCTTCTTCATCCATGCCCGCTGTAACATAGGTGGCTGATTTCTTTACTTCTGCACTCGCCTGGCCCATGGCAATCGAGTATCCGCTTTTTTCGAACATCAGCACGTCATTTGGCATGTCTCCGATCGTCGCGAACTCTGCGGGCGGGATCTTGAGAATATCCCCGAGCATTTCCACCACAAATCCCTTGTTCGCCCTGGGATGGGTGACATCCAGATAGTAAGGTTGCGAGCGAGCTGCTGAGACGCTCGGTTCGCAGTCCCGTGATGTCATAGTGCGCTTGGCGCAGACGTTATGTTCAAATTCTTCTACGATTCCTTTTTCCGCCTTTGCCACGAGATCATAGTCGTCATTGACGCCCACAACTTTCGCGACCCCTTGCTTGAATGCTTCGTCAAAATTTTTGACTACTGTCGGTAGAAATTGGACGGTTCGTTCTTCTTTGTCGCGGTGCGGAGAATTGAGATCGCGAATGTACCAATCCACACCCGCATAAACCCAGACATCCAGACCAAACGCGCCGATACGCTGAATCACCGATTGAGCCGTTTCGGCGTCCAGTGTTTGTTGTGTCAGCACTTTCAAGGTGTCCGGTTCAACTAACATTCCGCCATTAAAAGCGGCGATCGGCGCGGACAATCTGATCTGGTCGGCGATCATCTTCATTCCCCGCGGCGGACGTCCACTAGTGACGGCGAATTTCACTCCAACCTCATGCAGCTTCTGGATTGCTGCCTTTGCTCGCGCGGTAATTCGCTTTTGGCTATCCACGAGCGTGCCGTCGACGTCGGCAAGAAGAATCGAGATTTTTTTCGATGCCATAAGGGTTGCAGCCTCGCTGAGCTCCAGCGATTTTTCAAGGTAGGGAAGGAGTTCAGGAGTCAGGAGTTCAGGAGTCAGGAGTCAGGTCGCGTCAAGCAAACCCAGAATGTGAGGAAGAGCATGTAGTTGGCAAGAGAACAAAACTCGGAAACACAATACAGGGACCCAGTGGGTTGAACAACCCCACCCGGCAAAGGTTGGCCACCAGCCGGAAGCGAACATTGCGTAGTCGTCAGCGACGGCGGCATGAAGCGTATGGAGCGGGTGCTAAAGCCGTGTGATTGAGCCTCGAAAAAATGACCTGATGCTGGAGCCTTCGTCGTCCTGACAGCGGGGGCAGAATCGAAGCGCCGCGAATGGCTTGGCGCGGAGATCCGACCGGGGTCTGAGAGCAGGGCAAAAGCACGAAAGGGTTCCCTGGGAACTTGAGAGATCCGACTGGCTTCCTTCTATGGAAAGAACCGGAGTGGTGCGGCGAGACCGGTAGACCAACGCCCAGGCGCAGCGGGAGAGAACTCCATAAGCCCGAGGCGAGCGAAAGGAAATGGAGTCAAGGAGGTAACCGTCGTTCGAAGGAAAACGAAGAGCGATGGGAGGAGCAGTCGGAAGTCTTAGCATCCTCATAGTACCGCGCGAAAAGTGGCGAACCGAACCGAGGGAGCCACCGAGTAGGGAAGGGGGATGTCGGGCTTGGAAACTGTGGATGGGAAACACAACAAGGGAGGACTCTGTGCCAACATGGGACGTGACAACGAAACAGCCACAGATAGCTACGCAGCGAAATCCTAGCCTGAAGAACCGTATGCCTTAATTGGGCTCGTACGGGACTGTGGGGGAGCCAGTCGGCAACGGCTGGCTCTACCCGGAAGCATCACACGGAGCGAGTGCGCGTGAAGATTTGAGAAAAAGGTCGCGCTCGGCGGACCTCGGCGTTTTCAGAGAAGTCACGAGCACGGGCAAGCGTGCGCGAAGATTTGAGAAGAAACTCTTGCTCGGCGGCCCAAGCTCAAGTTTCAGAGAAGCACCCCACGGGAAGAACGCGTGAAGATTGAGAAGAAACTCGCGCTCAGTGGGGTCACGCGGCAAAATACGTTGTACGGAGGAGCATCGGAAGTAAAGGCCGATTAGACATTGGTGCGGAGAGCGCAAGCTCTCTAGCCCGAAGAGAAGCATGGTTCTTCCCGGTAAGCGATGAAGTTATTGGTGAGATGGCGGCGGCTGGCTGTCGCGATCAACCCGGAGAGAAGAGTGAATATAAGATCGCCGGGAAGCCGATGCCCAGCCGTCGCAAAGGAGAACTACCATGTCAACGGCATCCCAACAAGAGCAAGAAAAAAAAGGATCCGACGCTCCACGCGCGAGCTTCTAAGCGTAAGGCCAGAGGTAGCAAAAGCCCGCAAGGCAAAGGCCACCGGCGAAGGTCCAAAAGGTCCAAACTCGCTAAGTCCAAGCTCACGATTACCAATCCGGATGCCGCCGGGATCGACGTTGGAGCTCGAATTCATTATGCCGCAGTGCCCGAAGGTCGGGCTGAGGTGTCGGTTCGCAGCTTTGGCGCTTACACTGCCCAGCTTGATGCGCTAGTGCAGTGGTTCAAAGACTGCGGAATCACCACCGTGGCGATGGAATCGACCGGAGTTTACTGGGTCTCGTTATACCAGAAGCTCGAAGAAGCTGGTTTTGAAGTTCTGTTGGTCGATGCGCACCAAGCCAAGCATGTGCCTGGACGTAAGAGCGACGTCCAAGATTGCCAGTGGCTGCAGCAGTTGCACAGTTACGGGTTGTTGCGAGCGGCGTTTCGTCCTGAAGACTGCATTTGCCGCTTACGCACCTTGCAACGGCATCGCAAGAGCTTGGTCCAATATGCGGCGATGTGGATTCAGCACATCCAGAAGGCTCTCAATGAAATGAATCTGCACTTGCATCACGTGCTCAGCGACATCAGCGGACAAAGTGGACTGGCGATTCTAGATGCCATTCTAGTGTACTGAATGATAAGTTCATTTCATAAATATTGCAGTGTCGCCGAAAATTAAATAGAAAGAAGGGATGTCAAAAGGACGTCCGGTAAGCAAAATCCATCTAAGCCAAGAGGAGTTTGAAAAATTGCAGCTCATTGGGCGGCGACCCAAATCCGCGCAGGGCATGGCGCTGCGCGCTAACATCGTCCTGAGCTGTGCGCGAGATAAATCCAACGAAGCCGTGGCGCAAGAGCTTAGGGTTTGTGTGCACACAGTTGGCAAGTGGCGTCGACGTTTTGCCGCTGAAAGGATGGCTGGATTAGTCGACGCACCGCGCAGTGGAGCGCCGCGGGAGATATCAGATCAGAAGGTTGAGGAAGTGGTCACCAAGACCTTGGAAACAACACCTCCGGCTCGGACTCACTGGAGTAGTTGGCTGATGGCCAAAGAAGCTGGAATTTCTCAACATTCGGTACGACGCATCTGGCAGGCTTTTGGTTTAAAGCCGCATTTGGTCAAGAGTTTCAAACTCAGTACCGATCCGATGTTCGTCGAAAAGGTACGTGACATCGTAGGGCTCTATCTTAATCCGCCCGAGAAAGCGATTGTGCTTTGCGTGGATGAAAAGAGTCAAACCCAAGCTCTGGAACGCACTCAACCAATCTTGCCGATGAGGCCGGGACGTCCTGAACGCCAAAGCCACGACTACTACCGCCATGGCATCGTGTCACTCTTCAGCGCCTACGACGTGGCCACCGGACGAGTGATCGGCAAATGCCACAACCGTCATCGCGAAGAGGAGTTCCTCAAATTCATGAATCTGGTTGATAGCCAACTACCGGGTGAAACTCAGATTCATATCGTCTTGGATAATCTTGCCACTCACAAAACTCCTCGGGTGCGCAACTGGTTTGCTCGACGCCCACATTACGTGTTGCATTTTACTCCCACCGGTAGTTCCTGGATCAATCAGGTGGAGCGATGGTTCGCAAAGATCACCACCCAAGCGATCCGCCGAGGTAGCTTCCGGTCGGTCAAGCACCTCATTGAGGCGATCGAAGCCTACATCGCTGAGCACAATAACGAACCTAAACCATTTCGTTGGACCGCCACCGCCGGTAGCATTTTCGAGAAAATCAGCGCTTCACTCGATTAATGAAATGAACTTATCATTCGGTACACTAGCAGGTGAACGCGATCCAGCAAAACTGGCCTGGTTGGCGGATCATCGGGTCAAGAAAAGCCAAGCCCAGATCGAAGCGGCGCTGACGGGCGATTACCGCCCGGAATTGCTCTTCGTGCTCAACCAAGCGCTACAGAACTACCGCCAGATCCAGCAACAAATCGCCCAGTGCGATCTGGGCATTGAGAAGCAATTGGCGCAAATCGCCGATTGCACCAACCCAAGCCAAGCCCCAGAGCCAACGGCACCATCGCCGGATTGTGCGGGTCGCAAGCCACGCAAGACAAAGCCCAAAGATGCCCTGGAAATAAGCCTAGCCGGGCATCTGAAGCGTATCCTGGGCGTCGATCTGACGACCATCCCTGGATTGAACGTTCTGGCGATCTTGACTTTGATCAGCGAGATCGGGACCAACATGACCAAGTGGCGCAACGAGAAGGCCTTCGTCTCCTGGCTGGGACTAAGCCCCAACAACAAGATCAGCGGGCAGCGGGTGTTAAGCTCCCGCACACGTAAAGTCGTCAACCGTGCGGCAACGATTTTACGTCTAGCGGCGATGATCGTGGGCAAAACCGATACTCCCTTGGGCTCCTTCTACCGCAGAAAACGCGCTCAGCTCGGTGGTCCAAAGGCAGTTACGGCCACGGCAAGGAAGCTAGGCTGCCTGGTCTATCGCCTGATCAAAAAGGGCCAAGGCTACAACGCACCCGACCTGCACATCTACGAACTTAAATATAAGGACCAGATCCTCAACTCTCTACGCAAACGCGCCAAGACTTTTGGCTTCGATCTTGTTGAACTCCCGAAGGCGGCCTGAAAGCCACCTCCAACTCCAAGTTTCAGAGAAGTTCAGAGTCAGGAGTCGGGCGCTCAGACTGCGGAACAGATGGGTAAGGCTCATCTTTCAAAATCCGTCGAGTGACGCGGAATGAACAGATTCTGACTCCTGAATTCTGACTCCTGAACTCCTTCTTGTTGAGACCATCAATCACGACATTTCCTTTTGGATGCTGGATCAAAAACCAGGGGACCGGGATCTCATACGGTTCGTTGAGCCCCTGTTTCATTTTGATGTTGTGCAGCTTGCATTTGAGCGAGCCGGACTGGAACATGTACAAACGAAGGTTTGACATAGGATATTCTGGCCCCCCGAAAACAAATGAAAGCAGCCATTCTGAACGAAATGGGACGGTCTCGTCCCTATGCGAACTCAAAACCATTGGTGGTCGAGGATGTCGACCTCGAACCACCCGGACCGGGAGAACTCCTAATCAAGATCAAAGCCACCGGTTTGTGCCATTCCGATCTGTCGGTGATTAACGGCGATCGGCCAAGACCGATGCCGATGATTCTCGGCCATGAAGCGGCAGGCGAAGTTGTCGAATGCGGCGCGGGGGTGACTGACCTAAAGCCTGGCGATCAGGTTGTGCTGGCCTTTGTTCCCTCCTGTGGAAGTTGTCTTCCTTGCATGGAAGGTCGACCGGGCCTTTGCGAACCGGGCGCCCGTGCTAATAGTGCCGGAACCTTGCTTTCAGGAGCGAGACGACTGCGGTTTCATGAGAATCCGGTTTACCATCACATCGGGGTATCGGGATACGCTGAATACGCTGTTGTCTCGCGCCGTTCAGCAATCAAAGTGGATTCTTCGTTACCGGCCCACGAAGCGGCACTGTTTGGCTGCGCGGTTCTTACCGGCGTCGGCGCCGTGGTTAACACGGCGAAAGTGCCTGCAGGCTGCTCAGTGGCCGTTATTGGTCTGGGTGGAGTCGGTTTAAGTGCTCTGTTGGCTGCGAATCTGGTTGGGGCCGGGGAGACCGTTGTCGTCGATACAAACCCGCAAAAACTCGAAGTCGCTTTACGTCTTGGGGCGACCAAGACCGTCAAGGTCGGTCCGGATGCAATCAAAGAAGTGCGCGATCTAACCAGTGGCGGCGTTGATTTTGCATTTGAAATGGCGAGTTCGGTGCCCGCTTTGCAATTGGCATTGGATATCACCAGACGAGGAGGAACGACAGTCACTGCCAGCCTCCCGCATCCCGAGCATCGATTTTCGTTTCCCGCTGTCGTTCTGGCTGCCGAGGAACGCACGCTGAAAGGCAGTTACCTTGGCTCTTGTGTGCCGGCCCGGGACATTCCTCGATTCATTGCTCTTTACCAGCGCGGCAAACTTCCCGTCGACCAGCTCTTAAGCGAGATAGTTCCGCTCAGCGAATTGAACGAAGCATTCGACCGCCTGGCGGAGGGCAAATCGATCCGTCAAGTGATGACCATTAATTGAAGAGGGTTAGCATAGGCTGCCGTACGGACGCTTTATCGTGCTGGTTATCGTCGTCGTGCTTATAGTCGGTCCTTAACCCTTGCTGGTTAGAAGCGCGTTGCGAGGAGACCACGTAAAACAAAGGAATTAACCCGAGTTGGGTCTTCTGGCTCTCCAAACGATAGCGATCAGAAAGAATTCGGAGCAAACAGGCTGGAAAACAGCTGAACGTTCAGGCGATCGTTGCTCCGTTCGAACTCCAGAAACGGGCCTCGATATCGGCGAGCACTATGAAGATTCTGTCCGCTTTGATGTCGCAGCTCTTGACCACCAATTCAGTTAACGCTGCGACCAATGGATTCCGTTTTGCATCCGGAACTCCGATACTGCTCAATTCCAGAAATGCCGTCGGGCTTTCCTCTCCGGCGAATCTCATACGCGCCGCCGGGACAAAGCTGGCCATTACATAATCCTCCGGCTTATCCAACTGTGACGAGACAATCTTCGATGCCGCATCAAGCAGGGCAGTTTGCTGCTCACCGCGCAAGGGGCTGTTCGTTTGAATCAACAAGTAAGGCATAGAGAGAAAGCTAAGCGATTTCAAGGCTCAGATCGAGCTAGAAGAGAGAAGCTCTGGCTTCGGTTCCGAGTGGGCAAGGCGAGAAAAATTGGAAGCTGTTTTTACCCCGAGGAAGCCGAAGTCCCATGTGCAGATTATCCATCCCTGATCCCAGGCCACCTTCCCAGCTGACGCCCCCAACGGCCAAACTGCTACCAGTCACTGCCACCGCCACTGCCAACTAGTTGATCGCTCGGAGATTATCTATAAATTTGTCGATCCAGGCATCGAAAAGGTGCGAATGGATCGATGAAATTTCTCAATATTTCGGCTGGCGTTCGGAACGCTCTCTTAGCGGCCCTGCTCTTCGGTGCCAGCGCGCCCCTGGCGAAAATTTTCCTGCGCACCTTATCTCCGTTGGAGTTGGCTGGTGCACTTTACCTTGGGTCCGGCTTCGGATTAGCGCTCTGGCAACTGGTTCGGAGATTTCGCCAGAAGACTGCGACCGCGGAAGCGGCGGTGGGGCGCTCTGATTGGGTGTGGCTGCTCGGCGCAATTGTTTCAGGAGGAGTGGTTGCCCCGGTTCTGCTCATGTTTGGGTTGGTCACGACACCCGCCTCGAGCACTTCGCTCCTCCTGAATATGGAAGGAGTACTGACCGCCCTGCTTGCCTGGTTTGTCTTTCGCGAGAATTTCGACCGCCGTATCCTTTTTGGGATGATCGCCATCGTGGCGGGTGGGGTATTGGTTTCGTTCAGTCCAGGTAAGTCAGCCGGATTTTCCTGGGGAGCCTTGGCAATTATCGGCGCCTGTTTCTGCTGGGCTGTGGATAACAATCTCACTCGTAAAGCCTCAGCCGCTGATCCTACGCAGATCGCAATGTTCAAGGGGTTGAGCGCCGGGGCCGTCAATCTTTTCATCGGCCTGGCAGTGACCGGAAAGGCGCCCAGTGCCAGTTCGCTAGCGGGTGCCGCAATTCTCGGTTTTCTCTGCTATGGGGTCAGTCTCACCTGTTTTGTCTTGGCTTTACGCGATTTGGGAACAGCGCGGACCGGCGCCTACTTTTCGACTGCCCCGTTTCTCGGTGTCCTGCTCTCGCTCCTTTTGCTTCATGAGGTGCCGCCGCTTCTCTTCTGGCCCGGTTTTTTGCTGATGACTTTTGGGATTTGGCTCCATTTGACCGAGCACCATGAGCACGAACATTTCCATGAAGGGATGGACCATGAACATCGCCATTGCCACGACGAACACCATCAACATGAGCACCTGCCAAGCGATCCGCCCGGGGAGCCGCATTCTCATTGGCACAGGCACATTCCGATGAGGCATTTTCACCTTCACCTGCCGGATATTCATCACCGGCACCGCCATTGAGGTGGATTGGCGTTTGCGCGTATGGTCGTCTGCGGGTGCGGTAAAGTCTTTAGCTACTTATTTTTACCCTGGCTCGCATTGGCAATGATTTGGGCCGCCCTTATCACCAGATCGGCATTGTCGCGAGCGCGGTTTCCTTCCGGAACCGCGATCGTGTCTTCGAGACCGATTCGCGTATCATAACCACGACGAGAAGCCAGGGCGATGAGTTCCCACGCTGTGCTTTCGAAACCGTGCAATAGCCGCGGGCACTGGATGTCTTCCAAGACTGCCTCTATCTCTTCGAGCCGATGCTTTGCGCTGCCCGGTTCTTGACCCGGTTCAATCATAATGCGCAAACAGCGCGGAGCAACGCCACTCTTGCGTAAGAGTTGTGCGGCTTCGACGTTCCAGATCCCTGCTTCCACGCCGATTCCTTTTTCAGTGAGCAATTGGAAGACGTCCAAGGCGCCAGGTTCGTGAAAGTTTGCGCTCGCGAAATCGGGCAAAACTTTCCAACTCTCGATCAGTGAGAGGCGTGTATCGAGATTTGGCACTATCCATGCACCGGTACTGACGCCGACGGGTATTGTCGGACAGGATGCGCGGATGGATTGGAGGGCGGAGGCGACGTCACCGGCACTGAGACTCTCATGACCTTCTGCATCGCGCGGGTGCACGTGGATGGCCCCGGCTCCCGCCGCCGCCGCCATTGCCGCCTCATGCGCCTGTTGGCTAGGGTTAATCGGAACTGCCGGATGTTCGCTTTGCGACCGTCTACCGTTTATGGCAGCTTTCAGGAGCATAGCGAAGTTATCGGTCCGCCTTGAACCGGAAGCAAGGAGGAGTGTCGGCCTGATGGATCAAGCCGCGGAAGCACTAACCTTCGGCATTTCCATGCGGCCGATGGAGCTCTTGATATTTGGTGATCCGAGAACGGGTTCGCCGTTGATGAATGATTATCCTTCGCTGGCGATTGATCTCCCGCTGAAGGCACTGGCCTGGGAATCCAAGGAAAACAAAGTCTATCTGAGTTTTAATTCGACCCAATATCTCGTCGAACGCCATCGACTCCCGGCGGAATCTTTCAAGCCGATCGAGGCATTGCTTGCTCAAGCAGCAAGTTAGACGTTCTTTCGGCTGTGGCAGAGAGCCGTTGACAGCGCTGTTGTTTTTCGGTGTGCTCGATGAGCATATGCGCAAGATCAATACAAAGGACCTCGAGGAATTTTCCTGGTCCTCTCCGAAAGGAACCTTCTCTGGTGCTGGCAAAGAAATCTCAGAGGCTCTCGGACGGGACCCGGACTCGACTGATTTGCAGAAACGGCATCCGTTCGACATTGAAATTGTGCGCATCCCGGCGGGTAAACGCCCTTATCCATACCACTCCCATAGCGCGCAATGGGAGTTCTACCATGTCATTTCGGGCAAGGGCAGTATTCGCCATCAGAGTGGAACGAGCGCGATCGAAACAGGTGACGCTTTTCTTTTCGAGCCCGGGCAGCCTCACCAGTTGATTAACGATAGCTCGGAGGATCTGATTCTCTATGTAGTCGCGGACAATCCTTTTGGGGAATCGAATTATTTGCCTGACAGCCAGAAATGGATCGTGCGTTCACCCGAGCGCAGAGCGATCCGTTCGGACCCGGTAGACTATTACGACGGAGAAGAATAGGGAAGCGGTCTCGAGCCGTTGTTCGCTCTCAGCGCCCTGGGCATTTCATCATGCCTGAGCCATCGGTGTTCACTCTGAGGTTCGTTTGGCCCTGGATCCTCTAGCGCGCTGAATTCAAACAATCATCTCAAACAAATGTTTCACTTGACTGTTTCAAACATGTGTTTCAATATTCAGGACCGTGCGAGATAAGAAAAATGTCCCCTTTGAAGTGAGCGAGGAAAGTACCCGGGAAAAAATTCTTAACGCGGCCGGGGAAGTCTTCGGTGAGCAAGGTTTCGAGGGCGCCACCATTCGTGGGATCACCGAGCGCGCGGGAGTGAATGTGGCCGCCGTGAACTATCATTTCCGGGATAAGGCGGAACTCTATACTCGCGTGGTGCTGGATGCGTGTTCCGCTCGAGCCGCCTGGCGTGACGTGATGGCTGAGGCTTCGAATTCACCAGAGGAACGTCTTCGCAGCCTGATTTACCGTTTCCTTGATTATCTGCTCGATCCGAGTCGCGCACCATGGAAACGGAGGCTGATGGCTCGAGAGATGGCGAACCCGACCAACGCACTCGACGAATTGGTCGAGAAAAATATTCGCCCGTTCCGAAATGAATTCCTGATACCGACCCTCCGCGAACTGACCGGTGACCAGCTCAGCCGACGGCAGCTGAGCCTGATCTCCATCAGCGTGATGGGTCAGTGTCACTATTTTTTACAGGGTCAGCCGATCATCGAAAGGCTGAACCCTGATTTTAAAATCGGGAAAGCCGAAATCGCCGAAATCGCTGAACATATCGCCCGCTTCTCCTTGGCGGGCATCGCAGAACTGGGTCGGCCGGTGCGCCGTTCCTGATAACCAACTTTCTGAAAGCCTTGAGTTTTATGAGTACGTCTCTAAATGCCACTTTGCCGGCTGACTTCAAAACCCCCCACCTGGAGCAGGCGGTCGCCATCGACCGACCGGCCGTGGTCAGCGGGAAAAAGCGGAAGCCGAAACGATTTGGCCGTCGCAGTGTGATGCTAACCGTTTTTGGGGCCGTGATCCTCGGAGCCGTGGGCTACTGGTTCATCAGTAATTCCGGTTATGAAGCGACCGATGACGCGACCGTTGAAGCCCACGTGATCCAGGTCAGCCCCAAGATTTCGGCACATGTCAAAGAGGTCCTCTTTGATGACAACTATCAGGTCAAGCGAGGCGATCTGGTCATTGAACTGGATCCTCGAGACTACGAGGTGGCTCTGGCCAGCGCAGTCGCCAACCTGGCGTCCGTGCAAAGCAAGTTGATTGAATCGGAAGCGCAGAAGAACGTCGCTCAGGCCGGCTTGGGACAGGTCACGGCAGACTTGGCGAGCGCACAGGCCACGGCAGAAAATGTGGAGGCCGATTTCAAGCGCAACGAGCAGTTGTATAGGACGCACGTGATTGATCGGCGAGAATATGATTCGTCTGCCGCTCAGGCGAAGAGTGCCGCGGCTGGTGTGGAGTCGGCCACCAAAAAGGTCGCTTCCCAGGAAGCTCAGATTCGCCTGGCATCTGCACACTATGTGACGACTTCCGCTGAAGCAAAACAAGCGGAGGCTCAAGTGCAACAGGCACAGTTACAATTGTCCTACACCAGGATCTTTGCTCCTTTTGCCGGACGGGTGACGAAGAAGAGCGTTGAACCTGGCAGCTATGTTCAACCGGGCCAAACTCTCTTTTCGCTTGTTCCGTCCGATGTATGGATTGTCGCTAATTTCAAAGAGACCCAATTAAAAAAAATGAAGGTTGGTCAGCCGGTTTCGGTCCGGGTCGACGCGGTTCCTGGGCGTATTTTCAAGGCGCACGTCGAGAGCATGCAGGTAGGCACCGGGAGCCGATTCACCATCTTGCCGCCGGAAAACGCGACCGGAAATTTCGTGAAAGTTGTTCAACGGGTCCCAGTGAAGATTGTTTTCGATGATCCCCCCTCCGCCCTCGACCGTCTCTGGGCTGGAGAATCAGTGGAACCCAGAGTAGACGTGCATGATCGCTCGATCGAGCAGACTCGGCCCGCCGCCCCGCTGCCGCCGGCGATCCTTGGTGCGGCGGACGGTTCGGTGACGATTGTTAAGGAGTAAGACGATTCCGTCTCCCCTAATCAGATAGAAATCGGTTGGCAAAAAGCCTATGAGCCATGCAATCACCCCGAGCGGACGCGCGGTGAACCCCTGGTGGATCGGGTTGACCCTGACCATCGCGACTTTCATGGAATTGCTGGACACCAGCATCGCGAATGTGTCACTCCCACACATCGCCGGCGGCCTGGGGACCAGTCTGGACGAATCGACCTGGGTCCTGACCAGCTACCTTGTGGCCAACGCCGTGGTTCTTCCCCTGAGCGCCTGGCTAAGCCGTACATTCGGCCGGAAGAACTATTACATGACTTGCGTGGCCTTGTTCACAGCTAGTTCCTTCCTCTGCGGTGTGGCGCCGAATCTGGGGCTTTTGATTTTCTTCCGGGTCCTCCAAGGGATAGCAGGTGGTGGACTAGCTCCTTCTGAACAGGCCATGTTGGTGGATACCTTTCCAGCGGCCAAACGCGCTGCGGCCTTTGGCCTCTATAGTATGGCGATCGTGATGGCACCGGCCCTGGGACCTACGCTGGGGGGCTGGATCACCGACAATTCTTCCTGGCGCTGGATCTTTTTTATCAACCTTCCGGTCGGACTGCTGTCACTCTACCTGACTAATCGGTTAGTGACCGATCCGCCCGCGTTTACGGAAGAGCGCCGGCGGGTAAAAGCCTCCGGTCAGAGCCGCATTGATTATGTTGGGATTTTGTTATTCGCCATTGGTTTCGGATGCCTGGAAGTCGTCCTCGACAAAGGGCAGGAAGATGATTGGTTCGGCAGCCCGTTCATCACCACATTTACGGTGGTTAGTCTGACAGCGCTAGTTGTCGCCGTCGTTTGGGAACTGCATCACAAAGATCCAGTAGTCGATCTCACTCTGCTGGGGAACAGGAATTTCGCTTTAGCCTCAGGACTCTTTTTCCTCTTCGGATTTATTCTATTCAGCAGCACTGTGCTGATGCCTCAGTTGCTGCAATCACTTAATAACTACGATGCGACCACTGCCGGAATGGTGCTCACTCCAGGCGCTCTGGTCATCGTGGTGATGGCGCCGTTCATTGTACGACTCACCCCGATTGTCGGAGCGAAGCGCTTGATCTGCATCGGGTTCTTCTTTTTGGCGGTGGCGGTGTGGCACGTGGGTCAACTCGCGCTCAATGCAGACTATGGAGTTTTCGCTCGGGCTCGGATGCTGCAAGGATTTGGACTGGGGTTCTTGATCGTTCCGATCACCCAGGTTGCTTATTCTTACTTGCCGCCGGAGAAGAACAATAAGGCAAGCAGTCTGACCAACTTGTTTCGCAACGAAGGAGGCAGTTTTGGTATTACGTTTGCCAACGCTATGCTGGCCCAGCGGGCTCAGTTTCATCAGAGCATTCTTGCCCAGCATCTGGCTCCGAATAATTCGGCTTATCACGAATGGCTGCAGCAGGTTGCCGCGGCTTTTATGCACGCAGGGTATTCCGCCATTGAGGCAGCCAACCGTGCCCAGGGACAATTATACGCCTTATTGAATCAACAGGCCTCCTTGCTTTCCTATCTTGATTGTTTTGTCGGCCTGGTCGTGCCTGCCGGTGCGGGATTGATCCTGGCAATGACCATCAAGAATTTCAGAGCGCCCGGAAAACAAGCTCCAGCGCACTAGTGCACCGTCTCCTAAATCCCTTGGGTTCCGTTGCGTTCAAAATGGGTCGTCTGCAAGGCGGGAGGAAGGAGCATATCTGGATCGATACGTGACTGACGAACAACGAAGCAGCCGACCCATTTTCAACGCAACCCTGTGGGCCGCGGCCGGTTGGCTGTTTTTCCTCCGCCGCGGCGGATCGACCGCTATGACCCAGATAGCGGCGCTTCGCTCGCGCCTTGAAAAACAGCCAACTGACCTGCGGCGGAGCCCAAGGGATTTAGGAGACGGTGCACTAGGGATTTCTACCAACGTAGCGCGAGCTTCCAGTCGGCGTCGGTGGTTAGAGCGATGGTTTTGAGAAGACCAATTTGAGTGATGGGCGAGACGCTTCGCTTACGCGGGTCTTGGCATACCGCTGATCAGCGTTCGGCGGCTTCACTTACGCCGTCACACCCCCAGGCCGATCCGTTTCCGCCGGCCGGCCGAGCGGGACGCCAATGCTTCGTTGCGCGGGAAAATTTAAATTTGGATGCTTGATATTTTTGCTTGTCGATCACTGCAAATAACCCTATCCATTTTTGTGAGATTCCCCCTTTGGTCGATGTAAATTACGTGCTTCGGGTTGACACCAGCATGGCAGGTATTCTTTTATTTCCGGAGGGATTCGGGATGGTGACTTGTTCCTTTGGCGCCGATGGGCAAGGCGCCTACACAGTGGTCGGAACGGAGGGAACGATAGAAGCGCCGCGCGGAATTATTGTTGGCCTGGGGACCCGCGTTGCGGAAGGGCTAATCGTGGTTATGGATGCCGATGGTTTCCGCGAGCTGAAGGAGAACTGAAATGCCTGCCGAAGAACTGAAGCCCGCCGCGCCGGACTCTCCCGCCACCGATCCTGAGGCGCCGAAACCACGGGTTAAGCCCGCGCCTAAACGGCGCCGATGGCTTTTGCCACTCCTGGTGATTTTGGCCGTTCTCGGTTTGTTCGTCGGAATTCCCAAAGTGTTGCATGCGTTGAACACTGTTTCGACCGACGACGCTTACGTGAACAGCTATGTGACTTTCGTTGCGCCGCGTGTTGCAGGGCAGGTGGCTCGTGTCCTGGTCGAGGACAACAACCGTGTGAAAAAAGGGGATGTGCTGGTAGAACTCGATCCGGAACCCTTTCGAGTACAAGTCGCAATTAAGCAGGCCGCCGTCGATGCCGCCCAGGCAGATCTGGTCGTAGCGGAAGCATCCGTCCGCGGCGCGGTGGCGCAGACGCGGAGTGCGCGTTTCAAGCTCATTCGGGCGATTGAGGACGTAGACAATCAAGTGGCGATCATCCGGGCTCGGGTTGCCACCTGGGAGCAAAGCAAAGCCACTTTGGTACTTGCCCAGGCGGAATTTGACCGGGCACAACACCTCATCACGACCAAAGTTGTCAGCGCTGAGGAGTATGATCAAAAGCGCGAAGCCCTGGATGTGGCGAAAGCCCGAGTCAAGCAGGCGCTGGAGAACATCTACGAAGCGCGTGTTGCCCTTGGTTTACCGGGTGAACCACCCCCTGGAACGAGCCTTGGCGATGTCCCGGCAAATCTCGACCAGACCTTCTCCTCCGTCCGGCAGGCGCTCGCCGATCTGCTCCAGAATGCTTCCAAGCTCGGCGTGGTTCCGTCCTCTTACAACCGCACACCAAAGGAAGTCATCGATGAGTTTTATCGGCGTGATCCCGGGGGCGATATCGATCGTATTTACGAAAAGGTTGTCCAGAACGCACCGGATTTAAAACGGGCCCAGGTGACATTGCTGCAGACGCAGCGTGATCTCGATCAAGCCAAGCTTGATTTGCGCTATTGCACGATTTTTGCCGAGATCGATGGGGTTATCACCCGGCGCAATGTAAACCCGGGCAACAACGTGCAAGTCGGCCAGAGTCTGATGGCTATCCGTTCGCTGCGAGACATTTGGGTAGACGCAAATTTCAAGGAAACCCAGCTCCGCAATTTGCGGATCGGACAGCGCGTGGAACTGGAGTTGGATATGTACGGGGGCAGGCGGACTTTCGAGGGTCGTATTTCCGGCTTCACGAACGGCACCGGGTCGACTCTTTCGCTGTTGCCCGCGCAGAACGCGACTGGTAATTTCGTCAAAGTGGTGCAGCGGTTACCGGTCAGGATCGAGTTGACGAACTACGATCCGGATAAAGCGCCCCTGTTTGTGGGGCTATCGGTCACGCCATCGGTGGATTTGAGAACCGCACCAACCGGTCCGAACGCCGGCAAGTTTCTGCAGGAAGAAATTCCGCCTGCTTCCGCCGGCGACAAGCCCTCCACGCCATGAGCGCATCTGCGTCCGCCGCTTCTCTATCGGGCGGGGCAATCGGTCGGCGAACTCTCAACCCGTGGATCGTCGCGCTCGCTGTGGTTGTGCCGACCTTCATGGAAGTACTGGACACCACCATTGCCAATGTGGCTTTGCGCTACATTGCCGGGGGGCTCTCCTCTGCGGTGACCGACAGCGAATGGGTGGTCACCAGTTACCTGGCAGCGAATGCGATCATCCTGCCAATCTCCGGATGGCTCGCCGCGAATCTGGGAAGACGGAGATATTTCCTCATTTCGATCGCGGTCTTCACCATCAGTTCGGTGCTTTGCGGCATGGCGACCAGCCTGAATCAGCTGATCCTCTTCCGCGTGATGCAAGGCCTTGCCGGCGGCGGACTCCAACCCTCCAGCCAAGGTATTTTGCTCGACACCTTTCCGCCCGAGAAGCAAGGCGCTGCCCAAACCCTTTTCGGGGTCGCGGCTCTCATTGCACCGGTCCTGGGACCGACGCTTGGTGGCTGGATCACCGACCAATATTCCTGGCGCTGGATCTTTTACATAAATCTGCCAGTCGGGGCCCTGGCTTTTTTCCTGTGCTGGGCCACCGTCCAGGACCCGACATATCTCCGCGAGGCTCGGAAAGCGGCACGCCAACGACCGATGAACTTCGATTCCATCGGGCTTGGGCTGCTGGTTATTACGCTCGTCTGCTGGGAAGTCTTGCTTAGCAAAGGTCAGGAATGGGATTGGTTAAGCGATGCCTTTGGACGCGTGCAAACGCTGGTCATTCTGTTGATTCTCGGTGGCTGCGGGTTAGTCTTCTGGGAAACTCGCCACCCAAGTCCAATCGTCAATTTTCGACCGTTAGGCGACCGAAACTTTGCTATCTCCTGCCTCATCATCTTCTGTGCCTTTGGGGTGCTTTACGGATCGAGTACACTGCTTCCTGCCATGCTGGAATCGCTGTTCGGTTATGATGCTTTCCATGCCGGGCTGGTCTTGTCTCCGGCAGGTATCTTCACGATTGTCGCGATTGTCATCGTCGGCGTGCTGCTGGGTCGTGGCGTTGACGCGCGCTGGCTAATCGGCGGCGGCTTGCTGATTGTGGCTGCTGGCAATTTTTGGATGTCCCAGCTGAACCTGGACATCGCCCCGTCGCAGGTGATTTGGCCGCGGGTGGTGATGGTCGGAGGTCTCGGCCTTGTCTTTGCGCCACTAAATGTCGCTGCCTATATCTACATCCCGCGATCGTTGCGCGGCTCCGCGGTTGGTCTGCTGGCGTTATTGCGCAATGAAGGTGGGAGCGTAGGCACTTCGCTCGGCCAGACGATCACAGAACGTCGCGAGCAATTTCACTCTATGAGACTCGGTGAATATCTCGATCCCCTGAACCCCGCCGTAAACTCTTTTCTGGCCCAAGCCCGCCCTGACTATCTCCAACAAACAGGTGATCCGGTCGGCGCGCAACAGATGGCCTTGCAGTCTCTGGCAGACCTGCGCGACCAGCAAGCCTTGGCTCTCTCTTATTTCGACTGTTTCCTGATCTTTGCCGTGGTCAGCGTCATCCTGGCCTTTCTTGTGCTCGCCATGAAGCGGTCGGTCGCCGAAAAAGGCGCTCACGTTGCCGCCGAATGACGCACTGGCAGCGCGTATCGGCGTGGTAAGCGAAGCGTCCCGCTTTGCCTCTTTGGGCCGGGAGTTAACCGGGACGGTTCGCTTACAAAGTCTGCCACGACAGGCGTAGGCGAACCGTCCCGGTTTGCTCTGTTAGAGAAGAGGCGGAGCGAGCCACTTCATGGATACGCCCGCTCCCCGATACGTTGCCGGCGCGCTATGCGAAGCGTCTCGATCGACCATCCGGGCTTCTTGCCTCCTACCCCCGCCTCCTGCCTCCCGACCCCTGAACCCCTCAAACGAAAAGCGCCTCTTTCGCCGCTGACTTCGCGTAATCCCCGTTCATCCGTGCGATAAATGTCGCGCTCACTTCAGCAGGACAGATCGCTTCGCATTCGTAATGATTCGTGCAATTTCCAAAACCGAGCTCGTCCATTTTTCGTACCATGTGCAGGACGCGGCTTTCCCGTTCCGCCTGGCCTTGTGGTAGAAGGCCGAGATGCGAGACTTTGGCGGAGACAAACAGCATCGCTGAAGAATTCGGACAAACTGCTACGCATGCGCCACAACCGATGCAGGCGGCGGCTTCCATCGCGAGATCCGCAACGTGCTTTGACACCAGCAGCGCGTTCGCCTCAGGAGCTGATCCCGTTCGAACCATAATGTAACCGCCCGCCTCGATAATCCTGTCAAAGGCACCTCGATCGACCACCAGGTCCTTGATCGGCTGGAAGGCGGCGGCGCGAAAAGGCTCGATCCAGATGGTGTCTCCGTCGGCAAATCGTCGCATGTAAACCTGGCAGGTAGTCCCTTTGCCTGGCCCATGCGGAATGCCATTTATAACCAGCGAGCACGTTCCGCAAATACCTTCGCGACAGTCGGAATCAAAGGCGATCGGATCCTCGCCCGCTCCGAGCAGGCCTTCGTTGACGATGTCGAGCATTTCAAGCAACGAGGCTTCCGAAGGGATGTCTTTCGCGTCGTAGTCTTTAAATAATCCAGACGATTTTCCGTCTTTTTGGCGCCAAACCTTCAGTTTAAAGTTCATTTGTAGCTTCGCTGGGACAGTTTCACATATTCGAAACCAAGCGGTTCCTTGATCAGGTTCGACCGAGCATCCGGGCCTGCGTACTCCCATGCGGCAACGTAGCAGTAATGGTCGTCATCACGCAGCGCCTCGCCTTCCTTCTGGTGCTCGAGTCGGAAATGGCCGCCGCACGACTCGTTCCGTTCCAAGGCATCAAGACACATCAGCTCGGCGAATTCCAAGAAGTCCGCGACCCGGCCGGCATGTTCAAGTGCCTGATTGAACTCGGCACCGTCTCCGAGGACATTCACATTTTCCCAGAACTCCGCGCGCATTTCCGGTATTTTTTGAAGCGCTTCCTGCAGTCCCTGGGCATCTCGAGCCATCCCGCATTTATTCCAGACCAGCAGGCCCAGCTCTCGATGAAAGGTGGAGACGCTTTTCTTTCCTTTGATTGAGAGAAGCCGTTTAATTCGGCTCCGGACCTCGTTTTCAACCTCCTTAAATTCGGGCTGCTCCACCGAAACTTTTTTTCCCATCTGGGTTGCCAGATAGTTTGCGATCGTGCTGGGAATCACAAAGTAGCCATCCGAGAGTCCTTGCATGAGGGCGCTGGCCCCGAGCCGGTTTGCTCCATGATCGGAAAAGTTCGCTTCTCCCAGGACGTGTAAACCAGGGACATTACTCATCAGGTTGTAGTCTACCCATAAACCGCCCATCGTGTAATGGACCGCCGGATAAATTCGCATCGGCGTTTTGTAGGCATTCTCGTTCGTGATGTTGAGATACATGTCGAACAGGTTGCCATATCGTTCTTGAATCGCGTGCTCCCCCAGCCGGTGAATCGCATCGGAGAAATCAAGATAAACCCCCAGCCCGCTCGGGCCGACCCCCCGGCCTTCGTCGCAAACCTCTTTCGCGTTGCGAGAGGCGATATCGCGAGGAACCAGGTTCCCGAAGCTGGGATATTTTCGCTCCAGAAAGTAGTCTCTATCTCCTTCGGGAATCTGGTCTGGCGACCGAGGGTCTTTTCCCTTTTTCGGGACCCAAACGCGCCCGTCGTTTCGCAAAGACTCTGACATCAGTGTGAGTTTTGCCTGATAAGGGCCGCTCACCGGGATGCAAGTTGGATGGATCTGCGTGAAACAGGGGTTCGCGAAAAGAGCGCCTCGTTTGTGCGCTCGCCAGGTCGCGGTGACGTTACAGCCCTTCGCATTAGTCGAAAGGTAAAATACGTTTCCATAACCGCCCGTAGCAAGGACCACGGCATCAGCCGCGTGGGCCTGGATTTCGCCCGTGACCAGATCTCGAACCACGATTCCTTTCGCATGACCATTCACTAGAACCAGATCGAGCATCTCGGTCCTCGGATACATTTTCACCGCCCCGGCCGCGATGTTCTGTTCCAGCGCTTGATAAGCTCCAAGCAGGAGTTGCTGACCGGTTTGGCCCCGGGCATAAAAGGTCCTCGACACCTGGACCCCGCCGAAAGAACGGTTTGCCAGTAAACCGCCGTACTCCCGCGCGAATGGCACTCCTTGCGCCACGCACTGGTCGATAATGTTGAGACTGATCTCAGCGAGGCGATGAACGTTCGCTTCTCGCGACCGAAAATCGCCCCCTTTGATCGTGTCGTAAAAGAGGCGAAAAACACTATCGCCGTCGTTTTGATAATTCTTGGCAGCGTTAATTCCGCCTTGCGCCGCAATACTGTGTGCCCGGCGCGCCGAATCCTGGAAACAAAAGCATTTAACGTTATACCCGAGCTCGCCCAAGGTGGCCGCCGCAGAGGCACCGGCCAAACCGCTTCCGACCACGATAATATCGAATTTTGGACGGTTATTTGGGGCAACCAACTTCGATTCTCCACGATGCTTATCCCACTTTTTCTCAAGTGGTCCGGAAGGAACCTTCGAATCGAGTGTCGTTGCCATAGGGTTACCTGATGATGCCTAAAAAGATCGTAACTGGAATCGAAACGTAGCCCACAAAGATTGCCCAAGCCAAAATTTGCCCGCTGGTCGAAACGAAATTGCCTATTTTCCGGTTATTGATCCCCAGCGTCTGGACAACGCTCGCGAATCCGTGGCTGAGGTGGCTGGTGAGCAGGAAAAGTCCGACGATGTAAAACAGGGAAACGAGAGGGTGTCGAAATCCAAGAATGAGCATCCGATAAACGTCATGACGTCCGAGTGAGTCATGCACCTCGCGAAATTCCGGATCTGTTACCTGGAGAGTGAAATGAAGCAAATGATAAATGATAAAACAAAGGACGATCAGGCCGCTGACGATCATTGTTCGCGAGGCCATCGTCGATCGCTGATAGACGGCAACAGCGTATTTTTGAGGTTTTGCCAGGCGATTTTCTTGAGCGAGCTGAATTGTCGCTACGATGTGTGTCACAAGGGTCGCGAGTAGAAAAATTCGTATGACCAACAGAATCGGCCCCAGATCGTGGAGAAATTGGGCATACGTATTGATCCGATCCTGCCCTATATAAATCTGAAGGTTCCCCAGGAGATGTCCGAGAACATACAGGATGAGGATGAGCGCAGTCCCGGCAACAATAAATTTTTTCCCGATGGAAGACTGGTAAAAGGCGATTAGAGGATTCTTGGAAAACTTTCGAGTGGGCGCGTTAGAAAAAGTCGTTACCGACATAGCGACGAAGCTATTGGAATCTCTATAGGAGTCAATGATGGGGTTCAACCTTCTTCAGTCGGAAGGCAACGTATCGGCGTATCCGCATACAGATTGAAGCGCTTTGAGGGGCGGTATGCTGCGGGCCGGGTAGTCCAGCGTCTCGCTTTGCTCCTGGTTTAAAGAGGCAAAGCGAGATGCTTCGCTTACTTGCCGGAAGGCAACGTGTCGGCGAGTCGGCGTATTTGATTGAGGCGCATGGGGAGGGGCGGTATGCTGCAGGCTTGTGTAAGCCGAGCGTCTCGCTTTGCTCCTGGTTCAAAGAGGCAAAGCGAGACGCTTCGCTTACTGGGCGGAAGGCAACGTATCGGCGAGTCGGCGTACTAGATCGAAGCGCTTGGTGAGGGGCGGTATGCTGTAGGCCCGTGTAAGCGAAGCGTCTCGCTTTGCTCCCGGTTCAAAGAGGCAAAGCGAGACGCTTCGCTTACTTGCCGGAAGGCAACGTATCGGCGAGTAGCCTTGAACGCCGCTGAACGCTGAACGCTGAACGCTGAACGCTGAACGCTGAACGCTGAACGCTGAACGCTGAACGCTCTTGCAGTTTTTTGGCCAGATGCTAATAATCCCGCGCTTATGATGAAACGTCTGTTTCTCCTGATTTTTGGCGTCATTCTGGCCGTTGCCGGCTCCGCGTTCTCTCAAGACACGATCAAGATTGGCGAGTTTGGTTCGATGACTGGAGATAACGCCAGTTTTGGCATCTCTCAGAACAACGGTGTAAAAATGGCGATTGAAGAAGTTAATGCTGCCGGCGGTGTGCTCGGCAAAAAGATCGACCTGATCGCGGAGGATAATCAGACGAAACAAGGCGAAACGACGACGATCGTGCGCAAGTTGATTTCGCAAGATCACGTCGCGGCCATCATCGGGGAGGTCGCCTCTTCCAAAAGCTTGGAAGCCGCTCCGATTTGTCAGACTTCCAAAATTCCGCAGATCGCCACTGCTGCTACGAATCCGAAAGTGACTCAGACTGGCGACTACATATTCCGGGTCTGTTTTACAGACGACTTTCAGGCGGTGGTGATCGCCCGGTTTGTTCTGGAAAAGCTGCATCTTAAAAACGTCGCCTTCATGACGGACGTAAAGCAGGACTATAGCGTCGGCTTGACCAATATCGCTAAAGATTACCTCGCTAAGAATGGCGCCACGATCGTCAAAGAACAGAGTTACAGTTCGGGCGACAAAGATTTTCGCGCACAGCTGACCGATCTGAAATCGGCCAATCCGGATGTGATTATTATTACCGGATATTATCCCGAAGTCTCCCTGATCGCCAAGCAGGCTCGGCAATTTGGCATTAAGGCACCGTTGGTTGGTGGCGATGGATGGGACGGCTCATCTTTAATTTCTGTCGGCGGCAAAGCCATCGAAGGAGCGTTTTTCTCCAATCATTTCTCGGTCGAAGACAAGTCCCCGCTCGTCCAGGACTTCGTTCAGAAATACAAGCAGAAGTATAACGCTGTCCCGGACGCTTTCGCTGCTCTTGGATACGACGCCGCCAAGCTGCTGGCCGACGCGATTAAGCGAGCCGGCTCAACCGATTCCGATAAACTTCGGGCCGCGATTCAGGACACGGAGAATTTTCCCGGAGTTTCGGGCAAGATCACGATCGGCAAAGATCGTAACGCTCAGAAGTCAGCAGTCATTATCACGATCAAAGACGGAGCTTACAAGTACGCCGAAACCATCGAGCCGAAGAGCTGAAAGAAGTTGTCAGCCGGTTGACGATATCCAGTTGGCAGTCTCAGTTGCGATGGCCAAGGCGGCGGAATTAAACGGTAAATTTCGGCGACAAGGGGAGACTACGTCGTGCTAAAAAAGCTTCTCGCCTGCTTTCTTCGCCTTCCCCTGCTGACGCTGGCACTGACAACTTTCCAGCTGGAAGCTTCCACTCCGGCGGCGACGACGATCAGAATCGGCGAAGTGGATCCTCTGACCGGTGGAGTGTCGCAGTTCGGCATTGGATGCCATCAAGGATATGTTCTGGCCTTCGAACAAATCAATGCCGAAGGCGGAATTTTGGGGCAAAAAGTCGAATTGGTGACCGAAGATAATCAATCTAAACCCGGACAAAGCGCCACGGTCGTGCGGAAACTGATTACGCAGAATAAAGTTGTCGCGATTCTGGGTGATGCCACTTCTTCGGCCACGCTCGAAGCGGCGCCGATCGCCCAAGGGGATAAAATTCCCATGATCACGCCCACCGCTACCAACCCTCGTATCACCGAGGTAGGCGACTATATTTTTCGGGTTTGTTTCCTGGATGAATTTCAGGGTCGGGTGCTGGCCAGATTCGCGAGGGAGAAGCTCAAAGCCCAGAGGATATTTACACTCACCGACGTGAAACAGGATTACAGCGTCGATCTGCTGAAATTTTTTAAGGAAGAATTCACGAAGCTGGGCGGCACCATTGTCGGCGAACAGAGTTATTCGACTGGGGACACTGATTTCCGAGCGCAACTGACTCCCATTCGGTCCGCCAAACCTGACGCGGTCTATCTGCCCGGTTATTATCAGGAAGTGGCTCTTATCGTGAAACAGGGCCGGCAAATCGGTCTGACGATGCCGTTTATTGGATGTGACGGATGGGCGAATCAGGCCTTGCTGACCATCGGGGGAAAAGCGATGAACGGTTGTTTTTTCACGAACCATTTTTCTCCCGACGATCAATCTTCCAACGTCAAGAGTTTCGTGGCGAAATATCAGGAAAAATACGGCTCTCAACCTGATACCTTTTCTGCTCTTGGCTACGATGCTGCTCGTCTTCTTGCCGACGCCATCAAACGCGCGGGCAACTTAAATTCTCAGTCCCTGCGAGATTCGCTCGCCAAAACAACGGGATTCGAAGGCGTCACTGGCCAGATCTCATTCGACCCCAATCGAAATGCTTCCAAACCCGGTCTGATCGTGACAATCAAAGACGGCAAATTCGAAGTAGCGGAAAAGATCGCACCGTAGCGGAGCGAATCGGCGTGGTAGGCGAAGCGTCCGCGGTTTCAACTATTCCCTCGAGCGCCTCAATTGAACCCGGCCGCACGGTGAACTCCCCGCCGAACGGTGAACGGTGAACGGTCAACGGCGAACGGTGAACGGTGAACGGCGAACGGTGAACGGTGAACGGTGAACGGTGAACGGTGAACGGTGAACGGTGAACGGCGAACGGTGAACGGTCAACGGCGAACGGTCAACGGCGAACGGCGAACGGTCAACGGCGAACGGTCAACGGCGAACGGTCAACGGTGAACGGTGAACGGTCAACGGCGAACGGTGAACGGTCAACGGCGAACGGCGAACGGTCGAACGGTCAACGGTCAACGGTCAACGGTCAACGCCAATCTTGCCCTCCGCCGCTTTTGCTTGATAGCCTGTACTGATTCATGGGCTGGAAGGTTTTACTCTGCTTCGCACTTTTAATTGCAGCTTCCCGGGTAGATGCGGATGAGGCGGTCAAAATCGGCGAAGTGAATCCGATTACGGGTGCCATCGGCCGGTATGGTACGACCTGTCATCAGGGCATTATGCTGGCTATCGACCAGGCCAACTCGGCTGGGGGCGTTCTCGGGAAAAAGATCGTGTTGTTGACGGAAGACAATCAATCGCAAGCCGGCCAGACTTCGACAATTGTCCGAAAATTTGTCACTCAGGACAAAGTCAGCGCGATCATCGGCGATCTGACCTCTTCTGCGACTTTGGAAGGTGGTCCGATCGCGCAAGCGGCGAAAATACCGATGGTGACTCCATTAGCGACCAACCCGAAAGTCACTCAGATCGGTGATTACATTTTTCGGGTCTGTTTCATCGACGAGTTTCAGGGAAGAGTTATGGGACGGTTCGCGCTCGAAAATCTGAAATCCAGGAAAGCCGCGATTCTAACCGACACTAAGCAGGATTATAGTGTCGGGTTAACGGGCTTCTTCAAGGAAACCTTCCTGAATGGGGGAGGCAGCGTGGTACGTGGCCAGAGTTATTCCAGCGGTGACACCGATTTCCGCGCCCAATTGACCTCCATCAGGGCGGCGGGGCCCGATGTTGTTTTTGTGCCTGGATATTATCCGGAGGTAGGGATCATCCTTAAACAAGCAAGACAACTTGGTATCACAGTGCCGTTTATCGGCTGTGAAGCATGGGACAGTCCTACGTTGATTCAGGTGGCAGGAAAAGCGGCGGATGGCTGCTATTTTTCAAATCAGTTTTCGGCCGGCGACCCGAGCCCTGTCGTCCAGGAGTTCGGGAAAATCTACCGGGCCAAATTCGGAAGTCTGCCTGATAACTTCGCCGCCTTGGGATATGACGCGGCAAATGTGATTCTGGACGCCATCAAGCGGGCGGGTTCAACCGATCCATCAGCCATCCGCGAAGCGATCGCTGTCACAAAAGACTTCCCGGGTGTTTCCGGTCATATCACGATCGACGACCAACGGAATGCGTCGAAGCCTGCGGTGATTCTGGCGATAAAAGATCAGCAGATTCAGTACTTCGAGAAAATTAATCCGAATTGAGCATCATTGCGGTTAAAAGTGGAGTTGAAAGCATGCTTAAAGGTAAACGGGGTTGGTCATGAGCGTTATCCGGCCTGCGGCGAGCGTCTTGACGGACTTCATTGGCTCTACCTGCGGTCCAAAGGGTCACCGGAAAACGATCCTCGCCGTTCTGGCACTTCTTTCGTTTACGATTCAAAGCTCTCTCGCTGACATCAAAATCGGCGCGGTGACTTGTCTCACTGGCGCTCTATCGACTTTCGGTGTCTCCAGCGTTCAAGGCGCGAAGTTGGCAGTTGAAGAGATTAACGCGGCCGGCGGAACTCTTGGCCAGCCGATCCGACTGGTCGTGGAGGACAATGGATCCAAGTCAGGGGAAACAGCGACCATCGTGCGAAAGTTCCTTTCTCAGGACAAGGTGATCGCCATCCTGGGCGACCTGACTTCCTCTGCGACCATGGAAGGTGCCCCGCTCGCACAGGCCGCCAAGATCCCTTTGCTGACTCCTTCCGCAACGAACGTTGCCATCACCAAGCTCGGTAACTATATTTTTCGGAGTTGTTTCACTGATCCGTTCACCGGAATGATCATGGCGCGATTTGCGCTGAACCGACTTGGCGCGAGACAAGCAATTGTCATGACCGACGTCAAGCAGGATTACAGCGTCGGGCTGACCGAGGCGATCCGCCAGTATTTCAGCCAGAATGGAGCCAGAATTTTGAACACGTTGTCCTACAGCAGTGGCGACACCGATTTTCGGACGCAACTGACTCAAGTTCGGATGGCGCATCCTGAGGTTGTTTTCCTGCCTGGATATTACACTGAAGCCGCGCTGATACTTCTTCAGGCAAAACAACTTGGAATCACCTGCCCATTTGTCGGCGGCGAAGGGTGGGACAGTCCCGCGCTCGTCCGGGTGGCCGGCCGAGCAGCCGATGGAAACTATTATACGGACCATTTCTCAGCCGTTGATGCCAATCCCAAAGTCCAAAAATTTGTCCAGAACTATCGCGAAAAATACGGCGCGGTGCCGGATGCCCTGGCCGCTCTCTGGTACGATGGCGCCCGTCTGCTTTCGCAGGCGGTGCACCGGGCCGGATCAACAAGCGGAGCGGCTATCCGGGATGCCTTGGCCGGGACCCGTGATTTCGACGGAGTGACGGGAAATATTTCGATCGACGAAAATCGCAATGCCTCAAAGCCTGGAGTTATTCTCAGGATCGAAAACGGTGAACCTAAAATGGTCCAACAAATTATCCCTTAAAATCTGCGCGATGGACAAACTGATTGAGATGCTTCAACAGCTGGTCAATGGCGTTTCGCTCGGATCGATCTACGCATTGATAGCTCTAGGCTATACGATGGTCTACGGCGTCCTCCGTTTTATTAACTTCGCGCACGGCGACATCTATATGCTGGGGGCATATGCCGGGTTCCTTCTGGCACCTTTTTTTGCGCACACCTTCAAGTTCGGCGAGTTCGATACGTTCACTCCTGAGAATAGCCTATTTATCCTTTCGGGAGCAGGCCTGGTCATGATTCTTTCCATGGCGATTTGCGCGCTGATCGGAGTGCTCATCGAGCGGATTGCCTACCGACCTCTTAGAGAGCGGCCGAGGTTGAACGTATTAATTACCGCCATCGGCGTCTCTCTTTTCCTGCAAAATATCACTCAATATCGACTCGGCGCGGACCCGAAAGCTTTCCCACAATTGATTCCAGTTCACGTGATTGAAGGACTCGGAAATCTGACGATACTGACCTCGCAGCTGGCAATCATTGGCGCAACAATCGTCCTACTGATCATTCTGCGATTTGTGGTTATGAGAACCAAGATGGGGCTGGCCATGCGGGCCTTGTCCCTTAATCCCACTGCCTGTTCGATCATGGGAGTTAACAATGACGTAGTGATCTCTTTTACTTTTGCGCTTGGTTCGGCCTTGGCGGCCGCAGCGGGGATTCTGGTTTCGATGGATTCACCTTCGATCAACCCGTTGATGGGAAATCTTCCGGGGATCAAAGCATTTGTGGCGGCGGTTCTCGGAGGGATCGGAAACATTCCGGGAGCCGCGCTCGGCGGATTAATTATTGGAATTCTGGAAACACTTGTCGTCGCTATCGGCTTCCCGCAGTGGCGAGATGGCATCGCCTTTGCCGTGTTGATCGTGATTCTACTGTTTAAACCGACCGGCATCCTCGGCAAAGTCGAGCGGGAAAAAGTATGAGCCGCGGCCTCCTCAGCCTGATCTTTGCTCTGGTCGTTTGCGCGGGCATCTCATTTTTTGGCGAGAACCTGATCGCGTCCAACTATGCTTACTATTACGACATCCTGATTTCCATCGGCGTTAACATCGTTCTGGCGACCAGCCTAAACCTCGTGAACGGGTACACGGGGCAATTTTCTCTTGGCCATGCCGGGTTTATGGCCATCGGAGCCTACGCTTCAGCTAGTTGGTCAAACCATCTGGATCCTTTTATCTTCGGGGTGCTCGGCGGCTCCGAGAGTCCGGTCGCCACGAATGCCGCGATGTTTATTTCGACCCTGATTGCCGGGATTCTTGCAGCGATCGCCGGCTTCGCGGTTGGCGTCCCTTCGCTGCGACTGAAGGGCGATTACCTCGCAATAGTGACGTTAGGGTTTGGCGAAATTATCCGGGTGGCGATTCTTAATACGGATTTTCTTGGCGCATCACGCGGTCTGAGTGTGGCCGGTACCTATACTAATCTTTTTTGGACCTATGGCTCCGTCGTCCTGTGCATCTACGTCGTTCTCAGCCTGGTGCATTCCACGTATGGACGCGGATTTCTCACGGTTCGCGATGACGAAGTTGCGGCGGAGGCGATGGGCATCAATACGACAAAATACAAGGTTGTCGCCTTCGTGGTGGCCTCGTTTTTTGCCGGGGTAGCCGGTGCGCTCTATGCTCATTTCAAGGCCTTCGTTACTCCAGAAGGATTCAATTTTTTCCGTTCGGTAGATGTCGTCGTAATTGTCATCCTGGGCGGCATGGGGAGCACTCTCGGCGTCGTCTTTGCTGCCGTTCTGTTGACTATTCTCCCCGAGGTCCTTCGCGCTCTGGCGCACACGCAATTCGTCCCGGCTGCTTATCAGGGACTTTTAGAGAACAGGTTGATTCTTTATTCGCTGCTTCTGATCGTACTGATGTTGACTCGACCTCAGGGTCTGTTTGGCGACGGGGCTGCTTTTAAGAAATGGTTCGGACGTTCACGGGTCGATTAATGGATAGCCTGCTCAAATTAGACAATTGCACCATCCGGTTTGGCGGCCTCACTGCGGTTTCCAGTTTCTGCATGGAGATCGTTCAAGGTGAACTGGTGGGATTGATCGGCCCTAACGGAGCGGGAAAGACAACGGTGTTCAACATGGTGACCGGCGTTTATCAGCCGACCGAAGGAGAAGTGCTTCTGGCCGGTGAGCGGTTGAACGGGCTTAAACCGTACGCGATCACCGGGAAAGGAATCGCCAGGACCTTCCAAAACATTCGTCTCTTTAGTTCGTTGACCGTCTTCGACAATGTCAGAACCTCCTTCAATCTTCGTCTTAAACATGGGCCGATCCATGCCCTGACTCGCGGAAGAGCATTTCAGAATGAAGAGACCAATATCGAAAAGCAGACCTTGGAATTGCTAAAGATCTTCAATTTGGATCGGCTCCGGGATGCCATGTGCAAAAGCCTTCCCTATGGCGATCAGCGCCGGCTCGAAATCGTGCGAGCGCTAGCCACTCAACCAAGGTTGCTTCTGCTTGACGAGCCCGCAGCCGGGATGACCCCCACGGAAAAAAGCAGCCTGATGAAGCTGATCGAGTTCGTCCGCCAAACATTTCGTATTTCTGTTCTCCTCGTTGAACACGATATGCGCGTCGTCATGGGTATTTGTAACAGGATCTACGTCCTCGATCACGGAGTGAAGATCGCGGAAGGACCGCCGGAGGAAATTCGAAGAGACCCGAAAGTCATCGAAGCGTATCTTGGCGAGTAGCCGGGGAAGTGAAGTGTGGCGGGGTGGGGCGTAGGGACGTACCCACGCTCCCCCTCTACCCGCCGAGATACGCTTCTTTGACAAGGCTGTTGGCCCTCAATTTGCAAGACTCATCCTCGAGGATGATCCGCCCGGTTTCCAGGACATAGCCGTAATCAGAGATCTCGAGGGCCAGATTCGCATTTTGTTCGACCAACAGGATCGTGATTCCGAGCTGCTGATTGATCTCCACAATTTTTGAGAAAATGGTTTTCACGAGAATTGGCGCTATCCCGAGGGAGGGCTCGTCCAGCATCAGAAATCGCGGTTTGGACATCAGCGCCCTGGCGATGGCCAGCATCTGTTGCTCCCCTCCGCTCAAGGTGCCGGCGACCTGTTTTTCCCGCTCTTTCAACCTCGGGAAGATAGCAAACATATAGTCGTAGTCATTCTTGAGATCCGAGGTGCCTTTTCGCCGGTAAGCGCCCATCCGCAGATTTTCCAGCACCGTCAAATTCGAAAATATCATTCGACCCTCCGGCACCTGGGTAATTCCTGCGCCGACAATCCGGTGGGGCGCCCGATTGGTTATTTCTTCTCCTTCAAAAATAATCTTGCCCTGACGGGCACGAATTAAACCGGAAATCGCTCGCAAGGTGGTTGATTTGCCTGCGCCGTTGCTGCCGACCAACGTGATGATCTTTCCCGCCGCAACGAACAACGAGATTCGATGCAATGCGATGATCGAACCGTAAGCGACTTCCAGATCTTGGATTTCCAGCATCACGAACTTAAGCATTGGAGTGGGGAAGAACTCAAGGTGCCTTGCTCGGAACCTTTAATTTGACATAACGCAGGCTAGCGCACCGTCTCCTAAATCCCTTGGGCTCCGCCGCAGGTCAGTTGGCTGTTTTTCAAGGCGCGAGCGAAGCGCCGCTATCTGGATCATAGCGGTCGATCCGCCGCGGCGGAGGAAAAACAGCCAACCGGCCGCGGCCCAGAGCGTTGAAAATGGGTCGACTGCTTCGTTGTTCGTCAGTCACGTATCGATCCAGATATGTTCCTTCCTCCCGCCTTGCAGGCGACCCATTTTGAACGCAACGGAGCCCAAGGGATTTAGGAGACGGTGCACTGGGCTATGCTACGTTAGCCGGCGGCAGCGCAAGGCTTCAGCCTGCCTGAAATTCCCAAATTATCTGGTTTCAACCGTTCCATGAGCCGCAAAGATCAATTTAGCAAAATCGCCTCAATTGCCTCGAGTTCGATCGATTACCGGGGCGAATTGAATGATCAACAATACCAGGCGGTCACTTCCGGCCCGGGCCCTGCCTTGGTCCTGGCTGGCGCCGGCAGCGGTAAGACGCGCACGCTCACCTATCGCGTGGCCTGGCTTTTGGACAACGGCGTTGAGCCCGAATCGATCTTGCTGCTGACCTTCACCAATCGGGCAGCTCGCGAAATGCTGGCTCGCGTCACTGATCTTCTCCCGCTCGAGACTCGAGCCATCTGGGGTGGGACGTTTCACTCGATCGGGAATCGTCTGTTGCGCCGACATGCTCGGGAGATCGGCTTCCAACCGGGGTTTTCCATCATGGACCGCGACGACCAGAAAGATCTCCTCGCTGCCGTCGTTGATTCGTCCGGAATCGACACCAGACAGGTGCATCTCCCGACGCCGGAAGTTTTAGGCGATATTTTCAGTTTTGGGATCAATACGGGTCGGCCTGTGATCAGCATACTCCGCGAAAAGTACAAAATGTTTCTTCCGCTCACTCACCAGGTCGAATTTCTCCAGAAGAAATACGATGAACGCAAGCGGTCGGCAAACCTGGTCGATTTCGATGATCTGCTGTCAAAGACTGTTCAATTATTGCAGGAGAACCCGAGTGTGGCGGAATACTATCAGCGTCATTTTCAATTCATCCTGGTCGACGAATATCAAGATACCAACAGGCTCCAGTCAGAGTTTATTGATCTGCTGGCAGTCCATCACCAGAGCGTGATGGTGGTCGGGGATGACGCACAATCCATCTATTCCTGGCGTGGCGCCAACTATCAGAACATTCTTGATTTCCCCAAGCGCTACCCGTCTTGCCAGATCTACCGGATTGAGACCAATTATCGGAGCGTCCCCGAGATTCTTGCCTTGGCGAATGCCTCGATCCAGCAGAATACCAAACAATTCTCCAAGACGTTGCGTGCCCATCGCCCCGGGTTTGAGGTTAAGCCGACTTTGGTCGTTCTCTTCGACAACAATCAGCAAGGATCGTTCGTCGCGCAGCGAATTCTGGCGTTGCATCAGGAAGGCTTCGATTTGAGTTCCCTGGCGGTTTTGTATCGCGCGCATTTCCAGTCTCTGGAGGTGCAGCTCGCTTTGACCCGGGCCGGAATCCCATTCGCGATTACGAGTGGGCTGCGATTCTTTGAGCAGGCCCATATCAAAGATATCGCCGCTTTCATGAAGTTTGTCGTTAATCCTGCGGATGAAGTCGCCTTCAAGCGCATTGCTCGCCTGCTTCCCGGGGTTGCTGTCAAGACGGCCGAGAAGCTTTGGGATCAGCTCTCTTCGGCACCGGAATCTGAGCGTTGCGATTTTGAGACCTGGCTGGGTCAATGCCGCATCGGACAGAAACCGGCGAAAGCCTGGCAACAGCTCTGTTACACGTTGGATGAGATTGCCCCCGGGCGTCAGCCGGCTTCCCCTTCCCAGATGATTCGTATCATTTTGGAAGCGATGTATGACGACTATCTGCAAACCAAATATCCAAATCACCAGCAGCGCCGAGAGGATTTAACCACCCTCGAATCGTTTGCCCGGTCATTCAAGAATCCGGTTGATTTTCTGAGCCAGCTCTCTCTCATGGCCACCGCCGACACTGAAGGGATGCGAGTGGCGGATAATGAAACTGAGAAAGTTACTCTTTCCACCATTCACCAGGCAAAAGGTCTCGAATGGCGCGCGGTCTTCTTGATCTGGCTGACTGATGGAATGTTTCCGAGCGCGCGTTCATTCGAGTCAACGGATGCGCTTGAAGAAGAGCGGCGTTTGTTTTATGTCGCCTCCACCCGCGCGAAGGATCAGCTTTATCTGACTTATCCTTGCCTTTGGATAAACGCTTCGCCCGACAAACGGCTTCAACGCCCTTCCCGATTTCTGCAAGAAATTCCGCATGACCTCATCGAAGAATGGCACGCCGGTGCGTGAGAACGCCGAACAGCAGCATGCCGCCGCCGGAAGGCGACATGTCGGCGTAATTGACCATTGCGCCGCCGAACGCCGAACGTCGCCCCCACGCCAGTGCGCCGAAAATCTGGGCGACAAACCTTTTGCACCTGTGCTAAGGTGCGCGCACTGATTCTGTGAGTCGTTATTTACGTGCCATATATGCCCCCCTGGTGGGAGTTCGTGTCAGCAATCAGGAGCTGCTTGATGCTATTGCCCTGAGGTTTGAGGCTTTGGAGGTGGATGACGCCGAAAAGAAAGCACTTTTCGATTTTGTCAGACTGCTCCTGATCGGCCATCGAACGCGGTATACCCAGTATGCGGAACGTTTCCTCTGGATGAATACCTTTACGGATCATGCGATGGCGTTTGCTCGCGCGGTGGGGGAATCAATCGACGCGATAGCCGAAAAAATTGAAGAGGCACCGCCTGGCAAACCGTTCGATGCGGTGTTCGGGGTTTCCAGTGAAGGCCTGCTCCTCCCCGGGATTGCAGAACGGGCGGCCCGTCGGCTCGGGAGTCTGGTCGGACGAACCGCTACCCAAATGGACATTGGGAACGGTGGTTGTTCGGCCAGCGTGCGAACGATACAGCTCGTGAATAATCTCGGTCCGGAAATGCGGAATGTCTTGATCCTTGCCATGGAGCCAACCTCTACCCTGATTGACCCGAAGTGTACCGAGCGTTCGAACTGGCAGGGCATCTGCACTTTTAGCGACGGGGCCGCTGGAGTTTGGATTTCTGACGAACCTGGCGAAGGGGCTCTTGCTCTAGGAAGATTATCTTCTTGGCGCGGCGATGCGACCGAGCTGATTCGATGGGATTGGGGAACGGACTACTATCGGTTTGGAATCGCAGAACTGGAACAATTTGAAACTCAGGTTCGCAGCCAGGTGCTGCAGGCGATGACCGAGCTGCAGGTCGAAAAGGATCCCGAAGCAGCTTGGGCGATTCATCCCGCCGGCATTATGCTCCTTCTCAGTCTGGCAAAAAAACTCGGATTAGCTCGCTCGGCGCTGGAACCGTCGATCAATCATTTCAGAACATGTTCCAACATGAGTAGTGTCAGCATCTTGCATATATTAAAGAATATCATAGGATGCGCGAGGTCGGGCCAGCCGATCCGATGGCTTTCCATGGGAGCTGGCTTTCACGTGGCGTGCGGAGGCGGCGTTCGAGTTTGAGTTAATCCTATGGTTGATCGGAAGACAGTTTTGGAAGCGATAGCGGAATTTTTCGCAGAAAATTTTCCGAATATCCCCAGGGATAATATAGAAGGGATGAAGGCGAGCGATGTGATCCAGCAGAGTCTCGATCTGGTCGAGTTCGTCCTCCATCTCGAGGAGAAGCTTGGTCTCGAGATCAATATCAATACTCTCGGGGAGAAATTGATCACTAAGACGTTTGGCGAATTGGCCGACGATCTAGTGGCCATCGGAAAAGGAGCGTAAAAACGCTTGCTTGTCCTGAGTAATCCCCTATGTTCACGATTCTTTAAATTATGGCAGCGAGTGATAACATCGATCTGAGTGCATTTCGGCTTCATGAGAAAGACACTGGGAGTGCGGACGTCCAGGTCGCGCTGTTGACCCGTCGAATCAATCAATTGACTGATCATCTCAAGATCTTTCGCAAGGACCATTCCTCACGCAGAGGTTTGCTTAAGCTCGTCGCCACCCGCAGAAGCTTGCTTGATTACCTCAAGCGCACCTCCCAAGATCGATACAAGTCAGTCATCGAAAAACTCAATCTACGTAAGTAAGCAACCCCTTGCCTCTGAGATCCGCCAGACGGCCTTGGTCTTAGGTCCGAGTCCCGAGGATCTTTCGGAGTTCGGACCTACGAGCAAGGGCTGATGGCATTGTCCATCTCGGAGGCTCATTCAATGGAAAAAAGAGTCTCAAAAATCATTGGTCCCTCCGATCTGACGATCGAAACGGGCAAACTGGCAAAATTAGCGGACGGATCTGTCACGGTTCGTTCCGGAGAAACAATCATTCTGGTGGCGGCCGTCTCGGCCACTGCGGTCAAGGAGGGACAGGATTTCTTCCCCCTGACCGTTGACTACCGCGAAAAAGCGGCAGCCGTCGGCAAGTTCCCGGGCGGTTACTTCAAACGGGAGGGCCGTCCCTCGGAGAAGGAAACGCTCACTTCCCGGATGACCGACCGTCCGTTGCGACCGCTTTTCCCCAAAGGCTACTTCTACGACACCCAGGTTATCAGTGTTCTTTTAAGTGCCGACGGAGAAAACGATCCTGACATTCTAAGCATCAACGGAGCGTCAGCCGCCCTTTGTGTTTCGGATATACCGTTTGCGGGCCCGATCGGAGCGGTTCGTGTTGCCCGGATCGACGGAGAATTCGTGGTTAACCCCACTCATTCGCAACGGCAGATGAGCAAGCTCGACCTGGTTTATGTCGGCACATCGGAAGACATTGTGATGATTGAGGGTGCCGCAGATCAGATGCCCGAAGAAGATTTTATTAAGGCGATCGAATTCGCCCACCCGTTTGTCCGCGAAATCATCGAGATGCAACGGGAACTCGCTTCTGTGGCCGGCAAGCCTAAACGTGAGGTCGCTCTTTTGAATGTTCGCGATGACCTTTTGGAAGTTGCCTACCAGGTCGCTGGAGACCGCATCGAAGCGGCCCTTTACACCACGGGTAAGGTTGGGCGCTCAAAAGCGGTCGATTCTCTGCGTAAAGAAGTCGAAAAAACGATTCTCGCAAACTATCCAGATGCGACCTCTTTCGAAATTTCTCAGGCCTTTGATTACCTGCAAAAGAAGGCATTCCGGGTGAGTATTCTCGATCGGCAAAAGCGTTGTGACGGCCGCGGATTTCACGATCTCCGTCCGCTGAGCGCCGAGGTTGGCTTGCTGCCGCGCTCCCATGGTTCTGCGCTTTTCGCACGCGGCGAAACGCAAGCAGTCGCGCTCGCGACTCTTGCTTCTGCGGAGGAGGCCCAGATGATCGACGGGTACACGGGCGGAGATCAATCGAAGCGCTTCATCCTCCATTACAATTTTCCACCGTTTAGCGTAGGAGAGACAGGACGCTTCGGTAGCACAAGCCGACGCGAGATCGGCCACGGTGCGCTGGCCGAACGGTCGATTGAACCAGTAATTCCGACGGAAAGCGAGTTTCCCTACGCGATTCGGGTCAGTAGCGAAATTATGGAATCCAACGGCTCGACGTCGATGGCCAGCGTTTGCGCCGGCGTCATGGCTTTGATGGATGCCGGCGTTCCTATCCGCAAACCGGTCGCCGGCATTTCAGTCGGACTGGTCACCGAATATGAAGGCGAGAAGTTGGCGCGGTACACGACGTTAACGGATATCATCGGTTCGGAAGACCATTTCGGGGATATGGACTTCAAGCTCTGCGGGACCAGGGACGGCATCACCGGCTTTCAGCTGGATCTTAAATTACCGGGGATCTCCCAGAAAATAATGACCGAAGCCATCCATCTGGCTCGGGACGCCCGCATGAAAGTGCTCGATGTGATGGGCGAAGCGATTGCCGGACCACGGAAGGAAATGAGCCAATACGCGCCACGGATCGAAACGGTAAAGATTCATCCGGATAAAATCGGTCTTCTGATCGGTCCGGGTGGGAAGACGATCAAAGGGATCGTTGCCGAAACGGGTGCGGAAATCAACATCGACGACGATGGTTCAGTCCACATCTACTCGGCCAACCGCGAGAGCTTGAATCGGGCAAAGGAAATCATTACCGGAATGACCAAGGAGATCGAAGTGGGAGAGAGCTACCACGGCCGGGTTGTTTCGATCAAAGATTTTGGCGCATTTGTGGAGGTGCTTCCAGGTAAGGATGGTCTGGTGCACATCTCTGAACTGGCAGATTTTCGTGTGAAAAGTGTTGAGGATGTGGTGAAGATTGGCGACCTGGTTTGGGTAAAATGCATCGGGATCGACGAAAAAGGCCGCGTCAAGCTAAGCCGTAAGGCGGCCATGAAAGACCGAAACGCGGAAGCCGAAACCGCTTTGCAGGAATAATCCTGCTTTGATTCTTGCGGCTCGCAGGGCCGATGGGCAGCCGCACCCAATGCTCTCTCTGCGGCCCGAAGGGCCAAGGGAGCACAGCCCTGGGTTTACCCAGGGTAAGCGTTTTTATGCGTCGTGCCCTGCAGCTGCAGGGCATCAGAGTCTGGTGACGCCGCGGCGCATCGCCTAGGCTGGCGCCGTTCCAAAATCGTCTGGCATACGCAGGCATAAGAGAAACATATATTCAAAGTGTAGTTACTACGTGCTATAGCACTTCTTGTTTTGTTGCCCTATCCTGCAAACGACCGGCCTGAGACAGACTCGACAGCCTATTCTACGTTACCCGGCAAATCTTTTCGTCACCGCTGTTCCCCTGCGATTCCCGAACTCCCCGCCTTGGTGATTTTAAGCGAGGCCCGAAAAAAAATTCTCCGTCGCTCAGCAAAATTCCATTGCCATTGGTGAAAGTGATATTAGCCTCGAATGATTGTCTGGGAGCGACGGAAATGCCCGTAGATTTTTATTGCCTAACCGATCGAAGCCAATATTCTCGGGCTTTTTAAATTGCTTGGGATGTGCGCTTGAAAAAGATCCTGTTAACCCCGAAAGCCGTAGTCAATTTGGTTGCAGTTGTCGCGTCGGATTCTGCTCACGCACATTCAAACTGTTTTATGACGTCGCATGGCTAATATCTTTCCCCGCTGGACGAATTACCTGCCATTAAAAATTATTTTCTGTCTCCTGGTCGCGGGGGGGGCGGTTTCAGCTTTCTACTGGTATTACCTGACGCCGGAATACATGAGAGCAGGGTATCAACCGATTCAACCGGTGCCCTTCTCGCACAATATCCATGTCTCGCAGCTCGGGATGGATTGCCGGTACTGTCACTCCTACGTGGAGGTTTCGTCCCACTCGAATATTCCCACGACGCAGACGTGCATGAACTGCCACACGCAGGTTCAATCCAATAATCCCAAACTGGCCGCGGTGAGAGAGAGTTGGCAAAGCGGAAATCCAGTCGACTGGGTAAGAATCCACCAGATACCCGATTTCGCGTATTTCAATCATTCAGTGCACGTCAATCGCGGCGTCAGCTGCGTGAGCTGCCACGGTCAAGTGAACCAAATGGATGTTGTCTACCAAAAAGAAGCTCTCTCGATGGGCTGGTGTTTGAACTGCCACCGGCATCCCGAGAATAATCTGCGGCCGGTTAATCAAGTCTTTAACTTGGATTGGAAGCCGGGAAGCGGTCAGTCTCAAGAGCAAATCGGCTTGCAACTGAAGGAACAATGGAACATTAACCCGCCGCAGACCTGCGAGGGATGCCATCGGTAATGAAGACTGTTTTTCGACACCCTCCTGAAAATCTCACGGGCAAGCGATACTGGCGCAGCCTCGAAGAATTGGCCGATACGCCTCAATTTCGGACCTGGCTCGATCGTGAATTCCCCGCCGGTGCCGCCGAAATGGAGTCGGACGGAGTGTCGCGCCGAAGTTTTCTTCGACTGATGGGAGCCTCGATGGCCTTGGCCGGTATCGGTTTAAGCGGCTGTCGCCGGCCGGAGGCCTATGTTGTTCCCTATACCAAAAGCGTCGAATGGTTAATACCGGGGAAGTCGGTCCTCTACACGACCTCGATGCCTGGCTCCTTGGGCGGTTTGCCGCTGATTGCGACGACGTACGAAGGACGCCCGACGAAGCTTGAGGGCAATCCTCTGGTGCCTTCCAGCAATGGAGGAACCGATCTTTTTGCGCAGGCCGCGGTCCTTGATCTCTATGATCCGGATCGCGCGAGATCATTTCTTTTCAACGGAAAGGAAACAACCGCCCAGGAGTTCGACAAATATCTGGGAAACCTCCGGAAAGAACTGGAGTCCGCGAAAGGAGAGGGGATCGGTATCCTGCTGGATGAACAATTCTCGCCAACTCGCGACCGAATGCTGCGCTCGTTAAAAGAGCAATTCCCGCAGATTAAGTTCTATTCCTACGAGCCTCTCAGTTACGAAGAACGCGACTTTGCGATTGCCTCGCTCTTTGGTCCTGATGTCGCCATGAGGCCGGCTTTTACCAACGCTGACATTATCGTCTCGCTCGACTGTGATTTTTTGGGGTCCGAACAAACTTTGACCGGTGTCCGGGATTTCAGCCGTCGCCGACGCGTGCATGGGTCGACCGACGGAATGAACCGGCTTTACGCCGTCGAGAACCGGTTTACGACCACCGGCGGAATGGCGGACCACCGTTTTCGTTGTGCGGCGTCGTTAATCCCCTCTTTCACATTGCAGTTGGCGAAAAAGATAGCTGATGCCACTAAAGACAGGGTCCTGGGCGGTGTCGTTTCCGAATTCAAAGATACCGGTGCGCCGTTTGACGATGCTTGGCTTACGGAGTGTGCGAACGATCTGGTAGCCAACAAAGGGCGAAGCCTGGTTTTGGCTAGTAACCGGTTTCCAGCCTGGGTGCACAGCGTGGTGCTAGCCATGAACAATGCGCTGGGCGCTTTCGGTTCGACCCTGGAAATGTTGAGCACTCCACGGATCAAGACGGCAAATCTCGGGGAATTGGTCGCCGACGCAAAGTCGCATGCAATAAAGAAGCTTTTAATCTTGAGCGGCAACCCGGTTTACACGGCGCCGTCAGATTTGGACTGGGCCGGAGTTCAGAGGTCAATCCCGGAAGTTGTTCGGCTCGGGTACCATCTGGATGAGACCTCCGCGGAGTCCAATTGGCATGTGCCGGAGGCTCATTTTCTCGAATCCTGGGGAGATCAGCGAGCGATCGATGGTACTTATTTGCCGATTCAGCCGATGATTCTCCCGCTGTTCGGTGGGCTTTCTCAACTTGATATTCTTGCCAAACTGGCCGCTCTTCCCAACGGCGTACAGGCTGTCCGCGATACCTTCAAGTCCTTTACCAAAGAGAGCGATTTTGAGCCGGCCTGGACGAAATTTCTCCGGAACGGTTACACGGAAGGGACCGTCTATGAAGTGGCGAAAGTGGAGCTGAACCCGAATGCGTTGCCGGAACTGCTGAAAAACGTGGGATCCTTATCCGGCCCGGTGACGCCCAGTTCGCTGGAAGTCGTTTTCCCGGCGGATTACAAGGTCTACGACGGCCGCTACGCAAATAACGCGTGGTTGCAGGAATTGCCGGATCCGATCACCAAGTTAACCTGGGACAATGCTGTACTTTTGAGCAAGTCAACGGCCAGAGCTTTGCAGGTCAATGATGGGGACATGATTGAAATCAATGTCGGTGAGCAAAAGCTGCAGGCTCCGGTGATGATCGCACCCGGCCATGCCGATTACTCGCTCAGTCTTTCCCTCGGGTACGGTCGATGGGTCGTTGGCAGGGTTGGTAGTCAAACCGGTTTCAACGCCTACCAGCTGCGGACCACCAGTGCTCCTTACTATGCCACGAGAGCTACGGTTAAGCTGATTCCGAACAATGTCCATCAATTGGCCCAGACGCAAAATCACTACAGTATGGAGGGGCGCGCCCTCGTGCGAGAAGGGTCGGTCGAGGATTACAAAAAGAATCCTGCTTTTGCCAAGGCCGTATGGATGGATGCGGACATGCCCCCCAACAACTCCCTTTACAGTCATCCTCCGCTGAGCGCACCGAACCAGTGGGCGATGTCGGTTGACCTGAACATTTGCACTGGCTGCAGCGCTTGTGTGGTCGCTTGTCAGTCAGAAAACAACATTCCAGTGGTGGGTAAAGAGCAGGTTCACAACAGCCGTGAAATGCACTGGCTCCGGATCGATCGCTATTTTGCGAGCGCGGATGGAGACAAAAATAATCCGCATCTCGAGGATGACCCGGAGATGGTGATGGAGCCGATGATGTGCCAGAATTGCGAGAATGCTCCTTGCGAGACTGTCTGCCCGGTGAATGCAACGGTCCACAGTGAAGAGGGGCTCAATCTGATGGTTTACAATCGTTGCATCGGAACGCGTTATTGCTCGAATAATTGTCCCTTCAAGGTTCGGCGATTCAATTTCTTCAATTACAATGATCGACCGATCCTGAATCGCATCGACAATGGGTTGCCTGGATTCACAGGGAAATCTGAACTTTACATGGGACCTTTGGCTCCGTGGGGCATGCCCGAGGTTTCGAAGTTGCAAAAAAATCCCAACGTGACGGTGCGCAGCCGTGGAGTCATGGAAAAATGCACTTACTGTATTCAGCGGATCGAGACGGCCAAGATTTCGCAGCGAGTCAAGGTCGGTGTGCAAGGGGATCTGACGCTCCCGACGGATTCGGTGCAATCAGCCTGCCAGCAGGCTTGTCCAGCCGAAGCAATTGTTTTTGGGGACTTGAAAGATCCGCAAAGCCGCGTCGCGCAGCTTCGAAAGCTTCCCCAGAATTACCATCTGCTCGAATACCTTAATCTTTCGACGCGCACGGCATATCTGGCTCGGATTCGTAACCCGAATCCAAAGATGCCTGGCGCCGGAAGAGTCGGCAGAATCAACGTGGACGAAAATGGCGATCAACGACATGGTCTGCCTGCGGCCGAAACTCGAACCACCGGAGGTAATGCGTGATGGCTGAGAGCGACGCGACGACAACCGTTTTCGTGGAACGGATGCCAAGGCACCCGCTCGTGTGGCACAACCACTCGATGGCATGGATTTCGGATCGAGTTGCCGGAATCGTGGAGAATAAAGCGCCTCGCTGGTGGTGGATCTCTATCGCGATTACGGCCTCAATTGCCGGCTTCGGAACGTTCTGCATTTTCTATCTCCTTTTCACCGGGGTCGGTGTATGGGGAAACAATATTCCGGTCGGCTGGGCATGGGATATCACCAATTTTGTGTTCTGGATTGGTATTGGCCATGCCGGAACTTTGATCTCTGCGATTCTGCACCTTTGCCGTCAGAAATGGCGCACCTCAATCAACCGTGCGGCGGAGGCAATGACCTTATTCGCGGTGATCTGTGCGGGAATTTTTCCGGGCATTCACGTCGGGCGAATCTGGATGGCCTGGTTTTTGGCACCGATTCCAAATCCAAACTGGATCTGGCCCAATTTCCGCAGTCCGCTGATGTGGGACGTTTTTGCGGTTTCGACCTATTTCACCGTCTCCGTTTTGTTTTGGTACCTCGGGTTGGTGCCGGATCTGGCGACGATGCGGGATCGGGCCAAGGGACAAGTGGCACGAACGGTATACTGGGTGCTTTCGTTTGGATGGCGTGGCGGAAACCGGCAATGGCGCCATTATGAAATGGCCTATCTCGTCCTAGCTGGTATTTCGACTCCACTCGTTCTCTCGGTGCACTCAACGGTCTCATTTGATTTCGCCACTTCGGTGTTGCCCGGATGGCACACCACGATCTTTCCTCCCTACTTTGTCGCGGGCGCCATCTTTGGCGGATTTGCGATGGTGCTCACGCTGATGCTCCCGGCGCGGTCCCTCTACAAGCTCCACGATATTTTTACCTGGGATCACATTGACGTGATGTGCAAGCTGCTCTTGCTCACCGGTTCGATCGTGGGATACGCCTATAGCATGGAATTTTTCGTGGCATTCTATGGCGCGAATCCGTTCGAACGGTTCGCCTTCCTGAACCGATATTTTGGTCCTTATTGGTGGGCATCCTGGACGATGTTTGCCTGTAACGTGGTCATGCCTCAGCTGATGTGGGTGCGCGCCTTCCGCAGAAACTGGGCCATCGTCTTTTTTGTTTCGATGTGCGCCAACGCAGGCATGTGGTTTGAACGTTTCGTCATCTTCGTGATTTCGTTGCACCGGGATTTTCTCCCCTCCGCCTGGCGGATGTATTACCCCACCTGGGTCGATGCATTTACCTTCATCGGGACATTCGGGATCTTCCTGACGCTCTTTCTACTCTTTATCCGCTTCCTTCCGATGGTTGCCATGTCCGAAGTCAAGGGTGTCCTCCCGGAAGCTGATCCTCATTATCATCCGCCCCCCTCGGGCGGGGAAGAATCCGTGAAAGAGGTGCACGCATGAGTGCTGCCACGCTGACAAAACCTGCGTTTGCGATCGTCGCGGAATTCTCCAGTGCAACCACTCTTTATGAGGCTGCGGAGAAGGTCCGGGACGCCGGATTTAAGTTTTGGGATGTTCACTCGCCTTTTCCAATCCATGGGATGAACAAGGCGATGGGACTTGGAAGATCCCCGCTCGGATACATCATCTTCTGCGGCGGGTTCCTCGGATTCACGACGGCCGTGTTACTTGAATTCATACCCTCTTCATTTCTCTTTCCATTGATCGTGCATGGTAAACCGGTGAATTTTTTCACCGTCCCTCCTTTTTTCCCGATCATGTTTGAGCTGACCGTGTTGATTTCGGCGTTCACGGCCTTTTTCGGTGTTTTCATTTTGAACCGACTGCCCCGGCTTCATCATCCCCTTTTCGATCATGCACCTTTCAACCGGGTGACCAACGACGCGTTCTTCCTGGTAATCGAATCGGTGGACCCGAAGTTTTCCGAGGTCGGAACTCGGGAATTCCTGGAAGGAATTGGCGGCACCGAAGTCACGCTGCTCTACGCGAATGATTAAGTACTTTCTGATCGCTATCATCCTGGTGACGGTCATTACGATCGTGTTGCTCGGCTTTCAGGGACAACGTCGACAGGCGACTCCGGTTGAATTTTTTGGTGACATGAAGCGCCAGGATAAAGTGAAATTTCAAAAACCGAGTTCGTTTTTCGCCGATGGTCGAGGTGGGCGTCCACCTGTCGATGGGACCATCCCGATGGGATACGACATTCCAGGGCATCCAATGCAGAATTCAGCAGCTCCAAAGGACGATATAGATTCGCCACTGGGGGATTTTTCGGCCGGCACGGATTACCTCAATACGGGCAAAATGGGAGATCAATGGGGGACCGGCCAACCGTTGCCAGTCACCGGGCAATTGCTTCAACGTGGCCAAAAAGAATTCACGATCAACTGTGCGGTATGTCACGGCGCGACCGGGCAGGGGAATGGCATTACCTCCAAATATGGGCTGCTTGGTATTGCAAACTATCACCAGGACAAGTACCGACAGATGGCCGATGGCCAGATCTTCAACACCATCACGCATGGTTTTAACACCATGATGGCTTACGGCGACAAAGTCACGGTCAAGGACCGTTGGGCGATCATCGCTTACATTCGCGCGCTGCAGAAGAGCGAGAATGCCCGGCTGGAGGATGTCCCTGAAGATCAGAGAGCGGCGCTTGAGAACGAAGGAAAACCGCAGAATGCGCCTCCGCAAACCGCTCCGGGACAACCGGCAAAAACCGAGACCACGCAAACGCGATAAGAGCGATGAGCCATCAACATCTGACCGTTCCCCGACCTGAGATTTTTGAGAGCCGAAACGTCAACCGACTCTTGCTGGCGCTCTTGGGAATCGGGGCGTCCTGCCTCTTGATAACGCTCATTGTCGGTTTCGCCGCCCCTGCCGGTAGCGCGTTGCGTAAGCAATTTGCGTTCTCCTGGCTCTTTGCCTTCCTTTATTTCTTCACCATTCTGATTGGCTGCTTTTTCTGGATCATTGTTCATCACTCCACAGATTCTGGATGGGGCATTGTCGTCCGACGCCAAATGGAAAATCTGGCTACCCTGATGCCCTGGATGGTCTTGTTTTTTCTTCCGCTCTTTTTTGTCCGCAAGGATATCTGGGATTGGATCACCGCGAAGGAAAACCCTGTCTTGGATCCGCATTTGCGAGATAAGCTTTCCTTCTTCGAGCTGCGTTTCGGTTCGCTGGTGATCCCTTTTTTCTGGGTTCGAGCCGTTCTTTATTTCGTGTTCTTCGGCTTTGCGGCGCACTATTTCAGGCGTACTTCAATTCGCCAAGACAGCGACGGCGATCCCAAGTGGTCTATTCAGATGCGCGGTTTTTCATTCCCCGGGATTATCCTTTTTGCGGTCTGCACAACTCTGATGGCCTTTGATTGGTTCTCGTCTCCTGATTATCGCTGGGCCTCGACGATGTGGGGTGTTTACATCTTCGCCGGTGCCGCCGGAGCAGGAATGGCCATGATCATTCTGGTCGTCATGGCGCTCAAAAATGCCGGATATTTGCAGTTTGTGAATCAAGAGCACTATCACATCATGGGGAAGCTTCTTTTCGTCTTCACCATTTTCTGGGGATATATCGGGTTTTCTCAATACATGCTGATTTGGTACGCCAACATCCCGGAAGAAACGGAATGGTTCCTCCGGAGAAACGTTGAGTCTTGGAACGTTCTCAACACTTTTCTGGTTATTGGTCGGTTTTTTATACCTTTTTTATATCTGTTGTTTGAATACACCAAGAGGACCGCAAAATTTCTCGCGGCCATCTCGTTCTGGGTCCTCGGGATGCATATTCTGGACACTTACGTTACCATCATGCCGTTTTTGCATCAGAAAGGGTTCGAGCTGAGCATCCTGGATCTGCTGGCCTTGCTTTCCATCGGTCCTTTTCTAGTGTTCATTTTTTTGCGGCGACTTGGGGGTGCCTCTCTTTTCCCCGCTCGGGATCCGCGCCTGCTTGAATCTTTAAAATTAAGCAATTAACTCGATGGCCGAGCACAAAATAAAAAGCAATGGTCAAGGACCGATGATCTTCACCGGTCTGGTGATGATCCTGCTCTTCTGCGGCTTCGCTCTCTTTCTGGTTTCACAAGGTCAAAGCATTCCGAATGTCGAGGAAGCGAACGCGCAAACGAGGATTAAGAATCTTGCCGATCTAAATAGCGAAAATCAAAAGATCCTGACCCAGTACCGCTGGATGGACAAAGCCAAGGGGGTGGTGGGAATTCCGATCGACCGGGCGATGGACCTCGTTTTGGTGGAGTTGCAATCCAACAAGCCGCACCCCGCCGGTCCAGTGACTCCTCCCGCTGCTGCACCGCCGCCGGGATCTCCAACGCCCGCTCCCAACACTCAAAAGCCGGGAGGCCAGCAATGATCTGCCGTCGTTCCCTCCCAGACAAACCAGCAGCAGGCGACGCAGTCCAATTCGGAAATGACGAGCCGAAGGATCTGCCGAAGAGCGTTGTCGCACGGCCGATCCACCAGCCAAAACAATCTTGGAAGTGATGAAAGAAACCGCCTTTTCAGAGCCAGGGTACCGAGCCGAGTCAGCTTCAGATCTCGTTGACCTTTCGATCCGCCTCCCGGTGCTGTTCTTTTTTGGATCAAGTGTACTTTGGCTGGTTGTCGCTTCGATTTTTTATCTGCTAAGCTCTTGGCAAATCCACGTACCGGCTGCCTGGTGGACTTTTCCCGGTGTTCCGTGGTTAAGTTTCGGTCGGGCTTATCCCGTTTTCGTCAACTGCTATGTGTATGGGTGGGCGACCTGCGCCGGTATTGGCACGGGAATCTGGCTGCTGTCGCGTTTCAGTCGAGTGCCGCCCCTGCGCAGCCCACTATTTCTCATAGTCGCCGGCGTTCTTTGGAATGTTGGAATGATCACCGGCGTCCTCTCAATTTTGGCTGGGGCAACAACCGGCAGAGAATTGCTCGAGTTTCCGCCCCAAACGGCCTTTTTCCTCTTTCTCGGTCTGGTCATGGTCAGCCTTTGGGCGATTACGACGATTTGGAATCGGAAATCTGGCCCGACTTATATTTCGTTGTGGTATCTGCTGGGGGCATTTTTGTGGTTCGCCTGGATGTATGGAACTGCGAATTTCGTCCTTGGTTTTACACCTGCTCCAGGCGTTGCCCAGCCGGCGATTAACTGGTGGTATGTCGGTGGCCTGGTCAATCTCTGGCTCACTCCGATTGCTCTCGCGGCCGCTTACTACCTGATCCCCAAAATTGTCGGCCGCCCAATCTATAGTTACAAACTCGCGCTCCTGGCTTTCTGGGGTCTGGCGCTCTTTGGCGGATGGACGGGATTGACACATATCATCGGCGGACCGCTCCCGGCCTGGATGGTCACGGCCAGCATCGTGGCAAAGATGTTAATGCTGATTCCTGTCTTGGCCACCGCCGTGAATTTTCACTTCACGATGAAAGGCGGGTTCGAACGGGTGCGCGAGAACCTCGGGCTGCGCTTTATCATCACCGGTACGGTGATTTATACCGCTTACTCTTTCGGAGGGAGCATCATTTCCGCTCGGTCGATCGCTCAGTTTACCCAATTCACCTTCATCACGGTGGTCCACAATCAGCTCGGCCTGTTTGGCTTTTACAGCATGATCTTATTTGGAGCTCTTTACTATATCGTGCCCCGACTGCTCCAGAGGCAATGGTTGTTCCCAAGGCTAATTGAAACCCATTTCTGGTTGGTTATCGTCGGACTCGGGTTGTTACTCGTCAGTTTTACGATTGGCGGCCTGATTCAAGGCTTCGGCTTGGAGGATCCGCAGATCCCGATGATAGCGGTCAACGATCTGCTGGAACCTTTTCTGGCGATTCAGAACTTCGGGGCGCTTTTGCTGGTGGTTGCAAATCTAGGGTTTGCCATCGCCTTCGTCCTGATCCTTTTGATTTCATCGCCCGCCAGACAACGCCAAGTCGTTGTCGAACAATCAAACGAGGCTTCAGAGGGTACTGAAGCAGAGGTGAGCGTGGCGTGAAGAAAATAACCGGACTTTTTTTTGGCGTTTTTGTCCTGTTTGGAATTTCCTGGCTCGGACTGGTAGCGTACCCCTATCTAACGTTTGCCGGCTTGCGGCAAAGCAAGGACGAGGCCACCGGCGCCTTGGCTCCCCAAGGCAATCCAGGGACCGCCACTCAGGGCGCTCGGGTCTATGCGGCGAATGGCTGTTTTTATTGTCACAGCCAGTACATCCGGGAGAAGGACGAGGGGAATGATATTGATCGCAAATGGGGGACCCGGCGGACCGTGCCGCGGGATTACATGTTCGACCAGGAAGTTTTTCTGGGAACATCCAGGCTTGGCGCTGACCTCACCAATGTGGGCGTGCGTCAGACAGATCCGCAATGGTTTTACCAGATCCTCTACAACCCCCACAGCATGAGTCACCAGGTGTCCATGCCAGCCTACCGGTGGTTATTCCAGACCCGGGAAATTCAAGGTCAGCCTTCGGTTGATGCTTTGAAGCTGGAGGGCGCGATTGCGCCCCTTGCAGGTTACGAAGTTGTTCCGACGGCTGACGGAAAAGCACTTGTGAATTATCTGCTTTCGCTAAAAAAGAACTATCCTTTGCCGGAAGCTCCTGAATCAACAGAATGAGCTCTAAGCACGAAGATCAAGTTGAAGAAGCTGGACAAATGTCCGATGAGCGCCTTCGGAAAATTGGAGTCGATCCCTCTTCCCTTGAAGAATCCGTCGAGCCGCGGGAAGTTCCAGAACCTGCGCAAGGGCCGGTTCCAATTTGGTTGATCGGGGTTATCGGTCTCGGAATTTTCTGGGCCGGAGCCTATTTATTTTCGTTCAGCGGCGGATTCAAAGGGGATGTCTTCGATTTTGAGCCAAAATTTGGTGTGGAAGGGGGCGGCGCGAAGAGCGCCCCGGACCCGAAGGTGGTCGGGAAAGCGCTTTTCTCGGCGAATTGTGTTACCTGTCATCAGGCCAATGGTCAAGGTGTCCCTGGCCAATATCCGCCCCTTGCCGGGTCTGAGGTGGCATTGGGCGAGGCCACTAACCACGTTATCGCCATCGTGCTTAAGGGCCTGCAGGGCCCGGTGGTGGTCGCAGGAAAACCATTTAACAATGCGATGCAGGCCTGGGAGGCGCAATACACTGATGCGCAAGTTGCCGCGATTCTGACCTATGAACGCTCCGATTGGGGAAACAATGCTCCCCCCATCACGGCGGATATGGTTAAACAGATCCGTGCCGAGTTCAAAGACCGGAAAGAGCAATGGACTTGGCCGGAGATACAAAAGATACCGCCGAAAAACATGACCAGCGGAGCACCCGCGCCCGGGGAACAGCAAAAACCTGCGGCACCCGCAACTGGCAATCAGCCGCAATCACCCAATGGCCAGCCATCGGCGCAATCCTCTGGACAGTCTCAGCCTCCCGCGCCAAATGCCCAACCCTCACCTCAACCGTCCGGACAAGCCCAGCCGCCTGCACCCTCTCCGACTGCTCCTTCCGCTTCTTGAGTAAAGTCCCATGACAACGACCTGCTCCTACGTATCCTTTCAATGAGCTGTCTATGAACCGGTTTCTATCTGGAAAAAGCGGATTGTTTGTTCTGCTGATTTTCGCGTTTGTCTCGATCGCGGTACCGACTTACGCGGCGCAGCGAACTTCCGGCCTTTGGTGGATGCCCGACGTCGCCAGTAAAAGCGGAGAGCAGATCGATCAACTGACCTATTTTATCTATTATCTCACCGGCGCAGTCTTCGTGCTGACGCAGATTGTTTACATTTATTTTTTGATCAAGTACCGGGCGAAAAGGGGGGTGCGAGCCACTTACAGCCACGGCGACAATCGTCTTGAACTGGTTTGGACCGCGATCCCGACCGCGATCTTTATTGGTCTTTGGGGTTACAGCAACCATATGTGGTGGGACGTCATTCACAAAGAACCCCCTCCAGAAACCATGGAGGTGGCGGTGAATGCGTACCAGTTCGGGTTCTCTTTTCAGTACCCGGGCGCCAGCGGAAAGTTGGGGCGGTCGGATGTGAAATTGATCAGCGCGGACAATGTTTTTGGAAACGATCGGTCCGATCCGCTGACCAAAGAAGATTTTCAGTCCGGGGTGTTCGAACTCCCAGTCAATAAAGCGGTGCGGGTTCGACTCACCTCGAGAGACGTTATTCATGGTTTTTATATTCCGCAGTTTCGAATTTATCAAGATGCGGTGCCCGGGCGAACCATCGATTGGGTTTGGTTCATTCCGACGAAAATCGGGAGCTATGACTTGGCTTGCAGCCAGCTATGCGGGTCGGGACATTACAATATGAAGGCGCCCATCTCGGTGGTCTCTGAACAGGAATTTGACAAATGGTATAAGGAGAAAGTAGCTGCTGTGGCCAATGCCGCCCCAGCCACCCCCCCGGCGCCCAGTAAATAGTTGTAGGAAATTTTTATGGCAGAAACATTTGTTCATACCCTTCCGGAAGAAGCCCATGGGTCGCATGGACACCATCCGGAGTTGAGTTTCTTCCGAAAGTATATCTGGTCGGAGGACCATAAAACCATCGCTTTGCAGTATCTGTTTACCAGCATGTTCTTTTTGCTGGTCGGAGGTTTGCTTGCCATGGGGGTCCGCTTTCAGTTGGCTTTCCCAAATGCCCCGGTTCCCTTTATCGGTACGTTGTTGCCCAGTTGGTTGGTGACTTCTTCGGGAGCAATTCAGCCGGCAGGCTACAATGGGCTGGTAACCATGCACGCCACCGTCATGGTTTTTCTCGTGATCATGCCGTTTCTGATCGGTGTTTTCGGCAACTTTTTGATCCCCCTCAAGATCGGAGCGCCGGATATGGCTTTCCCTTTTTTCAATGCGCTCTCTTACTGGCTGTTTCTGCTATCCGGTCTGGTGTTGCTCTCCAGCTTCTTCGTTCCGGCCGGTTTCCCTGCCAGTGGTTGGACTTCTTACGCTCCGCTCTCCTCCCACGGTGTCTACAATGGAACTCAGGCTGGTCAGAGCCTCTGGTGCGTCGGATTGTTTATCAACGGTCTAGCTTCGATCGCCGGAGCCATGAATTACATTACCACGATCATCAATATGCGGGCGCCAGGGATGACGATGTTCCGGTTGCCGTTGCCGGTCTGGGCGCTCTTCATCACTGCGATTCTTCTTTTGCTGGCCGTCCCGGTCCTGTCGGCTGCCGCCGCGATGCTGTTTTTTGATCTGAATTTTGGAACGACCTTTTTCTCGGCCAGCAACTATGGGCAACCCCTGCTTTGGCAGCACCTTTTCTGGTTCTTTGGTCACCCGGAGGTTTACATTATGATTCTTCCGGCCATGGGACTGGCCTCAGAAATTTTGGCGGTCAATGCTCGCAAGCCAATCTTTGGTTACAAGGCAATGGTCTACGCGATGGTGGCCATCGCCGTCCTGGGTTTCATCGTCTGGGGTCACCACATGTTTGTCAGCGGAATGAATATTTTGCTTTCCGCCACTTTCTCTTTTTCGACGGTGCTTATCGCTGTGCCTTCGGCCATCAAGACTTTCAACTGGATGGGCACGGTCTGGGGCGGTTCCATTCGATACACTACTGCAATGTGTTTCGCCTTGGCTTTTGTCTCAATGTTTGTCATTGGAGGCCTGAGCGGAATTTATATGGCGGCCACTCCGGTCGATCTCTTTATTCATCACACTTATTTCATCGTCGCCCACATTCATTACGTCTTGTTTGGCGGGAGTCTATTCGGTGTTTTTGGCGCTATTTATTTTTGGTTTCCCAAAATGTTCGGCCGAATGATGAACGAGACCTGGGGCAAAATTCACTTCGTCCTCGCCTTTATCTTCTTTAACTGCACCTTCTTCCCGATGCACAATCTTGGGCTGAACGGAATGATGCGGCGGATCGCGGACCCGCCGTTATATGATCACCTGCGAAGCTCTCAGCCGATCAATGTGTTTGTCACCGTCAGCGCATTTTGTTTAGGATTGTCCACCATCCCGTTCCTGATCAATTTCTTTTACAGCATCTTCAAAGGGCCGAAAGCCTCGAAAAACCCTTGGGAATCAACGACTCTCGAGTGGACCGTTCCTTCACCTCCAGGACATGGAAATTTTGAGACAACTCCCACGGTCTATCACGGACCTTACGAATACAGTGTTCCGGGAATGGAGAAAGATTATTTGCCCCAGAATGAACCCGCACCGGAGACGGCCAAAATTATTGCCCACTAGTTGCTGCTGAAAAATCGATGTCCGAGCTCGGTCTACCAAAGCGGTTCCTGCACTGGTACGCTATTTTCGTCGCTGCCAGCGTGCTTGTCTTGATCTGCAGCGGTGGATTAGTGACCAGTCATGGAGCTGGAATGGCCGTCCCCGATTGGCCGAACAGCTTCGGCTACAACATGTTTCTCTTCCCGATTTCTCATTGGGTCGGCGGCGTTTTTTTTGAGCATACGCATCGGCTGATTGCCAGCGGGGTCGGGCTGTTAACCATCGCGCTCTTTATTCTGACGGTAGTGATTGAGACCCGAAGCTGGGTAAAATGGCTCGCCGGGATGGCCCTCCTGGCCGTGATCATCCAGGGTATTCTTGGCGGCTTGCGCGTGACCGAACACAACGCCGTCCTGGGGCTTTTTCACGGTTGCCTTGCTCAGGCATTTTTCTGTCTGGTGGCGACCATTGCCCTGGTGACTTCTCGTTTCTGGCGCGGGATTGAACCCGCCGCACAGCAGAATCAGGTGCGGTTCTTTCGTCGCTGGACGGTTCTGGTGACCGCGATGCTATTTATCCAATTGGGGTTGGGCGCCTCGATGCGGCATTCACACACCGGATTGTCTATTCCTGATTTCCCAACCGCTTACGGCGGTTTCTTCCCACCGCTCGATGCGGCATCAATTGCTCGTATCAACGAGACTCGGGCGACAACTCAAGCCGCTCCGCCGATCACCGCAGGTCTTATTCTATTGCAGTACATTCATCGGGGATGGGCCGTATTAATCGTTGCCGGCATTATGTCCGTTGCCACAAATATCATTCGAAATCGACAGATTCCCGGTCAAGTTCGTTCGGTGGCTGGTGTCTGGCTGACGCTGGTCGTTGTCCAGTTTGTTCTTGGCGCCTGGACGATCTGGAGCAACAAAGCAGCCGACATCGCAACTGCTCATGTTTTTGTCGGCGCGCTGACTTTTATGACCGGAGTTCTTCTTAGCGTGATACTATCAGCAATGCTATCTCCAATCCGGCGAGCAAATGCTCCAGCGACTGTGCGGAAGGAGGTCGCAAGGGCATGAGCGCATTTGCGGATAAACATCGCGTCACTCGCCTGCCCGGAGGCCCGGTGTCGCACACCAAACGTTGGGTCGCCGACGTCTCGGAATTATGCAAAGCCAGAATCACCTTAATGGTTCTGGTGACCACCTTGGTCGGGTTCCTTTTTGGATGGCGCGGTCCGGTCGATCTCCTCTATTTGTTTCATACCCTGGCCGGTACGGCTCTGGCCGCTTCCGGAGCCGCCGCTCTCAATCAAGTGTTCGAAGTCGAGCTTGATGCTCAGATGCGCCGGACGCGGAATCGTCCTCTGCCGGGGCGGCGGATGACCCTCGACGAAGGATTGATCATTGGAATTATTTGTTCAGCCAGCGGAATTCTTTGGTTGAGTATCGCGACAAATATCTGCGCTGGAATACTGAGCGCCGTAACGATTGGTGTCTATGTCTTTGTCTACACCCCCTTGAAACGGGTAACGACCTTGAACACGATCGTCGGCGCGATCCCGGGTGCTCTCCCGCCGGTGATCGGCTGGGCGGCTGCCCGCGGTGCACCAAGCTTCGAAAGCTGGATTCTGTTCGCGATTCTTTTCTTGTGGCAAATGCCACACTTTCTTTCGATCTCCTGGCTGTACCGCGAAGATTACAAGCAGGCGGGTTTCGTCATGCTTGCTAGTTTTGACCCGCAATGTCGTGTGACCGGGCGCCAGAGCCTGCTCTACACCATGGGCTTGCTTTCAGTGAGCTTGCTGCCCGCGATGCTCAGTTTAACGAGCTTCTGGTATCTTCCCGTCGCCCTGGTGATGGGCGGGTATTTTCTCTGGATGTCATTTCGTTTTGCGATTGTTGGAACTGATCAAGCCGCAAAGCGCCTGTTTGTCGCCTCGATTATCTATTTACCGGTGACGCTGGGGGCGCTTGCCTTTGCCCGATTGTGATAAAGGAAGAACTTAGAAAGAAGAATCGCCGGCTACTCATTGCCATCATCGTATTTGCTATCGGTTTCACGGTGTTGATTATCCTTTGGAAACTGTCGATTTATCAAAAGATTTAGCCATGCAAGCTCCAGCCACTACGATTGATGACCTACACTCCGGCGGCCCGAACGTTGTCCGTTTCGGGATGTTCACTTTCCTCGCCTCGGAGGCGATGTTATTTGCGGGTCTGATCTGCGGTTACATGGTGCTGCGCGGAGGGGCCGGTGCTGGATGGCAGATGCCTGATGCACTGAAGAATCCGGCGACGATGATCAAAACGATCATCGCGACGCTCTGTCTGATTTCCAGCAGCTTCACCCTGCATTATTCTGAGGCCCGGTTGATCAAGCATACCAAGGGCGGGATAGGACTCCTGCTCTTGACCATATTGTTAGGCGGACTCTTTTTGACGAACCAGGCTCTTGAGTGGATCAGCCTTCATGACGAAGGCTTTTGGTTTAATACTACCGGGATTATGGGATCCAGCTTTTTTGTGCTGACCGGTTTCCATGGGCTCCACGTTTTTATCGGCGTCCTGTTGCTAGTCTCATCGCTGATCAAAGCCCTTGGCGGAAAGTTCACTCCTCAACGTCACGGTTTCCTGGAGTGCACAGGTTTGTATTGGCACTTCGTGGATATCGTCTGGGTTTTCCTGTTTTCAATTCTCTACATCTTATAGGCGCGGGACTGCCGCATGATGTCCAATTTGAGGAAAAGAAACTAAAAGAGCAAAGCGAGACGCTTCGCTTACGCCGCGACGCGCCATGCCGCCACGTCTCAAACGTCTCTTCCACGCGGCGCAATCAAAGACCGATAGAGACCCCCTTTACAACGTATCGTATAGCGATAGAATAGTGTGTAGATTCACTTGGTTGCGGTCGGCGATTATCTGAAATATGGACGCGCGTAAGACAGTCAGCGCGAAGACCCCCTGGAGATACGAAGAACTGCCTCCTGCCGTTCTTATCGAATCTCTTCAACCGGACAGAGCTGCCATTGATCAGGATGAATTTTCCCGGGCAGAGTGGTTTTGGAACCGGCGACCGGAAATGCTTTGCGGAAGTCTGGCCTTTGTTTTCTGTTATTTGGCCGTTTTTGTTTGCCTGCTCTGTCTGGTCCCCGACACCATCCTCCTGCTCTTTGGCTGGATAGTTGCAGGAGCGATTGGCGGCTTCGTCGAAGGTGTTTGTCTGGAGCGATGGAGGAATGATTACGAGGCAAGTATTACCCGGATCATTGTTCGTTCGTCAGAACGAAAATAGGAGAGCTCCCGGAGAATTCCTGTCCTTATGACCCGCGGTTGTTCCTGAGCGCAAAAATCTAACGAGCGCTTGGCTTGTCAGCTTTTCGATCTGCTCGACTTTTTCGCTTTCTGCCGCTCCTCCAAGTGTGACTTCAACACGATGGCACTATTGTGTTCTGTATCGCGAGCGCTATATAGCAGGGTGATATTTCCTTGGTTGGCCGCGTCCAACAGTGGTTGGCAGGCTGCAGGATTGCCGTCCAGTTCGGCCAGGTATCTGCGCTGGAATTCTTTCCACTTGTCCGGATCGTGGCTGAACCAGCGCCGCAATCCGTCACTTGGCGCCAGATTCTTGCACCAGCCGTTCGTCTGCAGATCTTCTTTTTTTATGCCACGCGGCCACAGACGTTCGACCAGGAAACGAACTCCATCCTGTTTAGCCTGCGATTCATAGACTCGTTTGATCTGGATCATCGTCCTGCACTGCCGAGAGTCATCCACAAGCCGCTCAACGCGGCTGATTACCTTGGGCTTCGCTCGATAAGGATAACCCTGAAGCCGATTTCAGCCAACCAGATCAAGTTCGCAGGAAGACCCTTGCGTCGCGGGCGAAGATAAACAAGAATAAGAGGCATGCTCCGGTTTTTTGCGTTCAGTGTCGCCTTGCTGATGAGCTACCTTCCGCCAATCTTGGCCTGTGAGGGCTGCAAGGAACCGTCGAACGTCGCCGGTGATTCTGGAGTAGCTGGTATTAGTGCAAGCTTTTCCTGGAGCGTCGTTTTCATGCTGGGGATGTTGGCTTTTCTGATCACCGGAATGGTCCTCATGATGATCCGTTCCTGCAAACAACTGGCCGCCCAACGGCAAGGCCTGGAGATCGCGAGCCCCGGTGATTTCAGCGTTCGCCGCACCCCGTCGGCTGTTCGCCAGTACATTTCTCCCTTTCCTGCCGTTCAACGCTAGCCGGCCGGCTGGGCCACGCCCTGCCGCCGAAACGTTCCCCTACTGTGTCGCTTGGACCGCAGTTAGCGCGATAGTGTAGACGATGTCGTCAACCAGCGCTCCGCGCGAGAGGTCGTTCACCGGGCGTTTCAGGCCCTGCAGCATCGGACCGATGCTGATGACATTCGCGCTCCGTTGAACTGCCTTGTAGGTTGTGTTCCCGGTATTCAGGTCCGGAAAGATGAATACGGTTGCACGACCGGCGACGGGGCTGTTGGGAGCCTTTGTTTTCGCAACATCGGGCATGAAAGCGGCATCATACTGAAGCGGTCCGTCAATGAGGAGGTCCGGTCGCTTTTCGTGAGCCAGTCTGGTGGCTTCTCGTACCTTATCCACGTCGACCCCTGATCCGGAGTCACCCGTTGAATAGCTGATCATTGCCACCCGGGGCGGGATACCAAATGCGGAAGCAGAGTCTGCGCTCTGGAGCGCAATATCGGCCAGGGTTTCGGCATCAGGATCTGGGATTACGGCGCAGTCTCCATAGACCAATACTTGTTCTGGCAAGCACATGAAAAAGATTGAGGAGACCGCTTTTGCGTTAGGTTTCGTTTTAATGATCTGCAAGGCAGGCCGGATCGTGTTTGCGGTGGAATGAACAGCCCCCGAGACCAGTCCGTCGACTTCGCCCAATGAGAGCATCATCGTTCCAAGGACCACATTGTCTTCCAGTTGGCTCGCCGCCATCTCGATCGAGAGACCTTTGTGTTTTCGCAATTCGAAAAGCGGGCGGACATATTGGGGCCGCACTTCAGTCGGGTTCAGTATTTCCAGATTGTCGGGTAACTCGATGTCCTGGCTTTGCGCCACCACCTTAATCTCGGCCGGATCCCCGAGGAGCACGCAGCGTGCAATGCCACGCCGGGCACAGATCGCCGCCGCTTTTACGGTACGCGGCTCAGCGCCCTCAGGTAGAGCGATCCGTTTATTTGCGGCGCGCGCTTTCTCAGTCAATTGGTAGAGAAAAGCAGCAGGCGAAAGTCTGAAATCGAGTTCTTTTTTAGACTGCGAGATCAACCAGTCGATGTCGAGTGTCTGTGCCACGTGAGCGATCGCTTCCTCGATCCGCTGGAGATCGTCAACGGGGACTTCGGTACTTAATTCGTAAAGTCGGGTGGCAGTATCGTAACTGCTGGTTTTCACTTGCAAAAGGGGGAGACCCGTTTCCCAGGCGGGTCGACAAAAATTAATAATTCGTTGGTCGGGTTCGGTATCACCAGTCAGAATGAGTCCGGCGATTGGGACATGGCTCAGCGCCGACATGCCGACAGCCAGAATGACGTCGCTGCGATCCGCGGGTGTCATCAGGATCGATCCCGGAACAAAGGTGTGGAGCAAGTTTGGAACGGTCCGCGCCAGGAGATGCGTCGTCTTCACCCGGCGACTCCGCATTTCTCCAGCGTTCACGACCTCGGCGTTGAGATGGCGCTGAATGTCGATCGTCCTGCAATAGGTCAAGGCCGGACTTTCCGGCACCACGCCTATAAGTTCAAGCTGCCGACGGCTGAATAGCCGGCTTTCAGATCGCAGATGATCGATCAAATCTTTCGCAGATTTTGCGTGGTCGACTGGATATCGGTTGATAATTGCCCCGAGAATTTCATCCAGGCCGCCGAATGCATTTGCCGCGTACTGCGATTTGATCGTCGATATAATCGATCGATCTTTCGCCTCGTGAAGCCACCAGGATGACCTGCGCGTTCAGTGTTTTTACCAGGTCGTTGTTCACGACTCCGAGATACGAATCGCCTCCTGCCGGCAGTAGCCCTTCGACGACGACGACATCGGCAGATGCTGTCGACTCACCATACGCGGAAATCACGTCGCCCATTAATTGATCCATGCCTTGTTCTGAGATAATTTTGAACGCGGTGGCGAGTGGGATTGGATCGGACGGCGTCAATGTGGTCGTCGCACGGATGAAGTGAGTAGATCGTTCAGGCCCGGAGTAGCCCTCTGGGGCTTGGGCGACTGGTTTGAAAAATGCCACCCGGACACCTCTCCGATCCAGGGCTTTGACAAGACCAAGTGCCACCGTGGTCAACCCAACGCCGGTCCCTGCCGGCGCGAGAAAAAATGTGTGTTTCATGTGGTTAGAAGAGCCGTTTCACGCGCAATCATCAGCTCTTCGTTGGTCGGGATGACCAGACACAACAGCCCCGATTTTCCTGTGATGCGTCCGTTTGCTCCTTTTCCGTGCGTCTCGTTCAGTTTCTGATCAAGTTCGGGATGGAGAATCGCCAGATGAGTCAATGTCTGAGCCCTGATTGCGGCGCTATTCTCCCCGATGCCGCCGGTGAAAATCAAGGCGTCGATGGAAGAAAGAGCTGCTGCCAGCCCAAGAACCGACCGGGCCAACCGGTAACAGAAAACATCAACTGCCAGGCGCGCCCGTTTCTTCCCTTCCGCTGCTGCGGCGATGACGCTACGCATATCGTGACTGACCCCTGAAACGCCTAGAAGCCCGCTATTTCGCGTCAATATCTCCGTGATCTCCCGAAGCGATTTATCTTCCTTCTCCTGGAGGAATAAATGGAGGTTTGGGTCTACGTCGCCGCTTCGGGTGCCCATCACCAAGCCTTCCTGGGGCGTCAGACCCATCGACGTATCCAGGCTCTTGCCGTGGCGAACGGCCGCCGCACTGCATCCATTTCCAAGATGGGCCGAAATGAACTGCGTCTCCTCGATCCGTTTACCAATCCGTTTTGCCGCCTGCAAGACCACGTAGTGATGACTGGTCCCATGAAATCCATACCTCCGCACCTTGTATTTTTCGTAATATTCGTAGGGAATCGCATAGTGATAAGCGTGAGGCGGTAATGTCTGATGAAAGGCAGTATCAAACACTGCTACCTGCTGTTGATCTGGAAATAATTCGCTGGCGACCCGAATGCCTTGGGCGCCGGCCGGGTTATGCAGCGGGGCAAGTTCTGCCAGTCCCTCGATTGTCCGTACCACGCTCTCGGTGATCAGAACCGGCCGGCGAAAATACTCGCCGCCATGCACAATGCGATGCCCGATCGCTTTGATTTCTAATTTCTGGCCCCGCTCAAGAAGGTCAATAATCCGTAACAGGGCGGCGCGATGATCCGCCCGGGGAATCGCCTCCTGGTGGTCGACTCCTTCCAAGTCGGACATTTTCAAATACGTCTGGTCCGTCTTTAGTCGCTCCGCGATTCCCGACGCCAAGGTGGTCTCTGTCTCCGGATCCAGAAGCGAAAACTTTAGAGACGAGCTTCCGCAATTGATGACGAGTATGGGATTGGCCCCGGGCACACAATCACACTGACTGAACGGTTGCGGGGTAGTCAAGGCAACGTTCCGGCTTGCTGTCTTGGTAAGTCCGTGCGAAGGGTGGGCTCTTTGGGCCCTTGATCGGCTCCGAACTCCAACCTATTTTTAATGCCAGTTTGGATGCTGTAGCCCGTTTGTGAGATGAACGTCTTTGATCTTCCTCCCGTGAATGCGACCCTGAACGGTCTCAGTACTTGTTTTATCGCAGTTGGATGGGCCGCGATTCGCCGGGATCGGAAACGGATGCATATCACCTGCATGATCACAGCTCTCGTCTGTTCGACAGTTTTCCTGGCCTGTTATTTGAGTTATCATTTTGGCCTGCTGAGTGCCGTTGGAGAAGGGTCGGTGAGATTCACCACTCAAGGCTGGGTCCGACCGGTTTACTATCTCATCCTGATCACCCATCTCATCCTCGCCTTCACCATCTTGCCTCTGGTGATTATTACTGTTATCCCGGCTTTGCGAGCGCGATTCGATCGGCACCGTCGCCTCGGCCGATTTACGATGCCAATATGGCTTTATGTTTCGATTACCGGCGTGATTGTTTATTTTATGTTGTACCAATGGTTCCCTTCGACTCACTTTGACGAACTGAAAAAGCGGTACGCGTTGAAGGCGGGTATCTCGTAGGCCGCTGCGATGGAAAAATCGTCTTCGTTCTTGCTGGTCTTTCTTTTGACGGCACTTGCTTCCTGCAATAACGACAGGATCGAGGTTTATAAGATTCCCAAAGAAGGAATGAAGGTGGCGATGGAGAGCGAGTCGGCAGCTTTGGCGCCCTCGCCAGGTAATCCGGCGCGGTGGACTAAACCGGACGGCTGGAGTGAGCAACCCCTTTCTGAAATGCGCCTTGGCAGCTTCAAAGTGGATGGCCCCAATGCCACTTCAGCGGATGTTTCGGTGACCGCCTTTCCTGGCGAAGCTGGCGGACTGATCTCAAACATCAACCGCTGGCGCGGCCAACTCCAATTAGCGCCTCTCGACGAAGATCAACTTTCGCGATCGCTTCAACGCACTGAGGTCGAGAACGTCCCTACCTATCTGGTCGATTTCCAAACGGCAGGAAACGCGTCGAAACCTTCTCGAATCCTGGGTGCAGTGCTCCAGACTGCCGATCGCACCTGGTTTGTGAAAATGACCGGCTCCCCCGAACTGATCGAAAGCCAGCGCCAGAAGTTTCTGGATTTCGTGAAGTCCTTCCGTCTTAACTCGCCATCGGCCGCCGAACCCCCCGCACCCGCTCTTTCGAATAAGCCGAAATCTACCAATGACGAGTGATTTACTTCGCTGGCTGAAGCCTCTCACATCGCTCAAGCTGACCATCTGTTGCTTGGCATGCGCGATGGTCCTCGTATTCGTTGGCACGCTGGATCAGGTGCACATTGGCATCTATGAAGCCGAAAACCGTTACTTTAAAAGCTTATTTCTTTTCTTCACGGTGCCTCATACCGAGCTACGTATTCCGTGGTTTCCAGGGGGGTACATCGTCGGTACCCTGCTCCTGGTGAACCTCTTGGCGGCCCATATCGCGAGGTTCAAACTAAGCTGGAAAAAGGCTGGGATTCTTCTGCTGCATTCAGGTCTGATCCTGCTGCTGGTTGGTCAATTGTTCGCGGACATTTTCGTGGACCTGGAAAGCCAAATGCGACTTGACCAGGGTCAAACCAAAAACTACTCAGAAAGTTTGTACCACGATGAGCTCGCGATTATTGATACCAGTGGCGCCGATTCCGACCAGGTCATTTCTCTGCCTGCTTCTCAGCTATATAGAGGCAACAACATAAAACTGCCGGCGGATTCCCTGGAGGTCGTCATTAAAGACTATTATCCGAATGCTGCGCTGGTCAGCCCTTCCCAATTGCCGTCGCCTGACTATCCGCATTTGCCGATTGGCCCGATGGCCGTCGCAGTCCAAATGGAAAAGACCTACAAAGAAAACGATCGTAATCAACCGGCGACGACCGTAGCCGTTTTGCAAAGCGGCAATTTGATTGGCACTTGGAGCCTTGCGGCCGGATTCCCGCGTCCGCTCAGTTTTCAGGCCGGTGGAAAGACTTTCCAAATCGTGCTGCGACCCAAGCGCTTTTATAAACCGTTCGCGATCCAACTCCTGCAGTTTCGTCATGATCGATATGCCGGGACTGATATCGCGAAGAATTTTTCCAGCCGTATCAAGCTGACCGACCCTGCAAAACATGAAGATCGGGAGTCCCTGATCTTTATGAACAGCCCTTTGCGCTATCGGGGGTACACGTTTTTCCAGGCCGGATTCGATAACAACGACACCACAACAGTCCTTCAGGTAGCACAAAATCCCAGCTGGCTTATCCCGTACATTTCGTGTGCACTGATTGTGCTCGGGATGCTTCTTCAGTTCGGAATGCATCTGGTCAGTTTTGTCAAACGCCGGGTGATCGCATGAAAAAGTCAGTTCCCTGGATCATCAGCCTTGTCTTGCTCTTTTGGGCGGTTTCAAAAATGATGCCGCCCAAAGAGACGCCGGGACTGGACTTAAATGGTTTTGGCAAACTGCCTGTTCTCGTCGGCGGGCGAGTCATGCCATTGGACACTCTGGCGAGAATTTCTTTGTCGGAATGGAATCATCACGGAACCTACACCGCCAAAGACGGAAAAGCGGTGCCGCCGAGCCAGGGATTAATGGACATCCTTATGTTGCCGGAGCATTCGGATACGGCAAAGCTATTTGAAGTCAGCAATCAAGAGATCCTCGATCTTTTTGGGTCGCAGGACGCCAAAGGGCAGTTTGTTTCCTATTCGTTTAATGATTTAAAGCCCTTCTTCATTGAGATAGAAAAGCAAGCGGGATTGGCCGAGCAAACTGAAGCCGAAACTCGGAACCCCTTCCAGCGCGGGATCCTGAAGCTTCGGGAGGGCTTACGTCTTTATCTTCGGTTGAAGAATACGATCCAAGCGGAAGATTCATCCGACTTTGGAAAGGAGGTGCAAGCTTTTGCGCTCGCTATCCAGCCAGGGTTGAACGCTGTTCATGAGCGCGACGCCGGCAAGCCCTTCAATCAAGAGGATTTTGAACGAATCCTCTTATTCACTGAACGTTACAAAAACTTGATGCAGGCGAAATATGCCTACGCTATCCCTAATCCGCAGGGTGCCGTGGAAAACGAAGGCTGGCAGCATATTTCGGAGTCGTTGCTGAGCGCGATTGGCACTGGCCGCGTCCCTCCTGGTGCCACAATTTATGGGCAACTGATTTCAGCCTATCACGCGAATGATGTGAGCCGGTTTAACGCCGCCATCCGCGAATACGAAGGATATCTTTCCAAGACTATTCCAGAGAAGCTGAACAGGCCGAAACTGGAGTTTTTTTTCAACCACGCTCAGCCGTTTTTGCAGGCGATGATTTTGTACGTCGTCGTCTTGCTGTTCGGGCTCTTTTCCTGGTTGGTCTGGCCGAAGACTCTTAGCCGCACAGCCATGCTTATTCTGGTGGGAGCATTTCTTATTCATACTCTCGGTTTGGTCACCCGGATGTATTTGCAGGGGCGTCCACCAGTGACAAACCTTTATAGTTCGGCAATTTTCGTCGGATGGGCTTCCGTGTTGCTCTGCATCATTCTGGAGCGATTCTACAAGAATGGCATCGGCAGCGTATGCGGCGCGGTGATTGGGTTCGTGACCTTGCTCATCGCCCACAATCTCCAATTGGATGGGGACACCCTGGAGATGCTGCGAGCGGTTCTGGACACTAACGGCTGGCTGGCAACGCATGTGGTCGGCGAGGCCATGGGCTATTCCGCGATGTTCCTCGCTGGGCTGATTGGGATCATTTACATCTTCCGGGGGGTATTCACGACGTCGTTCGACGAAGCGACTGCCAAAACTTTGGGTCGGATGATGTATGGGGTGGTTTGCTTTGCGACATTGTTCAGCCTGGTCGCCACTATCCTTGGCGGAATTTGGGCGGATCAATCCTGGGGTCGGTTCTGGGGCTGGGACCCGAAAGAAAATGGAGCGCTGCTCATCGTCTTGTGGAATGCCATTATCCTGCATGCACGATGGGGCGGATTCGCCAGGGAACGCGGGATGGCGCTCTTGACCGTCTTTGGGAATGTCATCACGAGCCTCTCCTGGTTCGGGGTCAACATGCTCGGGGTCGGTCTGCATTCCTACGGTTTCATGGAGCAGGCGTTCGGACCGCTCATCGGGTTCATTGTCAGCCAATTGGCAATTATCGCGCTCGGCGCGATTCCTTTGCGGTACTGGCGTGGAATTCGTTCCCGTCAGCAACCCGACAGGGCCGGGGCGCACCCCCCTCAAGCCCCTATTGCCGCCAGGTAGCATCCCTCTCGTTCCGAGGAACCATCTTGATCTTTGGCCTCGATCATTGTTTCATGCCCGAGACATTTTTTTTGCATGTTCGCAATACCGCAGATCTTAGTCGTTGGAAGCTCAAATACTGACATGGTGGTCTTTTGCGATCGCTTGCCGCATCCGGGGGAAACGGTTCTCGGCGGCCACTTTCAGATGTTCGGCGGCGGTAAAGGTGCGAACCAGGCAGTCGCGGCCGCTCGGGCGGGCGGGGCAGTCACATTTCTTGGCGCTTATGGCGCCGACACCTTTGGGACAACCGCGAGGGACCGTCTGGTTAAGGAAGGGATTAACGTCGATTATTTTCAATGCGTGCAAGGCGCGCCGAGCGGAATTGCGCTCATCCTCGTCGACGGGGCCACTCGAGAGAATCTGATTGCCGTAGCGAAATCCGCCAACGAATCCGTCGACTCGGCGATGGTTTCCTTGGCCCGACCTGCCTTCGAGTCGGCAGGAGCAGTGATATCGCAGTTAGAGATTCGGGACGGGGCCATCGAAGCGGTGGCTCGCATTTGCCATGAACTGGGAAAGCCGTTCATCTTGAACCCCGCCCCCTCCCGAGCCCTGCCAAAGCGCATTTACGAGACTCTTCAGGTGATCGTCGTCAACGAGCACGAGGCGCGGGATATTACGGCCCAAGATGATATTCCAGGTGCTGTCCGCCAGTTGCACGATCTGGGGTGCAAAAATGTCGTGGTGACTCTGGGTGCCCGAGGCGTCATGTTTTCAGAGGGGAAAACGGTCGAGTTTGTCGCTGCCCCAAAAGTTCAGGCCGTCGATACGACCGGTGCAGGGGATTGTTTCGTTGGATGGCTTGGCGTGGGGATTGCCGAAAATCTTCCGCTTCGTGCGGCGATCGAAAGAGCGTGCAAAGCCGCATCAGTCAAGGTGACGCGGGCCGGCGCTCAAGATGGCATGCCATACCGCCGAGAAATAGGATAGGATTGTCGGATAGCGATCGGCGAACGCCGGTGTTAATGGGAAGCGCTGGTCAGTTTCTCCAGGTTGTCGACGCAGATTTGTGACCAGGTCTCGAGACTGTCTCTTTCCTCGCGGAGTTGCTCCGGGGTCATAAACTCGACGTTAAGGATCATGCTTTCCCGCTTCTCGGCAGTTGGGCGTGCCAGTTCCAAAATGTGTACGACTCCCAGGTGGACCTGGCCTACTTCATTGGAATCATCGTTGATCAGTGCGGCAATTCGATGCTGCAAGGGGCGTTCGACGATCAATTCTTCGTCAATTTCTCTTTGCACTCCGGCAAAATAAGCGGCCTGATCGAGAGCGAATAATCCCTCGTCGCGGTCGTTCATGTGGCCGCCGATTCCGATCGATCCCTTAGCTACCAGCCGTTGCTCCCCGGATTTTTTTCCTCGCTTGTATCGGAGCACCTTGTCTCCGCTGACCAGAATCGCGTAGGGAATAATCTGCTTCAGGTTCGGGTCGATTTCGGCCGTCGATCGCGTCGCAAAGAAGTTATTTTCGCGACTGAGCAGCGACGTTAAGTAACGATCCACATCGAACTGCAACCCTTGGAACATGCCGAGTGATTCCAGGAGCGAACGCCGTACCACTAACACCATTTCCTCTTTCATAACTCCGCTCTCACTCTAGTGTCCTGTCCCCGAAATACGAGGTATTTTGCCGGAGGTCAGTTGGCTGTTTTTCAAGGCGCGAGCGAAGCGCCCATATCTGAGTCATACGGGTCGATCCGCAGCAACGCGGAAAAACAGTCAACTGGCTCCGGCCCAGAGGGTTGCGATGAAAATGGGCCGGCGGCTGCGTTGCTCGTCGGTCACGTATCGATTCAGATATGCTCCCTCCTACCGCCAGTCCGGCTCGGACCGCCTTGCCGGCGGCCCATTTTGATCGCAACAAAATACCTCGTATTTCGGGGACAGGGCACTAGGAACTGTGCCCTAACTGCTCAATGCGAGATTTCGTTGGCGATCAACTTTATCCCATCTCACTATGTGGGCGTGTGGAGTTTTGATCATCGACGACAGTTTGCAAGTGACAACAACGCCGGGTGCTGCCCGGAAGTTTTTGCGGCGCTGCAGAATTCAAATCCGGGGCACGTTGTCGGTTACGGGTCGGACGCAATTACGACGCAAGCGAAGGAAGCGTTTCGCGAATTGTTCGAAACCGACTGCGAAACCTTTTTCGTCTTTAGCGGCACTGCCGCAAATAGTTTAGCCATCGGCAGTTTTTGCTCTGCCCACCACAGTGTACTCTGCCATCGACATTCACACGTCGAATCTGATGAATGCAATGCCCCCGGATTCCTCAATCAAGGTCTCCGAATCGTGACGGTGGAGGGGGAAAATGGGAAGATCGATCTCCCGAATCTCCAGGAAGGACTACGAGGTCGACGCGATTTCCACGCTTCCCAGCCGCGAGTGGTCAGTCTGACCAATACGACCGAATTGGGAACCCTTTACCGTGCGAATGAAATAGCGGAACTGGCGAATCTCGCGAAGAGGAGTGGTCTGGCTGTTCATGTTGATGGGGCGCGTTTCGCAAACGCCGTTGCCTCAGCCGGTTGTACGCCCGCAGAGTTGTCCTGGAAGGCGGGAGTAGATGTGCTGGTCCTCGGCGGAACAAAAAATGGTCTGGCCTTTGGCGAGGCGGTGGTTTTTTTCCATAGTCAGGATGCCGCCGATTTCATGTATCGGATGAAGCAGAGCGGACAGCTCGCTTCCAAGATGCGTTTTCTGGCAGCCCAATGGCTTGGGTTATTGAGCGGGGGAAAATGGTTGGAATATGCCAGGCACGCAAACTTAATGGCTGAGAGGCTTTATTTACAGCTCAGCCGCTTCGCAGCGGTGAAACTCTTATTCCCGCGTGAAGGAAACGCGGTCTTCGCTAAAATTCCCAGACCCGTTGTGGACCGGTTGTATGAACTTGGCTGGCGGTTTTATACCGATGTCGGACCGGGCGGAGGAGCCCGGTTGATGTGTGCCTGGGATACAACGGAGGAAGACGTCAACCGGTTTACCCAGGATCTGGGAATTATCTTAGAAATCGACATCTCGGCGTAAGCCGCTGGGCAGAGTGTGGGAACGTATCGGCGTCGGCCGTGGCGGCGTATTTGTTTGGACGTTTTATGTCTTGATCGAAGGAGCCTGTGAAAAGTGTTACCGATGTCCGGACCCATAAGTGTTACCGATGTCCTGATTGTGCCGGCGAACGGTGAACGGTGAACGGGTGAACGGGTGAACGGGTGAACGGTCAACGCCGAACGCCGATCGATGAACGGCGAACGCTAAACGATGAACGGTGAACGGTAAACGGTGAACGCCGAACGGTGAACGGTGAACGGTGAACGGTGAACGCCGAACGGTGAACGCCGAACGCTAAACGGTGAACGGTGAACGCCGAACGCTAAACGGTGAACGGCGAACGCCGAACGGTGAACGGTGAACGGTGAACGGTTGAACGATGAACGGAGCCGAACGCCGAACGATGAACGATGAACGGAACGTGAACGGTGAACGGTTTTGTTACGCTCCAGCAGGCTCCGAAGTAGGAGGCATGATGCGAACGCCGTTGGGCGCGTCAAAATCAACTTCGAGAACCTTTCTCGCTTCGAACAATTCCAAGGCTTTGCGAACGCTGTCAGCGTCGATGAAATCCATTTCCAGAACGAAGTCAGGGGTCAATACTTGAATGGTAAAACTCTCTCGTTCGGGGACCACATGCACTTTTGTGACATCATTGTAAAAGACGATTTCATCATCATCGGCGTCAACGAGGGTATTACGCCCCCGGACCGTGAATTCTTCTCCAGGATCTTCAGTAGTCGTCAAGCGCGTCATATCGGTAAAGTTTCGGCAATCATAGATATTTCGTCTGGCCAGGGGGTGATGGTCGCCTGAAGTTCAGAAAACTTGGAATGGTAGCACCGCCGGAAATTCGACCGGGCTTTGGCCCTGATCTTTGAGAGATGGGGCGTGTAGGCGAACCGTCCCGGTTTGCTCAGGTTCAAAGAGGCAAAGCGAGACGCTTCGCTTACCATGCTGCGCAAAGTCGATTCATTGCGGGCTGCGGAGAATCTTAATCCGGTTTTTACGGACGCAAAGAGTCGAGCGCTTCTTTGTGTGTCTCGCGATGGATATGCGCACAATGGAAACGGAAACCGGAAAGAGCAGGACGCGACAGACTCCTAAAACCCGGCAGTCTGTCAAGAATTGATGACTGACCCGAATAGCGCGAAGATAAGGGCCGTTTGGGATGGTTCTTCGTCCCGAAGGGACAGGAGGATTCAGCCCAGGGTTGAAACCCGGTTTCAACCCTGGGAACGGAAACACCCGTGGCGGCGCGCCCTGAAAGGGCGCAAGATAGAGAGTGACAGTAACATAAATGTATTGTGTATTGATACACATGGCTCAATCCCTCGCCCTAGTCTTGGTCCACATTATTTTCTCTACCAAAAATCGCAGTCCATTTTTGCAGTCGACGGAAGTCCGATCCCAGGCACACGCTTATCTGACCGGAACTTTGAGAGCTTTGGACTGCGCTCCGCTTGAGGTCGGAGGCGTGGCGGATCATGTCCATATTCTTTGCGGTCTCTCCAGAAAGATCTCTCTCGCCGAATTGGTCAAGAATCTCAAAACCAGCTCGAGCAAGATCCTAAAAGGCAAACTCCACGATGGTTTCAGCTGGCAAAACGGCTACGGTGCGTTTTCGGTTAGCCAATCCGCCAGGGAATCGGTTTTTTCATACATCGCGGAGCAGGAAATTCATCATCGCAGGATGACTTTTCAAGACGAGTTTCGAGCGCTGCTAAACAAACACGGGATCCGTTTTGACGAGCGATATGTGTGGGATTGATCCAGGCAAATCTTACGCCCCTCCAGGGCGAACCGCTTAATTGAATGCTTTCCAGGGTTGAAACCTGGGAACCCTGGGCTAATGACTGACCCCGATGACCGCGATTGCCGCGAAAGCGATCTTTGAGAGATGGGGCGTGTAGGCGAACCGTCCCGGTTTGCTCAGGTTCAAAGAGGCAAAGCGAGACGCTTCGCTTACCAAGCTGCGCAAAGTCGATTCATACAGGCTGCGGAGAGTCTTAAATCCGGTTTTTGCGGACGCAAAGAGTTCGAACGCTTCTTTGTGCTTTCCGGTTTCCGTTTCTATAGTGCGCATATCCATCGCGAGAGACAGGTCTGCTTATGGTGGATTAGGAAAGACTTGGCGGGAGGAATTGGACACAGGCAGCATGCTAGTGCTCCCCCGGCGCTCGTGCATAAGAATGCCAATCAGGCCAACGGAGAAATCAACAGCAGTAAAAAAACGATATTACTGGGTTGATATAAATGATAAATACAATAATACTTGTGTGCTAGAAGAGGATCACGAGAAAGGTGGAAGAATGATCTAGAGACTTTCTGATGGCTCAGAGGAGAGCCAGAACCACTTTAGGTGCCTGGAGAAAGAGTAATCGCGAATGGTCAACTTTAATGGGCTTTATTGATTTAGGGTTCAGCTCAAATCTTTAGAGAACCAGCCGACGGTGCAGGGCGGTGTGGCAGATAAACCTTTTTTTTTGACGAAAATGTCAAACAGCGCCGCGCCAAAAATGAAAGAGTTTACCCTGCGCCTTCTGGCTTACGAGTCGGCATCGGGCGAGCCTGCGAACGCAAAAGATTCCGTGGCTTTTCGCGTCTGTGAAAAGCTGCGCGTAAAGCTCATCAAAACCACAGGCGTCGGAGGTTTTAGCGCGCTCGTATCTCGCGCTCTAGCGCTGGCTGGCGCGGAAGTTCCCTGGTTGCGCACGCTGCAGATCAATTCGGATGGATCTTTGAAAGGTTTGCACGAACTGGAGGCAAAACTTGACTCGCGTGTGGTCGCTGAGGGCCAGGTCGTCCTCCTGTCACAGCTACTAGGACTATTGGTAACTTTTGTTGGTCCGGCATTAACCCTGCATTTGCTGCAAGATATTTGGCCAAAGGATGAACGGACTCAATTTTTGATTGAGGAGCTCTATGAAGAAAAATAAAATTAAGAAAAAGGCGCCGGAAAAAGTGAAAATCCGCCTCGTACCTACCGGGGTTCCCGGCCTGGACGACATTTTTGGCGGCGGACTGCCGGAGTTCTCCTTCAATTTGATCGCGGGCGCGCCGGGTTGCGGCAAGACGACTCTGGCCCATCAAATCGTCTTCGCCAATGCGACCGCGCAGAAGCCAGCGCTTTATTTTACCGTACTCGGCGAACCCGCCCTCAAAATGTTGCGTTACCAGCAGCAGTATTCCTTTTTCGACCCGGCCAAGCTGAACACCGCCATCCGTTTTATCAACCTGAGCGAAACGGCCTTAGAGAAGGATCTAAACGAGGTTTTGGAGGAAATTAAGAGAGAGGTGCAGGTGTCCTGTCCTGGCATGGTGGTGGTGGACTCCTTCCGCAATGTGGTGCGCAAAGCGCATGGCGAGGAAGGCGAAATGGAACTGCATAATTTTGTCCAGCGCCTGGCTCTGTTTTTAACCAGTTGGCAAGCCACCACCTTTCTGATTGGGGAGTATTCCGAGGCCGAAGTGCACGGCAATCCGGTGTTCACCGTGGCTGACGGCCTCTTCTGGCTCACTCAGAATGTGGAACGAAATTCCGTCGTGCGTAAATTGCAAATCTTGAAGTTGCGCGGGCAGGTTTCGGCGCCGGGATTGCACACAATCCGGATTGACAATAACGGGTTGCAGGCCTTCTCACGCACTCTGGGCCTGGTCTGGATGAAAGTAAAACCGACCAAGCCGCGCCGGCTTTCCATCGGTATCCCCGAACTGGATAAGATGATGGGCGGAGGTATCCGCGAAGGTGACAGCGTGTTGGTGTCCGGACCTTCGGGGACGGGAAAGTCGGCGCTGGCCACCCAATTTCTCGCCGCAGGTCTGCGCGACGGAGAACCGGGAATCGCGGTTATCTTTGAGGAGCGCCCGCAAGGTTACGCGACGCGCGCACGGACTCTTGGCCTGGACATGGATGCGCCACAAAAAAGCGGCCTGCTTGAAATTCTTTATCTACGGCCGCTGGACCTCTCGGTGGATGAGACCACGCATGAAATTCTCGTTGCGGTGAATAGGCTGAAAGCCAAGCGGCTGGTGATCGATTCCTTGGTCGGTTTTGAGATGGCGCTCTCGCCTGGCTTTCGCACCGATTTCCGCGAATCGCTCTATCGCATGATCGCAGCCTTGACCGGAGCAGGAGTCACGATCTTTACCACCGTCGAGCTCGAGGACAACTTCACCTCGCTCCAACTGAGCCACTATACGATTTCCTTCCTCACCGATGACATTATCCGGCTGCGTTATGTGGAGATTGACGGCCAGCTTCGCAAAGTCATTGTGGTCATCAAAATGCGCGGCGGTAACCACAGTAAGGATATCCGCGAGTATATTATCAGCGACCAAGGCGTGGTCGTCATCGGCCCGCGCCAGACCGATTATGCACGATTGAGCTCCGGATTACCGGAACGGCTCGGCCAGCTCAAGGAGACAGCGCCGGAGCCGAAAGCCAAAGGGTAAGAAAGCGCGGCGCGGTCAAAAGCTGGCAAGCGAGAGATCATGAGGGCGAAGCAAAAACGGGGTAAAGCAGCGCCGGCAACCGGCCAACAGGAATCGTCCACTCCGGTCCTTAGGCGCGCACAGTTGCCCGAGAGAGAGGCCGCCCGTGCAAACCAATATGCCAATGAAATCTCCGAAGCGTTGCTAATCTCCGGGTTGCACCAGCACGAACTCACGGAAGCAGCGGAAAACCTCAACCAGCGACTACAAGCAGAAATCGTCGCCCGCACGGAAACAGAGAAAGCGTTGCGCGAAAGCGAGGAGCAATTCCGCACGATGGCCAATAATATTGCTCCCATGGCCTGGATGGCGAACGCTGATGGTTGGATTTTTTTCTACAATGCACGGTGGTATGACTACACCGGCGCCAGCCTTGAAGAGATGCAGGGCTGGGGCTGGGAAAAGGTGCTTCACCCAAACCACTTGAGTCGCGTCAAGGAGATATGGACCGCTCATCTGAGAGATGGTGAGCCATGCGAGGACACCTTCCCTCTTCGCGGCAAAGACGGGAAGTATCGCTGGTTTCTTACGGGAGCATTTCCCATTCGCGATTCGGCTGGAAAAATCTGGCGATGGTTTGGGACGAATACGGACATCACCGAGCACAAGCGCGCTGAAGAAGAAATCCTGCGGCTCAACGCGGACCTGGAACAACGAGTGATCGAACGTACTGCTCAACTCCAGGCAGCCAATGTCGAACTACAAACGGAAGTTGCCCAGCGCCAGAAGGGTCAGGTCGCCCTTCACGACAAAAACATTGAACTTCAAAATGCCGCAGAGGTCAAAGACCTGTTTTTGGCTAACATGTCACACGAGCTGCGGACGCCCCTAAACTGCATCATCGGCTTCGCCGAATTTCTCGTGGACGGCAAGCCGGGCATGATTAACCCGAAGCAGAAGGAATATCTCCAGGATATTTTGAATAGCGGCAAACATCTGCTCCAGCTCATCAGCGACATACTTGACCTAACCAAAGTGGGGTCCGGAAAAATGGAGTTGTATCCGGAGAAATTCTCAGTTCGCAAAGCCATTGAGGACGCCTGTGCCTTATCCCAACCGATTGCACTGAAAAAAGCCGTCCAGATCGACGTGAACGTAGCACCCAAGCTCGGCGAGGTCACGATTGATCAGCAAAAGTTCAAGCAGATTCTCTACAACCTGCTCTCCAACGCGATAAAATTTAACCACGATGGCGGCAAGGTGGAAGTCCTCGCCGAACCGCACGACACCAACCGCTTTAAGTTAGTGGTCCATGACACCGGTATAGGCGTCAAATTGGAGGACATTGGTCGGCTTTTCAATCAATTCGAACAGCTTGAGTCCCACATCTCGCGACATTACGAAGGCACGGGACTAGGCTTGGCGTTGACGCGGAAACTAGTGGAATTGCACGGCGGTACTATCAGCGTGGAGAGCGAATTCGGGAAGGGTAGTTACTTCACGGTCGTGCTGCCGTTGGTATTGGCGGAAACCCACGTTTGATCCCTCATTCATCGCGGTCGCCAGTATCTGTCTGGAGGTGAATCTCGCGCCGGAGTTGGGCCACGTCACACTCGACCAACAAAAGTTTTAAATTTAAAGCAGGTCCTCTATATCAGGATGTTCTGCGCCGCGTTTTTGCGAAGGTATCGAAAGCGACCGCAAGGACGATGATGATGCCGATAATGATCTGTTGGATGTAGGCCGAAACGTTCATCAGCACGAGTCCATTGAGCAAAACCCCGATGAGGATTGTGCCAATTACGGTGCCGAAAATCGTGCCGACGCCGCCAAACAAACTAGTGCCGCCAATGACGACTGAGGCGATCACGGTGAGCTCATAGCCAGTTCCGGCGACCGCTTCGGCCGAGTTTAGCCGGGCGGCGAGCACGAAGGCGCCAAGGCCGGCGAAGAAGCCCATGATCACATACACGCTGGTAGTTACGGCGCGCACATTCAGCCCCGAGAGCCGCGCCGCTTCCGGGTTGCCGCCGACCGCATAAACCTGGCGGCCGTATCGGGTATAGCGGAGCACAATGTGGGCAAGCACCGCAAAGGCGAGGAAAATAATTACCGGGACAGGCACCTGACCCAGAATGCGCCCCTGGCCCATCCAGACGAAACTCGGTTCGAAGCCGCTGATCGGGCCGCCGGCGGCGAAAAGCAGTGCGGCGCCCCGGAACGCCGACATGCCGCCGAGCGTGACCACAAAGGGTGGCACCTTAAGCCGGGTAATCGCAAAACCCTGTACAAATCCTCCAATAAGCCCCACCGCAATCGCAGCCAGCGCCGCGAGATACCAGCCGTAGCTGGCTGCCTCCTGGCCCGCGCCGACGGAGAAGCGGTTGGAGATGCCGCCCTTCGAGACCGCTGCCGCGACGAGGCCGGCAAAGGCGACCAAGGAACCGACCGAGAGATCGATGCCCCCCGTCAGGATAACGAAGGTCATGCCGACCGCGAGCACGCCGTAAATCGAGACTTGGCGGAGGACGTTGAAAAGGTTCAGCGGCGTCAGAAACCGCGGTTCGCCGAGGGCGAAGGCTCCCATCAGTACGATTAGAAAGAGGAGGGGAGCGAACCGAGCCAGAAAGCCAATGACGTCAATCTTGGCGGGAGTGTGCGTGTCCGGGTGCGGATCTTGGGTCATCGTTTTCCTTTCCGCTTCTAAACCGCTTTTGCGTGCAGCGTCATCATCGACATTAGGACTTCCTCATTGGCGTCTTCGCTCTTAATTTGTCCGGTGACCCGGCCTTCACGCATCGTGACAATGCGATCGCTGATCGCGAGTATCTCAGGCAGTTCCGAGGAGATGGCGATCACCGCGATGCCCGAGCGCGCCAATTCGAAGAGAAGGTAATGGACCTCGACCTTGGCGCCTATATCTATGCCCCGTGTCGGCTCGTCGACGATGAGCACTTTCGGCCCCAGCGCCAGCCATCGGGCCAGCGTGACCTTCTGTTGGTTTCCTCCTGAAAGACTGGAGATCAACTGCTCCGGGCTCGCCATTCGGATATTGAGCTTTTTCCGGAATTCCTCGACCATTTCTCGCTCAGCGGTTTCGTCGATAAACATGCCCCAGCGGGTGAGCCGATCATGTGAGGCCATGCTGAGATTGGTGCGTACGGCCAGTGCCAGGAACAAGGCCTGTTGCTTTCGATCTTCGGGCACTAAGCCGACTCCGTGGCGAATGGCGTCCTGGGGCGAGCGGATATGGACCTCTTCGCCGTCGATGATAACCCGACCGGAGTCGAACGGGTCAGCGCCAAATACCGCGCGCGCCATTTCGGTACGGCCGGCGCCGACCAGCCCGGCGATGCCCAGGATTTCGCCTCGGCGCACTTCCAAGCTGACATCGGCGAGTACGATTGCATTCTGATCCTGGGCGTTGCCCCGGCGGGTCAGCCCCTCGACGCTGAGCACGACGTCGCCGGCGACCGTTTTTTCCCGATGGGCATAAAGTGCATTTACCTGGCGGCCAACGATCAGTCGGATGATGCTATCGATCGTTGCCTCGGCGATGGAACCGCTGCCGACCAGGCGACCATCACGAAGCACAGTGTAGCGGTCACAAATTCGCATAACCTCTTCCAGGCGATGGGTGACGAAAAGAACACTCAGGCCCTGCGCCTTGAGATCGCGCATGATGCGAAACAGTTTTTCAACCTCGTCCGACGAGAGTGCCGATGTCGGCTCGTCCATGACGATCAGCCGGGACTTCATCGACAGCGCCCTGGCGATCTCTACCATCTGCTGCTCAGCGACGCGCAGTTCGCGAACGATGGACATCGGCCGCAATCGGAGGCCGAGCCGCGCGGTGATCGCGCGCGTCTCGGCCGCCATTTTCCGCCAGCTCACGAAAACGCCAAGGCCGGGCTCGCGTCCGATAAAGACGTTCTCCGCGATGGTCATGTTCGGTGCGAGGGTGAACTCCTGGTAGATAGTAACGATTCCGCGCCGCTGCGCGTCGTGCGGCGAGGCCATCGTCACCTTCTGTCCGGCGAATTCGATAGTGCCACTGTCCGGCTGCTGGGCGCCGGAGAGGATTTTGATGAGCGTTGACTTGCCGGCTCCATTCTCGCCGAGCAAGGCGTGGATCTCGCCTGGCAGCACTTCCAGGCCAACATCGTCGAGCGCCTGGACACCAGGAAATCGCTTGCCGATCAGGGTCATGCGGAGCAACGGTGCTGTCATTCGATTGCCTGCAGCGAGTAGAGGGTCCGGGCGGCGCAGCCTGAACTCGTCTGGCTGCGCCTCAGATGACTTCCCAGCGTCGACTCTTCGGACCTGAAACCCGAAGTCTATTTCAGCTCGTTCAGCCGTTCGGCCTTGTCCAGGTTTTCGCTCGTGATCGCGATCGGTGTCAGTAGCGTCACCTGCTGATCCGGCTTTTTGCCATCGCGGAGAAACGCGACCAACGTCTGGAGCGCCCCGCGTACCTGGCCTCCGGGCAACTGCTCGATGGTGGCCGTCAGATTACCGGCCTTGATCTGTCCAAGCGCCTCGGGTAAGGCATCGAAGCCGATCAGCTTCACTTTGCCGAGGAGGTTACGGGCCTTCAAGGCCTCGAGCGCCCCCAGCGCCATGTCGTCGTTCGCGGCGACGATGACGTCCGGTGGCGTCGCCATTCCCGCAAGGGCCGACTCCGTCATCGCGAGGCCCTTCGCGCGATCGAAAGCGGCGGTGTCTTCGAAGACGATTTTGTATTTGTCCTTGGCTTGGTCGAGGACATTGTGCAACCCCTTGTTGCGGTCAATGGCGGGGCTTGCACCGGACTGGCCTTGAAGGTTCATGACGTTGGCGCCGTTCGGAAATAGCTTCTCAATAAGCTGGCCTTGCGCTTCGCCGCCTTTAACGTTGTCGGCGCCGACATGCGCGAGGACGCCGGGGACCTTGTTGACGCGCCGGTCGACGGTCACCACCGGAATTTTTGCATCAACCGCTTCCTGAATCGCTGGTGCCAGAGCATCGACGTCGTTCGGGGAGACCACTATGCCGTTGACGCCTTTGGTGATCGCCGCCTCAATGTCCGCGGTTTCCTTCGTCGAACTGCGCTGGCCATCGCCCAAAATCAGATCGATGTCGCCGATCTTATTTGCTTCGTCTTTGGTTTGGTCCGCCATGTGCACGAAAAACGGAAAATCCAAACCGGGTACGGCGAACAAAACGGTCAGATGCTTTTCTGCCGCGGTGGCCGGATGCAAGCTGGTCAATGCCAATGCGGCGGTCGCGCCAAACAAGGCGAATTTGGGGAGGAGTTTCATTGAATTTCCTCCTGTAAGTGGAGGTTACTATCGCCGTGTGAAGGCGTGGTCTGAATCGGGATGTGGGGGAACATAATTTGGTTGGGGTGATTAACGTAGATAAAACGTTTAACCAAAAAGAATACTTTTTCCGGTCCGCGGTGTCAATCGGTTTGCGCCACGATCCCCATCGTAATGCGTCTTTAACCATCGACGATCGGCGATCGATAACGATAACGGGCACGAAAGCCTGCACCAGGGCTGGCTCCTCTTGCCCGGCCAATGGTCGCGGAATCATTCCGCAAACGCGAGAAGCGGAAATGCGAAAAAGGGCTAAGGTGAGAGTTGAGAGAACGTTTTAGCATTCGTCCGGCAATCATATGAGTTCACAAGGAATGGACCCGCAGTCTCGATTTCAGGTTGGTCTCCGCTCGTTTGACTACCCGACCGCGCTGGCATGAATTCCCATCGAGCAAAGCGAGCGACCATTCAGAGCGTTGCCGAGCGTGCCGGCGTCTCCATCGCGACGGTGTCGAATGTGTTAAACGGGAACGGTCGGGTGGGCATCGAGAGCCGGAGACGGGTGCTCGAAGCGGTCGAAGCGCTGGCTTACCGACGCAACAGCCTCGCTTCCAGCCTGCGCAGCCGGCGGAGCCGTTTGATCGGGCTTGTGATTCCAGACATCATTAACAGCTTTTTTGCAGCCATCGCATACGACTTCGAGGAGTTCGCATCAGACAAAGGTTATGACTTTGCCGTGGTGACCAGCAGAGAGAGCGTCGATCGCGAACGGCAGCGGGTGCAGGCTTTATTGTCTCGCCAGATCGATGGTTTGATTGTCATCCCGGCATCGGACACGTCATTATTGATTACCGCTTTAAATGAGATCTCACTCCCTCCGCTGGTTGTGCTTGACCGGGGACTCGACTTGCCTGGAATCGATACCGTTGGAACAGATGGAGAAGGTGGCGGCTATGCTGCGACCCGGCATTTACTCCAACTAAATCACGAGCGCATAGCGGTCTTGGTACCAACTCTGGACCTCGGTACGATGCGCGATCGTGTTGCAGGTCACAAAAGGGCAATCAAGGAGGCTGGAGTGTCAATAAACCCGCGGATTTTGGTAGGCGGACCCGACGTGGATGGCGCCCGCAAAACGATCGAGCAAGAGCTTCGAAGGGCCGATCGGCCGACTGCGATCTTCGCGGCTAGCAGCGTTGCGGCGCTCGGTGCGATAAAAGCAATTCATGCGCTCGATCTGAAGTTGCCCCGCGATATATCGTTAATTGGTTTTGACGATGTCGATTGGATGGTTGCTTTACGTCCGTCAATCACGACCGTCAGCCAGCCGACCGAACAAATGGTCGAGCTGGGTTGGAATCTGCTTAGCCAGCAAATTCTGAATGGACGCCAGGTCAAAAGAGACTATCTGACAACCAGATTGCCTTGCGCTCTCCAGGTGAGAGAATCGACCGGACTGCCACCGACAAGCACCAAAAGGCGCTCTGAGCGTCGATTGGGTAGTCATTGAGGTGCGTGGCAGACCCGGTGGCTGTTTTGATGCGCGGCCTTTAGTCAGTCGGTCGTATTGTTTCCCGCTCCCGGAGCCGGAGAAGGTAGAACGCCAGGGCTGCTCGCAGGTGTCGGGCCGGACAGGGAACGCAATACGGGCCCTAATTCGGGTGAAGGTTGAGGTTTAACGCTGGATTCGGGCGCCCGGATCGCCGGGTTCTCGGCTCCTGGAGTAGCTTCCGGAGCCGGTGACGTCGCAGGCAAGACAACGACGCGCGGGGTGGCGGAAGCGCCAGGCGAAGAAGAATTTTCTGCCAGGGGCGGGGTAGGATCTGGCGAAGGGTTCGCCTTATCACGGACTTCAGATCGCCTGACCCGGTGATGAACCACCGGTGTGGGGCTTGGCTTGCCAGTGAAAAATCTTTTCAAACTGTGGTAGATATTGTGCCAGGTGTCGTCGGCTTGCGCGGGAGCAGTCATCACCAAGATGAGAGCCAGCACCGACGCTAACCGGATGCGTGGCAAATATCTTCGATCAAAACTCATGTTAACAGTCCATCGTCCTTTTGCGGTCCGACGTTAAACAAAAGAAACAAAACAATCAGCACGGCTTCGCAAAAAAACAGAGTTTTCCGGGAATGTCAGGCGGTTTTCTTCCTGGTCTTTCCCGCTTTGGGTCAAAATCTCGCTTTTTTTGCGCGGCTGACAGGTGATTTTTAGGGCCAGTGAAGCCGATCCAGGAGTTGTGCCAACCGCACTGCGGCTTTTGTCAATTGCTGGGCGACGAGGGCCGTATTCTTTTTCTCATAATCCGGGGGCAGGGTAATCGAGATCCAGAGAGGATTCGGTTCGTCCATTATTTCGACTGAGTTAAAACGGATACCTGCGTACGCCGAGTTCGCGATTTTCGCTGACTCCAAAGCCCAGGTTGCGGCCCAGTGATGATAATCGCCTGGCGTAGCCGGCCATGAATGGCGGAGATACTCTTGTTTCAGGACTATCTCCAGAGACCGAAAATCGAATGTATCTGCGATCTCCTCGACGAGACCGATGTCCCAAAGCGCGTGGAGCTCTTCTTTTGGACCGTAAAACAGATCGTTTCCACCTCGGTCATTAGGAAGGCCCATGGCCTCTGCTGGATTTGTCACCAGCACGGGCGGCGCCGTGTCGTTCAGTCGGTAAAAACCGGTGCCACAGTGTAACGGTTGATGGATGTCGCCAACGAAATGAACCAGGAGACGAAGCGCCTGTGTTCGGCTGATTTCTCCGGAGCTCGATGTCGGCGCCTCCAGAACTTCGATGCAATGGTCGATTGCGTGGATGACGTCATTTGTTCCGTGAACGAATCTGTTTAAATCGGCAAAAGAATCGCACCCGAGCGGTAAATCGACGAAGTGCCAGCTTGCGTTGTTTGGAAATTGACGGTTGAAATCGTTGGCATCTTTGGGGCGGTGACGCTCGGAACGCGGATTCTTCTCGCGTATCTCATCTGCCCAGGTCGAAGCGGTGGCTAGATCTCCGTCTTCAGATTCGTTCAGCAGTTGCTGCACCTTGATCTGCGTTTCAGAGGAGATCAGCTCCTGGGCCAGAGTGGCGATTGCCCGATGCCCTTCGGCGCTCCAGCCGAACAACAGTTCGACGGAACCAGAGGTCAGCGCAAAAATGAGAATCAGCAGCCGCATGTGATTTTCTACACGCGGCATTGATGGCTCGCCAACGACAATCGATACGCAGCCGCGGTTGCTTGGTTCGAGCACATTGGTACACTCCTCTGATGAAAACTGAAGATGCGATCACAATTCTCGATCATTTCGCATGCACGTTGCTTCCGGTCGCACTGCAGATGAATAACGGGAATATGAAAGATGCGGTCAAAGATTCGTATGAGGTCGCCTTAGAAGTACTTAAACAACGAAAAAGTTTTCACAGTCGGGCTTTGTCGGAAATCGATAGCCGGCCAGGGGAGATCGATGCCCACGAGTTCAATGAACGAGTTGTCCACTTGCGAAGGGAGTTTGAGCCAAGCGAGGAGAGTTAGTGCACCGACTCCGAAATAGCATGCGTTTTGTTGCGATCAAAATGGGCCGCTGGCAAGGCGCAAGGAGGGAGCAGTTGACAAATTTGATTCACCGGTGGGGCCTCTTGGCTTGCGTGTTGATCAATCTCTCTTTTGGCTTTTCCGGGAGAGCTGGCGAGTCCACAGACCAACGGGTGGAAGACCTGCTCGGGCAAATGACGCTCGAAGAGAAGCTTGCTTACATCGGCGGAGTTAACGCAATGTCAATTCAGCCAATTGCCAGGCTTGGTCTCCCTGAGATTCGAATGTCGGACGGGCCGCTTGGCGTCAGACAAGACAAACCTAGCACTCGTTATCCGGCCGGGATTGCACTGGCAGCCAGTTGGAACCGGGATCTAGCTGAATGGGAGGGCGTTTCGATGGCCCGTGATTGTCGAGCGCGGGGCATACACGTCTTGCTGGCCCCTGGTGTAAACATCAATCGCCTACCGATCTGCGGTAGAAACTTCGAATATATTTCGGGCGAGGATCCTTACCTGGCATCGGAGTTGGTTGTGCCGTTCATTCGGGGGGTTCAGGGTCAGGGGGTGACCGCCACCGTAAAACATTTCGCGGCCAACAATCAGGAAGTGAATCGGATGAGTATCAACGTGGTCGTGTCCGAAAGAGCCTTACGGGAGATTTATTTACCGGCCTTCGAAGCGGCCGTCCGAACGGCAAAGGTTGGGGCGGTAATGGATGCTTACAACCGAGTGAATGGCGATTACTGCACCGAGAACGGTTTTCTTAACAATTCCCTGCTAAAGGGCGAATGGGGATTCGATGGGCTTCTAATGTCGGATTGGGGGGCGACCCATAGCGCCCTGGGCGCGGCCCGGGGCGGCCTCGATCTGGAAATGCCGTCCGGGTCTTGGATGAATTCGAAAAATCTCCTGCCGGCAATCAAGGACGGAGAAATTACTGAGCTTCAGATCAATGAAAAGGTTCGGCGGATTCTCCGAATGATCCTTCGGAGGGGATATCTCGATCGTCCTCAGCGAGATAGTTCGATCCCGGAAAATAATCCGGAGAGCGGCAGAGCCGCACTGGCAATTGCCCAAGAAGGAATTGTGCTCTTGAAGAACGAAAAAAATATTTTGCCGCTGGATCGGGCGCGGATCAAAAAAATAGCGGTGCTCGGACCGAATGCACATCCGGGCGTGCCTGCAGGATGGGGGAGTTCGTACGTCAACCCGTACTACGCAGTGAGCGTGCTGGATGGCCTGATGAACAACAAGGGGCCAGAAATGGCTGTCGACTATTTCGACGTGGGAGCGGGCAATTTTGGAACCTCACTTTTTAGGCATGAAGATCGACCCGGGCATTTGGTCGACGGTATGCGGGCCGAATTTTTTCCTAACCTGACATTCTCAGGCACAGCGATCCTGGCTCGTATCGATCAACGGATCAATTTCGACTGGGCGAATCCCAATACTGTGCGCGACGGTTTGCCAGGGCAATTCACTGCGCGGTGGACGGGCGTTATCGAGAGCAATTCCTCCTCTCTGCATGTCTTTCGAGCCAGAGCGGATTCAGGAGTTCGAGTCTTTCTCGACGAGGAGCTTATTATTGACGATTGGAGTGATCATGCGGCGCGTCCAGATGTGGCCACGAGATTCCTCGATGAAGGCCGCACCTATCGGCTGCGAGTCGAATACAAGAACAGTGGAGGCGGTGGTGCCGTTGCGCAGTTTGGCTGGGCCTCGCTGAAAGTTCCCGATGCCATCCGCTATTACGATGCTGCGATTGTCTGCGTGGGTTTCGACGATGGCAATGAAGGCGAGGGTTTCGATCGCGCATTTGAACTCCCGGATGGGCAAGACGATCTGGTGAAAGGTGTTGCCGAGATCAATCCCAAAACCGTGGTGGTCCTGAATTCAGGAGGGAACATCGATATGCATCGCTGGCTTGAGCGGGTACCGGTGCTGTTGCACGCCTGGTATCCCGGGCAGGAGGGAGGAAACGCGCTGGCGAAAATTCTGTTTGGTGACGTTAATCCTTCGGCCAAGCTGCCAGTAACCTTTACAGCCAATCTAAGCGATAACCCGGCGTTCGAATCTTATCCTTCTGATGAGAGCGGCGAAAACGTCCACTACGATGAGGGAATTTTTGTCGGATACAGAGGATACGATCATCTAGGAATCGAGCCTTTGTTTCCGTTTGGTTTTGGCCTTTCGTACACCCGGTTTGAATACTCGAACCTGCGAATCGAACAAGGCGATGGCGGGGATTTCGGCAACGTAAAGGTCTCGTTCGAGATTCGAAACAGTGGGGATCGAACTGGAGCAGAAATTGCACAACTGTATGTGACGGCCGCACAACCGAGGGTGGAACGGCCGGTCAGAGAGCTGAAGGGATTCGTGAAAGTCTCCTTGGCACCGGGCGAAGCAAAGCGGACAACGCTCTCGCTTGATCGTAGATCTTTTGCCTACTTTGATCCCAGAACAAGTCAATGGAGAACGGACCCAGGACGATACGTGATCGCCATTGGCGCTTCGTCACGCGATCTGCGACTCAAGCAGAATCTCGATCTCAAATCTACCCACTTATGAGACGATGTACTAACCCGAAAATCGCACAAAGGCTTTGGCTGGTGCGATTTTCGGGCTAAGGCTTTGCTTCTTTCCGATCGCTGCGTTTTGGTTAGGAATGCTTCTGAACGAACGAGAAACCTTGGAACGGGTCCTGCAGTCGGTGGGACCGCCAAGCGTGGAGAATATTTCGATTTGGCACGCTGGGAGCAGGGTACTTGCTCAAGATATTATCGCGACCGTGGCGTTGCCGCGATTCGACAATTCGACGATGGACGGGTACGCCGTCCGGGCCGAGGACGCGATGACCGGAGCACGTCTGCTGGTAACTGGTGAACAAGCTGCCGGTCCCGACCTCGCGTTGAAGGTGAGGCCAGGAGAAGCGATCAGGATTTACACTGGCGCACCAGTCCCTGGATCTGCCGACGCGGTGATCATGCAGGAAGACGTCGACGCGGATGAAGGAACGATCCTCATCCGCGAAGGAGTGAGCAGCGGGGAAAATATTCGGCTGCGCGGCGGTGATCTTTGCGAGGGGCAGAAGGTTGCCAGCAAAGGGGACCTCCTGAACGGGCCGAACTTGGCCGCCATCGGTTCCCAGGGCATAATTGAGTTCCTGGTTTATAAGCGCCCTCGTGTGGCCATCCTGGCCACAGGAAGTGAGCTGAGGTCGCAAGGAGAACCGATTGATTCAGGTGAGATTTACGAAACGAATCGAATTCTCCTGGCTCAGCTTGTGGCCGGGTCAGGCGCCGAGGGAAAGGTGTTCGACATCGTGCCCGATCTGGAGGAAGCGCATTTGCAGAGCTTTCAACGAGCGCGATCCTATGATGCCATCGTGGTGGCGGGCGGCGTCTCCGTTGGCGCGAAAGACTTGGTCAAACCGACATTGCAAAAGCTCGGCGCTCAACTTGAACTTTGGAGAGTGGCCGTCAAACCCGGCAAGCCGTTCATGTTCGGGCGACTCGAAAACACCTTGATCTTTGGTTTGCCCGGTAATCCTGTTTCTGCATTTGTGACTTTTTTACTCTTTGCCCGGCCGGCGCTTTGGAAGCTGGGTGGTCGTTCCTCGCTGGAATTGCCGCAGGCGCAGGCACGCCTCGACCAGGAACTTGCCAATCGCGGTGATCGACCCCATTACTTTAGAGGTATTCATCGCGAAGGCGCCTTCAAACCTGTCGGAAAACAGGAGTCCCACGCGCTGTTCGGGTTGTCACGGGCAAACGCGCTTTGCCGTTTGGAAGCGAAGGAGACGCTTTCTGCGAACACTTTGGTCAAGGTGATTCCGATTTAGCGCGAACTTCCGCTTCGTTTCTTCGCTTCGACTTTCAACCCGCCGCATTGGTACGAAAACGGTGTTGCGAAGGACTGATGGCGGAATGATAATTTTGATCAAATGGTTGCACTTAAGCAGGGATATGATCTAGCGGCCGAGATTCTGCATCTAAAGCAGCAGCGCAATGCTGTTATCCTGGCCCACAATTATCAGATCCCGGAGATCCAGGATCTGGCGGATTACGTGGGCGATTCTTTGGGTTTGAGCTATAAAGCCAAAGAAACCAATGCGGATGTCATCCTCTTCTGCGGTGTCCATTTCATGGCCGAGACGGCGAAAATCATCAATCCGGCAAAGAAAGTGATTTTGCCGGATTTAGATGCAGGCTGTTCTCTTTCCGAATCTTGCCCGGCAGAGAGCCTGGAAAAATTTCTCCAACAACACGCCGAGAAAAACTACTACGTGATTGCCTATATCAATTGCAGCGCCGGGGTGAAGGCGCTCTCTGATATCATTTGTACGAGTGGGAACGCGGTGAAAATCGTCGAGAATGCTCCGGCCGACCGGAATATTCTTTTTGTGCCGGACCAGAACCTTGGCAGCTGGGTGATGGAGAAAACGGGTCGCCAAATGGACCTCTGGCGGGGAGCCTGTTATGTGCACGTGGAATTCACGAAAAACAGCATTAGTGCGATTCGCGAACGGTACCCGGCGGCCCCAGTCGTGGCGCATCCGGAATGTACGTTCGCAGTAAGGATGCTGGCCGACGAAATCTGTTCGACGGAGAAAATGGTAAATTATTGCCGTAATTCGGAGGCAGATGCTTTCATTATAGTGACAGAGTCGGGTATGCTTCACCGCTTAAAAAAAGAAATTCCGGGCAAAGACTTTATTGCCGGCCCGACCGATAGGTGTGCTTGCGCAGATTGCCGATTCATGAAGAAAAACACCTTGGAAAAGCTGCGGGATGCGCTTGCAAATTTGTCGCCGGAGATCTTGTTACCCGAAGAACTACGCCGGCGGGCCGAACTCCCAATCGTTCGAATGTTAGAGCTTAGCCGTTGAACAGTGTCTCTACTGTTGTCATCGGGGCGGGCCCTGCCGGGTTGCGGGCCGCTGAGGTAATTGCCGATCAGGGAATTCGGACGACGATTTTTGACCAGAAAGCGTCGCCTGGCCGAAAATTCCTGGTAGCGGGTAGAGGCGGCTTAAATATCACGCACAGTGAGCCGCTGGAATCGTTTGCCAATCGTTACGATCGGCCGGAGCTTTGGAGGACTTTGCTTGCGCAATTTTCCCCAGATGATCTTCGCGCATGGTTTAAAAAGCTGGGTGTGGAAACATTTGTGGGAACTAGCGGCCGGGTCTTCCCGCGCAATATCCGGACACCAATGATCCTCGAGTTGTGGTTGGAAAGGCTCGATGCGCTCGGCGTGGATTTCCAGGTGGGTCGCCGTTTTCATCAGATGCTTGGCAGTGGTCCTTACGACCTGGTTTTTCAGAGAGGGAAAAAATACCAGCTGGTCACCGCGGACGCCGTCGTATTTGCACTCGGCGGGGCTTCTTGGCCGCAAACGGGTTCGGACGCTCTCTGGGTGGAAGAGTTTCGCCGGTTGGGAGTGCATGTGAAGGACTTTGTGGCCGCCAACGTTGGCTGGGAACGTGCCTGGTCCGAATCGTTTTTGAGTGTCGCTGACGGGAAACCGATCAAGAATCTAGTGGTCAGCTGTGGGGATAAGGTGGTGAAGGGCGAGTTGATGATTACCAAATATGGGCTGGAAGGCGGAGCGCTTTACCAGCTGACTCGTGAATTGAGAAAGTTGCCGGTGATCGAGATTGATTTCAAACCGGGCAACACTTCCGCAGAGCTGAAGGAACGTCTGCGAAGCGGCACATCCATCAAAGAACAAATCGTCAAAGCGTGGCGGTTGAGTCCCGCGTCGGTCGCACTAATCGAGGAAGTCGCTCATCCGGCGAACCCCGGTGAATGGATCTCTGCGGTGAAACGGTGTCGAATCGTCCTGGAGCGTTCCCGACCAATCTCGGAAGCGATTTCGAGCGCCGGCGGAGTGCCGTGGGATCAACTCACTGACGATCTGATGTTACAGGCTGTTTCAGGGGTATTTTGTGCCGGCGAAATGATCGACTGGGAGGCCCCCACCGGAGGATACTTGATGCAAGGTTGTTTCGTGACTGGAACCATTGCGGGAAAGGGAGCTGCGAAGTGGATTGCGAATACTCGTCAGCCGTGACAGCTTTGCCGGCACATACATGAGTACGGAACTTAAGATTGGCGATCCCGCTCCCGACTTTAAAGGTACGGCCGTTGGCGGCATCTATGGTGGTGGCCAAGTGGTGAAGTTGGCGGATTTTGCCGGTTCGACCCTGGTCCTCTATTTTTATCCGAAGGACGGCACCCCGGGGTGTACAGCTCAAGCTTGCGAATTGCGCGATTCCTGGCGCGAGCTTCAATCCAAAGCTGAGCTCTTTGGAGTGAGCGTTGATGACACGGAAAGTCATTTGAAATTCATCAAAGAACATGGCCTGCCATTCCCGTTATTGAGTGATCCGAATCACCAGATCGTCAAAGCATATCAGGTTTGGGTTGAGAAAAGCATGTACGGAAAAAAGTATTGGGGGACCGAACGCTCGACCGTCCTTATTGGTCCGGACCAAAAGATTAAGTCGATCTTAAGGAAAGTGAAATCGACTGGACATGTCGCTCAACTGTTGCAGGCGCTCGCTTCGTAGACCGGATTATGCCGCGGATTGAAACCGGATCCGGCGATCTCGACGGTTCCCAAAATGAAATGAGACTTTGATGAATCGTCAAACGCTACTCACCATCTACGAGAGGCTAGAGGGGCTCATCGCCAAATTGCCCGGCCCTTTACAGAATGCGGTCATCGGCGAATTGCGACCGATCAAGGAGATCTTCCTGTCCCAGAGGCTCGCCAGAATTGTTTTGGTGGGCAAACCGAATGCTAATGCGTCGGCTCTGCTTTCCGGTCTGCTTGGCGGTGACCTGCAAATGATTGAGACCAAACAGTCGGGAGGCTGGGTCACCTACGAGTTGCGAGGCAGAGGTGGGTTCCGAATCCTGGATGCGCGTCGGTTGAACGAAACCAGTCTCGCATGGAACGCGTTGGCCGGAGCTATCTCTGAGGAAAGCCCAGATCTTTTCCTGTTTCTGGCCGATGGAAATCAATCGCTCGATCTAGGTCTGGAATGCGAGCAGACAATTCGTTTGCTGGAGATGGCGGAGATGAGCCACCAGTCGAAATGCGGCCTGATCGGAGTCATAGATTTTCCTCGTGCGACGCCACAGGACGTCGTTGAAGCTCGCCGCCTTGAGCTGCAGGCCTGGTTGAGTGGCCCAGGGAAGTTGTCTGCTCATTTTGTCAAAAGCGTGGCAGTCTGTTCGTTTGTCCGATTTAGAGTGGACGGCTCGGTCGATCCGGATCGCGACGAACGGCGGAATCTGGATGTGCTGGGTGAAGTGCTTACTCGGGAACTGCCTGGCGATGCTCAGGTCGAGATGGCGCGCTTGGTTCGCGCAAAGCAGGTGCAGTTGGAAATCGCTCAAAATCTGGTTCGCTCGCTGACCACCGTTTGTGCTGCGATCGGGGTACAGCCAATCCCGTTTGCCGATTTTCCGATCCTGACGGCCATTCAGTTCGCGATGGTCTCCGGAATTATGCACGTTAGCGGTCGCGAACTCGGCTTGAAATCTGCCACTGAGTTTTTCGGGGCCTTGGGAGCAAATATAGGTCTGGGAATGGCTTTTCGGGAAGCGGCACGTGCCGCTGCGAAGCTGTTCCCGGGATGGGGCAATGCAATCTCTGGCGGGGTGGCCGCAGCGGGGACCTACGCGATCGGCCGATCAGCGATCGGTTATTTTATTGATGGTATTTCGATCGGCGAGGCGCGTAAACTTTTCCAACATGGCAAGCTGCCCAAAACGCGCTGACGATTCTCAATCGGGCGTTTTTGAGAATCGGCTAAGAGGCTTCGAAATGCTTGTGAATAACCTGTGAGGAAGTCCTGCCAACCCGAAAGCATTTCAGCGGCTTTTTGGCCAAGCAGATTTTCTGCCAGGTGAAAATAACAGAGATCAGGTCAGTATTAGAATCTTTGGGAGCCGCTCCACGTAAGTCTCTGGGGCAGAACTTTTTACATGATAAAAATTTAGCCTCCTGGATCGTTGGAAAGCTCGAGATCGAGCCGCAGGATCACGTTTTGGAGATTGGTTCGGGCCTTGGTGCTTTGACGCAAGAAATAATGCGTTGTGGGGTGTCGGCAACTTTGCTGGAAAAGGACCGTGCGTTCGCTCAATATCTCCGCGGAAAATTCCAAGGCCCAAGGGTCGAGGTGATCGAAGGGGACGCGCTGGAGTACGATACGCGGGTTGAATTTCTACGGCCCCCAGTGAAAATCATAGGGAATCTTCCCTATTACTTGTCATCAGCTCTTCTCTTTCATTTCACCGCTGATCCCTGTCCATTTGATCACATGGTTTTAACCGTTCAGAAGGAGATGGCGGAACGGCTCAGTGCGGCGCCGCGGAACAAGGAATACGGCAGTCTGAGCGTGATCATCCAGAGGCAATGGCAAGTTCATCGATTGAAAACGCTGGCGCCTTCGGTATTCCTCCCGGAGCCGCAAGTTGATTCGGTCGTTCTTTTATTCAAGCGGCGAAGTCCCGGAGAACTGGAGGAGACGGATACCGCGAAATTTTCTGAACTGGTCAAAGCGGGATTTTCCGAACGCCGGAAACAAGTGAGGAAGCTTTTGGGTCGGTACGGCGATCCTGAAAAGATCGAGGCTTCCTTACTCGCGGTGGCGCTCCCTCTGACCGCACGGGCTGAGGATATTTCCCTTCCGCAGTGGATTCGGATTCTCAACTTTCTGCAACCGACTGTGGTATACGGGAGCGACCCGGACGAGCTACTTGCCGTCGTCGATGAGAATGATCAACAACTCAGGTCACTGGACCGGGCTACGGTGCATCGGGAAAATCTGCTTCACCGTGCCGTACATGTCCTGCTGGTGAATCGCCGCGGCGAATTGCTTCTGCAAAAGCGCTCTCATCGAAAGGATCGATTTCCTCGGCGTTGGGACTCGAGCGCTGCGGGCCATGTTGACGCTGGTGAATCGTACCGGATTTGCGCGATTCGGGAATTGCAGGAGGAAATTGGCGTGTCGGCAACTCTCGAAAAGTTAGGGCGCGTTACGGCTTCCGAGACGACCGGGTTTGAGTTCATTGAAGTTTTTGCCGGAATCCATGACGGTCCTTTCCATTGGAATCAGAACGAGATTGAAACGGGCGGTTTTTTCAAGATTGAGATGGTCGATCATTGGATTGTGGCCCGTCCTCAGGATTTCGCGCCAGGATTTGTGGAGTGTTATCGTTCCGTGCGGGGTTCACTCGACGAATTGGCAAAAAGTTCGTAGGCGCGGCAAGAGGTAAGCAAACCGTCCCGGTTTCCTCTGTCATACCCAAAAGCTGTAGGCAGGGTAGGCGAACCGTCCCGGTTTGCTCTGTTTGGACCCCAAGGCCGAGTACGAGGACGATTACGGAGAGCTCGAAGGCAGCGGTTCATCCAGCTCAAAGCGCTTCGGTACGGAAAGATCTCATTCGCAAAGCTTGATTCCTTCCCCAATCCTCCTCGTCCCGTCGTCGTTCTTCGTCCTCGACTCCTTTGGCTGTAAGCAAACGCGTCCGCCTGCTTTCTTCCTTCCAGTGTCTTTCTTCTTTTCTCAGCGCAAACCGCTTTTAACCAGCAGCACCGCTAAAGCTAAAAGACCGACCCCGAGCAACATTTTCAGCCTTCCAATGCGATCGGGGCTGCGAGACAGGCGTCCGGGATACCGAACGAATCGACAAGGTGCACCGCTTCGTGACGGAGTTCGCGACAAAGTTTATCCACCTGCCGCGTGACGGCTTTCGATTTCAAGCCAGTCAGTGCGCCGTGTTCGAGATACCATCCCTTATTGAGCTCAATCTGCGAAAGGGCAAACAGGTCGCAGGTCCGTTTGAGCACCAGTTTCAACGGCTGGGATTGAACCGTCGCGATCATCCGAGTGAATCGCTCGAGGATTACTCGTTCTATGTGAGCGCGGGCAAGGTCAAGCAGCTCTCGCTGCAGATGCGAAAAGGCGGCAAATTGGTCCATTTGCTTTTTGGAGGTCAAACGTTGAAACTCCTGCGCTGCAGAGAAAAGAGAGGCCGATTCTCGATATCGAAACATGCCGATTTGAAAATCCGGGTCACGGAGATGATCCTGACTGACATTTAACGTGAATCCTGGATTGCGTTTCGAAATCGCCGCCAGGCGACGATCGATGAAAAACCCTGCCAACTGTATTGGTTTCATCTCCTTGAGCTTGTCCTTGAGCTCGCTCAGCAGGTTCTTGGCGACCAATTGCATCAGCACCGTATTGTCTCCCTCAAAAGTAGTATAGATCTCGGTGTCTGCCTTCAGCGCACCGAGGCGATTGACCGCCAGGTACCCTTCACCACCGCAAGCTTCCCGACAAATCTGGATTGTTTGAGTTGTGTTCCAGGTGATTACCGCCTTTAATCCCGCGGCCAGGGTTTCCAGCGAACGTGAGTTGCCAGGGAGAACTGTTTCGTTCAGTTCGATCAAATGTTTCAAGGCAAAATCGAGGGCGAATATTTTCGCGATGAGTGGGCAGAGCCTTCGTTGGTGGGCTGGATAATCTAAGAGCAGAGTCTCCTGAGCCTCTTTCGACGGACCGAACTGTCGCCGGCGAGCGGCATAACGGACGGCGATCGTCAGTGCGCTTTTTGCTGCGCTGTTGGCACTCGCGGCGATGCTGATCCGACCGCTGACGAGCGTCCCGATCATTGTGAAGAAGCGGGCTGCCTGGCTTCGGATGTCGCTGCGATATTGCCCGTCTGCCGTAACGTCTGCGAAGCGATTCAGCATTTCCGCGCGCGGAACTTCAACATGGTCGAACCAGATCTGGCCGTTATCGACGCCATTCAATCCCATCTTTAGTCCGTTGTCTTCAATCGTTACGCCCGGCAGTGGATCCCCATTCTCTCCTCGAATCGGGACGAGAAAAGCGTGCACCCCCTGCGTTTGACCATTCACCTCGAGTTGAGCGAACACGACAGCCAGTTGGCCGTCATCCGCAGCATTTCCGATGTAATTCTTACCGGCTGAATAACTCGGGCTATGGATGACAAAACAATCCTTCTCAGGCTGATAAACCGCGCTCGTTTCCAGACCTTGGACGTTCGATCCATGCCCGATTTCAGTCATCGCAAAACAACCCATTAAATCCGCCGACGCGGCACTCGGCAGATATTTCTGGTGATGGTATTCGGTGCCTAGCCGCTGGATGCTTCCAGCGAAAAGACCAAACTGGACACCCAATTTAATAACCAGGCTGATATCATGAAACGCGAGGGTCTCGAACGCCGCGATAAACTTTGGCAGGTTTTCTTCACCGCCGACAGAACGAGACATAAAGATCTTTCCAATCCCTTTGGCGGCCAGTCGTTTGGTCCAGGCGAGGATCCGCATCCGGTAGGCGGCGACATCCATTCCGTCATGATATCCGAACTCCGATGAAGTGATAAGCTGCTTGATAGAATCTCGAATTGGAGCGTGCACACCGTCCAATAGAAGTTGGAGAAGCCGGGGTTCGAAAGTCGGATCCTTCCGTTCAATGGGCGGATAACTCCTGGCTGCGGTCGACGCAGAGGTTGATCTTTCGTCAATGACCAAAAGCTTCTCAAGCGCCTCTTTCATCCAGCCCCTTTTCTCAAGATTTCGATTCGGATTCAGGTAAGGGAATTGCTTTTTTAGGGGGGTAAAACGCAGCGCCGCGATTTGCCATGTCTGCCAACAGCCGGCAGGGTTCGAAGTAAGACGCCACTCGATCGCGGAGATTGTTCAGGCGGCTCACGACGGTGGCAATGCCAAGATGGTCAGCGAAGCGAAGCGGCCCGCCTCGGAACGGCGCCCAACCCGTTCCCATGATCATTCCAAAATCCACATCTTCAGGAGCTTCCACCACTCTTTCCTCAATCGTGCGTGCCGCCTCATTGACCATTGAAAGAACAAGTCGATCTCGAAGATCTCCTTCGTTAGCTGCCGTCGGTTCAGCCGGTTGCAGGTCACTCAGGTCCGGGTTGATTTTTTCACCCCCTCGGGAATCATATTCGTAAAAGCCCTTTCCTGATTTACGGCCAAGCCACCCCTTCGCGATCATTTTGCTGAGCGTGCCATTGAGTGGCGCCAAATGCGGAATGCGGCTCTTAAGCTCTTTGGCGACATGTTCAGAGACCTCCAGGCCGACTTCGTCGCTTAAACGCAACGGGCCCATCGGCATCCCGAAATCCAGCATGACTCGATCGATGTTTTCAACTCGGTAGCCTTCAGCAAACAACCGTACTGCTTCGACCATGTATGGAAGCAGGATCCGATTGACCAGAAATCCGGGACTATCCTTGACGAGGACGGGAAGCTTGCCGATCTGTTTCGCGAAGCGTATAGCGGTGTTCAGTGTGGACGAATCCGTCTTCGTGCCGCGCACGATCTCTACAAGTTGCATCCGATGCACCGGATTAAAGAAATGGAAGCCGACGACTCGTTGAGGATGTTGGAGAGAAGCCGCGATCGCGTCAATTGAGAGGGCGGAGGTGTTGGAAGCCAGAACCAGATCGGGAGCTACTTTCGTTTCCAGCTCTGCGAAGATTTGCTGTTTCAGGTCGAGTTTCTCGACAGCCGCCTCGATCACAAAATCTATTTGGTGGAGCGGTACTTCCTCGTAAGTCGGGAGAACCCGGTCGAAAGCGTTTCGGGCATCTGTTTCCGAAAACAAATGGCGATTGACTGCTTCCCGATAGATCTTCGCTATCGATTGGATTCCTTTGGCCAATGGGGCCGGCCCGACATCCCTCAAAATGATTCGGATTCCGCGACTGCTTAACCACTGTGCGATGCCTGCGCCCATCAACCCTGCCCCGACAACCAAACCTCGATCCATCGATTTTATCCGCGCCGGCGCCGAGGAGTGGAGTTCTCCAGGTAACTTCAGCTTCTTGGCCCGCTCCTGAAGAAAGAACAGTCCGACCAGATTTTGCGCAGTCTCGCCAAGAGCCAATTCGATAAACTCATTCTTCTCGTTCGTCAGTGACTGTTCGTGAGTCACGCTAAGACTTGTCCAGGCGACCCCGAGCGCCTTGAGAGGAGCAGGATAATGACCGCGGGTGCGAGCCAGGGCTTTTTTCTCGGCTTGTGATCTGATGACCTTGGAGACCGGCGATTGATTTGAGAGATGAATTTTGTGGGGGCGCTTTTTGCCTCCACTCTGAAGAATTCTTTTTGTCGAGGTGGCGATGAGCTGTTGTCGATGGACGACCGAGTCGATCATTCCCAGCTTAAGCGCCCGCTCCGCAGGGTATTGACGTCCATTCATGATCGCCTCTAAGGCATTCGGCAATCCGATCAACTTCGGTAACCGGGTTGAACCTCCCCAGGCGGGCAAAATGCCAAGATTCGTTTCCGGAAGGCCAACTTTTGTTACCGAATCAGAAGAAGCGACGCGATAATCGCACGCCAATGCGATTTCAAAACCGCCTCCCAAAGCAACCCCATGAATCGCGGCAACGGTCGGATAGGGGAGGCGAGCTACTCGATCGAATGTTTTTTGGCCTCGCTCGATGACGGTCGCGAGGTCTTCTCCGCTGAACGCGTGCATGAAGGCATTCAGGTCCGCGCCGGCGATAAAAACCTTCGGTTTGGCACTTCGCAGGATGAGGCCTGGCAAGCTCTTCTCCGATTCCAGGAAATCGAGGTGTTCGTTCAACTCCTCCAAAGTCCTCTGGTCAAAAAAATTGGCCGTCGAATCGGGCCGATCAAATGTCAGGAAAACGATGCCCGCGTCTGATACTTCACGTTGAATATTTTGGTTCACGGCAGGATTTCCCTTCAATTCCGATTCAACCACAGAGCGCCGCCTTGTCCCCCGCCGACACAGAGCGAGACTAGAGCGCGATTGGCACGTCGGCGGTGCAATTCTTTGAGCGCGGTCAAAACCAAACGACAACCGGTAACCCCGACCGGATGACCCAGGGCGATTCCGCCTCCATTCACATTCAGTATTTCATCCGGAATCTCCCCGAGTGGCGTCTCGCGACGGAGATGCTCCCGGCAGTAGACTTCGGATTTTGCAGCTTTTTGGCAGGCGATTACCTGCGCGGCGAACGCTTCGTTGATCTCGATAATCTCTGCATCTTTCAAGCCGAGGCCGGTTCGCTGTTCAGCGCGATGAATCGCGTAGACCGGTCCGAGGCCCATCCGTGCAGGGTCAAGTCCGGCGTAGGCATAACCCTCCAGCCGACCGAGCGGATTCAGTCCCGATTCCTTGAGCGCCTGTTCCGTCATCAAAAGCAAGGCGGCAGCTCCATCGGTAATCTGAGAGGAATTTCCAGCGGTCACGGTCCCAGTTTCCGGCTCGAAGGCAGGTCGGAGTTTGGCCAGTGCTTCCATGGTCTGATTTTCCCGCGGACCGTTGTCCTGATCCATGTATGCCTCTCCATTTTTCGATTTGGGCAGATAGACAGGCGTGATTTCCTGTTTGAGCTTTTCTCGTCCCGCGATCGCTTTGTGATGCGACCGCATGGCAAACGCATCCTGCTCTTCACGCGTAATATTGAACTCGCGACCGACTGTCTCTGCAGTTTGCCCCATATTACACCCGCAGACAGGATCGGAAAGGCCAAGCTGGAGACCTATTCGCGGCTGAAAATCTGTCGGTCGGAAGCTGCTTAGCACGCCCAGTTTCTGGGAAAGATTTTTGGCTCGCGCAAATGCTCCGAATTTCATCGCGGCTTCATGGGAATAGAGCAGAGGAATCTGCGACATGCTCTCGACGCCACCCGCGACAAAGATGTCGCCGCGGCCGGCCAATATTTTTTCCGCCGCCTGGGTGACGGCTTCGAACCCTGAGGCGCAGTTTCGATGGACCGTAATTGCCGGTACCGAGTCGGGAATGCCCGCTCGCAAAGCGATAACTCGACTGACATTCGCCGAATCGGCTGGTTGACTGACGCATCCAATGATGACTTCTTCGATTTTGGATGCATCGATGCCGGTCCGGGCCACCAAAAGGGCGAGCACCGTCCTGCCCAGATCAACAGCCTCGCTGTCCGCCAAAATTGTCCCTGCTTTGGCAAACGGGGTCCGCACACCCTCCACAATGTAAATTGGCTCTCTCATAAACGTCGGTAGTAAATTCAATTGTGTGCTTCATTCCTCTCGTAAAGCCATAAATTGCGGCATCTGCTGGAGAATAAACATGATGTCGTTTCTCTTCTTATTCAAATGCGCCTTACCAACTGGTTTGTCCGATCGCCCTCGGGTTGTTCATCAGTTGACGACTTTCAGGAGCCGCCCGTCGTCCGACGTTGGCAGACCGTCAGCCCTTTTCTCTTAGTCGGCATAAAGTGACTCGATTTCTTTTGCGTACTTCTTCAGCAATTGACGCCGTTTCAGTTTCAGAGTCGGCGTTAGTTCACCACCGGTTATCGACCATTCTTCCTGGAGCAGGACGAATTTTTTGATTTGCGAGTAACGCGCGAAACGTTCATTCAACCGCTGGATTTCGGATTCAATCAGGGCGTTTACTTCGTGACTGGCAACGATGTCTTGATTTGAATCTAGTCGGAGATCTCTCTCGCTAAAATAATCCGCTACGGTTTGAAATGCAGGGACGATCAGGGCCGCAGGAAACTTGCGATTTTCGCCGATGACCATGATCTCTGCAATGAATGTCGATTCCTTGATCTGGTTCTCGATCTGTTGGGGCGCAATGTATTTGCCTCCCGAAGTCTTGAATATCTCTTTTTTGCGATCGGTCAGTTTCAGGAAGATCCCATCGAATCGACCGATGTCGCCGGTATGCAGCCATCCGTCGCCATCAATGACTTCCGAAGTCAGTTCCGGCCGGTGATAATAGCCCATCATTACGTTCGGGCCGCGATAAAGAATTTCCCCATCGGCGGCGATTTTAACCTCGCCGCCGGGAATGACCGGACCCACCGTACCTATTTTGTGATGCCCTCTTGCTGGATAATTCACTGAAATAATCGGGGAGGCTTCGGTCGGTCCGTACCCTTCATAGACCGGCACGCGCGCGGCCCAGAAAACGCGAGCCAGACGGGGCTGCAAAGCCGCCGAGCCAGAAATGATCGCCCGAACGCGGCCACCCAGGGCTTTCCGCCAACCTGAATAAATCAGCCGATCTGCAACCAGCAGTTGCAATTTTTGAAACCAGTGAGTTGGCCCCTCCGGTTCAAATTGTAACGCAAGATGGAGCGCCCGAATGTAGAGAGCCTTTTTCAGTCCCCTTAATGCTCTTCCTCTTGCCACAAATTTTTCGTAGATCTTTTCAAGAAGCCGCGGCACGGTCCCAAAAAGGTGTGGTCGCACAGCGTGAAGATCTTCGGCGACCGTATTAAAATTTTGGGCAAAGAAAACGGATTTTCCTAGGTACACATAAAGGTTGATCAAGGTGCGTTCGTAAATGTGGCATAACGGCAGAAAGGAGAGCGCACGTTCGTCTGCCACGAACTCGATCAGTGACGCGGCAGCCAGGCAATTCATGACCAGATTCGAATGCGAAAGCATGACGCCCTTGGGCGTACCCGTCGTTCCGGACGTATAAATCAGAGTCGCCAGATCGTCCGGACCGACATGGGCCTTAATCTTTTCAAGAGTCGTCTGGTTCGCTTGATCGGTGAGGCCATTTTGACCGGCGATTCTGAGTTGGGTCCATTGTTTGACACCGTTGACCGGGTCATACGTGTAGATGTGTCGCAGGGAAGGGACCTTGGACTGAAGCGGCGCAATAATCTGATAAAGTCGTTCGCTTGATAAAAAAATCGTTTTGGCTTCAGAATCGCTCAGAATGAATTCGAACTCTTCCGATGAGATGTTTGGATAAATCGGTAGATGAACGGCGCCGAGGTACATCACTGCGCAATCGATAAAGCACCATTCGACGCGGTTGTTTTCGGTAACATTGGCGATCCGATCGCCTTCGCGGATTCCTGCCAAATGCAGACCCCACGCCAGCGAAGCGATGATCTCCAACGATTCCGCCGTAGAAAACGCTTTCCATTCGCCGGAGACCTTTTGGGCGAACGCTTCGTTCTGTGGGTAATGGTCGAGTTGATATTGCAGCAGATCAAAGACGCGTCTTGGTGTCTGCATAACGAATATTATTTGCGGAACAAGAAGACCGAAAGAACGAGTGAGAAGCGCCTTAGCTAGAGCGTTGCGCCCTCCGCTTTGCCAACACTCATTCCGAAACAGTCATTATCAAGAGGTTTTAAGATTGAGTTATAATTACCAGACGGATACGATTTGCAGATAAAAATCATCGCCAGGCTTGGTTCGAGCTAACCAATTCCTCCCATGCTAGATGTGAAACGGTTTTGTCCACCGATTATTTCTATTGTTCTGGTCGCCTGTGCCGTTGTTAATATCGCTCAGACCTATGCAGGCGGTTTCGCTTTGAACGAGCAAAGTGTCAGTGGGCTGGGGACCGCCTATGCCGGAGGGGCCGCTCAGGCCGAAGATGCTTCCACCATATTTTTTAACCCGGCTGGTATTGCACTGCTAAGCCAGGGCGAGTTCCAACTGGGCGGCCAATTCGTTATGCCCCAAGCAACGTTTACCAATGAGGGTTCTCGCTATGATTTGCCAAAAAGTCCGGCGAATGGACTCCCCTTAAGTGGTGGGAATGGCGGTGATGGCGGAGTCGACCATTTGTTGCCGAATATCTACCTGTCGCAGCCTGTTTTTCGCAGTCCGCAATACGGAGATCTCTCAGTTGGTATCGGTTTGACCGTCCCCTTCGGATTGGAGACCGACTATAGCCCAGGCTGGGTTGGACGATACGTTGCCTTGCGTTCGAAGCTCACGACTTTCGATATACAGCCGACGATGGCCTACCGGTTGTTCGACAAGCTCTCCTTCGGAGCGAGTCTGGATATTCAATATGCGTCCGCTCGCTTAACTCAGGCGATCGATTTCGGTTTGGCGGGAGCACAGATCACCGGTCAGTTCGAACAGGCGCTTCCCGCTTTGCTGGCAGCTCAAGGGGTGCCGGCTGCCGCGATTCCCTCGGTTGTCAAAGCGACCCAACAAGCCTACAACAATGCGGGCTTTGTGCCGGGTGGGCGGGACGGCATCTCGGAAGTAACCGGTGACGATTGGAAGGTTGGATTTACCTTGGGAGCCATTTTCGAGTATTGGAAGGGGGATGAACGTTCGTTTTTCCAGGACGGACGTTTCGGCGTGAGCTACCGGTCAGGGATCAGTCACACCTTGAAAGGAAATGCGAGCTTTCGTGACGTCCCCTCCCTTACGGCTTCCGGCGCGCCCGTGCAATTTCCTCAACCCAATGCCTTGCAGGATATTTTCTTCGATCAGAACGCGACAGGCCAGCTGGATTTGCCCGAAATCTATCATTTCAGCCTGTACCAGCGCTTCGAGCGTCAATTTGCCATCATGGGCGATATCTCTTGGACTCGCTGGAGCAGCCTGCAGAGTGTTCCGATTGTTTTCCAGAGTGCAGCGACGCCCTCTACGGTGCTTCAACTTAATTACCAGGACACGGTTCGATACGCCGTCGGGTTCGAATGGTATGCCACGAAGAAATTAATCCTTCGACTCGGGTTTGCCTATGATGAAACACCTATCCAAAGCGCAAATTTTCGTACCCCGCGAATTCCCGATAACAACCGATATTTCCTCTCTACCGGGCTCCGTTGGTCTCCGACTCACTTTATGGATATAGATCTCGGTTACGCGCATCTGTTTATGCATGATCCGTCAGTGGATTTCACCGACAGCCAAGGCCACGAACTGCGGGGGAAATTTGATGCCGCGGTCGATATCGTGAGCGCGTCGGTCACGTTTCGTTGGGGTGGGCCAAAAGAGACGGCTAACCCGGCGTCGGAGGTTCCGGGCAAAGAAGCTGTCAGCGATCGGAAGTGAACGTAGCGTTTGGCTTCCAGCCAAACGCTTCCTTGCCGGCACCGCCGCGTGTCAATCGGTGCGCTTGATAAGCCAGTCAACGGCTCGCGGCCACAGCTCTTTTTGCGCCCGGCCGCTGACGGCGAGTCCAATATGCCCGGCTGGCCAGATGATCTTTTCCTTGTCGGTGGAACCGACAAGGTCGTTCAGCGGCTCGGTCTGGGCGCACGGAACGAGGTCGTCGTTGCGGGCCATCAGGTTCAGCAGTGGGCAGGTTATCTTGCGCAAATCGACGATGTGCCGGCCCAAAGGCATCCGGTTTTTCACCAGCAGGTTTTGCTGGAAGAGATATTTCGCAAACTCGCGATAGACCTCGCCGGGCACCGGGATGTTGTCGTTCAGCCAGGTTTCCATGTGGAGATAGTCATCGACGAATTCGTCCCGGTGGATGTTTTCCATCAAGTTGATGGGCTTTTCGATCAGGTTGGCAATGGGCTTCAACATGAGAAAAGCCGACTGGAGAAACTCCGCTGGGATGTTGCCCATGGTATCGACGAACTTGTCGACATCGAAATAACGTGGATCGGTCCACAGATTAATCAGACCCTCGCGAGTGGAGAAGTCAATGCCGGTGGCGAGCAGGACAAGGTTCTTCACCAGGTCCTGGTGGATTGCGGTAAACATGGTGCTCAACGTGCCACCCATGCAGTAACCGAGAATGTTCACCTTATCCGAGCCAGTCCTTTCTCGCAGAAATTCGACAACGTTAAGCAGGTAGCCGTTGACATAGTCGTCCGTGGTCAGGAAGCGCTCCGCCCGCGTGGGCGTGCCCCAGTCGACCAAGTAGGTGTCGAAGCCGGCTTTAACGTAGTTTGCGACGATACTTCGGCCTTCCTTGAGATCCATGATGTAAGGCCGGTTCACCAGAGCGAACACGAAACAAAGGGGCGTTTTGAACCTGGGTTCGCCCTCTCCGATGTAGCGGAAAATTTTGAGCCGATCCTCCTCGTAAACAATCTCTCGGGGAGTCACGCCTTTGCGGACTTTCTCCATTTTCTCGGGCAGGAACGGAATGCTGGTAAAACGCCGCAAGTTCAAGAACGTCTCGTTCATGAAGGAAGTCTGCCAAGCCTCCCAGTCGGCTCCATCGCTATTTTTTGTGTCCATGTCAGGAGAAGTAGTCGTGCTCATTTGCTGGGTGAATGTTTGGCGCCTGTTGTAGCCGCCGGTTTCTGTGCCTTGGTCTTCGAGGTCTGCCCCTGGCGTTCGATGGCATCCTCCCGTTTTGCGATCCGCTGATCGATCTTGTCGATTTTTTCGGCCAGGTTCGCCAACCGGTCATCGTTTGCGATCCGCTGATCGACCTTGTCGATTTTTTCGGCCAGGTTCGCTAACCGGTCATCGAGTCCTTCGAGCCGGTCGAGAATCCGCCGCTCCACATGGCGGATGGCCAGCAACACGCCATCGATATCCTCTTTGGTGGGGTTTTCGAATTGTTCATGCACTCGGTTCATTCCGTCGCGAGCCATGCGTTTGAGGTCAAGTGCACCGTTCAGCGATCCCTTCATCATTTCCATGAATTGGGGCGTCCGCATGTATTCATCCCAGGTCTCAGAGAGCACTTTCAGCATTCCGCCCCGCATCTTGCGCATCTCGTCGGAGGGCGGGGAGCTGGGGGAAAACTGAGACCAGACGCTGGCCATGTTCGCGAAGGAGTCCGTCCAGAGCCTCTGGAAAGCGGCGACCTGGTCGAAGCCTTTATTGTTATCACTCATAGTGGGCTTTTTCTAAAGTTACTAGGTTAGGTTCTTGGAGCTTCGGGCGGCGCGATTTGGCTGCCCGAACACCCCGCAGATTTATGTTAGTTCAAGGGCCATTGCGATTTCCCATTCCGTCGCCATCTCCAGTGTTCTTTTTGGCTCAAGCAATTACTTCACGCCCGGGCCGAAACGATCCGCCAATTCCTTCCACGAAGCGATGATTTTAGCGTTCGTGTTCAGAGCGCTGTGAACGTTGACCCGCAAGGTGGTCAGCGAGCTTTCGATCAGATCCTGCACACGGCGCTGCGCATCGGTCACCGAGGTGGCCTGGTAAACGCCCAGCGTTTTCTCGAACAGATCAATCGTCTGATTGCTCGTCCGGTTGAACGTCTCGACAAACTCCTCCATACGCTTGCGAGCCTTCGGGAATACGTCCGCCGTCATCGACTCGAGCTTCGCCTGAAACTCCTCGGGGGAGCCTAGCTTGGTCAGCAGGTCTTTCCAGAGGTTCACTGATTCTTCCTGCAGCTGAATGCCCGATTTGAGGGCCTTCTCATAACTGCGCATGGCCTCGTGAAAGACCTCGTCAATGGTTGCCGCGGTCGCCGCGGTTGCCTTTTTGGTATCTGTAGTACTCATATTTTTTCCTTGTCATTGCTCCGGTTGTTCCTGAGCTTCCTGGATTGGAACATCGCACGGATTTCCGAAACGCGCCAACAGGTTTTTTGCATTTGCACAAATTTGTCGGAATCGTCTCCGCAAGGTCAGCCGCCAGCGTTCGCCTAAGCCACCCGGAACGATAGAAATCGGGCCGGTCGAGCCGCGGGAATAGAATGCTCTGGTGATGCCCCGTCACCGGTGACGCAGGAAAGATAGAGCTCGATGAGCTTGGTGCGCAGCGAGGCGAAGAGGCCGCCCGCCCGGCTCCAGTCCAGCAGCACGAGCGTGAGCGGGGCATGTTTCTGCGTTTGCGCCGTGAGATTCCGGGTATGCGGATCGGCCTGCAAAACGGATCCGGAGGGTCCGGAAAATAACGGATCGAGGACAAGGCCTCGGAAAACGGGGATGCGGCGGTTGAATTTGTAAAAGGCGTGCTACCTCTTTTGCTTTTTGCGCGGCGAGGAATCGCCGAGTTTGAATTGGGCCTTCAGTTTCGAAATCTCTTCGCGAAGCGCTGCCATCTCGTTTTGGACTTCAGCGGATCCGGAATCCTCATTTGGCTCTTTGGCCGGAACCGGCGCCGACGGAAGGGGAGCGGAAAGAGGCATCCATGGCGGGAGAAGGTTAGCCGCCGACGACGCGGCCGCGGGCAGGACGGAGGTCAAATGATGGACTTGACGGAGCATCTGGTCGACCTGCTTTTGCGATCCGCAGAACGCCTCGAAGGCCTGCCGGAAGTAAACGTCTACGAAATCCTTGAGCAATCGGTCGTTCACGCGAATGGCACGGGTGAGCAATTCATTGGAGAACATGTCCAGCTTGACCGGTTCATATTCGAGGAGAATCTGGGTGAGAACCTTCGAAGTGATGTCCTCGTTCGTCTTCGCGTCCAACACGCGGATATTGTACCCCTCGATTATCAGCTTGTGGATCTGCTGCAGGCTGAGGTGCCGGCTGCGAGTGCTATCATAGTAGCGGCGGTTCTGGTATTTTCGGATTTCCAGTGTTCGAGGTTCGTCGCTGTTGTTTTTCGGCATGGGCTGTCGCTTCCCAAAGAACGACCTGGCTGTCGGTGTTTGGAATTACTTCAACCTTCGGCCGACCCGCCCTTTCTGTCAAAACTTTTAATGCAATCGCAAAAGAAGATAACGCAAAAGCAAAAAGCGGCGAGACGACTGGCCGGGGGATTGGCAATAACGCTGGCAGCCGGAGGAAGGAATGCAAGGAGCAGTCGTGTTCCTCGGATCGATTGCCTCAGGGGGCAATGTCGGGCAAATCTCCTACTCCACCGGGAACATCATGAAAGCGGCGCTCGACAGAGCAAGTGATGGTGAGGATCAGGCAAGGGGGGAAGAGCGGAGTTTTGGCGACTTGATTAAATAAGTTCACATGAAAGCGCTCATCAAACTGCTGGCAAGGATGCCGGCGGACACGCTTCAAAAGTAAACAACGCTTTCCCCTATTTTAATATGAATCGAGAAATTGTAATTCTTAGCGGAGTTCGAACAGCAATCGGTGGGTACGGCGGCAGCCTGAAGGATTCCCCGCCCAGTGAGATGGCCGCAACGTGTGTGCGGGAAGCTGTCACTCGCTCCGGAATCGATGTCCAGGACGTCGGTCACATTGTTTTCGGCAATATCATTCACACCGATGCCCACGACCATTACCTGGCGCGGGTCGCCGGGGTCAATGGTGGTCTGCCCCACGAGACGCCCGCTCTGACTTTGAACCGGCTCTGCGGCAGTGGCCTGCAAGCGATCATCACCTGTGCTCAGGCGATCATGCTCGGCGATGCCGAAGTGACCGTGGCCGGCGGAGCCGAGAATATGAGCCGCAGTCCTTACAGCTCGTCGGCCATGCGTTTCGGCGCGCGGATGAATGACACGAAGTTGATCGATATGATGGTGGCAGCCCTCAGCGATCCTTTTGATGACTGTCACATGGGCGTGACCGCGGAGAATGTCGCCAAGAAATACAAGATTTCGCGGCAGGATCAGGACGCGCTGGCGGTGGAGAGCCATCGGCGCGCGGGTTCGGCGATCGATCAAGGCTTCTTCAAAGCGCAGATCGTTCCGATCGAAATCAAGGTCAAGCGGGACAAAGTGCCCTTCATAACCGACGAGACCGTGCGGCATGGCACCACCGTCGAGAAGCTCGCCAAGCTGCCCACCGTTTTCGATCCCCAAGGCTCCGTGACACCGGGCAACGCATCCAGCATCAACGATGCGGCGGCGGCCCTTGTGCTGGCAGATGGCGAGTATGCCAAAAAGCGGGGCCTGAAGCCGATTGGCCGCCTTGTTGGCTATGCCTATGCCGGCGTCGATCCCAAGTATATGGGTATCGGACCAGTGCCGGCCGTGCAGAAGCTGCTCAAAAAAACCGGTCTCGGTATTGACGATATCGATGTGTTCGAGGTCAACGAAGCCTTTGCCGCCCAGGCCTTGGCCGTCTGTCGGGAACTCAATTTGCCGGCGGACCGCACCAATCCCAACGGCAGCGGCATCTCGCTGGGCCACCCCCTTGGAGCCACCGGCGCCATCCTGACCATCAAAGCGCTCTATGAGCTGGCCCGGACCGGAGGCAAGCGAGCGCTGGTTACGATGTGCATCGGCGGCGGTCAAGGGATCGCGGCGATTTTCGAGCGCCCTTAAGAGACTGCCCAAGGACCAACAAAATGACAACCGAACAGAACAGTATGACAAAACAAGAGAAATCTCACGTGGGAAGAGTGGAGGGAAGAACTGCGCTGGTCACCGGCGCCTCGCGCGGAATCGGGCGGGCCATCGCCATCCAACTCGCCCGAGAGGGCGCCAAGGTGGCGATCAACTATTCGAGCAGCGATTCCAAGGCAAAGGGAGTGGCAGAAGAAATCAAAGAACTGGGTGGAATTGCCATCCTCTACAAGGCGGACATCGGCAATTCGAAGGAAGTCCGGGCGATGGTCGAGATGGTGGCCAAGGAGTTCACTCACCTGGACATCCTTGTCAACAACGCAGGCATCACCCGCGACTCTTTGCTTCCCCGAATGACCGACGAGCAGTGGGTCCAGGTGATCCAGACGAATCTTAACGGGTGCTTTTTCTGCACCTCGGCGGTGATCCCGATCATGACCGCGCAAAGTTACGGTCGGATCGTCAACGTCACCTCGATGAACGGCCAGGTCCCGGCGATGGGGCAGGCCAACTACAGCGCCAGCAAAGGAGGGATCATCGCGTTTACCCGGACGGCCGCTGCCGAGCTGGTCAATTCCGGCATTACGGTCAACGCCGTATCGCCCGGCTATACTGAAACTGACATGTTCGACGCCGTGTCGCCGGCCTTGCAGTCAATCATCAAGGGCAAGATCCCAATGGGTCGCTTCGCTCACCCCGAGGAAATCGCCAAAGCGGTGCTCTTCGTTGTGGCGGACGGCGATTACATCACGGGCCAACAGATCAACGTTAACGGCGGTGCATTTATGTAAGGTTTCCCGGCGAGCCGCGAAAGCCTGACACTGCGATCACTCAACCGCTGGCAACCAACGTGTATCCGGCCAAGAGCAACGAAGATTTAACTCAGGATTATTAGGTGTTTAGCGCCGGTTCTATGGCCGAAGGGCCATCCCGGCGTTGAAACGCCGGGGTGAACCCTCAAGTCCCTCCGGGGCGCAGAAGCTCCGCAATACAGCCGCTTTAACACTACCGTCCGCGCCGATTGAACACCAATTGGGCACCGATATTCGTGGCAGTCACCAAGGCCAGGAGGACCAGCGAGGCTGTCCAGGCCATCTGAACCTGGTAATCGTAGGGAAGGGTCGAAAAATTATAAATAAGTACTGCCAGCGAGCCCGTTGGCTGCGTTAAAGATTTCAACCAGTAGTTGCTGAATGCTGCGGTGAAAAGAACCGGTGCAGTCTCTCCTGCAGCGCGGGCCGTCGCGAGCATGACCCCTGTCATGATGGCCGGTAAGGCATCTGGCAAGACGATCCGGAAAATTGTTTGAAATTTGGTAGCGCCCAGCCCATAGGAAGCTTCCCGCAGCGCTTTGGAAACTCCCAGGAGCGCCTGCTCGGTTGTCAGGAGGATCGTTGGAAGCGTCAGCACCGCCAAAGCAGTCCCGCCGGCCAGCGCAGAAGCTGTCCCGGTTGAAAGCACAACGACTGAAAATGCGAAAACGCCGCAGATGATCGACGGAATTCCGGTCAGAAGTTTAGCCACGAAGCGGACCGCACCGGCCAGGCGTGACTTCGGCTTGTACTCATTGATATAGATCGCGGAGAGAACACCAAGCGGCGTGGAAATGAGAAGACCCAAAAAGACCATCACACCAGTTCCCTGAATTGCATTTCCGAATCCGCCCCCGGTCAGGCCGGGAGCAGGGGGCAATTGGGTGAACACGGAAGCACTCAACAATGGGAAGCCCTTTTGCAGAACCAAAATAACTATTGAAAATAATGGTATGAGAGTCAGGAAAGAGAATGAAATGCAGATCGCTGTCCAGAATCTATTCCAAAAGATTCTCCTCTTTGAATGGCCATCGAGGGCTTTAAGCGTCCCGGCACTCGATGCGAGAGCAGAAGCAGCGGTAGTCATAGGGTTAGCGGAGTCCGGCGGTGAGTTTTTGCACCCGCCGAAGCACAGCCTCTCCAATCATATTCACCAACAGTGTTAGAAGCACCAGAGCTAGCGCCGCGTACATCAGTGCACTGACTTGCAGTCCACTGGCTTCACCGAATTGGTTGGCTAAAAGCCCGGCCAGCGTTCCGCCCGGCGAGAGCAGCGACCAGTTCAAACGCGGGCTATTACCGATCAGCATCGCAACCGCCATGGTTTCACCCATCGCGCGGCCGAAGGCTAAGATTGTCGCCGCCACAATCCCTGGCGCCGCGCTTGGAAGTAAAACACGGAAGATCGTTTCCCAGCGAGTGGCTCCGATGGCGTAGGAGCCCTCTCGTAATGTATTTGGAAGGGTAACCAGGGTCGTGCGGGCAATGGCGGTGATCGTTGGCAGGACCATGATGGCAAGGACCAGACTGGCGGTCAGTGTGCTGTTGCCGTAAGCAGGTCCTTTAAAGAGAGGAATAAATCCGAGCGAATCGGAAAGGATCCCCCCGAACTGTTGGACGATGGGAATAACCACTGCGATACCCCAAAGGCCATAGACAACACTGGGGATCGCGGCCAATAAGTCGACCACAAACCGGATCACCTGTCTGACCGCCACCGGCAAAAAATTCTCGCTCAGGAAAAGAGCGATAAAGACTCCGAGGGGCAGCGCAATCAGCAGCGCGATCAGTGAACTCATCGCCGTCCCAACAAGAAATGGCAACGCGCCGTAGCGGCTTCTGTTCACGTCCCAAATTGCGTTGGTAAAAAAACTCAGACCGGATTTCTGGATTGCCGGCAAGGCCGGCACGATGATGCTCTCAAGAATCCAAAGCAGAATGACAACCGTGGCCACCGATCCCCCCCAGGTGACCACCAGAAAGAGATCCGGTCGCCGTCGCATCTTTTTCATGGAATGGCTATCCACGGTGGTTCCGAGTTCGTCATGGTTTACCAATTCGATTCCGGATCGGAACAGAGAAGCTATTCCACGGTTTTTAACGCTTCCAGGCCTTTGTCAGCGACATCCTTGGGCAGGGGAATATATCCAAGCTCCTCGGCAAACTTTTGCCCGTCCGTGAGTCCGAAATTGACAAACTTTTTAACAGCTTCACCGGCCTGGGTATTGTCGTATTTTTTGTAGAGCAAAAGCCAGGTGAACGTGGCGATTGGATACGCCTCTTTTCCGTCAGGGTCGGACGGCCAGGCTCGAAGCAGGTTCGCCGGGAATTGGGTCGCCGCTAAAGTTGCCGCCCCGGAGGCGGTGTTCGCCGTAACAAATTCCCCGGCTTTATTCTGGAGCGCGGCGAATGACAGCTTGTTGTTTTTCGCATAGCCGTACTCGACATAACCGATCCCCCCGGGGGTTTGCTTGATCAAGGCAGTCACGCCGTCATTTCCCTTCCCCGCAACACCAATTGGCCAGGTCACGCTTGTGCCCTCGCCGACTAGATCCTTAAACTCCGGACTGATCGCGCTCAGATGTTTCGTGAAAACGAATGTCGTTCCACTGCCGTCTGAACGTTCGCAGACCGTAATCGCGGACCCGGGAAGCTTCGCACCCTCGTTCGATTTCACGATCGCGGGGTCATTCCACTTAGTGATTTTGCCCAGAAAAATGCCGACGTACGCTTCGCGGGAAAGTTTGAGAGTTTGGACGCCCGGGAGATTATAGGCGAGTACAATGCTGCCTGCCGTAGCAGGAATCAGAACAACGCCTTGTTTGACCGCCGCGATCTCCTCATCCTTCATCGCCGCATCACTTGCACCAAAGGAGACCAGGTTCTGGGTGAATTGCTTGGTCCCGGCGCCGCTGCCGACCCCCTGATAGTTGATCTGCAGATCCGGAGTCGCTTTCGTATACTCGGCGATCCAGCGCTGATAAAGAGGAGCGGGGAAAGTCGCGCCTGCCCCCTGCAATTGCGTAGCCGCTGAGGCTGTCCAGAGGAGATATTTGGTCGCTAGAGCTGCCAGCAAAAGAAACGAGACTTTGGAGTTTTTCATACACGTTTGCTACCTTCCTCCAGTCATCAATTTCAGTTAAATCGGCAATCTCTCAATTGTTACAATCAGATGACGTGATCGGACTTAGTCACTTGTTGGCATCCGTCGCCCGGGAATCCGGCGAATCTATTCGTAGATGCGTGCTCTTCAGATCCTTCTGCTGGTTCTTTTGGCCTGGTCATCGGATACAGGCATGGCTCAACTTTCCAATCTCACGCCGCAGCCCGGGCTCAGCCCGGCTCAGGTGGTTCAATATCAGGTCACCGCGCTGCAGCACAATGACGACCCAAAGTCCGACGCTGGAATCGAACGCGCCTTCCAGTTCGCCTCACCGGCTAACAAACAGGCGACCGGTCCTCTGGAGAACTTTACCCAGATCCTGAAGAGTCCTGCGTATGCTCCAATGCTCAATAACCGCTCTTCCGAGGTCGTTGGATCCGAAGTGAAAGAGAATCAAGCAAAGGTGGTCGTGAAGATTATCGCCGCCGACGGTCGGCAGATAACCTATATTTTTATCCTCTCCAACCAGAAGGAGGGAGAATTCATTAATTGCTGGATGACCGACGCCGTAGCTCCCTTTCAACAGAACCAAGACAGCACAGATCAGGATGTTCGGATTTGAAGTTGACCTCCTATGTTCGGACGGCGATAGGGCGGAATGCCCGATCCGGCCCGTTCGACGAGGATACACCAGCTTCCGGCACTTTCGCGCTTTCTGATTCGGCTCGGCTCGATACTGGTAAATTTCTTGTGCGCGACGCTGCGTTACAAAGTGATCGACGAAGCAGGGTTTCTCGCCAAGAGCTCTCCTCGGCCGGTCGTGTTCTTGGTCTGGCATAATCGCATCCTGGCCATGCCAGTCCTTTTCCGCCGTTATTATCCCAAGCGGAAGGGGCTTCTGGTGCTGACCAGTGCCAGCCGGGACGGAGCTTATCTCTCGGAATTTGTGCGCTGCTTTGGGATGGGATCTGTCCGTGGATCGAGCTCCCGGCGGGGGGCGGCCGCGCTTCTGGATTCTGTTCGCGCTTTGGAAGCCGGGTTCGATCTTTGCATCACGCCGGACGGCCCCAGGGGGCCGCGATATAAACTAGGTCCCGGTGCTCTCCTTTTATCGGAAAGATGCCGTGTGCCTCTGATGCCGTTGCTGGTCGAATACTCGGATTTCTGGCGATTCAATTCGTGGGATGGGTTCGCCGTTCCAAAACCCTTTGCGAAGGTGACTGTCACCGCTTTGCCTCTGATTGAGGTCGAATCCAGTGAGACGGAAGCAGATTTTGAAGAAAAACGGGAACAAGTGGAAAACCGCATGACCGAGCGAATGGCAATGAGGTGAACTTTACAACCTCCCGTCTCCTGTCCCCCCTGACACTGACACTGACCACTCCTCCCCACTGCCTCGACCCCCGCCCGCAACTTCCTTATTGAAAGATCATTTAGCCATGATAGAAGGCGGACGATGCGTCTATTGATTACCGGTGGCTGCGGATTTATCGGAAGCAATTTTATCCGGTATGTTCTGGAGCATTATCAGCCGGAGATAATCACCAATGTGGATGCTCTCACCTACGCAGGTTCCTTGGAGTCAACGGCCGATTTCTTGCCTGATTTTGGAGATCGCTACGAGTTCTTCCGTGCAGACATCGCGGACTATCAGCAAATAGACGAAATCCTGGCCCGTCACAGCTATTTTGCGCTAGTGAACTTTGCCGCCGAAAGTCATGTTGACCGCAGCATAGCGTCTCCTGAAAATTTCATTCATACAAACATTGTCGGGGCGAGCAACCTGTTGGACGCGGCCAGGCGGCATGGTGTGAAAAGATTTGTCCAGGTGTCGACCGACGAAGTTTACGGTTCACTTGGGAAGACTGGTCAATTTACCGAACAGAGCCAGATCAATCCGAGTTCGCCTTATTCAGCCAGTAAAGCGTCGGCTGATCTGCTGGCCCTGGCGGCCTTTAAGACCTATGGCCAGGACGTCGTGGTGACGCGTTCCTCGAATAATTACGGGCCATACCAATTCCCTGAAAAGTTCGTACCCCTTAGCATCTTGCGAGCGCTCGTTGATGCGACGGTGCCGGTCTACGGCGACGGGTTGAATGTCCGGGATTGGATTCATGTCGAGGACCATTGTGCGGCTGTTTTTGACGTCCTGATGCAGGGCCGGGCTGGAGAGGTTTATAACGTCAGCGCGGAGAACGAGCGCCATAATCTCGAGCTGGTCCGAGCGATTTTGTCGCATTTGGGGAAAGGCGAGGATTTGATCGAGTTCGTATCTGATCGTCCTGGGCATGACCGCCGATATGCCCTCGATTCAAATAAGATCCGTGCCGAGATCGGTTGGAGGCCCCTGCACGGTCTGGATCGAGGTCTCGCCGAAACGATTGAATGGTACCGTCAAAATGAGTCTTGGTGGCGAGAGGTTCAGCGATCGGAATGAAACGCCAGATTGCGATTGTCGGCGAAAACGGTCGACTGGGTGCCGCCCTCTGCCGGGCTCTTGGCGATACGTATGATGTCCTCCCGTTTGGTCGCCAGGCATTGGATCTGACAAAGCCGGTTCGGGAGCAATTGAAAGGGGCTGCGTTCGATTTACTGATCAACGCTGCCGCCGCCACCAACGTTGATTGGTGCGAGCAACACGAAAGCGAGGCCTATCAAATTAATGCGCGCGCGGTGTCCGAACTCGGAGCGCTCTGCAACGAACGGGGGATTCGTTGCCTGCACGTGAGCACTGATTACGTTTTCGACGGCTTGTCGAGGCTACCATACAGCGAGGAGGACCTGGCTATCCCGATAAGCGTTTACGGTAAATCGAAGCGTCTTGGCGAAGAACTTCTGCTCCAATCCGACCCGGACCATCTGGTGATTCGAGTCTCTTGGGTATTTGGGCCGGACAAACCGAGCTTTATTGATTGGGCGTTGGATCAAGCGCAGAGCAGGGAAACGCTTTCAGCGATTGACGATAAAGTTTCATCGCCCACCTACACTTTCGATTTCGAGCAATGGATTCGTCCGCTCCTCTTCGAGTTGCCCATTGGGGGTGTCCTTCATCTGTGCAACTCCGGCGAATGCACCTGGCGCGAGTATGCTCAATGGGCGATCGATGCCGCCAGCCAGGAAGGTGTTCGCCTTAAGACACACGTGGTTGAACCGATTACCCTGGCATCGATGACCGCGTTTTTGGCTCCTCGTCCCGTTTACACCGTCCTGGCGACAAGGAAATTCTCGAAAGCGACTGGCTTGGCTCTGCGTCCATGGAAGGAAGCGATTCAAGAATACGTTCGAAAAAAATTTGCGGTGAAATAATGATTTCGCGGAAAATAAGGGCGGAAGGCGGGTTCTGTGTTGGCGGTTGCGTCCTTTTGGTTGTCATGTTGCTAGTCATTGTCGGCGCGGTGGTCTGGGGTGCCTACTCCACTTACCAGGGCGCCTACTCGATGACCTCGCCCCAGCCTCGCTCATTTGAGCCGATCCCTTCGGTCGGAGAGCAAAATGCCGCCCGCTTGAAATGGAGGGCGCTGCAGGATTCCCTCCAAAAAGGAGATGAGGTCGAATTCAGGTTCACCGCCGACGATCTAAACGCTTGGTTTTTTGCTGATGGGAAAAATGCGGATCTGATTCCCCATCTCCGTTTCCGAACACTGGATGATTGGATCGTTGCCGAAGTCAGCGTTCCCCTTCATTTCATGGCCGACGTGCCCATGCTTCCCTCCTTGCGGAACCGCTTTTTCAACGGCAAGATCGCCGCCCGCTTGTCGATCGAAAAGAACGAATTGAAGATTACAAGTCTCGATATCGAAGGGAACGATCATCGGCTTCCGTGGTTGTTCACCGGGCAAGGCTATCGCAACACGGTCACCCAAACCTTGGAACAAGGAATTCGCGGTCGCCTGACCGACGGAGATCTTTTTCTTTCCCGCCTGGATTCGATCCGGGTTGAAAACGGCCAAATTCTGGTGCGTTTTCGAAGCGGCAAAGATATCTGAAGCGGAAGGAGTTGCCAGAACGTTCGCCGATTTTTTGCTGCTGTCTGCGCGGCGCGCTCGGCGAGCGCCGGACCTCTTCACGCGTTCTGCAGGGTGGCTGGAAAATCCGTCGGCAGGCCGGCGTGTGCCCAGGCGGCGAGTTCGCTCTCCATCAAAATGAGCTTCTTGCGCACTTTGTCGTTCGCGTATTTGCCGAGCACCAGCCGGAGAGGCGGCCTATCGGTTTCCACGGCGGCGATAATCGCCTCCGCCGCCTTGTCCGGGTCTCCGGGCTGTTTTCCCTGAATCGTTTCCAGAAGACGCAGGAACTTGCCGCTCGTGCGGTCGTAGTCGCCGATGTGGCTCTCCGCCCGCTCCAGTGAGCGCCCCGTGAAGTCAGTCCGTAATGGCCCCGGTTGCACGATGGTGATTTTAATGCCGAGTGGCTTTAACTCCGCGGCGAGCGACTCTGATACGCCTTCCAGCGCCCACTTTGACGCACCGTAGATGGAAAAACCGGCATAGTTCGAAATCACAGCGGCAGCGGAAATGTTTATAATGTGGCCGCTGCGTTGCGCGCGCAGGATTGGTAGCGCCGCTCGGATCACTTCCAGCGCTCCGAAGAAGTTCGCAGCGAAATTGCGCTCGATCTGGTCCGCGCCGAGTTCTTCAAAAGCACCGACGAGCCCGTAACCTGCGTTGTTCACGAGGACGTCGAGCCGGCTAAAAACCGCCACCGTCTGCGCGACGGCGGCTCTCACCTGCATCGATCGGGTGACATCCAGGGCGAGCGCCCGGCATGTCTCAGGATAAGCCGCCACGATGTCGTCGAGTTGCTCCGGCTTGCGCGCCGTCGCGATGAGACGGTGCCCTCGTTCGAGCACCTGCTTGGCCAGGGCCCGACCGAACCCGCTCGAACAACCGGTAATCAGCCAGACCCGGGAGGGTGTTGCCGGTTCTTTCATCTTGGTCGATGTATTTCCGATTTCGGTTTGCATCGCTTACCCTCACTCATCCTGCCAGACGCCAAGGCGCGACGTCGCCTTGGTTCCGTCTGCGCGAAAAATATTTTACGGAATAAGAACGGCGTCGATGACGTGGATGACACCGTTGCTCGCCGTGATGTCGGTCTTGACAACATTCGCGCCCCCAACGGTCACCTTGCCGGCATCCACTTTGATCGCCAGCTCTTTGCCATTCAAGGTCTTGGCATCGGTCGTCTTAACATCCGCGGCCATTAACTTGCCGGGGAGCACGTACTACAATTTGGATTGTGGCGGAGATGCGGGCCCTTCACGTGGCCGCTTTCTTTCACGGGAAAAATTGCTATTTCTGCTCTTCAGCAAGTCGTGACAGCCGGTTCGAGAGAATCAAAAGGCTGGGAACCCAGAGTCCGATGAAAATGCCGAATCGTTCTGCATGAGCACGATCCTCATCTTTTCTCGAAACCCATGTTGCGATTGAGGCCACGATTGAGAAAAGACCGGCTGCGAGCGAAATGCCGGAAAGAGTTTTCAAGTTTTCTGCGTTTACAACGTTTTCTGTGTTCATTTGGATACTTTCGAATACCGAACTCAAGTTTAAATTTGAGAGTATGTCTATTTTCCGTCTAACTAAAGTTAAGTTCTGATACTGTCGTTGTCAAAGAAAAGATGAACACTTTTTGAAGATCGCTTCCATTCAACCAACCATTGTCGGTTCCCCCTGACATCGAACTGAGGTGCCGCGCCCGCGGTGGTTCCAGGTTCAGCGCCGCCGTAGAGGGATGCTTAAACTGACCTGCCCAGGCCTCTTAACGCTCTCGTTTTCATGGCCGGGTCGCGCGAATCTTTGCCAGTTCAATCTGAAGTTGGGCGAGGTCTTTCACGAATATGGCGCCGGTTGCCTCAAGCGCCGTATGGTAGTTCTCTGCCGCGCGGCCGCCAACAATGACGGCGATGCTTCCCGGGAGAAACCGCCGGAGATCGTACAATTCGCGTTCCACGTTCGGGTCGTCGTCGGGGTAAACGATGCTCAGCGCCACGGCCCGCGCCCGACTCTTAGACGCGATCCCGGCGATCTCCGCAGCCGGCAGGCTCGGGCCCAGATACACCGCGTGCCAACCTTGCTCAGAGGCGAGCGCCGCAGCCATAACCGCGCCTAGTTCGTGCAATTGCCCCTGCGGGGTGGAAACTACCAGCGTAGCGGCCGCATTGGCGCCGGCGTATTGGCGCGCAGGATTCAACAGAAAGCTGCGAATGACGACGGTCGCAAAATGTTCGTGCGCCATCCTTAGCACGCCCTTGCTCCAGAGGTCGCCCAGTCTTTGGACCAAGGGCGTGAGGACTTGACGCAGCAGGGCAGTGTGGCCCGACTCGGCCGCGGCGCGTTCAAAAAGGGCGTTGAGCGCGTCGGCATCGAACGCCTTGACCGCTTCGATACAGTCCAGGACGATCGGCAAATCCGCCATCAGCGCCCCCTCACCAATCGGCCGCGCGGTCAGATTCGGCAGGCGATTCACTGCCCCTTTTAACAGTCTCTCTAAGGCTTCGTCGGGCAGACTCGCGATGCTTCCGATCGGATGCCCAATCAAGGTGGCCTGACGAAGCAGCTTCAGCCGATGTACGTCCGCGTCGGTGTAAGCACGTCGCTGCGTCGCGGTTCGCTGTGGAACGACCGCGCCATAACGCTTTTCCCACACTCGGAGGACATGTGCAGTCAAGCCGGTTTCATTGACGACCACCTGGATCGGATAAGTCAATTGTCGGAGTATAGACAGTAAGTTGACATCCAACAAACGAAAACGCCCTCAGGCATCGCTGAAAGCTTGACGTCGTATCGGAGTAGCCGAAATATTAGACACAAGATAGACGCACAAGCTTCGTTTCGTTATGAACCCTTCCGCTATGGTCCTTGGCGCGCTTTCTGGGAGGATCCCTTAGAGGGTGTTTCGGTACGGTGACTATTTGTCGTTCAATTCTCCAAGCCGCCCGGCATGATCGTTACCGTTTGCCAGGCGTTTTCGATCCAGCGAAAAACCATGTTTGCGAAGGAGTTGCCAGAAGGCTCGTCGATTTTTAGCTGCTGCCCGCGCGGCGTGGGTAATGTTGCCCTTGTGGCGATCGAGCATTTTCTGCAGATAGTCACGTTCAAAAGCCCGGATAACGCGTGCCTTTTCGGTGCGAAAAGATTCGTCGCTCGATCTTTCCAGAGACATTGGCAGCGAGATATCTTCAGGCTGGATTTCAGCTCCCTCCGAAAGGACAAGTGCACGAGTAAGAACGTTTTCGAGTTCGCGGACATTCCCGGGCCAACGATAAATTGCCATGCACTCGATCGCAGAGGCGCTTAACGGTTTGCCGGGGCACCCGAGCAGGAGCGCCTGTTTCTCCAGGAAATGATGCGCCAGCAGGAAAAGATCGCCTTGCCTTTCCCGCAAAGGCGGCAGAGCAAGACGGAGCACGTTGATCCGATAATAGAGATCCTCGCGAAATTTTCGTTCGTGAATGATCTGTTCGAAGTCCGCATTTCCGGCGGCTATCACACGAACACTAGCGCGAGCGGATTTGGAGGCTCCGAGAGGGCGAAATTCGCCGTCTTGGAGGAAACGCAGCAGTTTGACTTGGGACGGGAGTGGCAAGGTATCCACTTCGTCGAGCAAGACGGTACCACCGTCTGCCTCTTCGATCAGCCCGATCCGGTCTTTTACGGCTCCCGTAAAAGAGCCGCGCCGATGACCAAAAAGTTCGCTTTCCACAAGTTGCTCAGGGATGGCACCGCAGTTTACCGGCACAAAGGGATGTCCAGCTCGGGCACCGAGATAATGAATGGTCCGAGCAAATACTTCCTTGCCGGTCCCCGATTCTCCTCGAATGAGAACCGGAGCATCGCACCCTGCGATGCGTTGAAGCTTTTTCGCCTCCGCTAGCAAACTAGCGCTTTCGCCCACAATATTTCGGAAGCCGACACCCGCCTGAACTCGCGACACCAGCAGATCTCGTCCGCGCGCCGCAGGCAACGTTCGACGCAGTCGAGGCACCAGGTCCTCCGTACGATAAGGGGGCAAAAGAAAGTCCGACGCCCCATGGGATAGCAACTCGGAAATTGCGTCGGCGGTAAGCCCGCGCGGTGCGATTAGGATCGGCCGCTGCGAATCGCCCAGCCGGAGGCGAGCAAAAAGCGGTTCGATGACGATTGTCTCAGCAGTACTGAGGGTGACTATCACTGCACCTTGACGAAGAGCGAGGACATCCGATTCAGATGGCAATACCCCTTGAACGCCAGCCACGGGTTTGAGGCGCCGCCAGACAAAATCGTCGGCACTTTCGAGGGCGGCGCGCAAGATCGCTTCCTCGGGATCCGCGGGATCGAGCGAGTAGAAGCCAACCTGGACTGCCTTACCTGCTGCGGTTCCCGGGATGCTGGAAAAGCGACGTGCGACTCGCTTTTCGAAGTGCATCGACGGCGAGCTGCTGGAATCATGCGCCATACCCGTTTTGCCTCCAATTTTGATTGAAACGCACGACCGCATGCGTCGCTAACGCCAAAGCTAAACTGAACTCTGCCCAAGCCTATTACCCGACTGGGTAAGATTTGCCACTACGATGTTGTAATATCAAGCTTTACATCGCATTCGTTGAGACAAACGCCCGTTTAACGGTTCTCCGGAAAGTCTGAGCTTCAAGATTGAGCGTACCCAGAGACCCTGCAACTCGCCCGATCGCACTCGGCAAAGTTGTAAAAACTTCCGATAACGCGAATTGAAAAGCCCTCGGCCTGGCCATTTTCTGCAGCAGATCAAAGATCGCTGGAATCAGAAGAAGACTAAACCTCGGATGTTTGAGAGCAAATACTTCATCTAAATCGGGAAGGCGACGGCCTGCTACGCTCTTCGAGCCCGACCGTGTCCGGCGTCGGTGTCGGCAAAAAGGGGGGAACTGAGGTGTTTCGGCATGCTGCCGGTTTGCGATTCCGTTAGGCCCTCCCGGCTCAAAGGCGACCCCCATTGTCCCTGATCACCGGATCACGTTGACAGCCTGCAGACCAAAAAGTGCAGCAGACGCGTGTAAATGCCTATCATTGCTGTAAATTTCTGCGAAGCCATTCTCAGCGGCAGAAGTCAAGTGTAGCGCATCACCCGCGCGAATGAATGCTGAAAGAGGGAGCGCGTGGATTCGTGCTGCAGTCTTTCGACATAAATCAGCGGTCAATGGCAACCAGGTCCAAATCCCGTTTTTGTCGTCGCTTTCAAACTGCCGTGTAACCACGTCATATTGCGACTTTGTCAGCATGCCTTCACGTAAATTCCTGTGAAATGTGCTCGTTACCTCGATGCGCCCATACTCACAACAGGCCAGGCTCGACTGTGATTGGGCCAGGTGTCGGACCGGGCCGCTTCCAGTTTCGTTCAGGTAGCACTTCGCCACATAGCTGGTGTCGAAATATATCATGCCTTGTCACGATCACGAGCGATGTACTCGGTGGAGTCATGGTCGATCGTGGGAAGCTTTGCGAACCCTTGCACGAGCCTCCGTTTCGCAAACGGAGTCGCTTTATGAGCCGGTTCGAACGGTATTAACGTAGCAACCGGTACACCCCGCTCGCTGATGACAATCCTTCGTTCGAGACGCACTTTCCGGACCCAATCCCCCGTCTTGAGGTGCAAATCGCGAACTGAGATTTCTTTCATGTGCACATTGTGCACAGAGTGGGCTGCCCCGTCAACCCTGAGCTCTGCTGACGCAATTCTTGACTAAAGTATCGCCTTTTTGAAGATGGGAGGCGCCGGTTTCAAACACTCGTCTAAATGCCTTCGCACCCGGCGAGCCAGCATTGGTTTACCGTCAAGAATCGTCGACTGACCCCCTGACTGCCCCTTCGGGCCTGCTCTGCTAATGTTCTGGCAGCAAGCCGTCGTGGGTTGACCTCAACCTAATAAGACCCTCCCTTGGCCCATCGCTCTAAAGAATTCCACCAATTTGTAAACGGGATATGCTCTGCCCTCGTGAGCAAACTTAGGTTGGCAGGGTCATTAGGGCTACCTCCAAACTTCACGGGCTGAATGTGGTGAACTTCTACGTCGCCGCCACTCATGGCCGGCGAGCGGTTCGCTGCGTTCGCGCTGTTGGCAGCCTCTCTGGCAACTGCTTGCTCCTCCGGTGACAAAAGTCTCACAACCGGCGGCTTAGGGACCGGGGGGCCATAGGTGGTAGCTCCTGTTGGGTACCCGTCATAGAGAGGACTAAAACTGCCCTCAGCGTAAGTGACGTCATTCGCCGCACTAGCCGCCGCCCAGCGATGATCTGCAAGACTCATCCATTCTTGTCCGCCAAGGGAACCAAGGCCAGTGCCAGTTGGAAGCGGTAACCTATCAGCAGCTAAAGAAGCCGATTCAGCCATTCCTTCAAGACCGATTGGAGCCGCGGCTACAGCAGTGCTGATCACCATGCCTCCGGCTTCGTAGTTCTCTTTAAGCTCCCGATCCCTTTGGGGGTCGCCAGTAGGTGCGGGGGCCGAGGTTTTTGCCCAAGCAGACGGGTCGTATCCTGTCCTAGCCCTGATCATGTCGGATCCCGGAGGTTCCAACAGCTCGACCACTTTATTCCACATTCCTGCCTTCGCTGCGCTATATTCCTCTTCGCGCTTTTGTGCTATGGAGACCTTCGCCGGCTGGGGCTTTACGTCCGATTTCTGGGGGCGCGGGCTGCCGGCGGTTATATTGTCGGCCCGCATATTTAATTGGGTGCCTGTGTCTCTTGCGACGACTTGCCAATCGTGTATGTGCCAATAACCTCCGGACTCGTTCTCGACCCAGCTGGCACTACCTTTATAGAAGATGTTGTGAGCAGCGAAACTTTGCCGGACTTGATCCTGGGTTTCCCGCCCGGTCACCTCCTCTCCATACATCTCCGGGGGCCGATCTTCCTTGCCGTCTGGATCGTGGTGCCCAATCGGATTGTTGCTACAGTAAGCAAACAATTGTAACTCACCCTGGGAGTCGCAACTCGTCCAACGACCAAGCCAAGGGGCGTAGTAACGAGCCCCGTGGAAGTTAAGCTCCGTCTCGTCGTCTCTTTCCTTACCCGTATATCGATATCTTTTTGCCGCTGCCTTAATACTTGTATCAACCGCTTGGTAGGTAGTACTGCCATATGGGGCGTATTCCTCAAACGAAATGACTTTCGCGGCAGCGTCCAGCTCCAGGCTTACCGATCCAAGATGATTACCGAACTGATAGCGGATAAGTTGAGCAGGCGAACCGTCTTTGCCTTGCGTGAGACTCTCTGTCAGGGCAATTCGTTGCTTGTCGTCCATCACGTGCAGAGTCTGACGCTCTAGCGTTGTCGTGCCGCTGCTATCGTATTCTCTGTAGACCTCGAGGCCGCCTAGATAGGTCCGCTCATTCTTTTTCGTTCCATTCGGTCTTTCTGTGACCTTGCGCACGCGTTGCCCTGCCGCGTCGTAAACGTAATAGGTCTTTTCGCCCGGCGCATTGTTCACGACCTGCTGTTGGGTGGCGCGGAGCTGGTCTTTGAAATCCCATTCCATCACTGGCAAGTGCGGCATCTGGACTATATTGCCGTGCGCGTCGTAGGTGTACTTTGCGGAGAACGGACCGTCAGCCGGGTCGCCGGGCAGGCTGGTGCTGAAGAGTCGATTGTTTGATGCGGGCGGAGAATCGGAGAAATCGGGCGAATAAGAATACCCCCGCGTCCAGCTTCCCTTGACGGCCTGATGAATCATCTTGAGAAAATTTCCCACCGCGTCGTATTGGTATCGCTCGGCATATCGCCGCATGGCATTGCCGTCGTTGGGATTTGGCAGATTTACCCTCGAAGAGTCATTCCAATCATACCCCGGCTGTGGATCTGCGGCCTGCCCGATGTGTTCGCGGCCCTGCGCGATGATCAAACGGTAGATCGCATCGTAGGCATAATCGTTGCTTGGCGTGACCACCTGATTGTTGAAGTAGATCGTCTGCTGCGCGGCATCTTGAATCTGGGTGATGTTGCCAACCGGATCGTAAAAATAGGTCAGATCTTGCAACGCGGGACTGTCCAATTTGCGTGTCGTTTTCAGGTTAATCAGGCGGAATGTTTCCGGGTCATATTCGTAAGTGGTTCTGGCGCCATTTCCGTACTCGATCAGTTCGCGCTGGCCCTTGGCGTTGTAGTCGATGTTCGTGACGAAGAGGATAGCACCGGCGGAGCCTCGCAGATTTACGCTCAATTGTTCGAGTAGGTTAGCCTCGTTTATAGTAGGTCTGATCACGCTGCCATCGGGTGCCAGGAGCGTGACCGGCCGGTTGAGCGCATCGTAAGTCGTTGCGCTGGCAAACGTCTCAGTCTGCATTTCTGGAGCCTGCGCCTGCGACCAATCCAGCTGGCTTTTATAGTCCGCGAGAAACTGGCGAGTGCTATTGAGCGGATTGCCTTTAAAGTCGTACGCCGAGTTGGTAACTACGCCCGCGCAGTCGAACGACCGAAACGCCTTGCCGCGCAGATTGGCCGCCTGATCGTTCGGTTGACCCTCCCCGTAGACGATTTTTTCGCTGAGCTGCTCCGGACCGGCATCGAGTTTGACGAACAACTTCGTCGGGCGGCGCAACTGGTCGGATTCGTGGCGAGTCTGAAATCCGCGGCTGTTCCAGCCGATCAGCGGCTTTCCCATCGCATCGTTCAAGATCCAGCGTTCGCCCGCGTCGGCATTGTTTTGATGAAACTTCGTGCCAACCATGTCGTAGTCATAAGTCACAATCTTTCGGCCCAGCGCGTCGATGACAGAACGCTGCTGACCCTCGATGTCCAATTCCACGCGTGTCGCGTATTTGCCCGCGGCGGCATTGTCGGCCACCGTTAGAAAAGTGCGGCCCAGCGTGTCGAACCAGGCACCGGTGGGCGTGGCCGCGTGGCTGGCGGCCTTTGCGGTGGCATCCTGCTCCTGGGCGCCCCGCTGTCCGCCGTTGCGTTGCCCATACCAGGTCGGAAGATAGTCGGCGCTTGGAATGCGTTGGAAAAAAGGACCCACGTCGGCATCTAACGACGGATCGGCAATCAACACCGTGTCGTTCGCGTCCCAACTCTGCTGCCGCCAAGGATCGAAGACGACTTTTTCCCAGGTTCGATTCGGATGTAGGGTGCCGACGACTTTTTGCGCCGGATCGTAAAACAAAATCGGGCTTACACCGACGCTTACGCCAAACTTAAAATCATGATTGTCATCGAAGAACGGTTCGTATTGGCGAACCGGCTTGCCCTTGTTGTTGAAGACCGTCCAACCGCTTCCCACCCACCTCGCGTTTGCCGGGGCTCCGCCCGGTGCAATCGGCCCCGGCTCCGTCTGCATCTTCTTTTGGATTTCGCGGCCGAAGCCGTCGGAATAACTGAAGCCGATCTGCAACCTGCTAGCCTGATTTGCCTGCAGTTCGCCGACGTGGGTCTCTCTCGCGATGGTCGCTACGAATACGGCTTCCCATTGCGTCGGGTCATGCGGATTCGCGGCGCTGGTCTGTTGAAACCGATCGAGGTCGTAAATGATCCGTGAGGTGGCGTTGCCGAGCAAACTGGCGGCTAGCGGTCCCCGCGGGTTGTCGAAGAATTGATCAATATGAGGCTGCTGAAGATCCGCCTGAAAACCGGTGAGCGAATCGCCCAGGTTTTCCGAGGACTTACCCATCACTGCTGTCCCGGCTACCAATCCGAGCGTGTCGTATGCCACCGCCGCTCGGTTGCCGTTGGGATCCGTCACCAGCGCCGGTTGCGTCAATCGGTAATCATTTCGGTTGGTGATGTTGTTGTTGCTGTCCCGCTCCCCGCTGGTGTAGCTGTTTTGTAGCGCGTCCCTCGTTTCGAGTACGAGCAAATCGTTCGCGTCGTAGAGAGCGGTGGCGCTGTCGCCGAAAGGATTCTGGAACCGGCGCGGAAGGAAAAAATGAGAGACTGCGCTTGCCAGTTCCTGCTCCGGGGTATCCGCGGCGCCGGGTGAGAAAAACTTCCGGCCCGAAGGCGTCCACCAGCAGCCGTCAGGATCCGAAGACGGGAACAATCCGGCGGCTTTCTGGTCGTCGCCCAACAGATAGCCACCCTCGTCCCGAAGCACGCTCGCGGGATTGGTTAGCAGATTCTGTTGATTTCGCTGATAGAGGGCCAGCGAGCCGGGAGTGAATGTGAGCTTGTAGTTCTGGAAGGCAACCGCTCGCGCTTCCATTGTGCCGAGGGGCAACGCACCTGTCAGATCGTCCTTGCGGTAAAGCGAACGCACCTCCTTGATCAGGCGGCGATAGGGACAGTTGGCAGTCGCCCCGACGGCATAGAGATCTTCGTAGGATAGATCATGCTGGCCGTCGGCGGCCTGATCTATTTTGCCAACTATCTCGTCGAAGCCGAAAAGGTTAGTGATGTCTGCAATCTTACGGTCCGGCGCGACATTGATAAGCTCATAGGTGCGGGTTTCGGCGGGCAGCGGAAGGCGATAAGCGCCGGGGACGAGTATGGGATTGGTATAGGAGCTATCGGTGCAGGCGACGTAGATTTTGGCCTGGTTCTTCCGATCGTCGGCAGTTATTAACGGGTCGGAATCGTCGTGACGCCGGCCATAGCCGATGGTCGCGGATCTTAGTTCATTGCCATAATCATCCACGGTGAGCACGATGTTGTGCGTAACGCGGGGATCGGCCAGTTTTCGGCCTGCGATGTCGTACAACTTGCGCTCGTAGTGGAAATCGATTCCCTCTCGAACGTGCGTGAAGAATACAGCGTGGCGGTTTCGGTCCAACGGTTGCAACCATTTGATTGTATAGTTCTTCTCTGACACACTGTAGGGTCGGTTCGCTTTCGGTGTGCCGTCTGCGGCATAGATTTCCTGACGCAGTACGGCGCCCTTGAGGGATCGGATCGCTTCGCGCGCCTCATCCGATGTCAATCCGTCGGGGAGGACCGTATCGGGCAATTCCATTGCCTCGAACTGGACATCGGTAAGTCCGGCAACGCCTTGGGCTAAGTCTGACTCCCGGTAGTACTCCTCCGCGAACACCCGGGAGATACGTGCGCCATCGAGATAAGCACCCGTGTGAAACCACGTTTTGGTCAGCACCGGCGGCACATAGGACGCCGCATCAATGTTGGTTGAGTCTGGAAATGAGCCGGTTTGGCTAAGTGCACCCAATTCCTCGGTGTCCTGCTGTTCGACCATGCCGAAACCCCGGAACTCCCGCTCGAAGCCGTCGAAATACCCGTGATGATAGGCATGACGGCTGATGAACCGATTGCGGCTGATCCAATCGAAAGTCTCGACCCGCTCGACCACGTGGACCGGAAATGAAAGGCGCGTAACCCAGGGCTGGCCCGCTGCGCGGTCCGCAAGATAGAATTTAGTCGAAGGCGCGTATTGCACTCGTGTCTCCGCGCCAAGGTTGTTTTTTACGCTAACCAAAAGGTGCGGCTTTTGACCTCCCATCAGGTCTATGTAGCGGAAGGGCCGGCGCGAGTCGCCGGGCAACGGCGACGACCAGACCAGGCACGCGGTTCCGTTGCCCAGCAGGTCTGCGACGCTGGCAGAATCAACTTCATCGGTCGCCGGAAACTGCGGGATCTCTTGGGACGGACCGAATCGATTGCCCGATTGATTGAACCATACTGTGACCTTGTCGCGCCCTAGATAAATGATGTCCATCGTGCCCGTGCCGTCTATATCAGCGGGGCGAACGCGCTTTGGTCGAAAAGATCAGGCGAGTCGAAAGCCGGGGAGCCGTCCATCGTGATTTTGGCCCCGAAGCGTCCGTAACCAAGGTTTGGCCAGTAACAGATTTCACCGTTCCTGATCCGAACCAGGTCCTTCAGGCCATCGCCCGATGCATCCCCGAGATAGATGGACTCGGTGCCGTCCGCGAAGATCAGCGCCGGCCCCACGTCGTCATCGAACGGTTTGCGAACGGTTTCCGCGGGCCCAAACCCCGCCTTGGCAAGCGAAGGATACCAGATAGCGATTGGCTCCAATTTGACGATTCTGCTCGTGGAGTGAGGGCGGCACGTTAGCGCCGTCTTCGGGTTTATATTCGTAAACCGCGAGATTGCCCCGGTCATCATAGGTCCTGGCCAGCAGCCAGGTGAAAACGCGCGAGGGGTCAGCAGGATCAGCAATTCGGCTGGACGAGTCCTCGCCGTAAACGCTCGTGATGTTATCCTTGGAAATCGATCTCCAAAAGGTCTCTCCGGTAAGATCATTGCCCCAACGCTCAATCCGTGCGAACAGACCTTCAATCCTTGGACGATAGCGTTGCACCGTGAACGCCTGACCGCTGTGCGTTGCTGGAAAGGTGTCTCTTCTCCACGTGTCGCCTTCGGGTAGCAACAAGGGCACGAGATCTTCCGCTTCGGACAGAATGAACACATCTGATTCCTCCGCGTCAAAATATCTGGGCAGACCTTTGTCGGTCTTCCGTGTGATGTTCGGGACTGAGAGGCGCCATCCGAAACCGAAGGGGCCATTGCCTGCTCCTGAATCGTAAGAGAGCGAGAGGTTAGGGGAGAACTTGGACCGGCCGGGAGTAGTAAAAACCGGAACGCTCAGGGTCCCCGTGCCATTGACCGGGTTGACGCCGAACTTTTCGCCAATCCCTTTGATCGCCCCGCCGCCCTTAGGCAGGGAGAGGGAAGGCGCGGCGAAAGGATTTGGCTCCCTGTCAGCTTCCTTGGCTGCGCCAGCGCTTCCTGATGTTTTATCATCGGCCATATCTCTTGGGTTCCAGGCTCAACGCGACTAACCCGCATCGAATGCTAATATGTCTCGACGCCTCAATCGGATTCATGATTCTCTCGCCATCCCTGTTTCCTTCCGAGTTAAGTCGAATCTTCGGGCTAACTCACCGAGTAATGGCAAACCAGCGCCATATCCAATACAGCATCAGACTTTAAGCGGTAGATTTTGCTAGCGCCGCCGTCGGAACGTAAAGACGAAGGGAGTCCGGCGAGGTCCTCGTTTTGCACATCGATACTCCAAGCACCGAGACCAACGGTCTGATCGCCTAAGTCAGCCGATGCGTGCGGCAAGCCATTTAGGAGAGATTTGTTGCTCTTGAGTTGCGTACTCACGGCAGTCCCTCCGGGCGGCGTTAAGCTAATCTTAAGCGGTTTGGCAACTGCATAATCTCCCAGCGGCGTACCGTCACGCGTATAGATTTGAGCGTCATGGATATCTTTGAAGTTAAGAAACAGTTCCACTTTATTGATCGATATTGCTTTCCCTCGGAACTGATAGGAGAATCTCCCAGCCGTTAAGTGAAACGCCATCGATTGACTGTTAGCGGATCCTCCGCTGGGGGTCAGGAAACGATACCACTCGCTCGGAAACTCGTGCCGCAGGCTGAAGAAGCGAACGAGGTCATTTTGTGGGCCGGAGGCTAGCGCCTGCCGTGCGGCTTGCCGGAGCGGATCTCCTCCTTCCCTGGCCGTATATTTAAAATGAAAAATTACATCCGAGATGGTTTCAAAATCGAAGGCGTTATTCTCTTTGGGCATTTCGAGTCGCCAGCGAGAAATGACCCCCGCTCCCTCGAACGGCAGGTAGCGCTCGTCCCGGAAGTTAACCTCAAATAGTCCGCCATCGTTTAACCCGTGACTGGTGGCGATGGATTGGACGGCGGTGAAATTGTTGACAAAGCGGTCATCGCCGTTTTCCAAATCCTCGAAATACTGATCGCCAGGAGCGCTGCTGATGCGCGTCTTGTTCGTCAGGAGCGTGAGTGTGCAGTTCAGGCTCGTGTAGGGTCCAACGACGCAGGGGATGGTAAGAGTCAGGCCCTTGACTCTTCTCATATAATGCCCCGGATAATCGGCGTCGAAAAACGATTCAGGGACAGCAATTTCACAAACCCCCGTCTCTTTTAAGGAGATGAGCGCAAGCGGCGCATGCAGAAGAATCGAGACGTCACGGCTGATCTCGTATTCGCGGATATTCTGATCGGTGTATGCCGCTTCCAGTTGCAAGAGAGCCAGGTGCAGCCGATCTCCGGCCAGAAGGCCCTTGCGCAAACTGTCCCAGTAGCCAAACTGGATAAAATTCGAATCGGTTAGCCCGCGCTCGAAGCGAAACGTCCGCTCGGCTTTCTTGGCAAATGCGAAAGCCATTTGGTAGCAGGCAAAGTAACTTGATGACGTATCTGAAACCATCCACCCATAGAGATCCTGGTTGGTAAACTTTTTGTTGGTCATAAAGTCCAGAATGGTCTGGGCATTCTCCATCTGCTTCTGGTGGGAATCGAGCTCGCGCTGGGCGATCTCGACCCGGATATTTGCGGCCGCGAGCTGCTTGTCGATCTGCATGATCTCGCAGGCGGCTAAATTGTTCTGCAACGCCCACTCAGCTTGCCGTCGAAAATAACCTCCCATTTTGCCGGTAAGTGACGCTCCAAGGGAAAGAATTTCACCGGCCCACTTGAGAGCAGTTGCGGCGGATTTGGCTGCGGCGCTTATCTGCTCACCGCCGAAAGTTACAGTAGCTCCGACTCCCATCGGTTGGCCGTGCGCACCGATCTGCGGGATAATGGACACGACGGTTGCGGCAGCCTCTGTTCCACCAGCGACCGTTTGGATGATGGAGGCGGCCGTAGACATAACCATCTCCAGGCCCTCTTCCGGAATTAACTGAATACCGCCAACACTTAGGGAAGGTTGAGATGGGACAGGCAGCAAGGGGATATTGGCGCCGGATGCCGGAACCGACGCACCCGAAACACCATTGAGAGTTTGATAGTAAGAGTACCGCTGGCCGGCGGTATTTCGCGACGCGTTTAACGCGTCAACCTGGGCGTTGGCTTCATCCAGTTGGCGAACCTTTACCCGATGCATAAGGTCCAGAATGCCGACTTCGTGAGTGGACCGCATCACGGCAAGAGCCTCAGCATCGTTTTTCTCCAGCGCGGAAAGCAACGCGCCGCCATAGGCCCGGCACTCATTGCACATCTCCATCGCTCTCTGGTGCATGTGACTAAAGCGGTACGGCGGGAGAGGGGCTTGGATATCTCCCAGGACACTGCCCAGATCGATACCTAAAGCCGCCGCCCGAACTAGCATTCCCGGATCGATCGGCGGATCGAATAAAGCAAGCTGTCGGAAGACACCTTGAAAGTTCAGGCAGTTACGAATCTTGTAGAGCCTGTCGTCGACGATGTCCCATAGCTCTAGAAGCTTGTCATTTTTTGGAGCGCAGAAATAGAGCGTTCGGCCCATGTTCTGCATCCCGCCGGCGTCCGATTTAGGATGAGCAGTGACCTTTCCGCTGAACGGAAATTCATTTTCCAGCGAAACCAATGCTCCACCTGCGACGTCGAGCTTTTCTCTCAAGGTCGCGTAACACTCGGGCCTTGGCTTTGTTTGAGCGGCGATCTTCTCCGGCCTTGGACCAAGAAGATGCGCCGCCATCACGTAGAGTTGCTCAGCTTCGTTGATGGCCTCCTTGGAGTCGGTGAGAAATAGAGAGTCGCCATAAGCGATGAGAGTACGAACGTACTTTATGAAGATGTTTTTTTTGTATGCTTCGAGCCGATGACGGGCAATCATATAAGGCTGGAAGGGATTCCGTGCCCAATCAGCAATCAACTGAGAGTGCTGCTCATCGCCAGACTCCATCAGATTGAGCAGGTTTTGGATGCTGTCGCGCGGCGACGCTTTGAACGGAAGATATTTCCAAAAGCGTTCGGGCGGGGCTTGGTCCTGACAATCATTGGTCGGATCGAAGATATATTTTAACCAACGAATCGCATCATCGAATCGATGGTTCTGCAACAAGCGTTCGTGGATCAGGTCGGGGATGTGAAAAAACAGTTCTTGGTTGTAGATCGCATACGGACCGTGGTCAAAGTCGACGGACTTTTTCGGCAGAGGATGGGCGACTAAGCCAGTTGGCTTATATTGATGCTCAAAAAAATTGTCTTCAGCAGTCAGACGTTGATTCGTTTCGGTCAGAAGTCCGTTGACTCCCAGTCGTGAAACGGACTTCATAAAGTCACAGACGAATGGATGGTAGAACATCTCAAATCTGAGATGGGTCGCCGTTGAAGGGTGCGTATTATGCCCCAGCGCATGATGACCCCAAGCGGAGCTTCGCCCGGAAACGCTTTTTGTATACGATTCACTAATATCGGCGAGTTTCTTTTCCATTGCCATCAGAACATCAGAAACCTCCCCTGCTGGTACATGCCGAGGAGAATGACTACTGGTCGATCTTGCATGTTTGGACTCCGCGCTGCTGTGAGCAGCGGCGGCCGTGCTATGACTAGCAGCCGCCGTGCTGTGAGTGGCGGCAGCCACGCCATGAGCGCCAGCCTGCGTGCTATGAGCAGTCGCGGCCTCGCTATGCGCAGCAGCGGCCTTCGTTCGGGCCGCATGCGCGGTGCCTCCTCGTTGGAAAGTAGAGTGCCCACCGCTGGTGACCCGGTCGATAGGACTCGCCTCCTCGTGCGGAGAGACCATGAATGTGCTCTGCCTATCTTGATAGAAGAGCGGTGCCTGAAGAAGATAGTCGGAGAATTGATGCGGATAGAGCAGACGGTATATGGTAGGACTGCCGTGAAGAAACTCCGACGGCTTCAGGTTCGAGGCCTTTACCAATGAGAGGCCGGATTTTCCGGGAGTTTGTACGAAGGTCAGCGCCTCGACATCCGTTCCGGGTGGGGTGATCTGATTTGGCCACGGCATCGTGCCGAAGATCGCCTCTACCGATTCACCGCTGCAACCGCCGACTTCGAATGCGCCGACTACGTCAGTTACTTCTACTTTGAGCGGTAGTTTGAACAACCAGCCCAGCTCGTTCAGTGTGACCGTCTCACCATGAAAGACGCATCGAAGTACCAGGGACTCTGGTCTTCCGTGGGAGTCTTTGATGATCGAGGTCTTGAAGCTGTAGGCAGACTTTGCGTATCGAGCGGGCTCGTCTTCAGCGTAGTAGTCAGCGCCAATATCGAAAGCGTTCTTGGAAATCTGTTTGGCTGACCATTTGTTGTGCCTAAGTTCGGTCCAGGCCAGGCTCACCTGCCAAAAAGACTTTGAGTCTGGAACTGGAATATTCTTGGAAGTCGCATCGATCGAGTCTGGATGTTTCGGTGGAACAGCTTTCTTGACGAACGCCGGCCAAAAGACGTACAGCCTCCGATTCCAGATGAGCGGAATGAGATGATCGCCTTCGATCGTGACCTGCATCTCTTCCCAGGGCGTCCAGGTGGTGAAATTGATCAGGGTGCGATAAAAATAGGTCTGCGGTGAGTGAAAGGTGCGGCCAAAAACGTGTAAAATGTTAATCTGTTCGCCGGTCTCCGGGTCCTTATCTTGCCAAAATGTTCCGATGATCTCCAGGCGAGCCACCTGCTGCAGCTTCTCGAGATAATTCAGGTACGCCGTTTCAACGTTCTCGGCCGTAATTTCCTGCTGTGTCAGGTCCCCTTCCAATGCCGTAAAGAAGGGAGTTTTGTCGTCACGGAAACTCTGCTGCATCCAATTTTCCGGATGAAGTAGAACCTGATAGTTAGCCTGCCAAAACCGGTAATGCTTGCGCCACTTTTCCCACTGCTCGGAGTCGATTTGATGCGGGCTGACTCCGTTGATGTCCCCGCTCTCCTCCAGGTTCATCAAACAACGTTGGACAAAGAGCTGAACTGACGAATGCGCCAAACTAATGCGCGACGTCTCGGTGCAGGCGCTCATTTCCGGATCGATGAGAAAATACTCGAAAAGCTGGTTTGAGTCCTTCAGTTCCATCCGAGGAAGCAGGTAGGCGACCAAAGCATTTCGCTGCGCATCGCGCAGCTTGTCATTCAGGGGCTTCGCAATAGTCAACCAGGTTTCGGCATCGTACTGCGCATGAACGCATTTCTTGATCTCCTGACCAATCACTTCGAGGGTTTCGAAATCCGACGAGAGGGTAGACCATCGAAAGAGGTATTTTGGTGAGACGCCCAGACGCCCCGCCAATCCAACGCAGTCCACCAAACGGATCGGCCACCGCTCAGTTCTAAGGTCCGCAGGTTGTAGATCAAATCCGTCCGGACCGATCAGATCACGGACCAGACCGACGTCCCATCCAGTCAGGTTTGTGAGCAAAGCGACGGCATCATCCAATGTGGAAGCCGCAAAAACGTCGGTCACCTCGATATCGCTGGATGGCAAACCTTTGCGAAACGCCGCCAGCTGCGCGGCTCTCAGCAGCCCGGCAAAGTGAGTCGGCGCCTCTTTATCTATCAGCGCAGCTCTTGGAAGATCCCGGGAGACTGGAAGACCGTCGAGATCGAGTAGATGAAGCCCGTCCTGTTTCTGCTCAAGGAAAACCACGTCATGATCGGTCAACTTGAGAGAGTTTATGACTAGTGAGGCCTTGTGCAGGAGGATATAAGTTTCCCGAAATGCCTGCAGGATGGACGATGGATAAAAACTGGTCTTGGGAACAACTGATTTGCGGACGGAGGCGCTTTGCCAAAGCAGCGTCACGGCGGCATTCTGTGCCGGAAGTTGAGCGACATCGAGATGCAGGTAATAGAGGTGTCCCGCTTTGAGCGAAATATTCTTCGCGATCCATTCTCCCGTATCGGAAGACTGGACGAGCGTGAGCGGTGTGCTGCTATCGTCCACCCATAAAGTCGGGGTGGCATTTGTTCGGATCGAGAATACGAAGTCGCCAGAAACCGCTGGGGCAATCCTCCCGCTCCAGGAGGCGCTGGCCGTTCTCGTGGGAAACAGCTGTTTGGCGCCATCAAACGAAACCGTCTGAACGATGCTGTTTACTTTGGCACCGGTCAGGTCGGCGTTAGCATAATAAGCGGCGCTAAGACCGGGATGCTGCAGTGAATGAAGATCGTGGATCGCTTTCTTGGTGCTGTCCAGTCGAGACTTCAAAAGAGTCTCCATTAGCTTTTGGGCCATTAAATCCGTAATCTTGAGAGAGTCCGAAAGCGTGGTCTTCACCAGCGCCGCGCCTTGCGTGACTATCAAATAGGGCAGGAGACCATTTAATAGGTAGGTGAATTTCAGAGCGATGGCAGTCGTCTGGGCCTGAGTAGGATCGGTCGTGACTGCTCCGTGAGAGTCGAGTAAAATCGGATTGAGGTCCGGGCCCAGTGATGCACTGTCGGTTACCAGCTTCTTCTGGGCCTCAGTCGTGTCCAGGAACGCGCTCATCGACGATTTTATCAGGTCGAGAGGCTGCTGATAAATGGATTCAACAGCCGCGTGGTATGCTGGATCTGCGGCAAGACCGATTAGCGCGGATCGATCCGCAGAGGTTAAGGGAGAATTGCAGGTGAGAAGTTGCGCGACTGGATCGTAAACCACCTTTTTCGCGAGTTGCGCCGGAAACGCGAAACCGGTTGGAAGAGTAATGAGCGAAGCAGAGCAGCTCACCACGCCGTTGACTATTCCTACCAGGCCGTCGACCACATCGCTTTCGTACAGCGCAGCTAGCTTCGCCGCGGTGAGAGCGCCGGTAGGATCGGGAGCGATTACATTGTTCCGAACCACGGACGTCATCCCGTCGCGTAGAGTGCTCGCCAGACCGAGAATGGTCGAGTCATGAGGTTCCAGCTCTCCGTGCCCGGCAGCCGCGTCGAGATGGCGGACAATATAGTTGAGTTGTGGTGCGGTTATCCCCGAACTGGCTATCGTCGCGACCAGCTCCGCGAAATGCCTGGTTCTTTCCGGCGAAGCAAACGGGTCGCAGCCGGAAACTGTCTTTAGCGTGAGAAAATCCTTTACTTTAAGCTTCAACGCTTTAGCCAGTGCGGCGCGCCGATAGATCGCAGAAACGTTATGGATGTCGAGCGCTCCGGTCGCGGGATCGAGGCCGCAATCCTCGAGGATAAGTTCCATCTCGATGGCGGTCACTCGGAACGCGCCTAGTAAAATTGGAAGATGGTTCTGGAGCGTCTCCTCGCCGTTCGTCAAGACCTCGCTGTCTGAAAATGCCTGCTCGAAGGCTGGATCCACGCCTTGCCGATAGGTTGCCTTATTTAAGAAGAGACCGCGGTAGAGCGAGTCGAGCCCTTGACTTTCCATTGGCGCCCACAACGCCAGCCATATCTGCACGTTCGTAATGTGAAAGGCGGCCTGGAGATGCTTGATGTGCGCGAGATGGATTATTAGTTCGGGTGTAATTTTGGCTGCGCCCAGGGCATGAATCGCCCGGTCAAGATCCGCGATCGACCATCCCACCTTCCGATAAAGCCGGATGAACCGGTGCATCCTATCAAGCACATGATCGTTGATGGCCGATCCATCAAGGTACATGAGCTTCATCGAACCTGGATCGCACGATCCACTAGCATCTTCGACGACGACCATTTTTCTGATCTTTTCGAAATTATCCCCGCTCAAGACATCGAGATCGACGGCCTTTATTCCGACCAATTCGATTGCCACCATTGCATCGACCGGGTGGGCAAGGTTGCTCTTTAATAACTCTGCCAGTGACGAATAACTGACGGGGATACGCTGGAGCAGTTCCTTGGCGGCGCCAATCGGCTGTTCCGGACTTATAAACCGCGTGGCAACGAGGGCACGAAGATCGGAAAAGCGAATGCCGGTGCGCTGAAGAAAGGTGGCGGCATTCGTCAGGTCGCTGATCCAATGCCCGTCGTGCGAGTGAGCATCATGATGTTCAGAGGGGGCACCGTGATACCCATAGTAGTCCGAAATTGGATGTGCATGAACCTTTTCGCTGGGATTCACGTGGCGCCCCGTGAGAATAGGGAACTCTTCCGTACTGATGCCCAGAAACTCGGCAGCCAGGATATGTTGAACTTCCGGGCTAGATTGCTCCTTATGGAAAGTATGCAGGAGATCGTAACGGCTAGCGCCAAGTTGATTCAGGTAAGATCGTGCCACTAGAAGAGGGCGGTTAAACGGCAGCGTGAAGGGGTAGACGGCCTGATCCAGTATTGCGTAGGCCCGTTGATTGACGAACTGGGGATTGGCATCGAGTTCGGCGGTTATCGAATCCCCGGTGTCTCGTGCGGTCGATTCATCTAGCTTGAGACCTAATGCGACATAGCTTTCAAGTATCTCATTAACGAGGTCGATATAGGGCATCGCTGTATTTGTGTTCGAGCACGTAAGATTGAGGAACGCGAGATCCGGCCTGCGTCCGCGAATCCGTTTCTCAGGATTGCCGATCAAGACGTCCAACGGAGTAGCGTGATGTTCATTCGGCTTCGAGGAGCCAAGGAAATCAAGCACGTCCACCAAGTACGCCGCCGGGCCGATAGCCGACTCGCACTCTTCGCAATTACAGAGCGAAACCGATCCAAAGAGCTCATCGGAATTCGGGAATCGCTTCACTAAATCTTCTTTCAGCGAGCCTTCCTTAAGTTGAAGATGCACCGGCATTTTATGGTCAGCGATCGGATGTTTGCCGTTCGGCCGATGACCGGAATAGGCACGAACCATTTCAGAATGCGAATGGTGCCCTAGTCCGCGGGTGGGCGGAGTCTTGATTGCGTCCTGGATGCTGACGCGCAGATGCAGGTTCCTGGCATTAATGAACTGAGCACGTTCGTGCAGCTCGGCGGCTTGAGCGGCTCCGCCAAAAATGTGCGCGTAGTGCGACGCAAAAGTCCCTCGGGGTACAACGGCGATCGCATGCGCTGAATCGAACTTTGTTCCGAGTAGCACGCGGAACACGTCCGAGTTCGTGCTGACCGCGAAAAGCCTCTGCAGGCGCTTTACGTCTTGGAGTACCTCGGCTCTTTTCGCCTCGGCGATTTCTTTGAAGGCCGTGGCGGCGTGGTGGTCCGCATAGACATCGACTCGTGTCGTGCGGATGTCGAAGTCCGGGGAGTTTGCGATAAACTTGGCAGCGAGAGGATCGACGTTGCGACTGCTGGCGGCGATCCGGCCAACGGTTATTGTTGGAAATGCGGCGTGCAACGTCGCCAGAATCGACCCAGCATAGAATCGCGCCTTGTCTTCGGAGCCTGAGCCCGCAATATGTTGGGGAACGCCTGATTTTGCAATCAACCCATGCCAGACCGAATCGTCCAATTGGGCCAGATCACGCATCGATTTTAGGCCCGGGGTCTTCACCAACGCCTCGATCAAGGGCAAGTGTCCGGAGGTTAATAGATCGATCTGCAGCGCAAACTGGAGCTGTCCGATGTGCGGCTTGAGATCAGAGTGCTTTTCCAGTTCTTTCCAGAACGATTGCGTGTCGCCGGTATGGTCAAAATAGAGTTTAAGGAATGAGTCTTCGAGCGCGGTCGATTTCAGGACGGAAGAGGCCCGTAGAACGGCACCCAACGCCTCTTTGAGATCCTCAGCTTCAGGACCATGGTGGTCGCTTGCGGCACGGCCGGAGTCGGCATGCGATGCGCTTGGGTGGGGGCCATGGTGCTCATTTTCAGCGTGTTTGGCAATGGTCTGCGATCCGGATGCCGCTCCCAAGCTAAATGATGCAACATGGCTTTCAGCTTCCTGATTCGACGGAATTTGACGTGCGCCCGATCGGTAGATCGCGACGTATTCTACTTTATCGCCCTCCTTGAAGCCTGCGAGCGGTGCTCGAAAATATTGCTTGCCTGAGGCGTCATGGTGCGTGGGTTGCGCCGCAATCGTGAGCGGCGCGCCGTGATTGATCCGGTAGAGCACCGTAATGTTGGCGGCCGGGTCCGGCGGCTGCAGCCCGATTGTCACCGAGGTGTCGCCGCCAGCTGCGACGATTCCCGAAGGCGCACGAGCATCGGGCGTGCCGTACCAGAGCGACACCCCACCTTGACTCGCTCGCATGCTTTTCTCCTTTCTTCAGTTGCTGCGCCTCTACTGGAATTCAAGCCTGACCACCGACATTTGGTCCTTTAGTCTCACCGCGAAGCGCGATAATACCCTAAACGTGTGGTTGCCGGTCGCGTCCACCTGCGAAAAGGCCGTGATAGGATCCAGGCCATTGACGTGGTCCACGACGTTGCCTCCGAGTGACATCACCAATCCTACGGCTTGGGGTTGGGTAGTAGGGGGAGGACTGAGTGTTGGCGGCAGAATCGGCGGATTCGGCATGGTGGCTGCCTGCTGTGGATTCTGAGGAGTGGCAGTTCCGGGCAAGCCGCTGCTGGCGTAATACCCTTCTTCCATCAGAGGCTTAATCCGATCTGCCGGAAGGATAAGAGTATTTGCTAATGGAACGAAGGTATCGGCATACGGATAAAAGTGAAGGACACAGACATAAGGACCGGGATAGCCGTTGGCCGAGAGTATCGAGTACGCGGTATTTACTACAGCAACGGTGTTCTCGGAGTATTGCGCCGGTACAGGACCCGCCCCGCCTCCAGGGATCGGAAGCAACTGCACCGGAAGGACCTGCGTGGATGGCAGTGGATTGGGCCCGCCTATGCACAACAGGCCGGTGTCGCTCGGAACTCCACGATTGAGAACGGTCTGACTCGAGAACAACGGCGAGCCGCCCACTCCGCCTGTTGGGAAGGCATTCAATCCCTGAAAAATCACCGTATCCTGGGCCAGACTAAGAATGTTGGCGGCGCGACGCGCCAGCGTGACGGCCGTGCTGGAGCGGTGGTGTTCGTGTTGGCCGGAAGGCGCACCATGAGCCTCGGGATGCTCCTGACCATTATGAGGCTCAGCCTCAGGATGGCTTTCCGCCAGTTTGTTTTCTTCTTCGACTTGCGCCGATGTCAGAGAAAACTCCGTCCATATTTCAATGAGCCTAATAAAAACCCCTTCATCGATGTTTAGCATTGGAGTCGGCGCCCCCGCCGCTAGTGGCCTGAGGGGGCTAGCGAACGGCGTGGTGCTGTTGATACTAGCCAGGACCGTTTCGGCCGGTACGGTGGTGATGTGCGGATCTACTCGATGGTGGGGCAGAAATTTCGCGGTCACGCGTGTGCGGTTAGTCTCATGAATAACAGCGCGATCTATTCGTTCCCACACCGACGGAGTCCATTTGACATGCTCTCTTCCGAGATGAACCCCTTTTGGCAATGTGTAAGATGCGCCAGGGTTCGATCCAGACGCCAAGTGAGCCGTAAGCGATCCCGGCGTCGTCGCCGGCGCTGTTGTCGTCAAGTCCATTTAAATGCTTCTTTCTCGTGATTTACCCGACCGAAACGTGAACGTGAATCCTCGTCGCGACCTTTGGTATTTGTTGCTAACTAACTAGTAAACCCTAGGGACCTAAGAGCCCCTTCCGCGCCCTCTCGACCGGTTCAAACGGTAAAATGTCCGTCCACCGCCCCAGGTGTGCTTCGTTACGTAACCCTGAGAAACCAAGGCCTCTAGCGAGCTGCGAACTTCGGGCAGCCAGCGTTTGATCGCCCGCTCTGACACCCACCAAACCATAATGCCCTCGATCGTATCTTGCGATTCCGGGTGTTCCCGGAGATAGCGAAGAATATGACGGGCAAGCTCTGGTAGCTTCGTATTGATAGGCGAACATCGTTTGAGTGATCCAGAGCGGAATTAGCAGCAACCATGCCTGGCTCGTCCCAGAGCCGCGCTTTGCGGGAAAGTTTCAATGGGAGGAAACGCCGATTTTTTAATTATCCGAGGCACTTCGTCAGATCCGCCCAGCCGGATAAAAGAGGATGCTTTTGTCCAGCCAGGGTAGGAGGATATCCGGCGATAATGCCTCTATTTTGGGGGATCTGTGTCGATATGATAAAAATGCCCAGTTGTCTTCAAACGAACGTCCGCTTGCCAAAGGGGTCAGTCAAGAATGGCGCGAAGATAAGGAAAGCTCAGGGCCAGTGGCTCCTCCGAAAGTAAGCGAACCGTCCCGGTTTGCCCTACTCAAAGAGGCAAAGCGGGACACTTCGCTTACCCCGCCAGATGCTGGACAACCAGCAGCCAGCCAAGGCCGATAACGATAAGGGAAATCGCTCAAGCCATCGAAGGGGCTGAGCTGCCGCCCGATCAGCCGCCGCCCAAAATCACGGCCTCCGGCCGACCTTTTAGGCGCTTACGTCGATTTTGAACGACTTACGATTGACGCACCCCTCGAATCCGCGAAGTCGCGCTAGGCACTTCGACCGGCAAATGAATTTTTCACCGAGCAAATTCCAATCGCACCGAGATCGTTTGAAACGGGCGAAACGAGAGCTTGATTCGGTGCTCCTTCTCGACCGTCAGTGGGTGGGCGGTTTTCTCCAAAATCGTGACCACTGACGCGCTTTGCAGGGCGATGGCCGTTTCAACTGTCGTATTTGCCCGATTTCCGTGGGGCTCATACAGCCGCAAGATGATATCGTTCGAATCCTCAGCCTTTTTCAGAGCCGCCAGCTCGATCGGATCTCCGTGAAGCCGGAGCAGGGAAGGCTGGATTGCAGGGTCGCGCAGCGAAGCAAACCTCAGTGGAGAATGCAAGCGTCGGGCGGCCTGGACTGTGCCATTGCGCCAAGTGCCGGCGTGCGGAAAGATCGCGTAGACAAACTCATGGTCGCCTTCGTCAGCGTAAGGATCCGGATAAATGGGGGAACGCAGCAGGCTGATCCCAAGCACGTTCCCTCTGACGTCATAACCATACTTCCCGATATTGAGCAGGCTCACGCCGTAATTCGGCTCGCTGAGGTCGGCCCAACGATGCATTGACATTTCGAAGCGAGCTTCATCCCAGGAAGTGTTTCGAAGGGTCGGTCGGGCTACCGCACCAAAGGCGGTTTCGGCCCACGTTTCATGGGTCCGGATATCCAAAGGAAAAACGGCGCGGAGAAATCGCCGGCGTCCATGCCACTGGACTCGAGTCCGAATCTCCACGATCCGTAAGCCCTGGGTAAGACGGTAATCCTGGATGATTTCGATCTGCTCGTGCCGGCGTCGTACCCGGATCGCACCTCGCAGCGGGCCGGTTTCAACACACTCCGGCGGAGTATCGCAGCAGATCTCGACGCCTTCGTCGCCATAAGAGGCATCAATGTCCCACGCGTCGAACTGGCGCGGAATATCCGTGAACAGCCAGAGCTGATTTCCGCGGCCGGCCAGAACCTCGCGACCGCATTCCTTATCGAAAAGCGACGCGAGAGTGCCGTCGCTGTTTACCTCCAGCCGAAGGATGTCGGTCTCCAACGCTGACGGATCCACTTGAACGCACGATTGAATGGCGGCGGGTTCTCCGGGAACCGATCGAAGAGGCAGCGCACCGAGCCCTGGAACCAGGACCTCATTGGCCCAGATCAAGACGCGTCCGTCATCAAGTCGTTGAGTTGCCACTTCTTTTTCGTCAGCGCCGATCACTCTCAAAGGCCCGTGCATTTCGCCGGTGATCTCGGCTACCAGGGGACGATCATCCAGCTGTAGATTCCAGATCAGCCCTTCGGGATTTAGAGAACGTTCCTGCTTTCGATTTCCTTCGTCGGGGAGGAGTGCCGCATCACGAACGTCTGAGCATTCGTCCAGAGCCGCTGCCAATTGGCGATGGGCGGTCTCATAGACCGTGTGGATGCTCGAGCCCGGGAGTATATCATGAAATTCATTCAGCAGAAGGATTTGCCACAGCCGGCGGATTGCTTCTTCAGGGTAAGGCTTTTGCCGCCCGAGCGCAGCCAGCGTCGCGGCCGTTTCCGCTTCAACCAGAACGTGCTCCAGCTGTCGGTGCAGAAGCTTGACCCTGCCCTGAGTCGTGAACGTGGCACGATGGTATTCGAGGTATTTCTCGCCCACCCAGACCGGCAACGAGGCGGTTGCAATCTTCTCGTAGAATTCGGCGATGCGACCCATCCGGAGATTTGGCAAGCCCGGAAAATCACGAAACCGACGAAAACGTTCCAGCATTTCCGCGGTGGGACCGCCGCCTCCATCCCCGTGGCCAAAAGCGAGCAGCGTGCAATCATGAAAAGATTTGCCTCGAAATAGCCGCCAGGTCTCGCCGACTTCGTAAGCTGTCACGTCAGCGTTGTACCCGTTCTTAGGATTGGTGAAACTATGCGCCAGCACACGGCTGCCGTCGATGCCTTCCCACCAGTAGAGATCGTAAGGGAACGGGTTGCGTTCGTTCCAGGTCAGTTTGTGGGTAAAAAAATAGGGAATGCCGGCAGAGAGCAACAGCTGCGGCAGGTTGCCGTTGAATCCAAAAGAGTCCGGTAACCACGCCACTTTGGCCTCCTGCTCGAATCTGCTTTGAAAATACCTTTGGCCAAACAACAGTTGACGAACCCAGGACTCACCGGCTGGCAGATTGCCGTCGGGCTCAACCCACATGCCTCCGACGACGTCCCACCGGCCCTCCCGAACCAGAGCCTGTATCCTCCCGAAAAGGGCGGGATCGTCTTGCTCGATCCACCGATAGACTTGCGCGCTGGATTGATTGAAATGCAGCTCCGGGTAGCTCGCCATCAGTCCGACGACGGAGTGAAACGTCCGCCGGGCTTTTCGTCTCGTTTCCTCTAACGGCCAAAGCCAGGCGAGATCAAGGTGCGCGTGACCGGTCAGCCAGACACCCCCTTCGGCGGGAAAACGGTCTGCGACAGAAGCTAATTGCCCTCTAAATCCAGTCTGCACCTCGAGCAATCGCGTTCTCTGTTGCGTCGTCAACGAGCCGGAAGGCAAACGGAACTTCCATCTTTCCCAGAGCGATCCAAGGCGCTCTTCATTGCCGTAGAAATCGTCTGCCGACCGATTGTCGGCCGACAGCGCGATCCGGGAAAGATATTCTTCCGTGTCGCCCCGAGGAAGAATCGTACCCCTGAAAGCTTGGTGAATGGCAGTGACCAGGTGTTCGGCGATAACGGCGCGGCCGGTCCGGGCGTGGTAGCCGGCTGCATCCAGAGCAGCAGCAAGATCTTCGTGAAGCGTACGGACGTCGTCATCCGGAACCAGTATGCAGGCCAAGTCGAACCGAGGCTCAACAACGGGTGTACCGAACAATCCGTGGGGCACGACTTGCGCCTGGAACTGGAGTTTCTCTCCGCCGTTCGCCCGGCTCAAGAGCAGGTACTCTTCATGCAGCGGATTCAACCCTCCGATCGATCGGCCGTTCACCAAGAGGAGCGCTTCGCCGCCTAACCGAAAGCGGCCATGAACGGGAAGCCCGGCCCAATCCTCCGGGACCGAAACATCGAACCGGATTTCGACTGGTGCGCCAAGTCCAGGCCAGGGTTCGCCGGACCGAAGCTTGGACCAGTCGGCGCCGCTGCCGGCCCGAAACTCCCCTTCTGCGATCAACTTACGATCCCGGTCACGCCAGGAACTAAGTTCGAGCAAGCGGATTGAGAGCCGCCTTAAGGACTGTTCAAGTAAATTGCGAGCAATCTCCACGTCTATGATCCTTGACCTGTTAGTTGAGCGGTTTGTATGGTCGGTGTATTGCCGGTCCAGGCTTGATGGCCAACCCTCCGGCTTGTTGATCTACCGGTCATTTAACAAGCTACCCCCTCCAAATGAGAACCAAATTTGGTAAGTTCATACTTGTCGGCTGCTGCCTTTGGGTTTCGGCAGAAGCCCAGGGCCAGACCCAACTGAAGTTTTGGCTTAATTCTTCACTGGGTGCCCACGAAAAAGCTGCCTATCAAAAAGCGGCAGATGAATACAGCCAGAAAAACCCCAATGTAAAGGTCACCGTTGAAGCTGTCCCCGGCTCAGAGACGGACGCAGCCAAGCTAATGACCGCAGTGCGGAGCGGCGTCGGCCCGGATCTGGCGGTGCTTGATCGTTTTACGATCGCCCAGCGTGCTTCGACCGGGCTTCTGAGCGACTTGACGCCGCTCATAAAGAAGGAAGGGAAGGACCTGAGTCAGGAATATTCAGAAGGGCCCTGGAAAGAGGTCATTTACCAAGACAAGGTTTATGCGTTGCCAACCAATACCGATGCCCGGGTTCTTTTTTATAACAAGCAAATCTTGAAAGAGGCTGGAGTCGATCTGAGCGAATTCGATCCGGCGCATGGCCCAATCGCCCCAGATCACTTCAAAGAGATCGCCTTCAAGCTCAATCAGACCGACTCCACAGGCGCTTACACCCGCATCGGCTTTGTTCCCTGGCTTGAGCAAGGCTGGGGTTACACGTGGGGATACGCCTTCGGCGGCAGCTTTTTTGATTTTGCCAAATGCAAAGTGACCGCAACCGATCCCGGCGTCGTGAAAGGTTATCAATTCTTGTGGGATTGGGCGAAAGCGCTCGATCCGCAGAAAGCGCGTACCTTCGTTGATACTTACTGGCAATGGCCTTCTGTCGGGACGCTGCCTGATGCGCAAATGCCTTTCTTTACCGGCAAAATAGCCTTCGTGATCACTGGCAACTGGATTTTCCCGGTCATGAAAGAGGTCGCTCCGAATCTTGACTATGGAATGACCTACATCCCCGCCCCCGACGGTCTGAAAACCTCATGGTCGGGCGGGTGGTCGGTAGTCATTCCACAGGGAGTAAAAAATGTGGAAGCCGCCTACGGCTTTTTACGCTTCGTTGCCGGCGAGGAAGGTCAGACGCTTCTCGCGAAAGAAGCAGCCTCGCTGCCGACACTCAAACGCCTCCTCGAACGCAAGGATTTACTGGCACCGGAATACGAGTTTTTTCTCACCCTGTTGCCAGTCTCAAAGTCGCGGCCGCCGGTCCCAGTCGGTGCGCTTTACTGGGATAAGCTAAAGGAAGCGGAGGAAGCGGTCATCACGAACAGCCAGAAACCGGAAGAGGCTCTTAAAATAGTTGATGACGCCGTGCAGCCGCAAATGGATCGATTTTGCAAATGAGAAGCATGAAAAAGGGGAGGGGCGCATTGTTGGTTTCTTTGTTCAACGGTCTTCTTTCATCGCTATACACCTTCGAACGGTCACATCAAAAATCGAGAACGAGAACGATTTTCTAAGGACAGGAAACTAGCACTAGCACTGGCCCAGGCGGATTGATCTTTGAGCTCCATACTCATCGAAAGAGAATCTTGGGATCCGCAGCCCAAAGGGCCAAGGAAACAAACATAGCCTGGGCTTTAACCTGGACACTACCGGACGTTTGCCATTGGAACGGAATCGTCGGAAAAAAATCCGAAGAAGGCTTCGGAGCTTATTGTTGGGTCTGTTGTTTATCAGTCCCTGGATCGTGGGATTTTTCCTGTTCCTGGTCTACCCGGTATTAGCCAACTTTTACCTGGGTATGACGCAATACTCGGGCTTCGGCGAACCGCAATGGATTGGACTCCAGAATTACGGGGACCTGTCCGCGATCCGCTCTTCTGGACTTCACTCTATAACACCTTTTACTACGTCATTCTGGCGGTTCCGCTCGGTGTCTTCGTGGCGATTGCTTTGGCACTGGCGATGAACCAGAAAGTCCGTGAGGTAGCCGTTTATCGGACGCTTCTCTACCTTCCCAGTATTGCCCCGGTTTTTGCGTTGTCCATGATGCTGATCTGGCTGTTGAACCCGCGCTACGGCTTGTTTAATTACCTTCTCGGTTTGTTGCATTTCCCGGCGATTAATTGGCTGGGCGACACCCGCTGGTCAAAACTTGCGATCGTGCTCGTCGCGCAGTTCGGAGCGGGACAGATCGGATTGATCTTTCTCGCAGCGTTACGAACGATACCGTCGACTTTGTACGATGCCGCTTCCCTGGACGGAGCCGGCCCGTGGCGAAGATTTTTTTACATCACTCTACCGTTGCTGACGCCCACTATTCTTTACGATATCATCATCGGGATCGGTTTCGGTCTGCAAATCTTTGCGCCGGCCTATATCATGACCGGCGGCGGGCCGCTGAACTCGACGATGTTCACGGCGCTCTATATCTATAAAAACGCCTTCGAGTACAGCCGGGTTGGTTTCGCCGCGGCAGTCTCCGGGATTCTTTTTGTTATTAACGCAACGCTCGCGGTCATTACCTTCTGGTCTTCAAAATACTGGGTGAACTACACGATTGAATAAGAAAGGTTCTTATCGATTAAGCCGGTCCGGAGCCGGCTCGGGCCAACGACTGGCTTCGAGCCAGGTGGTGTCCCGACTCTTCCTGATTGCGATGAGTCTCTTCTATGTTTCGCCGATGTACTGGATGCTGGTTACGGCGATGAAGTCGGATCAAGAACTTGCTTCCTTTCCGCCGACCCTCTGGCCACAGAATCTGGCTTGGCAAAACTTTCAGCAGGCCACCGTGACCTTTCCGTTTCTGTTGTATCTTGGTAACACTCTGTTCTATGCTGCGCTGACGGTGGTCGGAAGTCTTTTGTCGAACTTCGTCATCGCCTACGGATTCTCGCGGATCAAGTGGCCAGGGCGCGATTTGTTATTTTATCCGGTGATCGCTTCCATTTTCATCTTTGTCCAATTTCCGGTGAACCCGATCACAATGGTGCCGCTCTTTTCACTCTTCGCTCAATTCGGATTAGTGAATTCCTTTATCCCATTAGTGTTGCCGACTTTTTTCGGAAATCCGTTCTTCATTTTTTTGTTGCGACAATTTATGCTCCAAATTCCGACGGATTTGTCGGAAGCGGCGAGGATCGACGGGGCGAACGAATGGAAAATCATGTGCCGCATTATTCTCCCTTTGACGCGTCCGGCGCTCGTTGTGGTGGCTCTGTTAGCCGGTGTCAACGCCTGGAATGATTTTCTTGGTCCGCTGATCTATTTGCAGAGTGACAAGATGTATACCTTGTCGCTCGGCTTGCAATTCTTCAAGACGATGCACGGAATCCAATTCAATCTGCTCATGGCTGCTTCTTGTTTAGTGGTGTTGCCTATTGTGATGGTATTCCTCTTCTTCCAGCGGTTCTTTATCGAGGGAATCACACTGGGAAGCGGACGTTAGCGGAAACGCGTCGGCGGATCGGCGTGCGTGTTGAGCCTAACAGCGTAACGGCGAACTCAGCGATCACCACGCTAAGGACCGCCTGCATCGAGACCTACGGTGATCACGGCCTGAAATCTCCTATTTTCAAGCTTCGATAGGAGCTGATAAGCTGCGATGGAAGGGTCACAATTGAAGCCGGACTATCATGCGGAAGACGCAGACGTTTACCGATTTCGCACCGCTCGATGGAGCGCGCTGTTACTTTCGCCTCAAAAACAGGCATCTGCTTCTCGAGCCGCGGTTGCCAAGCTGTGCAATTTCTACTGGCATCCGGTAGAGATCGATGATGAGATCCATGCGCATTGCGAAGCGCTAATCGCATCCGGAGGACTATTAAGCCCATGAAGAGGGAGCAGCGACGCACCTGCCCGAGTTGCGGCAATGAGCTTTCTGGAGCAATGGAATTCTGTCCGATCTGCATTCTTCGTAAGGCTGTCGCTAGCGGGGTTCAAACCGGCAAGTCTTCTCATTCTGAGGATACGGTTAAGCGGACACTGGAAAACGCGGCGCAACGATTTGAGCATTACGAACTCGTGGCGGGCGAAGACGGAAAACCGGTCGAGTTGGGTCGTGGTGCGATGGGCATCACGTACAAAGCGTTCGACCTCGATCTCCGATGCCCGGTGACCTTGAAAGTCATCAGCGAACAATATCTCGGTGACAAATCCGCGCGGCTTCGTTTTCTGCGCGAAGCCCGTGCGGCAGCCAGCGTCCGTCACCCGAATGTCGCCTCGGTCTTCCACCTGGGCAGAACCGGAAAGAATTACTTCTACACGATGGAGTTTGTAGAGGGAGAAACGCTCGAGAACCTCATCAAACGCTCGGACTGGCTTAAGGTAAAGTTAGCGCTGGAAATTGCGACGCAGGTCGTCGCCGGATTGGCTGCCATTCACAAGAAGCAACTTGTTCACCGGGACATCAAACCAAGTAACATCATGGTCAGCTTGGATGAGGGAGGCGCGGTGACCGCAAAAATTATCGACCTCGGTCTGGCCAAGACGGTCACCGAGTCAGATACGCAAACCGCAATTTCAACGCCTGGGATCTTTGCTGGGACGCCAGAGTTTGCCAGTCCCGAGCAGTTTGCGGGAATTCAGGTTGACATCCGTTCGGACCTCTACTCGTTTGGCGTGGCGCTCTGGGAGATGTTGACGGGCAAGGCGCCATTCCGGGGCACCGCTAGTGAGGTGATGTATCGGCATCAGCACGAACCCTTACCGCTCGAACAACTCGAAGGTGTCCCGCAGCCGGTCATTGTTTTACTGAAACTGCTTCTCGAGAAAGACCCGGCGCGACGTTTTCAGAGCCCGGCCGAACTCCTGAAGATGATACCGGCGATAATCGGCGCTGTCGACGCGAGACGTAAAATCTCGCCTCGAAGCTGGCAGAAAATGTCTCTTTCCGATTCGCGCCTCGCACCCCGCAGGTCGCTGACAAGACTGGGCCCGAAGAAGATTACAGTAGCCAGGTTGCCCGTTACAGGCAGCGATGTTTTTGGTCGAGAGGAAGACATCGCTTTTCTGGATGCTGCATGGGCAAACCAGAATGTGAATATCGTCACAATTGTTGCCTGGGCTGGGGTCGGGAAGTCCACGCTGATCAATCATTGGCTGGGGCGGATGGCTGATGAACATTATCGTTCTGTGCAGCTGGTTTTTGGCTGGTCCTTCTACAAACAGGGTACCAGTGGAGACTCTTCGTCCGCAGATGAATTTCTTGCCGCTGCGCTTGCTTGGTTTGGAGATCCAGATCCGCAGATCGGAACGGCCTGGGAGAAGGGCGAAAGATTAGCCAAACTCATTGCACATCGTCGAACCTTGCTGGTTTTGGACGGCCTGGAGCCGCTCCAAAACCCGCCGGGCGCACAAGAAGGACGGTTACGTGAGCCTTCGCTCCAGGCGCTTTTGCGCGAGCTTGCTGCTTTCAATACGGGGCTTTGTGTGATTACCACGCGCCTACCCGTCGCCGATCTCGCAGATCACGAGCGGGGCTCAACCCCGCGTCGTGAGCTGGAACAACTATCCAGCGACGCCGGTGCGAAGCTGCTCCGAGCGCTAGGTGTTAATGGGGATGAAGAGAAATTGCGAAGTGCCAGCGACGAGTTCAGTGGCCATTGTCTTGCGCTAACTTTGTTGGGTAGCTATCTGACCGATGCCTATAATGGAGACATCCGTTGTCGTGTAGAAGTCTCAAAACGTCTCGCTGGCGACGTACGACAGGGGGTTCATGCCCGAAAAGTAATGGAATCTTATCAAGCCTGGTTTGGCGAAGGCCCTGAGCTGTCACTGCTCCGCATATTAGGGCTATTCGATCGCCCCGCGCCGCAAAACGCACTCGACGCCCTGCTGAAACCACCTGCCATCCCGGTCCTTACAGAGTCATTAACGGATCTGAGTCAGGCCCAGCGGAGAACTATTGTTGCCAAGCTAAGAAGAGCAAGACTACTTGCTGGCGAAGATCCGTACAATCCTGGGCAACTGGATACGCATCCTCTGGTTCGTGAATACTACGGTGAGCAGCTGCGGAGTCAACAAGCCGAGGCTTGGAAGGAATGCAATCGGCGGCTATACGATTATTATCGAGCGCTTGCTCCCCAGCTGCCAGATAGTTTCAGGGAGATGGAGCCACTCTTCTTAGCAGTAATCTGCGGCTGCGATGCCGGCCTTTTTCACGAGACGCTAAATAAACTTTACCTTCCACGGATTCAGAGAGGAAACGCCTCCTTCGCTGCTAATGTCCTCGCAGCGAGGGAAGCCTTGCTCTCGGTGTTAGTTCATTTCTTCGAAAACGGACGCTGGGGGTCGCTGGTAGAAACTGGCGTCGAGGGGCAGAGTCTTACGGCGGAAGATCAGCTCTTCATTCTCATGCAGGCGGGGCTATATCTAACGGTTACTCGAGGACAGGGAAGCCCGGATGCGCACGTTTGTTACGAGCGCGCGGAGTCCTTGTGTTATTCGCTCAATCGTCCAGTGCAGTTGTATGTCGCATTGATAGGTCAGTGGCGCTTTTTCCTCATCCGCGGAAAGTTGCCTGCGGCGATGAAGATTGCCAAACGAGTTTACTCACTGGTGCAGGAGCAGAAAAACTCTGCGCTAATGATAGGAGGATGCCGCGCTTTGGCCGCCACCTTCTATTGGTCGGGCGATTTTGAGACCGCGCGACAGTACGCGCAGCGTGGAATTCAGATCTGGCGCTCGCGAGATGTACAGTCTTATGTGGAAGAGGTCTTCGCGCCCGCCACCTCTTGCCTGTGCATTGCGGCAATGTCGGAGTGGCATATTGGAGAGATCGCCTCTTGCCAGGCGAACATCGAGGAAGCCATCTCACTCGCAAAGGAGCTGAATGATATGCATGCACTAAGCTCGGCCTTTTGGTATGCAGGGCTTCTCGGGCAATTCGAGGCTAACCCTGCGGAAGTTGAACGTCGCGCGTTGGATGTCATTGAGCTGTCAACGCGTCACGCTTTTGCGGGTTGGCGGCGCGCGGGGGCCATACTTCGGGGCTGGGCGCGCAGCGCTTCCGGTGAAACTGCGGAAGGGGTGGCGTGGATCGAGAGCGGTATCCGAGAAATTCGGGCGACCGGCTCAAATCTAAATATGCCTTACTATCTCTCATTAAAGGCCGAAGCTTTGCACCTGGCAGACCGAACTCTCGAAGCTTTTGAGACGGTATGTGAGGCGCAAGCAATGGTCGATCGATCTGAAGACCGTTCTTGGTCCGCCGAACTCCACCGGCTCCGGGGTGTACTTCTCACTGTTATTGGTGTCGACGAGATCCAGATTGAGGCGGCCTTCAGCGCAGCCATTCGCACGGCCAGGGAGCAGAAATCAATCTCGCTGGCAAAGCGCGCGGAAGCAACCTACGCAGATTACCGCGGTGGCAAAGGACTGGCTTAGCCTGTGGGAACGGACTGCCGTAGTCGAGAATCCAAACTTTGCGGAAACATCAGCACCCAAAAACCCAGCTGCCCACAAAAACCTCCATTGATGAAGACATACGCAGTACTCAAGACCAAAACCCCGGGATATCGCCAAGCGGATGCGAAATGAGTGGTCAGGCAGGCCCCACCCGCCGGGTGGTGTGGGCCTGCTCCTGCGAGATCCCCATCACCGAGTGCCAACCGACCGCGAAGGTGTCATTTCCAGCGGGCTTTGAGCCGAGCCCGAACCGCTCTTGAATAACACACGCGCTGAACACGGACATCAACGCCGGATCCCACCCCACGCGGTCCGAATCCGACAGCACAGGCAGTTGGTCAAGGAGAGCAACGACCTTTTTTTGATCGTAAAACGGTAGCGACGCGAGGACGGGACCGCGGAGTGTGTCTTGCATTATTTGGTGGAAAGGTTCCGTCGGGACCGTAGTCACCGGCGGCGAGAGAAAGGGATGCTTTTGCCGGCGGTACACGGTCTCAGTGATCAGTGGCTTGGCTGCTTCGCGGAGCAAATATTTCTCGGTCACGCCTCGGATTTTCAAGGACACCGGCGCGCGACAGACGCACGCGACGACGTGATGATCGAGGAATGGCAAGCGGCCTTCCACCGAGTGCGCCATTTCCATCCGGTCGCCGAGCAAATTGAGGATGTAATTGGGCAAAACCGATTTTGCCCAGACAAACAGTGACTTATTGAGTGGATCGCGACCATTCAGGACTGCGGGCACATCCAGGCTGTCGAGAAACAAGCGGGCGCTGTCGCGTCCCGCAAACCGTCTCTTGAAGTCGGGGTCGAAGAGGCTCTGCCGTTGCTGGCCCTGCGCCGCGAACACCTTCAGGCAGCCTGGCACAAAGCCGAGCAACCGCTCGACGCTTTCCAGGGACCCGGTTTTGCCGGCGGGCATGAGGATACCGCGCGAGACGCTGTTGGCGGCTTCGAGTTCTTGCAGCAGCCTCTGGACTTCTGCGGCATCCTGGCCCTGCGTGTTATGCTGTAGCGTGTCGGTGCGAAAATGGACATAGCCGCCGAAGATCTCGTCTGAGCCTTCGCCGGTATAAACGACCTTGTAGCCGGCGTCACGAACCGCCCGGCTGAGCAGATACTTCGACACACCGTGGCCGTTGGCGCATAGCGTTTCCGAATGCCAGATTGCATCTGCGAAATTTTCCGCGATATCGGACTGCTTGATCGGTATGGGATGGAACTTAGCGCCGGCTTGCGCCGCCATCTCGCGGGCAATGTCGCCTTCGTCGTAAGCCGCCTGATCGAACCTGAGCGTAAACGCCTGGATCGGCGAGCTGGAAAGTCGTGCGGCGACACCCAGCACGGAGCACGAGTCGAGTCCGCCGCTCAGATAACAGCCTACTGGCACATCGGCGCGCATCCGCAGCCGCATCGCTTCCTCAAAGACCCCTGCAAACTCTTCGACGAAGGCTCTTTCGTCCCGCCTCTCTGCCCCAAGCTCGTCCGCTGGCGGATAATAGAATTCCCAGTAACGTAAAATGCGCATTCCATTCGCGGTCGCAGTGAGATAATGGCCGGGGGGCACCTGATGGACGCCGTCGAACAGCGTGCGATCGGACATCAGGGGACCGGTCGCGGCCTGATAGAAATATTCGTGGTCCCAGCGCGCAGGCACTCCCGCGGCGAACAGGGCCTTGATTTCGGAGGCCAGATAAAGCGTGTCGTCGTGAACGGCGAAGTAGAGCGGTTTGATCCCGAAACGGTCGCGCGCGGCGAAAAGGTTCTGGTTCGCCTCGTCCCATAGCACGAACGCGAACTCGCCACGGAGTTGCTGCACGCAATGCGCGCCGAATTCCTCGTACAGGTGTAACGCTATCTCACTGTCCGAGCGCGTGCGGAACAGATGTCCGCGCCTCTCCAGCTCGCGTCGCTGGCGCTCGAAGTCGTAAAACTCGCCGTTGACAACGATATGAATCCGATCGTCCTCGTTCGCGATCGGTTGACTGCCGGTCGTGAGGTCAATGATGCTCAGCCGCGTATGACCAAGACCGACGCGCTGATTGGGGGACAGCCAGGCGCCGTGACTATCCGGACCGCGGTGGTGAAGGCTATGCGTGGCGCGCTTCAGCCTCTCCGCTGAAATGCGTTTGTCAGTTGAGAAGAATGCTGCGATTCCGCACATAACAATAAATCGCGGACACCCACGGTCGCGGGCGATCGGACCGGCGGCCGGCGGTCAGTCACCGGCGCCGGTGATCAGGTCGCCGAAGAGGACCCAGCGGGCACCGTCGAATTTTCCAAGGTGCATCTGCCGGATCGGGTGGTAGTTGGTCGGGCTGGTGTTCACTTTGATTCCGGGCAGCAGCGTCGGAAGCTCCAGGTCGTGCAGATTGGCTGCCTGCTTCATGATGTTCTCGCGCGTGAAGTTACCCTCGCACTGCTGCAACACCTGCAACATTGTCTTGCTGACGGCGTAGGCGAACAAATAGTTGCCGTCGGCGGTATCGGCGCCGGGCATATACTTGGCCATGAAGTCGCGCCATTCGTTCATGCCGGCGTCGTTCTTCCAGGTGGGATCGTTCGGATCCTTCACGAAGCCGGTGCTGATTATGCCGATGGCGTTCTCCGGTCCCGCCGGATTTATCACTGCGCCGACCGAGGTCGACACGTAGGACATGAAGAACAATGGCTTCCAATCCAGGTCATGCACCTTGCGGATCGCCTGGGCAGCGAATTTCGGGATCGCCGCCACCAGCAACACGTTGGCCCCGGCGCCCTGCAGGCTGGTGATTTGGCTGTCGATGGTGGGATCGGTAGTCTCATAGCTAGCGCTGACCACCATCTGGTCGAACTTGTCGCTCAGCACGTCCTTCATCCCGGCAAGGTAGTCCTTACCGAGATCATCATTCTGATAGAGGATAGCGATCTTTGCGTCCGGCTTCTCTTTCAGAATGTATTTGGCGTAGATCTGCGCTTCGGTCCGAAAGCTCGGCTGGAAGCCCATCGTCCACGGGAAGTGCTGATAGTCGCCCCATTTGTCCGCGCCGGACGATATGAACAGATGCGGCACCTCCTTCTGGTTGACATAGCGATAGATCGCCGAATTGGTCGGGGTGCCCAGCGTGTTGAACAGCAAGGCAACCTGGTCCTCCTCGATCAACCGGCGTACTTGTTCCACTGTCTTCGGCGGACTATAGCCGTCATCGAGCGAGATGAAGTTGATCTTGCGACCGGCGACTCCGCCGTGGTCGTTGACCATCTTGAAGAACGCGGTCTCCAGCTTGGCGATCACGCTATAGGCTGAGGCCGGGCCGCTATAGGCATCTGTGTTGCCGATCTTGATTTCGGTCGCGGTCACGCCCGGCATATCGTCCGCGACGGCGGGCGCCGCGGCCGTGAGTGCAAGCAGAACCGTTGCCAGTAATGATCTTTTTTCTAGCATTTTTTCCTCCTTAGATAAATCGCTCGAAATCCTCTCTTCGAAGTTTCCTGGGACTTCATCTCGTTACAAAGGCAGCCCGACTTCAGAGTTTCAGGAATTCTGGTCCTAAACATGGTTTCACCCATAACTGTTGAGGGTAGACGGAATTTTTTGCGGAACGCGGCCAGCGGAGGGCGCGGCGAGCTTTCAGGCCACGCGGTGGAGGATGCCAAAAGAACCGTTGCGAACAATGTTTTTCCAGCGTTTCACTCTCCCGGCATAATTGTTTGTCCGGCGGTTCTCTCTAGTTTTGCCGCTTGGCGACCGCCATTCGCCGAAGCTGGACACCGATGAAGTCGAGGACCCCGATGGCCCCCTTCGGCATGAAATACATCAACGCAATCAGGAACATGCCGAAAATGGCATCAGGCGCCGCCTTCGATATCTGATCCGCGAAATTGGGCGTGAACTCGATGAAAAGTGCCCCGATGAAGGCACCCGAAATCGAGACGATTCCACCGACAACGCTGCCGACCAGAAATTTGATCGAAAGCAGGACAGGGAAGCTGTCCGGCGAAACATAAGCCGACAGCAACGCGCCCAGCGCGCCGGCAATGCCGGTGTACATGGCACTGACGCCAAAGGTGAGCGACTTGTAAAGCGCAGTGTCGACGCCCATCGTCGCTGCCGCCAGAGGATGGTCGCGGATCGCGATGATCGCGCGGCCGGTGCGTCCGTGGAGCAGATTGCGCGCGATGATGAAGAGCGCGATTGTCCAGATCAGGCAGAAATAATAGATCCACCGGTCGGTGTTGAGCGGCAGCCCGAAAGGCACCGCGGGTGGGCCGACCTGGATACCCTGGACGCCGCCAGTCCAAGGATCGAAACCCTTGAATTTGAGAATCTGCGGAGTCGCGACGGCGAGGGCAAGGGTGGCAAGGGCGAGGTGCAGACCTTCGAGCCGCAGCGCCGGCAACCCGAACAGAAAGCCGGCACCCAAACAGATCACCCCTGCGATGGGCACGGTCGCCCAATAAGGAATGCCGGTCTTGTCAAGCAGGATCGCCGTTGTGTAGGCGCCGATCCCGTAGAATGCGCCTTGGCCCAATGAGATCTGGCCGTTGAAGCCGGTCAGGATATTGAGCCCTAGCATGGCGATGGCGTAGATCAGCACCTGGCTAAATTGGGATACGCGATAGCCGCTGACCGCAAACGGCAGGGTGCAGGCGATCGCCAGGATCGCGGCGATCCCGGCGTATTGCCAAATTGCCGGCGACCGCCCGGCATATGCCGCGGGCCTTACCGATGGTTTCTTGTTGAGCGTCGCCATCATCACACTCGCGTGACCAGGGTTCGACCGAACAGACCGGCGGGCTTGAAAAGCAGGACGCCGACGATGATCAGCAAGGCCACCGTGAGTTTTAGTTCGGTACCGACTACGTAGGCGCCGGCGATATTCTCCAGGACGCCGACAAAGAAGCCACCGAGCGCGGCACCCCATGGATTGTCAATACCCCCTAGCAGTGCAGCCGCGAAGCCGTAGAGCACAATGCCGCTCATCATGTTGGGGTCGAGGTAGACGATCGGTGCCGCCATCATGCCGGCCACCGCGCCGATCGCACCGGCCAGCCCCCAGCCGAACGCCAACATCCAGCCGACGCGAATTCCGACCAGACGACTGGACTCCGGGTTCTGTGCCGCCGCCCGCATCGCCAGCCCCAGAGGTGTGAAGCGGAAGAAAAGGAAGACGAGGATCAAGACCGCCAATGTCACGACGATCATGCCCACTTCGTGAGACGACATATATTTGCTGCCGTACCACGCGGTGGACGGGAACGGGCTCGGAAAGCTCTTGATCGTGTAGCTGAAGATCCACCCGGCCAGACTGTTGAGGATGAGCAGCAGGCCGATAAACACGATGACGATGGTCAGCACCGGTCCGCGTTCCACCGGCCGGATGATGATCCGTTCGATGGCGACACCGGCAATGAAAGAGACGATGAGCGTAAGGCCGAAAGCCGTCCAATAGGGAAATCCGGCATCGAGCATCGCCCAGGCGATGTAGGTTGAGAACATCGCCATTTCGCCCTGCGCAAAATTGACGAGGTGAGTCGCCTGGTAGATCATTACCAGCGCGAGCGCCACGCTCGCATAGAGGCCGCCATTGGCGAGACCGGACAGCAATTGGTGCAGGAAGGCTTGCATTTATTGCCCTTAATAGCCGAGATAGGCGCGGCGCACGGCGTCGTCGCAGGCGATCATGGCGGCGGGGCCCCCCATGACGATGCATCCCGTCTCGATCAGATAGGCATGATCGGCGAGTTCGAGGGCGATGTGAGCATTCTGTTCGACCAGCAACATGCCGACGCCTTCGTTACGGTTAATGGTGCGCAGGATTCGGAAGATTTCCTGCACGATGAGCGGCGCAAGACCGAACGATGGTTCGTCGAGGAGCAGTAGCTTCGGCCGCAGCATCAGAGCGCGCGAGATCGCCAGCATCTGCTGCTCGCCGCCCGATAGCGTCCCGGCCTGTTGCCGCCGCCGCTCCTTGAGGCGCGGGAAATAGCCGTAGAGCCGGTCGAAATCCGCAGCGAGGCCCTTGTCGCGCCGAGTATAGGCCCCGATCCGCAAATTCTCCTCGACGGTCAGATGGAGGAACGTGCCGCGACCGTCCGGCACATGGGCGATGCCGAGGCGGACGATGTCTTCGGTCGCCTTGCCGTCGATCCGCTCGCCGGCAAACCGGATTTTGCCGGAAACGCGTACCATCATGTTGCAGATGGCACGAAGCGTCGTCGTCTTGCCGGCACCGTTGGCGCCCAGCAGTGTCGTGATGCCCCGTTCCTCCACGGCCAGGTCGACCGCCTCCAGAATCTGCGTCGACCCATAAGCAGCACCGACGTTGCGCAATTCGAGAACGGCTGTCATAGCTCACCCCCGAGATAGGCGCGGATGACATCCGGATTCTTCTGCACTTCGGCGGGCGTCCCGTCGGCAATCTTGCGCCCGAAGTCGAGTGCCACCACCTGATCGGAGATGCGCAACACCAGACTCATATGATGCTCGACCAGGAGGATGGTGATGCCGAGCCGGTCGCGGATGTTGAGGATCAGCTGGCCGAGTTTGCCGAGGTCCGCATGGTTGAGCCCGGCTGCCGGTTCGTCCAGCAGAAGAAGCTTCGGCTCACTGGCGAGGGCACGCGCGAGTTCCACGCGCTTGCGCGTCCAGAAGGGGAGGGCGCTCACCGGCACGTCCGCGATCGCTGTCAGTTCGAGCATCTCGAACAGACCCCTGGCGCGCTCGCTCAGCAACCGTTCCTCGCGACCGACGATCGGCAGGCGCAACCCGTTGGCGACAAACCCGCTGCGGCTGCGGCAATGGCCGCCAATCAAGACATTGTCGCGCACCGACATGGTCTGGAACAGGGCAAGATTCTGAAACGTCCGACCGATCCCCAGTCGGGCAACGTGGTGGCGCGGCAGTTCCAGCAGATGCTCGCCCGCGAAGTCAATGGTGCCGGTCGCCGGCCTGATAGAGGCGGCTCAGACAATTGAAGAGCGTCGTCTTGCCAGCGCCGTTCGGGCCAATCAGGCCGCAGATCTGCCCGGCCTTGACATCGAACGAGACATTGTCGAGGGCCACGATCCCGCCGAAGCGCACCGACAATCCTTTGATGCTAAGCAATGGCGCGCTGTTCTCCGCCGGCACGCCCGTCGGCGACAGGTCCGCGGCTAGCGGTGCGCCGCTCTGCCGACGCGCCGCGATCACCTGGTCAGTTGTCATTGCGCATCTTCCTCCCGGAGTCTTAAACTCGCCATAACATCAGACCGCGTACGCGGAAGGGTTTGTACCCAATTAAAAAGATGCCAGCGCCCAACCCATAGACAGCCGGCGTTAGCTCGACATCTTTGTTTATCGTTAGCACGGCAAATGCCATGTTAACACGGTCCATGAACGCTATGAAATATAAAACTACGATGTAAGTCTGTGAGAACATTCACTATGGATTCATCGCCGGCCTGCCGGCGATGAACTTTCGTGTCTGCGAGTGCATGCCAAATAGCATTTAAATAGTATCGCGGAACCGGTGGGGATAAGCTGTGGAATACTCCGCAACGTCCAACGCCTTACCGCTCAGATTCGGATTTGATATTGCGGTAATCCAGAGTTTTCTGAATGGCAGGTTTCGCAGTGCCACCCAAGTAAAGTTCGTAGTCATGATCGGGGATGAGTAACTTCATCCCGTTACAAAGGCGGCGCGATTTCCGAGTTTCAGCAAATTGTTCCTTAAACATGTTTTCACCCTCTATTATTGGTGAAACAACACGGAATTAGCCCGTTATGCGTATTGAAACGAGAATTTTGTTCTCGTTACGAATGGCTTTAGGGATATCAAGGGCGAAGCCCTTGATTTGACTAGTTAGGCGTAAACTCATGTAGGCGAACCGTCTCGGTTTGCTCGCCCTCAAGGAAGCAAAGCGAGACGCTTCGCTTACCCCGGGGGGCAAAACCTATCGGTGTTAGGCTCCGATGGTCGAAAGTCCTGCCTGACTTGTCTTAGGCAGGTCCGGCGGGTTGTTCACGCTTTGCCTCTTTTTTGGGCGCTCATAGCGGTTACAAATATCAGAAGGTTCGGGTCTGCATTTCAGCGACCACCTTCGCGATCGGGGCGGGTGAAACGGATATCTGGCCTTTGAACGGCTGATCAAAGATGAAGACCAGGGCCACGAGGAGCGCAAGCCCAAAACCCTCTCCGAGGAGCGCTACGGCACGCCCAAATGTGGCCTCAGAAAACGTCGCCAGTAGGAGCAATATCGCCACCAAGGAGATCATTGTTTCCCAAAAAATCTGTGGCAACCTGAGATTGGTGGCCGTGCCTGTTCGGTCTTCGCGCTCTGCGGCTAATTCATCGATTTTTTTGAGAATCTCCGCATAAATCAAGGTCTGGCGTCCCGCCGGCGGTTCGATGGCCAGGATGCCCCGCGAAACTGGACGAAACAGCGCGGCGGTCTTTTCGCTCGACCTGCCCTTGCGGAGTTGCGGCCATTCATCGGTTAGAATCGAATTTGCGTATTCGTGCAGCGGTGCCCTGATGGCGGCAACGCTCTGGTCGCCGTACCGGACCAGCAAACGATCTAACTGCGCGAGGTCGTGAGCCTCCGCGCTTACTTGCGTCTCCAGGGTCCGGAGATTGCCCTGCGCCTGAACGAGGGAGAACGCTAGGACCAATCCCGTAAAGCCGGTTACCACACTGAAAGCGCTACTTGCAGCATCAGAGTGATCGTTGCGCATTCTGTTGCGCCAGAGTTTCTCGCGCAAGAACGGCGCGACGGCAAATGAGACAGCGCCCACGAGGCCAAATAACAGCGTAATCCCGACATTTGGAAGCGTGTAGAGCCAGTCAAGCATGAAATCGGAGGCGTTTAAAAATCTGTGTGCATCGCGGGATGCCTTAGGACTTAAGCCTCAGGTAACAGGGTTTGCGATTGAAGATCCTCCTGATAAACAGCGTGGACATGATCTATAGTTTACATTTTTTCCATATATTTAATATTCTTCGTTTTCTGCAAATTGGCACCCCGAAATGAAAATCGGTCTTGTCCCGAAAAATCCAATTTATTATTGATGATTTTGATTATCACTGAAATTATCAATTATTCTGGTGATTAAGCTGAAAGAGTGGACTCTCATGGTAAAGCGTTTTCTTGTTGGTCTTTGCATTGTCGTCTTTCATGCGCTCCTTGGTACCTGGCCTAAGGCGGATGCTCAGGTTCAAAACGGCGCTCCGGTTCAGAACGGTTCGCTGTTCAATTCCGAGGGGCCGGGACCCAGTACCGGGCCCTCCGCAGTGATCCAAGGCAACGACAACCCGCCCAATGGGAGCGCTGCCGGAGCCATCCAAGCCATCGCGGCCGACCCGTCCAGCCTGGGCACGATCTATGCCGGTGCCGTCAATGGCGGCATTTGGAAGACTACTAATGGGGGGACAAACTGGATCCCGCTAATCACCCAGAACGCGTCGCTCTCAATCGCGAGCCTGGCGCTAGACCCGACCGACCCGACGCATCAGACGCTGATCGCCGGCACTGGCGTCACTTCCAACGGCGCCTTCGCCTCGAGCTCCCTGTTTGGGACGCCCGAAAGTTTCGGGGGCCTGCAAACTGGCCTGCTCTATAGCCGCAATGGCGGAACGACCTGGACGAGCCTGGGCGCAACGACCTTGAGCGGTCAGAGCGTCGTCGGTGTCGCGGCGCTGGGGGCCACAATCCTCGCAGCAACCTTCGAACCGCGCATTATAGAGGCGCTCAAGACGACGTTCACTGGCGGGCTCTACCGAAGTATCAACTCCGGGGCGAGCTTCGCTACGGTGTCGGGTGCGCCAGGCTCGGGGCTTCCGGCCGGGCCCGTGAGCTCGCTGGTCGGCAATCCGAGCAATCCGAATATCCTTTATGCGGCCCTGACGGCCAATAGTGTCAACAATCTCGAAGAGACCGCTGTGTACGTCAGCCGGAACGCCGGCGCTACTTGGCAAGCGGTGTTTACCGGCGCCTCGAGCGGCGGGTTGATTCCCTTAGCAACCTCCCAAGCGCATCAGACATTCATCAGGATCGCGGCGGGTCCGAACAACACCCTTGCCCTCGGCCTGGTCGACGCCCAAGCCGGCCAGTTGATCGGGCTCTTCTATTCGAATAACGCCGGCGCCAGTTGGCGCCAGTTGACCACGCCGACCGTCAATGCGGGAGGCCAGGCGGGAGTTAATCTCGCGCTCGCGATAGACCCGAGCAACAGCAATTTGGTTTATGTCATGGGTGACAATGTCGGCAATGAAGACAATAAATTGGACAACGGCCTGGCGATCTTCCGCGTTAATGCGGCCTCAAACACGCTTGCGCGGATCTCCGACGACAATAACGCGACGGGCTTTACCGGCAACGGATCGTGGGTTCACCCAGACGGCCGCGCCCTCGTCTTTGATGGCGACCGGCTCTTGACCAGCACCGATAGCGGCCTCTACGTCCGCACTAATCCAGAGAGCTCGGCCGGCGTCTGGCAGGGACTGACAGGCAACCTCTCCGTCATGGAACTCTATGCGCTCGCCTACGATGCAAACAGCAAACGTCTCGTCGTCGCGACCCAAGACAATGGCGAATCTTATCAATCAGCACCCGGCGCCTCGCGCTTCAATGCTGTCGGCGGAGGTGACGGCACTAACGCCGTCGTCAACGACGTCACCCTAGGGAGCCAAAGCGCGATCTATGTCTCGGCACAGGGACTATTCCTCCAACGCCTCATTGTAGACGCGACAGGTACGATCATCAGCCCGTTATCTGACGTTTCCTACCAAGTCGGTGTTCCGGTCGTATTTGATATCCAGGTTACAGGCGCCTACTTCTCAAGCCCCTTCGTCCTTAATAACATAGACAAGACGCGCATCGCGGTTGCGGGCTCGGCCGTCTATGTGGCCCAAGACACGCTATCGGGCGCTAATGGCCCCGGGGCAACCCAGGTCAACCTCTCGCTCACCAAGCTCGGCGACACGAATAATAGAATCACCTCGATCGACTACGGCACGCGCAATAACCCTAGCGCGCTCCTTGCTGGCGGCGCGACTGGCAGCCCGATCGGCACCCTCTATCTCAGCACCAACGCGGCAGCGGGTTCGCTGACAAATCTGCCGCGCTATTCGGGGCTGGCCCCGACCTCTGTCAAATTCGACCTGCGAAGCGACCAGCGTTTTTTTGTGGCCGACAGTGTCCAGCTTTACGGGAGTGTCAACCGAGGTGCGAGCTTCCAAACGCTGACGGGCAATCTCCCGGCGAATTTCATTCGCCCGACCTCGCTCGCCTTTGTCGACGCTAACGGCGTCGACGCGCTCCTGGTCGGCGGACTCAATAACGCCGACAAGAGCGGCAATCCGCTCGCGGTCGCCGACAGCGATGCCAAGGGCGAACTTTCGGGCTGGCGCCGTTTCGGGTTAGGCTTGCCCAACGCGACAATCTTCGCGCTCTCCTATAACGAGAAGTCCGATACGCTGGCGGTCGGCACGGTCGGGCGCGGCGCCTATCTGCTTTATGACGTCACCAGCAATTTCGCGAGCGCGAGCGTCCTGCAATTCGGTCTTGCGGACAATAATTCGAACCCGGACCCAGGAATCCTTTTCGGCAATCGTCCGCTCGTAAAATACGGCACCGGCACGCTCATTATCAACGGGGCCTCGACCTACAGCGGCGGGACTCTAATAGAGGATGGTGCCTTGGTCGCGGGTACGGAGAATCCTGCTCAAACAATCTCCTTTGCGCTGGGCACCGGCAATGTCTTTCTAGAGGGAGGAACTCTGCGCGCGCCGAGTCTGGATCCGCTGGTCATCCACGTCGGAAACAACTATGCGCAAGGCGCTGGCGGGACGTTAGCGCTGGGAGTCGCCGGCGTCGCCGGTAAAGACTATGATCGCGTGCAGGTTCAAGGTAACGCCGGCTTGAATGGAACTCTGGCTGTAAGTTCGCTGAATAATTTCCGGCCTTCCAGTGGGAATGGATTTGAAGTCCTCCTCACCGATCGGGTACGGAGTGGGGAATTTGCGCGGGTGAGCGATTCATTGAATAACAATCCCAATCTGGCGCAGGTAGACCTCTATGCGCCAAACGGAGTTGCCTTGATCTACGTCTCGTCCACCCCAAGGTCGCCAATCATAGATGTGATCTCTGCGCCGCTTCCGCCGGTTAATCCGAACGAGCCCTTACCGGTGCCGGTCATTACTTCGTTTCTTAACCCGACTGCCGAACAGCTGACCTCGCTCTACGAGATCAGCTTTTCAGGAGCAAACACCCAGAGGTTGAACCTCGAGGAGCGCCTGGCCGAAATTCAAGGAGGTTCAACGGGTTTTGTCTCAAACCTCAACGTCTACACACCACCAACGCCGTACGAAGGGAAAAACAGCATGAGCGAGGAGCAGTCCGGGAAATCCGCGGTCGAAAAACCCCAAGCGCTGCAGCCCACGCCGGAGAACCGGTGGGGTGTCTGGGTGACCGGCTGGGGTGATTTTGTCAACGTCGGCGACGACAACTTTGCCAAAGGTTATGATTTTACGACCGGTGGGGTGACGATAGGGAGCGACTATCGGATTGCCGATCACCTGGCCATTGGCCTCTTTGGTAGTTACGCGCACAGCTGGACTAATCTTCAACCGGGGAACGTGGATGTTAACACCGGACGAGTAGGACTTTATGCGACCTATTTCGGTCGCGGTTTTTCGGCGTGGCGCGAGGAGGCGGGAACGTTCTACTTCAACGCGGCGGTGTTTGGCGGATATAACAGCGACGACACAAGTCGTCAGGGGTTGGCGGGATCGGCGACCGGCAACACCGACGGAGCAGAATTCAGCACGCTGATCGGAGCCGGGTACGACTTTCACTTTGGCAATTTCACGGTCGGACCGCTCGCTTCGCTCCAATACACCTATGCCGGCTTTAACAGCTTTACCGAACAGGGTTCGCTTGTGCCCTTGCAAATCCATTCAGATTCCCAGGATTCGCTCCGAACGGACTTGGGCCTGCGGGCCTCTGGCAACTGGCGCGTCGGGAGCGTCATGGTGATACCGTCCGTGACGGCCGCCTGGGAACATGAATACGAATATTCGGCTTTACCGGTAACAGTCAGCGCTCCGGTTTTTGGCGGGGCGAGTGCGACTTTGTTTGGTCCGAGCGAAGGGCACGATAGCGCGATTGTTACTGCTGGCGTCGGGGTTCAATGGACGCCGAGGATCTCGACCTATGTCAGTTACCAGGGACAACTGGGTCGCGTTCGTTATGACTCGAATGGCGTTACCGGCGGTGTGAGTCTCAGCTTTTAATCGAAGGCAGCTTGACTTAATGCGACTGATAATCATTATCAGCAGATGAAAGCAGCATGGTCAAAGCAGCCATTCACAGAGTGAGTAAAGATAGGCAAGACGTTCTCTCAGATCTAAATCCGGCCGGTTCGTATGCATCGGAAGCTTGCGAACAGACCAACGTTGCGAGCGCACTCAGAATCTGGGAACTTACTTCTGCCATGACCGAATGACATGAGATAGCCTATGCCCCACGGATCAGGAACAGGTTCGACATCAAAGGATGGCACCGAGACCGTTAAAGCCTACCTCAGTCTCATTGAGGAACACGCGAGTCTTGCGAGAAAATACCTGGAAGAGGGTGATCGAGATTCCCAAGCCCTGCGGAATTCATTCAAGGTAATTCGAGAGGGCGCGACCATTCTCATTTCGCACTTGCTTAAACACATGCCAGAAGCACTCGGTCCCCTCGAACCTCTCGAGGGAGATGAATAGAGGAGTGATTGACGCTTCCGGCGTCCCCCCCGAGTCAGTGTCCGCAGGGCGCTGCAAAGCCAGTTTTTCCGGGAATTAAATCTGCGTCTGATTTTCACCCTCAGACCGGAATTTCCGTAGAGATGAGGAACACGGTTGAACGCGTTCGGAGGACGTCTACCTGCTGACGGCACAGCGGCGCGGTGATCGCTGGGAAAGAGTGATCCAGAAAAAGACTGATCCAGAGATAGCGCAGCGCCGTTCGACGGAATAGAATGATCCAGCATTATGAACAGGGTTTAGTTCGGGGCTAAGACGAGCGATCAGGAGAATCGATAGACTTTTTTAACTATGACAAATTCACTCGAGTCTTTTTCTAAAACCGATCCTTTCGCTGCTGCCATAGCACTCCAGGAGGAGCATGCGCGAGGATACGCCGAATTAGCGGATCGGATTCGGTCTAAGAGCCCCGAGGCAGCTTCCATTTTGTTAATCATGCGCCAGCGCCAGCAATCGGAGTTACGCAAACTGATGTGCGTTTACGGCTTTTCGTCGAGCAAACGAGGGTCAACCATCTCGCGTTCACTGGCTCCGGTTGCTGGAGATGAAGAAAAAACCTCAAAAGATTCCGTGCTAAGGTCAAGCCATGACCGTGAGTTGAAGCGCAAAATCTTCGTTCTCCAGATTGTCCAACCGGGCCTTGCCGGATTAATGGATGGTTCCGTGTCCACACTGGCGCCAGTTTTTGCAGCGGCGTTTGCCACCCACAATTCTCAGACCGCTTTCCTCGTTGGGATGGCGGCTTCGATCGGCGCCGGAATCAGTATGGGATTTGCCGAGGCTCTTTCAGACGATGGAATCCTCAGCGGCAGAGGGCGTCCTTGGATGCGCGGCGGAGTCTGTGGCATTATGACGACTTTAGGCGGAATCGGACATACTATGCCGTTTCTGTTACCGGATTTTTATCTCGCCCTCTGGGTTGCTGTTGCAGTGGTCGCAATTGAGTTAGGTGTCATTGCTTGGATAAGGAAGCGTTACATGGATACGCCGCTGCTTCAGGCCATTTTTCAGGTAGTACTAGGCGGTATTCTCGTATTTCTAACCGGCATTTTGATCGGGAATCTTTAATGGTTGCTTTCGGCTCAGATTGCGACTGAAGGACGGTTAGGCCCATGAAAACGGAGGACAGACGCAACTGCCCGAGTTGCGGTAACGAGTTTTCTGGCGCGATGGAATTCTGTCCGGTCTGCACGCTTCGCAAGGTTCTCGCTGGCGGGGTTGAGTCTGGCGAGTCTTCGTTTGAGGATACGGTCAAGCCGACACCGGAACACGCGACGCAACGATTTGAGCACTATGAGCTGGTGAGGGGCGATAACGGGAAACCGGTCGAGTTGGGTCGCGGTGCGATGGGCGTCACTTACAAAGCGTTCGATGTCGATCTGCAATGCCCAGTGACACTGAAACTCATCAACGAAAAATATCTCGGTGACCAATCGGCTCGGCTTCGATTTTCACGCGAGGCCCGGAGGGGGATTTCGCTTAGCTCTTTGGTAACCAAAGCTCTCACATTCCGCCAGCGGTATCGCGGGAAGTGGTCGAGGAGAGTGATGGACGTCCTGGCGCCGTGGAAATGCAAAGAGCTGTCGCGGCGGGCTGGATGGTGAAACTAGCGGCATGCTACTGTCAAGAAGTCGAACCCAAAGCTTGCTGGTGAGCTTGAGGAATTCTCAAGACCGGCAAGGAAGAAGATGAGTATGGCCCTACATCGCCAAAGCAGAAGAGCTAGAGAGGCTATACTGGAACGGAACAAAACCGCTGAGTGGTTGAAATGCACATTTTGAAATAGGTCTGCGTTAGAAGAGAAAGGCCGCTCAGCAAACCACCTCCAGCGCCAAGTGCAAATTGCCGACTGAGCCAGCGACCTATCGGCGTTCTTTGAATTTGAATCGGCAGACATGGCCCCCCCGTACCATGCATTCATCGTGAATTACGTCGCAGCCGACGACTTCGGACATCATGGCCAGATCGAAGTGGCAGACTTCCGGATAACGTTCGGCGAGATTGTGAAAAACACAATTGGTCGCCTCGATAGCCGGCCATTTCTCTTCTGCCGGGTCGATCGAAGCCGATTGATAGCCTAATTCTCGCATGATGCCAGCTAGGGCCCGGATCCGTTCGCGTCTATCCTTAACTGCGGCGAGTCTCGCCGCGACCTGACGCCCCACAGCCTTGCCCATTCCCCCAAGCCTTTCGCGCAATGCGTCGGTACCCTGTTCTTCGCGTAGCGAATTAATGAGTAGTTCGGCAAACCAGGAATAATGGCGCGGAAATAGCTCATGCCCCGCAGAGGTAAGGCCGTAGAGGTGCTCTGGCCGGCCTCCCGTCGCCTGGGTCGCTCCTCTGGCAACCATACCATCGCGTTGGAGTGCCGTGAGGTGTTGTCGGACGGCATTATCTGTAATGCCGAGCCCTTTGGACAAATCTTCGACGGTAAGGCCCTCCTTATTCTGAAGAAGCAGGGTTAGTAACTGCTGCTGCCGAAGCCCGAATAAGGTAATCATGGTACTCCGTGTACGACCGATCCAATTTACCACAGGTGAGCGCGGAGTCGCCAAGTTTTAGTACTAATATATTGACAATATGGTTTAATTGGCGAGCTTGCGATTAAGAAACCCCCGGTTCGGGAATCCTTGAATGGTTATCCGAAAATACCTCCAGTCACTCCGGCGGTGGCAACGGCGACTCTAGCCACGGGAAAACTATGTCGGCCGATGATCAGCAGTCTGTTTTTGCGGAACCGCGCGTGACGAGTAATTGCGAACTGAGAGAGTTTCCAGAAATAGTGCAATCTAAAGAGGAGAAAAAATGAAGAAGTTAGTAGTGAGTATCGGGGCATGTCTGTTGCTGACCTGTGGTTTCGGGGCGGCGAAGGACACGACGTTCAGCGGCGAGATTATGGATCAGGCGTGTGCCAAGGGAGGAGGGCACGAGTCGATGTTCAAGAAGATGGGCACCAACGACCCTAAGGCGTGTACTGAGGCTTGCGTGAAGGGGGGCAGTAAATATGTTCTGTTCAAGCCAGACAAGACGTTCTACGAACTGGATAACCAGAAGACGCCCGCGCCGTTTGCCGGGCAGAAGGTAGAGGTTACGGGAAGCTTGAATAAGTCTAGCAAGACGATCCACGTCACAGATATCAAAGCGGCATCATAAGCTGTCGAAGAGGGCGGAGCGCGTAGCCTGCCCTCTCTCGCTCCGCGCAGTTTCTCTGGCAGGGACAATCGGATGAAGCGCTGGATTCTCGCTGTACTGATTGCCCTTGCGCTGGCTGCGGCGGTGGTGATTGTAGGATTGACTCAAATAAGGCTGGACGCGCTTCAGGAGCCCGGCCAGGTCGAGACGTTTCTCGCGACGACGGCAAAACACTTCCTGGTTCGCCGAAGCAGCCGCGAGGGTATTCCCCCGGCACCCACGAATTTGCAGGAGAGCATCGCTGAAGGCGACAAACTCTACGCCACCGATTGTTCAATGTGTCATGGCTCCGACGGCCATACACCCTCTGACTCCGGTCGGTGGATGTATCCGCGCGCCTCAGATCTTACATCGCCTGTGGTGCAACGCTACTCCGATCGCGAATTGTTCTGGATTGTGAAAAATGGAGTTCGTTTGAGCGGGATGCCCGCGTTTGGAAGAGTCGAATCCGACGAGCACATCTGGAATTTGGTGCACTATGTAAGAACTATGCAGGGAAGCGCCCATCCGCAGGGCGAACCGCCCCAATAAGGGCTGAAAAATCTCTTTTGTTTGTCCGTGATTTTAAACTCCGCTTGAGAAAATGAACGACGAGTCAGCCCATTGTGAGAGTATTCGATCCCAACGCTTACTTGCTTTTTAGCGCGACGTATGTGGAGGCTAGGCTCCGGTAGGGCGAGGCTCCGTCCGAGCCGTCTACTACGCGCGACCACGGTAAAGAACCCGTTCGCTCCTTGGAATCGCCTGGACGAGTTCTCAGAATAGGTGCTGGCGAAGGCGAAACGTTATTCAGGTACCGCTGGCCCATTGGGCATCGGTACATTGGTTGTAGACCAGGCGATACGAGGCAGCGCTGTCTTGGCGGTCGTGAGCTTCCTGCAGGTCAGCCGCAAGTTCCCGACGAGTTTGGCCGATGGCGTCAACAATCTGGCGCTCCACTCCCTCTCGTCTGAATGCGACCTGACTGGACGCTACTCGCAACGGTGCCTCTCTTGTCGGGGCAGCGATAATGTTGAGCCGTTGAATCATTACCTCGCGGTAGGAGTGGAAGATGCGAATCGGATCATAGATATGAGCCGCCAGTTCGTGTTGGCGCGTAACCTGGTAGGCGCATGAACGAACAGCGAAGTCAGAACTAATCGAAACCAAGAAGTCAGTCAGTCGGAAATAAACGTTGACGGACCGGAAAAAGATGGGAATTCGTCCATCAGCTCCCATAGGCGCATCATCCCACGCGATAGTGAGCCGTGGCTTGCTGGTGACTGATGTATACCCTGCTCGGTTGGCCTTCCCAGTCGGTGGCCCAGGCTGGGAGTGCGAATGGCCAATATGCCGCGGTATATGGTCGTGTGCAAACGATACATAGAATGGTTTTTTGGCTTCAGCCATGACAATATCTCCTCTTTTAATTTAAATAGTAACGGGAATCACCAACTTCACTACCATTCATACAGCATCCAATTATGCTGGTAAATGGAACGAAAGACCCACTGCGGGAACGGCTGACCCGAACGGTTTGGCTGGCTGGAGGAACCATTCTCCGCGGTTGGGCGCGCAGCGTCTCCGGTCACACTACTCAAGGCATCGCGTGGATTGAGAACGGTATAGGAGACTGGCGGGCAACCGGCTCGATGATTGGTCTGCCCCTTTGGTTTGCACTAAAGGCTGAAGCTTTGCACTTGGCGGATCGTACCTCCGAAGCTCTCGAAACAATAACGGAAGCCGAAATTCTAGCCAAAAGATCTGAAGAACGCTCTTGGTTTGCCGAACTACGCCGGCTTCATGGAGTGTTTCTCGCAGCTATTGGCGTTGACGAAAGCCAGATTGAGACTTCGTTTTGCGAAGCAATCAGAACCGCACTCTCGGTAGTGGCAGATGCGCCCAAGGTATTTAGTAACTGCAATTGACATCGGCGGCAAGGACTGGAAGTGGCAACGAATTCGCAAGGGCAGGGTGGAACAGTGAGCGTACGGACGTTCACTTATGCGTGGTAGGTGCGCAGAAGAAGACTGCTTGTGAAAAGCTATATCTCCTCACTGCTAGTACATCGTCTCATAAGTGGGAGACATACCGTTGGCTTCAAAAGGGTCTGGATGCTAGGCGCGAGTGACGAGCGTATCCGCTGCGATCCGTGACGAGCGAGCAACGACGCAGACGGACCCTTTTCAAGCCAACCCGGAGGGCCGATGGCGCTTTGGCCGATTTTCTGCGTTGCTCGCTCCTTACGTACGGATCTCAGTATGCTCGTCGCTCGGCGCCTTGAAAATCGGCCAAATCGCCGACGGCGGTATGTCTCCCACTTATGAGACGATGTACTAGTCAATTGAATCTGCGAGAAAAATTCCTGAGGATCTAGGAGAGATACATACTCCGCAGAATCCATACGGTTCGGAAATACCGCTAGGCAGTAACTGGGCGTAGCTTTAGTGCTGCGATAACGCAGGGCGGAGAACCGGCCTGATTCAAAACAAGCAAGACCGAGCCTTTGCGTGGCTGGTCCATTGCGAGCTCTCCAGGGCTGAGTGAGTTCGGCTGAGTTAGTACGCAGCGCTCTTTGAATCTCGTCGGTCGAAACGTCGTTTCCTGAACCGTGTGTGCTGCTGCAATACCCAGTCAATTTCTCTTCACAAGACGGCATCTTCTTCATAAGAATTACAATGCAATGAGGAATTTAAGACTGCTTTCTTTGTGTCTCGCGCTCCTGTTGGTGTTGGTGCGCGCCACTTACGCGAATCAGAGGCTTGTAGTTTTTGGAGATAGTCTTTCGGACAACGGGAGACTGTTCGCCATCACTGGAAAGAGTCCTCCAGAGCCATATGGGGATGCGTATAACAGCCTAGGAAAGGTGGTAAAATACTTTCCTGGTCGCTTTACTGATGGTCAGAACTGGGTGAACTATTTTCCTAAGGTCGCTAGATTTTTCGGCGTCGATGTCTCAATGGTGAGTCCTTTTCCTTTTCTCGAAGGTCCGCTAAAGGCTAGTGATGGCACGACAAACTTTGCCGTTGGCGGCGCAACATCTGGAGATTGCAATGTTCTAAACAATCCCCAAGTAACCTTTCCAGGTTCCCTGGCTCAAATCAGATCAAATTGCAAGTTAGTTGCGTTCGGCTCAGATTGCGGCTGAAGGACGGTTAGCTCTATGAGCACGGAGCCCCAACGCACCTGCCCGAGTTGCGGCACTGAGTTTTCTGGAACGATGGAATTCTGTCCTGTGTGCATGCTGCGCCAGGCTCTCGCTGGCGGGATTGAGTCCAGCGAGTCTTCTGCTTCCGAGGATATGGTCAAGGCGACACCGGAACAGGCAGTGCAACGATTTGAGCACTACGAGCTGGTCACGGGCGAAGACGGGAAACCGGTCGAGTTGGGTCGCGGTGCGATGGGGGTGACTTACAAAGCGGTCCACGTCGATCTGCACTGCCCCGTGACGCTGAAAGTCATCAGGGAGCGATATCTCGGCGATGAATCGGCGCGGCTACGTTTTTTGCGCGAAGCCCGTGCGGCAGCGAGCGTTCGTCACCCAAATGTCGCCTCGGTGTTCCACCTGGGCAGAACCGGTCAGAACTACTTTTACGCGATGGAGTTTGTCGAGGGGGAAACGCTCGAGAATGTCATCAAACGTTCCGGCCGGCTTGAGGTAAAGCTGGCACTCGAAATTGCGACACAAGCTGCTGGCGGGTTGGCTGCGGTCCACAAGCAGAAGCTCGTCCACCGGGACATCAAACCAAGCAACATCATGGTGAGCGTCGAGGAGGGGAGCACTGTAACAGCCAAAATCATTGATCTTGGGCTGGCTAAGCCCGCACCCGACGCGCCTGCTGAAGCTGCGATTTCAACTCCTGGAGCTTTTGCTGGTACCCCGGAGTTCGCCAGCCCGGAGCAGTTCGCCGGAGTTGATGTGGACATCCGCTCGGACCTGTACTCCCTTGGCGTGGTCCTCTGGAAAATGGTGACCGGCCAGTGACCGGCCATGTAGTGTTCAGGGGTTCCCCGGCTGAGCTGATGTATCAACATCAGCATGCGCCATTACCGCTCGAAGAACTCGAAGACGTCCCGCAGCCGGTCGTTGTTCTCCTTGAGCTACTTCTCGAGAAAGACCCCGGGCGGCGCTTTCAGAACCCGGCCGAGCTTCTGAAGGCGATACCGACGATAATCGGCGCTATCGACGCACGACGTAGAATCACTCGTCAGAGCCTACAGAAGACGCCCCTTACTGCTTCGCGTGTCGGAACTCGCAAGCCTCCAGCAAGACTTGCACCAAAGAAGATTTCCGTAGCCAGATTGCCCGTTACCGGATGCGATGTTTTTGGTCGAGAGGAGGATATCGCTTTTCTGGATCGTGCATGGGCAAACAAGGAGGTCAACGTCGTTACGATCGTAGCCTGGGCTGGGGTCGGAAAGTCCACGCTCATCAACCATTGGCTCCGACGGATGGCAACTGACCATTATCGTTCTGCAGAGCTAGTTTTTGGTTGGTCCTTCTATCGCCAGGGCAGCAGTGGGGACACTTCGTCTGCGGATGAATTTCTTGATGCGGCTCTCCACTGGTTTGGAGATCCAGACCCAAGGCTCGGATGGTCTGTTTGATCGCCCCGTTGACGAAAAGGTGCTTGGAGCCCTGTTGAAGCCACCCGCTATTCAGGGCCTGACAGAATCATTCACTAATTTGAGCCCAATCGAGTGGCAAACGATCCTTGCCAGGTTAAGAAGAGCAAGACTGCTTGCTGGGGAAGATCCGCACCATCCTGGGCAGCTGGATACGCATCCTCTGGTTCGTGAGTATTTTGGCGAACAGCTTTGCAATCAGCGAACCGAGGCCTGGCAGGAATGCAACCGGCGGCTCTTTTACTATTATCGAGCCAATGCGCCTCAGCTTCCAGATAGTTTTAGAGAGATGGAGCCGCTTTTTTTGGCCTCCATCTGCGGGTGCAAGGCCGGTCTGTTTCGAGAGGCGCTGCATGAGGTTTACATTCCGCGCATGCAGCGGGGAGATGTCTATTTTGCTGCTAACGTCCTCGGAGCCAGAGGGGCATTGCTCTCGGTTTTAGCTCATTTCTTTGAGCAGGGACGTTGGGGTTCACTAGTCGGAACGACCATTGAGGAGCACAATCTCGCTGCGGAAGATCAGCTTTTCATCCTCACGCAGTCGGGGCTATACCTCACGGCCACGCGAGGATTGGGAGCACCTGAGGCGCGGATTTGTTACGAGCGCGCAGAGTCCTTGTGTCATTCCCTTAATCGTCCCGTGCTTTTATATGTGGCACTGATGGGTCAGTGGCGTTTTTCCCTAATGAACAACAAGCTCACAGCAACGATGCAGATTGCCAAACGAGTTTACTCAATGGCGCAGGAGCAAAACGAATCCGCGCTAATGATAGGAGCTTACCGCGCTTTAGCCGGTACGTTCTTTTTCTCGGGCGATTTTGAGGCGGCGCGAAAATACGCTATGCGTGGTGTTGAGATCTGGCGTTCGGGCGGCGCACCGTCGCATGCGGAATTCCTTGACGCGCCCGCCGTCGTTTGTCTGTGCTATGAGGCGCTATCCGAATGGCATTTCGAAGAAATCGACTCTTGCCAAGCAGTCATAACGGAAGCGGTCTCACTGGCAAAGAAGCTGAATGATATGGTCGGATTGGCCGCGGCACTGCACTTTTCAGCGTATATCGCTCACTATAACCGGAATACTACCGAAGTAGAACACTTTGCATCGGCTTTAATTGACCTGTCAACGCGCCGCAACTTTTCCTATTGGCTGGCTACGGGAACCATTTTCCGTGGCTGGGCACGCAGCGTTTGCGGTGACACAGCTCAAGGCATCTCGTGGATAGAAGAGGGAATAGAGGACTTTCGGGCAACCGGCGTGACGCTAGCCGTGCCTTATTGGCTAGCACTAAAGGCTGAAGCTTTGTATTTGGCGCAGCGTACTCCCGAAGCTCTCGAGGCAATATCGGAGGCTGAAGCGATCGCCGAAAGATCCGAAGAACGTGATTGGTGCGCCGAGCTGCACCGACTCCGCGGCCTGTTTCTTACAGAGATTGGTGCTGCCGAGAGCCAAAATGAGGTCTCGTTCTGCGTAGCCATCAGAGTTGCGAATGAGCAGAATTCGATTTCGCTAGCGAAACGTGCGGAAGCAACATATGCAGAATATCAGAGGCAAAAGGCGAGCGCGTCTGGAAGACGAGGATTCCGACTACCTCTTTGGTAATTCAGCCGACTCCCTTTGTTCAAAAGTTCGGCCGCATTTTACTTGAGGGCGTATTAATTCGGACTGGGCTCTGGCGCGAGCCAGACAAGACAGGAGTGATTTTAAGCGAACCTGGGTTCGCTTAGGAGAAAGAGGAAGGAGAGACCGCCTTGGGGCTCGACGGGGAGAAAGTCTTTTCTCCCTGGTGTAGTCGGCAACCTTGACGACCGAACTTCCCGCCGCGATCGCGGGCGGCCGCTAGGCCGGCGTGTGTGCGTTCACGGACCATGGATCGCTCAAATTCCGCGAAACTGCTCAGGCTCCCATATAATACAAAAATAACAGTGGTTATTGTATTATTTCCTATTACCGTATTTTCAAAACCAGGATGATTAAGCGAAACGTAACCAAAGCCAAGATCAGAAACAGCGCGGACGAAAGCAATGATTCCCCGCTCGGTTTCGAAGCCACGCTTTGGGCTGCGGCCTGTAACCCGTCTTTCGCAGTTCTTGGGCGGTTCAGCGACGAGCGGCGGCGACGGTTATTCGCGGCGGGGGTCGTGTTCGCGTTGTTCGGCGGAGCAATGGCGGGGCCGCTCGAGAATGGCCGGGCGGCCTATCAGCGCGGCGACTACGGGATGGCGATGCGATTGCTGCGTTCGCCCCGCGCCAACCACGTCGCCGAAGCCCAAAGGGATATGGGACTCATGTATGCGCAGGGTCAGGGCGTGAAGCAAGACTTCGCCCAGGCTTTGATCTGGTTTCGCAAAGCCGCCGACCAAGGGGACGATCTTGCGCAATTCTTTCTCGGCGTGATGTATCGCGACGGCAATGGCGTGCCGAAGGACGACGCAAAGGCCTTAGCCTGGTATCGCAAGTCAGCCGACCAAGGGGACTCTCTTGCGCAATTCGATATCGGTTCGATGTACAACCACGGCGAAGGCGTTCCCAAGGACGCCGCGCAGGCGGCCGCTTGGTATCGCAAAGCCGCCGACCAGGGGTCCGCCTCTGCGCAGAGCAACCTTGGCGCGATGTACAGCGAGGGCGACGGCGTGCCGAAGGACGATGCCCAGGCTCTGATCTGGTTCCACAAGGCCGCCGACCAAGGGGAAGCCGTCGCTCTGTTCAACCTCGGCCTGGCCAACGCCAAAGGCGCTGGCGTGCCGCAGGACTCCGCACTAGCCGCGGTTTGGTATCGCAAGGCCGCGGACAAAGGCAACGTACCTGCCCAGATCAATCTTGGCTCCTTGTATAGAAGCGGCGAAGGGGTGCCGAAGGACTTTATCCTAGCGTATATGTGGGCCGACTTGGCCGCATCGCGCGCACAAGACGACGAAACGCGCGAAGTCGCAAACAAAAACCGCGACAATTTGGTCGAGGGGATGAGCCCCGAACAGATCGCCGAGGCGCGGCGCATGGCGCGCGGATGGAAGCCGGCGAACTAGTCAGATACGGAAGATGTAACATGTCTCCTTTCACGAGTACGTCTAGGATCATTCTGGCGTCGTTCTTTACCACGTTCGTTGCCATTTCATCCTCTTCCCTTCAAGCAAGAAGCATAGAACATTTCAAATACGCAATAGTCATTAGCAGCACGACCGCAAATGACAAAAATTGGATGGAAGTTGCTCAAGCACTAGAAACGAAGTATATAACAACGAAGATTTTTACGTTTAGCAAGTTTTCTGATCTAATCGCGCCGCTGACAACGTTCTCTCCTAACTATATCGCCTATGTGGCAAAGCCACAAGAAGCCTCTCCTGAATACATCAGACGAGCGAGCTGGCTCAACAGACAACTAGAAAACCGCCCTTATGGTACGGCTGTTTGGGGAGTGGTCACTGGTTACAATTATAAGGACGCGATGCGGATTGCCTCCAACAGCTCCCCTCCAAATATAAACTTTGGCTTGGGCGCATTTCTTGGCTACATCGACGCCCTGCCGGAAGGGTTTGCCTATTCCGAATTTCTAGAATCAAAACGACTGTGGCAACGAAAGAAGCCAGGTCAAAGTCTCGATAAGCGCGATGACGCTCCCGAAAATCACCTGATCCCGATGATTGATATGATCAACAGGGATAAGGTCGATGGAATTTGGACGAGCGGACATGCAGGCGAAGATGAATGGCTGGTTTACTATCCGGAAAGCTCGTCAAAGGTTCTCGCCGAGAACGGGGACCTGAATGGCGTCGAAGACGGCGGCCTCTCCATGCCAATACGATCAGGCAACCCAAAAGTCTATCTCGCGGTCGGCAATTGCCTTACCGCAAAGATCGCCAACAAAAATGCGTCCTACGCACTCTCATGGATCCATTCCGGGGGTGTAAACCAATACTTCGGCTACATTACCGAGACCTATTACGGCATGATGGGATGGGGGACGGCAGACAATTTTTTCTATCGTGGCGGAAAATTCAATGTCGCCGAGAGCGCATTCGTCGCGAACCAATCCTTGCTATTCGCCATGAATAAACGGCTGGCGCCCGATGAAACTCAGGACATGGAATATGACAAGGACTCCACTGTCGTTTACGGAGACCCGGCCTGGATGGCGACGGTTCCAGAAGCGACCGCAGTCGCCGCGGAGCAGTGGGAAACCCAACTCGATAGATCGTCCACACATTCCAAGATTCGTTGGGAATTGATGGTAACTTTCAAGAAGGATAGCAATTTCTCACCCAATGAAGGCAAAGACATACGACCTGTTTTTGTGTTCTTGCCGGAAAGAGTCAAAAATCCGCAAACGGATGAATCTCAGTCAGCAGATTCGAATTATCATTTAGCGAGCAACTTTGTTATTATAAATTTCAAGGACACTATTCGGGCCGGTGAGACAAGAGAGTTTATCTTTACCAGTGATCCGTGATTGCCAATCCGTCTCGTTGGTTCGGTAAGCTCACTTGGTATGACAACGGGTCGAATTCAAAAATTAATACCCCAAGCGTCGACTTAGCTCATCGGCTCTGTGCTTTACGACAAGGTTAAAGGTATATTTTGCTATCAAATCGGAGAAACATATGCTGTCGCGTTGTTGCAATTTACTCTCATGCCTTTTCTTTATAGCAGCTCCCGCTCTGGCAAACGATTCCACAGCTGAGCTCGAAACGGGCGGCTTGGTGCTACTAAAATCCTCAGACATTGAAATGCTATCCGAGGATCTCTTTATCTCAACGCAAGAGATTAAGATTCACTACGTATTTCGAAACAATTCAACGACCGATGCGGCGACGGTTATCGCGTTCCCACTGCCTCGAATCTCGACGAATAACCCTGGTGAAACCTTAGAAATTCCAAATGAGGATTCCGACAACTTCCTTGATTTCTCAACGTCTGTGAATGGACGACCGATTGCAGTCCGTGCAGAACTGCGTGCTTATGAGGGCGATCGTGAGATCACTGGTATCCTGAAAGCTGCTGGAATTCCGCTCGCGCCACACCGTCAAAAAACACAAAACGCGCTTGATCGCCTGAACGCAACCAAAAAGAGAGAATTCATTAATAATAAGCTCGTTGAGGTCGAAGATTGGGATCGGGGTAACGGGATGCCGGGTCATCTAACATCGAGATGGTCATTGGCGACCACCTACTATTTCAATCAATTATTTCCAGCCGGCCAGGAAACAACAATTGACCACAGATATCGCCCAAGCGTTGGCACCAGGAATGTAACCTCGATTGGAGATCCGAAAGAAATCTCAAGTTCGTGGATCAAGGAGGAGGAAGAGAAATATTGCGTTGACGCGACGTTCTTGAACGCCGTAAAAGCGGCGCCAAAACGGTACATGGAATACGGCTCTCCTTTTGAAGAACAACGAATTTCTTATATCCTCCATACGGGCTCCAATTGGGCGGGGCCAATTTCTAATTTTCACCTTGTAATAGACAAAGGATCCCCCGATAACCTGATCAGTTTCTGCGGCGATGGCGTCACCAAAAGCGGGCCTACGCTTGTTGAAATGCGCAAAGCAAACTTCACGCCAAAAAGCGACATTAACATTCTTATCCTTAAGCCCTTCCCAAGAACACCCTAGTGCACCGTCTCCTAAATCCCTTGGGTTCCGTTGCGTTCAAAATGGGTCGTCTGCAAGGCGGAAGGAAGGAGCATACACTGCTCTAAGTGCATGTTTCAATGGTGTACTTCGCCCATACCGTAGACTGGAGTCGAAATTCCTTCCATACGCGCCTTGATTTGCAAAGACAAAAATTGCGAGTAGTGACGGGATTGGTGCAGATTACCACCGTGAAACCACAGCGACGGTTGACGGGTTGGCTTCCACATATTACGCAATTCGCCTTCCCACGGACCAGGATCCTTAGTGGTGCCAGAGCCTAATCCCCAGCATTTGCCCACCTTGTCTGCTACCTCTTCGGAAATGATCTTGGCTGCCCAACCGTTCATCGATCCGTAGCCGGTCGCATAGACAATCAAATCAGCCGGCAATTCGGTGCCGTCGGTAAGAACCACTGAATGTTCCTTGATACGCTCTATATCGACTCCGCTCTTTAGTTTGATCTTTCCTTCGGCAATCAATTCAGAAGCCCCCACATCAATGTAGTATCCAGATCCTCGTCGCAAATACTTCATAAAAAGCCCTGAGCCGTCTTCGCCAAAATCAAGCAAAAAGCCTGCCTTCTTAAGACGCTGGTAAAACTCCGCGTCTCGTTCTGCTATCGCTTTGTAGACAGGAATATGAAACGTAGGCATGATCTTGTAGGGAACTGACGCGAATAGGAGGTCCGCTATGTCTGTAGTAATGCCGGATTTTACAGCGGCCTCGGAGTAAAGACCACTTAAGAGCAGTTCCATCAGCGAGTCTGATTTTGCGACGTGCGTCGATGAGCGCTGAATCATGGTGACATCTGCGCCGTGCTCCCACAGGTCAGCGCAAATGTCGTGCGCCGAGTTACCCGAACCCACCACGACACACGATCTTGCCGCTGTATTCCTCACCACTGGTGTGCTTGCTGGAGTGATGTTGTGCTCCTTTAAATTTGTTGGCGCCTGGAATTTCGGGGACATATGGCATCCCGGACATTCCAGTCGCAAGAACTAACTGTTTGGGACGAAGAACGATCGTCTCGCCATCACGATCGACAGTTACCGTCCACTCTTGTGTTTGTTCGTCATATTTAGCACTCTTGCATTCCGTAGAATCCCAATAGTCTAACTCCATGACCTTTGTGTACATCTCCAGCCAATCTCCGATTTTGTCTTTTGGAGAAAAGATGGGCCAATTTTCTGGGAACGGCAGGTAGGGCAAATGGTCGTACCATACGGGGTCATGTAAACAAAGTGATTTGTATCGATTGCGCCAGGAATCCCCAGGTCGTTTATTTTTTTCAATGATAATGGTAGGCACATCTAATTGTTTCAGTCTTGCTCCCAAGACAATGCCGCCTTGGCCACCACCGATGATCAGACAGTAAGGTTGCTTGGTAACGCCCAATTCCGCGGCTTCCTGTGTCTTTCGCTCGAGCCAGGTTTGCCGATTTGGGAAGGCACCGTGCTGAACGCCTTTAGCACGAGACGCTCCTTTTTTCTCCTCGAACCCCTTAAGCTCTGTCATCGTGGTCAAGAGCGTCCAACATTTGCCATCTTTCAGACGAATATGTCCCTTTCCTTTCGAGACAGCGGTCTCAAACGTAAACCAGCCACTTATCACGCCGTTTTCCGAGGTGGCATTACCTTCTATCCGCCATTGCCCGGGCTTCGATTCGGGTACCGTCGCTTCTAACATCGCCTTGATTTTTTCTTTACCCTCAAGGGTTATGATATTCCAAGTAACGGACACCAAGTCGCGCCAATAACTATCTTCCTCAAACATTTTCACGGCGGCGTCGAAGTCTGCACGATCAAGTGCGCTACCAAACTTCGATAACCATTCGGACACCTGCTGTGTCGAATCACTCATATAGGCCTCCTACAAAAAAGAGAATGAATCAGGACGACTTCCCAACCACGTTCGATCGAGTATCTTCTTCTTCTGATATCTATTGCACGAAAAAATCGTCGTTTTCGGAGTCGATTGAAGCTTTTTTCTGCTTCTCCGGTCTCAGGAATTCTTCGTCCAGCCCCTTTTTGGTTCAGCTGAGCTTAAGGTGAAATCCGTCAATGCTCTCGGTGCGCGACAGCATACCAGCAAGCTTAGCAGTCTTGCCATTGCCAAAGCGAAGGCTTCTGGGAATGCCATGGCCTCTAGTGCGGTTACTGCACGCCGGGCATCCGCAGTCCCCACGTAAACGCGAACATCAAACCCTCGTTACTCTTCGGCCCTTTAACTTCTGTGTCGTTTCGATTGAGCGGACCCGACAGCCTGCCAGACGTTGCAGCTCGCATTGCCGCGGAGGCGCGAGCACTTCGGACGGTTGTTAGTCCGCAGTTTTCAGCGGAGGAACTCAACCGGCTTCCCTCTTCAAGGAACCTGAGTTTTTCCTGCACCCTGGAAACACGCCGCACCCATGAGCAGGAGCACCCGAGGCCCGATTTGTTACGCCTGCTCCCAGGTGATGGTCTATAAATCAGTCACTTACAAAGATAAACCCTGCCATTTGGCAGGGTTTAAAAGTGGTTGCGGGGGTAGGATTTGAACCTACGACCTTCAGGTTATGAGCCTGACGAGCTACCAGGCTGCTCCACCCCGCGTTTTTATTGGAAAGGTACACTGGCTCGTTTTTGGAAACGCGCAACTCGATTTGTGAAGATTTTCAGGATAACCCAAAAGTCATAAATCCTGGGCGCGCGGAAGCATCACCAGGTCCCGGATCGTCACATTTTGCGGACGAGTCAGCATGAAAACGATGGCCTCGGCCACATCCTCCGAGCGTAGACCGGCGCCCTGGCCTACCTTTTTATCTATTTCAGCCGGGTCGATCATGCCCCAGAGTTCGTTGAGGACCATTCCCGGAGCTATGGCGCCCACCCGGACCCCGCTCGTCAATAATTGACGGCGCAAACCGTGGACGAACGACTGGACCGCGTGCTTCGAAGCACTATAGATCGGTTCCCATTGGATCGCTTGATGCCCCGAAATGGAGCTGGTCACCAGAATGTCCCCGGAGCGCTGCGCCAAAAGATAAGGCAAGACAGCGTGGACCAGCCGGAACACTCCCGTCACATTTGTGCTGATCAGTTGGTCCCAGGCATCCGGTTCGCCGTCGATAATATCCCCGGAAATGTAAATGCCTGCGTTCGCCAAGAGAATGTCGATCCGCCCGAACTCGGCGATTCCGCGTTCCACAATCAGACGGATATCCTTTGGGCTGGTCATATCCGCCTGAACAATGATTGCCTCCGAATCGAGGTCCTCCGCAACCGCAGCAAGTCGATCCTTCGAACGGGCAGTTAAAACCTGTTTTACGCCCTGGCGGGCGAACTCGTAGGCGACAGCACGGCCGATGCCGGAACTGGCGCCCGTTACGATGGCGACTTTACCGTTGAGTGACTGATTCATGGGATCCTCGTTGGTAGACGATCGAAGCAGGTAATCCAAGTGGAAAAGCGTTCGCTCCAGTTTCCTTCGGAGCCGCTTTCTAAGCGGCTCGGGTCACGAGGGAGATTTGATTTCTCCTCGGCACGACGCGGAACCGAAAGGCTGGAGAGGCACTGAAAGGAGAGAATTCCGTGACCATTCCGTGATACCTTCCCCTGTACTTCCGCTGAATTTTGCCGTAGAGATACTTATGGCTCGCATCGCGAAACTGAAAATCCGGAAACTGAAAGATGGCCGCTTCATGATTGAAGAGCCGACCGAGTTGCATAACGGTAAACGAGTTCAAAAGACCTTTACGTCTAAAGCCAGAGCCGAATTACATCTGGCTAAATTAAAAGTGATGAAAGCCAACTACGGGGTGACGCGAGACCCGTACAAACTGTTGGACGCCGCTGGCTTTGAGGTCAGTCTGCTTACGGTAGTCGAAGAGTGGATCGCCAGTAAGAAGCAAAGCAACCGGTCAGTCAGCTTGGAAGCGCTCTTTGAGGAATACATCACGACCAAGGAGAAAGCGCATCCAAAATACCTCTCTGATCTGCGGCAAACGCTCAAAAAGTTTACGGCTTTAAAGCCAATGATGGTTTCCAACATCGGAACCACCGAAGTAGAACAGGTGCTTGCCGGGGCCACCAATGGAACACGTAACAATGCGCTAAAAAACATCCGTACGGTCTTCGACTTACGGCATGGACCGTGGCATGTCAGGATAACCCGGTTAAAAAGACCAGCTTTGGGGAACGAGCCAAGAGTGAGCGGGGGATCCTTCCGGCCTGAAAAAGTCCAAATGATTCTAGACTACGCACTGGAGCATTCGCCCGAGATCGTCCCTTATCTGGCCATCCTTTTCTTTTGCGGTATCCGCCCCGATGACGAGGCGCTGGCACTCAAGTGGAGCGACATCGATCAGAAGAATATGCTTTGGGTCGCGGAACCTAAAATTGGTGATGGGCGGGAAATCCCACTGAGCGCGAATGCCCTTGATTGGATCAATGCTGCCAAAGGGCGCTACACCTTTCAGGCAAAAAAAATCATGCCGCTCACTAAGAATGAACTTTCCATCCGCCGGAAGGCCGCATACGCGTATGCCGGATACAAGGACATCCCTCAAGATGGAGCCCGCCACTCATTTGCGAGTTACTGGCTCCCGGTAAACGAGAGCAATTTTGGCCAACTCATGGTGTATATGGGTCACACCACCATCGATACATTGAAGAGCTACTACCGGCGACACGCTACCAAGGAAGCCGCCGAGCGCTACTGGCAGATCCGGCCTCCGAACTAAAAAAATGACACAACCATTTCACCACTACTGAACAGATGAAACATGTTCGTCGCCATTTCTGTGATCCCCGTTTGGCCGTAAGGCGCGTCAGGGCGAAGCTGAACCCTTGTAAACGATGTGGGCATGAACCGATCTTTATCCAAAGCGGTCTCGACTGGCCAGTTTATCCATTTTCCAGGTCCGCCAGTTTTTGCTGTGGTGGATTGAGCATCCCTAAGTCCGCTTGCCGAGAAACGAGACCATCTCTACGGCTACGAGGATTTCTGGCCGTCGAAAGAAGGACTACACGTGCACATGTGATCCCGACTGACGATACCCTCTTTGAATGGGGCACCTCAGTAAGAGTACATCGCGAACAGCATCATATCCTTCTCCGGGCGGGGAAACCCTTTTGCGGGCAGAACCCTGAACATCAAAGTCTGGTCCACATTGGCCAGTGAAACGAGGAGACTTTAACTCAATAGTGGGTATTGTGGATATAGTTATTATTGGAAAGACGCTTTGTGTGCTGCTTTCCGCTGCGAGCTAAGGCTGGGGGTGGGGGGAGTGCTCTTGATAAACACGTCAAGGGTTCGGGAACTAAAGGCGGCGGGGCATCACCGGAGCGCTAAAGAACAAATCGAAAACAGAGAAACGAAATAAAAAGGACCAGAAAAGTAAAGGATAGATCCGATTCAGATCGAAGAGACCCCTATTAATCATGAACCTCGCTGTTGGTTTATTCGCAGTTTCGGCACAAGGCCATTCGTTCGACGTAGCGGCGCTGGTAAGAGATTTCGTCTCGGACCTGTCGAGATTGTCCGAAGAACGATACACGCAGTTGCGCAAGAAGACGGCGCACAATTTTATTATGCACAACTGAATACTAAACAAAAAGGGTCGATCAATTCTGTGGAAATCGGTAAAGCGCACGCACTACAACACCATCTACGTGACTTTGCTGAAATCCAATATCAAATCACTTTTTCCGCCGCAGTAGACAGTCTCGCGATGAATCAGAACTAAATTTGATCACAGCAAACCAACAGAGGCAGAGGAGATGCAGACGCTCCATAAGTCCACGCCCGCGAGGTTCTCTCCGCTTCTTAATTCGGCCTCACGGTTATTCATCGTAAAAAGAAAAACACAACTAACTAAAAAGAAAACATGATAGGACTATTCTTACTCTTCATTCCGCTTGTGGCCGTCATCCTGATCGCGCACCGAAAGAACGAAAACAGAAAAGACGAGTTGGTTCATAAAATCTAAATAGAAGCGCCGATACTGATCGTCCTCGTATTGATTTAATGGGTTCCTAGTACCTTTCAACGTTAAGGTAGGACCATGTCCTTGGTGACCCTGTCTTACCCCGGACAGTGACTCTCCACCTTTCAAACTAGGCGACATGATCATGGTGACCTGTTTCGAAAAGGGCGAAGTTCCTTAGATAAAAGTGCCGTCGGTCGCGAGCTTAGTCAGAAATTACCTGACAACGGCAGCTTCAGCGCGAGCCTCTGAAATCAGCCGAGAGACGCTCGATCGATGCAGACCAAAGAGCCGTGCCGCTTCAGCCGCGCTGGTTTTGCCCGGTCCGTCAGAGCATTTCGCCGGTCCCTGAGAGCTGACCGCAGCCATCCTTAACCCGTTGGCCTTCGAGATCGATCGTCTTTGAGCGACCTACCGGATCTCTTGCAGGTTCCCCAACCACGCTCCGGCGCTTCCGGCGAGATCGACATTATTCCCGTTCACGGAGCGAAAACCATACGGGGCATAGTTCAATGGCGGACTTACGCGTTAACTTTAGGCTTTTCAGACCGAGGAAGGTTATGATAATAACGGTTATTCTTAAAACAAGAATTTGCGGATGAGCGAAATTCCTAGTGATTGGAGCCTAGCCGACCTGCTTTTATTTGGTGGGGTGTTTACAGCTCTTGCTGCCGGGGCTGCAATCTTCCTCGCGGAAAGTTGGTTTCAACAAATGCGCCAAAGAAGAGAGCATTTCAAGATTTGGCAAGACCGGCAGCTCAAAATCTGGCAAGAGCAGCAGCGCGAATCCTTTCTCCGGCTCGGTAGGGACCAGCAAGGGTTCGACGACAAAAGTGAGGACAATGGCCAGAAAAATAGGCCATTGCTGCTGCATGAAAGAGTGAATGATTTCCGGTGTAAGGGCATCGGCGACCAAACAGCCGATGATGCCTTGCGCGCTATTGAAAGGAAGTCGCGGCAAGCGGATAGCCGCTTGTCCGGTTTCAACAGGGATGCCCGCAATCATCGGGCCAAGCAGAGGGGCCGCTTCAGCCGCACTGGTCTTACCTGAATTTACCATGCGGAGAATCTCGGCAGATTGATTTGGCTTGCGTCCCTTTATCTCACTCTACGGATCAGGTTATTAATAACTCGAAGTATTTATTCGGGGGGCTGGCCGAACGAGGTCGGCCCGAAGGCGGCTCGTTCGAATATTGGCGTGATCTCTGGATAAGCACTACGGCACATTTCGGATCGTTCAGTGAAGACCCAAAACACAAGCGTCTCACGATGCCGAAACCGAAGACGGTTGTAACTGGGGAGTTGCAACGCAGCCGGGTGCTATTTGTGACAAACTCTTTTTCGTTCTCTGGTTAAAATCGCGTTCACTGTGCCTAAAGGAATGGTCGTCTGTTTTGCGATTCTCCTAGCTCCCAACGCATTTTCCTGATTCAGCGTCAGAACTCGGCGAATCGTCGCCTCTGGGAGCGGTGGTCTCCCGAGCCGTATGCCTTTCGATCGCGCAATCCTAAGTCCGACTAGAGTCCTCTCGGATATTCTCGCGGTTTCTTGTTTGGCCAGAGTCGCAAACATCGAAACCATGACATCTTTGAACGGTCCGGTTGAGTCCAGCCATTGCTCCTGATAGGAAACGTACCCCACCCCTTTTGACTCAAGTCGCTGAAGGTAATTGAGCGTAGCCCGTGTACCTTCCCGCGTCAGTCGATCAAGCGCCCAAAAGACGATCATGTCGAACTTTCTTTGGTGAGCCGCTTTGAGCATTGCCGCGAAACCCGGACGATCTTTGTCTGTTTTTCGTCCGCTCATCGTGTCCTCAAAACGTATGCACAAGCCGCCAACCTCGGTTTTCTATGAACGGCACAATTTCCGATCGCTGGTTTTGTAGTTCCTGACTTTCCGTACTGACGCGAAGATAATATGCGGCTCGGATTTGTTTCTGCTGGATCATAAGAATTAACGAGGTGACGGAGCCGTCCGCTTGCTTCGCGTGCACGACTGGAGCCAATCTCACGACAGAATAGCACGGGTCGAGGGATCATGTCATATAAAAGGACCCTTTTTTATGACATCGTGCCTCGCTGATTGCTCCCTCGTAAATTTATAGCGATTTCAGCGACCCTTTTATATGACACTCTTCAGCGATAAATTTTTGAACTGAAGATTTTGTCGCTAATGTCACGGTGATTCCGTCGTGCTCGATTGTGGGTCGGCAGCTTGTCACTCAAATGGCCGACAAACCAATTCCAAACTTGAGGAAAGGCTTCGGGATTCAGAAATCGATTGTTCAAGGACGGAAGAGGCTGGAGATTACAAGGGCCAGTGGTTCCGCATGAAGTGGGATCGACGTAATGCGTCTAAATTTAAAGGAAGAATTTCGCAATATGAGCAGCCAATTTTTCTACGTCCAATTGAAGTTCAACCCAAAAATCGGGACTGACAGAGTGCCGGTGACTAAACAGCACGAAGCGGTTGTTGAAGTTCCAAGGGATCTCGTTGAGCGGAAGCAAGCAGAAGATGCGAGCGAGAATTCGAGAGAGAAGTTAATCGTTCTTGAACTGGCGAGAAGAGCGGCTCTGGGCACGTTCCCGACCGTTACGGAACGGGTTATAGGACTTTATGATGAAGATCCGCCGATCTGGTATGAGGACCGGCCCCACGTAATGAATGAGCGACGGTGCGACAACGAAGAAAATGGCACCAGAGCTTGGAAGGTCGTGTAGGAATTCCGTGTTCGATGCCCTGCAAGGTCGGTAATAAGAAAGATTAAAGATACGTTACGATGAGGATCGGTGAACGGTTCCTTAGCTGACGTCGGCGTAGGTTTTATCGAATAAGTAAGGAGGATCATAGATGAAAATCCTTAAAAGCACGGTCATACAGGCCGCTACAATCCAGTTGGAGGATTGGGAGGAGCATCACCCTGAAAACCGGTATGCCGTCCTGTGGAAAGCTCAAGATGAAGAGAACCGATATTCGGCAAGATCACTACAAGATGCCGAGGAGTATTACGCGTACCGGTGCCTTCTAATGGAGCAAAAAAGAATTTAGAGAAGCGTGAATCGTAGCAGACCGGCCACAGGAGGAACAGGCTTAATCCGGTTCTGGAGGGTCCAACTTTGGGGACAGGTCTTCGGGGCGCTAATTTCAAGGAAGAATTGTGAACTCGCCAATTTTCAGCTCAGGAAAAGCACAGGGTGGGACAATCCAATGAACACGTCTGATACGAGTACATTGTGAGATGAAAACGCCAAAATTTTTCGAACTCATCGGTTCCTCCAAGGGGGAATCTTCAGATCCGCGCTTCAGAGTCTTCGTCGAGCTTACGGACAAGGACAAAGACTTTTGGGAAAGTCAGGCGCTCGGGACAGTCGAGGGGCGTTCTCAAATGACAGCCTTACGAACCGGCTTACTGGAGGTTTTGCCGAGCGAGACCGAGCTTTCGGCAGCGCCAGTCGCAACTTTTTTCGAAGGTGACGCGGAGACTATCATCGCAAAAGCAGAGCCAGTCATTGCAAAGGACGGGCGCAGAGCGTGGATCGTTAGAGACTGATGCATGGCTATGTTCCCCTTCCGGAGGAGTAAATTTCTTTACCGCGATCTGCCGACTTCTCATGTATGAAGGGTCCTTCCAGACGTTTGCCGGGTTCATTGCTGCGGGTCGCAAAATGGGGACTGATCAACGAATCGACATGCTCCAAGGGAAAATGATCGGCATCATCGGCATAATCGAACTTTATCAAGGAAAGCCAGAGATCGAAGTCACGGCGACAGATCAGATCAAAGGTTTAGATCCCCAACCTGTGCAGTAATCGGCCCGAAGTTGAAGAAACGAGCAATCGGCTGTCGTTCACAAAATCGCTTCTTTGCGCCGGTTCCGAAGAAAGGAGTGACAAAATCCTCACTGAATTATGTCTATTTGCTCGGGGGAGGCTGAGTGTGCCGAACCTTGCATGTCTCGTAATTTAAATTGCGGTATCGATGAGGGATGCTTCAGTCGCAATCGATGCAAGGACGCAAAGATCAAAAGCACGGAAGCGAGACAAGGGACACTGTTTGGGAAGAATTGGACGAACCGGCGCTCACAAGAAAGCTTAAAAAATTGGTCGAGAGATCTGACTTGAGCATTCCTAAAATCGCAAGCGAAATCGGAGTTTTTAGCGCGACCCTCAGTATGTCGATTGCTGGAACTTCTGAGCCGTCTCGTACAGAATTGCTTGCGATTAAAAGTTTTTTTGAACGGCGCGAGTGAGATTTTGGAGCAGGAATCGTTGCACGTTGCTTGCGCCTGATGAGCGCTACCCGGCGGTGGAGGTGGTCAACTATGGAAGAAAGAAGAGGCTTGGCCTTGGCGAAGCAGCCAGAGCAGTGGCGTTTTGATAGATCAATTGTGCGATAAGCTAGTGAACAAGACGTGGTCGGATGAAAACCGTCCC
>CAVULL010000041.1:0-19029 GCA_963742335.1 uncultured Verrucomicrobiae bacterium
TAACGCCGAGCACGCTAAGCCGGGTTCGCGTTCGCGCGAACTCGGCCTGGTTCTTCCTAAGCATTTCGTCTACCATCGCAAGCAGGAAGGCACGTTGAAGAAGCTCGCGAGAAGCCTCGGCCCCATTGTCTCCAAGGTGCACGTTCCGCTGGACGTCTCCGGGCGTCTCATCCTCACTTCATCATGAAATTGCTCTCGTTAATGTCTTTCGGAGTCTTTGTGATTATGAACATCGCAACTGCTGCACCCGAACAGCTCGTCTCTTACCATTCCACTCACGTCAATGGTCTTGAGATATTTTATCGAGAGGCGGGACCGAAAGACGCGCCCACGATTCTTCTCCTCCATGGGTTGCCGTCGTCCTCCCGGATGTATCAATCGCTGCTGGAATCCAGCCTCAGTGAAAAATATCATCTAGTCGCGCCTGACTATCCCGGTTTCGGTCATTCCTCCTGGCCAAATCCCAAGGAGTTCGCTTATACCTTCGATTCGCTCGCTCAAGTCATGCAGGACTTTGCGGAACAACTGCATTTGGATCGCTACACCCTCTTTATGCAGGACTACGGAGGGCCAGTCGGTTTCCGCATCGCTTTGGCTCACCCTGAAAAGATTCAAGCGATGATCATTCAGAACGCCGTTTCCCACGAAGAAGGATTGTCTCCGCTGTGGGCCGTTCGGCGGGCTTTTTGGCAGGATCGAGCCGCTCACGAAGCTGAAGTACGAGCCAACCTGCTATCACTTGAGGCGACAAGGAAGAGACACGTCGGAACATCTCCCGACAGTTCACAATACAATCCCGATCTCTGGGTCGATGAGTATTACTTCCTGAACCAGCCTGGACAGGCGGATATTCAACTGGATCTGTTTTACGACTATCAGAACAACGTCAAATCATATCCAAAGTGGCAACAATGGTTACGCGATCATCAACCTCCCCTCCTGGTACTCTGGGGTCGCTACGACACCTCATTTACCGTCGCCGGCGGCGAAGCGTATCGCAGAGACGATTCGCGCGCCGAAGTGCATTTACTTGATGCGGGGCACTTCGCGCTGGATTTAAAACCGAAAGAGATCATCCAATTGGTGGGAGACTTCATGAATGTCTTGTGATGTCAGACACGACGAACACAGTGGCTAAATCTAGTGCACCGTCTCCTGAATCGGTGCACTAGTGGCTGCTAACGGACCCATCGTTACAAAGGCTCCCGCACGCACGTTGGAGCGGTAAATTGGTCTACACGACGTTGAGTTTGACCTCGACGTTATTACGAATCGCCCTGGAGTAGGGACAGACTTGATGTGCCTGTTCGACGAGCTTTTCTGCCTCTGCCTTGTCGACGCCCGGAACATGGACATCAAGCCGGACTGCGAGTTGGAATCCTGGCAAAGGATAAGTCGCCCCACCCGCGTCGTAGGTGGACTTCTCGTCGACCTTACCGAATGTGACATGGCCAGTTACCTGGACATCACTGAGCTTTTTGTGTTGTTGGTTGGCTACAAAACCAATCGCACCGGCGAAACATGCAGAGTAGCCGGAAGCAAACAATTGCTCGGGATTCGATGCACCAGGTTTGCCTGGTCCACCCATTTCACGAGGTACACTCAGATCGAGCTTTACAATGCCATCAGAACTTTGAACGTGTCCGTCCCTTCCACCAGTGGCGGTTGCCACGGCTGTATATAGAGGTTGGTATGCCATAGTTTTTCTTAGGTTGATGTTCTTGTCGTTATCAGAATCCCGTGATCGTGTCGGCCCTTAGAGTACCGAAGAACTCTTGCATCCGGCGCGATCGATTTCCAGTACGATTCGCCAATGGAGTAATGTGACCACCGTTTGTTCATAAAGGGAGGCGGCTGCGGCACATACACACGTGGATCCGCGCAATAGACGCTTTATCGTGCTCGTTCTCGGTCTTTGACCGTTACCGGTTAAAGGGTTTGGAGCAGAGAAAAAACACTGGAACGAAGAAAGCAGTCGGATGCGTTTGCTTACAGCCAAAGGAGTCGAGGACGAAGGAGGAAGAACGAGGAGGATTGGGGAAGGAATCAAGCTTTGCGAATGAGAGGATCTTTCCGTACCGAAGCGCTTGAGCTGGGACGAACCGCTGCCTTCTACTCTCCGTAATCGTCCTCGTCGTCGTCCTCGTTCTCGTGGTCGGTCTTTTAGCGTTGCTGGTTAAAAGCGCTTTTGGAGTGACAAAACACGGTCAAGGAAACAAGAGGGCGCATTTTGCTCGGAGCCGAAGATGGCGAGAACGACGACGAGGACGACGACGACGACGATAAAAATGGAGGATTGGGGAGGGAATCAAGCCTTTGCAAATGAGGTGATCGTCTTTCGCGAAGCGATCGACTGAGACAAAGCCGCCGCCCTTCGAGCTCTCCGCAATCGTCCTCGTCGTCGTCCTTCGTTCTCGTGGTCGGTCTTTTGAGAAAACACCCCTCAAGCCAAAGCCTCTGAAGAGAGGGTGAGCAGTCCTGCCAGGTTCATATTCCGCTCCCCAGCCCGTACAGATCCCGGACTGTATACCTCGACCCTCGCGTTCGTAGACTTTTGAAAAAGAGCCTACCGGCCTCTTTTGCCTCCTCCGGCGAAGCCGCCTTCGAAACCGCCAGCCGAAGTAGGTTCGTTTCTTTCTCGGTCAGTTTCACCGAAAGCTCGAACCTGAGATCCGCGAGTCGTCCATCCATACCATCCATATTGTTGAAAGGGAGGGCCGGAACTCACACACGTTGACTCTCGTCTCTCTCTCTCTCTTCTCACGCGACGGGCCTCCCGAAGGAGCAAATGGCTCTGAGCTTTCTTGGACTATGGTCATGGTGCTGGCGAGTTCTAGCAATTATTATAAAAACAGAAAATAGGCGTTTTGCAACCTGTATCGTCTCGGACCCGCTATTTAATATTTTGTCTCATTGGCTGATCTTACGCCGGGAAAGCCCGGTCAAATCTCGCGTCAATCGAAAGGAATGTCCGTCGGCGGGGGGCCGTCTGCGGGGCTTGCAGGAAGGGGGCTTCAGCCGGATTTCTGCCCGAAAGGCTGTTTTCCTGAAGGCATCCACAGAAGCAGGAAAATCATCCAGTTTCCTACTGCACCCGACCGGGTTCGAACCGATAACCTACAGTTCCGTAGACTGTCGCTCTATCCAGTTGAGCTACGGGTGCTTTCCACTGCGGACGTGACCATAGGGCACAAGCCGGTTTTGGCAAGGCCAAAAAACTCGAGGTTAACCCTCCAGCAGGGCGTCGAGCCAAGTCGGGCGGGCGTGGTCGGCGAGATTTTCCGATTCCGCAATTTTTAGATTGAGGCGAGGTTGCACTCAGGGTTTACCCGGGTTCACCCTCGCCTTCGGGCAAGTCCATGCACCAAAGGCACGGATTTGCTCCTCCTTGATCTTGCTTTACCAGGGTGTTTCTCCGTGGGAGGTAGTAATCGAAAACAGCTCCCATCGATATGCTTGATGACTCGACTTTTCGTGGCCGCGGCTCCTTTCCCTCGGGAAGACCACAATGCTCCAACCTCTGGCGCGCTGTTGAAAGGTTGAACACGCCGACTGTGCGATCCTTTTTGCGGAACTTCGCAAGGGTCGGCAGCCTTGTCGCGACGGTACTGTTGCTTTGTCAATGTCATCGTCAAACGCCGAAACCGGCGCCGACACCTGCCTCAACTCCTACGACGGCAATTACTGCCATGCCATCAGCAACTGCGGCGGTGACGCCGACCGCGACCGCTACACCGACGCCCAGCCCAACGCCCCTTCCACTGCCCACGGTGAGCTCTACTCCTGATCCATTCGCAGATGGCATCGAACGGCTGCTGAATGCCTCCGAGAAAGGTTTCCTCGAAATGCGTGGCAAATTCAAAAAGACGGAGGATGGCTCTGGTAAAAATCCTCTTTTCCGGGTTCGAAAATTATATGAAGGGACATTCCTGTTTGGCGGTGCAGTATCCGCGGAACTTGAAGAAGTCTATTTTGGCGCCGGTCGGGAGCCCGCCTACAATTACCACCTATACTTCCAGACGCTGTCAGCCCGAAATTCCGTCGAAAGATATAATGATCTGCGCCAAAACTTGAATCGAGTCTTGACAGATTATGAACACACTTTTGGGGATCGATATGATGCCTGGGCGCGGAATGACCCTCGGAAGACGGCATTTTTGCTTAGCTGCCAAGACGTCGCTGGAATCACAGAGATCCAGGCTCATGCCGCGTTCGCAGCGCCTCAATGGTAGGTTTATGTCGTGCGGTCGCTGACGAAAAGCGATCGGATTGAAATCTGGAAAACTTTGACGCTCTCATGCTAGATTGGCTTCCGGCGCGGATCTGTTCGAGTTTCGGATCACCGACCTGAGCGTCGCAAAAAAGGCCAAAGCTACGAAAGAGAGAAACGGGCATCTAACGCAGAAATTTGGATCAACGGATCAACGGGAGAGCCTCTCCGCCTCCGGTACCAGCACTCCAATCCCCGCCAAGGCCGATAAGAACTATTTGCGAATGATTTTTTGGGCCTGTCTGAGCGCAGTTTGTCTTGGCGGCGGCAGCCTCGCCTGTGGATTGCTCGCGCAGGAAGAAAGTTCGACAAAAGCAGTTCTTCTTTTCCTGGCCGCACTCGCCTGCGCCACCGGTTGCCTGTTCTTTTTCTACCGTTTTCTTAGAGAGATATCTCCAAAGCCCCGGGGACCATTCATCTCTACGCTCCAATAAACCCGGAACTGGGCGTTCCCACGCGTCGGCTTGTGCGGGTAATCTGAACATAGTCAAGTTGTTGGTTTGCGGCCACGGAGCGAAGCAGAAGGGCTCCCCGGCTCATGTCGCCTCGACTCGCGAAATCTGCCGGAAATAGTAATCGTTCACCCAAAACAGGCAGAAGTGTATCTGTGTATTTTCCGGTTGCTACGCTTCCCAGCAGAATGATTTCGGCCGAACCAAAATTGGACATCGCCTGGAGCGATTCCTTTAGAGGACCAGTGAAACGCGGCTCCCTGGAATCAACGGGAATCCTCGCAAACTCAGAAAGATCGTGTGTGCCGATCAATGTGTCGGCGGCGACCAACCCTCTGCCAGCCGTAATGATTTGCACTCCGGATATGCCTTCAGGCGGTTCCGCGAAACGGCGTGCATACGCCAGCTTGCCCCGGAAATAAAGTCCACTGCAGAAGGCGAACACGTCGCCAAGACTGGCTGCTCCAATCTGAACTTGGCGTGCCAGCTCAAAGGCCGCTTCCGGCCTGGTCAACATGGCCGCGCGCCTTCCGCCGGAATGCGCGGGAGAAAGAAGAAATATTCGTTTCATCAAATATCCGTGCCCGCGACGACCGTTCCCGAAGCGAAGTAAAAAACAAGCCGAATCATCGATAAGGATTGCTCCGTTTGCCTCTTCTGGCAAACTTTGTGGGCTGGCGCGAAGATAAGGAAAGTTCAGGGCAGGCGGCTCCTCCGAAAGTAGGCGAATCGTCTCGATTTGCTCTGTCCCCTCGGGAACCTTCGACGCTTATCTTCTCCCTGGGTCCCTATTCCTTGGGTTGCGCTCTGAAGTGGCGTTAGACTCAGCACCTCCAACCCGCAGGACCGGGTGTTTTTCGCGGAGGGAAGATCGAAAAAAAGCAAAGCCAGACGCTTTACTTACTGCATTGTTTTGGCGCTTACGTAAGCGTCCCGCTTTACAGCGTCCCGCTTTAGCTCCTGGCTTTGAAACGCCGGTGTGAAGTTCTATTGGCCACCTTGTTCCATGTGAGCACCCCACTTGGCGGGCGCTGTCTGTTGGATGAAAGGAACTTCCAGTTCCTGCGAAGGGCTTTGCTCTCGTGACCCATCGGGCCAAAGACTGAGGCTGAGGATTGTTAGAAATGAGTCCAGACATAGAAGCGGTGTTAACAATGACGCCTCGAATTTGAGCGAGCGTCACTCTACCGAACTCACGGCGCAGTAGAACACGCTTCTTAAGTCCGTATCACGACAGTCGCGCCATTTTCCGGCAACGCTCTAGAGGCTTCGTGCCCGATGCCTCCAGTTCTGCCGGTGAGGATGGCCACCCTGTCTTGCAAAGTTGAGGCTCGCTATATTTCATCCGTCTTCTTAATTACCATAACAAAAAGCCATTGTAAGACGCGGATCCACAGGAAATTATTGCAATAGATATCATAGTTTGTGGCTTACTGATAGTCTAACCAACGCCGCCGAGGATCTCGAGGAAAACTTTGGCATACTAGAAAAGGACTACAACTCTTCGAAATGGATATTGGAGAAGTCGGGCGGCCTGGACTACCATCCTACCTGGTAGACGTCCGCAGAGGAAACTGGTTCTCTAAGAAGTATGCACGCAATTAAACTCCTAAAGAGGGAACACCGATTATTTCTGTAACCAATCAGCCTCATCTTTGGAAAAACCAGAGTTGAAAGGTCCAATGAAAAGCATCCCGGCAAAAATCCTGGCTGTCGATAAGCAAGCAGACAAACACCGCATTACGGTGCGGATCTTACTTCGGAAATATCGAGGATCGTTCAACACCCTGAAATTTGGGGAGAACAAACCACTGATGGGTTCATGCCATGAAGGTCGATTGGATCTCATTTATTGCCGAGATCCAGGGCTGACAGAAGGACAACCGTTTCCTCTTTGGACGATCCAGTGACCAAAGCGGTTTGGCGGAAGCGCTAGCATACTTAGACGGAACTGTAACGCGTCGATAACAGTATTGGAAAACCCGGGGCAGCCGGAAGAGAGTCTTGTCTGTATCAGCGTGGTCCTCCCGAGGTTTCCACTTAACTTTAAGCGTTCTGTCGAGTCGATCGAACTTAAGAAGATGGCAGTTATTAACCGAGAATTATTAAAACTTGGCCTGCGGATCAGGGCGTCGAGAAAAATTTTGGGACACAACCAAAAAGACTTTTCAAAAAAGTGCGGCCTGGACAGAAGCTATTTTGGCGGAGTTGAGCGGGGCGAGCGCAACCTGACTTTTTTCAGCCTCTGCCAGATCTGCGTTGGTCTGGATTGCGACATCGCGGCTGTGACGAAGGGCATCCCTCGGGGAGTAGCAACGTTGAATTAGCCGCAGGATTAAAAGAACCTCCGGACGCGATGGCTTTTCGGAAGACGCATGGGATCAATACTCGGTCTGGGAACTTAGTTACGGAAATTGTTTGACGCGGGAACCTAGTTCCGCGTAGATGGTTCCGTGAAAGTCGCCACCGGTCAGAACGGCTCGGATCCAGGAAGGAATTCTGACTTCGACCTGCATCCACTGCAAAACCTTTTGTCGGCGGTTTCCCAGATGCCCGAGAGCTGCCGTAACGTCGCTCAGTACATCGTCGATAATCCTCAACAGGTCGCCTCCTTCTCCATCGGTGAATTGGCGAAACAGACTCAATCAAATAAGACCGCCGTGGTCCGCGTCTGTCAGCTTAGTGGTTACAAAGGATATCGGGAACTGCGCGCTGCCCTTCTCGAAAATCGGGGGCTGATCCGTGGCGCTGAGCTGCTAGGCTTTGACGTTCCAGCCGACGCAAATGCCAGCGGTGATATCCTGGACGTGGCACGGGAAGTCATCAAAATTAACCTCGCGGTCCTCCAGGAAACTTTAACACTTCTGGACAAAGATTCGTTGCGGGCCGCTGCGGACTGCATCCTGGCCGCTAAACATGTCTGCTTGACCGGATTTGGGAGTTCCGCTCCAGTCGCCCAAGATACTTATCAACGCTTCTTAAGACTCCAGATTCCAACCTCCGCGTGCGCGGATCCACATGTTTTAGCCAGTATCGCTGCTAACTTGAATCCGACCGATTTGCTATTCTGCGTCACCTACAGCGGCGAAACCCGTGACATTATCGAGGCGCTCCAAACTGCAAGGGAGCGTAAGGCGACGACGATCGCCCTGACTAGTGTCCCGCGCTCGTCTGCCGCCCGGTTATCAGACATTGTCCTCGTTTCAGCGGTCAGCAGCAAGTCGGGCGCTTCCGAAACCGTGGCCTCGCGCGTAGCCCAACTTGCTGTCGTGGATGTGGTCACGGCAATTATTGCCTTACAAAAGAAGTCTGAGCTTCGTGACGGAAATGATCGAATCGAAAAGGCCTTGAGCAAAAAGCGAGTTAGTTATGGTCTGAAACAGAGGAGTTCTCCCTGAAGTACGCCAAGGGTCTTCGCCCCTGCGAATCAGAGGTTCCCCGATCAAGAACAGCATGAAGGTTCAACGAACGACAGCGAACCTGGGACTTTGGCGATCGCTGCCTTCTGGAGGTTCGGTCGGAACAGTGGTTCAAGCATATGCGATAATCATTGTGCTTTTCGTTATCTGTGGAATTTCAGCGTTTCTGACGCCGACATTTATTAACAGCGAGAATCTGACAAATATCACGCGCCAAGTTAGTATCATCACGATCATCGCCTTTGGGGAAACGATGCTGATTATTGCCGGCATGGTTGACTTGGCGCCGGGCTCGGTAGCGGCCCTAGCCGGATGTATTTCTATTGGTACGTTCCTGACTACGCACTCCATTCTGCTCGCTGTCGTGAGCGCCGTCGCCGTTGGCTTGCTGACTGGCCTAACAAGCGGATTTATCGTTACGAAATATGGAGTTCCTTCTTTCATTATGACTTTGGCCATGATGACCATTGCTCGGGGTCTTACGTTTATTTACACCAAAGGTTTTCCAATCTACGATATCGGAGCCATCAATTATCTGGGAAAGGGAAGTCTCTTCGGGGTTCCGATTCCGGTTGTTGTGATGATTGTCCTGGCCGTTCTCTCAGCCGTTCTGCTGAATAAAACGAGGTATGGGAGATACCTTTATGCGATCGGTGGGAGCGAGGATGCAGCGATCGCCGCGGGAATAAATGTGCGCCGCGTGAAAGTCACCGCTTTTATCGTTTGCGGCATATTCTCAGCGATCGGCGGCGTCCTTTTGATGGCTCGATTGAATTCCGGACAGCCGGCGGCAGGGGTCGGGTACGAGTTTGATGCCATCACGGGGGCGATCATCGGCGGGACGAGTTTCACGGGCGGCGTCGGTACCATCTTGGGAACGTTAGCCGGTTCGTTAATTGTCGGAGTGATTAACAATGTCCTGAACCTTCTGAGCGTTCCCTCCTACTATCAACAGGTTTTGAAAGGCGTCATTATCGTGGTCGCGGTGGTGCTGGATCTGCACACTCGGACGTTAAGAACCCGGAACTTGGTCAGCTAAATGGCGAAGTCAAAATACGAAGCGGGGTGAGAAATTGTCAAAGAAAGCCGCAAAATTTGAACTTTTGAAAAGATGCCGGCAGCGTCTCTGGAAGTCGGCAGGGTCGCCTGAGCAGCAGGAGTGATTCGAGAGAAGTAGATAACCCCCCCTGATAACATTCCATGAAAATTAGCATTGCAGTCAGTTGTATTTTGGCTCTTGCCGCGCTGGGCGTGAGAAGTGAGGAAAGCGCTGAGAAACCAAAAGCGAAGTATCAGATCGGATTCGCTGCAAAGTCGTTTCAGGATCCATTCACGTCGTGGCAAGCGCAGACCGTGAAGAAGTTCGCCGAGCAGTCTCATCCCGATTTCGATATTAAATTGTTAGATTCGGAAGGGGCAGTGGAGAAACAGACGAATCTGCTCGAGAACTTCTTATCGCAAAAGGTGGACTTGGTGATTGTGCAACCTCTCGATGCACAGGCCCTGATTCCGGTGATCGACAAGGCTTACACCATGAACCCGCCAATCCCGGTGATCAACTTAGCGCTTAAGATTGATGATAAAAACAGTGTCTCTCTAGAGTCGGACCCAATTCTCGAAGGTCGATTGATCGGTGACTATGCGGCCAAGAAACTGCCGCAGGGGGCGAAAGTTGCCATTCTCGAAGGAGAACCGGGCAACCTGGCGGCTGCCTCGCGGGAAAAGGGAATCCTGGAAGGATTGAAAGCGAGGCCGGACATCAAAATCGTTGCCGACTTAACCAGCCATTGGCGTCGCGATAATGCAATGTCGATCACTGAAGATTGGCTTCAGGCGTATCCGCAAATTGATGCAATTCTATGCCATAACGATGATTCGGCCCTTGGCGCCATCGAAGCGCTGAAAGCGGCCGGGAAGGCCGGGAAAGTGATGGTGCTTGGAGTCGACGGCTTGCCGGAATCACTGAAGGCGATTGAGAGCGGCTTAATGACTGGAACGGTCGTTCAACAGGTGGTCGATCAGGCAAAGACGACCCTCGAGGTGGCCGCAAAATTGCTGAAAAACGAAAAGGTTGAGCATCACATCCAGATCCCAGGCGAGCTGGTGACTAAAGACAATAACAATGTCCAAAAGTGGATGGACATCGAGAAAGAAGCGGGCCTGATAAAGTAACGCGAGAGCGCTCAGGGGAAACCGCTAGCCGGTTTCCTCCCGTCGCTCCCCACTGGTAAGGAATCAATTGAAGACGATCAACGTTATCGGGTTCGATATCGGCGCCGGAGGCGGAAGGGTCTGTGTCGGCTCTTTTGACGGCGACAAGATCGTCGTGACAGAAAAGCATCGATTTCTCAATCCGCCTGTAAAAGTCCTGAACAACCTGCATTGGGATATCCTGAAGGTTTTCCACGAACTAAAATCCGCGTTGGCACGACTTGATAAAACGAAAGCTTACCTCAGCGTCGGAATTGATGGGTGGGGCGCAGACTATGGCTTGATCGATCAAAAAGGGCGACTGATTGGGAATGTTTATCATTACCGGGACTCCCGCACCGATCACATTGTCGAAGAACTATTGAAGAAGGTGCCGTCTCGCGAACTCTTTCTCTCAACGGCATCAGATTTGAAACGTCACTATACTCTCTGTCAACTCTATTCCCAAGTGCTCAGCGACGATCCGCTCCTGGAGGCTGCCGATAAGCTTCTGTTAATCCCAGATCTTCTAAGTTACCTGTTTACCGGATCAATCATCGCGGAGATAACCATTGCTGCGACAAGCCAATTACTAAGTTCTTCCGATGACAGTTGGAATGGCGATTTGCTGTCCTTTCTCGGGATACGGGAGACCCTCTTTCCCCCGCTGGTACGACCAGGGACCAAGCTGGGCCCAATTTTATCTGCCTATGAAGCAGAAACTGGCTTTAAGAAACTCGATTTCGTGGCTGTCAGCGGCCACGATACGGCCTCGGCGCTGGCCTCAATTTCTTCTTTGAGCAGGGATTGTGCATTTGTTAGTACTGGGACGACGATCGTAGTCGGGTGCGAAACGGACAGGCCATCCATCAATGATGCGAGCTTCGAGTATGGATTCAAAAACTGCCGCGGGGCCGAAGGAGAGAACCTTTTAATTCGCAATAATACGGGCTTTTGGATTTTGCAGCAATGCAAGCGCCTATGGGAACGGCGGTCTTCAGTCTCCTTTGCCTCTCTCTCCAGGGAAGCCCGAGAGAGCAAAGGGCGCCCAATCATTTTTGACCCGGAGTCATCCGAATTCGAGAATCCCGACAATATGACGAAAAGCATTCGGATGTATGCTATTCGAACACACCAGTCAACACCCCTGATTCGAGCAGATTACACGCGCTCAATTTACATGAGCCTGGCATTTCAAGTGAGGTGGTGCGTCGAGGGGTTGGAGATGGTGATCGACAGATCAATTGAGAGACTGCATTTAATTGGAGGTGGCGTGAATGACGGCTTTTTCTGTCAACTGGTGGCGGATTGCACCGGCTTGCCACTGTCTGCGGGGCCGGCAGAGGCGACTATTCTCGGGAATCTGATGGTCCAATTGCAGGCGTCGGGAGAGGTCGCGTCACTCCAGGAAATAAGGGAAGTTGTCCGGGGATCAACGCAAACTCGCGAATATCTACCCCAAAAAAGGTCGGGAGACGAATTGGAGGAATTATACAGCCAGTTTATCTGCTATAAAGAGGCGAAACGAACATGTACGAAGACCTAAAGCAAATTATCGTCGAAATAGCCAAGGTGATGGACCAGAAAAACCTCGTAAATACTTACGAAGGTAATTTGTCGATCAAACATGAAGGGAAGATTTTAATAACGCCTTCGGGACAGAGCAAGGCTTTCTTGACCACCGAGATGATTGCCGTGATCGACGAAAAGGGGAAGCAATATGAAGGGAAACTTAAGTATTCGTCCGAGTATTTATTGCATGTGGCAGCCTATCGCCTGCGGGACGATGTCTGTGCGGCAATCCATTCCCACGCCCCCTATTTGACCTCGTTTGCCCTCAATAGCCAGCCTATCGAAAGCAAAGCCTATCCGGAAATGATCAATCTATTCGGGAAAATACCAGTAGTTCCCTATGGGACCCCTGGCACCGATGAGATTGCGGCTGAAATGGGGCCGCATCTCGCCAAGAGCAAAGTAGTTTTACTAGCCAATCACGGCGTGCTTGCAGTGGGTTCGGATTTGTACGACGCATTCAACTTGACTCAGGCGGCGGAATCCATCGCTTATATTCTGACGTTGGCGAATAACCTTGGGCAGGTGACGGATCTTACCGCCGAGCAGATCGCCCGGGTGTCGAAAGAGTCTTACTAGAGAGGCCGAGATGGCGCCCCTGCTTGAAGTTCGGAATATTTCGAAGAATTTTGTTGGAATCCGGGCCTTGGAGAGCGTCAATTTTTCAATCAATGCAGAGGAACGGGTGGGGCTCATAGGCGACAACGGCGCCGGGAAATCGACCTTGATCAAAATTATCGCGGGCCTGCTGACTCCTTGCGAAGGCGAAATTTATTGGGAGGGCCAGCAGGTGACCTTGGATTCTCCTATTGCGTCGCGCGAGCTTGGAATAGAGACAATCTACCAGGACCTGTCGCTGGCGAACAATTTAACAACGGCGAACAACTTCTTTTTGGGTCGGGAGTTGACCAAGACTTACTTTGGAGGTCTCGTGCGCCTCCTGGATGAGAAGGGGATGAATGCCAGAGCTGAAGAGCTATTGTGCCGGATGAATGCTTCCATCCCGACCCGAAGGCAGGTCGCCTTTCTTTCCGGCGGGCAGCGCCAGGCGATCGCGATTATGCGGGTTATGCTTTGGAAAGCTAAATTAATCGTGATGGACGAGCCGACCGCCGCCTTGGGAGTGGCAGAGCGAAGGAAAGTTTTGGATTTAATGAATGAACTCAAGCAGCACGGGGTTTCCGTGCTGCTGGTCAGTCACAATCTGCCGGATGTCTTAGAAGTGACTGATCGTGTCTACGTCATCCGAAGAGGCAAAATCGTCGGAGAACAAGAGACCCTGGCCACGAACGAGCACACCCTGATTCAAATGATGATCGGCTGTGAGGAGAATGCGCCGAGAAAAAGGCGTTAGATCAAATCAGATGGCAACGCTCTAAAGGAAAGGAGCAGCGAGACAAAGGCTAATCCGATCAAAAAAACTCTGATCGCGTTTAGAGCGTCCCATCGTTGCCGCTGGCTTTTCCAATCGTCTGGAGGGTGCGCAGGGTCCCAGGCTTTGACACGATCGTTAATCGGCACAGGGCCGATAACGCTGAATACTATAATGATGATCCACAGAATGACCGAGGAAATTAGAAACACGGAATGACTGGCCGGCCACCGCCAGGTCAGCCACAGCAGCAGCAGATGGAGGAGCAACGTCCCCGCCATCCAGATTGGCATGATCTTACCGAAGAACCGCGCAAATACCTGGACCGCGGGCAGAAAATTTCGATCATTTGCGCGATCCAAGGACGGATGAATAAAGAAGCCGATGGAAAACTCGTTGCCCAACAGTAATGCGGTCGAGACGATCAAAATCAGGAAAAAGGCGCTTGCGATCACGATGCACTGTTAACCGCGGACAGCCTTACGACAAGCCGCAGGAGTCACAAAACTCAACCCGCCACCTGGTTGGGTTCCGGCTTCGCCGCGCTGGCTCTCCTCTGCATATTCTACGAGGAGGATAGTTCCCGGGATTTCTGCCGCGCCGCCACCTCTTCATTCGTCAGGCGTGCGTCATAGATCGAGCGTGGTTCAATGGTCCGAGCCACCAGCGTGGCGGTGGCCACGCTTAGAAGCATCGGTAGAATAAACGATCGGTCGCGGCCAGTCAGCTCGATCATTAGAACCACCGCCGAGATCGGTCCCTGTGTCGTTGCTGCCAGCATAGCTGCCGCTCCGAGTAGCGCGAACACTCCAGCGGGCACGCCGGGCCAGAACCAGGACCAGGCGTAACCGAGCGCTCCTCCCAGTAACGCGCCGAAGGCCAGCGTGGGGGTAAACAAGCCCCCTGGCGCTCCGCTGCCCAGACATAAAACAGTAGCTGCGGGTTTGAGGAGCAGGAGTGCCAGCAAGAGAACAGGTGCGACTTGGCCGGCGAAGGCCAGTTGGGCGATATCCTTGCCGTTTCCGAGCACTTGTGGGAACGGAATCGAGACCGCGCCGAGCAGACTTAACGCAAATACCGGGACGACCATGCGCAGCCGACCCTGTGGCTTTCTTCGATCAGCCCAGGCAATCGTTCGAACGTAGCCAACGGAAACCACGCCGGCGATCGGACCCGCCAGCAGCGCCCAAACCAGAATTGCGCTGTTGCTGGAATCCGCAGGGATGACATAGACGGGTGCGTTGGGCAGGGCCAACCAGGATACGGCCGTCGCCACCAACGAAGTCACCAGAGCCGGAAGAACGAATCTAAGCGCCAGCATCCCTCGCAGCACTTCCAGCGCGAACAGCGCCCCGCCCAACGGTACGCCGTAAGCCGCTGCCATACCTGCACCTGCTCCGCAGGCCACCAAGAGCCTGCGCTCCTCATCAGACAGGAGCCCTTTGTCAGACAGCATGTTGGCAACCGCCGCCCCGGCTTGCTTCGGAGCACCTTCGCGACCCAGCGATGCCCCCATCCCCACGATAAGTATTGAAAGTAAAGCGCTCCCGAGCGTACGCACAGTCGGCAATCGCCCCGCATGGAACCAGATAGCGGCTGTAATGTCGATGCCATTGCCACTGGAAAGACGCTTGAGAATGATTTGTCCTGCGCCCGTCACCAGCCCTGCACCCAAAAGTACCAGGATATGCCGCCATCGGCTCGCGCTCGAAGCCGCACTCAAAAGGTCGATGCCCTCACCGCCCCACATGATGTGCTGCACCAGTTCCAGCAATCGCGTCAAGAGAGCCGCGGCAATACCAGCGCCGATGCCCGTGAAGATCACCGCTAGCCAGAAGCGAACCGCGCCGGGACGCGCAAGGGTAGAAGGTATCATGACACGCCCAAGGGAGCCGTTGCTGAGTTTAGCTAAATCCGCTGGAGATCCACGTCACTGCGCAGTCCAGCCGCCGTCAACGAGTATATCCGTCCCGGTGATAAAACCTGCATCCTCAGAGCAAAGATAAAGAGCGAGACGCCCGATTTCCTCCACACGTCCCCAACGACCCAAGGGGATCTTTGAAAGGAATTGCTGGTTGAGTTCGGGATTCTCGATCAGCGGAGTATTCATCTCCGTAGCGAAAGGGCCGGGGCTGATGGCATTCACCGTTATGCCCTCTTCAGCAAGTTCCAACGCCAGCGCACGCGTTAGACCTAGCAAGGCCGCCTTGCTGGCCGAATAGGCTGAGCGCCCGGGCAGCGAAACCCGGCCCATCATTGACGCCATATTAATTACCCGACCGTACCCTCGGCCTTTCATGTGCGGCACAAACGACCGGCACATCAGGAACACGCTCGTCAGGTTGGTATCGAGAACGCAGCGCCACTCCTCCAATGTGAACTCGACCAATTGTTTACGAAGATTGATTCCTGCGTTGTTAACCAGAATATGGATGCCATTAAATGCTTTTATTACGTCGTGTTCGAGTTTGCGGATCTGTTCCTCTTCCAAGACATCGGTCTGAAAGACCTCGGCCTTCCCGCCCCCATTTTCCACCGCTTGTTTCACTTCGTTCAACTGACCGCCATCGCGTGCAACAAGCGCTATGCTCGCGCCCGCAGCGCCCAACGACAAAGCCATTGCCTTGCCCAGTCCCTTACTGGCGCCCGTGATGACTGCCACCTTATCCTTCAGGTTGTCTTCGCTCATTGGTGTGAGAAACGAGTCCCCCTCTCACTTTCTCAGATTATCTCCAGATAATCGGCGTTTGGCAGTCGTGGAAAAGGAGTTGAAGGCAGCGATTGGTACCAGAAAGCAACCGAGGCAATATCGTCCTGCAGCGGCAGGTAACGTCGATTGTTCTTCTCGGTTCGCCAGCCGAGAGCCTGGATCGTGACCTTTAGATCCGACTCAAAGCGGATCGGGTCCGTGATATGCCAACGATACATCCCAAAGCGGGTCTGTGACTGATATGTCCCGTCGGGGCGAAGGACCTGAGGAAGGCCCGAATAAGGTGTCGTAAACTCGCGATAGATGCTGGTCATGTTCGGGTCGATCACGCCGCCGTCGAAATTATAAGCACCACAAAAATAATCCTCCGTGCCGGTCCCGCAGATCGTTGGAAACTCCTGATCTCCGTCCATGAAGAATTTGATCTCACCTTCGCCCCACCACCCTGCATTGTTCACACCCCAAGCCAGATAAGTACCGACATAGTGCCCTTTGCCGCGCACCCCATCCACGATTACGTAGTCCTGCCCAAAAGGAAGGGGATTGGTTCGGTGAAATTGCGCGTGAAAATATGCAGCATCAGCGGGAACTTCCGTCAGGGCATAATTGATTTGGTAGTAGAGGATGACGGATTCGTCCGGGTCGCGATTTTCCAGCGTTATCCGGGCTCGTTTTTGAAAGGGCATTTCCCAATAACAATTGAAGGCGCGGCCCGGGTTGACGCAGACGGCCAGCGAAGAGACCTGCGCGAATCGGTTCCAGCCGCAGGCGAAAAAGTCCCCCAGGGGAGATTCGACCGACGGATGCTCTTGATCGTCCCAGTGGATGCGCAAAATCAAATTACGCCAGCGCACATTAGAGACCACACACCAGATCTGCTGGATAGCTCCAGGGCCCTCTATGTCGCACAGGAGGCGTTTCTCGCCCGCGGCAATATTAATGGAAGGTGAGACCTTCCAGCCACGTCCGGTGCCATCCCCGGGAAGTCCGCGTGCATGGATTGCGCCGGTCCCTTCAAGAGCCATCCCGCCTTGACCCTTTTCACCGGTAAAATTTTCCGGGCTGATTGAACGGCTCTTGGCATCTGACAATTGCCAGAGATTGCCAAGATGCATACCAATGCCAGAAAAACCGTCTAACAAGTTTCCCCCTTTTCGGAATCAAGGAAATTGGACACCTCGTTAGAAAATATGGTTGTCGTTTCAAGTCAACGGCAATTGCAATCTCCAGACAATATTCCGGCTTCACGCTGGAAAGGCCCGGACCGGCCAGCAACGTGCCAGCGTATTTCAAGGCCCCGCCTCGCATACCACGGTGAACGCTGCCTGGCGAACCGTCCGGTTCAAAGAAGCAAAGCGGGACGCTTCGCATACCACCGCGAACGGCGAACGTTGCCTGGCGAACCGTCCGGTTCAAAGAAGCAAAGCGGGACGCTGCGCATACCACCGCGAACGGCGAACGTTGCCTGGCGAACCGTCCGGCTCAAAGAAGCAAAGCGGGACGCTGCGCATACCACGGTGAACGGCGAACGCTGCCTGGCGAACCGTCAAGTTCAAAGAAGCAAAGCGGGACGCTTCGCATACTGCCGCCGAACGGCGAACGCTAAACGCTAAACGCCTTCCTATTTGTTGACTTGGTCCGCTGTTTTGCCGACGGTAGAACAGCCCGTAAGTTCCAGCAATGCGACAGCCGGGATGATTAACAATAGAGAAGTAATACAATTGGAAGCTAGATTCTTCTCCTGCATAGTTTTGTCTAATTGGTTTCTGACTCCTGGCTCCTGACTTCTCAGCAACAGCGGGGTCCACCGAGCGCCAGTTGCTTCTCAAATCTTCACGTGCCTCGCCCGTGGGGTGCTTCTCTGAAACTTGATGTTGGGCCGCCGAGCAAGAGTTTCTTCTCAAATCTTCACGCGTTCTTCCCGTGGGGTGCTCCTGACTCCTGACTCCTGACTCCTGATCAGTCGTCGCTGGAATCTTTTGATTCCAAAACGGTTCTAAATCTGGCAAATTCTCATGCTGGCACTCAAGTGCTAAGATTACGCCGGGAAGCCGTTGGAGCCAGTGGAATTGCATATCAATAAAGACACCCAGCTTTGCATGTCGCTTTCGGCGCGGCCGGGAAATTTTGGAACCCGATTCCATAACTTCCTCTACCGCGAACTGAGCCTGAATTACATTTATAAGGCATTTACGACGGGTGATATCGGTGCGGCGATCGGAGGAGTCCGGGCACTTGGAATCCGCGGATGCGCCATTTCAATGCCGTTTAAGGAGGTGTGTATCGAGTTCCTGGATGAATTGGATAATTCCGCGAAAGGCATCATGTCCGTAAACACAATCGTCAATACCGACGGGTTTCTGAAGGCCTATAACACCGATTATACAGCTGTTTCAATCCTCCTTCGATCGAGTGGCATCCCGACCAGTGCCAGTTTTGCGCTTTTTGGCAGCGGCGGGATGGCGAAGGCCGTTGCTTGTGCGCTGAGGGATGCAGGATTCACCAATGGGACGATTGTGGCGAGAAATGAAGTGAAGGGGCTGGCACTTGCCCGCAGGTATGATTTTCAGTGGAAGAGGGAACTGATCGGTGGCGAAACGCCGGAATTATTGATCAATGTCACTCCGGTTGGGATGGCCGGTGCCGATGCCGATCAGCTCGCATTCGCGGATGGATTGGTGCGTTCAGCTCATTTCGTGTTCGATGTGGTAGCTCTCCCCGCGATCACCCCGCTCATTCGATTAGCGACCTCGCTGGGCAAGAAAACTATCACCGGAGCCGAAGTGAGTGTCCTTCAAGCTGTCGAACAGTTCGTCCTTTATACGGGCGTTCGTCCGGAAGCAGAATTGATCGAAAAGGCTGCGACGATCGCCCGTTCGTAATTGGGAAGTCCCTTCTCCATTTCTTTCGGGCTCCGCTTTAATTGGGTTAGGGCCGTGATATGGTCACTGGCTTCTGGCGCCCGCGAACCCCGGCGGACTTGGCCTGCAACAGAGTATTCTTGCGGGTTTTCGAAGCCGTTTTTTGCAGGTACTGATCTGCGC
>CAVULL010000042.1:0-45448 GCA_963742335.1 uncultured Verrucomicrobiae bacterium
GATTTCGACGCGCGGTTCTGCCGGTTTTGGGAGATCGACTACGATCAACTGGCGGCTAAAACGCTCGAAGGGGGAACAAACGAGGAGCTCCTTGAATGGTGCTTTCAAGGCAGAAAACGTGCAAATCAGGAACAAATCCTGGTCTGGAATGCTTTTATTATCAAGCGAGGTTGGCGCGACGATGGCGCTCCAGGTTTGATCGCAGAAAAAGAGGTGAGCGGGTTCGCCGATCGCGACGATGTCCAGACCTACGTGGATTTGCATGACGCAGAGGAAGGACGTACGCCCAAATACGCCATCGGATCTGCGACGACGCTGGCCTCCGGAGTTTGAACGCCACTTGGAAATCCGGCCGCCCTCGAAAAGCGGGAGACGCCTCTGAATGGATGAGATGTGAATAATAACGCCGAAACCCTGCTTTAGCATCGAAGGCAGAAGTCCGCGGTCCAACCGGACAGCGGCAAACAAATTTGCGTTGAAAGTCTGCTGCCAGTCAGCATCGCTCAAGGCAAGTGCTCCTCCGCTCGGCGCAGACGAGCCTCCAACATTGTTTATCAGAATGTCCACGCCACCAAGGCGAGAGTTTACCTCTCGCACGACTTCATTCACGCCTTCCGCAGTGCTGAGGTCAGCTTGGACGAACAGGCCGGACGCCTGGAAATCAGCGGGGAGAGAGCGGGCGGTACTGATGAGTGTCGCGCCGCCCCGAGCCAGGCGTTGAACGATCGCTTCGCCGATGCCTTTTGTTCCACCTGTGACAAGAACTCGTTTACCGTCAATTCGTTTGCGTCAAATGGGATGCTGGTTGGTGTACTCATTGATTTGCAACCATCATAAACCATCTCGCTGACAGCGTTAGGTCAGCTGGCTTTTATTTTTGCACATCCGCCCCTGGCCTAAGAGAGCGAAAACGAAGTAGGATGTTGGTTTTCAGTACAAGGCGAAGCGTCCCGCTTTGCCTCTTCGAGCAAGCAAACCGGAACGGTTTGCTTACAGCTTTCGGGAGGATTTTCCCGCGGTGCGACCCAGAGAGTCAAGCAACTGAGGACGAGGCGGTGGCTCAAGAAAAAGTCGGAATCAATCCCGCTTCCAAATCGTTCAAGACGATGTCCAACGGCAGCTTGACGCTGTACCTACAAAAAAGAGTTTCAGCCGTACGGAAACTGCCATTCTCGTAATACTTATTTGCGGGCGCTCCTCCGCCGCAATAGCCGTAATAGGCGCAGGAGTCCCGGCAAAGATTGATTCCCGACTGAATGTCCATAAAAACAGAGCGAAATTTCGGGCTCTCGACCATGTCGATGAAGTCATCTTTCAGAATATTGCCAAAGCTGAAAGATTCATAAGGGGAGACGTTCATTCCCAAAAGTTCGGGGGAATAGGTCGAATAGTTGCCGTCACAGTCCACGTTGAGAATGCCAAACGGACGGACCTGTTCGTTGAAATAGGGGAAATCAAAGCTACGCAGCGATCTCTGGCTCTGGATCTTGCCCAAAGCTGCGTCGAATTCGCGAATCCGCATGCGGCCTCCATCAGCCTTTTGGAGTCGAAAAATCTCACCCATAAAAGCTTCGACACTTTCGACTTTTCCATCGAAGGAAGTCAGCGATGATTTTACGTTTTCGCCTTCGATCTCCTCGATGTTAAATCCAAGCTGAGAGATGCCGAGGTTGTAGAAGAAACCGTAAATATCCTTCGCCCGTCCCAGCGACTGCTGGGTAATCACGCTGATTACGTGAAACGGAATACTGTGAGCCTGCAGTTGCCGCAATCCTGCCATTGCCGCATCGTGAGAACCTCGACCCGACCGAGTTTTGCGATGGGCATTGTGAATATCGGCAGGGCCGTCGATGCTCAATCCGATCGACACATCGTGATCACTGATGAATCGGCACCACGATTCGTTGACTAAGGTCCCGTTGGACTGCATACAATGGCGGATAACCGATCCAGCCGGCGCTCTGCGCTGAATTTCAGCAAACGCTTCGGCGTAGTAAGAAATCGGCACCGCCAACGGTTCGCCAGCATGCCAGATTATCGTGAGCGGACCCCGAACCAGATCGGAAGCAAACACTTTCTCGATGGTAGCGGATACAATTTCCAAAGCCATCCGCTTCTTCGACGAGCGGTTCGGCAAATAGCAATAGTCACAGTGAATGTTACAGAAAGGTGACGGCTGAAGGACCAGCAAACTGATCCACGGATCCAGCGGTTCCTCAGGCATCCTCCGCGCCAGAAGCGGATCAAGATTGTTCATTTCTCGCTAACTGTCGCCTCAGGCAAAACGGATGGACGGCGTCCTTAGCGCCGCTCGGCTGAAACGACCCGCACGTCTACCAATTACCCCAGTTGTGCCAGTTGTGCCAATTGTGCCAACCGCCATTGCCCCAGCCTGGATGCCAATTGCGCCATCCCCAACCCGGATGCCAGTTGTGCCAATTGCCCCACCACATCGGGTGCGCGGTTGGATGGGAGGTTTCGCCCTGGTTGACTTCCGTTCCCGGAACTTGCCCGAGTTGTTCCTGAATCCTTTGAACACGAGCCTCCAAATGCCCAGCCCCTTCCGTCTTAGTAGAATCGGAATTGGTAGCCGCGGCTGAGGCCGAACCCAGCATCAGGCCGCTGCTTAGCGCTAAGAGAGCGCCCAGCGATTTGGCAAGCGAACGTTCGTTGGGACGCTTTGGATTGTTTGGTCCTGAGGTCATAAGAGCGGCCTTTCTGATAAGAGTGTTAACCTAAAGATCATTAGCTGCCTCGTTGATCAACTTCTCCCAGTAGGCTTCCATTTGGGAACCGAGTTTATTGTCTCTGATCAGCAGACTTCCTTCCTCAGTTTTCGGATTGACCGTGAAGAAGGCTTCAGCGGCTTTCCCTAGCCATGATTTGTCCAAATCGTCTTTTGCGTTCGCTGTCTGATTTCCCTGGCCGAAGGCCGCTTGAGCAACCCTGAGCAAGCGAAGCGTATTATCACGATCCTGGGTGTGCAGCGAAACCGCAAAGAACTTGTCTTGAAAAAAGTGGTAAACGATGGTTTCGAGTTTGACTGGCCCAAGTTGGAGATTTTCTTCCTTCTTGAGATACAGTTTCAAATCTCCCTCATCCTTCTCGACAGTTAACCCTTGGAATTCTGAGAAAGAGGTCCCGAATTTCTGACCCCGAAATCCGGTCACAGCGTCGAGCTTCTTCGTTTGTTCGGAAGCTGTTGACGGATCATTCGGCTCTTTGGCAAGAGAACCGGTCATGCTCACAGCACTAACCGCCATGACGCAAAACGCCAGACGGACACAGCGCAAAAATCCAATCTTACTCATGAACATAAGTGCCTAAAATGGCGCTGCTGAGGCTCTTCTTCTTCGCCCTCACCTGTCAAGAGCAAAGTGACATCGCTTTCAACCCATCTCCCACTGGTTAAAGCGATCGTTTTGGGGAAACTAACTGGCCTGGAGTGCTAACCCGAAAAAGGCCAGCGCCGGCTCAATTCAGAGCCGGTAAACAATACGTGCCTTCGAGACATCGTAAGGAGACATTTCCATCTTCACTCGATCCCCGACGGTCAAGCGAATGAAGCGCTTTCTCATCTTCCCCGAGATATGGGCAAGCACAACATGCTTATTGAAAAGCTCCACGCGAAACATTGTTCCAGGGAGGACAGCGGTAATTTTTCCTTCGACGACAATTGAATTCTCGGTAGGCATGATAGCTGATTACTTGGCGAAACGGGGTAGATATTTCCAGAGTACACCGCCGTCTGCCGAGAACGGAGACGGCGTGTGCGTTTGTCATTCCTGGGATAGGAACGAATAAAGAGGCAGCTCCTGAAAGAAATCTGCCGCTTGGTTGCGGATTGTGCCTACCAGCGCGACTTCGAGAACGAGCGCTTTGCGCCTTCGTCCTTGGGGCGGGCTTCGTTGACGGTCAGGTTGCGGCCATCGAGGTTTTTGCCTTCGAGAGCGCTAATCGCTGCCTTGCCTTCGGCTGCGCTGCTCATCGTGACAAAAGCAAATCCACGGGATTTGCCCGTCATGCGATCCGTAACCAGATGCACATCAGTCACAGTGCCGTACTGTGCGAATAGATCCTTCAGATCAGGGTCAGTGGTACTAAACGATAGATTTCCAACGTAGAGTTTCATGTTTTGGTGATAGAACGAATGCTAGCTACAAAGCCGTTCCCGAGAACCGGGTTTCAAATCACCTTTGAGAAATTCAACCGACGATCTTCCGCGCTATGAACAAAAACAAACGAACACCAGCATTCTCCGTCATGTGACCCGGAATACAAGACAAAGTTTCCAAATTGCCGGTTAAACCAAAAATCGGTGTCGCTCTCAATGATCAGATCAGGTGTTAGTGTTCAATGCCTCCCGCCGGTAACGAGGAGCTTGCTTTATCCACAGGCGTTCCCTCCTCGTGTTTGTCTCCCCCCTCCCGATGGGTCATTCGCTCCACCAGATAAAACATCGCGGGGATCAGGAAGATGGCGACGAAGGTGGCCGCCAGCATCCCGCCAATAACGGTGGTCCCGAGAATTTGTCGGGACGCAGCTCCAGACCCGGAAGCCGCCCAGAGCGGTATGCAGCCCAGAATGAACGCAAAAGCTGTCATCAGGATCGGACGAAGCCGTAGACGGGCACCGGCCAAGGCCGCATCGAGAATAGGCGTCCCTCCTGCCCTTTTCCTCAGCGTCGAAGACGACGAGCTTCGACGAACTGCCACGCGATCAATCCCGGGATCCCCAAAATCAGTTCCCGGACCCGTCGAACGAGCGCCAGCGCGAGGGCCATATCACCAGAAATGCCCAGGACGTTCCCGAGCAGAATATAACCCCCTTCCTGCACGCCCAAAGCTCCCGGCACCAGAAAAGCCGCACTTCGAACAGCCAGTGAGCCGCTCTCCAAAATCAAGGCCGTGACGAAGCTTGAACGCAAGCCGAGCGCCTGAAGCGCGATCCAAACCTCACCTGAAGCAATGATCCACGACAAAATCCAGAAAAAGCAACATGCCGCTACGCCGCTCCGTCTCGCATAGAGAAACCGAATGGTCTGATCCAGCGCTTCACCGCCTTGCACGAGCGAATCCAAGGCGGCTGACTTGGCCAGTCGAGAAGCCAACATCGCACCCCATCTGAAGATGCCCGCTCGCTGCACGGTGTAGAATCCTATGACCGCCAGGGTCCCGGTCACCGCAGCGGCCACCACAGGGCGAGCAAGATCTGTTCGACCCGTCACGGAGACCAGCAAAACGCAGGCCGTCACGAGAATAAACACTTTGGTGACAATTCCGGCCGTGACATCGACAACGATTGCCGCGATTGCCACCCTCAACGGCGTTCCCCACATCGCAGCAACGCGCGCGATCACGATATCTCCACCGACCCGCGCCGTCGGGAGAAGATTGTTGACTGACTCCCCCATCCAATGAACAAAAAAACTGCGGATCAACGGTATTCTATTTTCTCTGGGGATTAGTACTAACCAGCCCACCGAGTCGCTCATTGTCTGCAAAACATGATAAAGCGCCAAGGCGAGGATACCCCAGCCGACGCGGGCGATGGCCAAACCAACTTGCCCGGCGCCTTCACGAAAAAGGAGAATCATCAACAGCGCCAAGCCGGCAAGGCCCGAAAGATAGACTATCGGTTGGATCGTCTTGGTTTTATTCACGATTCAAAAAAAACGAACCTCGTACGCCAACGGTGGACAGCACTTCCTGATTGCCACTGCGTTCTCGGTATTCCGCCATTCCTCTCCGTTTAACGCGGCCGGTTGTGCCCGGCAACTTTTATGCACAAAAAGTGCCTCTGGATGAAACTCTGGTGAGGCCGTAAAGATCGAAGGCCGAATCGGCAAAACTGGTCGGTAGTGGGAGTGCCGGCCAGGGTACCTTGAGGTCCGAAGGTAGCAGGTATCCATTCAACGTCGGCGGGCTCGGAATCGGTGTCTCGACCATCGAGGCGAGGGGCGAGGTCTATGGGTTACGGCACCTTCCAGACTTTCCGGGCGCGTATGCCCAGATCCGCTACGGCTTTGCCTTCGGCAACTCGAGCTCGGGCGATTTGTGGTTGCAGAACTCCCATGGGGTCATCCTGCGTCTGATCGCCAAAAGGCAAGGGCTGATGCTTAGCCTTGGTGGAGATGCGGTTGTTATCACCGTGAAATAGCGATTTTCAGAACATTTTTAACACTTGACTCATCCCCACCGTTCCACAAGATGAGACCCTTTAAACCGGACATCTAACTTCGATCCCCAATGGTCATGCACCTCTGTAAGTTCAGGCCTCTCGCAATCATTCTCCTGGCCCTTATAGCCGCTTGCAGTTCCACGCAAACGGGCCAGCAATCATCTCCAGCCGCCGGCCCCGGCCCAAATCTGGCGACGGTTTACTTCTATCGTACACATAGCTCCCCGGGTGCAGCGGTGGGAGTCGATCTCAAAGACAACGGCCTCGACATCGGTACCCTTCAGGATGGCACCTACTTTATTTACCACGCCAATCCGGGTCAGCATCTCTTTGCTGCGACCACCGAGACGACTTCAACTCAGAATTTTAAACTCCAAGCTGGATCGACTTATTATATCAAGGCCGTCGTAGTTCCCAAGCAACATATCTTCAATCCATCCTTAAGCGTCGTTTTCGATCTTCAGGGCCAGTCAGCAGTGCAGAATTTGCAACGCCTGCATTATCACGAATAGCCTCCCGGCATTTAGAGTGAGTGGTGGTTTTTTTGTTAGGAGTGCAGGAGTTACATCCTTCATTGCGACGTCAAGGGAGGCAATTCGAAAGTCTTCACCACCGGCGGTGGATTCCATTTGCCGGTCAGTGCTTCGGATCTTGGCGCGTAGAGGCGCATCGTCAGGTTGAATTCGCCTTTGGGGGCCGGAAGCCAGTTAGCATCCTTCTCAGCTCCTGGACTTTCGTTCTGAAAATAAAGGTCCAGCGAGCCATCCGGATTGAATTGGAATGGCATCCAGCTGCTCAGAGCAAAACGATTCAGGTCTCAATCACTACTCCCGAATGATTCTGGAGCGAGGCAGGCTGGACTGTCGCAGAGAATCGTAGATCGGCGGATTGCGCATCAGGGTCGGCAGAGCCATCGCTGCGGAGCAGGCCAGCAGCATTGGCAGAAGAAGAGTAAAGCATCCCGTCATCTCGGTTACCAGAATGATCCCGGTGACCGGCGACCGGACAACCGAAGTGAAAAAGGCGGCCATGCCGACAATGGCAAACGCCGCCGGGCGTTCCCCAAGATTGGGGAACCAGCTGCAAAAAAGCGTTCCGACACAAAGCCCGCTTTGGGCTCCCAGGACCAATAATGGGGCAAACAATCCGCCTGGTGTGCCTGCAGCGTAGGAAAATGGCCCGAGCCCGAACCGAAGCAGGAAGATACACCCGATGGCCCCTAAAGAGACGTTCCCGTTGAGCGCGTATTGCGTCAGCGCGTCACCGCCTCCAACTAATCCAGGGCCGAACCATGCGCCTAGCCCGACCACCGCACCCACTATTGCCGCACGCATATCAGCAGAACACCAGCGTCCGAGTCGTTCCGCCGCCAGCAGCGCGCCGACGAGCGCGCAGTTGTAGGCGACTCCCAAGCAGCCCGCGACCACACCCAGGGCGATAAAGAGAGGAACAGTTCCGAAGCCCGCGTAGGGCATTAATTCAACGTGAAAGTCCGGTTGATCGCCGAGAAGCAATCGAGCCACGGCGAGGGCACTGCCCGAAGTACAAAGCGTCGTTATGGTAATCCGCGTATCAAACCGTCGGATCAGCTCCTCAAGCACAAATACGGCGCCCGCCATCGGCGCGCTAAATGCCGTGGCCAGCCCTGCGCCCGCGCCGGCGGCCAGGAGCGCTTTGACATCCTTTGAGTTGCGACCAAAGGTGGTCGCTACCAGATGACCGATGCCCGCACCGATCTGGACGGTAGGCCCTTCTCGACCGAGCGCCAGGCCAGCGCCCATTGCCAGCACCCCGCCGATGAATTTAACAGGAATAAGGATCGGGCCCGGCGGAGGCTGCTCGTCACGCAGCACTGCCTCAACATTCGGGATGCCGCTTCCTTTCGCTTCCGGTGCGAATTTTCTCACCAGCCGGGAAGCCAGTCCGGTGGCCAGAAGCGAGGCCACGACGACGAGAACCAAGCCGACGATCTCTCGTCCATGCGCCCATTCGATGAACACGTCCCTAAAGTGATCACACCACTGAAGAGTTATTCGAAAAACTGCTCCCAGCAGGCCCGATGCCCCGCCAACAATCAATGCGAGGAGGGCTAGAACCGCAAGGCTGCTCTCCTTTTCCTCGCGTCCCGAATCCCCATCCGGTTCGTTTGTCACATCCAAGTTGTGAGCATCCTATTCATTGAGAAGGACCTTGGTCCTCATATTTGCCGGTGAACGATACCCTTGCTGGGCCAAACCTTCTGGATCATGGCGAAGAGAAATGCGGTTGTCAGTCCAAATAGGAGCATGCCATTCAGCGACTCCAAAGCAGCCATCATTGGCCATTGAGTTTCCAAAAAGCACACCACGATCAAGGGCAGGCCCCAAGCCCAATTGGCGCTCCAATCACCGGCGTCGACCCCAATTTTCTTCATCCCAAGCTAATAGCACATTTCCATTGGACTATGGTCCAATAGACGGCACCGTACGCGGTGTTCTACCATCCAACTAAAATGGCTAACCTTTCCTCCCGCAGTGCGCGCAGTAAGGAAGAAGCCATTGTCTTCCTTTGCCGGTCATTTGTCTCCGTGGCGTTAGCGTTTCTCATTGCCTCATGTGCCTCCTACGGGCCCTACCATCCGAATACCCCAGCTGAGCCGCTCAACTCAGTGCGCGGACCAAAAGATGGGCGTTACAAATTGGCTTTCGTCGAATTTGGTGATCAAGGTTCGTCCCTGGACACCTCCCAGCGAAAAGCTGCTCTCGACGTGATCCAGGAAGCAAAACGGCCCCTGCTTTTCGTTTACATTCATGGATGGCAAAACAATGCGAGTTCCGGTGACGTCTGCCGTTTCGAACACTTTATCGATACAATGTCCCGTTTTCCGGAAATCACGGCCCGCAAGTTAAACGTCATAGGTGTCTATATCGCATGGCGAGGCAAAGACCTGACTCTCCCGGGACTTAAATTTCTCACTTTCTGGAGCCGCAAATCAGCCGGCTCAACGATCGCCGCTCAGAACGGTTGCCTGGCCACCATCAGTGAACTGGCATTGGCTGCCCGGGCGCCCGATAAGGAGTATCATCATTGTGTCCTGCTGGGACATTCTTTTGGCGGATTGGTTCTCGAAAACACAATTTCCCATTCCATCCTCGACGCCAGCAGCACCGGTGTCCGCAACACCAGCCCGTGGGATATGGCAGTGGCATTTAACCCAGCCGATAGCTCCATCGGCAGCCGGCAATTGATGTCGGAGCTCGACTATCTTTACAAGTATGACCCCAAACTCCATGCTTGGGTGGGTCGGGCACCCGGAGCTGAGAGTGGCAGCGTCCTTGGGGAAAACCGCCCGTTTCTGGTCATTCTCCAATCCGAAAACGATCAGGCGACAGGGGAATTTTTTCCGATTGGTACCGGGCTTTTTAATATCGTCAATCTGCGGGCCCATTGGGATAAAGTTCCGGTTCCAGGCAGCAACGGACAAAAGGTTTCTGAAAGCCAATTCTATGACCAGACGCCCGGCAACAATAAACTTCTGGTCAACTTTCATGTCCTTCCCCGGGGCGAAGCTACTGCTCCACCCGGGCTAAAAGGCAATCAGAATAGGGCGTTCGAGGCAAATATCAGAGAAAATCACCCTGACTACAGCTTCTACACGAGCGAGCCTAACGACGGTCACAATAGCGTCTATTGTCACAATGGCAATTACAACCCGGCCGATTTCCCCTCGGGGACCGGACGGGAAATCTGGCGGCGATGGCAATTTGTTTATACTGGAAACGCCCATGTGCCCTGCTGGATTGTGCGGGTCCCCAAAGAGATCATTTGGGGCCACGGCGGATTGTGGAGCGACAATTCAGTCGCGATGCTGGGAGCTCTTTTTCGAATTCATTTCCCATTGACTGCAGAAGGCACGGTCGCCCCTCCTCAGCGGAGTGCTGCCCCGGGAGCCCCGGATTTGAGACAATTGAACCAAGACAAAGCGCATTAGGGCCGCAGCCGCCGTCGTTTCCACCGCATTTCAGTTCCGTAGCACTCCAAGCAGCCGTTTTCATATTGTCCTAAAGTCCAATTGAATTTTGCCGTCGGGTTGGAATAGATTGCCCGGACTAAGCCTCACGTCCGTTCAATTGAAGTTGGGTGCGACGTTGAGTTCAAGTCTTAGGAAGTGGAACGCTACTAATTACAGTGAAAAAAAGAAATATGGCAGAAATAGGCAGGCTCATGTTTCTCATCGGGCTGGTGTTTTCTTTTGGAGCATGCTCGGATGAGCAGGTCGCGCCGCGCCATTCCAGTGTCATCTACCCCCCCGACCCTGCGATCGTTCGAAAAGTACAGATCGCTCTACGAGAACGGGGCTACTACGCCGGTCTCGTCGATGGTTTCCTCGGCCAGAATACGGCGATCGGAATCCAGAGGTTTCAAGTTGATCATGATCAAATAGTGGATCCGGTAATCGATCAAACGTTGCTCGTCTCGCTTGGCCTTGTCAGAAAACATTAATCCAAACGCCTGAATTTCGCTCAAAGGAATGAAACCATTATTGTTTCGAGGGATGCTGGGTCTGATCGTTATCGGCTTAACCGCTTCGGCTGGTTTCTGCGGGACCGAGACCACGGTTGGTGTTCCAGGGCCAATGATCACGGTTGGGAGCTCAGGCCCAATAACAGCGTTTAGAGTACATGCTTGTCTAGGATGGGCGATAAAACTGAGGAACGACTCCGACGAAACCTACACTGCTCTTTATGCCATCAACGATTGGGCCGATTTAAAAGTTGTTCCACCTCATAGCACCGTCAAAGCCGGTTATGTCCTGGGGAGAGAGATTCCCAGCTTCCGCTTCGCACCGAAAGAATAGCTGATCTTGGCCCTTCAAAAAGCTAATTAACAAGAGGACAGGGATCAAAGAGGGAACGGTGCGAATAGCTTTTCGCTCTGCGAGATTTTGGAGATCGGGACACTCGAATCCCCACCCGACGTTCCTGACAGTCGAACGTTCGTCGAAGTCCAAATTCTTGGTTTCCATGCCGATTCAGCAATCCAAACCAAAACAGGCATTCGAAGTACTTCAGAAGCAATAGCTCGACAATGAAAGCCTGGCTGAAGCCTCACTTCTCAAAGCAATTTCCCATCGCTTTGGTAATTTTCTTAGCCGGCTGCGCCGGCAATCCGGAAGGCTTTCCCACCACAGACGAGCTTAATCCGTTTTTCCCAGGCGGAAGCCGGCAACAACAGGGGGAAGCTATCGAGGATACCGTTTCCTATTGGGACGGCGAAGGAATGGGTGGCCGGCCATCCATCAAAATAGATCTCGGAGCGCAACGCGCCTATTTTTACAGAGGAGGTCAACTGGCGGGCGTTTCAATCGTCTCAACCGGACGGGAAGGGCACGACACACCTCCAGGTAAGTTTCATGTGACGGACAAGGATATTGACCACGCTTCCAGCCTTTACGGAGACTATGTCGACCCGTCCGGGCAGGTCGTCGTCCCAAATGTACAAAACAAAAAGGATCCCCGGCCTCCAGGCACGGTTTTCCGAGGAGCATCCATGCCATACTTCCTCAGAATCCACGGAGAGATCGGTGTCCACGCCGGTTACCTGCCCGGCTATCCGGCTTCACACGGCTGCATTCGCCTACCTGAAACGATGGCGGAGAAATTTTACCAGTACGCACCGATCGGCACACCTGTGGAGGTTCATTAGAGGGGGGCAGGGGACAGGATTCAGGAGTTCGGAAGTCAAGAGTCCCTTTTTTTTGAGGCACTTCCGCAAATCCCCAACCGTCTTCACAGCTATGCAGTCTTCAAAACATTGCGATTGGAAATCGATTATTCCGATTCCGACGCCTGATTTCTCTGAAACTTGACGTTGGTCCGCCGAGCGCAAGTTTCTTCTCAAATCTTCACGCGTTCCTCCCGTGGGGTGCTCCTGACTTCCGGGTAGAGCCAGCCGTTACCGACTGGCTCCCCCACAGTCCCGTACGAGCCCAATTAAGGCATACGGTTCTTCAGGCTAGGATTTCGCTGCGTAGCTATCTGTGGCTGTTTCGTTGTCACGTCCCATGTTGGCACAGAGTCCTCCCTTGTTGTGTTTCCCATCCACAGTTTCCAAGCCCGACATCCCCCTTCCCTACTCGGTGGCTCCCTCGGTTCGGTTCGCCACTTTTCGCGCGGTACTATGAGGATGCTAAGACTTCCGACTGCTCCTCCCGTCGCTCTTCGTTTTCCTTCGAACGACGGTTACCTCCTTGACTCCATTTCCTTTCGCTCGCCTCGGGCTTCTGGAGTTCTCTCCCGCTGCGCCTGGGCGTTGGTCTACCGGTCTCGCCGCACCACTCCGGTTCTTTCCATAGAAGGAAGCCAGTCGGATCTCTCAAGTTCCCAGGGAACCCTTTCGTGCTTTTGCCCTGCTCTCAGACCCCGGTCGGATCTCCGCGCCAAGCCATTCGCGGCGCTTCGATTCTGCCCCGCTGTCAGGACGACGAAGGCTCCAGCATCAGGTCATTTTTTCGAGGCTCAATCACACGGCTTTAGCACCCGCTCCATACGCTTCGTGCCGCCATCGCTGACGACTACGCAATGTTCGCTTCCGGCTGGTGGCCAACCTTTGCCGGGTGGGGTTGTTCAACCCACTGGGTCCCTGTATTGTGTTTCTGAGTTTTGTTCTCTTGCCAACTACATGCTCTTCCTCACATTCTGGGTTTGCTTGACGCGACCTGACTCCTGACTCCTGCAACTCCTGCCTCCCGCCCCCCTGCAACTCCTGCCCAAAAAAAGAACCCTTGCCAAATCGGGCGAATGCAGCAAAAGAGGGCGGATGAGAACTTGGGCTATATTGCTGTTCGCTTTGGGATTGCAAATCTCCAGTCGCGCCTCTGAAGAGAATGTACGGACATTCCGCCCGATTGATCCAAATCAGCTCGACGCGAAAGTACCACGCGGGTTTGGAAGAGTATTTGTTGAGGCCGGCCGGGAGAACAATATTGATCCACTGATCTTAGCCGCCATCTCAGCCCACGAATCTGGCGGATGGAAAAGCCGCGCCGCGCGAATGAAGAACAACTGGATGGGGCTGATGGCGCGGAGCGGAACCAAACGCTTTTCAACACCCGAGGCCTCGATCTTTTACGCCGCAGAGCTACTGAATCGTCGACCATTTAAAGGTCACTCCACTCTCGCCAGCATCGCTCCCATTTACTGCGCGACAAATCCAGCAAACTGGAAGAACGCAGTGCATTTATGGAGCCTGCGCCTGATGCCGCGATAAAGCCTCTCCCAGTTTCAGCCTGAGGGACGCACCCATCAAATTAAAAACCTTAGCTGATCAGTTCCTGGGTCAGTCGCGACCAGACTTGTTCTGCAGTGCGCTCGAACTGGAGCGGGGTTACTGCTATGCCTCCAGCGGCGATCACTTCTGACTCGCTGCCTTTTGAATCCACGCGCTGCTCGCGGGTAATGTGCAGCCAGCTGTAGCCTCCCCCGCGCGGGTCGACTCGCGTCGCCACCTCTACCGCTTTCATCAATCCTTGCCCTTGACGTGTGACGATCAACGGTCCGGCACGCTCGCAAGGCACATCGGGAAAATTAACATTCAGGCAAGCACTATCGGCCCAGTCCGCCTGCAGCAAGCGTCGGAGCACCATGGGAGCCAGCCCCCGTGCCGTGTCCCACCGCACGGCGTCACGATCAGTAAATGCCTGGCTGAGAGCGATGGAAGGCACTCCGAGGAGAAGACCGGCCATCGCGGCACCGACCGTGCCCGAGAAGACCGTCTCGACACCGAGATTGGCGCCGCGGTTGATTCCGGACAGCACCAGATCGGGAAGAGCCGGCATGATCTGGCGCGATGCCACGAATACGCAATCAGCGGGCGTACCGGTCACTTCGAAACGGTGTTCGGCGAGCTCCCGGACTCGTAAGGGAGAGTGAAGGCTGATGGAGTGCGAGACCCCGCTCTGGTCATGCTCCGGTGCGACGACCCAGACTTCCCGTGCCAGCGTCGCTGCCACCGCTTCCAATACGGCGAGCCCAGGCGCTTCGATCCCGTCGTCATTGGTAATCAACACACGGCTAAAGTCAGGATTGGATTCGCTCACTGGATCTTCTTTTTTTAGTGTCTTTCCCCGTCCCGGTTGAAGTTAAATCTGCATTTTCGATTAGTAAATCGAGCTGCTACCAAACAACGGCACCAGACGATAGTGACCCCCCTGACAATGCTCCCTATAGTCGGCTAGATTTTTGGAAAGAAACTTTTCCTCATCAAGTAGTCGCCACCTGACAATGAACTTTATTCCAATGAATATAACAAGTCCCCACCATGACCAAAGGGCTAGCGCCGTGCCAAAGAGCATGCTCCGCTCGAAAAGGCAAAGGGCAAAGCGGGACGCTTCGCTTACGCCGACACACCCTCACGCCAATCCGATTCCGCCTGCTGGTGAGTTATCATGATTGCTGGTTGATCCATTTGTGGAGTGCCCGATGTTCTTGGTCACCTGGAAGACGGCTGCAAAGGCCAGAAGCCGCAGCTTTCTCACTTTAACGGGAAATCATCAATGACTTTAGCAAAATCAATCAACGTGGGAATCGTCGGCTTGGGTTGGCCTGGAGAACGCCACGCCGAAGCGCTGAGCGCGTCGGCGCTTGGAAATGTGTACGCAGCCTGCGATCTGAATGCGGAACGCCTTGAGACCTTCGCGAAGACATTTGGTCCTCAGCGAATTTACACCTCCTTTGATGAGATGCTTCTTGACCCGGAATTGAACGCAGTGGTCATCGGTCTCCCAAACGCTCTTCACTACCCTTTTTCGCGAAAAGCTCTGCAAGCAGGCAAGCATGTCCTTTGCGAGAAACCTCCGACAATGAACGCAGAGCAGATGCGCTCGCTGCATGAAGAGGCTCGCAACCGAGGCCTCATTTACTATTTTGGGCGTCAAATGCGTTTTTCGCCAGCTATGCAGGCGGCAAAAAAAGTCGTTGCCGAACGCCGATTGGGAGAAATCTACTTCGCGGAGACCATGTGGGTCCGTTCCAGGGGAACGCCAGTTGGCCTGGACGGCTGGTTTACCGACAGATCGAAAGCAGGCGGAGGCGCTATGATCGACCTCGGCGTCCACGCCGTCGACGCCGCATGGTATCTGATGGGAACGCCTCAGCCGAGAGCGGTTTCCGCTCAGACTTATCAGAAGTTTCCGCAGCTCGTCGAAAACAAGGTTTTCGATGTGGAGGATAGCGCCTATGGAATGATTCGGTTTGAAAATAGCGCCACCTTGCTGTTCAAGGTTTGTTGGGCTGCCAATCTAACGGATGACATCCCTCCGGATCCGAAGCGAGGTCGTTCCCTGCTTTCGACGACGGTTTACGGGCCAAAAGGTTCGCTGAAGGTCACGGATGTTTTCAATATTGATTCGAGCATTTGTCCTTCGCCACTTGCCCTCTTTGAGGATAAGGAAGGCGAACTAATCAAAATCGAGCTTCCTCTGGACGATTTGCGTGGCGATCCTCTGCGAGCCTACGAGTTCATCCAACAGGATGAGAATTTCCTGCGCTGTCTTCGGGGAGAGGAATCTGCAGTGAATAGCTCAAGTCAGGCTGTTCAACTGATGGAGCTCCTGGACGCAATTTACAGATCAAGTCAGTCGGGTAAAGAAGTGCCCGTCATCTGAATAAGGGTGGCACCTTCTACCTTCTTTTACGGGTTTGGAAACTCCATTATCAGAGACGCGAAAGGCACCCTTTCCTCGCAGGCCCCTGGCTCGCGTCCCGCGGCCTCCCGACTTCTGACTTCACTCCTGAACTCCTGTCTCCCGTCTCCTTCCTGCCAACTACTCCCTCACCAAACGAGTAGGAATCGCTTTTTCGGACTCGTCGAAGACCGTTGCCAGCTCCGGGTCACAGCTAAACCAAACATCTTGCTCCAGATTCCTTCCGGATCGAGGAGAAACTTTTGCCCAAATGGTGTGACTTTGAAGTCGGACCGCAACGAGGTACTGTCCGGCGACTCCCCGAAACCTTCGGACGACTCGACCCTTCACTCCACCGGGAATCGGGGCGGTCGACACGCGAGCGTGCTCAGGTCGAATGCCAACGACAAGCGGTATCGACTTTTCTTTTCCGACCACTTCAGGCTGTTCCAGACGGACGGGAAAAGGAAAGAGATCCGATTTCAGTTCTCCTCCGCCAGAGGGGTCAAAGCTGTGATTTAAGAAGCTCATTCCCGGATTCCCCAGAAACCAGCCGCCAAAGCGTTGTGCCGGGTGATTATACAATTGCCGCGGGGGGGCCTGCTGCAGGATACAACCATCCTTGAGGAGGACGATTTGGTCCGCCAGTGTCATGGCCTCGTTTTGATCGTGCGTGACATAGATGATGGTCTGTTTCAACCGATCTGTGATTTTCTTGAGATCCCGCTTGAGTCGAAATTTTGCTCGCGCATCAACGTTGGTAATCGGTTCATCAAAAAGGATAATGCTCGATTGCCGGGCGACTGCTCGTGCAAAAGCGACACGCTGCCGAGTTCCATTATCAAAATTGTTTGGGTCCTGTTCCAGGCTTCCCTCCAGACCGAGTAAAGCAACCGCATCCCGGACTCGAGCATCCCGTTCGGCGGGCGAAAGCCTTAACTCTCGAAGTGGCAGCTCTATATTCTGGTAGACACTCAAGCCTCGGTAGATAATCGGGTATTGAAAAACCATCGCAATATTGCGCCGTCTGGCCGAGAGACTCGTTACGTCCTGCCCACCGATCCAGATTTTTCCGGCGCTGGCGGTCTCCAGACCGGCGATCATTCGAAGAATCGTTGTTTTCCCACAGCCTGATGGCCCGAGCAGGCAGGTCGTGGATTGCGCCGCGAAGGTAAGCGAAACATCTTTCACCGCGGCAAACTGACCAAAGTACTTGTCAATTCTTTCCAGTCGCACTTCCGACATACGGATCCTTTCCCCGACCGAGCCGGCGTCCAGTTGCAGATTCGAAGACGAGAAAGTCTCTCGGGCAAAGACCAGCTTGGAAAACTTCCGGCAGCCGAGGAGGAGCTGAACCGTTTGACCAGAATCCAACGTAGGTGACACCGGCTGACTCAAAATAAAGGATCGTTTCTGCGCCAAGATCCTCTCGAAGCAATTCCCGCGCTTCAATACGAAGCAGTCCGGATCCTTCCGCTTCACGTCCCAAGACAACAGCCTCGGGCCTGAAACCAATTGCTACATCGCGAATTGGCCTCTCATCTTTCGAGTTTATCAATTCCACGCTGAACTCCCCGAAGGGCGATCGGCATAAATCCCCAGTCAACTCTCCTGGCATCGTATTTGCCCCTGGGAACCCAAGCAACTGCAAAGCCCGCAAACTGGTTGGTTCTTCGTAAACTTGGTCGACGCCGCCTCGATCGATAATCTCGCCATCGTCCAAGACAAAGATGTCATCCGCGAGCGCCAGCGTCTCTAGCGGGTCCGAGGTTGTATAAATGAACGTGCCGTCTATTTCTGACAGCATGATCCGCAAATCGACAAAAAGCTGTTCGCGCAATTTGAAGTCCAGGCCTACCAGAGGGTCATCCAGGATGAAAATATCGGTGTCCTTTACGATCCCGCGCGCCAGGGCCACTCTCTGCTTTTCGCCGCCGCTGAGCTGACTCGGATACTTATTCAATAGCGGCTCGATCCGAAGTTTTTGGGCCAGCGGTCCGACGCGCTCTCGAATCGATTCCCTGCTCTTCCGAGCTAATACGAGCGGGTAAGCAATGTTGTCGAATACCCGGTAATGAGGATAAAGCGCGAACGATTGCGGAACATAACCAAAATTTCTGGCGCCGGCCGAAAGATGAGTGACCAGATTGCCCCGAAGAAAAATCGACCCGGAATCAGCCGGCTCCAGCCCCATGATCAACCGCATCAGAACAGACTTCCCCGAGACCGGAGATCCAAAGACGACCGAGAATTTTCCTTTTTCGAACTTGAGGTCCACTTTTTTCAGGACGCTCTTTCGCGCATAGCTTTTACTAACATCCTGCAGTTCAACTTCGACCATTATCTTCTTCCACCGAGTTGTGCGAGGTACGGAACCAGCCAAATACCGATCAGAAAGACCGAAACGACTATCGAGAGCCCGAGCACCAGCCGGAGGATCGTTCCGATGAGCTGCGTTTCGGGTGGAATATTTCCGACCACAATTTGCAATAAGGCGGATAACATCAGGATGATTAATCCCCATTTATAAACTTCCAGAGACAGGTTCTGGCCGATCAGAACGAAGCTCAGCAACATGCCGACGAGGAGGACAATTTGCAGCTGACTGGCAAACGGCAGCCGAAAAAACTTCATTAAACTTCTCCTCTCACAGTTCCGAATGTCATGCCAACCAGCAGATATTTCTGAAAGAAATAAAGAGCTACCACCGGCGGCAAGAGGTAAACAGCCCCCAGCGATGCGACAAAGGTCCAGTCGACTCCGCCTTCCTGATAGGCATTGGAAACCAAAAGGGTTGGAATCGTCGTGGTGCTCCGGCCGCCCAGGATGAAGTTAAACAGAAATTCGTTCCAGACGAAGATAATATTAAAGACAAAAGCAGCGATTAGTCCCGGTTTTACCTGGGGCAGGATGACCTTGAAAATGATATGAAACCTCGAAGCATTGTTTGCCAGTCCGGTCTCATCAAAACGCATGGAAACTCCGTCCATGAAGCCTTTCAGGATCCAGAGTGAAAACGGAACGCTAAACATCGCGTAAAACAGGGTCATTGGCCAAAAGGAATCCTTCCAGCCGAGAGCCGCATACATCAGGTAAACCGGCACCACCACCGCAGCTGCCGGCACCATGCGAATCGACAGGATTAAAAACATAATAAAATCGGTCCCCACCGGTTTGAACCGAGAGAGGGCATAGGCCGCCAGGAATGAAACGACAATGGCGATGGAAACCGATAAGAATGAAATAACCAGACTGTTCACTAACGTTGGCCAGAAAGATTCCCTGGCAAAAAGATTAGCAAAGTTAGCGAAAGTCGGCGAAAACAACCATTTGGGAGGAGTCGCTAACAGATCGTTTTTTGTCTTGAAAGCAGACAATATAATCCAGAGCACCGGGAAAAAGTAGATCAGGACAACGATCCAGAGAACAACATGATAAAGCTTCGATTTCCATGCACCGTTCATACGCTTTTTTTCCTCTTGTGGGCATTAAGCAGGTAGAGAAAAATCGCGGTGAAAGAAATGGCCGTAAAAAGAGTAATGACAGCCACGCCTGAGGTCCATCCGACACTGAAAGCTTCGAATGCCTTACGGAACATCATGACGCCAATAACTTCGGTCGTCCCTCCTGGCCCTCCTCGAGTCAGTTGATAGACCAGATCGGTGACTTTAAATGCGTCAATGGTTCGCAGAATTACCCCCAGAATGATAATGAACCGCGCGTGCGGGAAAATGACGTACCGAAATTGCCGCCAGAGACTGAGCCGATCGATCTGTGCCGCTTCCAATTCCGCGGCCGGCACCGATCCAAGTGCCGCGAGGATTATCAGAACCATGAATGGCGTCCACATCCAGACATCGACCGCCACTAACGCCGCAAAAGCCCAGCCTTCAGCACCTAAATATTCGATATTTTTTCCGGTTATCATCCTGGTTAAATAGCCAAAGACGCCGAACGTCGGATCGTAATTCAGACGGAAAAAAGTCCCGATTGCTGCCGGGGTAAGAATCATCGGCGAAAAAAGCAAAGTCAGGGCCAGGCGTCGCCCAGGCATTTTGGAACTCCCCCAGAAAAGTCCTCCCAGAACGGATCCCAACACAGTCGTCAGCACGACACTGAACAAAACGAAGATCAGGGTGTGGCTCAGAGCAATCCAAAGATCCGGATTCTCGAGGTAATCGAGGTAATTTCTAAATCCGACAAAGCGCGGCGGCCTCCCGAGCGTCAGCGAATAGTTATAAAAACTCATTCCCACCATCCAGAACAAAGGAACCAGGTTCCAAATGGCAAAGAGAACCAGGGCAGGTGTCAACAGCAGCCAGGGATAGATTTTAGAGTTTTCTACAGTTCGCATCGATCGGAACCTGCAAGTTTTTTGAGAACCGAGAGCAGCGGACAAACCCGACGGATGCGGCTGCGACGAAGCGCAGCCGCAAACCAATCGATCTGAACGCTACTTATTTGAGCTGTAGTTTCAGATTGTCTGCGTTTGGCTGTTTGTCCGTATCTCCCAAGTCGTAAAGGACCTTTTGTTGGCGCGCGGCGGCCCAATCCAGTGCCTTCGCAGGATCGCTCATCACGCCAGTCACGTAAGCGGTGAATGCCTCTTGCTGGATGGCCAGCAATTCGGCGTATTTAGGCGAATGATAGAAATCCCGGTTGAATGGGATCATGTATTTCATCGCGCGATTCCAAGGATTGATTGAATCAAACTGTGCATTTTCCAGCGTTGCCTTATCGGCCGGATTACCACCCTTCTTCGCAAACTCCAGTTGAGTATCGGATTGATACCACCACTTCAGAAAATCAAAGATCGCCTGTTTCTGTTCCGGCGTGCTGTAGTTATTAATCACCCAAGCCTGTCCGCCGATGCACCAAAGCCGCTTGATACTTCCGTCCGGTTGCTTAAACCCGGGTGCCGGCACGACCATCACTTTGTCCCGGTTCTGATCAGTGATCATCGCCAACCCGACTGCCGCCCACATCCAGGAAGTAGCCGTTTTATCCTGGGTAAAGGCCTGGATATTTTCGGCAATTCCATAGTTGATGGCTCCAGGAGGTTCCACGGCCAGAAATTGCTTCTGAAACTCCATCGCCTTGGCGTTCACCGGTGTGTTCAGATAGCCTTCCACGTTGTGGGTTTTTGGATCCCAGAACTCTCCGCCGCTCGACCACATGAACGGATAAAGGGTCATGCTCTGATAATCATATTCTTTCGAATGTTGCAGGACCGTGCCATAAAGATTCTTCTCCGGACGGGTGAAAAACTTGGCAATATTCAGGAACTCCCCGAAATCGACTTTCTCCCAATCCTCGAAAGTCTGGGGCAGGTCATGGCCGGTTTTCGCCTTGTAAGCTTCAATCTCTTTCGGATCCTGAAATAAATCCTTCCGCACGAACAAAACCTGGACGTCTGTTTCCTGAGGGAGCCCGACTTTGTGCCCCGAATTGTCAGGATATTCTTGATAGGAAGACTCCAGCACTGGATCAAACCATTTGATATCCAGTTCAGGATTCTTCTTGATCACATCGTCCAGTTTTACAATCCAGCCGGGTTCCGTGAAAGCCCCCAGCCATTGACTGTCGCTGACGATCAAACTGTATTCATTTGATTTTGTGGCCAATGATGATGCGGCCTTTTGGAAGAGCGTCGAAAACGGCGCATCCGCGTAAGTGAAGGAAACATCATAGCCATATTTTTCTTTCGCAAATTTTGCGAACTCAGGGGACATCTCATACGGCAGTTTGCTTGGCAGCCATCCAGCCACACCAAGGACCGACAGTTTGATGGTCTTACCTTTGAGGTCCAATCGAGTATCATCGGCCCGGGAGAACGCCGGGACGAGCAAGGAGAGAAGGCAAATCGAAGCCAATAGACGCTTCATAGTTCTTATAGGGGGAATATTTTTTTGGGAGAACGTTTTACAAATTGAGAATGCCGCTTTGTCATCAACAAAGCCCATCGCTCTTTCAGAATGACCACCCATCCTTTATTCGAATTAAGTGCCACACGCAACTCTTTACGGAGGTGTTCTCAGGCCAACTGCCGGGGTCGCACTACTCGAACCAGCGCTGGAAGTGTCGCCATCCAATTGGGATAAAACATTGGACTTGAATCTGAAAGCTGCTTTTTTCCTGTCACAATTGGTTGCCAGAGAAATGATTCGCACCGGGGGCGGCAAAATTGTCAACATTGGCTCTCAAGCGGGTATGATCGCTTTGGAGCGACATGTCGCTTATATGGCAAGCAAAGCAGCAATTATCGAGATCACGAAAGTGCTGGCGGTGGAATGGGCTAAACACAATGTGCAAGTCAATGCCATTTCCCCGACCGTGACGATGACTGAGCTCGGCAAGAAGGCCTGGGCGGGAGAAGTGGGACAAGAATTCAAACGCAAACTCCCTGCCGGCAGATTTGCTGACCCGGAAGAAATCGCGGCATGCGCCCTCTTTCTAGCTAGCCAGCGACGCCACCAATATGATAACCGGTTCAAACCTGGTCATCGACGGGGGGTATACGATTCAATAATTCGGGTTCACGAACCCCGGCCGTCGGGCAACTCTCCGGTGGCTTCCGCCAATCCACGGAAGAGCAATGCCATGGAGGCCCCGCCGGGATCCTCTGCCTTAACGGCTCGCTCGCCCAGAGTTTTCGCCCGGCCAAATTTTGGCATCAGCCTGATAGTTGCCTGAGCCCCTTTTTCCGCTGCCCCGGCGGCACTTCCGTCCCTCTCGAAAATTGACCAGGAGTGCCTCGAGCCGCTATTTTATACGCCAACGACCTTCCGCTTCCCTCTTTCACGGACGTCCAGTTAAAGAACCTTGCGGCCGGCTCACGCTTTGAATGAATACCAAACCAATTTTTCGGTATACCAATTCTCTACGGCGGCAGTGTGAACCTTGAAAATTGCTTCGATCTCATGAAATATTCGGGAATTGACGGACTCTTCGTCGGACGCTCTGCCACCGATCCAGGAAATTTCCTCGCCATTATTCGAAAATCGTTAGGCCTGGCATAGGCTGCAAGCCTTTACTTCTACATTTCCAGTTTTGCCACCGGCGCAGCGTCTGCCTGCTTTTTTTCATTTCGCGAGGGCCGGACTCGGACTAACCTGAACATTTTAACTCGACCACTCCCGATGGAAAAGACCGCTCAAAAGACCTCTACCTGGCTGGCTTTGCGCAACCCTGTCTTCAGAAGGCTCTGGTTGGCGATGGTGGTCTCGGGAAGTTGCATTGGAGCCCACAACACAGCTATCTATTGGGCGCTGAGCAAGCTGGGCGGCTCGACCGTGATTATCTCCCTGATGGCCACGGTTTCGGCACTGCCTTACACGCTATTCACCTTACCGGCAGGCGCTATCGCCGACATGGTAGACCGCAAAAAGATTTTATTGGCCGTGCAAATCTGGCATGCCGCGCTGGCGTTCACGCTGGCAATCCTCTGGATGGCACATCTGCTTAACCCTTACCTCATTCTGGCTAGTGCATTCCTCTTCAGCGCCGGTTTCGCCTTCGGGTCCCCGGCCCATTCTTCGGTGATCGCTGAGATGGTCTCAGGGGACGAATTGGCTTCTGCCTATACTCTCGCCGGATTGCAGATGGATGTCTCGGGTATTATCGGCCCGCTGTTTTCAGCCCTCTTGCTTCCCTTGGCCGGGGCAAGCTTCATCTTTGGCGCCAACGGGCTCGGTTTCCTTCTCATGTTAGTGGCGATCCTGCAGTGGAAACGGGTAAAGGTGCAGTCAAGCCTTCCATTGGAGAACTTCTTTGAGTCGCTAACGACGGCGATCCGTTACGTCCGCTACACTCCCGGGATCAAGATTCTTCTGGCCCGGCATGCCTTGTTTTCATTCTTTATCTCGATCATTCCTTCGTTGATGCCGGTGGTCGGCTTGAAGGAATTGCATCTGCCAGCTTCTCATCTGGGATTTCTCTTCACCAGCATGGCCGTCGGCTCGGTCATCAGCGGCGCTTTCATCATTCCCTGGGCACGCGCCAAGTACTCGCCCGAACGCATCACCACCGTCGCGAATCTCCTGTTGCTGGTAAACTGCTGTCTGATGGCTTTCGTCCATCGGCCATTCGTGTTCTTGGTGGTTGCTGCCCTCGGCGGCATGGGATGGACCCTTTCTGCTTCCGAGCTCTGGGTAGCCAGTCAACGCGCGATGCCTGATTGGGCACGGGGACGCATGAACGCGACCATGGTCATGGTGGCACAGGCGGCGACTGCCCTTGGCGGGATACTCTGGGGATTAGCGGCGCATCATACTGGAGTCGTTCCCACTTTTCTGGGGGCTGCCATGTTTGGCTTGTTGATTATGATTATCGTCCGTGTTGTTCCGGGCCTTCAGATCTCGATCGACTTTACCAAAAGCCTCAGTTTCGAGTCGGCCCCGGTCTCGCTCTTTGCCCAGAGCCTTGACCCGGGCCGGTTACCAGCGCCGCTCGATGGCCCGGTCTCGATTACCGCGGAATTCCAGGTCGATCCGACCCGCCGAAACGATTGCATCGAACTGATGCGTGACGCTCGACTGATCTTTTTGCGGAGTGGTGCATCAAGGTGGCATTTGTATGAGGACCTGAACCAACCGAACAAATTTCGGATGGAAATCGTGGCACCCTCCTGGAAACAGCACTTACTCCAACGCGAGCGGATGACCAAGAACGAAAAGGATATTCTCCTGAAGCTTCGCAGTCTGCGGACTGATCCAAATCCGCCTGAAGAATGGATCTCTCTTTCCGTGGAGAAGGAAGTTCTCAACAAAAGAATGAGAACGGGGGGACTGCCACCCGGTTACCTCGATCCCTAAGCCGCCGATCCGTTTCGGCGGCGCGTCTTCATGTAATACCAAGGTGTTTGCTGGCAACCAGCAACGCCGCTCACTGAAGGAGAGTTCAGCGCTGGGTATTCAACACCGCCGCCAGGCGCACAGCGCCCGTCCGCGAAGACTCCAACTTGTCCGGCCTCGTTATTCCCTTTGCACGATCGACGGAACCGCCCACAGAGCCAGACTCGAAGGGACGGAGGTGCGCCAGGAGACGAGTCACCGCCACGGCGATCTGGTCGGGATCCAGCGGCTTCAGCAGATAGTCGACCGCATCCAACCGGAAGGCATCGACGGCTCGAGCGGGCATCCCCGTCGTAAAGACCAAGCGCGGCGGATGCGGAAGCATCGCCAGTTGCTTTGCCAGCGAAACGCCCTCTTTGCCAGGTAGATTGACATCCAGGAAAACAGCATCTGGCCGTAACTCCGCGCAGAGCCGCAGGGCGGTCTCGCTGTCTGCCGCTGTAGCGATAACCTCCACCTGCAAGGTTTCGTCCAGTAGCGTCGCCAAGTATTCGGCAGCCAAGGGTTCGTCTTCGACAATAAGGGCTCGAATCCGGATCCACATAAAAGGATGTTAGCGCGATACCAGTTGACCGCGATCAGAGGTGATCGTTTCCAGAGCTTCTTCTCCAATATCGAATTGTCTGCGCAGCGGGATGCGCAGCGTCACTGTAGTTCCCTAGCGACGAACCAGGTAAATCCCGTGTCGCCGATTAAGTTTTGCAGGAATAAACACCCGGATGATCAAGGCCTTCTTTTTTTGTCCCGGGCGCCGTAATCGTTGTCTCGACTGCCATTGCTTGGACGGCCTGACGCTGAATCTGCGGGCTGAAGGGCCAAGGGAGCGGCTTCAGCCTGGGTTTGGGAATTTAAACGCGTCCAGCCTTGAAGGGGCGGAAGACGAGTGAGAGTGGTCTCTTGGCAATCAAAACACAACACGATTTTGAGCTGAAATCTCTATCTTGAAATATTAGATACACGATTATTTACTGTAGTGAAGCATGCCGCAATCGCTCTCCCGCGTTCTTCTACACCTTATTTTTTCGACCAAGAACCGGGAATCTTATTTCGCCGATCGAGCGATCCGTAAGGAGCTCCATGCGTATCTCGCCGCCACCGCGAATAGCCTCGGGTTCCGGCGATTTGCGTTGGCGGAGTCGCAGACCACGTCCATGTGGTTTGTTCACTCGGTCGGACACTCAGCGTCGCTACGTTCGTAGCGAGACTTAAGGTCAGTTCCAACCAAGCAGTGCGGGAAAGGCATTTGTCGCACTTTTCTTGGCAGAATGGTTACGCGGCATTCTCGGTGGCCGAATCGACACTGGAGGCGGTTGCCCAGTACGTATCCACTCAGGAAGCACATCACAAAACGACTACGTTCCAAGACGAATATCGGGCGTTTCTGAAACGGCATAATGTTCCATTTGATGAACGGTATGTTTGGGATTGATCGACGCGCATCCCTCGCCCCTACAGCTACAGGGCAGAACGCGCCTATTTGGGTAAACCAGGCTCAAGCCTGGCTCAAGCCTGGGCTAAATTTCCTTGGCTCTTCGGGCCGGAAAGTAGAACGCCCTTCGCCGGCGAATAAACACAGTTTTTCTTCTGCTACGGGCAGACCAGTGGTTCTGCCCAGAGGGACTTTCACTCTACTGTTGGCGGGTACGTTCAGACTCTCTTGGCCCAAAGGGCCCTGCAGCTTGGACATTTCGAGAGGCCCGAAGGGCCGCAGGAACATAGCCCAGGCTTCAGCCAGGCTTCAGCCCATGCGCGTCAACATAAGGTATTAGTGCTTGAGTTTGAGAGCTTTGACAGGATTCTTTCGACGAAGGACGAGGGTATTTTTATCTTCGATAAACCATTCAAGGTCCTCGCCCTTTACCAATTGAATGCTGTCGGCTAAAGCGGCGGGCAAATTAATATAGAAGCTGCGGTTGGTGGGGCGCTCAACTTTCTGAAGTTTGACGGGGTAGCCCATGGCGAGGGGATCTTAACCTAGAGAAAGAGGAGAAAAAAGCTCGCTCCTTGTATATAGTATTTATACTATATCATAATGCAATCCTTACTTGCGCTTTTGCCTCTGCCTTCCTTGGCGAAGACCTCCGGTTTTTTCCAACGCCGGCCCAAAAAGCTTTCCCTGGAAGCTTTTGTTCAATCCCTCTTGTTGAGCCTGTCCTCTACCCACTACTCCTTGCATCATTGGGCGGCCCAATTGAGCGCCCTGCAAAATAAGCTTTTTAGCAAACAAGCCCTCCATCGACGCTGTAATCAGCGCTTGCTAGATTTTCTGCATCTCACCCTGGCCGCGGTCTTGGCCAACCTGTGCGGATCGGATTGTTCGACCGAGTTTTTAGGCCGCTTTAAGCGCGTGCTACTCCAAGATAGTACGGTCCTGACGCTGCACCCGGCCCTGGCGGAGCATTTTGCCGGTTGCGGCAACCAACGCCGGGCCTCCACCGCCGGCCTCAAAATCCAAGCGATCTTCGATTTATGCGCTCAGCGCTGGATCCATTTCCCGTTGGGTGCGGCCAAAGATAATGATCAGAAGGCCTCTCCACTTATTCTTGAGCATCTCCAAGCCGGGGATCTAGTCATCCGGGATCTGGGTTATGCGGCCTTGAAGGTTTGGCGTCAGATCATCGCTCAGGGCGCCTACTTTCTGAGCCGTTGGCGCAACGATTTAGGGCTTTTTGATCCTCAAACCAACCAACCCCTGGATCTGTTGGCTTTGTTGCAACAAAATCCCCAACTTTGCTCCCTGGAGGTATTGGCCGGCTCTCAAGAACGCTTAGCCTTGCGCTTGGTCGCATTGCGACTACCAGCGCAATTGGCCGCTCAACGCCGTCGCCGTGCCAAAGCCCGCGCTCAGCGCGACCGTTCCTTGCGCCCTTCCCAACGTTATCTCAAACTCCTGGATTGGACGATCCTTTTAACCAATGTCCCAGCCCACCATGCCACGGCCCAACAACTCTTGGAAGCCTACGGCACACGCTGGCAAATCGAAGTGCTTTTCAAAAGCTGGAAATCTCACTTCCAAGTCGGTCAATTGCCTCACTCTAAACCCCTGTGGGTCCTCATTCAGATTTCCGCCAAATTACTGGCCATCGCTCTTCTCCAGAATCGATTTCGTCCGCTAGGCTATACCCAAACTGCCACCGTCCTGAGCCCGCTCAAGATCTCTGCCTATCTCTGCCGTTTGCTCCCTCTCATCGCCGCCTCTCCTCATCGCAACTGGTTAGATCACTTTCTGTATTTTTGCCGCTACGATTCCAGACGGCGCCCAAACTTCTTCCAGAAGCTCGCTGCCTTATGTTGACGCGCATGGGCTTCAGCCTGGGTTTGGGAATTTAAACGCGTCCAGCCCTGAAGCTGAAGGGGCCTGGCCCTTCGGACCGCAGCAATCCAGAAGACCTAACTGTTATGCCAGCGCGGTTTAACGCTTCGCAGATCAGAGTCAATCAGAACCTGAATATAGGCATCGACGTGCATTCGACGGAGTCGTGCGGCTTCAGCGGCGAGCTCGCTCACAGCGGGATCAATCAGGACGACAACTTCTGCAAGATCTTGTTTAGTTGCACTCATATCAGGCGTTCACCTTTATTGATCGGCGATATTTGAGCGATATTAAGGTCAAAATGACGGCAATTGTTTTCACCTTCGAAAACAGTTTCCGGACCAATTCTGCAAGGAATGCCTCGTCCGATTAAATACCTCGCTGCCCGCCGGGGAAATGCGATAGAAAAAGGTCATGAAAACGATCATTTCCCTCAAAACGATCAGTTCTCTTATCGGTCTGAGCACCGTACTAGTCGCCAGCCACTCACTCGCCCGGGAGTGGGTATTGCTGGATTCAGACAAAGCTCCACAAAACTGGCAAATCACTAGTCAGGAACTAGGCTTGCAAACAGACAAACGGTTCTCTGTCAGCCTCCGCACGCTTCATGGCGGCCGCCAGGAAGGCGCTTGCGTCATCGATATTGATACCGGCGCGATGAAAATCTCGGTCGTCCCCACGCGCGGCATGGACGTCCTCGAAGCGGTAGCCGGCAAGGTGCGTCTGGGTTGGAACTCGCCGGTCAGCGAAGTGGTAAATCCGGCTTTCATTGCCTGGACGGACGCGGAGGTCTAGGGTGGCTGGAAGGTTTTAATGAACTGGTTGCCCGCTGCGGTTACGGATGGGTCGGCCACCCTGGGATGGATCACGGCGTCCTTTTACCATTGCATGGCCTGGCGGCGAACATACCAGCATCAAAAGTCGTGCTGAGCATTGACGAAGAACCACCCTACACTATTCGGCTCAAAGGCGAGCTTAAGGAACAGGCATTCAAACTGGTCAACTAAACTGGTCAACTTCCTCATTGACACCGAACTAACCACCGAAGCGGGGGCTCAGCATTTCGGTCTGCACGACACCCTAAGCAATCAAGGCGACTATCCCAAAGAATACCAAGCTCTCTATCACAGCAATTTTGGTCCACCTCTCTTGGACGCCGGCGCCCGCTTCAGTGCGCCCGTACAGCAGGTCTCACCGTTCGATGAAAGAGCCGCGTCAGAATTCGAAGACTGGCAGACCTATAAAGCGCCAACCCGTGATTACGATGAGACGGTGTACAATATTGTTCCATACGCCGACGAAAACGGTCAAACCTTGGTCGTGCTACAGAACGCGGGTGGTAATTTGGGGGTCAGCGTTGGTTTCAATATTCAAGAATTACCGGTGTTTTGCTTGTGGAAAAACACCGACACCGAAGCGCAGGGTTATGTCACAGGCTTGGAACCGGGCACCAGTTTTGCCTACAATCGTAGTTATCAACGGGCCCTGAACCGTGTGCCAACCATTGGCGCCAAAGAGGAACGCCACTTTGATATCACCTATGCCTTATTGCCTGACAAGCCGGCCGTCGATAAAGCCCTGCAAGAGGTCCAGAGCATTCAGCGCGACCGTCCGACGGAACTGCGAAAGGCTCCTTTGGTTGACCAGTCTAAAAATTAATCAGCGTCGTGCGCCGGAGTTCGTTCTCCGGCGCCCCCGGCCATTCACAGCTTCCGCACTGCAGTCAACCCGTCACCCAAGGTCAGCATCACGGCAGAAACCCGCTCGTCGTTGCGAATCTTCAGATTGAGTTCCCGCATCAATCTTGTGCCTTCATCGTTGATTTTCTCATCAGCGACATCTCCGCCCATCAGGACATTGTCGAGCACAATCACTCCTCCGCTACGGACTAATCCGAGACAGCTTTCGTAGTAAAGGTCGTAGGCCGGTTTATCGGCATCGATAAAGGCAAAATCGAACCAGTTTTGGCCGAACTCACGCGCCAATTGCGCAAGCGTATCCGCCGCCGGTCCGATGCGCAGTTCAATCTTTCCGGATACGCCAGCCTCAGCCCAGTAAGGCTTGCCGATTGCCGTCCACTCTTCACTGATATCACATGCGACAAGCTTACCTTCGGGAGGAAGTGCCATGGCCACGGCAAGAGCGCTGGATCCGGTAAAAACGCCAATTTCCAACGCGCGCCGGGCGCCAGTGAGTTCGACAAGCCAAGCCAGAAACGCTCTTTGATCCGGACCGAGTTGCATGCCGGCATTGGGAAGCTTTTCTGTCCTGGTGCGGAGTTTCCGGACGATGCCGCCCTCTTTGGTGACAATCTGTGCCACATACTGCTCGACCAAATCAGGAAGGAGAGAACGCTTAGCCATTGAACCCCAATATAATCTTTCCGATCCCTCATTTTGCAAAGCGGACGGCGCAAAGTTTTTGCAAAAGTGGAGCACGGGCGGCATTCAAGCACTGGCTGTTCTGCATTGAAACCTCCTCAATAATTCCTCAGGATGTTGGAGATGGCGCTAAACAGCTACGCCCTCTCCCGGGTAGCTCCGCTCCAAGGGCGCAACAGATACTGAATCAGTCGTTATTCCCCCTCTTTCTTTCTCAAGACAAAGTTCCCGAACGGAGATCGCTTAAGCCCGCGACTCTCTAAAAACTTATCACAGGCCTTGCGGACAGATAAGATCTGTCCCCGGCGCAATTCGTTGAATATTTCGGCGTCGCGACTTGAATTTGAGCCGTGGTGTCCTACCGGCTTCTTTTCGCCAAATCTCACACCCAAGACTTCTCGGTTATTCATTACCATCGGACTTATACACCAATGCCCTCTTGTCGTCATATGGTATTTCTCCTTATTCTGAAACCTATGAATGAACGCTTTGATGCTTCGGGCTTTCGTCGAATTAGCCCGTTCGATCTGCACATTTGTTTCCATATACCGATGCGCGACGGCGTATTCTTTCAATCCGAAGAAGACTCGATCGATCTTTGCGGAAAAAAGTTTTGATCCCAGACCGTCCAAAATGAATTTCTTAGCGCGTGCGACCGCTTGCGATTTGGCTGGCAGACCAAGTCTGGGATGGCCAGTGAAATCAAAAACCCGAAAACTGCCATGGACTCTGATGGACCTTAGGAAACATGCGCCAAGAGGTAGCACCGTCGCGCACTCCATTGCCCCAAGGTGTCCATAAACTATCACATGAACAGACCTTTTTGCGCCCAGACAAGCTCTTCCAGTCCGGGGCCGGCAACCGCATCGTAGATTACCTCCGCGCCAAGTCCTTCAGTGAGTTCGAGAACCACTTCTTGGACATCCTCACTGCCGGCGATTATGATGACGTGTTGCCCCCTTCTCAGGCAAGCAAGCTCCAATAAGGCGAAGTAAGCAGTAAAAAGACCTGTGTTCACCGGGGCCGCCTCCACCGGGGGCAAGATGGAAGGATATATTATCAGCGCGGTTGTGCTCTGACACTCTCGGCCCGACTACCCGACTACGCCTGCTGGATTTCTCAAATGCGAGATTTCAGATCCCAAACTTGGGATGCAAAATGCGGGATCGGGTAGGAAAAGGAACGTTGGTTTCTCATGTTTTTCCGTAATAGCCTATCCATAAGGCACTTACGAGTTGATTGGCTCGGCTGGCACGTTGTCTGCTCTGAAGAGCCGCAGATGTAATTAAGCATCGACAGCCGGGTAAACCGGCAGAACAAAATGCCAAACGATATAATAGTTTCCCGAAAAGACGTTAGAGAGGCTCTCGTAAGAAGCGCGTTGAAAGACAAGTCCTTCCGCGAGTCACTCGTAGCCAACTCAAAGCTGGCCGTCGAGCGGGCGCTTGGCACGAAACTACCCGAAGACATGGAGGTCGTGGTCCTTCAGGACGCCGATGACAAAATGTTCATCGTTCTTCCGATGGCGCTGCCGTTCGAAACCGGCGATCTGAGCGACGCCGAGCTCGAAAAAATAGCGGGAGGGTTTTTGGATGCAGGAAAGAACAGCTCCCTGATTTCAGGGGCTGGCCTGATCTGACCTGAAAATACTCCTCTCGGGTAATAGGAAAGCTATCGAATCACAGATTAAACAACATACTTCAACCGATCCTAACTATATGAGCAACGAAATCACTCCTAAAAACCCTGAAATCATCAGCGACGAGCAACTCGAAGAAGTTTCCGGCGGCCTGTTCGACAACAACAGCTGCAACGCGCTGATTAAAGCGACTGTCAACGTCCTCTCTTAAGACAGCTAACCAACTCTAAACCCACAACCTCCACCTCAACTCTCCACTTACTATGAGCAACGAAATCACTCCTAAAAACCCTGAAATCATCAGCGACGAGCAACTCGAAGAAGTTTCCGGCGGCCTGTTCGACAACAACAGCTGCAACGCGCTGATTAAAGCGACTGTCAACGTCCTCTCTTAAGACAGCTAACCAACTCTAAACCCACAACCTCCACCTCAACTCTCCACTTACTATGAGCAACGAAATCACTCCTAAAAATCCTGAAATCATCAGCGATGAGCAACTCGAAGAAGTTTCCGGCGGCCTGTTCGATAACAACAGCTGCAACGCGCTGATTAAAGCGACTGTCAACGTCCTCTCCTAATACGGCGGACTAAATCCACAAGCACAAACTTTAACTTACTTTCGACCTACCATGAGCGACGAAATTACACCTAAAAATCCTGAGATCATCAGCGACGAGCAACTCGAGGAAGTTTCCGGCGGATTGTTCGATAACAACAGCTGCAACGCCCTCATCAAGGCAACTGTTAACGTCCTCTCGTAATCGCACTAAAACCTTCCCCACACCAAAGCCGCCACTTCCCATGGAGTGGCGGCTTTTGCTATTCTGCCTGCTGCAGCATGGCCAAATCGTTTTCCAATGCGGATTATTTGCCAGAGAGGCTGAGGCAGAGGCAGGCCGACTGTGCCCTGCCGTTCGATGGCTCCGAGGTGGACTTCTACGCTTGGAAGGACATTTTGGCAGCCTCTGGTGAAACCCTATTCTCAGAAAGACTGGCTTCGCTCAACTTGGACGAACCAAAAGCGCTCCGGCTGACCCGCCGTGCTCTGGAAAACAGCGAACCGCGTGCAGCCGAATGGTTGGCTCTTTTTGGCGAGGGATTCGATTCGTCCCACGAACTTTCGCTCGATAGAGAGCAACCCTTCGCTGCCCTTTGGGCGCCGATCGCTGCGTTCGCTTGCCGAAAGATCGACTTTCAGGAACTCGTATCTCCTGCCGCCGGTCAAAATTTCGTCGACTTTCTCCATTCCGAGATCTGCCAACTTGCCGCGGAGTCGACCTACGAACTTTTTTGCGATTATCGCGCCCGAGGGTTTTCATATCTCGATTTCATCGGCATTCAGCGACGCTCCCGATGCGCTGAAATCTTCGGGAAATATCCCGCGTTGGCCAGGCTTGTCAGCTTGTTAGTGGTGGCTTGGATTGAAACGACGCAAACCTTTATCGAGCGCTTGGCGAGGGACCGACCGGCCTTGGCTTCGGAGTTCGTCTTTCCAGCCGATCTCCGTCTGACCTCCGTCGGACTGGGCCTTTCAGACCGCCACGCTGGCGGCTTTCAGGTGATCCTTGCCGAGTTCGGCTCGACTAAAGTCCTCTACAAGCCAAAAGACATGTCCCTTGAGGCTTTGCTCCCGAGTGTTAATCAATGGCTGCAAAAAGAAAATTTTCCCGGGCCCTTCCGGTTCCCTCGCTCAATCGAGCGCCAGGATTACGGGTGGGCGGAGTGGATTGACCAGAAACCTTGCCATTCCATTGAGGAAGTTCGGCAATACTATAAAAAGTCCGGCGCTCTCCTTTGCCTTGCCCAACTCCTAAACGCCAAAGATCTCCTCTTTGAGAATATGATCGCCTGCGGGAACGAACCCGTGCTGATCGACCTGGAGGCCTTCTTGCAGCCCGAAGTGCGAACCTTCGATCAGATTGGCAAATCGTTCTCAGGAGACCATCCTGCCTATCAATGGAAAGGATCTGTCATCGACATCGCATTTTTACCATTCTGGCAATTCTCTTCCTCTCATCCGATGTGCGATCTGAGCGGCTTGGGATGCCGGAACGCGGATCTACCACCGATTTCCGCAAACGAATGGGATAGGCCGAATAGCGACGACATGAAACCGGTTGTCCGCTTCCGCAAGCCGTATCGGGCCAGGAATGAAGTTTTGTATGCGGGAGCTGTGCAAAGCGCTTCCGAGTTCCGCCACGAAATCGAATCAGGGTTTGCTGAGCTCCACAATTTCATCCTCGAGAGAAAAGAATCCTTCCTGGCATTTGTGCAAATCTTCGCGAAATCGAAGTCGAGACTGATCTTCCGGCCCACCCAACTTTACAGCCGATTATTGAAGCAATCGATTAGTCCGCCAAACCTGGAGTCGGGGATACGCAGGTCGATCGTGTTCGAGCAACTTTATCGACCGGCATTGAAAGGCGGTTATTTGTCGAATGATCTCCAGAAAGTTTTTGATTTTGAAGCGAGCGCCCTTCTGGAATTGGATATTCCGCGATTTTATATCTCAAGTGATTCGGATAACCTGGACGTTCATTCTGAAACTTTGATTCCGGGTTTCCTGTGGGAATCTCCTCTCAAGACCGTTGAGCGGCGCATTCGTCACCTGAGCACGGCAGGACTTCAGCATCATCAAGAGGTCATCCGCCAAGCCCTGACGCGAAAACCGCAAATTCTTTCGTCGGCTGTCGCGCCAAACGAGATGCGTCGTCTCCTTCAGGAATATGCTGACCTTACGCTTGAAATGGTCAAGCCATCTTCGGCTCCCCCGCTCTGGGCCCAGCCATCCTTCGTCGAAAATGAGCCGCCATCTATTGAACAAATCGGACTTTATTCCGGAGACCTGGGAATACTGATTTTTTTGGCGGCAGCCGATCGGCTTTTGCATCGGGAAAAGGTCAAACCACTTCTGGAAATTTTCCGCGGTCAGCTGGAAAAGTTTGAGATCGGATCTGGCGCCCTTGGAATTGGCAACGGGATCGGTTCTCTGATCTATGGAAGTCTGCTTTTGGGAACGATCGTCGAGGATAAAACCTGGTTCGACCTTTCGGAAAAACTCTTCTCTCAGCTAACAGCGGAGCGGATTCAAATCGAAACAGAGCCCGATCTACTCTACGGGATTGCTGGATTGCTCGTCGCGACCGGACGGCTGCACGCTTTGCGTCCAGACGAACGCAAACAACGTTTGGGCGCGCTCTGTTTGCAGAAACTAATTGAACTCTTCCAGCCAAATCACGGTTGGAAACGCCCCAACGGAGACTCGTCTCTCGGTTTTGCTCATGGTGCAGCCGGCATCTCGTACGCTTCAGTCGTAGCGGGGAATATTTTTGGCGATGATCAAGCATTGGGACTTGCGCGCAACGGAATCGAATTCGATCGCCGTTATTTTAACGAGAGCGAACACAACTGGCCTTCAGTTGCGAACGACAGCAACCTCTCGATGCGAGCATGGTGCAGCGGATTGACTGGCATGTTGACGGCGAGACTCGCCATCTGGCGGCTTTGGCGCAATACGACGATCTTTTCAGAGATAGAGTCAAACCTTCCTTTCCTCCCAAAGCTCCTCGGACTTGACCATTGGTGCTGCGGAAGTGCGGGTGTGGCGGAGACCCTTCTCTTTGCCGCGGAGGTCTTTGAAAGGAAAGATCTCCTGGAAAAAGCCACGACCATCGTCGATGAGACCGTTCGCAGATCCTTGAAAAGCACATATTATCGGTTTAGTCCCTACGTCGGCCAAAATTATTGTTTCCAGCCCAGCCTGTTTCGTGGACTTGCCGGCATCGGATACACTCTCATCCGCACATTAGAGCCGGGAAGTTTGCCATGCATCCTGGCCTTCGAATTATAAATCACTGGCGCCGAAGCGATGGTTTGTGGAAGACCAGCCAGAAGAATTCGCGTAATAACAGGTCTCTTCATCCCCATGATCCAGATTGGGGCCAATGCATGCTCTCAACACCCCCTTGTGCACCGGTTGATTTTCAACTTAGGTAAAACTGGATGCGTATTCTCTATCTGGACTGCTTTTCGGGGATCAGCGGGGACATGACGGTCGGCGCGTTGGCCGATCTCGGAATCACCCCTTCCACCTTTGAATGGGAGATCTCAAAATTGGACCTGGGCGATTGTCACTTGCATTTCGAGCGCCAGATTCGCGGAGGAATCTCCGGCATAAAATTTGACGTTCACTCGGGCGCCATCCACGATGTTTCTCAAGATCATGATCACGAACTCCGGGAGGCAGATCATGCGTACACTCCGATCGACGAAATCGGCGCCGATCACCAGGCACAAGGTCATGAGCATGAGCATCATCATGGTCACAGCCATCAAAGCCATGCCCACCATGGGCGGCAGGCTCATCCGTCTCGCAGTTTCTCCGACATTTGCGATTTGATCCAGGGAAGCGAGCTCTCAGATTTCGTAAAACTGCATGCCACGTCAATTTTCAACAGAATCGGAAAAGCAGAATCGAAGATTCACGGAGCATCTATCGAAGAAGTGCAGTTTCATGAAGTTGGCGCACTCGACTCGATCGTTGATGTCGTTCTCAGCTGCGTTGGCTTCGAAGCGCTCAACCTCTCACGCATCTATTTTTCAAGTCTGGTCGAAGGCCAAGGCACCTTCCGCTCCTCTCATGGCGAATACCCATTGCCCGGGCCTGCCACCCTCGAAATCCTCCAAGATATTCCAATCCGGCAAGCGGACATCCCATTTGAACTGATCACGCCCACGGGTGCGGCGATCGTGGCGGAATTTCACCACTTGGTCGGAGCCTTGCCCGAAATGCGCCCGGCAAAAATCGGATATGGGTTGGGAACCCGCGATTTGGCAGGTCGGCCGAATGTTTTACGCGCGGTCCTCGCCAATTTGGAAGAGACGCCATCCAGTGAACGGATCGTCGAGCTCCAAACCAATATTGATGACCTTTCCCCCGAAATTCTGGGTGCCGCACAAGAACGCCTGTTCCAAGCGGGAGCTCTCGATGTGTTTTTTACCCCGATCCAAATGAAAAAATGCCGACCAGCCACGTTGCTTACCGTGCTATGTCAGCCGTCAGCCTTCGATAAAATGCAGGAGATCATCTTCCAAGAAACCTCGACGTTTGGTATTCGCTTCCGCGAGATGGATCGGAAAACACTGGACCGCGAGGTGGTCGAGGTCAGCACGTCGGCAGGTCAGATTAAAATCAAGATCGGCCGTCATGGAGGCAGGATCTTGCAGGTCGCGCCAGAATTCGAGTCCTGCGAGGCCGCCGCACAACGCAGTCACCAACCTCTGAAGCGGGTGTACCAACTCGCAGTCGAAGCTTTTTGGAGTTCTTCTGCCTGTGGACCCAATAGTTCTCTTCTCCTCGAAAAAGTAGTTGAATTACCGCGATAAAAGACGTTGATCTAGGGTACTATGAGCACAGCTACTCTGGAAAAAATTTCTCAGCTCGACCAGCTCAAAAAATTCACCAAAGTCGTCGCCGATACCGGTGATTTCGAAAGCATGCGGGCTTATCAGCCGTATGATGCAACCACGAATCCGAGCCTGATTTTTGCCGCCACTCAAAAACCGGAGTATGGCTACCTTTTAGAGAAGGCGATCGCGGATGTTAAGGATTCGGCCTTGAACGCATCCGGAAAGATCGAGGCAATCATCGATCATTTACTCGTACTGTTCGGGACAGAAATACTGAAGATTGTGCCCGGCCGCGTCTCTACCGAAACAGACGCTCGCCTCTCCTTCGACCGGGAAGGTTCGATCAAGAAAGGCCGTCAATTGATAGCCTTGTACGAAGAGCGCGGCATCTCGCGAGAACGCGTTCTTATCAAGGTCGCGTCCACCTGGGAAGGGATCAAGGCAGCGGAACAGCTCCGGAAAGAATCGATCAACTGCAACTTGACTTTGCTTTTCTCTTTCCCGCAGGCTGTCGCCTGTGCCGAAGCCGGCGTAAGACTTATTTCTCCGTTTGTCGGCCGAATCTACGATTGGTACAAAGCCAACACCGGGAAAGATTACAAAAATGCCGATGATCCCGGGGTCCAGTCAGTCACGCGGATCTACAACTATTACAAAAAGTTCGGCTACGAAACCGAGGTGATGGGAGCAAGCTTCCGAAACACGGGCCAGATCATCTATCTGGCCGGATCGGATCTCCTCACGATCAGTCCGAATTTGCTGGAAGAACTCAGTAAGTCTTTCGAACCGATGACCCGGAAACTCTCTCCTGAAACAGCGAAGCAATCGGACGCCAAGAAGATCACTTTGGACGAAAAGGCTTTCCGCTTCGACTTCAACGAAGATCCCATGGCGGTCGACAAGACCGCGGAGGGAATTCGCAAATTCTCAGCCGACATCGTAAAGCTGGAAAAACTGATCGCCAGCCGTCTCTGATTCCCCGCGGAAGCCGAATCCTGCCGAACCGGACCAGTAAATCAGGTGGGTCCGGTTAGCTGTGTCGTGGGTGCTTTGGCTAAATTTCGGCCCGAAGGGGCCAAGGGAGCACAGCCCCGGGTTGGTAGGCCATCAAGACCACGATGCAAATTTCGCGCCGCGCACTGTCTACTTCAAATATCCGCCTGCCGCCTGGATCGGTTTGGCAGACCCATCGACGGTGACCCAGACAGCAACTGCTTTGGCTGCCCCATAATCGAACGGAAGTTCAACCGCAAACAGTCCGTTTTTGCCACTCAGTTTTTCAGAAACAAGATCCAGAGCGACGAAACTGTGCACTAACTTGCGGCCGCGATTCTCGCCGGCACGGACGTTTGAATCTACATCCATTGCCAACGGGACCAGATGAGCTTCGAACTCCTTCGCGCCGGAACTCTCGGAGAAGGTTATCATGGCCATTTTATCTTCAAACTTAGCCTCGAGCATTCCTGCCGGTCGATCGCTTGGTGCCGGCAATGGAATGCCATCGAACCATCCTTTCCACTCGAGTCCATCGAGAACAAATCCGGGGGTGTAGATTGAAGAAGTCTCCCAGCTTAATGAGTACGCTCGTTGTCGAGCTGTGTATTCGCGCTTGGCAAACCGATCTTTCCAACCTAAGTCGTCCCAATAGTCCACATGAAAAGCGATCGGCACAATCTCTTTCCAAAGGCGGTTATCCGTCTTGAATCCACTCAGCCACGTCTCGGCCGGCGGACAACTACTACATCCTTCTGACGTGTATACCTCCAGCAGGGAAACTCGCTGGGGACCGCTTCGAAGGGTAGTTTCCGCCTGTCCAGAAATAGTCAATAAGAAGAGAATGCCCCACAAATACCTCATGGAAAGGAGAACAAATCCGAAGACGCTTTATTCCGCTAAAACGCGGTTGCGTTGGATCGCTCTCATTTCCGGCCTAACTTTAAGAAATGATCATTCCGCCCGACCAGCCGCACGATCGAACGCTCACGATCAGCCAAACTTCGCACTCTTGGATCTCGGGCCAACTCGCGCGGGCCTGGGGCAACGAATCGTTTGCCGGGTTCGAGCCATTTGAACCGATTTGTTACGCGGCGGGGCAACACGATATCGGATTTCTGGACTGGGAAAATCAACCGACGCTGAATCTGGAAACCGGTTTGCCCTACTCATTTGACGAGCTGCCCGAATCGCTTCATTTCGCCATTTGGCGTACTGGAATCTATCAACTCAGACCAGTTTGTTCGTACGCCTCGCTAATCGTTTCGCTTCATTTCTATAGGCTCTGCGAGCGATTTCATCGACGAAAAAACGATTCCGAACCGGGCGAGGCTTCTCAATTTCTTAGAGAACAAAAAGACTACCAGAAAAGCACCCGCGATAGTCTGAGCCAAGATCCCTTTTTCGAACACGCGATCGCTCCAGAAGCGCTCTCTTATCACCGTGACCTGATCGCCGTCTGGGATCTTTTTTCGCTCGAACTTTGTCGCGGTCGATCCAGAGAATTCAGGCTTCCTGATGTCCCCTTCTCCCACGGCAAACGAGGTGACTTGCAACTGCGCCAGCAAAACGAATCGGGGAACCTCTGGGAAGTCGATCCCTGGCCATTCGCAGTGGAATCACTGACCACCTTGTGTGAAGGACGGATTCTCGGTGAGAAATTCACCAACCAGGAACAGATGCGTAAGGCTCTTCGACTTGCTCAGCGGACCACGGTACAATTTCGTCTCGTCCCGCCACGGGCGCAGGATTCAAAGGCATGAGCCTTGATTCCTTGAGATCGGAAAAATGGCGCCTTCGCCAGCCTGCTCTTATCGGGATCTCCTCAATTTCGGGCTCCAGGAGGCGCCATCCGGTCTTCCGACAGCGCTTTCTGTCCCTTTTCAGATCCGTTTAGCTGAACTTTCTTCTTTTTCCGCCGCAGAGCTGTATTACGAGCCAATTCCAGAATCGGTCCGGGGAAACGGCGGCAGTCTTGCAGTGCCTGATCGAAAGCGTTCACAAAATAATCAACCTCCTTCTCGGTGATGATAAGCGGAGGTAAAATCTTTATGACGTCCATATTGTGCCCCGCCACTTGGGTCAGAATACGGTATTTACTCAACAACGGAACAATCACCAGTTGCGCAAAAAGACCGTGATCGATCCGGTGCATAATCCGCCAGGCAAGCTTCAACGCGAGCTGAGGCGGCTCATGAAACTCTATCGCAATCATCAGCCCTTTCCCGCGCACCCCTTTGATCAGCGAATGTTTGGTCCGAAGAGCATCCAGTTTTTCCAGGAGCTTCTGACCCATGATCGCAGAGTTCTCGACCAGCTTTTCGCTTTCCAACACATCGAGCGCAGCGAGGCCGCTGGCCATCGCAAGATTATTGCGACCAAACGTGCTTGAGTGCACAACAGCTCGGTCCAATCTGCTAAAAACCTTTTGATAAATGGCGCGCCTGGTGACGATTGCACCGCAGGGAACAAACCCTCCGCTCAGACTTTTAGCGACTGTGATGATATCAGGCTCAAGATCCCAATGCTGAAATGACCACCATTTTCCCGTTCGTCCCAACCCGCTTTGCACCTCGTCACAAATCACCAAGGCTCCATGGGTACGGCAAAGTGCTTGCGCGCGCGGATAAAAATCGTCGGCTGGAAAGTTTACCCCTTTTCCTTGCAGCGGTTCGAAAAGAAATGCCGCGACATCCCCTTTCTTCAAGAGTTCCTCCAACCCGCGCAAATCGCCGAGACGCACGCGTGCCACGTCGGCCAAAAAGGGTCCGAACCCTTCCTGAAAATTGGCGCTTCCAGTTACGGAAAGGGATCCATACGAAAGACCGTGGTAGCAACCCTTCAGGCTGATAATCCTGGACCGACCGGTCGCTGCGCGGGCAAACTTAATTGCCCCTTCCACTGCCTCAGTTCCGGAATTGCAGAAAAAAACCGCTTCCAAGTGAGCGGGCGTCTTCTTCAACAACTGCTCTGCCAGCAGTCCGCTCAAAAGTGAGCAATCCAGTTGGACCATGTTAGGCAAATCCAAGTCGAGCGTATCGCGGATTGCCTTCTTAATGGCCGGGTGGTTTCGACCCATATTGAACACCCCGTAGCCACTCAAAAAATCGAGGTATTCGTGCCCGGCATTGTCATACAGGTAAGCGCCTTCCGCGCGCACGTAGACCTTATCAAAACCGGTAATCCGCAAGACTTCGACCAGCGTTGGGTTTAAATGCCGGCTGTGCAGTTCATAATTTTCACCCATCCGGGTGGCAACGAGATTTTTCAAATCAATTGACATCGGAGGTAAACGCCTCAAACAAAGAGTCGGCGACGGTAGAAATGGATGCTCAAATCGTGGGAATGATTGCACGGGAAATAGCGAAGGTACAGGGAGAATGACGCGGACTCTATTGGGGGTGAACTCTCTATCGTGCTTATCTCCATCGTGCTCGAGCACGACCGGGAGTAGGCGAACCGTCTCGGTTTGCTCAGCGATGAAGAGGCAAAACGCGGACGCTTCGCCTTTCTCGTCGTCGTTATCGTGCTCGATTTCCTTTAAGAGCGGATCGAGTACGGGCACGACGACGAGTACGATAAAAAGCATCTATTACGGAACACGCTCCAATCGCGATGAAAAACCCGTCTTCCCGGGCCGTGCTCGGTCCGTGACCGCTGCCGGTTAGACGAACTCACAGCATTCGGGACGGGTCAGCGCAACGCCTCGGTCAGTCGCGGCAGAGAAGAAGAGCGCAGAATTGCTTCCCAGTCTTGTCTTTGTCTGCTACAAACCGGGCAGTTTCCTTGCTCATGGTGCAATCGATCGACCCGTGGACGGTAGTAGCCTGTTCTGCCGGATCTGCCACGATTCTGCTTTTGATCTGGATACTACGGCGACTTCTGCAGCCGACTGTCCACATTGAACCAGTTGATACTCTGCTCACAGCAGCTGAACAAAAATTCTATGAGGCCCTTGACGCAGCCATCGACGGACGGCTTCTGATTCTTTCCAAGGTCCGTCTGGCTGACCTGCTTGTTGTCACTAGCGCAAGCCGGTCCGCCAGATATCGCGTCTTTCGCTCGATCGCTTGCAAGCATGTGGACTTTGTTCTTGCCGAGGTGGAAAACCTTCATCCCATTGCCGCCATCGAGCTTGATGATTCCTCTCATCAGCGCGCCGACCGCCGTCTGCGAGATCAATTGCTCGACGACCTGTTTGAGAAGGCCGCTTTCCCGCTCCTCCGATTTAGGGCCGCCGCTAACTATAGTTCACGGCTGATAGAGGAACGGGTTGAGGAGGTGGTGGAGCTCTAGCTCGTCACCGTCTCCTAAATCCGGGCTTGGCGGCTCCGTTGGCGTTCGAAAATGGGTCGCCTGCGAGGCGGGAGGAAGGACGGCATATCTGGATCGATACGTGACTGACGAACGAACGAAGCAGGCGACCCATTTTGAACGCAACGGAGCCCAAGGGATTTAGGAGACGGTGCACTAGCTTGGAGGTGAAGCCTCTGAACTCTGAACACTGAATTCTTGAATCACGCGCAGGAAGGTTTCCATATACTTGGCCGCCTTCACCTCACCAACACCCCGGATTCTTCGGGCGCTCTCTACTGAACTCGGTTTTAACCGGGCAAACGTTTTCAGAGTGTCATCCGGAAAAATGAGGTAATGCGGTACTCCTCCCTGTTCCTGGGCCAGAGTCGCCCGAGTTTTCCGCAAGATTTCGTACAAATCCCGGTCAAAAGGGGCCTCATTCTCCAGGGCGCGAACAATTTCTTTTTGTTTTCGTGACCTGCGTTCTTCCGGCCAAACCAGATCAAACGTTGCCGTATTCTGCATCACGGCGACGCCAAGTTTCCCCAAACCGATCATTGGATATTGACCACTGGTCGAGTAGATGAGCTCTGCTTCTTCCATTTCCCGAAACAATTCGTGCAGATAGTTGGTCGATTTCTGTTTCAACAAACCATACGTCGTCAATTCATTCAGACCGGCATCCACCACCTCTTTGCCGTGACTGCCGAGCAGCACTTGGATGACACGATTCCGACCAAACCGCGGCATGAATCCCTCCGCGGTCCGATGACACATCCGGGCAACACCGCTGAGCGCTTTGCGGACCACCAGACGTTCTTCCTCGGTCGGCGGCCGAATCTTTTTTGATCGCACGCTCAAACATCGGTCGCACGCACCACATCCCGCGAAGTCTGGGTCGCCAAAATAGCGAAGCATGATTTTCTGACGGCACTCCCGCCCATAGGCATAGTCGACCATCGCTTTGAGCTTTGCTCTGTCCCGATTCTCCTTTTCCCGTAATGCCGTGACATCAATCGGCAACTGGTATGGCTGAAGATCTCTCTGCAGCAAACGAGTCCCGCGAATCCGTTTGCCAGGTATATCGTAGCGGTCAATCACTCCTTGCCGATCGAGAATGGTGATCGCCGAGTGTACCGCCATGCTATTGTTTTCGTGACCGATCCGGGCTGCAATATCAAGGATCGGATCGTTCGACTTCACCCTGCTCATTCGCCATGTTTCGCAGCAGCAGATAAACGTTGCGGATCAATTCGACAGACGGGTTGCTTCCCTCGATAAAGAAATCTTGAATCCGCGTATCGGCGTAATTGAACAGCAATTCGCATTCAGCCGGCTCCCCGTCACGCCCGGCTCGACCAGCTTCCTGGTAATACGCCTCCAGTGAGCCGGGTATCTCAAAATGAACTACGAAGCGAATATCAGCCCGGTCGATCCCCATCCCGAATGCGTTCGTCGCCACGGCTACATCACAGTTGTTTTGTGTAAAATTGTTCTGTGCTTCTTCACGAGCGGCGTCATCAATACCGCCGTGATAACTGACAACACGAATGCCCCATGATCTCAACGATTCGCTGACCAAATCCACACGCTTGCGAGTGGCGCAGTAGACGATTCCGGTGCGATGACGCTGGATTAGATCCCGCAATCGGTTGTACTTATCCAACTCTCGCTCGATCTCCGTGACCATGAATCGAAGATTCGGCCGCGCGAAACCGGCCACGAAAACGGCAGGAGTCTCCAACCCAAGACGTTTAACGATGTCCGTTCGCACCTCTGGAGTTGCCGTCGCGGTAAAGGCGGCGACCTGCGGACGGCCAAGCTCCTCGAGCACCGACCCGAGCCGGAAATAGTCTGGCCGAAAGTCGTGCCCCCATTGGGAAATGCAGTGGGCTTCGTCGATGGCGAATAATCCGATGGTGATTTGCCCAAGAGCCTGCAGGAAAGACCTGCTCCGAAACCTTTCCGGCGCGATGTAGACTAATTTGAACTCACCTGCTCGCATTCGACGGATGCGTTGCTGTTGCTCCGCAGTCGTAATCGTGCTGTTGATCAGCGTCGCGGAGAGACCTCTCGCAACAAGAGCGTCAACCTGATCCTTCATCAGCGCGACCAAAGGAGAAACAACCACCGTGACACCGTCTCGGAGAATTGCCGGAAGCTGGTAACAAAGCGATTTACCCCCGCCTGTTGGCATCAGCACGAAAACATCTTGGCCATTTAAAATCTCGGAAATGACCTCACCCTGCGGCTCTCTGAACTCGCGGAATCCGAAGTATTTTTCAAGCGCCTGTTGAGCGTCCATGGTGTTCGTGGTGAGAATAACCCGGCTTCTCGCGAGGAAAAGCCTTTGTCAGATTAATTACAATTTCTTGAAACGTTTTCAAGCTGTCGGGCAATGGAAAGCATCCGCGCTTCGCCTCCATCACGACACAGGCAGCAGATCGAAAAAAGGCCCGCAAAATATTGATGAAATACTGAAATTCCGAGGCCCGCATCCATTTGTAATGAATTGAAATCGCTCGTTTCGGTTTCCCGAACTTAGGAAACCAGACTCATGCCATCCATTGCTTTTCCAGGTTTGACCAGCCACAAATATTTCTTGATTCTGCCCGCTTCTGACGCATCATTCCTTCCTTTAATCGACAAGACGCGGGTGTAGCTCAGTTGGTAGAGCACTTCCTTGCCAAGGAAGATGTCGCGAGTTCGAGTCTCGTCACCCG
>CAVULL010000043.1:0-15185 GCA_963742335.1 uncultured Verrucomicrobiae bacterium
CTGGCGCACGGGACGGCAAACGAGAGTTGTGGGACTGCTCCGATTCGTGGCTGTGCTGGGGAGCGAATTCGCCTGCTGGATGGCGCAGAGGGTCAATCGTTCGTTTGTGCGGTTTCTATTTCCGGAGTCGCAATGATCAGGACACACCTCGCGGCGACGACCCGATGCGCTGATATCAGCGACGACGGGATCGTGCAACTGAAAGAAGTCGGTACCGCGGATCGTGCTGTCTCTGAACGGGCACATTCAGTCAAATAGGTGAGAACGCCCTCTAACTGGATGCAACAGGGTACGTCCATTAGCTATCTGGTTGTCGTATGTCTAATTCCAACTGCCGCGCACAAAACAGCGAAGGATGAGCCTTGTGAAATGCAATTTGTCACTGGTAATTTTCCGGTCGAAACCGTGCCCCACAGCTTGCGGAGTCACTTCAAACCCTCACTTAGACCGCCAGTGCCAGGTTCCTGGGAATTGATAATCGTAGACAATGGATCAAAGGATCAAACGCAGGATGTAATAAAGAATTATGGGGAAAGGCTGAGTCCAAAAACCGTCATTGAGCCTCAAGCCGGGCTTGGTCGGGCGCGGCAACCGGGGATGGGCGCTGTCGCAGGGAGAGATAGTCGTTTTCACAGACGACTCTGTTACCCTGCCGATGACTTCCTCTACTCGGTTGTCCGCTGTTTCGAAGAAGATCCCCGACTCGGGTTCATCGGCGGACGAAATTCTCCTCCACGATCCGGAGGATTACCGGATTACAATCCAGGAACAAGCCTGCCGACAAAACCTTTGTCCCGGCGATTTCGTCCCTCCTGGCCTGATTGACGGGGCAAATTTTGCTTGTCGTCGGGCGGCTCTTCAGTCTGTCAAGGGATTTGATGAGCGCTTTGGCGCGGGCGCTGTTTTTCGTGTGGTGAAGACGTTGATATCCTGGCGAGGATGTCGGCTCGGGGTTGGCACGGGGCGTACGATCCACGGCCCTTGGTTTATCACCATCAGCTCCGACGAAGTCTCGACTGGTGTCTGCGACTTTGAGGCGATACGCTCGGGGGCGTGGGGCCTATTACTCGGAAGTGCATACTCGATCCGAAACTTCGGATGGCATATCTGCGGAATTGGTACCGGACGATGCGGCAGCAGCTGTGGAAAATAACCGCGCGGGAGGTGGCTGGGGGGATTGAGTTCTTTGCTCGTTCCGCTGCGGGACGGCTTTATTCAATCGGAGCCAGGAATCCGTGGCGAAAACGCATTCGTCCTATCCGTGAGAATAATTGATTCATGAGGGGAACATCAGCTCTCAAAAGAGAACGGAAATCCTACCGATACTGCAGCGACGGCATCTTCCAAGAGCCCGACACGAGCTCTCAATCCGCTTCCTAACAAGCGACTCTATGCTGGTTTCGCCATACCCGCCTTTTCCCCCGGACAATGGCGGAAAGCAGAGAACCTATCTTTTGTGGAAGGCATTAAGTGAAATTGCCCCGGTAGATGTGATTCTCTGCGAAGATATATCCTTCGACAGCAGCGTGACAGCGGCTTCCATTCCGGCTTCTTTTAATTTTCTGGGGAGCTTTCCGTGGCAGTCCAAAGGCCATGCGCTATATCGTCTTTTCACGAAATCATCGCCTAGCCTCGCGGTCGAGCGCCTCCTGCGCGTGGCCCTTCCCAGGCATTGGGACTACGACGTCGATCGCCGTGTGAACCAAAGTCTTTCAGATCTTCTTGGTCGCAACCAATATTCCCTGGCGGTCGGCCGTCATCTCAAACCAATTGTGAAGACAGGCCTCGTCGGACGAATGCCCTGCGTGCTGGATATCGACGATGTTGATTTCGATATTTTTACACAACGAGCTCAAGACTTAACACTTCCCCGCTGGCAGAGACTTCTCTATTCCGCGCATTCTTTACAGATCGAAGCAGCTTTCAAAAAATGGCTGCCGCAGTCTCATGGGCTTTGGGTAGCGAAAGCAGGTGACACGCGATACGAGGTCACTCGAAATGCTGCCATATTGCCAAACATACCCTTCAACGTCCCCGTCGTTGCTCCTCCACCGAACGGTTCGAGATCGGCAAGTCCTGAATCCTTCTCACCGTGGGAGTTCTTCATTACCTACCCAATCGCTGATGGAGTCGATCGATTCATTCGCGAGGGATGGCCAAAGGCTCCGAGCAGCCTGTCCTGACGGCGGAGTATTGGCTGGCGGGGGAGGACGATCCGGCGTTGGCGAGGCGCTGGCAAGCGGTCCCTGGCGTCAAGGTCCTGGGAATCGTTGTCGATCCTCGCTGCTCTTTACGAGGCGCAGCCGGTTTACGCTGTGCCCGTCTTCTGCAGCGGTAGCGGGTACGAATATCAAGGTCCTGGAGAGCCTGGCTTTTCGGGCGGACGAGCGTCGTGACGGTCATCGGGCATCGAGGCTTCGAAGATTGTTTACCCTCCGGTGATTCTCTGCTTGTGGCCGCAAATCCAGAAGATTTGGCGGAGAATTGTATCCGATTGATTAATGATCACGCACTAAGGCTGGCGCTGGCAAAACGGGGTCGAGAAGTTGTCCAGCGGGAGTTCTCTTACCAGAAGTTTGCCAGCGTTGTTCATCGCGAGGTCGAGCGAGTGCTCGGCTAACAATTCCGGGTTCGAAATCTCGGTAGGCAAGGGCAAGACCTCGCTAGCCTGACGGCGTGTCCGCCAGAGCGCTTAGTGGAGGAAATTCTTCGATCAATGGCTAACATAATATTACAAAATGAACGCGCCGTCGCACCGATACGACGGGAACGGCACTCTCAACGGACGATGAGCTCGAACACTCCCAACCAGAAGCGGATCCTGCTGATCGCACCAGCGCCCCCTTTTCCCCTGGAAAATGGCACGAATCAGAGAACGCTTCTTTTATGGAAGGCATTGAGCGAAATTGCCCCAGTCGATGTGATTCTTTGCGACGACTCGGTCAACAACAGAGCAACGGCTCCCTCCATCCCGGCCTATCTGAATTTCCTTGGAAGGTTTCCGTGGCAGTCAAAAGGCCACTGGCTATATCGTCTTTTCGGGAAATCAACACCTAGCCCAACGCTCGAACGGCTCCTGCGCGCGGCTCTTCCCAGGGATTGGGATTATGAAGTCGATTGCAATGTAGGCCGAAGTCTTTCAGATGTTCTTGCTCGCAATCAATATTGCCTGGCGGTCGGACGATATCTCAAGCCGATTGTCAAGACAGGGCTCGTCGGACGGATGCCCTGTTTGCTGGACATTGACGATGTTGATTTCGACATCTTCGCACAACGAGCTCGAGAAGTAGCCCGCCCCCGATGGCAGAGATTTCTCTATTCCGTGCAGTCTTCACAGGTCGAAGCCGCTTTTCAAAAATGGCTGCCAAAGTTTCACGGGCTTTGGGTAGCGAAAGCAAATGACACACGGCACGCGGTCGCTCGAAATGCTGTGTTACTGCCCAATATCCCCTATAACGCCCCGGCAGCGACGCCTCTGTTAAACGGTTCGAGATCGGCAAGTCCCGTCCTTCTCACCGTCGCATATTACCATTACCAACCCAATCGCGACGGAGTTGATCGATTCATTCGCGAGGGATGGCCAAAGGTCCGAGCAGCCTGTCCAACGGCGGAGTATTGGGTGGCGGGGAAGAACGATCCGGCGTTGGCCGGACGCTGGCAAGCCGTGCCTGGCGTCAAGGTCTTGGGATTTGTTGACGATCTCGCTGCTCTTTACGAGGCGAGCTGGTTTACGCTGTGCCCGCTTTGGAGTGGAGCGGGAACGAACATAAAAGTCCTGGAGAGCCTGGCTTTCGGCCGGACGTGCGTCGCGACGGTTATGGGCCATCGAGGCTACGAAAATTGCCTGCGGGCCGGTGATTCTCTGCTCGTGGCTGCAAATCCAGAAGATTTGGCGGAGAATTGTATCCGATTGATTAATGATCACGCACTTAGGCTGGCGCTGGCAAAGCGAGGCCAAGAAGTGGTCCGGCGGGAGTTTTCTTACCAGAAGTTTGCCAGCGTTGTTCATCAAGAGGTTGAACGCGCCCTCGGCAAATCGTCCCGAAAGTAGTACGGAGGTTTTTATAACACGGCGTATTCCTTGTTTGCCGATGTACCGGAGCGTTTCACAGCTGTCAGACCCAGGCGCCTGGATAATCGAGTGCTTCGTAGCCGGCTGGCTCACGCTAATGCCGGTCAACTCGTTTGTCCTGATCCCTTCCATCCAGGGAACGACTCCAGCATATCTGTTTGCGTTTGCCTCAGTGGGGCTGGTCTTTCTTCCCGGCTACTCCGCCGCTACGGCGGAGGTCCGCAGAGGATACATCAAAGCCATTGTGTGCCTCTTGCTTCTCTGGACGCTCAATCTGTGCGTCAGTCAGATGGTGAACCTCGCGAGTCCGCCCGATTATCTTCAGAAAGCGACTCTGATTAACCCCGACGATACGCGGGCGGCCTTCCGTTCGACCATCATTACTCAATCCATCTATCTAGCGGCGTGCGTTTCCGTTTTCCTTTTCTTTCGATACCAGTTTCAGGAACGGTGGTGGAAGTATGTATTCTGGGGAGCCTGGCTGCTCGCAATCTATGGCGTGTACGAGTGGGTGTATTTTCTGGTTTTTCAAAGGCCAGGCGATTTCATCGCCAACCGTTCTTACGCTGAGACTCCCGGAAGCTGGTCTCAAACTCTTAACTTCGGCGGGGTGCACCTTTTGCGTATTAAGAGCACGCAGGGTGAGCCGTCATTTCTATCGGTGGTCGTTCTGCCCTATCTCTACCTGGCGGCCGAGCATCGGCGGCGGTTGCTTGCCGCCTTCCTGCTCTTCGTTGCGATCTTCTCCACTTCAACATCGGCATTTTTTGGTCTGGCTTTTGGAGCAATTCTCACCGCGCTGTTCAGGCGAAAATTCAGCTGGCGCGACCTGCTTCTGGTTGGCTGCATCGCGACAGCATGGGCGGTTTGCTACTTCGTGTTTCCCGACATCTACGCCAATCTTATTACCGATAAATTGGCCGGAGCGACTGAGTCCGGCCAAAAGCGTCAATTCTCGCCGCTCGGCGTTGTTGAAGCTTTCTTTGAACTGCCTCCTCTTCAGTGGTTTTCCGGGGTTGGTTTCGGCTACACCTATTCGAACGTTGGTATCAGCCTTCTTTTCAATTGTGGCCTGAGTGGGTTTGCCCTATTCGCCTTTGGATTTCTTTTTCCAGTCTTCCGTCTTCCGTCGACCGCGCGAGGGATCGCTCTCAAAACCGGTCTGGCCGTGATGTTTTTTTTGTTTCTCATTTCAGTCGCCGAACTCTTTCTCCCAACCACATGGATGTTTCTGGGGTTGGCTTACCGGCAACTAGCTGGACCGGCAGACTCCGCAGAGAGGTCAACGCAATTTGAACGTATCGGACCTCCGGTCGATGGTTACCTTCCGACCGGGGAGAGCTGAAGCCGGCCATTACCAATCCATACTCCGAGGTTGGGCTAACTCAGCATATCGTAAAATGACGTTGGAACCATGTGTAAACCTACGTACGCTCGGATACCGCGTCACTGGCGTTCAGAGGTATCTGCTCAGCCTTTTGCCACACATGCCTGCAGCGTTGCATTCAGTCAAACCGTCACAGGCATTGCAGGGGATCAAAGGGCATCTCTGGGAGCAGCTTTATCTTCCTACTCAGCTTGAGCGCCGGCTGCTCTGGAGCCCTGGAAATACCGGTCCTCTTGGGGTAAGCCGGCAAGTGCTGACCGTGCATGATATTGCGAGTCTCGATCATCCGGAATGGTTCGAGCGGAAGTTCGCGCTTTGGTATGCCGCTCTGGTGCCTCGACTTGTTCGCAAGGTGCGCTCGATCATCACGGTTTCTCATTTTTCGAAGGACCGGATCGTCCGGCTCACCGGTGTAAAACATGAGCGCGTTCACGTTATATTCAACGGAGTTGACCGGCGTTTTCGCCCGGCAGACCCGAAGATCGTCAAACAGGTGAGATCAGATTTAGACCTTGACCGTCCATATATCCTGTTCGTCGGCTCTCTGGAGCCTCGGAAAAATCTAAGAATCCTCTTCGAGGCCTGGCAGTCAGGCGGTTTTGATGGAGCAACGCTGGCAGTGGTCGGAGCGAGTGGGCATCTGTTCCCGAGGTTACGGTTAGATTCCATCCCAGAGGGAGTCCGCCTGCTTGGCTGTGTGGAGGACGAGTTGTTACAAGTTCTGTATTCTGGCGCGGCGGGATTTGTCTACCCATCTGTCTATGAAGGGTTCGGCCTGCCTCCACTCGAAGCAATGGCATGCGGCTGTCCGGTTGCTGTCTCGAACATTCCTGCACACCGGGAAGGATGTGGTGGAACAGCCATGTATTTTGATCCATTCAGTCCAGAAGATATTTCGAAAAAGTTGGATTGGCTTTTGCGGCTTGATAGTGCATCACGAGCCTTGCTGGTAGAACAAGGATTACGCCGCGCGGCTCTTTATAGCTGGGAGAGCGCGGCATCGGAAACGTGGCGCATACTTAAGCTCGCGGCGAATGGTTGAGAGAGGCTCTTCTGCATCATCCGCGGATACCTCTGATCGCTTCCCTTCTGGCTGACGGGGTGACGATACAAAAGAGCGGAAGCCAATATATGCAGTTTTGTTGAAGCGATTAGATAACTGCTCAATGCGGAAACATCAAAAGCGAGGACTCAGATTTCGGCGGCAGTTGGATCGATTATTCGGCGTTCCTCTGCTTTGGACATTGGGCAAGCTGCGCCGGCCTCGCTCGTTGCCCGCGAAGATTCACCGAGTCGTGATTCTACAAACAGCCGCGATCGGTGATACGATATTGATGAGTCAAGGAATACGGAGGCTGCGCAAAGTACTGCCCCATGCACAGATCGTTCTTGTTTTAGGGCGTGATAACCGTGCGGTCGCCGAACTCCTCCCGCGAAGCGATGAAGTAGTTCTCATCGACGTCCTTTCGCCCATTGCCGCGCTTCAAGCCTTGCGAGCTCTGAAACCGGATGTGCTAGTTGATTATGGCACATGGCCGCGGATAAATGCTGTACTCACCGCGCTCGCTGGTGCGCGATTCACGGCCGGCTTCAAGACGCCTAAGCAAGGTCGCCATTTTGCCTACGACTATTCTGCTGAGCACTCGTCCCAATTCCATGAGGTGGAGAACCAACGGGCGCTGCTCGGTTTCTTAGGTGCGACCACCGACTGGGACCTGTCTCTGGAAATTCCCGACTCTGCAGCTTTCCGTCCGCCGCTGCCTCCACAAAGCTTCATAGTTTTTCATGCCTGGGCGAGCGGCACGGGGAAGCGCCTGAAGGAATGGCCGCGTGAATACTGGAAAGAGCTAGGAGTTTGGATAGCGGACAGGACCTTAGGAATAGTTCTCACCGGCGGTCAAGGAGACGCATCCGATGCCGATCGTCTCGCGGAATTGGTTCGGGCGCATATTCGAAACGCCCCGGTTATTTCGGTAGCAGGTTCGTATTCCTTAGTGCAAACTGCGCGTTTGCTGCGGACAGCAAAGGCTGTGGTGAGTGTAAATACTGGCATTATGCATCTTTCCGCTTTGCTTGGGGTGCCTACCATTGGTCTGAGCGGGCCTTCTGACCCGGTACGATGGGGCCCTTACGGGCCGGAGGTTGTCTCTTTGTCTCCCAACCAAGGCACCTATGCATACCTGAAGTTGGGCTTTGAATATCCGCCGGCCGTCGAGCCCTGCCTTCAATACCTCTCGCCCGCCCAAGTAACCGCCGCTCTTTCCAAGTGGCTCTGAGTATACCGAAGGGAGGCTGCGTTATGCAACCAAAAGGGTCGCCTAAAAGAGTCAGGGCGCGAGCGCCGCTACGGCTGGGTTTCGCGGGTGGGGGAACGGACGTCTCACCATATTCGGACGAATACGGTGGCTTGGTTGTGAACGCCACGATCGGCAAATTTGCGCATGCCACGATCACATCCCGCGATGACGGGTTACTGGAACTGCTTGCTGCTGATGGTGAAGTCTCCTGGAGAGGTGCTGCGAGTGAGGCTGCTCCCCGCGGTCAAAGGGTTGGAATTGCATAGGGGAGTTTACAATCGGATACTCAGAGAATTAGGACGTCACGAGCCGCTATCAATCTCGATCGCCACTCACTCCGAGGCGCCGCCAGGTTCAGGCTTAGGATCGTCGTCCACCTTGGTCGTAGCTTTAGTCCAAGCCTTCTGCGAGTACCTTTCGCTGCCCTTGGGCGTTTATGATATAGCTCACTTGGCCTACGAAATTGAACGCGTTGACCTTGGCTTCGCGGGGGGGAAACAGGATCATTACGCAGCCGCGTTTGGTGGCTTGAATTTGATGGAATTTTACGGCGACAGCGTGATCGTCAATCCGTTGCGCATCAAGGAAAACCATCGGGCGGAGCTAGAGGCATTGCTCGTCCTGTTTTACACCGGCGTCTCCAGAGAGTCTGCCAATATTATTAATGAGCAAGTCCAGAATGTAAAAACACGCAACGAGAACTCCCTGCAGGCTATGCACGATTTGAAGGCAGAAGCTCTGCGTATGAAAGAGGCCATTCTCAAGGGCGATTTTGATGCGGTCGCCACGGCGATGCGGGCGTCATGGGAGGCCAAGAAAAGAATGGTAAAGAGAATAAGCAATCAGAAGATCGATGAAATTTATGAGGTCGCTATGAAGGAAGGCGCTCGCGCCGGAAAAGTGTCCGGCGCAGGTGGCGGCGGATTTATGATGTTCATAGTCGATCCTCTCAAAAGGCAAGGTGTCATCAAGTGCTTACAGGAGTTTCCAGGGTCCGTCGCCACCTGCAATTTCGTTGACCAAGGCGTGCAATCATGGAGAGTAAGGTGAGAAAGTTAATCATTTCGGAGGCTAGTTGAATCGCCAACTTTTGTCCGGATATGATCGAAGCCATCGTACTAGCAGGCGGCCAAGGAACAAGGCTACGGGCGGTCGTTCGTGATTTACCGAAGCCAATGGCCGCCATTGACGGGCGCCCGTTTCTCTGGTGGTTAATGACCCGTTTGAATCAACAACACGTGGGGCGAGTGATTCTCTCGCTCGGGTACAAGTCAGCGGCCATTCGGGACTATTTTGGTAATTCGATTGATGGCATGGAGATCTCGTATTGCGTCGAAAGTGAGCCGCTGGGAACTGGAGGTGCGATGAAATTGGCGTTAGAGGAAGCTAGCGAAGCGGAAGTAATTGTCTTGAATGGCGACACGTATGCCGATGTGGACCTGCTAGACCTCATACGTGAATTCGACTTGGCAGGGGTCGATCTCGCCGTCGCCGTGACGTATCTGAATTCCATTGCGCGATACGGCGCAATCGTCATCGACGAGAAAAGTAATACAATAAAAGGCTTTGATGAAAAACAAGGCTTGGCCGCTGGTCACGTTAACGCAGGGGTTTACTGTCTCCGACGAGATATTTTTGTAAAATATTCAGCCCCCGCAAAATTTTCTTTTGAACGTGATTTTCTGCCAAAGGAGTTAGGAATGCTGAGAGCGATTGCGTTCAGAGGGGTTCGAGCGTTCATTGACATTGGAGTCCCAGGGGATTATCTGCTAGCGCAGACGCTAATCCCAACTCTCGCTGCGAGGATCGCCGATGGTCCGCCGAGCGTTGTTTTTTGATCGCGGTATCACACAAAGCGAATGCCTTCGCTCAAGAAAGCCAAGGGCGTCTCGCACGTTTCCTCAGCGTGGCTCGCTGGAAAAGTTCGCCGGCAAGATCCACGCGATCGAGGTCTGCAATGAACCGAACAACGACTTTCAGAGCAAGTGGGAAGAGCTCGAAGAGCAGCGTCCGGCGGCCTTAGATTATGAAAGAGTCAAATGCGCTTCGCATAGCCAAACGCTATATTTCGGATGCTATTGGAACAGGCGTCATCAAAAAGAAATTGAAAAAGGCTCTTATGATGAGGGTCTTGCAGCAGGAACCGGAAATCGATTATCCCGAACTTAGGCCGGTCGATCTATTATAGAAAATGCGAGGTTATTTGCTAATCGTTTCTTGATGGTGGAGGCCCTTCGCCCGTTGCTTCAGGGCAAGAGAATAGTTGAACTAGGCGTTGCGTTCGGAGATTTCTCTGAATTTTTAATCAGAGCCCTCGAGCCCGAGCAGTTTTTCGCGTTCGATATTTTTAAATTGCATGAAGTTCCAATTATTTGGAGAAAGCCATCGAAAGAGGTATTTGGCGACATGACGCACCGTGAATATTATACGAAAAGATTTTTGAAATCCCGGTGCGGATCGTCATAGAGGAAGGCGATGCGTCAACGAACCTGCTAAGATACCCGGATAAGCATTTTGATATGATCTACGTTGACGCGGGTCATGATTATCCGTCTGTAATGAAGGATGCTGAATGCAGTAAGCAGAAACTGAAGGATGATGGAATTCTGATCTTTAATGATTATATAATGTTCGACCACTATCATGTGACCGAACCCAATGCTGGTGTTTGGTATGGAATAGTTCAGACCGTGAACCAGCTTGTCGTTAATCATGACTTTGAGGTCATTGGGTTCGCATTTCGGAAAGACATGTTCTGCGACATCGCCGTCAGGCGCCGAAGATCTTTGCGACGGTCATAGGACTGCACGATCACCACAACTTCCACAGTGCCCTTCATTGGTACCTAAGAAGCAGGTCGAGGCCTGCGGGAGCAATCTACAGCTCCAAAATTCGCCGGGGATGGGACCGCCCAAGAACGATGTCCTGGAACGCCAGCAAAATCCCCTTCAGCCTCCCCGCCCAATCGAGTGACCGGTCCCGGGTCAATACTTTCCAGAGCGTGAACAAGAACGTTCTCCCGAAAACGGCCAGCCAAAAGTGTACCCAGGCGAGAAAAGGAGGCAGATGAACCGTCCCTTTTTTCAAAAAGTACCAGTGATTCGCCACGAAAGAATAACCGCGCAGGACTTCGCGCACCCGCCCCCCCGGAGAGGCCAGGTGCACCCCGATGCAAAGGGCAAACTTGCCGACATTCCCATAGCGTTCCAGACGCATTGAAAGGTCGTAATCCTCCGAGAAAGAGTAGAGCGGAAGATTTTCATCGAACTTTTCGTAAGCGAGAATGGAGCGGCGAATAATCATGTTGCACCCATGCAGAGTATGAAATTTGCCCTTGCAACGGAAAAGCCCGTTCAGGTTTTCCCCATGGGTGTGATGCGCAAGTAAGCGCCTGGCTTCTTCGCGGGTGACACCGTTGCCATCGGCCAGGAGGTGACCGGAAAAGGCGATCGTCGTCGGGTTACGCCGCATGAACAGGGTCGCTTGCTCCAAGAAATCGACTCGCAGTTCAATATCATCATCGAAAAAACCCACGTAGTCGACCGACAAGGGAATGGCCTCAAGCGCCTTGTTGCGTTGCACACAGCCGCCGTGAGGACCAACGATCAACTGGACGGACTCTCCCCAGGATCTCCGGGGAAGATCCTCCTCAGTGGGAACCACCACGATCACTTGTTGCGGCTGCTGCGACTGACCAAAGATGCTCTCCAGGGTGTCGTCGAGAACCCCAGGTCTTCCCTTGGAAATAATAGCAATGCTGATTGAGCGATGAGCCCAGTCTGGGGTGGTGGGGATCGAATCACTCATGCGGCCAACCAGCGGACGAATTTTGCCTGACCCCGTTCATGAAGGAACACCGAAACAACCGTCAGCTCCTTGGATGATTCTCGATGAGACAGCGTGTACATAAGACCTAAAATGTTATTGGCTTAGAAAGGAAGATCAAACCTAATGGGATACATCTGACTGAGTTGCGATCCCATGAGGTCACGATCCTGTGTCAGTGCCAGTGTCAGTTGGAGACGGAAAAACCGCTTGCACGGAGCCCCCCTCTTTTGCTGACACTGACAAGCAAGCGAATTCCAATAAGAACAAAAACCTGGTCAGGCTTCGTATAGCGGGCTAATCCCCTCGCCACATGAATTTGCTGTTTGTCTCCCATCGGCGCGATGTTTCCGGGGCGGAGATCTGCACGCAGCGGATCGTCGAGAGCATCAAAGATCACCCCATTCTGGTGGTTTTGCCGGAGGGCGCTTTTGCGGACCGCCTGCGGCAGGCTGGGATTGCCGTTAAAATTGAGACCGGCCTGACGAAGATGGCTCGGTCGGAAGACGCCTTTTCCCTTCTACGCCTGGCGGGGCGCTTCCCCGGCGTCGTGCAACGTTTAAGACGGATCATCCGCTCGTTTAACGCCCACCTCGTCATCAGCAATGCCCTCGGTCCCCTCCCCTACGCAGGCCCGGCGGCCCGACTGGCCGGCGTCCCCAATATTTGCATCCACTACCATCCCGTTCTCCAACCCGGCACGTCCGACGCCAAGCTGGTCTTTCTTCTCGCCAAGTTCTGCGATGGTTTCATCGCGGTCTCCGAGGCGATGAATCGAGGGTTGCAAATCTCCGGTGTGCCAGCAGCACGGATCAAGACCATCTACAATGGCCTGGATGTGGCGGATTACGCGCCGAGTCCCAACCGTTCGCACCTCTTGCGCGGTAAAGTTGGTCTGGATGACAACGTGAAGCTCATCGGCCTGGTCGCAACGATCAGCGAAGCGAAGGGCCACCACGTCGTGATCGAAGCCGCCCGTCTTTTGCGCGACGAGTTTCCGGTTGCCACCCCCTGGCGCTTTATTTTTGTCGGTGAAGTCTTCGAAAACAGCACACTCGGCGCGGCCTACCAAACGCGACTTAAGCAGCAAATCCAAAAAGATGGCCTTCAGGATCGCGTCCTCTTTGCCGGCAAACACAAGAACATGCGGGACGTCTATCTCGATTTGGACATCGTCCTGAACACCTCGATTGAACCCGAACCGTTAGGCACGACCATCTATGAGGCGATGGCCATGGGCAAACCGGTCATCGCCAGCCATCTGGGCGGCTCGCCTGAGATCGTTGATGATGGGCGGGCGGGCTTCCTGGTTCCGGCCGACGACAGCCGTGAACTCGCCATCCTCCTGGCGAAGATACTCCAAGGCCAGATCGACCTCGCCCCGATCGTCGCGGCCGGGCGGGCCCGGGTCGAAGCCTGCTTTGATCTCCGCACCACCGTCGACCAGTATCTGACCCACTTTGCCGCCTGTGCTAGAAAAGGTTAGTCAGAGGCTGTCCGAAGAGTCGGGTGGGCTCAGCCCGATAACCACGATGGGATGACGACGGCAGCGAAGTTCTGCCTAAAATTGCAATTTCCTCCTGGGCAAAAACGCCGTGAAAGTTCGCGCGTCAACTGCTGTCTAAAAGATAGCCGAATTCTTACTCCGAAACTTTGGCAGAATGGAGCCAGAGCAGAAGAGGCAGATAGGTTGTAAATAGGGCCGAGGACATCGTCGGTCGATGCCCGTCCTATGACGAAGCTGTTCTCTCACCGAGGTGGACAACAGACCTTTCAATGATCTCGGTTAAACCATGCCCATGTCCCTACTAACACAATGAAATCTATTTTATTCTTAACACTGCTCATTACTCAAATATCGTACTGCCGCGATGACCGCCTGGGCGTTGACACCCATTTTTCTCAGAATTGGGACCCAAACGCTGTCATGCCACTAATCGCGCAGAGCGATTTCGGCTGGATCAAGGACGACATCTACTGGAGCGAATTCGAGAAGGCCAAGGGCGTTTACCAGGTTCCATCGAAGGTACGGAACTGGATAAACCTAGCGACTCAGTACGGGCTGAAAATCTGCCTCTGCATCGCCTATGGCAACGACCTTTATGCTGACCCGTACGATCCTGCGGCCTATTCCCGATTTGCGGCGTGGCTCGCGCAAAAGTTCGCCGGCAATATCCAAGCGATCGAGGTCTGCAACGAACCGAACAACAACTTTCAGAGCAAGGAGACCGACTGGTGGCACAAGTACGTAAACCTGCTAAATGTTAGCGCACAAGCCATCAAGGCTGTAAATCCTCAATTAGCGGTGATCGGGCTAGGGGCAAACCCAAGTGAAAATTACGGCATGATGGCCATCGGGATTAGCCCGTCGGTCGACGGACTGACGAGTCATCCCTACGGATGGGGAATTTTAGGTCTGATGGGCTCGCAGAGCTTTCCCTCCTTCGTAAATGAATGGCGCACCAACGCCCGTAAATACAACACGACGACCGCGATGTGGCTGACCGAATGGGGAAACAGCACTTTTACGCTTCCCAGTGGATTTGTAGTTACAGAACAGATGCAGGCGCAATGGGAGGCTGCTCGGCTGATTGAGAGCCACGCTCTTGGGGTAGAGCACAGCTTTATCTACGTTTTCAAAGACGAATCGGATGACCCACACTCGAACTATGCCAATTACGGCTTGATTCACACCAATCTCGCACCGAAACAGGCGCTTGGAACGATCAATCGTGTGACCAAGCTACTGGCCGGCCTGAAGCCCAATTCGCAGGTGCCCTGGACCTACGACGTTCCATCCAACTTCGTGTGGCGGGATTACAGGGCTTACAGGTTTGACGCCATGGACGGATCAAAGGCTTTGATTGCGCTCTGGCAAGCTTCGCATCAGAGCTCGGCCGTAAGCCTGAAGATTCATCAACCGGGAGCCAAGACCGTTACGCTTTACGACCTAGTGAGCGGAAACCAAACGCCCTTAAGTTATTCGTGGGATTTGAACGACCCAAATACAGGAACGGTCGTCATGCGCGTTTCGGTTAGCGACACTCCGCAGCTAGTGCTGATCCGCTGAATTTGCCTGAGAACCTCCTCGAAATTGTCGATGCCCACCGCGCAGGCGACATGTCGGCAGTTGGAAATAGCGACCGTATACCTGGACCATGACATCTGCGGACATGTGGTGATCTTCGGAGCGCTGTGGTCTATGCTTATTGCACCCCTTTCCAGCATTGCGCCGTCGACCCGCTGTATAGCTTTGGATGGTTGTCCCCGCCACCAGCGATTTTACCCGAGCGAACGTGGCGCGGTAATCATCTGTGTTCCAACCTCGTGCACCGTCTCCTAAATCCCTTGGGCTCCGCCGCAGGTCAGTTGGCTGTTTTTCAAGGCGCGAGCGAAGCTCCGCTATCTGGATCATAGCGGTCGATCCGCCGCGGCGAAGGAAAAACAGCCAACCGGCCGCGGCCCACAGGGTTGCGTTGAAAATGGGTCGCCTGCTTCGTTGTTCGTCAGTCACGTATCGATCCAGATATGCTCCTTCCTCCCGCCTCGCAGGCGACCCATTTTGAACGCAACGGAGCCCAAGGGATTTAGCAGACGGTGCACT